>NZ_JACIEU010000014.1 GCF_014197035.1 Sphingobium scionense | reverse complement strand
TGGAACTGACCCTCCAGCAAATAAAGGCGCTCACAGCGCCAAATTACAGTATGACCCCTTCCAGGAAAGCAGCATCATGAAACGTTCGGCGATCCGACCTATGCCGACGCCATCCTCGACCGGCTCGTCCACAACGCCCACCGCCTGGACCTCGACGGTGACAGCATGCGCCGGGTCAAATCCCCTTCAGAGGCTTGACGACCGGCACGAACGAAATAACAACAGACGTAGCCAGCACGGCCCTGTCTCCGGGGGGGCGACATCATCTCGGAACGAAGGGGCGCAATCATCTCGGAAACGAGGGGCGGCTTCATCGGAATCGGCAGCCACCGACGCGAACCGCATAGCTATGGAATATGGGCGGGCGCAGGCCCGCGCATATGTCGTGGTTCAGTCGGTGGAGGCAAAGCTTAGTGAGCTGGGCGATCTGACTGCCAAGGTAACTTTCCAGAATTCTGGCGCATCGCCTGCGCGCCGGTTACGCTGGCTGTACAACGCACATATTGTCGCTGTTTATGGCGACAACACTCAGCGCGGCATGATGCTTGGCGATGAACCAGACCTGGAAAGATCGCACTGGCGGCAGGACATACCTTCGGCGGATTCCTGGACATCATATCCGCTTGGATTGCGTTCTCAGGATGGCGTTGCGGCCCTGCTCGAGAAGGCTACCTTTGTCGCGATCACGATAAAGGTCGTGGCAGATTTTCAGGACGTGTTCGGCGAAACACACCGGGAAATCGCCTGTTTTGAAGGACGGGTAAATCCCAGTGAGCGAGACGCGTCATACACAGCGCTACATAGTGCGCATGACAACGCATTGGACGACAAAACAGAATCCCCTGCAGCTTGATCTGCTGCCAGGCACTTGCGAATTTTGCCACTAATCGCGCAGGCGCCGAACCAGCCGTTTCCAGCTTGCTTTGCTGTTCATCCAGTCAGGCCGGTCCGGTTGTCGAGGCGTTGGAGCAAATCGTTTAGGATGTCCCCGACAGCGCGTGCAGCGCAGATGCGATCCGACGGTTTCCATAGCGGTGTTCCAGCAATGCGCGAGGAACCAGCGGTTGAGTTTTTCAGCATCGATTACTCCTGAGTGGCCGCATCTGCAGATGATGAAAAGATTGGCGTTTCGGCGGGCATAATCGCCGAGGTTCCGTAGGGGGGTGTTCGCCCCCACGTCAGAGGGGAAGGGTCATCTGCCTACGATCAAAGTGAGGCGGCTGACGCTCCATGGCCACGATAATCGTCTGGGCCAATTCTACCGCAGCCTGCTCCCGTAACCGTTCGTTCGGCGCCGTCAGTGCCACTCGTGCCCATCCAGGGGCGTTTAGAAGGCTCTGCGCGAGCCAGAGAGAATCGGGCTGTGTCATGCGCAGCAATATGCGAACAAAAAGAGAACATGGCAAGGGTCGGTGGATTACCGGCAATCGGGCTTGTCGACATGACGCAACGGAGGTCGGCCCTTTGCGGCGGTGAGACATCATGCGTGGGCCGTGGACGCAGCTGGCCCATGCATCTTGCATGGGATATTATCGGTACCGAAGCAGGGATGTCGCAGGCGGGCTGCACATTTCTAAGATGGACCGGGATCCACGGAAGGGATGGAGCGGTATGATCATCACCCTCTCAGACCTTTTAGCGGGAATCCGCGAGCGCAAGGCTGTCTTGGGCATCATCGATACCCCAGAGCGTACCGACGCCATGCGCAATAGCGGATCGCGCCGAACAGCGCGCAAGCTTGCTATGTTGGCCCGGATCGAGGATCGCTCACGCGACGCGGGCGTCGTCTAGGCTGACCAAGCGCCTTGTTTCATGATCTTGGCGAAGCTCATGCGGCAGTAGCCCGCATCATGTATCGTCGGCAAACCGACCTTCCGCGCCCATTTTTGTGCTGACTGGGGAGGCAATCCCATCCTGTAGCCGATCTCGACCGATCCTATGATCTCTGCTGCAGCCTGAAGAACATCCGCTGCGAGATATGCTTTACCGTGGCGACGTATGCGGCCGGTGGCGACGAATTTGAGAAACTGATTGGTGGCCAGGTTGAGTATCTCGCTGGCATCGGCGCCTGATAGCTCATCCTCGACATGGGCACCGGACAACGGGTTTTCCAACATCCGCAAAGTGTCGATGAGTTCGGCCGGGATTAGTATTTGGTGGGACAGGTCCGTCGCCTCGGGGGCCAGACCAAATCGACTATCCGGCCCCAGAAGCCAGGCGAAGATGCCGGCCCAGGGCTTGGCGCGACCGCCAATAGCTCGTGCTGCGATTTGCAGCGGAACGCCGTCAATCATAGCGGGATCGGCTTTGGCTTGGATCTTTGCCTCGAATGCCGCCCAGGCCTGCGTGGTGGTATTGCGGACGCCATATCGCGCCTCCCAATAAGGGTGGGTCAGCGGGGCGAGCAATCCAGATTCCATCAACTGCGCTATGGCATAGCGGGGCAACTGAGTTGACTGCGACACGGCGGTCAAAGGCAGACGGTCAGGCTTGGTACGTGCCAGTTCCTCGATTTCTTCGGGATCATGGAACGGTCTAACCACGCCATGAACTCGCACGTCGGTGAGCTTGAAGACGCCGGCGGCGCGAAGCTTTGCAATGATGGTATCCGTCTCGCGCAGTACACGCACGGCTGATTTGGCGGAGATCAGTTCAACTATGTCATTTCCCTCGTCGGCCGACGGGAGGTCGGTCAGATCAGGGCTTTGACTGAGATCGGTTTGCTCTTGCTGCAGGCCATGTAGAAACATCGCGAACAGGGCTTTGACGCGGGGCGAGGAGCGGCCGATCCGGGCTTGCTTGACGGCGTGCCCCAGCTTGTTCGACCAGTTGTCCCCTTCGCCTGGAGTTGGAAGTAGCTGGGCTGGAACGATGGGCCATTGGCGCAGCAGCGTTACAGCGTCATGAAGCGCGCTGACGACCGCCATTGTAAGGTTAGGATTGGTCAGCCATTTTCCGCGCAGTTGGTCGTTTAGCCAGGGGGAGAGCTTCAAAGCCAAGTCGGCAATGTCGTGCGGCTCCAAACTCGCAATCGGGTCAGGAAACTGTGATCGCGAAGCGGCACGTACATCGGAATCATGGCTGAAGAGGCCAGCATAGATGCCCAGATTGTCGCGCATCTCGAAAGGGATGAACTCGGCCGGTCCCTCACGCAGGTCCGCGCTGCAGACATCTTGGTCGCAGGTGGCAATGCCGTTGGCATACCGCCACCGTTGGGTGACGCCGCATTCGTGACATTCGCTGCGCAGGATCTGAAAGGTTTCCGGGCAGAATGGGACGGAGGCCAACTGCCAAATCGCACGATGATGAGCCGATAGGGCAAGGCTGGCCGGTGCATATCGGCGGATGGTGGTTCGCAGTTCGCTCTGCCACGCGCGTCCACCAAACCAATGTATGATCGCGCTGCCTTCTTCTGGACCGTGGGCATGGTGCAGTAATTGGAGGTACGGCACCACCAGAATGTCAGCCAGCGCCGGTAGCTGTTCGGCGTTGGTTGTGGCCGCCGTCGGCTTGTTGTCGTAAACCCAGCCAGCCTCGGACAACAGCGTTCCCGTCCGTGGATACCCGTTCTCGGCAGTCACACGGGCGACAAGGCCCATGAGACTTTCGCCAGCGATCGGCGCGAGCGGGTATTTCACTTGGCTCAAGCTTCGATCTCCACGAACGGATTATAGTCGATGAAGCTATGGGCAATGGCCCAGCTGTTCACTGCCATGGCGAGATCGTTGCGGGTAATCGCATGCCGACCTTCACGCACGACATTTATCGCCGCCGTTTCCACGATGCGGCAGGTGCGGCCGATGATTCCGCTGCTTGCGAGGCAAAGGGGGCGAGCAATGTCCTCTTCGACCAGGCCGCTGGCGACCTTCATGATCTGCTTGTCGACCATGGCGGTATCGAGGTCTTCGACGAAGTCCAGGAATAGGTCTCGATCGTCATCCGCCCACCAATCAAGCGGAGGAAGCGTGAGGGGAGGGAAGAGCCGGCCGTTCAACTCGTGGCTGGACTGGAACAGCTTGTCCGCGTCGTGGGTGCCGAAAAAGGCGATAGGAACAAGGCCAGAATCAAGGAACGTCTTCAGGCTATCCGTGACATGGGTTGCGGCCGATGACCGGCGCGACAGATGTTGGATTTCATCGATGACGAGCAACTGCACGTTATCCCGTTTGATGGCTTGCACGGCGCGTTTGTGCAGGTTGGGTTCGGTGCCGCGGTCATAAAAGGGGTCGTCCAGAGCCTGCAGGATGGAAGAGAATAGCGACCTGGCGGTGCCGGTGCTCATGAGCTTGACGATTAGGACGGGCCGGCTGCCTTCGGGAAGTTCGCCCAGGCGTTCGATGCCGTCCCGGAAATGTTCGGCTGCTGTCGTTTTGCCGGAACCGCTTTCAGCCAGGAGGGTGATGCCATATTGCCGCTCGCCACGGGTGGCGATGCCAGAGCGCCGGACCTCATCCAGCCCTGCAATGATAGTCTCTTGGCGAGGATGAACAATTTTGATCTGGCGGAACGCGCTGCGGGCATCTGCCACGCGCTGAGAGCGGGCAGCGGCTTCATTCGGCCGTACAACGGGCGGGTTTGATGTAGTGGTAGTCATGAGTTGCCTTTCGGGTAAGGGTTAGAAGTAGCTGCTGTCGTTCGAGCGCTTTTTGCGTTCACGGCGTGGTTCGGAGTCGGTGGTCGATGCGTCCGGGGTGGCTGGCGGCGCAGGAGCACGTCGGTCGCGATCCGGCATGTCCTCGGGCGTCGCCTCTCGGGCATTGGCAGCTTTCGCCTTCTGCCGGTTGCTCCGCCGTTTAGATGCGGTAGGGGCAGCTTTCTGTGGAGCGGGGCGACGAGACAGGGTGTCGGCATCGTGCATCTCGTGCTCGATCACGTCTGCATAGATGATCGGGATCTCGACCGGCTCGGGGCGCTCGCGCTGCAGGCTGGCGAGTTCACCGGTGATGCTGCGGATGCGCTTGTTTTCGTACAGCTTGGCCAGAAGCTTGCGTTCACGCTCCTTGGCTTCGGGCGTCAGCTGGTCGATGGCGTCGAGAAGCTCGGCGCGGCAGGCGTCACGCCATTCCCGTGAGTTGAAGTCGGCGGCTTCCGCCTTGGCTTTCTCACGGATCTGCTCGTGCATCCACAGGCTAATCGGCTCGTCGGTATAGCCGGCCGTCTGGCAGTACAGCTCGACGTCCTGATTGGTTTTGCGGTTGATCACCCAAATCTTGCGCAGATCGTACGGGTCATAGCGGAACGACACCGTTGCAGTGGCATTCTTCAGGCGCTGACGCTTGCCTTCCAAAGGGACAAGATCGGCGAGCAGGTCAGGCACGGCTTTATAATCGCCGAAGCGCAGGCCATTCCACTCGATGCCAGCGTGGGTCAGCCGGTGCGAATTGATCTTGGGGAGGAGGGCCTTCTCGAAGATGCGAGGGTCACGCGGTAGAACGATCCCGTACTGGGCGGTGCCCTGTTTCCAACAGAGCAGAGGCTGTTTCTCGTTCAGGCCGCCATGCGGGGTCGTGTGATAGACCGCGATGGCGAACATGATGAGTGCCTCGAGTTCGTCGAGCGTCAGCACGGCATCCACGGCGGGGTCGTAATCATACTCGCGGGAGAGGGCGATCGGCAGATGGGCGCCGGCCACCTTCGATGACACGTAATTGTGGATGGTGAGGAAGATGCGCTCAACAAGGGCTCGTTCGCGCGGCTTCTTCCGACCACTGATGCGGACCGTTGCACCGGTCGCCTTGCTCATGCTCTCCATATCGTGGCTGCGGAATTCCATGCCGCCATCCACGTGATATGTGCTGCACAGGCCGCAGACGTCCTGGGCTTCAGGGTGCTTGTTCTTGATGATCGGCGGCACGATCTTGGGCAGAACAGACCGGCGAAGCAACTCCGACACGGTGGCGTATGATGGAGCATTGAAGGACAGCATGTGCGAGAGCACGACCCTGCTGAACCCATCAACAAGTGCGGAGAAAGTGGGGCGGCCCAGGATGATGGCGCGTTCCACGTCGATGACGAGGAGAGCGGGTATGGGTGTGTGATCCATAAGCCCGAATTCCAGAGGACGCTCCGCCTCATGGCCTTTCCCTGCGCCTCGCCACCGAGAGTAGGCCGCCTGCTTGCCGTGGCGGGCCGCAACCGTCTGTTCGCACTCAAGCATTTTGATGTCGCGATATGTGGTGCTCAGGCTCACCGGGAGGAGCGGCTCCGTAGGCATCTCGTATTCGAGCGAAGTGTCATCGTTGACGCGGCTAATCTCAGCGTTGGTCAGCACATTGATATCGGTGACGCTCTTCTTCGACACATAGTAGGTCAAAGCCAGGCGCTGGCGGATTTCCATGCGGATGCCATCATCATCATGGCAATGGCGCCCCTGGGCGCTCATGGCCTCACGAGCATCGCGGTCGCCGACTTTACCGCGCTTCCGCATCCAGCGTTTCACGGTGTGCGGATTGGGTGCTTCGCCATATTTGGTGTGCAGCTCGGGGGTCCAGTGCTCGGCAAGTCCTTCAGAGATTGCCTTCACGCCGGTCATTACGCCGTTCCGATCGAGCAGCCGTAACGTTGCCAGCCGGAGCGCGCTGTCGGCGTCGAGTTCCTCGCATTCGGCAGGCGTCAGATGTGATTCAGCGATCTTGTTCTTGGCCGGCGACTGCCCACGGTCTGCCATCTGGAAGAATTGACCGTTCTGAAGTAGCGTCCGGAAGCGATCCTGGTCCATTGGACGGACGACGCCGGCGTCATCGATATATTCGACGGGCTTGCCTGTGGCGGCGTGCTCGAAGTTCAGGCGGGTGCCATATCCATGTGATGTAAAAACACAGGGTTGACCTTCGATACTGTATAGCTGATTGCGTTTGAGCTTATAGGGGAAGTAATTCACGTATCTCTCCCGAGATTTGGGCATTCTGAGGGCGCGCAAAATCCATCAGCAGTAGATATTTCTACGCTGCGAATGGCATTGCTTCTGTTGTGATGGGTGCCTGCGGGTTCGTCAGGCAGTTATGATTTCACTCTAGGTCATGGTTGAATCCTTCCTGGGGTATTTGATCTATGATCGGATGAAGCTGACAGGCATCTCATCGATGAGATGCTGCGTGAGATCGAGCGACACGATGCGCCTCACCAGCATGGCGAAAGTGATTGCCCGCCCTTGGACAAAATTTCCGGGCGCCATCAGCTCAGCGAATTCACCCAACTGCATGTCATCGCCTTTGCTGCGGAGGCTTTCGACGAGCCGCTTCTGCGACGATGAGATGGCCGTGCGGCGCATCGAGCTGGCGAGGCGTACGTTGAAGCGGTGGCGGCTGTTCTCGAAAATTTCGGAACCGAAGGTGATGCGGAACTCATGGCCTACCCGGCGGCAAATCTCTGCGACGCCGGCAAGCTTCAGCCGATATTCTGGATCTCGCAGGTCCGCATCGTCGCCTTTGACTTCGACGACCGCTAGGCGTCCATCGGCGTCCAGTATGTCGACGTCGCTTGTGTACCGCTCCTTCTTCCTCAGGATGAATTCGAAGCGGCGAGCTTCTGATTGGTAGTGGACAACATTGGGATCCGTCTCGCATCGCTCGATCAGTGCAAGCTGATGCAGGCTCTCATAATGCTGTGTGCGGCCGACCTTCACGGAAGGGTACCAGCCGCTCGCATGGTGCGTTCCGCCAGAGACTGTTCGGAGCGATCCATTGTCGTTGGCGACCACAATGCGAGCCATGGTGTTGACCAGGCTGTTGTGCTTCCTCAGCAAGGTTTCGGCGCGCAACCGGCCAGCGGAAGGCTCGTATGACGGGTTGCGCAGCATGAGGTTGATAGCGGCGCGAACGTCGATCTCAGCCAGTTCTTCATACGCGTCAGTCATGCCAGAACGTCCAACCGCGACGGTTGCTGTTGGGCCATTTGGAGCGAGAACGACTCCACGTCTTAACGCGCTGCTGTCGTTCAAAATGTCGGATGATCTCGATCAGATACTCTGTATAAACGATTGAAACGAGGTTGTTTCGATCTGCACTTCGCGGTTTAGTCGTCATCGCACTGTCTCCATGTTGGTCACGATACTGTGCATTTAGGAACGCTAAAATGACCGTGATGGCAACAGGAATGTGGTTTCAACTGCACAGTATCGTGACCAACTCACTTGACGATGCGTGCCTTACTGTTCTAATAAGTCATGGATGAACAGTAAGAAAAACGGCACGCGCGACGTTGGTTCGGACCGGTCGGCCCTCGAAACTGACGAGGAGTTGGTCAAACGGCATGCCGCTTCAGGCTTTTCTGGCGAATCAGAGTACGCCCTGTTCCTGTCTCTGGATGATTCTAAGCGGGAGGCGGTGATCGCCAGACTGAGGACGATGGACCTCTATCTTCGCGACGATGACCCCATGCCCGTGGGCGACGCGTGCAGCGCGCTCGATATGGAGCAGCGCAATTTTTACCGACTGCTGAAGAAGCTGAAGGATCTGGGCCCGACACGAGGTCTGTCACCGAGCTTCCGGGTGAAGGCTGTCGCGGCACCAGCACAGAAAGGCTTCGCACCCGTTGCCGAGCGTGCGCTGCGCTGGAAACTGCAGCATGAGCCCGCGGCTTCGCCCGCGTCGATCATACGCTGGATATTTGAATCCTGCGCGGACGCGGGCGAGGCGCCTCCGTCTGCATCCTCGATCCAGCGACGCATAAAGGTACTCCGCCGGGAAGGTGTCGCAGAGCCGGCGGCTGGGGCTGCTGGTCTTCAGATCCTGGTGGACCAGACCGCAGTCGATGTGATGGTTCAGATCAGCGGCCGGGTGGAATTGGCTACGGCTACGTTCATTGTCGATACCAGCTCTAGGATGATCCTTGGATTGGGGGTGGGCGATCCGCTGATTCCGGAAGACGGGCTCATGCGCGCTACCCGCAATATGGATGACGACCTCATGCGCCATCTCGTGCAGCACACGCAGGTGCATTTCGATCGCGTGGAGTCGATCGACTTTATCGCGCCTCCAGGCGGGGCGCGGCAGAGCAAGCAGTTGCAGAAGCGCTTTCGGGTCTTCAACCGCCGAGTGTCGTTTGACATTCATGCAGGCGGAAAGTGGCGTCACGGCACACAGCTGGTCCGCTACCTGGGCGACACGCTGGGGCCGTATCAGTTCAAACCGCGGTTTACAGAGGAGGGGGCTCCTCTCAGCAGCTCGATCAGCGAGGGGATTGAGCAGGAGATCATAGAGCGGGCGTTGCTCGTGGAGGCGATGCGCTGGAACGAAAGCCAGTGGCAGCAGGTGGAGCCGACGGTCGAAAAGTCGCAGCGCATGCGTGAAGAGCGCGCGAGCGCGATCACGGCGCTATTCCGCGATGTGGTGATGCGGCCAGAATTTTGATCGAAGCTATTAATCGGTAGTGCGGCATGGAGTGGATCAGACTGAAATGCTGTTCAACTTCATGCCCCACTCGAGTTTCTCGACCGTGATGGCCGTACATATGCGAGCTTTGAGGCTGGTAGACAGATTGTTAGGTGCTGCGTAGCCGCCGCAGGATCCTACCTAAATGTCAAAGCCATTGTGAGCCTGGGATCTCGCTAGTCCCTTTGACGGCGACAAATTCTACGCTGCCTATTTTAAGTCGGCCCCACCCGCCATCGGGATCGATGGCATTCAGGCGGTCGATAAGCGCTCGCCATTCTTGACCTGCGCTCGTTGACGGAATGGCCTGAATAACGGGCGCGTCTGAGGCATAACGCGCCTGCATCTTGCGGTTCATGGCGAGAGCGTAGGCAAAGCTGTCAATTAAGATGTCGAAATCTGACTGACTCATATGTTTTTGCTACCTTATGTATTGCGCCGGATTGCTGGAATGCCAGTTTTGGCCTCTCAATATTACTCTGCCATTTCGATAAGAAGCGCGATCGTGTGTCCCATGGCGGTCACTGTAACGGTTTCAACATCATTGATGAGGATACCGTCATTGCGGTCGGCAATCACATCGCCGACTTGCACCCTTCCGGAGAGCGGCACGACATAGCCGAAATTGCCTGCCTCAAAGCGGTAATCCGTAGCGCCGCCATCAGCCAGCACAACTCGCGATAGACGGGCGTTGGCTCGCATCGGCAGTGAATTACCTTCATTGTCGAACCCGCTGGCTAATGTAGCGAACTGGCCCTGCTCACGATCGTCAGCGAACCCCCTTACAACAGAGAAGGGCTCGCCGCCCTGATGGTTGGGTATCAGCCAGATCTGGACGAATTCGACCGGGTCGGCCTCGTCTGGATTGCCGCGCCGGATAGCGACGCCCGTACCAGCGGATATGACTTGGCAATCGCCTGCTTGAAGCGCCCCGACATTGCCCAGGCTATCTTCGTGATAGAGCATTCCGCTCGTGACGTAGGTCAGTATCTCGGTGTCGGAATGCGGAGTTTGCGGCAGTCCGGCACGGGGAGAGATCGCCTCCTGATTCCACATGATCATATCGCCCCACTGCATCGGGTGTCCGCCACAGCTTTCAGGCCCGAAATGCTGGAGGCTTTGGAAATGCTCCAGGCGGAATATGCCGAAGTCACGGGCCGGGCGTAAGGCGATCATCAGGGTTCCAGTGCGAATAGGTGTGGCTAAAGCGGGTTTGAAAAATCCCCTCAAGCTTTGGACAGGCAGTTGCTATGCAACTGCGCTGCATTTCCGGGTGGACGCGCAGCTAGACGCTGGCGTTGGGCAAAGCCTTGCCCACCCTGCGACCCAAAGCGGCCGCATGCGCAGAGAGTCCGCGCGCAAGGATGTTGATTGCATTGTTGGTGCCTCGTGGGACATCGACGCCGCAGGCACAGATGTGCCGCTCACCGTCATTGCTTTCAGAGGATGGTGATCCGCATGCATTGCACGTTGGCGCAATGCGTCTCGGATCCACAATGATGACCGCGCCGCCAGCCTTTTCAGCTTTGTAGCGGATCATTTCGAGAAGGCGCTTTGGTCTCACCTCCGCCAATACTTGACCGTTTTCCCGCGTCGCGATCGCACCGGCGCCATCTGACGGGTGTCGTGTGCGTGATGGACAGGACAATTGCCTGAGGTCGAGATCTTCGACCACGATCGTTTCAAACCGATTGGTGATCGCCGCCGAGATCTGATGCAGCCGCGTGGAACGGCAGTTTATCACGCTTTGACTGGCGCGGTCTCGGCGTTCGCGCAGCTTTTTGCTTCGGCGGGAGTCTTTCTGGCATCTCGCCAGTGCCCGGTGGGCCCGCCGCAACGCAGCATTTTGAGTCGTCCATCGGGCTGTATCGTTGAAGAGCGAGCCGTCCGATAGCGATGCCAGGTGATCTATGCCGAGATCGACGCCACACGCGCTACCAGGATTTTGGTGCTCTTGGCCGCCGGCTTTGTAATCAACCAGGATTGTGACATGCCATCGACGCGCTCTGCGGGTGAAGGTAAGTCCGGCGAGGCGAGCGTCAGCTGGCCACGGGCGATGCATGCGCACCCGCAATTTGCCCACGATGCCATCGACCGACAGGTAGCCGTCCGCGACGACACAGCCTCGTACGCCGTGGACGCCAAAACTGCGCCAACGCTCTTCGGAGCGGAAGCGCGGGAACCCGGCGTTGGGGTTGGCCGTCAGGCGATCGCGATACCTCGTCATTGCGGTATCGACGCAGCGCAAGGTCCAGTTGTTAATGCCCCAGGGCAGGGCAGTATGCTGGCGGTTGGCCATTCTATACGCAGGGAGAGACTTGGTATCGTCTTCGTATGTGAGATGAACGCCGCGTTGAAAGGCTGCACGCCGGTTTTGGAGGGCGTCATTGTACAAATTTCGCTGCAGCTGCAGGATCGACGCCAGGCGCGCATGTTGCGCCCGACTTGGCTCGATCGGAAATTTATACTGCAAGAACATGTGCTTGCATGTGACGCGCAAAAGTTAACGCAAGGTGGATGTTCGAAAATCAATCAGGCGGAAGGGGGAATGACGGTTGGTATCCCATTCAGCCAGCGCGCTGCGACAATCCCGCCTGCTGCTAAAGTGCTACCTGCTCGGGGACAGAGGTCGGGCATAGGCGACCTCAGTTAGCGTTGCTTTCGTTGGCCCCTTGGTAATCGCTTGGATCGCTGCCGCGGCTGATACGGCGGGCTCGGCCTCGCGATTGATCTGCAGGCCAGCGTGATAGCGCTCCAAAAGCAGAGCAACGGCTGGACGCACGACAGGCAGAGGCAGAGTTTCGCGAATTGCGAATGGGATTGAAGGATTGCGGCGCGGATTGAGAGGCACGCGGCCGAGCTTGGTGCCGAACATAGCAGTGAGGGCCAATCCTGGCCGACGAGAATCCACCTGAACGTCTGACTTGGCGATGCCGATCGAGCGCAACTGGGCTTTCGTGCGTAGGTCATCGACAGGAGCGTTGCGGTATATTGCCAAAGACGTGCGTGCGGGTGATGCGGAACTCATCTGTTCAGCGGCCTCGGTGACCAACTGGAGGATGTCGTCGGCAGTTGGCCTATCTGCAGTCACCACATGGGCAAGAGCGATACCACGGCTGACGTCGATGAACGCGGTGAGGACAGCGTGATAGGGGATGTTATCGGGGCCATCGACCGCCACATCGAGTGGCGACATATCGATGGCGTAGTCGGCATTCATGCCGGTGTAGGACGCGATATCGGTCACTTCCATGGGCAGATTGAGTCTCGTGCGGACTGCCCGTTTGCTTGGTGGACTTATTTTACGCTTCTCGCACAAGGCTTCGGCGGCAGACTGGATCGCCCCTGGCCGAGCGCCCGGGCCGGCGTGCGCGATGGCTTCTTCGAGAGCTGCGCTCGTTTCAGCAGGAAGCTGACGGGGGTAGTTGGACAGAACCTGATCGTTCAGCTGGAGCGAGTCCTTGTACGCCCGAATGATCTTGAAGAAGTTGCGCTCCTTATACCCCAGCCGAGTGGCGGCAGCGGTAACAGCTGCTGCCATTCGCCGACTGCCCTTCCTTGGGAGCTCTTCGACTTCTAGAGCGCGCCGGTAAGCTTCCGGCCACTGCTGAGGCGTGAAGGTCACCATGTAGTGGGCAATGCGATCTTCCATTTTTCTTCACTCCTGAGTTTCGAGGAGCGAAGCTGAGCGTATTCAGAAAATTCAGGGCGTCACTGAGGCCAGACCATTGAGGTATGTGCTGATGGACGACGCTGCGGCTGTATCAGCCCGATAGATCACCTGTTTTCCCGCACGGCGCGAGGAGACCAGGTGGGCACGCGATAGAATTCCCAGGTGGGAAGATAGCGTGTTTGCAGCGACATTGAGGTGGCGCGCAATTTCTCCCGCCGGCAGGCCTTCAGGCGCCCGGGCGAGTAGGCGGTAGATATCATGGCGAGTCGGTTGCCCTAGCGCAGCCAGGGCCTCGACCATTGCTGATGAGTCCATGGGCCAGACTATCAGCGATCCATCCCAACCGGTCAAACGGTTAGTGACGGACAGATCCGTCAGCCAAATCAAGAATGTGCCGGCTGATGTCCGTTGAGACGTCCGTTGAAACAGGAAATCGAACGCCATTCAATTCTATAATTCCAGAATCATTGAAATGAATGTACAAGTCGATAAATGGAGCGTGCGACTCGCGCAGGCTTCTCTTGAAAAGGATGGTGACAGAAAGGGTTTCGCAATGCTGACGCACGAGATGTACGAACAGAGAATAGCTGCACGGACCCAGCGCTCAGCGCTGGATTACTTCACCACTTCAGCTCTGTTGGGACGCCCTGATCCGCTGGCCAGTGATAGCCCTGACGATGTTTCATTCGACTTGACCTACAAGATGGTAGACCGCCTCGTGATCGCGGCCGTCGAAACCGGCGCTCGGTTCGAGCGTGACAGCTTGCAGTCCGATCCATTGGCTTGGCTCTATAGCTCGCAGCCTCCGTTCGGCGGGGCGCGACCGCTGGAAGCGTGCCTGACCGCGCCAGGGTTGATGAGATGCATCATGTTTCATGCCCTGGACTTGGAGCTTGGAACGCCCAGTGATCTGGTCGACCAAATCCTCCGTAGCGACGGTTACATGTCGGGGGAGGCGACGACCGGAGGGCTCTGGAATACCGGCAGGGACCGGGAGAGTGCCGGCCATGGTCGGACGCTGTACACCGCGACGATCGTCGATGTGCGGGTGGATCAGATCCACCATGTCTACCATGCGATGATGGCCTGCGATCTCGCCGAGGCGAGAGGATTGCTCAGACTTCGTTATGGAAGACAGTTGGCGGACCAGGCTGAGGTCCGCAGAGGGTACGACGCGAGCAACCCGCTGGCGGTCTCTATGGTGTCGGACGCGATGGGGGCGATCTTGGCGATGGTAGCCAGCAATCCTCAAAGTGCGTTGGCTGAAGGGCTGGACCTGCAGCTCGAATCTAGGTTCGCGCCGTAGAGAGGCGCGCAGGTCATGATGATCGTCACGATCACAATCTGGCCAGGTGGCGACGAAACAACGGCCTTCGATATCGCTCAGATGAAGATCGAGAACGAGAGTAGGCTGGCCGACGTCAGCGATTACACCGCTCGGATCGTCCAGTGCGAAAACCGCCGACTAGGGGTGCAGGGGATAGATACCCGGGTGCAAATATCGTCACATCCTCGCCGGGATGGGCCTTGGACGTTGCTCAAGAGGATACTCGATCGGGTCGATTTGCCGTCCTGAATGGGACGTTCCTAACTCCTCGCTGACGGCGAAAACCGCCTACTTCGCTAGAACCTCTAAAACCGAAACGGCCGAAATTGGCCATTCTCGCCGCTCAGAGGATCACGAAAATGAAGTAAAGGAGCAGTCTTACTGACAACCGAAACGTGATTGGCGACCCCGGCAGGATTCGAACCTGCGACCATCCGCTTAGAAGGCGGATGCTCTATCCAACTGAGCTACGGGGCCGTGCGCGGGAGCGATAGCGGGGCTTGGGCCGCGGCGCAATCTTTCGCAGCCGTTGCAATCGCCGGTCGGCGGGATATGCACCGAAGGATGAGCGACGTGGGTATACGGAAAATCGACGCGACCGTGCTGGGGGCACGGCCGCTGCGCTATTATGATTTCTTCATGGCGGCCTTCGTCGCCATATTGCTGCTGTCCAACCTGATCGGCGCGGCCAAGCTGTCGTCGCTGGGCGGTGTGACCTTCGGTGCGGGTATCCTCTTCTTTCCGCTCGGCTATGTGATCGGCGATGTGCTGACCGAGGTCTATGGCTATGCGCGGGCGCGACGCTGCGTCTGGGCGGGCTTTGCCGCGATGCTGTTCATGGCGCTGATGAGCTGGGTGGTAGTAGCCTTGCCGCCGGCCGAGGGCTGGCCCGACCAGAAAGCCTATGAGGCGGTGTTCGGCAGCACCTGGCGGATCGTCTTTGCCTCGCTCGTGGCCTTCTGGGCGGGGGAACTGGCCAACAGCTTCGTGTTGGCCAAGATGAAGATCATCACCCAGGGTCGGCATCTGTGGATGCGCACCATCGGATCGACCGTGGTGGGGCAGGGGGTGGACAGCCTGCTCTTCTACCCGCTTGCTTTCTATGGCGACTGGAGCACGGCGCAGGTGCTGACCGTGATGGTCACCAACTGGGCGATGAAGGTCGGCTGGGAAGCGGTGCTGACGCCGGTCACCTATGTGGTGGTGAACGGCCTCAAGCTGCGCGAAGGGCTCGACGTCTATGACGCAGGCACGAATTTCACTCCGTTTCGCACCAGACTCTGAAGCGCTGGCGGCAGTAAATTATGTAATCTAAAGAGAGTCTTTACCTAGTTTGGCGCAGGACGAGCGGAACAAGCCAGGAAAGAATCGTCGCTGATCGTGCCTATTGCCTCCGTCCAGTCCATCGACCCTGATCGCGATCCCGTGATGACGCCGGATGCAGTCAGCCGGATCGACCGCCTGACCCATGTCGCACGGGCGTTGAGCCAGGAAGCGCAGGCGATCCAGGCCAATCTGGCCAATGCCGAGCGCCGTTTCCAGGCGACTTTCCAGCATGCTCCCGTCGGCATCGCCCATGTCGCGCTGGACGGCACCTTCCTGACCGTCAATCCCCGCTTCGAGGAGATTACCGGCTATCCCGCCGCGATGCTGATGCGGCTGGGCTTCCAGCAGATCACCCATCCCGATGATCTGGATGCCGATGTCGCGCTGCTTGGCCGGCTGCATCGGGGCGAGTTGCAGCGTTATACGCTGGAGAAGCGCTATATCCGCGCGGATGCGTCGCTGATCTGGATCAACCTGACCGTGGCGCTGGTCCGCGACGAACGGGATCAGCCCGAATTCTATGTCGCGGTGGTGGAGGATCTGTCGGAGATGCGGCAGGCGCATTTCGATGCGGTCCATGATCCGCTGACCGGCCTGCTCAACCGCCGCGGCTTCGTGGTGCGGGCGCGGGCCTTGTTGCGGCAGGCGGCCGAGACGCATCGCGCCGTCAGCCTGATCTACCTCGACCTCGACGGGTTCAAGCAGCTCAATGACAGCCGCGGGCACAGTGCTGGCGACCGCTGTCTGGTCGATGTGGCGCGGCTGATCGAGGATATGGTCGCCACCCGCCATGTCGTGGCGCGGATGGGCGGCGACGAGTTCGTGCTGCTGGTCGACGAGGAAGGCGCCGAGCTGGGCGAGGCGCTGCGCATCGGGCTGATGACGCTGGGCGGCGCGCATGGCGGTGTCAGCGGCAGCTTTGGCCTTGTCACCCTGATCCCCGACGATGACATCGAACTGGACAGCATCGTGGCGCGTGCGGACGAGGCGATGCTGGCGGCCAAGCGCGCCGGCAAGAATCAGCTGGTGACCACCGCGCTGCTATAATCGGCGCGCACGAAATAGAGGCCGTCGGGCGGCGCGTTGAGCCCCAGCCGCGCGCGATCGCGCGCCTCCAGCGCATTGCGCAGATCCTCCGCGCTCCAGCGGCCCATGCCGACCATGGCGAGACAGCCGACCATCGAGCGGACCTGATGATGGAGGAAGGAGCGCGCCTCCGCCCGAATGGCGATGCGATCGCCCTGTCGCTCCACATCGAGCATCGCCAGCGATTTCAGCGGGCTGGCCGCCTGGCAGTGGGCCGAGCGGAAGGTGGTGAAATCATGCTGGCCGACGAGAATCTGCGCCGCGTCGTGCATCGCATCGGCGTCGAGCGGCTGGATCACGCGCCAGGCGAGGCCTGATTCCAGGGTCAGCGGCGCACGGCGGTTGGCGATGCGATAGATATAGGCGCGGCCGAGGCAGGAGAAGCGGGCATGCCAGTCGGGAGCGACTTCCTCGCAGGCGAGGATCGCGACCGGATGGGGCCGCAGCTTCGCATTGATTGCCTCCATCAGGCGGAACGGCGCCAGCGGCTTTTCGACATCGGCATGTGCGCGCATGGCAAGGCCATGGACGCCGGCATCGGTGCGGCCGGCGGCGTGCAGGATCGCGCGCTCGCCGGTGACGGCATGGATTGCATCCTCGATCGCCTGCTGGACGCTGGGGCCATGGGCCTGACGCTGCCAGCCCATGAACGGACGGCCGTCAAATTCGACGGTGAAGGCGAAACGGGCCATCGGGTCAGGCGTCGACCCGGCTGCCGGTGGGCATGTCGAAGCCGCGCAGCAATTCGCCCGCCGACATCGCCGCCTTGCCCGCGCGCTGGATCAGGGTCGGGCGGATCGCGCCATGGCCGCAGCCGATGAGCAGGCTGTGGTCGAGCAGCTCGCCCGCCGGCCCGGCATGATCCTCGACCGTGGCGGCGAGGATGCGGAAGCGTTCGCCGCCATATTCGAAAAAGGCGCCGGGGAAGGGATTGAAGGCGCGGACCTGGCGTTCGACCTGATGCGCGTCGCGGCTGAAATCGATCCGCGCCTCCGCCTTGTCGATCTTGGCGGCATAGGTGACGCCCTCTTCGGGCTGGACCACTGGCGGATGGCCGGCAAGATCGTCCAGCACATCGACCATCAGATCTGCGCCGGCCTGCGCCAGTTCGGCCGTCAGTTCGCCCGCCGTCTTGTCCTCCACCGGGGTAACATGCTTGGCGCGCATCGCGCCGGTATCGAGCCCGGCCTCCATGTCCATGATGGTGACGCCGGTGACATTGTCGCCGGAGAGGATCGCGCGCTGCACCGGCGCGGCACCGCGCCAGCGGGGCAGCAGCGAGCCGTGGATGTTGAGGCAGCCATGACGCGGCATCGCCAGGATCGCGCGCGGCAGGATCAGGCCATAGGCGGCGACCACCGCGACATCGGCATCGAACGCGGCGAATTCCACCTGCACCGCCTCATCCTTCAGCGAAACGGGTGCGCGCACCTCGATGCCCAGTTGCTCGGCACGGGCCTGCACCGGGGAGGGGCGCAGTGCCTTGCCACGGCCGGCCGGACGGGGCGGCTGGCTGTAGACGGCGACGATGTCATGCCCGGCCTTCACCAGCGCATCGAGCGCTGGAACGGCGAAATCGGGGGTACCCATATAGATGATACGCATAGTTTTTCCGCTTCCCGCACCAGCCCGCTCCCCCACCCGGCCACCCTCAAGATACTGCCGTCGGGTGGCCGGGTGGGGGAGCGGGCTGGCACCGCATTTGAAATCTGCCAGAGGCCTATTTCCAAGATCGCTCTCAAACCTCTTGTCGGGACGACTTGCAAGCCCTTATCTCGGTTCCATGGCATCCCCAGAAATCGAGACGCTGACCCAGGCGCTGTCGCGACTGCCCGGCCTTGGCCCCCGTTCGGCGCGCCGTGCGGTGCTGCATCTGCTCAAGAAGCGCGAGGGCGCGCTGGAGCCGCTGCTGCGCGCGCTGGCGGCGGTCAACGAGCGGCTCGTCACCTGCCAGGTCTGCGGCAATGTCGATACGGTCGATCCCTGCTGCATCTGCGCCGATCCGCGCCGCGATGCGCGCGGCCTGTGCGTGGTGGAAGATGTCGCGGATCTGTGGGCGCTGGACAAGTCGCGCCTCTTCCCCGGCCGCTTCCATGTGCTGGGCGGGCGGCTTTCTGCGCTGGAAGGGGTGCGGCCGGAGGATCTGAGCATCGACGCGCTGGTCGCGCGGGTCGAGGCGGGCGGCATCGACGAGGTGGTGCTGGCGATGAACGCCACGCTGGAGGGGCAGACCACCGCCCATTATCTGGCCGAGCGGCTGGAGCGCTTCCCGATCCGCCTGACCCAGTTGGCCCATGGCGTACCGGTGGGCGGCGAACTCGACTATCTGGACGAGGGCACGCTGGCCCAGGCGCTGCGCGCGCGGCGACCGCTGGGATAGGCGAAAGGCGCGGCGCAGGCGGCGTTCGCGACGCGACAGTGCGAAGTTCACAGTGTTATCGAGCCTGTTTTGGCCATCTTCATCGGTAACGCGCCGGCGAAGCGACAGGCGTGCGCCAGTTGGGTCACACTGACGCGACACTATAGGCATGCCGGCGCTACGATGACGCGACGGCGAGGCGACAATGAAGCGACAATTGAGCGACAGGCACGCCACCGTTGCCGCCCCGTCATGCGCCGGACGGGCGATTCATCGTGCGACCGGGATATCCTTGCATGCCGGGCGGAGAAGGGGGGAGGGCGGCGCTGGTTCATCGGAAGGAGAGATCAGAATCGACGCAAATAGGACAGCCGATATCCAATGCACTGGGGCGCGGCGTTCAGCCGGCCGGCTTGGCCGCTACGATGAGGGGCGTCGCTGGCGCGGCAGACTGGCCCACAAGCAGGTGATCGGGAGTCGGGGTGGATGTGCGGCCGTCATAGCGCTCGATCGTGTCCCAGACCTCATAGAACGACCGTTGATCGGTATCGGCAAGCTTAGGATTGCGTGGAAAATCAAGACGATACTTCATATCTGGCGCCTTAGATTGCCAATACGGCGGGTCGATGACATTCAGTCATGGCGCGGGCTTTGTGCGATGAAGCGAGTGTTTGGTTGCGGAGGATTGCGGAGTGATGATCGTACGGCGATGGCTTGCGTGGGTGGATTACGGACCACCTGTTTGACAGCGTCATCCCCGCAGCGGCGGGGATTGATTTCCCCAGCTTAGTGCTGGACGTAGGGGCAGGAGATGGGTTCCCGCGTTCGCGGGAATGACAAAAAGGGGGTGGTTGCAGAATGGTGGCTTTCAGCCGTTTAAGCGCTACATCCGCCCTTAGTCTTACGACAAACACGGGCCTGCATACGCCATTGCCGCAATAAACGAACAGCAGAGCGTTCACGCCGATGTCGGAACAGCTAAGCTGGCAACCAGCGCTTTCCGTCAGCGGTCCGAACGACAATATGGACAAACAAAACAAGCTGAACGGTTAGAAAGTCAGCACTGCTACCGGACTTCACCATGCGCCAGAAACGACCTGGTCACAGCCGGTAAAGTCACGAAACAAAAGCTGAATGCCGCATGACAAGGCAAATATATCGTGGACTTGAGCATTGTGAGCGGGTTTGGTCGATTGTCGCCCATCAACATTCTTAATTTTTTGTCCGCAATTGAAGCGAACTACAAGAGCGATGACCGCCAATGGTCGGTCCGACCATTGGCGGTCATTTCGAAGCACCGTCGTGGCCGTCCGCTCGCCGGCCTGCAGGCCAGCAGGTGGTGCAGCGCCGCCAGCAGCTTAGGCCCGGCATCGCGACTGCCGGTTTCAGCCCCGGTTCGGGATGCAAACCCGCCAATATCTCGGGCGACACCCCTTCGGGCGCGGCGCGGCTGTGGCACATCAGACATCGGGTGCGATAGGCTGCGCGGGTCAGGCCGGAATGATCCTCCTGCGCATGCGGCGTGATCGGCATGGCGAGCAGTACGCTCGCCATGCCGATGACAATGGCCATGCCCCGCGCGAATATCGCGCAGGGCATGACCATCTTGTTCGGCGACCTGTTTAGAATTTTTGGCCGAACCGGATGCCGAAGAATTGCGGCTTGATCGTGAAGGTGCGCGACGAACCCGAGCAGAAGTCGATCGAGCAGAATGTGTTCTTGGTCAGTTGCCCACGCTTGTCGAAGGCGTTCTGCAGGAACAGGGTGACGCTCCAATTATCCTTCTTGATCCCGCCCGAGAAATCGAAGCTGACAAAGCCCTTGGTATTGCCCAGCAGTTCGTTGCTCTCGACGTTGAGATCCTGCGTCGCGCCGGTCTGATAGAGCGCCGCGCCCTGGAGATAGGCTGCATAGTCGCCCAGGTCGGTATCGTAGCGGATAGAGGTCGTGCCTTTGAAGCGCGGCTGGCGCGGCAGGCGGGTGCCGTTGGCGGCGGCAACTTCAGGTGTGGGCGGCGACGATCCAGGAACAAATTTGTCCAAGGTACAACTGCTCAGCTGTGAGATGGACTCGGTTTGGGTATTGAGCGCGAAGTTGCAGAAATCGCCCTTCAGCTTGGCATCGTTGAACGCGCCGGAGGTGGAGATCGTCACCTTGCCCAACCGCAGGTCGGCATCATATTCGATGCCCTTGACCTCGGCCTTGCCGGCATTGCCGGTCATGCCCGCGCCCTGTGCGCCCGACACGACCACGCCATATTGGATATTGTTCCACTTCTCATAATAGACGGCGGCGTTGAAGCGGAAGATATTGTTCCAGGTGGTCTTCACGCCGACCTCGAAATTGGTCAGCGTTTCCGACTTGAACGGCGCGACATTGACGATCTTGCCCAGGCTGCGGATGCGCAGCGGCCGGTTGAACCCGCCGGGGCGGAAACCGGTCGAATAGTTGAAATAGACCATCTTGTCGGGCTGGAACTGCCAGTCGAGCGCGACCTTGTGGGTTTCGCCATCCTCCTTGTAACGGCCGGTGCCGTCCGCCGCATTGGGGTTGGTGTTGACGCAGGTCAGCCGCTCGTCATCGGGCAGCGGCGTGGTGCAGCCCACGCCCGCGGCCGAACCGGCTACGCCGGCAAAGCCCTTCACCTTATAATCGGTCCAGAAATAGCGGATGCCGCCGGTCAGCTTCAGCGTCGGCGTGATGTTGTAATGGCCTTCGGCGAACAGCGCCTTGTCATGATAGAGCTGGTCCTGCTCGACATAATAGAAGGCGTCACCCTTCACCGCCTGGGTGCCGAGCAGCATGGTGCCGAGCGGATTGCCGTTCGCATTGATTACGGTGTCGGTGAAGTAAGGCACATTATCATCGGCCGTATCGGGTATGCCATCCTGATCATAACCGATTTCATACATGGCCGGCACGCCGATCAGGCCTCCGGCCACGTCGCCACCGCCCGTCTGGGTATAGCCGGTGATCGTGTCGAGCCCGCGAATCGCATAGCTGGTGTTCAGCTCATTCTTCTGCCGCTGGTAGAAGCCGCCGACGGTCACGTCGAACGGCCAGTCCTTGGGCGTCGAGATCCGCAATTCCTGGGTGAATTTGTTGCGGTGCGTGTCGGCATGATAATATTGGGTCGGATTGATCATCTGGCACTGCTGGCTGGCGCCAGAGCCGGTGCAATTATCGAAGAATTGCAGATAGCTTTCATAGCCCGGCCCGAAGCCGTCATAGGTGACCGTGTAATAGGTATAGTCGTTTAGCGTGCGGGTGCGGCGCTTGAAATAGCCGGTGGCCGAGACGATGTCCCAGTCGCCGATATGGCCGTGGATCGACAGCGCGGCCTGATACCAGCGATCGTCATTCTTGGTCTGGTCATAGTCATGGACTTCCAGGTCGCCGACCCGCGGATCATAGCCGAAATAGCCGCGCGCCACCTGCTTCTGGGCCGTGATCTCGGGCGTGATGTCCCAGCCCTCGGTCGGCTGCCACAGCAGCTGGAAGCGGCCGCCAAATTCGCGGATGGTGTTGTAATCATCCTTGGCGATGTCGCTATTGTCGAGCGTGTAGGATGTGTTGGGGTTGTTGTCGCCCAGGCTCAGGGTCGACGAACTGCCATCGTTGAACGTGCCATTGTTGGGCGTATTGTCGATATAGCCGCCGTCGCGGCGATAATAGCCCATGGCGCGCACCGCCAGCGTCGGCGCCAGCGGCACGTTGATGTAGGATTCCAGCTGGCCGCCGAAATCGCCCTTGCCATATTTATTGGCTTCCACGTCATAGCCGAACTCGAACTTGTCGAGCTTGGGCTTGTTGGTGATCAGGCGAATGGTGCCGGCCAGCGAGCCCGCGCCATAGAGCGTGCCCTGCGGCCCGGACAGCGCCTCGACGCGCTCCAGGTCATAGGCATGGATGTCGGGCACCTCGGTGCCGGTGATCGGCATGTCATCGAGATAATAGCCGACCGAGGCATAGGCGCCGCCGGCGGGCACGATGCCGCGGAAGAAGGCGGTGTTGCGGCCGGGGCCAATGCCCTCGAACGAAACTGACGGCAGCAGGGCGGCGAAATCGCTCAGGCCCTTCACCTGTCGTTCCTGCAATTTCTCCGCGCCCAGCGCCTGCATCGAAATCGGCACCTTCTGGATGCTCTGCGCGCTGCGTGTCGCGGTGACGACGATCTCGCCCAGCCCCTGCTCGGCGTCGGCGGCGGCCGCATCGGCTGCGGCCGCATCGGCTGCGGCCGCATCGGCTGCGGCCGCCTGTGGCGGGGCGACCTGCGCCAGTGCCGGCGCGGACAGGATCATCGGTGTGAGGAACGTGCTCGTGCCAAGCGCGCAGAACGTGCGCACTCTTCGCGAGCGGAGACGAATGGCCATACGGATACCCCCTGATACGCGTTGCGACTCGTCCTCTCCCGCGAATTCGCCCGGTGATCCGGGTCTCCTTCCCTGTTCACGCGTTGCATGACCTCGCGCTCCGACGGCCGACAGGGCGAAAGACACCCGCCCGAAAGAGAGACTCTTTCGGGATCGCCGCCAGACGCTGGCCACGCTTTTTATGTGTTCCATAATCCCCGGACAGTTCGCTTTTGCAGCAATCATAACAACTGTCCTAAATTCAATACTGCCACTCGGACACGCGCTGTCAAGCGGCTGTTCGGCGACTTTTTGAAACTTTTACGACAAGCTGACTCGACGACCGCCTGCAGCCGACATAACAATTTGAGCAGTCGCACAAATATGAGGGGCTATGGGGAACGCGTCCGCCGTACCGGCAACCGACAGCATCCAGACGGCGCTGGCACAGGCCGCCGATCTTCTCGATGCCCGCCCCGATGTGGCATTGGCGCAGGCCGAGGCGATCCTGCGCCGGGCCGGCCGCCTGCCCCCCGCCGAACTGCTGATCGGCCAGGCGCTGCGCCGCCTCGGCAAGCCCAAGGCCGCACTGGCCCGACTCGGCCCCCTCGCCCGCCAGCATCCGACCGTCCCGGCGATATTGTGGGAACTGGCCCATGCCGCGCAGGCAGCCGGCGACCAGCGCCAGGCCATCGCAACCCTCGAAAGCCTGACCCGCCAGCAACCCGGCGTACCCGGCGGCTGGTTCATGCTCGCCGGACTGCTTCGCGCGACCGGGCGTGACAGCGATGCCTGGCGCGCCGACCTGTCGGGCGTCCACGCCGCCTCGCGCGATCGCGACCTGCTGGAAGCGGCAATGGCGATGAACGAAGGGCGGCTGGACGACGCGGCTGCGCTGCTGGCGGCGCGGGCCGATCGCCTGCCCGACGATCCCGCCGGCATCCGCCTGATGGGTGAGGTGCAATGGCGGCGCGGCGACATGAATGCCGCCCTCGCTCATGTCGAGCGCGCCGTCACGCTGGCGCCCGGCTTCGACCTGGCACGCGATTTCCTCATCCGCCTGCTGCTGCAGAATAACCGCCTGAGCGAGGCGCTGACCCATGCCGAAACCCTCGCCCGCTCGCCGATCCATAATCCGGGCTATGACCTCATCCGCGCATCGGTGCTGGTGCGACTGGGCGATCAGGACGCGGCGCGCGCCATCTATGAGCGGCTGCTGGCCGACCGTCCCGACCAGCCGCAGGTCTGGCAGAATCTGGGCCATGCGCTCAAGACGCTGGGTCGACAGGCGGACGCCGTCCATGCCTATCGCCAGGCGGTCCATCATCGTCCGACCATGGGCGAAGCCTGGTGGAGCCTTGCCAACCTCAAGACCGTGAAGCTGGACGCCGCCGACATCGGCACGATGGAGCGCGCGCTCGAAACGCTGGCGCGCGATGGCCAGACCGACGGCGAGGATGTCTTCCACCTCCATTTCTCGCTCGGCAAGGCGCAGGAGGATCGCAAGGCGAACGAAGCGGCCTTCCGCCATTATGACGCCGGCAATCGGCTGCGCCGCGCGATGATCCGCCATGATGCCGGTGAATTTTCCGCCGAAGTTGCGGCCACCGCCACGACCTTCAGCGCGCCCTTCATCGCCGCCATGGGCGATGGCGGCTGCCCGGCGCCCGACCCGATCTTCATCGTCGGCCTGCCGCGCGCCGGATCGACGCTGGTCGAACAGATATTGGCCAGCCACAGCCAGATCGAAGGCACGATGGAACTGCCCGAGATGATGATGATCGCCAGCCGCCTGCAATCGCGGGTGGATGAAGGCGAATTTGCCGATTTCGCGACCATGGTGGCGTCGCTCGGCCCGGACGACCGCCGGCGCTTGGGCGAGGAATATATCGAACAGACCCGCGTCCACCGCCAGAGCGGCAAGCCGCGCTTCATCGACAAGATGCCCAACAACTGGCAGCATGTCGGCCTCATCAAGCTGATCCTGCCCCATGCCAGCATCATCGACGCGCGCCGCCATCCGATGGGCTGCTGCTTTTCCGGCTGGAAACAGCATTTCGCGCGCGGCCAGGCCTTCACCTATGACCTGACCGACATCGGCCGCTATTATCGCGACTATGTCGCGCTGATGGCCGCCTATGACGCGGCCGCGCCGGGCCGGGTCCATCGCGTCATCTATGAACAGATGGTCGCCGACACGCCCGGCGAGGTCGACCGGCTGCTCGCCTATCTCGGCCTCGATTTCGAGGCGGCCTGCCTGTCCTTCTGGCAGACCGATCGGGCGGTGCGCACCGCCAGTTCCGAACAGGTGCGCCAGCCCATCTATACCGGCGGCGTCGATCATTGGCAGCGCTTCGAACCCTGGCTGGCCCCGCTGGCCGACGCGCTGGGGCCGATTGTGCAGAGCTATCCGGACCTGCCGCCGGGTTGATCCGCAAGCCGACGGGGCAGAGCGCATGAGGCGCAGCATGCCGGGGCGAGCCCTGCATCACGGTTCGGAATATGGCAGGTCATTCCGCCTCGGCACGGGGAGTTCATTGGAGACACGCATCTCCATCGAACAGGCGTGAAGTGCTGACGGAGGGCTACGTGCCTTCTGACGTTGCGCTATCGGACGGGTGCCCCTCCACCATTTGCAATGCAAATGTCGAACCGAGGCACATGGCTCGCTTCGACCCTCCCCGTACTGGGAGGAATGGCTTGTTTCCTCTATGGCAGACTCTATCGCCCCGAAGACGGAAACATCTGCCTGAGCGAGGCTGGCGCATGGCATTTGCGGATCGCGGTTTCGACATGGCGGGCGCGTTCGGCGGTCAGCGAGGCGGCGGACAAGGCGAAGCGTCGTTCATGGGCAACTTCCTCGGCGGTGAAGGGGGTGCTGCCCTGCGGCACGCTGCCGCCGCCCAGGCCGAAGACGACGAAGTTCATCATGTCGGCCAGTTGCTGATTATCCCTGATCCGGCTGAGCGCGACATTGGGCAGGCGGATGAGATAGGCGCGGGTCTGCGGCGTGCAGAGGAACCAGCCGACGCGGCCGCGCAGTTCGGGCAGAGCCGCAGGCGCGGCGCTGCCCTGGACCCCGTGGCAGCCGCCGCAATTTTCGACATAGTCGGACCGGGCAAGATCGGGATCGGTGATGGCGCTGGGCAACAGGCCCATCGGCGGCAGGGCGGCGCGGCCGATGCCGACTGCGCCGAGCAGCACCAGCGATCCGATCAGCAACGCGTGCCGCATCCCCTGCTTGCCTTAGCTGGCCGCGCCGACCAGCACGGCGGTCGAACAATGATATTCCATGCTGCTGGTGCCGAAGCACCAGATCACGTCATTGTTGAGCTGAGGCATGTAGAGCTGGGTTTCGCGGTCGGTATTGTCGCAGCCGCACTGGCCGCAGGCGGGCTTGCCGCAACAGTCGCGATAGGCGATCAGATAGGCCTTGCCATCATCCGGATTGATGCAGGTGCCGACCCAGGAGACGGGCGAGGGCTCCGAACCCGCCGGGCAGCTGTGGATGCCGCCGCCGCAACAGGTGCAGAGTGCGCCGTCGATCGCGCAATAGCGCCAATAGTCGCACTTGGTCTCGTCCTTGCTCTGCGCGGTGCGGGCAAAGGCGGTCTTGGCCTCGGGCGAACGGTCGGGCTTGGCCGCTTCGGCGCGGCTGACCGGCAGCAGCGGGAAGGCGGGCGCAGCGACCAGGGCAGCCCCCAGGCGCGAGAGCATCGAGCGGCGCGATGTCCCCCCGGCGAGGCGCCGCAGCAGCTTTTCCCCCATGGCGTCGGCGTCGAACTTCTTCATGTCACGGACCCCCTTTAACTTGCGATCAGGCCGCCTGCGCCTTGAGCGAACCGATATAATCCTGCACCGTGGCGATCCCCATTTCATGGGCGACGACAAGGCTTTCGAGATGCTCGCGGCTGTTGACCAGTCCCTTGGACAGGATGGTGCCCTCGGCATCGAGCAGCACGGCGAAGGGCAGCTTGGCGACGCCATAGGCCTGGCCCGCCTCCGGCCCGTTGACGAAGGCATGGCCCTCCAGCCCATGCTGGGCGATCATCGCGCGCTGGGCAGAGATATCATCGTCGCCGACGAAGGTCAGCGCGACCCGCTCGTCCCGCGCGAAGGACTTGGCCATCGGGATGATATTCTTGCACAGCGGGCATTGGGCGGAGACGAACATCAGTAGGCGCAGCGCCGTGCCATGGGCATGGCCGCCGATCATGACGGGTGCGCCGTCGATGGTGCGGGCGTCGATCTTGACGATGGCGTCGCCTACCGCCGGGCCGCCGCTGGTGGCGAGCGCGCCGGCGGGCGCGACCCGGATGTGCAGCACGCCGACCTGCCGCGCGACCGCCAGCAGGGCGATGCCGAGCGCGAAGATGGCGACCCAGGACAGGATCTGCGCGATGATGAGCGAGGTCAGCATAGGTCTATCTCCGGTAGGCGGCAGCGGGCGTGGCGATCAGCGCCAGGATGGCGCCAAGCAGGTGGAAGGCGAGGAACAGGGCGATGCCGCCAGCGGCCGCAGTGGCGATGTCCAGCACGGACAGCGGCGGGGTGGGCAGCAGGCGCGGCGCGACCAGCGCGACCAGCAGCAGGTTGCGGATCACCAGCGGCCAGCCGATCGGATGGCGTAATTGTGAACGTCCGCAGCCGCAGTCGATATGGCTGCGCCCGCGCGCAATGTTGATCGCCATCGCGCCGGCAAAGAGGCTAAGCAGCAGCATGGCGAGCAGCACCGGCACCGGAGCAAGGCCGGCGATCAGCGTGGCGCCGATGGCAAGCTCCGCCAGCGGCAGCAGGATGGCGGCGGGGGCTACCAGCGCCGGCGGTAGCAGCCGGTAATTGGCGATCACGCCGGGCAGCAGGATGCGGTGGCGCAGCTTCGACAGGCCCGCCTGCAACAGGATGAGGCCGATCCCGATGGCAGCCGCCAGTGCGGCGATCGCCAGGCCCTGCGCCATGATCAGGACGGGTCCGCGACCGTGATGGTGCTGCCGCCGGCCTTCTCGATCTTGTGCT
The DNA here is from genome assembly GCF_014197035.1 of Sphingobium scionense. Classification (GTDB taxonomy): domain Bacteria; phylum Pseudomonadota; class Alphaproteobacteria; order Sphingomonadales; family Sphingomonadaceae; genus Sphingobium; species Sphingobium scionense. The sequence goes on along the minus strand of NZ_JACIEU010000014.1, from coordinate 143,940 downwards.
TTTCTTCCCAGGTGGCGAGGTCGATGACGAGGGCAGTGCCCTTTTCGCCGTCCATGATGAGCAGCGGCTTGTCCGATTGGGTGACCTCGATATTGTTCATCGGCTCTTCCAGCGGGCGGCGCTTCACCACCTTCTGCGTGGCGAGATCGACCTCCCACACTTCCGTGCCGGACGCCTTGTGCGACCAATATTCGCCCATGTGCATCAGCACGAACAGATGGCCGGTCGCGCGGTGCAGCGCCATCGGTTGGCGCCCGCCCGGATACCAGTTCAGTTCCAGCGGCTTGGTTTCGCCCGGCCGGATGCCGGCGGCGGCCTGGATCGAGAAGGGAGCGGAGATGGTCGGCGCCGGGCCGAGCTTCGCGGTCCAGATCTGGCCGGTGTAGCTCAGCAACGTCGTTTCCTTCTTCTTCCGGTCATAGGTGAAATTGTCGAAGATCGGATCGTCGGTGGCCGAGAAGAAGGGCGCGCTATGGGTGATGTCGGCTTTGCTGCCGGTCAGCTTCACGGTCGCGAGCGATCCGTCGGCGCACAGCGCGGAAAAGCCGACGCCCGGATTGGGCATCATGCTGGCGCAGCCGGGCAGTTCGACATTGGCGACGAACTTGCGCTTCACCAGGTCGACGATGTTCACCGAGGAGGCGGGGCTGAGATTATAGACGAACCCGGTCTTGCCATCGTCGCTGATGATGAAGTTGTTCTTGCGCGATCCGATCAGGATGCGATCGGGAATGGTGATTTCGGTGATCAGCTTCAATTCGCGCGTGTCATAGACCGACACCATGTCCTGCCGCGTGCCGCGATCGCCCTTCGACCAGATGGTTTCGGCGACATAATAATATTTGCCGGCCGGATCGATCGCCATGTCGGCGAGGCGCCGGGTTTCGACCATGCCCACCATCTTGCCGCTGTCGCCGTCGAAGATGCTGGTGCCCGGCATATCCCATCCGCCGTCGACGAAGAACCAGTTGGGCTTGGGCGGTTCCATCGTTACGACATCGGACGTTTCTGGTTCCAGCGCGGCCGTGGTGTCGGCGGGCGCGGCCTGGACGGTGACGGCTGCGCACAGGGCAAAGCCCATGGCGGCGGTGGCGAAAAATCCCCTGACGGCGGCGCTCGACATCTGGCGTGATCCCCCTTGATCGGTGCGGCGGCGCTGGACTCATCTGGTCCGCGTTTCGCCGCTGGAACGAAGGCTGGACAAGTGTCAAGGATTGGTCAAGGGGTGGAAGCGCTCCCTGCAAAATATTTTTGCGCCGCAGCAAAATTACGCCCAGAGTCAGGCCCCGCGTCAGGCAATAATCTCGTTCACGCCCTCGATCCGGGGCAGGCGTAGCTTGTCCGGTGCGGTTGCCACCAGCAGCGCGAAACAGCCGCCGGTGAGGGCGACCAGCGCGCCGTCGACCAGCCCCTGTTGCCCGAGGGCGTCGGACAGCAGCGATCCTGCCACCGGCCCGGCGATCATGCCCAGGCTGTGCACGCAGGCGACGAAGCGGCGGAACAGCGGACTGCCGCCGCCCGCTGCCGTGGCAAGGCCGGAAAAGCGGATGATCGTGGCGGTCGACCCGATATTGAGCAGGCCAATCGCCAGGATGAACAGGGTCGGTGCGCCGGGGCGGGTGAGGGCGAGCGGGGCGAGCAGGCAGAAGGCGGACAGCAGGCCGGTCAGCGGCAGCGGAATGATCGTCTGTTCGCGCATCAAGGCGATCGCGGTCAGCGCGCCGATCACCGATCCGATCGCGACCGCCTCGCCGATCACGCTGTCGTCGATGCCGGCGGCCAGCGCCAGCGCGCCGGAAAAGCTCCAGATCATCATGGTGGCGGCGATGAAGCAGAACAGGGCAACGGCCAGCGCCCAGGCGCGCGGCGGGGTGGGAGCACGCTCATTGGCCTCGCTGGTCAGCGTTTGCGCCGGATCGGCGGCCGGCATCAGCAGGCTGAGTAGCAGGACGCCGATCGGCGCCAGCGCCAGCAGGCGGAGCGCAGCGGCCGGCCCGGCGCTGTCGCTGATCGCCGGCAGTGCCAGCGCGACCAAGGTGGACAGCAGCAGCTGGACCAGGAAGACGGCAGCATAGGCGCCGGTCGGGCGCTGCGAGGCGGCGGCGCTCATCGCATGGGTATAGGCGACGCCCATGCCGACGCCGAACAGGCCGCGCGCGACGATGAGCGTTGCCAGCTCGTCGAGCGCCGGCGTTATCAGGCTGGCGGCCAGGGCGATCAGCGCGGCGAGGGCCGGCGCGCCGGCGGGCAGATGGGCGCCGCCGCGCCAGACCAGGATCGCGCCGATCGCCATGCCGCCCTGGGTCGCGCCGACGATCCAGCCATGGTCGGACGGATCAAGCCCGGTGGCTGCGGTCAGCAGGGTCAGGAAAACAGGATCGATGCCAGGTTGCAGCAGCGCGAGCGCGGCGGCGGCGATGCAGGCGATGGTCCGGTTCGGTGCCCATCCGGGCAATATACGGCTTTGCGTCATGATGGCCCCCACAGCATGAACGGGCGCCGGTGGCGCCCCTGCCGTTCAGACCATCTCTCCCCCTTGGGGCGGCGTCAGGCCGCTTCTGTCATCAGCCCTGCAAGATCGCGCGAAGTCACCGTCTTGGCAAGATGCACGAACGACATCGCCGCCAGGGCGGTAAAGACCGGCATCTTGGCAGCCCAGGGCTTCTGATGGCCCAGGAATGGCGTTGATCCTTCCATCGCCGCGCTGATGAACAGGGCGACGCTATGCACCTCGTCCGGGGCGAGGGCCGGGTTGATCTGCGCCACATATTCGCCGATCACCTCATGCACCTTGCTGTAGAACAGGCGCACCCGGTCGGCGACGAACTCGCTCTGATTGGCAAGCGCCCAGAGTTCGGTGAACAAATGGGTGGTGCGCTTGGTCTGGATATCCTCCAGGCACAGGATGATGACCAGCTTGAGCCGTTCCTCGGCGGTGAGGCCCGGCTTGCGCACCATCTCCTCCAGCAGCTTGTCATAGGATTCCAGCATCTCGTCCAGCATCACCTGGATCAGCATTTCCTTGCGCGGGAAATGATAGCTGACATTGCCGACCTTCATGTCGCAGCGCGCGGCGATGCGGCGCAGGGTGAAGGCATCGGCGCCCTCGTCGATCAGCACGTCCAGCGCCGCCTTGAGGATCTGGTCCACCGTTTCGGACCCGCGGGCATAGATGCCGGGCCGTGAGGGAGCGAGTATCATATCACATCTGCCTTGGCGGCCCTCCTACCACGGCGCGGCCCGGTTCGCCACCCTTTGCGCATCGCTCGCAACGGCGGGCTTGACGAATATTTGAAGACTGTCCAGTATTCGCTCATCCACATAATCTTGGGAAGAGGCGTGAAAATCCGGTGCGGCACCCTGGCGGGGCGGCTTCCGGGGCAAACGTCCATATGTGCGGGGACATTTCAGGCGATGATTCAGGGTATCAAGCGCGTCACACTCTCTCTGCTGGCGGTCTGGGCGATCGGGCTTCCCGGCACAGCGCCGGCGACAGGTCCGCAGACCTTCGCCAACCGCTGCTCCATGTGCCACCAGCCCTCGGGCGCGGGCCTGCCGGGCCAGTTTCCGCGCCTCAATGGCCGAGTGGCGCAGATCGCGACCAGCCCGGAAGGGCGCCGCTATCTCGCCATGGTGCTGCTCTATGGCATTTACGGTCCGATCACCGTGGACGACAGGAAGATCACCGGCCTGATGCCCGGCATGGGCACGATGTCCGACCAGGATATTGCCGATGTGCTCAACCATGCGGTGTCGCTCAAGAAGGCGGCCAAGCCCGCCGCGCCCTTTACCGCGGCGGAGGTCGCCAAGGTGCGCGCTGGCGGCAAGCAGACCGCGGCGCAGGTCGCGGCCGAACGCGGCCGGCTGGCGGGCAAAGGGCTGATCCCGTCCTGATCCGGGCGGCGATCCTATAACTCTATGCTATGGGATAGTCGGTCTTGAGCGGTTAAACGGCGGTGTCGGGCTGTGGGATAAGGGGGCTCCAAGGAGATCCCCCAATGTCCAACGCCATCGCCACCGTCTCGCTGCGCGGCACGCTCGAAGAGAAATTGCGCGCCGCTGCGGCGGCCGGCTTTGTCGGGGTCGAGATATTCGAGAATGACCTGATCGGGTCGGAACTGGCGCCGCGGGACGTGCGGCGCATGCTGGACGATCTGGGCCTGGCCTGTATGCTCTACCAGCCCTTCCGCGATTTCGAGGGGATGCCGGGCGCGCTGCGCCAGCGCGCCTTCGACCGGGCCGAGCGCAAGTTCGACCTGATGGGCGAACTGGGCACCGATCGCATCCTGGTCTGCTCCAACTGCTCGCCCGCCTCTCTGGGCGAACGGGAGCGGATTGTCGACGATTTCCGGGACCTGGGCGAGCGGGCCGCCAAGCGCGGTATCCTGGTGGGCTATGAGGCGCTGGCCTGGGGCCGGCATGTGTTCGATCATCGCGATGTCTGGTCGATCGTCGAGCAGGTCGACCATCCCCATATCGGCATCATCCTAGACAGTTTCCATTCGCTGTCGCGCAAAATCCCGAGCGAGAGCATCCGCGATATTCGCGGCGACAAGATCGTCTTCGTCCAACTGGCCGACGCGCCGCTGCTCGACATGGACCTGCTCTATTGGAGCCGCCATTTCCGCAACCTGCCGGGGCAGGGCGGGCTGGATGTCGCCGGCTTCGTTGCGGAGATATTGGCCACCGGCTATGACGGGCCGTTGTCGCTGGAAATCTTCAACGACCGGTTTCGCTCCAATGCGGCGACTCTGGTGGCGGAGGACGGGCATCGTTCGCTCGACTATGTGCGCGACGCGGCGCTGCGGCAGTTGGGGCGCCCGTCGACCATGCCCGCGCCGGAGCCGGTTCTGGGCGCTGAGTTTGTGGAATTCACCACCGCCGGCGCCGATTCCGCGCGGCTGGGCCGCACGCTGGCGACTCTGGGCTTCAGCCTTGCCGGCGAGCATCGCCAGAAGAAGGTGACGCGATGGCGCCAGGGCGGCGTCAACCTGGTGGTCAATGCCGAGCCCAAGGGCTTTGCCAGCGCCTATCGTGCGGCACATGGATCGTCCATCTGCGCGATCGGCGTGCGGGTGAAGGACAAGGCGGCGGTGCAGGCGCGCGCGGCGGCGCTGGGGATCAAGGCCTATAGCGCGGAAGGCCGCCCCGGCCGGATGGCGATGCCGGCGCTGCGCGGGGTCGGCGGCAGCCTGGTCTATCTGATCGACGATAATGAGGTGGAAGGGCTGTGGGCGCGCGAATTCCAAGCGATCGAGGCGGAGCCCGACACGCCGGTCCATGCCCATGGCTTCGACCATCTCGCCGCCGTCGTCCATAATGACGAGTTCCTGTCCTGGCAGCTTTACTGGCGCGCGCTGTTCGGGCTGGAGGCGAAGGCGGCGCAGGACGTGATCGATCCGTCGGGGCTGGTGCATAGCCAGGCCTTGCAGGCGCCCGACGGCGCCTTCCGCGTGACGCTCAATGCGTCGGACGCGCGCGAGACGCTGTCGTCCCGCTTCCTCGACCAGGGGATTGGCGGCGGCTATCAGCATGTGGCGCTGGCGACCGACGATATCTTCGCGACCGCGCAGACCCTGCGGGATGAGGGCGCGGCGGTGCTGACGATCCCGGCCAATTATTATGCGGACATCGCCGCCCGCTTCGGCTTTGACGACGCGCTGGTGGCGCGGATGCAGGCGCTGGGCATCCTCTATGACGAGGATGCCGATGGTCACGGCTTCTGGCAGCTCTACAGCCGCGCCTTCGACAAGCTGTTTTTCTTCGAGTTCGTCCAGCGCGCGGGCGGCTATACGGGCTATGGCGCACCCAATGCCGGCGTCCGGCTGGCCGCACAGAACCGGTTCCGCGACGAGAACCCGGTCGATTGAGCGGGGTCAGAGGATCAGCTTGATCGTCATGCCGGCCACCACCGCATCGGGATAGCGGCTCGTCGCCCCGACGCGGTGGATATATTGGAGGTTGGGGCGCAGCAGCAGGGCGCGGGTCGCCTGCCAGCCATAGAAGATTTCGCCGCTTGCTTCCCAGCGCTGCGGATCGACATCCTGTCCCAGCATCTGCTGGTCGCGCTGGCGATCGGCGATGCGCGGATTGACCCTGGCATAGACGAGGCCGAGGCCTAAATTGTCCCTGGGCCGATTGTCCCACAGCCCGCGCGCGACGAAGCCGCCGCTCAGGAACAAGGGCACGCGCGCGGTCGCCCGGTCGGACAGGGTCATGGTGCCGAACAGCGACAGGCCGCGCTCGCCGGGGCCGAAGCGGGCGATCATCTTTTCCGCCATGGCCCAGGCGCTCCACCGTTCGCGCCGGGTGGCCGGGGCGAGGCCGGACAGGGCGTAGGAATCGCCATTGGCATCGGCATAGACATCGGGCTTGTCGGTCGTGTCGATCAGGCCGCCGACCCGGACCAGAGCGGGCAATTGCCCTGCGCCCTGGCCAGACTTCCAGCCCAGTTCGACCGGCAGCACGACGCTGTCGAAACGCGGCGCCAGTTGCCAGCCATTGCCGGTCTGGGCGCGGATGCTGTTCACTTCGAAGGCGGCGACGCTGATGCTCAGCCCATGGCCGATGTCCTGCCGGGCGCGCATGCCCCAGCGCGGGATCGGGAAGCCGGAAAAGCCGCTATTGTAGAAGAGCGTGGTCGGACGCGGGCAGAAGGCGAAATTCTGGAACTGGCAGCCCGAGGGCAAGGTCGCGAAATCGTCGCCCGTATGATAGAGGCCGATCTTGAGCGCGGTCCTGCCGCCATTCAGCTGCTGCTCATAGCTGAGTTCCGCCGGCCGCAGATCCTGCCCGCCGCCGAACAGTTCCTGCACCTCGAACAGATTGCCGATGCGGGTGGCGGTCAGATCCTGCCCTTTGCGATGGATGATCGTCGCGATGATCTTGCCGCCTGCAAGGCCGAACGCCTTGCCGGTGTCGACGACTGCCGATGCCAGCAATTGCTGGGTATAGGCCGCGCCCTGATCGCGGCCGCCGCTGATCGATGCGGCGCTTTCGGAGACATAGGAGAAGGTGAGGTTGACGCCCCTGTCCTTGAGTCGCGTGCGCCAGCCGGCCTGGGGCGCGGCCGGTAGCGGGGGTGGGGGCGTCTGTGGTCCGGCGGGCGGCCCCTGCAATTGCGGCGCGGGTTTCACCGCTTCTGCGACCTGGACGGGCAGGACGATGGCGGGTGGGCTGTCTGCGATCATGGCGCGACAGCCGCATCGGTGGCGCGGGCGAAGTCCGCCAGCATGCGGTCGCTGTCCGGTGCGACCCCTGTGAACAGGGCGAAGGCATGGGCCGCCTGCATCACCGCCATGCCGCCGCCGGTCAGTATGGCGCAGCCCTTCGTCTGCGCCGCCATCAGCAACGGGGTGTGCAGCGGGAAATAGATGATGTCCGACACCCATTGATGGGGCGTCAGCAGATCGGGATCGAAGGGTAGGCCGGGATGGCTGAGCATGCCGATCGGGGAGGTCTGGACCACGCCATCGACGTCCGCGATGGCATCGGCCGCATGGGCGATGGCCTGCACCTGTGCTGCCGGGTAGAGCGCGCCAAGCCGATCGGCCAGCGCCGCCGCGCGGTCCTGTGCCGGATCGACGATGGCGAGATGCGTCGCGCCGAGGTCGAGATGGGCATAGCCGACCGCTGCCGCCGCGCCGCCTGCGCCGATCATTGCGATCCGGCCGCGCGGGCGATCCGCAAGGCTGGCGAGGAAATGGGCGCGATAGCCCGACCAGTCCGTATTGTCGCCATGGGCCTGGCCATTGCGGAACAATATGGTGTTGACCGCGCCCAATGCCCGTGCGGCATCCGACAGGCTGTCGAGCAAGGGAATGACCGCCTGCTTGAAGGGATGGGTGACGTTGATCCCGTCAAAGCCCATCGCGCCCAGCATCGGCAGCAGGCGGGGCAGGTCGTCCGCGCCATAGCCCATCCGATCGGCATCGAGGATGCGGTAGACGAGGGTCAGGCCGAGCGCCTTTGCCTCCGTCTCGTGCATCTGCGGGCTGCGCGATCCGGCGATGCCCTGGCCGATCAGGCCGCAGAGAATGGACGCGAGGGGGCGATCCGCGACGGGCGCGGGGGACTGGAACATGGCATTATCCTTGGAAGAGGGGCGGTCAGTCGGCCTTGGGCAGGCGGATCATCGCGGCACAGATGCCCGCGATGACGGCCGGCACGGCGAAGACACCGAAAATGACAGGCAGTGAGACTTTCGCCGCGAGCAGGAAGCCGCCCAGCATCGGCCCGATCACCGCGCCGATCCGGCCGACGCCCATGGCCCAGCCGATGCCGGTGCCGCGTGCTTCGGGCGGATAGAGGCTGGCGGCGAGCGGATAGCAGCCGTTGAAGCCGCCCTGGACGAACACGCCGATGAAGAAGGCGGTGGTGAGCGTCGCGACCAGCGGCATGGCGACCGACCCGAACAGGACCAGCGTGACGGCGGCGGCGGACATATAGCCCAGGATCAGGCGGCGCAGGTCGAAATGGGTGCCGGCGATGCCGATCAGGGTCACGCCGACAAAGGCGCCGATATTGTAGATGGCGCCGGCATAGATGGCGTCCTTGGCCGGCAGGCCGGCTTCGACCGCCAGCTTGGGAATCCAGCTGATGACGAAATAGAGCGTCATGAAGCCCGAGATGGTGGCCATCCACAGCAGGATGGTGCCGGTCGCGCGTCCGTCCGCCAGCAGGCCGCGCACGCCGGCCTTGTGGGCTTCATGCACCTTCTTGGCGGGCAGCGCATCGACCGCCGGCTGGCCCATCGAGCGGAGCAGGCGGTTGGCCTTCTCCAGTGCGCCCCTGGGCTGGCGGGTCAGCAGGAAATCGATGCTTTCGGGCAGCAGCAGCCAGACGAAGGGCAGGGACAGGGCGCAGAGGATCGCCGCGCCCAGCAGCATCGCCTGCCAGCCATAGATGGGCAGCAGGTTGGCGACGACGAAGCCGGTGATGGTCGCGCCGACCGGATAGCCGGCCTGGAGAAAGCCGACCGCGAAGGTGCGGTGCCGGGGTGGGGCATATTCGGCGGTCAGCGCCGCCATGCTGGCGAGCACCGTGCCGATGCCGATGCCGACGATGAAGCGGCTGACGATCAGTTCGCCGATATTGGCGGCCATGGCGGAGCCGAACATGGCGCCGGCCATCATGACGAGCGAGGCGAGGATCAGCTTGCGGCGACCGAACCTGTCCGCCATCGGCGCGATCAGCAGGCCGCCGGCGGCCATGCCGGCCAGCCCGGCGCTGAAGACCACGCCCAGCCGTTCGGGTGTCACCTGCCAGTCGGTCGACAGGGCGGGGGCGATATAGGACAGGATCAGCACGTCCATGCCGTCGAGCATGTTGAGGATGAAGCAGATGGCGACGACCAGTATCTGGCGCGCGGTCCACTGGCTGTCCGATGCGACGGGCGCAGCCTGGCCGTCAACGGTCACATAGGGCCGCACGGACACGCTGCCGGTGGCGGAATAGCTGGCCATTTCGAATAATGCCTTTCATCCTCTCGCGGCGCCCTGCGCCCTTGCCTTGCTGATCCGGTGGCCTGTCGGCTTCTATTCTGCGGATGCCTATGCCTCATCCATTCAATAGGTAATTTCCACCGATCCAGATGCGCTTCGCTATATCGCTATGTTATGGCTTTGGCGGGCGTGGCAGGGCAAGCATCGCGCTGCGGGCAATCTCCTCGAACGTCTCGCCGATGATGGCGCGCGGCGATTCCAGATTGCGGTTGATATAGACCGGCAGCACGCCGGGGTCTTCAAATTCCAGGAAACGGACAGTGTCGGCATGAGGTTGCATCGCGGTGAAGCTGTCGACCAGCGCCACGCCCATGCCGTTGGCGACGAAGGCGACGGCGGTTTCGGCGAAACGGATATAGGTGGAAACGTCCGCTTCCTGGCCGGCGCGGGCGAACATGTCGGCGATGATCCGGCCATGGGGCGTGTCGGGGCGGAAGGATTGCAACTGCGCGCCGGCGAGGTCCGCGACGCCGATCCGGTCGCGATCCGCCAGCGGATGATGGCTGGGCACGGCGCAGACCATGCGCCCGACGCCGATCCGGCTGGACAGGATGTTGGGATGGTCGATCGGAAAGACGGTTAGCGCATATTCGCCGCGCTGGAGGGCAAGATAATCGATCGCCTGCTCGACCGAGAGAATGTCGAACTGGATGGTGAGGCCGGGATAATTGGCGCTGAGGCGGGCCAGCATCTGGGGCAGGATCGAATGGCCGAGCGATGGCGAGGCGCCGACGCGAAAGGTCTTGTCCTCCCCCTTGGCCAGTCGGCGGATGACATGGGCGAGATCGTCGAAACCCTTGTAGATGCGCTCGATCTCCTCGAACAGCACGCCGGCTTCCTGGGTCGGCACCAGCCGGCCGCGGGTGCGGTCGAACAGGCGGAACTGCAGCCGGTCCTCCATATGGCCGAGCATCCGGCTGAGGCCGGGCTGGGACGTGCCGAGCATCCGCGCGGCGCCGCTGACCGTCTTGGTGATCATGACGGCGCGGAAAATTTCTATCTGTCGAACCGTGAGCATCGAACGTCCATGATCCTGCACCGGATGGAAAGCGCGTGCTAGCCCAGCGGGGCGGCGCATGAAAGCCCGCCGCGTGGTTGCCGGTCGTTCGAAGGCGGGTTTTCAATGTGCGCGGGCAGGGGGCAAGGGGGTGCCCGCGCACATCGGTCAGCCAGGGATCAGAAGCGAACCTTGGCACCGACCGTCATGTAACGGCCGATCGTGTCATAGTGGATCGCGCCATAGGTGGTCAGCGGCGGATCGCGGTCGAACAGGTTGTTGACGTTGGCGAACAGGGTGAACTTGTCGACATTCACCTGGGCACCCAGGTCGACATAGACGCGGGCAGCGATGTCGTTGTTGGCGATGTCCAGCGCATGGTTGAACTTGCCGCCGCCGACATAGCGGACGCGGGCGTCGACCGAGACGTCCTGGCTGCTGTAGTTGATCGACCCGGTGGCGCGCCAGTGCGGCGTGCCGAAGCTGACATTGTCGCCCACGTCGCCGGCACGGTCGACGATGGTCTTGCCATCGTTGATCAGCACCTTGTCGACATAGGTGGCGAGGCCACGGAAGCGCATCGTACCGTTCATGCCGCCGCTGACCTTGTTGAGCGGCAGGGTGTAGCTGGCTTCGAAGTCCACACCGCTGGTCTTATATTCGGCCAGGTTGATATAGGTGGTATAGATGGTCGTGGGCGCACCGTCGCTGTCGCGAACGATCTGACTGCACAGATTGTCGTTGCCACCGGCACAACCGCTGATCACGTCCTGCGCAGCCAGCGAGGTGATCGCGTCCTTCAGCTTGATGTTATAATAGTCGACCGACAGATTGAAGCCGGGCAGGAAGGTCGGCGTGAACACCGCGCCCAAGGTCAGCGTGCTGCCGATTTCGGGCTTCAGGTTCGCGTTGCCGCCGCCGTAGCGGGTAATGGAATAGGTGTGGCTCTCACCCTCATCATCGATTTCGGCAACCGTGGTGAAGCTGGTCGTGCTGGTGGTGTAGAGTTCGGCCAGGCTGCCTGAGCGGATGTCCCGCGAACGCGACACGCGAATCAGCAGATTGTCGAAGATACGGTCGGTCAGGCCCAGCTTCCACGACCAGATGCCGCCGCTGGTGCTGTAGCGGCTGTACCGGGCCGCGCCATTGACGTCGAGCTTGCTGAAGGGCTGATCCAGCAGCGGGATGGCGACTTCGGCGAAGCCTTCCTGCACGTTGAACCCACCATTAAGCGGCGAGAAGTTGAAGCGGCTGAAACCGCCGGCTGCCGAGGTGGCGTCCAGGCTGTTGGTAACCTGCTCTTCCCAGCGCGCTTCGGCGCCGACGGCGACCGAAACGGGACCGGCCCAGGTTTCGAACAGGTCGCCACGCAGGCTGGTGCCGGCGCTGTCCATCTTGGTCGTGTAGACGACGCGGGCGGTGTTGCCGAACACATAGTCGATCGCGGCCTGGCTGGCGGTGCCGGTGCCCAGGATGTTGAGCGGACGGCAGGCGGTCGACGGATCGGTCAGGGCGACGCGGCAGACGATGTTGCCGCTCGAATCCTTCACCGCGTCGAGCGCGTTGGTCAGGTTCGTGCCGGTGATCTGGTTGTCATAGCTCTGCATGTTGCGGTTTTCGCCATGGCTGTAATAGGCCGAAAAGCGCCACTTGCCGTCCGCGAAGCTGCCGTCGACGCCGATCGCGCCTTCCACATTCTGGCGATAATAGCCGAAGGTGCGATAGCCATAATCCTCGAACACGCGGCCGATCTTGACGGTGGTTTCACCTGCAGCGGCCAACTGGTTCTGGATGTCCGACGACAGATAGGGGTTGGTGGCCGACAGCGTGTAGGTGCCGCTTTCCGCATAGAAGGGATATTTTGCCCAGATGCGGCTGTAGCTGCCGTCCGCCCAGAAGGTGGCGTCGCCCACTTCAAAGCTGGCGCGGGCATAGCTGTTGACGCGCTGATAGGGGTTGGTCAGCGAATATTCGTCGTTGGTGGCCACGCCTTCGCCGCCGACCATGGTCGTGCCGCTGATCTGGCTGCCATATTGGAAGGCGCGCAGCGTGCCGTCGCTGTTGAAGGTCTGGCCCTTGAGCGAGCCCGCATTGATGAGGCCGCCCAGGCTGGTGTTGGACGCGTTGACGTCGCGCACCAGGATATAGTCATGGTCGCCCGTGGTCGGCGAGAAGAGGTTGGCGCTGCCGACATTCTTGCGCGAGTTGCGGTCGAGAATGCCTTCGTCATTCTGATATTCGGCGCCGATCATGAAGTGGCCGCGGCCGTCGGCGAAGTGGGTGCCGAAAGTGCCGTCGAAGCTGTAGCGATAGCCGTCGCCGCGCGACGACACGCCGTTCTGCGCGCCGATGGTCAGGCCTTCCAGATCATCGTCGAGCATGATGTTGACGACGCCGCCGATCGCGCCCGAGCCCCAGGCTGCGCTGGCGCCGCCGGTGACGATCTCGACCCGCTTCACCAGGCCCTGCGGCACGGTGTTGAGGTCCGACGAACCGGTGAAGCGGCGGTTGTTGAGCAGGGTCAGGGTGCGGGTGACGCCCAGGCCGCGAAGGTCCATCGCCGAGGAGGAGGAATTGGTGTTGGCGACGGTGCTGGCCGGCGACTGGGTCGCACGGAATTGCGGCAGATCGTTCAGCACCTGCGCGATGCTGGGGCGTGCGCCCTGGCGCAGTTCGCTTTCGCCCACGACGGTGGTCGGGGTCGGCGCGTCGAAGCCCTTGCGGTCGATGCGCGAACCGGTGACGACGATCGAACCGGCGTCATCGTCGGCGGCGGGCGTGCTGTCCTGTGCCATGGCGACCTGCGCCGTGGCGAGCGACAGGACCAGGGCGGCCCCGGCGCTGCCCGCCATCAGCAGGCGGCGAAATCCAGTGTCTTCAATACGCATTTCCAATAGTCCCCTTTTGCTCTTGCTTTGTTGTGGCCGCGACCCGAGCGGCTCTTGTGTGATGGCTGAAAATCAGTCGGCGACGCGGCGGAAGGCGACGTCGTAGGCACGCCCTTCGCCAAAGCGCAGCGCGGTGACCGCGCCCGATGCGTCGCGTTCGAACTTGACGGTGATGCGGCCGGCGCCCGGCGCGGCCTCGCCGGTGAAGACGTCGGCATAGGCGGGGCTGAGCGGCGTGTCGTACCAGCGCGGGCCGCTATAGGTCAGCGTGTCGCCCTGCTGCTTGAAGCTGAGGCAGGCGAAGGTGTCGACGCCGCAGAAGCGGCCGACATAGGGCTTGGCGTCGAAGGCGGTGACGGCATCGACCTTGCGATAGGCGATCTTCTCGCCCTCGCGATGTTCCAGCGTCAGGCCGGTCTTGCCGAAGGCGAAGATATCCTCGCGCTGCGCCCAGCGGCCCGGCCCCACCGGGGTCAGCACCCGGCCGTCGGCGCGCAGATTGCCCTTGTCGTCGCTGTCGAAGCGGACCGGGAAGCCGGTCATGCCATCGGCATAGAGGCCCGAGGGCAGCGGCCCCTTGGGCGTATAGGCCCTGGCCTTGTAGGCGGGCAGGAAGATGTCGGCGACATCGCGGCCCAGCATCGGCGTATCGGCATTGCCGCTATTGCAGAGCAGCGACACGGCGAGCTTGTGCTGCGGATAGCGGGCCATCCAGGCGCGGTATCCGCCGGTCGAGCCGCTGTGGCTGACTTCCTGCTGGCCATGATGGTCGAGGTTCACCAGCGCCAGCGCATAGGCGATCGGCGTGCCGTCATTGAGCTTGGTCGGCGTCTGCATCTGCGCGGTGAAGCCGGTGCCGAACGTGTCGGCATCGAGCGCCGCCTGCCACTTCACCAGATCGCCGACCGTGGTCAGCAGGCCGCCATTGCCATATGCGTCCTCGATCACCTGGTCGTTGCGATAGACGCCATCGTCGAATTCATAGGCGCCGGTGCGGCCCGGCACGACATCGCCATGATCGTCGCGCCAGCGGGTGTGGGTCATGCCCAGCGGCGTGAAGATATGGTCCTGGGTGAAGTCTGCGAGCGACTGGCCGCTGACCCGCGCGACGATAATGGCGAGCAGGTTATAGTTGCTGTTGCTGTAGAGATAATGGCTGCCGGGCGCGAAGTTCAGTTCCTTCTGGCGCGCGACGATGTTCAGCATGTCCTGATTGTCGGCGGTGCGGCTGTTGCGCGGCCAGCCCTCGATCGCGGCGACCGAGCCCCAGTCGCGCAGGCCGCTGGTGTGGTGCAGCAGGTGGCGGATGGTGACCGGTGTGCCGTAATCGGGCATTTCCGGCACGACCTTGCGGATGTCATCGTCCAGCGACAGCTTGCCGGCATGTGCCAGCATCAGGGTCGCGGCGGCGGTGAACTGCTTGGAGTCCGATCCGGCCTCGAAGATGCTGTCCGGGGTGAGGGGGACGCCCAGTTCCAGGCTGGCCATGCCATAGGCGCGGGTGGCGATCGCCTGGCCATTGCGCGAGACGGCGATGGCGCAGCCGGGGGCGGTCTTGCTGTTCCAGCGCGCGAACAGCGCGTCGAGGCGGGCGAGCGATGCGGCATCAGCCGGGACTGGGCTGGCCGATTGCGCCATGGCGGCAGCGGGCAGTGCCGCAGCCATGCAGATGAGCGCCCCCGCAAGCGAGGACCGAACGGTCGTCATAACTATTTCCCCTTGTGCGCCCGAAGCGCTCTTGCCGCGCTGCGATCTGTTTTTTCTGGCGGCGCGTACGGCGGAAAATCCGTCGTCGTCCGTCTTTCCTGGCGAGTCCTAACCGGAGTCGCTGTCACGAACCTGACACAGAGAGGGGTGAGGCGACCGATCTTGCAATCAACGGCAAGATAAGGGCTTTTTATTTGGTATTTGCATTCCTGCTGTGGATGCGTATCGCAATTTAATGTCGATCGAGGGTGCCTGCCGGGATCGGTAGGAGTGCTGTAATGCGTTTGTTGCTGGTGGAAGATGATGAGCGTCTGGCGCGGGGGATCATGGCCTCGCTGGAAGGCGCGGGCTTTGCCGTCGACATATTGACCAGCGGCGAGGATGCGCTGCGACTGGCCGATCAGGAACCCTATAGCGCGATCATCCTGGACCTGGGCCTGCCCGACCTGGACGGCCTGGAAGTGCTGAGCCGGCTGCGCGCGCGGGGCGCACGGACGCCGATCATCATCCTGACCGCACGCGACATGATCGACGACCGGATCAATGGTCTGGATCGCGGGGCCGACGATTATATGGCCAAGCCGTTCGACCCGCGCGAACTGGAATCGCGGGTTCGCGCGCTGGTGCGGCGCAGCCAGGGCACGCTCGATCCGGTGCTGCGCATCGGCACGCTGAGCTTCGACCGTTCCAGCCGCACCGTCTATCTGGAAGGCAGCATGATCGACCTGCGCCGCCGCGAACTGGCGGTGCTGGAGACGCTGATGGGCCGGCCGGGCAAGGTGGTGGCCAAGGAAAGGCTGTCGGCCGAGGTGTTCAACTTCGACGATGCGGTCACGCCCAACGCGCTGGAAGTCTATGTCGGCCGCCTGCGCCGCAAGTTGCAGCCTTCAGGTCCGTCGATCCGCACGATCCGCGGCCTGGGCTATATGATCGAAGCGGCCTGAGCGCCGGACTGATCGACAGCCACACATATGCGCAGATTGTCTTCCTCGCTGCGGCTGCGCCTGACCGGCGCGGTGATGATGCCGCTGACGGCGCTGGTGCTGGTCTTTTCCGTCATCACCGCACTGGTCAATCACAATACCGAGGCGGACACGGTCGATCGGGTGCTGGTGGGGTCGGTCCGGACGCTCAGCCTTGCCTATAACAGCCCGCCGGCCGATCAGAAGCGGCTGGTGCCGCTGGTCATCCACCTGCTCCAGCGCCGCGCCCGGCCGGTGGTCCATTACAGCGTTTATCGCGGCGACAGGCTGGTCGCCGGCGATCCCAGCCTGAAGCCACCCGCTGACTATCGCGCCGACTGGGACGGCGTGACCGATCGCCATCCGCCCGCGACCTTCAAGAATGCCTATCGCAAGACGCCGCTGGTGCGCGGCTATCTCGATCCGGCGGACGCCCATTATGTCACCCAGGCGGCCTATCTGCGCAGCGGTACGCTGCACGGCAAGCCGGTGCGGATCGCGACCGAGATGCGCCGCGCCTATGGCGATGACAGGCTGATCGCGATCCAGATTGCCGACTATCTGGATGACCGGTCCGCCTATGAACGGCTGTTTCTGCGCCAGGTGCTGCTGGTCGGCGTCGCGGTGCTGCTGGTCACCGGGCTGCTCTTCTGGTGGGCGATCCGCTGGGGGCTGCGGCCGCTGTCGGACCTGACGGGCCAAGTGGAGGCCGCCCGGCGCGAGGCGTCGCCGGCCTTCCGTATCGAAATGGCCGAAGCCACGCCGGTCGAGATCAAGCCCTTCGTTGCGGCCTTCAACGGGCTGATGGCGCGGCTGGAGCGGGCGACCAATTCGCTGCGGCAGTTCACCTCCAACGCCTCGCACCAGATGCGCACGCCGCTGGCGGTTGCGCGGGTCCATCTCGACGTGCTCGATCGCTATGGCGCGACCTCGCTGCAGGGCAAGGCAGCGTTGCAGGACATCCCCCACGCTATCGACAGCCTGGAGCAATTGCTGCGCCAGTTGATCGCGCTCGCCCGCAGCGAGGAGGATGGCGACATGCGCATGGGGCCGTTCGACCTGTCCGAAGTCGCCGCGGACGTGATCGCCGATCGCGCGGCCCAGGCGCCGGCCGATATCGAAATCGGCTATGACAAGGCGATGGTCGGCCCGGCCATGGCGGTCGGCCAGCCGGGGCTTGCGGCGGAGCTGATCGGCAATCTGCTCGACAATGCGATCCGCTACAATCGGCCGGGGGGCACGGTCACCGTCCACCTCTATCGTCGCGAGGGGCAGGCGATGGTCGATATCGACGATGATGGTCCGGGCATTCCCGAGGCGCAGCGCGAAAAGGTGTGGGACCGTTTCTACCGCATGCCGGGCAACAGCGCGACGCCGGGCACCGGCCTTGGCCTGCCGATCGCGCGTGCATTGGCGGACCGAATGGGCGCGCAGATCAGCCTGGCCGACGGACGGACCGGCCGGGGACTGTGCGTCACCATCGCATTTCGCGCCGAATAGCGCCGCTGAACAGAAAAGCCCGCCCCGGCGACAGGTTCATGTCAGCCCGACCGGCTATCCCCGACACAAAGTTACAAAGGGGAAGTCCGTTGATGCTGTCCAAGATTCTTCGCCGCCGCGCGGTCCGCAGCCTGTCGCTGGCCGGCGCCGCGCTGATGCTGACCGCGCCGATCGCGGCCCATGCCGAGGAAGAGGAAAGCGGCGGCCAGCTGTCGACCAACCGCGTGCCGACCAGCCCGATAGCCGGCGATTTCAGCTTCGCGGCGGTCGGCGACCTCATCTATCTGCGGCCGATGCTGGCGACGATCGAGCAGCAGTCACCCGACATGCTGCGCATCCTGCGCGGCGCGGACGTGACCTTCGGCAATTTCGAGACGACTGCGCTCGACCTCAAGACCTTCAAGGGTTCGCCCCAAGCGGAGTCGGGTGGCACCTGGATGCTGGCCGATCCCGCCGTCCCGGCCGATGTGGCGAAGATGGGCATCGACATTGTCGGCCACGCGAACAACCACGCCACCGACTGGGGCGTGGAGGGGCTGTATGACACGCTGGCGCTGCTGGACGACGCGCATGTCGTCCATGCCGGCACCGGCCGTTCGATGACCGCGGCCCGTGCCCCGGCCTATTATGACGGACCGCATGGCCGCGTCGGGCTGGTGTCGGCCACCACCAGCTTCACGCCGATGTCGCCGGCCTCCGATCCGCTGGGCCAGGTGCCCGGACGCGGCGGCGCCAATGCCATCCGCAGCGTCGAGGTCGGCCTGGTGTCCGACACCGATCTGGCAACGATCGCGCGGCTGGCCGGCACCAAGGCTGACGCGCCAGTCAAGATGAAGGGGCGCGAATATCGGTCGACCGCAACCCCGACCGCGCCGATGACGATCGAATATGATCTCAATGCCAGGGATGTCGCCGCCAACATGCTGGCCGTGCGCCAGGCCAAGCAGAACGGCAATTTCGCCGTCTTCTCGCTGCATAATCATGAGCCCGGCAATGCCAGCCAGACGCCCGCCAATTTCGCCCAGGGTCTGGCGCATCAGGCGATCGATGCCGGCGCGGACGCCTATGTCGGTCATGGCCCGCACCAGTTGCGCGGGATCGAGATCTACAAGGGCAAGCCGATCTTCTATTCGCTCGGCAACTTCGCGATGATGAACAACAGCCTGGATGACCTGCCGGCCGACATGTACGACCAGTTCGGCATCACGCCGGGCAGTGTGACCGCGCCCGAACTGCTGCAGGCACGCGGCGCGAAGGAGTTCGGCGATCCCAACCTCTACGAAACGGTGATCGCGGTCAGCCATTATAAGGATGGGCAGCTTAGCGAAATCCGCCTCTATCCCGTCGACCTGGGCGTCAATGCGACGGGCGCGGGCAAGGGCGTGCCGCACCTGGCCGATGCCAGCGTCGGCGCGCGCATCCTGGAGCGGCTGCAGCGCCTGTCCGTGCCGTTCGGTACGAAGATCGAGACGGTCAAGGGCGTTGGCCTGATCCGCGTGGCGACGACCCGTCCCTGATCGAATAGCGGGAAGGAAGCGTTCACCGCTTTGGGGCGTTGCGGCCCGAAGCGGTGCGTAAATTGGGGTGGTGCGGCGTGAGGCTTTCCTGCTCCAGCATCAGCTCGTAATTGGCGAGCACTTCCCAGAGAGGATAGATCGCGCTGTCCGCCGGTGGCGCATCGGCCTTGCGCAACGCCATGGCGCGGGGCACGCCCTGCGCAATGAGCGTCGCAGAATCCATGAGATGGGGATGCAGGCGCAGCCCGTGATCGGCCAGCGCCTTTTCCAGATGCCTGAAAATACGGATGCCGCCGCCATCCATATCGCCCCAGTGGAGCAGCGGCGCATCGGCGGCGGCCGCCAAACGGACAATCTGTTGTAGATGGGCGTGGGAGGGGAAACCCCCGGTATAGATGATCAGGGCGTCGAGATTGGCATTGATCTCCCGGACATGCCGCACGAAAGAGACGTAATTTTCGATGGTCAGCACATAGGCGACCGGCCCTGCCAGGGCGATGTCGGCCGCCTGCTCCGGTGGTATGCCATAATAGCTTAGCCGAGGCAGCGATTGGTCGCCCAACATGAGCGAACCGCTGAGCAGAAGGGGCTGGGGCATCCGAACGACGCCCAGACCGGTCAGCCAATGTTTCGGCGACCAACTGCCTTCGGGCGCATGATCGGGATGGAGATAGGCGAAGAGCCGCGCCACGATCGGTGTCAGCCGTTCGAGCGCTTTGCTGTCGGTCCCCGCTGATCGCGAGAAGCTGCGATAATCGATCAGGCTGGCGTCGCCCGCGTTCATCCGCGCGGCAAGTGCCTGCACCAGTTCGAGCGCGTCGGCGAGGCCGGTCACATCATGGGGAGTAAGGCCGAAACATCCTACGCCACGCGCCCAGCTTTCGGCAATCTGCTCAAGCAGGGCGATCATTTGTGCTGACGGGCCAGCGCGCGCACGGATCGTCGCCAGCCTTGCATCGACATCGCTACGGGCTGGCCGGCGTCCGACATGGGCGTAAAGGGCGGCGGGCTCTGCCAGGCGGACATGAGCAATGTCCGCCTTGTCCCTTGTCTGCTTGATGCGGAGGCCACCAGTCGCTTCTGCGGCTTTCAGTGCTTGCAGGAAGCGGTCCCGTGCTTCGACGCTGGAAAATGCCTCCTCGTCGACATAGGCCCGCAAGCTGATCGCATGTGGCAGCATCTCATGGCGGTCGAGAAGGTCGTGGATCATCCGACCGACATCACTGAACCGCCTCTTGGTCATTGAGGATCATCCAGCGCGAAGAGGTCGAGCCGTTCGGCCAGCGCGGCATCGTCCAGATGCTGCGGGTTGGCGGCGCGCATCTGGGTGCGGGCATGGGGCTTGATGCGGACGGCTTCGGCGCTGGCATTGTCGCCATGGCGGAACACGTCGATCACGCTGTCGAGATTTTCATAGACGACCGCGCGCTTCTCCGATGGCGCAGCGATCACCACCTGCAGCCCGATATCGTCGTAAAATTCGAGCAGGGTGCGCTGGTTGGGGCCGTCCATCTTGCTGAACGCCTCGTCGAACACGGCAAGGCCCAGGCCCAGCTCCGCGCGCTCATATTGCCGGCGCGCACCATGATAGATGCTGGCCAGCGCCGCGCCGATCACCACATAATAGGGCACCTGCCGCTCCGCGCCGCTCGCCGTGCCCTTGCGCTTGTCATAGCTGGTGGTGCGGCCCTTGTTCACATCCTCCATGCGCAGGTCGAAGGTGAAGTAGTTGCGGTAATCCTGATAGGCCGAGAAATCGAGCGACTCGTCGCTCAGCAGCCGTTCGACCTCCGCCAGCGCCCGGGCATGTTCGGCGTCGCGCGGGGCGGCCCGGCCAAAGAGGGCGTCGAAGGTCAGTTCGTCATGCTCGCTCTCACGCGCGAGCCGGTGGAGCGCGGCGAATTCCTCCTTGGGGCGGGCATGGAGCGTGTAGATCTCACCATGGAGCGGTCGCATCCGCAGCGCGCGGGTGAGGTTGTCCAGTTCCGAGCGCAGATCGTTGAAGCGGGCGTTCAGCTCATGGATGAAGGCGGTGCGGAAGAGCTGGCCGATCTGCTCGGCGGCTTCGTCGGCCTGGCGCCGATACTGGATCAGCTCATTCTCCTCCAGCGCCGCGATATTGGCGGCGAGCCAGGGCTTTACCTCGGTCGCGATCGCGCCGGGCAGGGCAATGGGCGCGCTATTGTCGAAATCGGCGCGATAATGGCCCAGCGTCTCGCGAATTTCGCCCTGCAACGCCTGATAGGCGTCGCGGGCCTCGTCCGCGCGCTTCATCATCTCCTGCACCAGCCGGGGCAGGGGGCGTCCGCGCTGCTGGCGATAGACCTCGCGCAGGATCGATAGGCCGGCCGATGAGCGCACCCGATCCTTGAACAGGGCGCGCCGTGAGCGCAGGCAGAGCCAGGAGCCGGGCTGGGCATCGCCCGCATCCAGCCGTCGCTGGATTTCGATCCTGGCCTGGCCAAGCTGGCCGCGCCGGCCGATCAGCTCTTCCTTTTCCTCGGTGGCGCTGCGCAGTTGCAGCTTCACCTTGTCCAGATTGTGCTGGATTGCCGGGTCGACCGTCATCGCGATCTTGTCGAGCCGGTGCTGCAATTCGGTGCGGCTTTCCTCATGCTGGTCGATCGCGGCGACCAGCAGGTCGAGCCGGTCGGCCGGATCGACATCGCCCATCAGCGGCAGCAGCTTGCGATGAATATCGTCGTGGAACCGCTCGCTTTCGGTATGGACGGCGATCAGCGCCTGCCGATCCTCGATCCGGGCGAGCAGTTCGGCCTCCATCAGCGGGGCTGCGGCGCGGCCGATCTTGAGGTCGCGGGTGCGCAGCACCTCGACCACGATGCCGCTATTATAGGCGCCATCGCGCATGATCGCGCGGCCGCCGGCCAGCAATTCCGCCTGGGTGCCGGCGAGCCGCACCTGGCCGGTGCGGAAGCGGAGGAAGGCGATAGCCAATGGGTCGTCGCTGGCAAAGACGGTGGCCAGCGAATCCGTGTCGAAGCCGGGTGGCTGTTCGGCGAGGCGGCGGCTGTTGATGACCCGGCATCCGCGGAAGCCATCGCGGTTGGCGCGCACGATCTCGACCGCGCGGGACGCATGTTCGGGATCGACCAGGATCGCCTCGCGGTCGCGGCCGAGCAGCGCCTCGGCCGCTTCGCGCCATTGCGGATCGATGATTTCGGCCACCTGGCAGAGCGTGCGCGGGCGCATATTCTCCCGCTCCAGCGCGGCCATCAGCCGCACGGTGCGATCATCCAGGCTCACCTGGCCGGCGCGGGCCTTGTCGCGGCGCGCGACCAGATCGGCCAGTTCGTCCTGCAGACCGCGCCGCTGGGCGATGGCCTGGTCGCGTCGTTCCTGGATTTTTTCGACGGTGTCGATCGCGCTGCGGCGGGCGGTGGCGATCAGTTCCTCCATCGCCAGCGGATCGCGTGGCCATGTCGGCGGCTCCAGCCCGTCGCTCTGCTGCCGCAGCGCCTCCAGCGCCTGGAACAGGGCGCCGAGCTTCAGCGGAGCGAGCCGCTCGCGATGATCGAGCAGACTGGCGCCGAGCGCAGCGGCACGGAAGCGGGCTTCGAGCCGTTGCACCACGCCGGTTCGGGCGAGATCCACGGCCTTGAGTTCACTGGCGACCACGGCGCGCTTGCCGGCCGCACCCTCCGCCACGGACTGGGCGAGCAGGCTGTCCTGCCTGTCGCCAAGCGCCGCGATCTCCGCATCGCAGCGGCCGATGTCGTGCTGGATGTCGTCCAGCGCCGCCAGCGTATCGCGTTGCTCGCGCAGATTGGCGATCAGCGCGGCCCCCGCCTCGATCATGGCGGCGAGGCGGGCCGTGCCGCGGGCGACATCCTCCCGTTCCAGCAAGGTGACGAAGCGGGATACGAGTTCGGCCAGCGCCCGCAGCGCGTCGAGCCGTCGCTCCAGTTCATGCACATCCTTCTGGATGTCGCGATAGCGCTGGATGCCCTCGCGCAGTTCGCCGATGTCGATGTCGTTCCGGGCGAGCAGGAAATTATGCACGAAGCCCTCGACCGAGCGCATATCCTCGAACGACAGGGCCATGATGAAGGCGCGAATGAAACGTTCCGGGTCGCTATGGCGCCGGCCGGTGAACAGCTGGCGCATATATTCGCGGATATGGTTGCGCGGGCCGTCGGGGCGAATGAGCTGGGTGCCGGCCGCGGCGCATGCCTGCTCCAGCCGTTCGCGCACCAGATTCCAGGGCGCCGAGCGCTGCTGCCCGCCATCCAGATGCTCGATCAGCAGTTCGCTATCCACTCGCACGCCGGGCGCGATATAGCGGCCGACCACCTGCGCATCCTCGATCGCGGACGCCTCGACGCACAGGCCCACACTCACCGGCGGGCCCACACCATCGGGGTCGTCGAACGTCAGCACGATGTGGGTGACGGATTCCTGGCGCAGAAATTCATGTTCATTGAGCTGGCCGAGGCAATAGCCGCGCAGCGTGCGTTCCGACTTGCGGCTGCCGGTTTCGCCGGCGGAACGATTGAACTGATACCAGCGCCGCGAGCCGCCGGTCATCACTGCCTGGATGAGGTCGATCAGCGTCGATTTGCCGGAGCGGTTCTGGCCCAGCACGGCGGTGTCGCCGCCGACGGCCAGGTCCTCGCGACCGAACAGATGCCATTGCACCAGTGCGATATGGGCAAGCTGCATCATGCGACCTCCTCCTCGTCGGCGTCATCCAGGTTGATGACGGGCTCCTCCGTCTCGCTTTCCTGATAGTCGCCGCCGGCCAGCAATTGTTCGAGATGGGCCATGAACTCCTCGCCGGCGACGGTGGCGATCAGCGCGCGGATGGTGATCGGCATGTCCTCCAGCTCTTCGTCGATGTCGCCCATATGGACGATCGCCCGGCGGTCGAGCGCGGTGACCAGCGCCTTGAACTCGTTGATGCCCAGCGTCGCGCGGCGGGCACGGGCGACCATGTCCTGATAGGCATCATAGGCGGCGTTGAGCGTCACCATCACGCTGCCATAGCGCTCGACATCGCCTTCCTGGATGCCCTCTTCCCACAATCGGCGGAACAGCAGCAGCACCAGCGTCTCATCGATCCGCATGCGCGGATGGCCGATCTGTTCGGTGTCGGGCAGGATGCCGGCCCAGCCTTCGCTTTCGCGCACCACCAGCCGATAGCCCGCAACTTCGAAATAATCCGCCACCAGCCGCTCGACATCGGGGCGGAGCAGGACTTCGAGCAGGGCCGATGAGCCGCGATCCTGCACATGCAGGAACTGATGGCGCAGCAACTGGCTGATCGCCTGGGTCACGCGGTGCATCCGGCGCGGATCGCGCGCCTCCAGGGTCTGAAATTCACTGAGCATCTTGTATCTCTGGGGTCACGGTGTCGCCGATGCGCGAGACGGTGAAGCCCGCGCAGTGCAGCCAGTCATTGTCGATGGTCGATCCGATATCGACCGAGAAGCGGAAATGGGGCGCCAGATGGTTGGCGATGGCATTGCCCCGGCCGTCGGCATCGGCGGCCAGCACGGACAGGCGCAGGGCTTCGAGCGTGAGGAAATCATCGACCGTCTCGATCGGAAAGCGGCTGGCCTCGCCCGATCCGAAGGGCGCCACGCGCCGTTCGAGGAAGCGGCTGACCTGTTCGGGCGTGACGGCCAGGCGGGCCAGATAGTCCCGGTCCAGCCGCTTGCGCCATTCGCGCAGGGGATCGGGCGGCGGCAGGACCAGCAGCCCGCCCGAAACCGTCGAACGATAGGTGCGCGGCCGCGCGAGCAGGGCGGGGGACCAATAGGACCGGCGCGGTTCCAGCAGGCCGGACATGGACGGCGCCATATCCTGCTCATCCGTGCGGGCGAGCAGCCGGTCGAGTTGCAGCAGCATCGGCTCGCTGCGCTGGAGAAAGCTGTTGCCGCGCCGTCCGGCATAGCGGACGGTGTTGCGCAGCCGCGTTTCCAGCCGGCTGCGATGCTGCTGGATGCGCTCGAAAGCCTCCTCTATCTGGTCGAACACGCGCCGCACCTTGTGCAGATCGTCATAGACCAGATCACGGGCGGCAGACGGATCGGGCGCCAGCCGGGCCTCATGATAGGCTTCGGCGATGGCGGCGACGTCGGCGATCGAATCCTCGATCGCGTCGAGCGCGGTAAAGATGCGATGGCGGAAGCGATAGGGATGGGACGTGGTCGAGATGGCCGCATAATCCTGCAGCAGCAGCTTCTCGACGAAATCCTCGAAATAATGGCGCAGCCGGCGGCCGACGCTGTCGCTTTCCACCACCCGCTTGTCGATGTCGCGCAGCGCGCTCAGCACGCTGCGCAGATAGCGGCCGAAGCTGGCGGCGTCGCGCGCCGCCTTGTGCAGGCCGGGGGCATTTTCCCGCGCATTGCGCTGCAGCGCTTCCAGCTCGTTCTTGACCTGGATGACAAGACCGCCAAGCTGGTCGGACAGGCCTTCGCGCAGGCTGCAGAGAAATTCGGCCAGGCGCATGGCGCCGGCCGGCATGTCGACCGTGACCTTCAGGCCATAGCGGCTTTCCTCGATCCAGCCGGTTGCCTGCAGCCGGTTGTAGATGTGCCGGGCGCGCATCATCGCCGCGCTGGTCGCCTGTGCGTCGGCGGCTTCCAGCTTGCGCCGGCGCACGCGGCGGCCGGGGCGCGCGGCCAGCTTGTCCAGCACCACCGGGCTTTCATCCTCGCGCCACAGCTCCGCATTGTCGCCCAGCAGCGTGTAGATCAGCTGGACGACCTCACCCTGGGTCGGGAAATGCAGGTCGGAACGGTAGAAGCCCTCATAGAGGCCGATCAGCACGCGCTCGTAGAGAAAGCGGTTCGACCCGGCGAACAGCGCGAAAATGTCGGAATGGAGTTGGCCGAAGAGCATCAGGCGGCAAGGCTCATCGCGGGGGATGGCATGCTATCCGGCATGGGCGCGACGATCGGGATATCGCCGGCGCACTGCGTGTCGGACAGGAACGGGTAACGGGCAGGCTGGCGCATTGTCCTCGGCAATGCCGGCGAAGCGCCTGACGAAGGCCGGTGCGCGGCGTCGCGCAAGGCCATCGACAGGGGCTTGTCCAGCAAAAATATGGGTTCGGGCGGCGCAGATGCCATGTTCGAGCGAGCCGGGCAAGCCGATGGCGGAATTGCGGGAAACGCGATGATTTTGATGTATAACTTGTAAAACACATCCTGTTCCTGACGATATTTTCTGTAATTTCATATATTAAGGGCGATCCTGTTGTGCGGGATGGATCGTCATTTTGCGAACAGAAGAAGCAATTTGCCCTTAACCATTATAAAATGCTTCTATGGCCTAATAATGCCATGGACGAGGCCGGTCTCCTTAATGATTTGAACAGTTGTTCGCGGACCGTTCGCAACGAAGCGCCCTGTGCGTCTTCCTGCGCTATTTCCGCCTATATTCCCGCGGCCTTGCTGATGCTGGCCGGATTGGTCGGGTTGGCGGCGGCGTGGATCATGAGCGGCAGCGGTTCGGGGCGCTATCTGGTGATCGCGCCGTGGGGGGCGTCGCGGGCCGATGCCATCAACCTGGTCCGGGCGGCCGACGGCGGTCTGGTCGGCATGGGGCGCCTGTCCAACATCATCATTGCCGGGTCGACCCGGCCGGATTTCGCGGCGGCGTTGCGCAAGGCGGGGGCCTGGGGCGTGATCGCAACGCCGTCGCGGATCGAATGCGGCGAACCATTGCCGGGGGGGCAGACATCATGATTATCGAGCTGGACAAGTTGCGTTTCCACTTTGGCCGCTTCCTCGTGCCGCTCTTCTGGGCGCATGTCCCGTTGCTGGCGACCATTGCCCTTCTGACCGGCCATTCGCCGATCGGTGCAGCGTTGGGCGGCACATTGCTGGCGGGCGCCTATCATCTGACCTGGTGGCGTCAGGGCATTGCCCCTGCGACCCGCTATCTGTCCGCCGTCGCGCTGATGGGCGAACCGGCGATGCTGCTGTTCCTGCTGCGCGGCCACGCCTGGCAGATGGACATGCACATGTATTTCTTCGCCATGCTGGCGCTGACGATCGCATGGTGCGACAAGCGCGCCATCCTGGCGGCGGCGACGGCGACGGCGCTGCATCATCTGCTGCTGCTCTATCTGCTGCCCTATGCGGTGTTTCCGGGGCAGGGCAATCTGGAACGGGTGCTGCTGCACGCGGGCATCGTCGCCTTCCAGACGGCGGTGCTGGTCTGGCTGAGCGACAAGCTGGTGGAGAGCTTCCAGCGCAACCAGAAGATGGGCGAGGAGATATTGGCCAAGAATCAGGCGTTGGAGGCGCGGACCCGCGAGGCGGAGGAGGCCAATCGCGCGAAGAGCCTGTTCCTGGCCAATATGAGCCATGAAATCCGCACGCCGATGAATGCCATATTGGGCTTTTGCCATCTGGTCGCCCGGACCGACCTCGACCCCAAGCAGCAGGATTATATCGGCAAGATCAACCAGGCCGGCGTGTCGCTGTTGCGGCTGATCAACGACATCCTTGATTTCTCGAAGAATGAAGCGGGCAAGCTGACGCTGGAGGCGCATCCCTTCACCCTGCGGAGTGCGATCGAGAACCAGATTCAACTGGTCGCGGCCAATGCCGAGGCGAAGCAGGTCAGGGTCGTCTCGCGGGTCGACGCCGATGTGCCCCAGCGGCTGATCGGCGACGAAATGCGCTTCTGTCAGGTGGTGCTTAACCTGATGAGCAATGCCGTCAAATTTTCCGAGGAAGGCACCGTCACCATCGGCCTGTCGGCGTCCGAGCAGAATGGCCGGGTACGGCTGAAGCTGACGGTGCGCGACACCGGCATCGGCATGACCCCCGAGCAGCAGAAATCGCTGTTCCATTCCTTCACCCAGGCGGACAGTTCGACCACACGGCGGTTCGGTGGCACCGGCCTTGGCCTTGCCATCTGCCGGCAGATTGTGGAGCAGATGGGCGGCGACATCGCGGTCGAGAGCGCACCCGGCCAGGGCAGCACCTTCATCTGCCACATGCTGATGGACGCGGACGACCGGGCGATGGGACTGGAAATGCCGATGTCGGCGCATGTCCGCCGGCTGCGCGTGCTGGCAGCAGACGATAATCCGGCCTCGCGCCAGATCATCCATGATGTCTTTGCCGGCTGGGGCATGGCGGTGGACCTGGTGGCGTCGGGCGGCGAGGCGATCGCCGCGATCGAACATGCCGACGAACGGGGCGAACCCTATGATCTGGCCCTGCTCGACTGGAAGATGCCCGGCCTGGACGGCATGGAGACGGTCGATGCGCTGCGCACCAAGGCGCTGCGGCATCCCTGTCCCAAGGCGCTGATCATTACCGCCTATGGCGCCGACGATCTGTTGCACGGCGTCGATACCGACAAGGTTGCCGCCTTCCTGACCAAGCCGGTCGTCCCCAAGCTGTTGCTGGACACGATCACCGAGATTTTCGCCGAGGAACATGCGCCCGTCGTCCATGTCGCCGCGCCGGCCGTGCCCGCCCTGCCGATGGTGGCAGAAGAATTGCGCGGGCTGCGCGTGCTGCTGGTCGAGGATAATGAGATCAACCGCGAGATTGCGGCCGAACTGCTGGACGATGCCGGGCTGAAGGTGGATTTCGCGGAAAATGGCCGCATCGCCTGCGACATGGTGCGCGAGAAGGGGGCGGGCTATGCCGCCGTGCTGATGGACGTGCAGATGCCCGAAATGGACGGCATCAGCGCCACCCGCATCATCCGCGAGCAATGGAGCGCCGAGGATCTGCCGATCATCGCGATGACGGCCCATGCCTATGAGGAGGAAAAGCAGCGCTGCAGGACTGCGGGGATGAACGATCATATCGCCAAGCCGGTCGAACCACCGGTGTTGGTCCGGGTGCTGGATCGCTGGCTGAAGGCCGGGCGGTCGGTCGCGGAGCCAACGCCGCCGGTTGCGCCATCGGTTGCAACCCCGTCGCTGCCCGATCGACTGCCGCCTTTCGACCTGCCCGCCGCACTGGCGCGGGTCAATGGCAAGACCGGACTGCTGCGCAAGCTGATCGTCACCTTCGGTGACAGCTATGACCATGTCGCGCGGGATTTGCGGGCGCATATGGCGGCCGGATTGCTGCCCGATGCGCGGCGCCTGGCCCATAGCCTGAAGGGTGTGGCCGGATCGCTGGAACTGCCCGGCGTCCAGCAGATCGCGTCGGACATCGAACGGATGCTGGCGGCGGGGGAGACCGGGGCGGCGCTGGTCGCGATCGTCGATCTGGAGGCCGCCATCGCGCCGGCCATCGCCGCAGCGCGCAGCCTGACGGGCAGCGATCAGGCGCCGGATGTCGCGATCATCGCCGTGCAGGATAGCGGTGCCGTTGAACAGGCGCGCGCCGAACTACGCGGCCTGATCGCGCGCCGGAGCCTGAGCGCACGCGCCGGGTTCGAGCGGCTGGCTCAGGTGATGGGTCTGACGCCGGATCAGCGCGCGCGCCATCCGGTGCAGCGGGCGCTGGAGCAACTGGATTATGAAACCGCCCTCGCACTGATTGATACCGATGCGTCGGACGCGGACACAGCAGCCCAGTCGGTCGACCGGGCAGGAGCGACATCATGAGCAAGGCCACCATCCTGATCGTCGATGACGAGATTTCGAACATCGAAATCATGAATGCCGTGCTGGAGGATGATTATGAAATCTG
Organism: Sphingobium scionense; assembly: GCF_014197035.1. GTDB lineage: Bacteria > Pseudomonadota > Alphaproteobacteria > Sphingomonadales > Sphingomonadaceae > Sphingobium > Sphingobium scionense. Next base: position 114,226 of record NZ_JACIEU010000014.1, on the reverse strand, counting down.
CTTCGCCACCTCTGGCCAGCAGGCGCTGGACATCGCGCGCACGGTGCAGCCCGACCTGATCCTGCTGGACGTGCTGATGCCGGGGATCGACGGCTTCGAAGTCTGTCGCCAGATCAAGGCGGACAGCATGCTGGCCGACATGCCGATCATCTTCACCACCGGGCTTGGCGATACCGAGGACGAGATGCGCGGCCTGTCGCTGGGGGCCATCGATTATGTGACGAAGCCGATCCAGCCGGCGATATTGCGCGCACGGGTCGGCAATCATGTCGAACTCAAGCGCCTGCGCGATCAATTGGCAGCCATGGCCGTCACCGATGCGCTGACGGGGCTCAGCAATCGTCGTCATATGGAGCGGTCGTTGCAGACGGAGTCCGCACGACTGGCCCGGACCGGCGAATGGCTGTCGGTAATCATGCTCGACATCGATTTCTTCAAACAGTTCAACGACACCTATGGCCACCCGGCCGGGGATCGCTGCATTGCCATGGTCGGTGCCGCGCTGACCCGTGCGGTCAAGCGCGCGACCGACCTGCCGGCGCGCTATGGCGGCGAGGAGTTCGCCTGCATCCTGCCCGGCGCGGACCCACAGGGGGCCGAAATGGTCGCGCAGGAAATCAGGCTGCAAATCCAGTCGCTGAACATCCCCCATGCCCAGTCGCAGGTCAGCCCCTTCATCACCGTCAGCATCGGCGTAGCCAGCGCTCGCTGCCATGCTGATATGGCTGCCGATCTCTGGATGGCCGAGGCGGATCGCCAGCTTTACGCGAGCAAGCAGCGCGGGCGCGATTGCATCACGACGACGCAATTCGATGGGCAGACGTGCGAAGGCTATTCCTTGGCCGCCAACGAGTAGGCGCTATCAGGCGCACATGACCTGACCCATGGCCGTCTGATCAGAAAATGACCGTCACCAGCACCGTGTCCGAATAGCTGCCGGGCGCGACATTCTGCCCTGCCGGGATACGGCCATAGACGGTCGTGGTCTGATCCAGACTAAACAGCGCGATGAAATTGCTGGTCACCGTCTGCGATCCGCCGGTCCCATCGCCCCAGACCTGATTGCGCGCGTTGCTGGTGTAGAGATTATAGGCGAGCGTCGAGCCGCCGCTGGTCAGGACGCGCGGCGCATAGGTGGACGATGTCCCCTTGCTCAGCTGGATCGTGTAGCTGCCGCCCAGCGCGACCACCAGCGAGCAGCGCACGCGCACCGTTCCCGATGAATCATTATCCCCGCTGGCGACCGGGTTGTAATTGCCGAAGCTCAGGCCGCTCGCCGATACGGTGCAGGTGCAGAGGGCCAGGGGATCGCACGCCGCCTGCGCGGGTGCCGCCATGAACAGGGCCGTCAGCGCGGCCGCAACGGCGTAGAGGGCATGGCCGACGCGCATCCTCATCCTCCTTATGGCACGCATGTCAGCGGCCCGATCACTGGTAGCATTTCGTCCGGCACGGCGTCGACCCGAACATGACAGGGGCCGTCCCCCGTATCGACGGTCAGAATCATGCCGGGATGAAGGTTGCGGATGAAGACGGCGCCATCATTGCCGACGAAGGATTTTTCATTTTCCGCGGTGACGCTGGCGCCAATTTCCGCCGGCGCGCCGTCCGGCATGACGATACGCAATGTCGCCGGATGCTCCCGGACCGCAACGAAACGCACGCTGACGGCACCACGGTAGCGTGGCACCACCCTGATCTGGTCATTGGGCATCCGGATGTCGATCGGCACGTCCGCCGCCGCGATGCTGAGGCGATTGACTTCATAGGGGCGCAGGTCGGGAATGACGGCCATGCCATGGGCGTCGGTCCGGGCGACCAGTCGGTTTTCCTGATAGATGCGCACATCGGCCTGGCCGGGCACGCGCACCACGGCAAAGCCGCTTTCCACCCGGCGGGTCGGGAACAGCGCGCCATCGGCCAGCAACAGGCCGCCCTGGCCGGTGACGCGCCCGCCGGTTTGTCCACCGGCACGGTCCACCTGCGCGGTCATCTCCGCCGCATTGCCGCGCCACAAAAGCTCGCCCTGTTGCTGCGCATTGCTGCCGGTCGAAATCGCTGCCCGATAGCCCCAGCCTCCACTTTGCGGCGGGGTGCTGCGCATTTCCGCCCGCACGCCACCCCGGTCGGCCTGGAGATAGGCGCTGCTGCGCGGGCCGAAGGGGATGGTCAGATTGAAGCCGATGCTGTTTTCATGGCCGCTTTCCGAAAAGTGGCTGCGGATCGCGTAGGCGCTGACAAAGGCCTTGTCGCGCAGGGACAGGCTGTAATTGCCCGACAGGACGCGGGCGGACTGGCTGTCGGCATAGGTCAGGCTGGTATAGGATGCGCCGATCGTGCCCATGGTGCCCAGGCTCCATCCGGCAGAGCCTTGCACCTGTTCCACGATCCGCTCGCTGTCGCGCTCAACACCGATTTCGCGATAGCGGTTCGAGGCCCGCTGGTAACTGAGAGCGACGTTCCAGGTCGGCGCGTTGCGGGCAAAGGCCGCGCGATACAATAGGCCCTCACCGGCCTGGCTTGCCGATCCCGCTGCCGCAAGGCTGATCTCGCCGATCGGAACGATGATCATGTTGACGCCGCCGCCGGCCATGGTGACGTCGGCGCTGGCTTCGGCCCGTCCCTCGATCGTCAGCCGGTCGGTCAGGCCACGGCGATAGGTGCCGGCCAGGAAGGGATTGTCATAGCCGAAGCTGCGCAGCCCATAGCCCCGCCGTTCGGCGCCTGCTTCCATCGACCATGACGCCAGGCCCGCGCGCAGCAGATGGGAACTGACATAATAGCTGGAGGTGACGCGCCGCTCCACGCCCAGTGGATCGCGGATCACCAGCGTCACCTGGCCGGCACCCGTGACCAGCGGCACCTGGTTGATGGAAAATGGCCCTTGGCCGACGTCGGTCTGGAAGCGTTGGGTGCCGTTCACCAGCAGCTCCACGTTCGACGGCACGGCGGCGCTGCCGGCAAGGGACGGCGTCGGAAAGGTCAGGAGGCTTGGCTGCAGGGCGAACTCGGTGCCGAAGCGCATGCCGCCAAAGCGGATCTGCCGCGTCCAGTCGCGTGCGTCTGTCACGCCATCGCCGATGACGAGGCGTGTCAGGTTGATCGGATCGTCACGCAGATAATAGCTGTCCAGCCGGGTCGCCCGGCCATAGACCGTGCCGTTGCCCAGCAGCATGCTGTTCGACACCACGCCCCAGTCATCGGACAGCCCCGCCTCCACGAAGGCGCCCAGGCGCGCCTTGCCGGCATATTCGGCCGAAATGTCATAGTTGAGGAAGGCAGCGAGCATATTGTCGCTGGGCGCCGCGACGGCGCTGGCAGGCGCAACGCTGGTCGCCTCGAAGGCTTCGGGCGACACCGTCAGCAATAAGGCCTGGTTAGGCTCGTCAAAGGCGGCCGCGACACCGCCGAGCGCGGACAGCGCGACAAAGGCGTCGCCATCGATCATCGTTGCCGTGCCGGTCGACGGGCGCATCCGCCAGGCCGCCAGATCCGTCACGCGCACCAGGAACGCGCCGGCGCGCCGCGCAAGCAGATAGTCGCCTGGCAACAATCGCCCGTTGAGCGTGACCGAGGCCAGTATCATTGCCGGTGTCGCCGTTGCGTCTGCCGTCGTTGCAACTGCGCCTGCCGCCGGCGCGCGGTCCTGCGCGCGGGCAATGCCGCAACTGGCCACGACGCAGGGCAGGACAAGAAGGGCGCTAGCGCGTCCCACCGGCATGGGATGCCGCCTGGAGGACGAGCGGCGCGGACAGGGTGCGCTGGCCGGTGGCCGCGTCCAGCGTCAGCTTCTCTCCGCCGCGCACCGGCCGTTGCATGTCGAACAGGAAGCTGCGTGTCGCGCCGGGGAGGATGTAGATCGATTCCTGCCTCGTCGCCAATGGCGTGCCGTCGGCCCGCTTCAGGTCGAGGCGATTGAGGTGGACATGTGCGCTGCCTTCATTGCGTGCGGTCAGCATGAGCTGCCTGTCATTGGTGGCGGTCAGTTGCCACGCCAGGGATGCCTGCGCACCGGGCGCGGTCACGAAGATCGGGATGCTGACACGGAGCAATGTGCGGATCTCGCCCGCGGCGGTCGGGCGATCGGTCGGGATTTCCTCCAGGAAGACGCGATAGCTTTTTTCGGTCGGCGCGGGGGCCGTGCGCAGGCCGAAGCGCGCAATCTGCTGCCCGCCTGGGGCTATTTCGAACAGTGGGGGATTGGCCAGGATGTCGCGTGTTTCCTCGAACAGATCCTGCCCGTTGTCCTGCCGCCATGCCACGACCCGCACCTGCATGCGGGCCGGTGCATCGCCGCTATTTTCGATCGTCATCGTCTCGACCGGGGTCTTGTCGTCAAGCGCGACCAATACCGGATAGATTTTCAGCGTCGCGGCCCAGCCGGAGGCGGGTGGCGTCAGGGCGAGCAGGGCCGCCGCTGCGCATCGTGCGAACATCTTGGGCATGGTCGCCTCGCTCCGGACCGATCAATAGACGACGTTGACGGTGATGGTGTCGCTATAGGAACCGATCGGGACATTCTGGCCGGCCGTGATCCGGCCATAGACGGTCAGGGCATTGGTGCCGACCGGCGCCGTCGCGGCGGCGGTGTCGGTTGCAGGTGTGTTGCCCCAGTTCGTCGTGTGCGCCGAATCCTGGTACAGCGCATAGCTCAACAGATTGCTTCCGCTCGACATCTTGCGCGTGGTCACGGTCGCCCCCGATGCCGTGCCCGCGGTCAGGCCGACCGTATAGGTGGTGCCGACCGTGCAGAGAACCGACAGGGTGGACGTGGCGTCGGTCGGCCCGCTTGCGGTCGGGTCATAATTGCCGAACGCCAGCGCCGTGGCCGACACGACGCAGGCCTTGATCACGGTTGCGGTAACCGGGAAGGTCGTGGTGGTGGTGGCTGCCTGGGCTGTGCCTGCCAGGCCGGAGAGCAGGGTAGCGGCCGCGAAGGATGCGGCCAGTTTGAAACGAAACATGTGTCCTCCAACGCCTCACGCTTTGATGGAGGGAGTATCGTCAATATCGGTTAATAACGCGCTTTTGGGCAAAAGACGGCTTTACCAATATTTTGCGTAAATAGCGTTCGCTGCAAGACAAGGGGGAAAGCCTGTCAGAACTCGTAGGACAGGATGTCGCCATGTCGGCCATCATCCATGTTGCTATTGCGAGGGGAAAGGGTTGCTCTGCTATCGACGGATGATTTCGTCACTCGGTAAGGATCTTGTCTGCAATTTCTAACGGCTTCGTCAGTGGAAATGCGGCAGGGCTGCACGACAACCGCGCCGACCAGCAGGGAGCCATGCGCGGCCTGTTGCGCAGGCGCAGCGGTGCCGATGAGCATCGATCCTGCCATCAGGAAGGTGCGGCCGGAATAGCGCAACATGCAAATCACCCTGCTTCGTTGCGCCCTCCTACCGGATCGAAGCGGCGGCAGATAGCGATTCCTGAACGACGGTGAAGGAGAAGCCTGGTCATTAAATATGGAATCTACGCACAGTCTTGAAAGCTGCAGTGTGACGGCTGGTCATGGCGGATTTCTCTGTTCGTCTGGAAGAGGAGAAACGGAGGGGTAACTGTACTGGAACGGACTGGAACGGCCCCCGCCAATTTGGCCTGGCGGGCCGGATCGCACTGTGGAGTGCGCGCTTTCGATCAGTCGTGATCGATTGCGCGCCAGTGCGATCCATGAAGCACTCGATCAGATTGCATCATGCTGTTCCCGTGATAGCCCCGCCTGATCGCGGCGCGCTGCCATCGCCTGCAAGGGGCCAGGACGATCAGAGGAAGAGGTAGATCGTGATGCAGACGCAAAGGATTGCCACGACGAACCAGGCGATCGGCCAGCTTTCGTTCTGACCCTCATGGGCGGAGACGGAGTCGATCGGCGCAGGCGTGGTTTCTGTTCCGTGATGTTTCTCCTCCGTCTGCTTGAGCGCAGGATTGAGGGAGGGGTCGGACCTGTCGTTCTGGGACATATCGCTCTCATTTTCCTGGGGGCGTCAGAAATGTGAACCGCAATCGGATGCGGCGAGACGCCAGTGGATCATCGCGTGCAGGCAAGTCTGTCCGGGATCGCCGCTATCCCGCAGTGCGGACATCAGTGTGGCCCAATCTTCCTCCGACGCCGCGCGGGAGAAATCGGCGACAGCCATGCGGACGAAGCCGGTAGCCGTCAGGCCGGCCGCCGCTGCGGTGGCGCGCACCTGCCCGTGCATTTCAGGGCTTGAGGATTCGAGCCACTTGGCCATGCCGGGCGCGGAGGCTTTTGCCAGCGCCAGAATATCGCCCAGCATCATGCTCAAGTCTCAATCCCACCCACGATGATGCCTTCGACCTGTCCCTGGGAAGCGAGCGTGGCAACATAGCGGGTCGCAGCCATCGACCAGCTGCGGGCTTCGAGCATGTCGGCGATTTTTTCGCGCACGATGTCGAAAGGCAAGTTTTGGCCGGCCAGTCTGCGGTTCAGGCGGACCACATGCCAGCCGAAGCGCGACCGTATCGGCTCCCGCCCGGTTTCGCCGTCCCCCAGCGCTTCGATCGCCCGTTGCACTTCAGGGACGAGTTCGCCCCTGCGAATTTGCCCCAATGATCCATCCTGCTGGGCGGAGGCGCAGGCAGAATGGTGACGGGCGGCCTTGGAAAATGCCTGATGATCATCGTTCACGTCTGCTGCGAGCGACCGGGCGAAGACTTCCGCGGCAGCCCATTGCCCCGGTTCGTCACCTTCCGGCTCGATCAGGATATGGGCCGCATCGAAAAGATCGGGCGTCCGGAACCGCTCGCGATTGCCGTCATAGTAGCGGCGGCATGTCGTTTCGCTAGGCGCCTCAGGAACGATTTCATGCTCCAGCAGCAGCCGGATGAGGGCTTCGTCGTCGGTCTCGTGACGCCCGGCTTCGTCGCAGTCATTTTCCGCCGCGATGCCGAGACGGGTGGCTTCCTGCAGGAGAAGCGCGCGCACCGCGAGCGCGCGCGCGGCCTCGGTCCACGCCGTCTGGGCATCCGCCGCGGGATGATGCTGTATCTCCTGCGCGATCGCTTCGGCGGTGATCTCCACGCCGTTCACGAAGACTTCGCCAAAAGCGGGCGGCGGCGGCGTTCCGGCATCGGAACAGCCGCATCCGCCGCTCTGGCAAGCGCTGGGCATCGACACCTGTTGAAAGGTGGCGACGTCGATGATGTCCGGGCTTCTGTTCATGCGCCCTCCTGTCCGCTTTCGGCCATCTGTCGAAGCACCGTGGGGCCACCATAGCTCGGCGCGCCGCCGGCTTGCCCCTGAGTGCGGGAATAGTCCTGCGCTGCCCTGCGGCCGCGTCTCCGCACGATCTGGAAACCTGGGCGGAAGATATACCAGATCGGCGCACTGAAGACATGGACGAGGCGGGTAAAGGGTGTGATCACGAACAGCGTCAGCCCCAGGACGATGTGCAGCTTGTAAACCAATGGCACGTCGATGAGCAGGTCTGCGGCACCGGGATTGAGCGTTTCGAGCCCCTGCGCCCATCCCATGAACTTCAGCATCTCGTCACCTTCCAGATGCTGGACGGTCCAGAATGTGGTCGAGATTCCGAGCAGAAACTGGCACCAGATCATGACCAGAACGAGGATGTCGCCCCATGAGGAACTGCGGCGGATGCGCGGATCGAACAGACGCCGATGCAGCAGGAGCGAACAACCGATGAAACCCATGATGCCGGCAACACCGCCGACCGACATGGCTGCGATCTGCTTGAAGCTGTGGCTGATGCCGAGCCGATCGATCACGGTCACGGGCGTCAGCAGCCCGACGAAGTGGCCGCCGAGCAGGATCAGCACCCCCATGTGGAAGAGGTTGGAGCCGAGCACCATCTGTTTGCGGCGCAGGAACTGGCTCGATTGCGAGCGCCAACTGAACTGGTCCGCATCGAACCGCAGGATACTGCCCACGACGAGCACCGTTACGGCGAAATAGGGATACCAGCCGAAGGCGAGTTGGTGAATCATCTCCTGCATCACGCTTGCTCCCTGCCAACCGGGCGGTTGGCGGCGCGAATTTTCGCGGTCACGCCGTTTGGTCCGCCCATTTCATGCGCGCCGCCGAAGGTGACGGGCGCTTCTTCCCATTCCTCATCGAGGCGACCGGGATCATCGTCGGGCGCGTTGCGCTGGAGTTCCTCAAGCGCATTGCGGTCGAGGCGCTGGCCGCCCAGTTCGACAAGCGCGGCGAAGATCGCGGCATAGGGGGATGCGCGCTTTTCCAGCCGTTCGGACAGGGCCGCAAAGACATGCCCGGGCTGCGCCAGCCATTCGCGCGCCTCGTGCGGGGGGAGGCATGAGGCAAATTCGAGGAAGACGGGAATGAAGTCGGGCAATTCCCCGCTGTCGAGATAGAAGCCGGCGGCAAGATACTGGCTGCCCAGATCGATCATCGCCTGCCCCCGTTCGCGATTGTCGCCATGGACATGCTCGAACAGATGCAGCGAGAGCGAGCGGGAGCGATCGAAATGCTCGCTATATTCCGCCTGCAAATCCAGCAGATCGCCCGCGCCCAGGCGCAGCAGCAGGCGCTCCATGGCGGCGCGCCGGGGGCTGGAAAGAGCTGCTTCCCCCCGCAGGGCAAAGGCCAGCGCACGTGCCTCCTCCTGCAATTCCTGCGATGGATAGCCCAGCAGCATCGCGGCGATCCGGAGCGTGTTCTGCATGGTGCCAGCCTCCTTCTTCCGGTTCATGTCGGCACATCCATCATCGGCTTGCGCGGGGTGCGTTTTGCCCCCCCGAACAGGTTGAGCTTCGTGGCGCCATTGCTGTCCTCGCGGAAGCCGAAGCCGGATGATCCACGCAGGACATAGGCGTCCTCCTCGAACTCGCGGTGCGCGGTGGGAATGACATAGCGGTCTTCATAGGCAGCAAGCGCCATGATCCGGTACATCTCCTCGACCTGAGCCCGCGACAGGCCGACACGGGCCGGGATCGCCTCGTCGATGCGTCGCTCTATGCTCTTGGCCCGCATGAAGGCGCGCATGGCCAGCATCCGCTCCAGCGCGGCGGCGATTGGCGCCTCGTCGCCGGCGGTGAGCAGATTGGCGAGGTAGCGCAGGGGAATGCGCAGCGACCGGACATCGGGCATGCCGTCCTTCGATGAAATCTTGCCCGCTTCGGCTGCCGACTGGATCGGTGAGAGCGGGGGCACATACCAGACCATCGGCAAGGTGCGATATTCGGGATGCAGCGGGAAGGCGACCTTCCACTCGACCGCCATCTTGTAGACGGGCGACCGGATGGCTGCCTCCAGCCATTGTTCCGGCACGCCCTCGCGCCGGGCGGCCTCCTGCACCGCGACATCGTGAGGATCGAGGAACAGGCCGAGCTGCGCCTGGTAGAGATGGGCAGGATCCTCGACCGAGGCGGCTTCCTCGATCCGGTCGGCATCGTAGAGCACGACACCAAGGTAGCGGATGCGCCCGACGCAGGTTTCCGAACAGACGGTCGGCTGGCCGGTCTCGATCCGGGGATAGCAGAAGATGCACTTCTCCGACTTCCCGGTAGACCAGTTATAGTAGATCTTCTTGTAGGGGCAGCCCGACACGCACATGCGCCAGCCGCGGCATTTTTCCTGATCGATCAGGACGATCCCGTCCTCCGCCCGCTTGTAGATCGCACCCGACGGGCAGGATGCGAGGCAGGCGGGGTTCAGGCAATGCTCGCACAGGCGCGGCAGATACATCATGAAGGTCTTTTCGAACTGGCCGTAGATCTCCTTCTCGACCCCTTCGAAATTATAGTCATGGCTGCGCTTCTCGAATTCGCCGCCCAGCATGTCTTCCCAGTTGCCGCTATTCTCGATCTTGTTGAGCTTTTCGCCGGTCAGCAGGGAGCGCGGCCGGGCGGTGGGTTGTGCCTGCAGTTCGGGGGCGGATTGCAACCACTCATATTCGAACGTGTAGGGTTCGTAGAAATCGTCGATCTCGGGCAGGTGCGGATTGGCGAAAATCTTCGAGAGGATGCGCCATTTGCCGCCTTGCTTGGGCTGGATCGAGCCGTTCTTGCCGCGAACCCATCCCCCCTTCCAGCGTTCCTGATTTTCCCAATCCTTGGGATAGCCGATGCCGGGCTTGGTCTCGACATTGTTGAACCAGGCGTATTCCACGCCCTCGCGGTTGGTCCAGACATTCTTGCAGGTGATCGAACAGGTATGGCAGCCGATGCACTTGTCCAGATTGAGCACCATGGCGATCTGCGCGCGGACCTTCATCGTGCGGACTCCTTCGTTTGCGTTCCCCATCCGGCGTCGTCGGCGCTGGCGACATCGTCGGCCGCCTTGTCGAACCAGTTGATCTCGCTCATCTTGCGCACGATCACGAACTCGTCGCGGTTGGCACCCACGGTGCCATAATAGTTGAAGCCATAGGCAAGCTGCGCATAGCCGCCGATCATGTGGGTGGGCTTCATGTTGATGCGGGTGATCGAATTGTGGACGCCGCCGCGTTGGCCGGTGATCTCGGAGCCGACCGTGTTCACCAGCTTTTCCTGGGCATGATACATCAGCGCGGAGCCGGGCATGATGCGCTGAGAAACGATGGCGCGGGCCGTGACCGCGCCATTGAGGTTGAACAGTTCGATCCAGTCATTGTCGACGATGCCGGCGGCCTTGGCGTCATCCTCGCTGATCCACACCGTCGGCCCGCCGCGATTGAGGCTGAGCAGCAGCAGATTCTCGGTATAGGTCGAGTGGATGCCCCATTTCTGGTGCGGCGTCAGGATGTTGAGCATGATCTCCTTCTGGCCGTTGGGCAGCTTGCCGGAGACTTCACGGACGGTGCGGGTATCGATGGGCGGGCGCCAGGTGACGAAGCCTTCGCCGAAGGCACGCATCCAGTGATGATCCTGGTAGAGCGACTGTCGTCCGGTCAGCGTGCGCCAGGGGATGAGTTCGTGCACGTTGGTGTAGCCGGCATTGTAGCAGACATGTTCGCTCTCCAGTCCCGACCAGATCGGCGAGGAGATGATCTTGCGCGGTTGGGCGACCACGTCGCGGAATCGGATCTTCTCCTCCTCCTTGCCCTCGGCCAGATGCGCATGCTCGCGACCGGTGAAGACGCCGAGCGATTGCCAGGCCTTGATAGCGACTTCGCCGTTGGTTTCCGGCGCGAGCATGAGGATCGTCTCGCAGGCATCGATATCGCTGTCGATCCGGGGACGTCCGGCCGTGGGGCCGTCGGGCACGCGACCATTGAGGTCGCCGAGCATCGAGACTTCCCGTTCGGCATTCCAGATCATGCCCTTCGCGCCATTGCCAAGCTGTTCGAGCAACGGCCCCATCGAGGTGAAGCGGGCGAACGTTTCGGGATAGTTGCGCTCAACCAATGTTACCAGGGGCATCGTCTTGCCGGGCACGGGATCGCACTCGCCCTTCATCCAGTCCTTGGGTTCATAGGGCTGTGCCAGTTCGCCCGGCGTGTCGTGCTGGATCGGTGTGAGGACCACATCATGTTCGACGCCGAGCACCTCGGGGCACACATCCGAGAATTTCTTGGCGATCTCGCGGAAGATGTTCCAGTCGCTCTTGGCTTCCCATGCCGGATCCACCGCCGCGGAGAGCGGATGGATGAAGGGATGCATGTCCGACGTGTTGAGGTCGTGCTTTTCATACCAGGTGGCGGTGGGCAGCACGATGTCGGAATAGATGCTGGTCGTCGACATGCGGAAATCGATATTGACCATCAGGTCCAGCTTGCCGACCGGAGCCTCGTCATACCAGATCACGTCCTTGGGGCGCTGGATGTCGGGATTCTGGTCAGTGCCGACGACGCCGTGCATCGATCCCACCAGATGCTTGAGGAAATATTCATGCCCCTTGCCGCTGGCGCCCAGCACGTTGGATCGCCAGAAGAACATGTTGCGCGGCCAGTTGCGCGGGTTGTCGGGGTCGCGCCCGGCCGGCCGGATCGCCCCGCTGCGCATTCCATCCGCGATCACTCTGCCAGCGTCGGCCTCGGTCTCGTGGAAATGCCGGCCAAGTTCCAGAGGATTGGCTTCGAATTGCGGAGCGGACGGAAGCCAGCCCATTCGTTCGGCCTTTGCATTGAAGTCGATCATCGCGCCCGACCAATCCCCGTCCGGGGCCAGCGGGGACAGTAGTTCCGACACTTTCAGCGTCTCGTACCGCCACTGGTCGGAATGGGCGTAGAAGAAGCTCGTCCCGTTCATCTGGCGCGGTGGGCGCGACCAGTCGAGCCCGAAGGCGAGGGGGAGCCAGCCGGTTTGCGGCCGCAACTTTTCCTGCCCGACATAATGCGACCAGCCCCCGCCGGACTTGCCGATGCATCCGCACATCACCAGCAGGGCAATGATGCCGCGATAGCTCATATCCATATGATACCAATGGTTCAGGCCGGCGCCGAGGATCACCATTGAACGCCCTTCGGTCTGCTCCGCGTTGGCGGCGAACTCGCGTGCCACCTGGATGATCGCCTGGCGTGGGACGCCGGTCACCTTTTCCGCCCAGGCGGGGGAGAAAGGCACGTCGGCATCATAATCGGCGGCGACATTGTCTCCGCCAAAGCCGCGATCCACGCCATAGTTCGCGCAGAACAGGTCGAAGACCATGGCGACCGGGCCTGACGTGCCATCCGCGAATGCAAGGGTCTTGACCGGGACATGGCGCAGCAGGATCTGGTCATGGTCGGTCGCGACGAAGCCGTTGGCCGCTTCCGATCCGAAATAGGGGAAGGCGACCGGGACGACGGAATCCTCGATCCCGGCCAGGCTGGTGCGCAGCTTGACCGGATCGCCGGAGGCTTCCTTCTCCTCCAGGTTCCACTTGCCCTCTTCGCCCCAGCGGAAACCAACCGATCCCAGCGGGGCGACCAGCCGGCCGCTCGCCTCGTCGATCGCCACGACCTTCCACTCGGGATTGTTGGTTTCGCCCAGCGCGCCGGGCAGGTCGGCGGCCCGCAGCATATGGCCGGGCACCAGCTTTCCGTCCCGTTCCTCCAGTCGCACCAGCAACGGGAAGTCCGAATATTTGCGCGTATAATCGTCGAAATAGGGGACTTTGCGGTCGATATGGAATTCGCGCAGCACGACATGGCCGAGCGCCAGGGCGAGGGCGGCATCGGTGCCCTGCTTGGGATGGAGCCACAGGTCGGAGAATTTGGCCGCCTCATTATAGTCCGGCGCGATCACCACGCTCTTGGCACCGCGATAGCGGACCTCGGAATAGAAATGCGCGTCCGGAGCGCGGGTCATGGGAATGTTCGAGCCCCAGACCAGCAGGAAACCCGAATTATACCAATCCGCGCTTTCGGGCACGTCGGTCTGCTCGCCCCAAGTCTGCGGGCTGGATGGCGGCAGGTCGCAATACCAGTCGTAGAAGCTCAGGAGATTGGCGCCGATCAGCGAAAGATAGCGCGATCCGGCCGCATAGGAGATCATCGACATGGCCGGGATCGGCGAAAAGCCGGCGATCCGGTCCGGGCCATATTCCTTGATGGTATAGGCATTGGCGGCCGCGATGATCTCACTCGCCTCGTCCCAGCCGACGCGCACGAAACCGCCCCGTCCACGCCGGGTGACCCAGTCGCTGCGCTTGGCCTCATCCGCCACGATCGCGCGCCAGGCCGCTACCGGGGGCAGACTGCGCCGCGCCTCGCGCCAGTGACGGACCAGCCGTTCACGCACCAGCGGATATTTCACCCGGGTGCCGGAATAGAGATACCAGCTGTAGCTGGCGCCGCGTGGACATCCCCGCGGTTCATGATTGGGCAGGTCGGGACGCGTGCGCGGATAATCCGTCTGCTGGGTTTCCCAGGTTACGATCCCGCCCTTGACGTAGATTTTCCAGGAACAGGAACCGGTGCAGTTCACGCCATGCGTCGACCGCACGATCTTGTCCGCTGCCCAGCGCTTGCGATAGGCGTCCTCCCAGGCCCGCGTCTCGTCGGTGGTAATGCCGTGGCCGTCCGCGAACTTGTCCTGCTGGCGGCGAAAAAAGGTGAGACGGTCGAGGAGGTGGCTCATGCGGTTTGTCCCTGCCTTGCAATGGGGGATCGACCGCGCAGGGCGCGATCACGAAGGATGCCATGGGGACCGGAATAGGCGATCCAGGTCACGGCGGCACAACTGAGGAAAAACAGCAGGAAGGCGACCAGGGCCGGTCCCGCGCCGCCGGTGGCGGCGATCGACGATCCATAGGCCTTGGGGATGTAGAAGGCGCCAAAGGCCGCAATGGCGGAAATGAAGCCGGTGACGGCGGCGGATTCGCGCTCGGCCTGGTGGAGACGCGCCTGCTCATCGACGTTCGGCATGGCGCGCGCCACTTCCCAGCGCATGATCGCAGGCACCATCTGAAAGGTCGATGCGTTGCCGATCCCGCTGATCAGGAACAGCAGCAGCACGGTTGCGAAGAAGCCCCAGAAATTGTGGGCATTGAGGAACCAGATCATGCCGGCGGTGGCGAAGGCCTGGCAGATGAAGACCCAGAATGTCACCCGCGCGCCGCCGACACGGTCTGCGACCCAACCGCTGCCAGCGCGCGCCAAAGCACCGATGAGCGGGCCGAGAAAGGCCAACCGCAGGGCGTCAACTTCGGGGAATACGAGTTTCGCCAGCAGCGGAAAGCCGGCGGACATGCCGATGAAGGTGCCGAATGTGCCGGTGTAGAGCCAGCACATCACCCAGGTATGGCGGCGTCCGAAGATCGTCGCCTGATCGGCGAAGGAGGCCCTGGCGCTGGCGATGTCGTTCATCCCGAACCAGGCTGCGGCCATGCCGATCAGGACAGGTGGTACCCAGACGAAGCCGGCATTCTGCATCCAGATCGCCGTACCATCCGATGCGGTTTGCGGACCGCCGCCCAGCGTGCCGAACAGGCCCATGGTGACGACCAGCGGCACCAGCGCCTGCATCACGCTGACCCCCAGATTTCCGAGCCCGGAATTGATGGCCAGCGCGTTGCCCTTTTCCGCCTTGGGGAAAAAGTAGCTGATGTTCGCGACCGATGAGGCGAAATTGCCGCCGCCAAAACCGCAGAGCAGCGCCAGGGTGAGGAAGATGAGGAAGGGTGTCTGCGGATCCTGCACGGCGTAGCCGATGCCGAAGGCCGGGATCAGGAGCGTCGCGGTCGACAGGGTGGTCCATAGCCGTCCGCCGAAGATCGGCACGAGAAAGGCATAGAAAATGCGAAAGATCGCACCTGAAATGCCCGGGATCGCCGCCAGCCAGAATAATTGCGAGGTGGTGAAGGCAAAGCCGATTGCCGGCAGGCGCGAAACCACCACGCTCCATACCATCCACACCGCGAAGGATAGCAGCAGGCAGTAGGTCGATATCCACAGGTTCCGGCGCGCAATCGGCCTGCCCGTCGCCTGCCAGAAGGCCGGGTCTTCCGGTCGCCAGTCGACGAGGGTGGCGGTGCGGGCCGGCGCGGGGGGCAGGCCAGGTTCGCCAAAACCCTGAAGTTCGGGCAGTTCGGGCACTGCCGTTGCATTCGTCGCCCCTCGTTCCATCGCCCTTATGGCGAAATGCATCCATATGAGTGCGGTGCTTGCCAGCAGGAAGAGCAGGGCGAAGCAACTTGTCCAGATGCCGGTAAGGTCGGCGAGCAGGCCGAAGGCGAAGGGCAGCAGGAAGCCACCCAGTCCGCCGACCATGCCCACGATGCCGCTGACCACGCCCACATGATTGGGATAATAAAGGGGGATATGCTTGAAGACCGCGGCCTTGCCGAGGCTCATCACGAAGCCCAGCACGAATAGGGTCACGACAAAGGGGACCAGTGCCATCTCGGTATGGAAGCGGATGAGGCCGCGGGTGCCGGTGATCGCATAGTCGGTGGGTGGATAGGAAAGCAGGAAGGTGCAGGCCACCGAAATGCCGAAGGTGGCATAGAGCACCGCGCGCGCGCCTATCCGGTCCGACAGATAGCCGCCATAGATGCGGAACAGGCTGGCGGGGATCGAATAGCAGGCGGCCAGAATGCCAGCGGTGACAAGGTCGAGCCCATAGACGTCCATCAGATAATGGGGCAGCCACAATGTCAGGGCGACGAAGGCGCCGAACACGAAAAAATAATAGAGCGAGAAACGCCATATCTGCGGGTTTAGAAAGAGTGCGAGGTCGACGGCTTTCGCACCTCGATCCGCCCGCCGATCGCGCGATTTCGGATCCTCGCGGGTGAACAGCAGGAAGAGAAGGGCGGCTGCCAGCAGAACGGCTGCCCAGACCTGGGCGACGCCCTTCCAGCCCAGGGCGATCATGACCATGGGCGCGAGCAATTTGGTCACCGCCGCCCCGACATTGCCGGCGCCGAAGATGCCGAGCGCCATGCCCTGTCGTTCCGGCGGATAAAAGGCCGAAACGAACGAAACCCCGACCGAGAAGGCGCCACCGGCCAGGCCGACGCCCAGCGCGCCGAGCAGGAGAAGGACATAATTGTTGGCAAGCGACATGAGGAAGGTCGCGCATGCTGCGCAGATCATGACGCCGGCAAATATCCTTCGGCCGCCGAACCGATCGGCCCAGGCGCCGAGAAATACCCGCGAAATCGATCCGCTGAGTATCGGCGTGCCCGCCAGCAGCCCGAATTGGGTGTCGCTCAGTTGCAGGTCCTGCTGAATACCCAGGCCGATGATCGAGAAGATGGTCCAGACCGCGAAGCATATGGTGAACGCGCCAGTGCTGAGCGCCAGGATGCCATGTGCGCCGGTTTCGGAGGCGGTTCTCGGGCTCACGTAAGGACGGTCCTTGCGGTAACTCCGTGTCGTGCCAGTTCGAAAAAATATGTCGCTAAAAGAGAATCCATACGGCTTCGACCTCGCGAAGATGCGTATAATCGGGCGCGACATTCATAAGAATGCGCGAAGATTTTCTTTAATTTCCATAGTTTGCGGCAATGTGCCGATGCGATCCGGATTTTTGCAGCAAATCGAATCGCGATCAAGTAGGGGTTAACCCGATGCTTCTATTGTTTCTGTGCGGATGGCTGTAGCGGATCGGCGGCCTGGCATCTGAACGATAGGGGTGCTGACCTTTTTACAGGTGGCTGCTCGTCTCTGAAAAAAAAACCTGCTATTGCGCCGCCTGCGCGGACGCTGTCGCTGGCCGGGCCGGGGTTACACCTGGCCGGGACGCAGATCGGCCATCAACCGCTGCGCATTGCCCGACGGGGAGCGCGATCGCCCGATCCCTTGCTTGCTGCAATTCTGCCTGCGCTTTTTCCATGTCGGCCGGCCATTGGTCAGCACCGCGTTGCGCAACGCCGGATAACAGCCCTGCACATCATCGCGTCGGATCAGATTCGCGGGCGGCAGGATCGAGCGGATCGCCGCGTCCATGGCTTGGGATGCGCGCTGGATTCGTCGCACCTGGTGCGGGCGTTGAGTAGCGTGACCATGGGCAGATGACGAGGACCATGGCCTTCTGCTTGTCGTTTTAGGCGTGGTTCCACTTCCAAAGCTTCGACCGGCTGGGCTTCATCAAAAAGGAGAGTCCATGGCTGTCGGTCAACTCGAATGCCTTGTGGCGCGGCTTGATTGTGCGGATTTTCGGGTGCTCAACATCGTCATCTCCGAGACCACGAATCAGAACGACGCCATGAGTGCAGGCGTGCGGACGACTGTGGCCAGTCCGACCCGCCAAGTGTCAGTTTTCTGAAGAAAATGGTCACTCGGAGTAGATGTTTGTCGCCCTCTGTGGAGGGGTAATGGCGGGCCACGCCCGATGAAGATGGGCATTATTCCTACGCTGTAGTGCTACGATAGCCAACGACCAGCTCACGCCGTTCGCCTATCGTGTTTTGAACGGCTGTTCCCGCCAAAACCGGCCATTCGCCCAGCGCGGAGCCGTCAGGCAGAAATGCAAAGGGCGGCGGGCCTGGCCTAAGACTCCGCGAAAGCCGCGATCGGCGTCAGAGCCTCGCTGGGGACGCACGGATCAGCAGCTATTCGAAACTCTGCTCGTCTTCCCGATCGCGCTTGCTCTCATATTCGATCCAGCGTTCGAGTTCGGGCAGCATGTCGGTGACCCATTGCCGAACCTCGCCTCCAACATTGTCACCCAGCGTTGTGATAGCCGCGCGACGCCGAACCAGGATATCGGCGAGCGAGCCACTCCAGCTGCGCGGATGCAGCCGCGACCAGATATCACCGAGGAACGCCCGCTTGTCTGGCGCGTGGCCCAATATTTCCAGGAAAAGCGTGGAGACACCATTCTCCTCTTCGCCCTGCTGCCGCTTGAACATGGGGATGCTTTTGCCAAGCAGCGGATAGCGCCGATCCGGATCGATATTCGCCCACTGAACAAGGGTCTCGGCGCCGACATCTTCTACCGGTGTGCCAGACCCGAAGTCCCCCTCAAACAGCCCCCGATTTCTCGGCCTGAGTTCGGGGAGCAGGAATTCGTCGAGTGCGATCAGGGGATGGGTCTCGAAGAGCGCCTTCAGGACATAACCAAGATCGTAGGACGAGAGATAGACGGTCTCCAGTCCGGCCCGGACGCGAGCGCAGATTTCCCGCAATGTCGCCTCTCCATCGGGTCCGGCGCAGCAGACCCGAATAACGGTATGCAGCCCAAAATCGCGCAACGACTGCTTCTTTCCGAAGTCAGCGCGCAGTAGCAGCTCACGGCCAACAGCGATCAAGGATGGCGCACGTTGGCGGCCTTCTTCCCGATCGCGGTAGAAGTGCATGTGCAATATATCGAGCGCGATCTCGACGCCGTCGGCCAGATCGCCGATGTCGGTGAGCAGCGGGCCAAGCGCGTCGGGTGGAGACTCCCCGACACTGCCATTGGCGATGCTTTGAAAATTCCGCGCCGAAAGGACGCCACGTTCGATCGCACGCCGAAGTCGCGCTATGCCTTGGGCATCGATAGCAACACGCGCCTGAAGATACGGCAGACTCGCGGCGAGATCGGGATTCTGGATCACATCCTCTAGCGTAGCGTTGGCAAAGGCCGAATCCTTGGCGTGCGCGCCATGGATAAACCCGCCCAGCACCGTCGCATTCCGGCTGTCCGCCTCGGCGGCGGAGAAGAGGTCCAGCAGTTCCCGCCACATCGCATCAAGATCGGCGGCACCATCCGACAGGCCAATGCCGCATTCATAGGCGCGCTGCGGATTTTGTTCGACGAGCAGTTCGGCGATGAAGGCAGCGCGCGTCTCCGGGTCATGCGCGAGTGCGGTGCCGATCTCTTTCGCCAGCTGGGAGGCGCGCTCATAGGGTTTCATGACGTCGCCGTCATCCGCGTCGCCATCAGCCACATCCCAACCGAAACTGCTGCGCCCCAGTACGACCGCACGGGCCTGATGGAGAAGATCGGTGGGTTTCAGGCGTTCGATGAGCGCGACGAGACGGGCGCGCACCTCATCCGGCATCGCGTCGCCCTCGAAGCGCAGCGCTGTGCGGAAGCCGATCCACCCCTCGATCCAAGGTCGCTCGGAAGAAAAGTGGGCCGCCGCCCGTTCGAGCGCATCGTGGCAGGCGCCGAAGTGCCACAGCTCTCTTACGCTGTGGGCAAGGTGGTCCCTGGCGTTTTCGATGATTGGCGAGAGCTCGACCGCCAGGTCGACCGCGCCGTTGTACCAGGCCCAGATGTCACCATAGGTCGGCGGGTGCCAGCCATAGTCCCGTGACCGGGCGCCGAAGTCGAAGTCGCTGGATGAACTGAAATGGTGCGCCTTCAGCAGCGCATCGAGGGCGACGCCGGCGCAGCGCACCAATGCCGGATCACCCGATTGCGCGAACCGGCGTACGAGCGCTCGCCGCTGATCTGGTAAAGCCTTGGTGCCGGACAGGTGCAGGTGAAACAGCTCGGCGAACATGTCCGATGCCGAGTTGTTGTGGTGGTCGGGCGATTCAGCGGAAAGGAACCGCGCAAGCAAGGTTGCCGCGCGGTCAAACAGCGGCGGATCGTACGCGAGGAGCTTGATCAACCGTATCCATTGCCACCGGTTGCTCGACTGCGGATCGAGTATCTCGCCGCCATTTGGACCGGCAATATCTCGCTCGATCTTCGCGAGCACGGCATCGGGCGCGACCGGGGCGATGTTGGCGATGATCTGAAGGCCGTCTTCTCCCAATGCCGCAAGATCGCCGAGAGGCCCGTCGGCACGGAGCCAGCGCTCGACCGCGGCCCGCGCCTCGGCGCTGTCGTGCAGATAGCCGAGGCGGCGCGAAAGGGACTTCTGCATCCGCGTTGTAAGCGACGCGCAGAAGCGATCGAAATCGGCGGACGGCATGCGTTCAAGGGCGAAGCCGGCGAGCGGGTTGGCGATCGCATGCGGCAGGATAGCGCGCCACCGTCCCCGCAGCTGCGCGATCCCCCGCTGTCGAAGCGTGTTCAGCGCCGCATATATCGTCGCCACGGGAACACCGCGAATAGCCGCGACCCGCGCAAGTTCACCGCCTTCCGAAGTGTCCTCGCCATCGATCGAATAGAGCAGGGCAAGGTCTTCGGCAGCGGAAAGCAGATCCCGGTCAGGCTCGTTGCGCTGATGAAAAATCCGCTCGAAGAGGTCGCGGCTCTTGAGCTTTCCCAAGGTTTCGCCTTTTCCGAGCGTGTCGGCGAGAGCGCGCGCCACGCGGAAGTTGCCGTCGCTGAACTCCGATATGGTTCGCCGGTCGACCTGCGTCACATTGGGGAAGGTCTTTTCCAGCCACAGCTCCACCATTTCGGGCGATGCTGATTGCAGGCGAAAGACCTCGGTACGCTCGGGCTCGTCGTCGCGAACATCATATTCGACAGTTAAGAGACTGACTTGGCTCCCCGCTTCCGAACAGATGCGGGCCAGTTCGCTGTGCGTCGCCGGGTTGCAGTTGTCGACGATCAGGATCGCGCGTTGCCGTGCGATCACCAGCTGGCGCGCCATGTCCCGTGCGGTCGGGTCAGTCTCCGCCGAATAGTCGGTATAGACGGCGAGCCCGGGATCGAGCGGCACCTCGCCCACACCATCCTCGAACAGTGCCTGCACGAGACGAGTCTTTCCGAGACCGGACAAGCCGATCAACCGGATACATTGGCGAGCTTTGGTCAGAGAGACGCGAAGCCGGGCGATACCCTCGCCGATGGTGAGTTGCTCGCGGTCGCTCGTTCGCTCATCGGTTAGGCAGGCCTTGTCGTTGAAGAGATAGGGCGTCTCCTCGCTCACGCCGACGCCGCACCAATCGCCGATGCTGCTCCAGCCCGACATACCGATGCCGAGCCGCGTGCGGACCCAGGCGACAATTCCGGGATAGTGATTGACCCATGTCGCCAGCCGGTCGCGATCGTAGAAGTCGCTATGCAACTGCCCGGCCTCAGGCAGATCGTCGAGCTGCGCCCGGATCGCATCGCGACGATCGCTCAGCGGCTTGTCTGCGACCGACCCTTGCGCGCTGACGATGATGTAGGCGCCCGAGCGAGCGGCGAGTTCGGCGATGACCGGCCGTAGTACGCCGCCAGGACGCATCTCATCGCGGATTGCGCTCGCCGGCATGTCGGGCTTTTTCACCTGAAACCCTGTGTGCTGGCGCGGCACGAAATCCGGCATCGGCAGTGCGGACGGGCACTCGACCCGGACATCAAGCCCGCCATCGGCCGCATCCTGATTGCCGCCAGCGGTTACCGACGAACTGGGGCAACCCTGCGCCCGCAATTCTGCCAAGGCGAGACGTGCGACGAGTGTCCGCAGATCGGCGTCATTGAGGTCGGCGACTTGTGCGCCAGTAATTTCGAACATCGTCCCCCAACCCCCTTTCATCAAATATAGGAGAGCATGCGGGAGAACAAAGAGCGGTCAAGCGATAGTTGGTCCGCCACGGCCGCGACCGAATTGCCAGTTGATCCGTCGCCACGCATGATGCCGGCGGCTAGCTTGCCGAGCTGGCGCTCCAGCGCCGGTCGCCACGGCACGAGCGTGAACTCGCGCGATCCGGCGGAGAGGCTGTTGGGCCGCCATCCGCGCGATTTCTGCTAGGTGCGGAGCACCTGAATCGTCTCGAGATGCTTGAGCGCCGCGCTATCCAGGCCGTTCGTGAAGAAAAAGCGTTTGCCCTTCACGTCGCCGAAGAACTTCTTGAACCGATTGACGGTGGCGTCGGCATCGGCGCCGCCGGTTATCACGGTTATATCGGGTCGCTCGCCCTCGGTGAGCTGAACGCGCTTCAGGAGATGTTTGAACTCAAAGTCGGCCGCGGGCATCGAATAGCCGATGAACACCCAGTCGGCGGTTCCTTTGAGATACTGCTCCGCTGTCCGCCAGCTTGCAGAGTGCATCGGAAAATCGAGCGCCTTGCGATAGCTGAAGGTCGCGAAGCGCGTGCCGAGGCTTTTGGTCTTGCAATGGGGGCAGCCGGGACTTCGGATTGCAGGCATCTTGGCGGTTTTGGGCGCAGGCAGGGCCGCCCAGTCCTGTCGGCGAAAGAGGGTCTGTGCCACCATTTCGGTATCGCTCGGTGGAACCCAGAACGTCTCGCGGCAGGCGTCGCAATAGAGCCAGTTCACGGAGCCGTGCGGCTTCAGGATATGGAGCGTTTCGCCGCTGAGCGGGCGATTGACGAGACCTTTGTCATCAAACGTCACTGCCCGCGCATGACAGCCGTAATCAACGCGGCGGATCGTCTGCGCACGCGCCATGCCGCGCTCGAACACCGTGTCCCAGTTCATGCTGAGAACCGCGCTGATGTCGGCGCGAAATCCACCAAAGAAGCTCTCCAGTGCTCGCCATCCGGCGTCGGGCTTGCGCTGCTTGCGAGCATAGGCTTGCGACAACATGCGGATCATCCGGACGATGATCGCGCGGCGCACAATGCGAAGGTCGGCAGCAGAGAAATGCGGGCCTAGATGGTGGCCGGTGTTCGCCGAAAGGTCGACAAGCGTGAAGATGTCCTCCAAGTCGGGCCACTCATCGGCCGTGCGCGGCGCGCCTTCGCCGAAGACCCGATCGGCAAAACTCTTGATGTAGGAAATCTGTCGGGCGCTCGGGCCATCGACCGCCACCCGCCCGAGGTTGAGGAGTTGCTTGGTAAAGCTGCCCGCAAGGGGAAGGCCGGCATTCAGCGAGAAGCCTGCGCCGACGATAACGAGATTTCCGGGATTGAATTCCTTAGCCACGTCGCTCCCCCAAGCCGTATCGTATCACCAATCGCGATAAGACGATGGTTCAGTCGCGCGGTGGCGCCCTTGCCCCGCCGCTATGCTTCCTTACATCAGGCACGGGTTTGGTTCGGCGTCAAAGTCGTTTTCCAAGTTCCTGGTAGCCGTCACGGTGTGGATCGCGTCGCTGCTGAGCATCACTCTGTTTCAAGTCGACCTCGGCTTCGGCCTTCAACTCGCAATGGAGATCAGCATGGACAAACTCTTCGACCTTTCGGGCGTGGTGAAGCATACGGTGTTGTGGTGCCTTGGCGGCGCGCCGATCCATGCAGTGACAGACCGGGAATAGCGGAGCGCGATCAGCCGTTTTCACCGTAGGGGAGGTTCAACTCCTCCCCACCACACCATCGCACCGAGCCCGCTGAGGCGTCGAATGCGTCGTCAGACCAACTAGATCGAAGGGCTTTCATCAGCACCCGTTTGACCGCCAGTCGTATCCTCCGCTGGAGCGACCCGCGAGCGTGCGGCACCCGACTGCAGCGCTTCGATCAGGTGCTGGGCGAAGTAGCCGCGCGAGAACAGCACCATGTCGGGCACGATCGGCGGCGGGAAGCCGATCTGCTGGCTCAGCGTCACGCAGAAATCATCGCAGATCGTGATCGTTCGATAGACGAGCATTTGCAGCGCCGGGAGCAGTGGTACGAGATCGTTCGGCTGGCGCTCTTCGTCTGCCCACAGATCCATGTTGGGGAAGGGTCTGAAGCGTGACGAGATCAGGAATGCGCCGTCACCCTCGAAGATGTGCTGCATCGGCGATCCGTGATGAACGATATTGTCGCGAAACCGGCGTAACGCGATGAACGTCTCGCTCGCCCGCTCGTAGCACCGGGCTAATTCCAGCGGGATGCCAAACCGCTCGGCGATCTCCTCGGCCGTGAGCACGGTATTGCCGCTCATGATAGTCCGCGCAAAACTCTCTTTCAGCGGCTTCTTTTTTGCCGTCGCGTCGATGAGTTGGACGCGATCCCAGATCTTGAACAGCATCTCCTGAAACAGGTCGAACAGGCTCCGGCACACCAGTACGATGTATTCGACCTCGGTGGCCGCCATTCGCGATAGGCCGTGCGCAATCTGACTCTTCGCGGATTGCAGATGGACGATCTTGGCTAGCGAAGCCGACAAATTCAGTACGTCGTCGTGGACAGCGCTGAATGGCTTTTGCAGTTCGGCAAAGCACGCAATGCGTCCCATGAAGTCGATAAATGGCAGGTAGACATCGTTCGGCTCGGCGGCTTCTCGTGCGAAATAGAACGCCTCCGCCGGCCACGCCTTCATCTTCATGAGCTTGGTATCGCCAGCTTCGCCTGCCAGCACCCAGAAGTGCCAGTCTTCATCGTAGAAGGTCAGACAGCTGAGAAAACGTCCCGGCACCGTCGCGTGGTCGAGATAGGGGATGTCGGCAAGCATCTCGGTCGTAATCATGCTCATGCAGCGAAATTGATCCAACCAGACGCGACGTCAACGCTCTTCATAAGTCGCGCTGCGGGCAAACATCCTATGGTCATCGCCGGTAAGCGGAAGGCTGCCGGAGGGGAAGGCGTGGCGAAGCGGCGGCGACCAACTGAACAGATAGAGCATGACGTTCTCGTCGCTTGCCGCCGGCGGTGCTGCCTATGCTATTTCCTCGAGAATGATCGGCGGCCTCGAAAGGGCCAGCTTGAACGAACGTCCGTTCAGCACGATTTGCGGCTCAGAAGCTGCCAGTCTGGTTGCGGCCCAGTTTTTGCCTTTTCCCGTAGGTCGCCTTGGTGATCGCCGAATGTCAGCTGTTGGCATAACCTTGCCGTTCGGCACATTGCTGATGAGCGGCAGGTAAGTCCCAACAGCCGCCCTTAGAGATTGGGCGGCGTAGCCGCGGCGGCTTAGATGTTGGAGGCTGCGGCAAACGGCGGCGCATGGCGGTATGGCGGGCCACGCCCGATGATGATGAGTACTATACCTACGCTGTAGCGCTACTCTAGTGCCGCCGCGAGCTGCACGGGACCGCTGTGCATCTAGGGGCACGTCGTTTGAGATCTTGCAGCCTCCTAGTCGGTGCTTCCCAGCACGCGCCCTTCGACCAGCGAGGGCACAGGCAAGAGAAACCAAGGCGATCGGTCCGGGAAAATGAGTGACGCCAACAGGGAAGCCATGGATGTGGCCGCACACGCAGGACTGGGAAATGCCGGCCAAGCAGCTTCGAGATCAGCCACGCTCCAGGAATCATGTCCGACATGAAATACGGCGTTCACGCCATCGGCGATATGCTCGTCGCCGAACTGCCGATAGTCGGCAGGCAGAAAAGCGTTGAGCGCCAGGTGATCGAGTTCAGCGAGTGCGAAGTCAAACTCGTCGGTAAGGTCGGCTAACCGGGACAAGCGCAGAAGCGCAAGCACGAGTTCGGTGGGCTGCGCGATCACGTCGAGACCGAGGTTTATTGGCGGACTGCTTCGCGCTACCAGATAGGAGAGAACCTTAGAGGGATCGAGGTCGGTACGCGCGATCTTGCCACCGCAGCTCACAACTGACGCGAAATAATGTCCCAGCAATCTCTCGGCATCTTCAATGAGATCGACGCGGCAGCACGCCGTTATCGCGGCAACGAGAAATGGCGCCTGGCGGTCGCTCATCGCCACAAGCGAAAGCGAATAGATTTCGAATATCTTCGCTAGGAGGCCCGAGAGTACGGTCTTGGCCGGCTCGGGGTCGCCGCCGGTCAATAGCCGCACGTGGATCGCAAAACCGCTCCACCCAAGCAGTTTCGAGATACGGATAGGCAGATAGTAGAGATCGCCCAGGCCTCCGGTAACCAGTGCATATTGATATGCTTCGATGGCGGCGATCACCTCCTGCACGGCGGCCTCAACCTGCAGGCCGAGTTCGACGCATTGCCGGGCAAGATGGTCGGCCACGGCGGGCTGAGACGAATATGGGAGCAACGCGACAGTACAGGCTGCTTGAACCTCGATCACACGAAACCGATCTCGCGCCTCTCGAGCCTGAGCTGCGCATGCCTCTGAAACACGTTCGCTCAGGTTCAGGAGCACGGTCGGATCGTCTTGCAACTGATCGAGCAGCGGCGAAAGCCGATCGACAAATTCCCTCGGCTCCCACCGCCGAGACAAGGCGACGTAAGGTTCCCAGAGGCGTGGTAAGCTCGATCGGATTGCCGCGGCGCTCTTGGCGTCGGGCCATCCGGCCAGCACGCTTCTGAGCGGTGCATTTCCGGTCCCCACATGGGGATTCTTGCTGAAGCTTGACGGACCGTAGAGATTGAGTCCCCAGACCACCGGCGTCTGCTCGCCCGCCGCGCTGAGGCGCTGCGAAACCGCGCGCCCGATTTCGACAAGGTCGAGCGCCGGATTGCTGTCCTGGAGAAAGATCTCGCCGTGAATGCATTGGAGTAGCGCCGCCGTGCCGATGCCGTGCCCGCCGATCTCCACGGCCGACTCGTTCGATGCCGCCGTCGCAAGCAAGGTGACGCCGGGTGTCCCAAGCTCGCCCATCACTTCCGATTTCAGGATCACATTGAGGTCCGCGATCAACCCGCCGGATTGGCAGGCGTCAATAATGAGATAGGTCTGCTTTGGTCCCGCCTCGGCGATCATCCGAAAGAGGTCCGCCAGCGACAGCGCAGTCGCGGACAAGGCCTGGCCTCGTGAATCTCGCAACGCCATGTAAAAGCTGCCGCCGCTAAGGGCGCCATGCCCGGCGAAGGCGATGGTCAGTGTGTCCAAGGTCTCACCGGAGAACAGGATCGCGGTTAGGGCGTCACGCACCTCCTGCAGGGAGGGAGACCGCAAGATGCATGATCGCGAGGCATCATAGTCACCGATCTGAGGTTGAATGAGCGCATCGTAGATACCGGCGGCATCGGCTTCCGCGCCGGTCAATGGATTCAGATGTTCATAGCCGTTGCACCCGATGGCGATCAGCGCACGTCCGCTCATCCGTCCGCCCGCTTAAACTTAGCCTTCCGCTCAATCTCTCGGTCCAGTGCCAGCTGGATTTTCTCCGCTTTGACCCGTTCGATCTCTGCGGAGATCTCGGGCGGTACGTCCAGCATCTCGCTAACAATGCGCTCGTACATTCCCGGCCCGACATGTATCTGAGGCATCGAGACATTTCCGTCACGATCCACGCCAAGCTCGATCTTCCGAAACATCTCCAGCATCGAAAGCGCGAACGACCCGGCCTCCTTGGCATTGACGACGTTGCCGACCTTCTCCGCTGCCGCACCGACCACGCCGTATATATTCTGGGCGAACTGGCGCTCCATCTCTTCATTGATCGGGAGGATGGTTTGGGCGACCAGATTCAGATCATTGTCCGCGATCCCAGCGAAAGGGATCGTCCATTCCGCAGAAATGCTGTGCATCGTTGTGTCGGGCTCGGCGTCACGCGCCGAATGGACCCAGTTTGCGCCATGGTTCATGCGAAGAACATTATGCTCGTGGATGAACATCTGGCGCGACTGCTCCTGCATCCTTCCCATCAGGGCAGTCACCGAGGCCTCAAACGCGCGATCATCTTCATCTCGCTCGAAGCAAAAGATGCGTGGATCAGACTTCTCTGTTTGTTCGACGTTTTCGGCCATCCAGTTTTCTACCATGGTCCACGCTGAGGTCTATCGAGGGGTTGCGATCGTTCCGAGGACATCCGGTTTTGGATTGCCGCTGGTCGAAGCCGCCATCATCTAAAGATCAGGCTTCTCGACGCCAAAAAATCTCCAAGGATCGCCGGAGCCGACAAGCAGCGCTATATTTTCGCCGGCGGGCGCCGCCGAGTCTTCCCAGCCACCCGGTGAGAGCGCTTCAATGGCGCCGATGCCCGGGCCGGTGAGATAGATTTCGGATTCGGCCTGTCCCGACTCGCCTTTCATGAACATCGCGAGGCTTTCAGGCCCGCCGCTGGCCACCATGAGATTACCGAAATGATCCTGCAACGCCGCCCATTCCGCGAGCGGCAGCGACTTAGTGCGCCACACCATATCCGTCCTCCTTATGCGAATGCCATGGGCTGCAATCATGCCTCGCCTGCTGCAAATTAACTAGGCGTTCGCTACCTACAAGCGATGACAATGCTACTCGCTGACTCGAACGCGCTAGGTAATCCCCAGCTCAAGACGTATCTCGCCGCGTCCCGCGATCATCACATCGCGCTATCCGACCTCACCCTAGTTGAGATGCGGAAGGAACACGCCATCACCAATTCCCGCATGTCGCTGCGCATCGCTTCGCAATTCCCGTCGCAAGTGTTCGTGCTGAAGCGCACGCACGAAATTTTAGAGCTGAACATGGCGGCCAATTCCGACGTGAATGCCCTTTTCGACTACATGGCATGCGCAGAGCTGAACCAAGATATGCTGGACCTTTCGACAGTCCCGGTGCCTGAACGCCTGAAGGTTCGCATGGCGGCACTCGAACCGGAGGCGGCCAACGTCATCGCGGAACTGGGCAAGCAGATGCAAGACCTTCAAGAGGCGCTTGTGGACATTACTAAGGAATTCAAACCCGATCAGGTGAAGCAATTGCGGACCGGGCGCGACGTCGCGGAGGACACGCGGCAAACCCTATTCCGGCTGCTGAAGGAGACGACCGCGCGATTCTTCATCGACAACCAACAGTCCCTGAACCGGAAGGGCATTTTGCTCACCGAAGCGCGCGGCATGTGACGTGACCCCCGTTTCTTCATCCACCTGGACCTAGAGACCGGCCCCTTGATGGGACGGACAGATGAAGCGGAAGCAGTTCACGGAAGAGCAGATTATCGGCATCCTGAAGGAAGCCGAGGCGGGTGCCGTGGTGACGGAGCTGTGCCGCAAGCATGGCATGTCGAGCGCGACCTACTATGCCTGGAAGGGCAAGTATGGCGGCCTGGAGGTGTCCGACGCGAAGCGGCTGCGGGCTCTGGAAGACGAGAACGGTAAGCTCAAGCGGCTGCTGGCGGACGCCATGCTGGACAATGCGGGGTTGAAAGACCTGCTGTCAAAAAAGTGGTGACCGCCGCAGCCCAGCGCGAAGCCGTCATGCATTTGCAGGCAGCGTTCGGGATGAGCGAGCGGCGGGCGTGCCGGGTGATCTCGGCGGACCGGAAGAGCATGCGGTATCGCTCGTGCCGGGCAGATGATGGCGACCTGCGGTCGCGGCTATGCGAGCTGGCGCAGCAGCGCCGGCGGTTTGGCTATCGGCGACTGCATATCCTGCTCCGTCGGGACGGCGTCGCGATCAACCGCAAGAAGACCCAGCGGCTCTACCGCGAGGAGGGCCTCACCGTCAGGCGCCGGAAGGGACGAAGGCGCGCCGTCGGCGCGCGGGCGCCTGCGCCGGTGCTGGCGCTTCCCAACCAGCGCTGGAGCCTGGACTTCGTCCACGACCAGTTCGTCACCGGGCGGCGGTTCCGCGTGCTCAACATCGTCGACGACGTGACGCGCGAGTGCATCGGAGCGGTGGTCGACACATCGATCTCGGGCCGGCGGGTCGTGCGCGAGCTGGCCGATCTGATCGCCAGGCGCGGCAGGCCGAAGATGATCGTCAGCGACAACGTCCTGGGTCACGAAGGAAAGCGAGATTTGGTCAACAGATCTCTATGCGCCGGCATTGAGCGGCGAGGCATGCATTCTGAGCCAGATGGCTTCCACCGTCAACGGGATCGCTCCCTGCCATAGCAAACACAGGATCCAGCGGCGCCGAAGCGGCCGTGGTCCTCACCGTCCTTAGAACGAGATACGCACCCAGGTGGAAGGCCCGAACATTATCTACAGGGTCGCTTTCGCGCCCTCACGGCACTTGCAGAGAGGGGTCCTTCCACCTGGCATCCGACCGTTCAAGGAACGGTCGGTACTCTGTCCCCGTCTTGATGACGGCATGGGCAACGCGCGCCATCTTGGCGGTGAGCGCCGTCATCGCCTTGCGGCGACGATCGGCATCATCCGCGTGCCCGGCAGTGTATCGTCCGAGCTTGTCGCGGAAACTGTTGTTGCGCTGACGTGCGGCGACCTGGGCAGCCATCCAAAAGGTCCGCCGCAATCGCGCATTACCGTACTTGGACAGCATCGTGCGGCCTCGGAATGTACCGGACTGCCGGGTCGCAAGATCAAGACCGCAGAACTTCAGGAACTGACGGTGATGGCTGAAGCGGCGTAGATCGCCTGCCTCGGCGAGAATGGTCAACGCATTGATGGGCCCAATGCCGGGGATCATGCGCAGAAGCTGATAATCGCGGTTTTCGGCCAGCATGGCATGCGCCGTTCGCTCGATCTCGTCGCGCTGCCGGATCAGGTTGCGTGCTTGGGCGATCACCATGCGGAACATAGCGATCGAGACGGAATCCTCGTCGACAGGTAGCGCCACGGAGGCGCAGGCGGTCTCGTAGATATCGTTGATCAGCCGGGCTTTGGACACTTTGCGGCCGACCAAGTCCCATGCTTCGCGGGAGAAAGTCTCCTGGCCGAGCACAGTCATGCTGGCTGGAGTCGGGAATCGTTCGAGCAGAGCAAGGAACCAGTCGGATCGGCTGTTGCCAGCGAAGCGTTCAATCTCCGGGAAATAGAGCGGCAGGTAGTGGGTCAGGATGCGATGCCATGTCTGCGTCTTAGCCTTGGAGATCGCCTCGTGCGTTTTCGACATCTCCTGCAGGTCGTTGATCCCGGCGGCGAGCGGATCGACGTATCGCTGGGTGGCGCCAATCCGCAGCATGTGCAGGATCACTTGCGCATCCTTGGAATCGTTCTTGTCCCAGCCATTGTGCAGAGCCTCGCGCGTTCGAGCCAAGGCAACGGACGAGATCAAGCGCAACTCGAAGCCGGCGGACAGCAGGCGATGCGCCAGCGTGCGATGGTAGTTACCAGTAGCCTCGAAGCCGACGATGATCGGACGCCCGATGTCGCTAAGATCCGTGGCCAGGCGATCATAATCTGCCTTTGTCGCCATCACCGTCATGCGACGTCGGGGTCCGCCTTCTGGACGTTCGATCAGGACCTCCTGGCGGTGTTTGGACATATCGATGGCTACCAGCACGGCGTCGGTGGGATTAGAGCTACGCTTGGTCATGGTCGGTCTGTCTCCAAAGGGTTGAGTCGACAACTTCACTTTAGAGACCTGCGGGCCGATCATGACCGCCTTGATGAAGCCTGCGGGCGCTACGCGCCCTTGCCTTCATCAAGGCAGTGCGCCCCTTCGAGGGGCCGCTTCCCAATGTGCTACGGGACCGAGCTGACCTCGAACGCGGTGCTCGCCTGGTCCGGCGACGCCGGCATCGAGTGGCATTACATCGCGCCGGGCAAGCCGACCCAGAACGGGTTCGTGGAGAGCTTCAACGGTCGCATGCGCGACGAACTGCTCAACGAGACGCTGTTCTTCACGATCGGTCAGGCCCGGTCGATCCTCGCCCGCTGGGTCGCCGACTACAACACCGAGCGGCCACACTCCTCGCTCGGATACGCCACACCGGCAGCGTTCGCCGCCGAACTTGAACAGCAACGGTCGGGGTTAAACCCGACCGTTGCTTCACCCGCGCTCCTGCGCGACAACACCGGTCGGTCTCTGGTTGCCACCGGATGAAAGGCGGGGGTCACGTCACATGTTCGCGTTCCGATACTCGCTGTGCATGATGATCTATTACATTCTGTGGGTGCAGAATGGGCGGCAGATAGGACGCGCCGAGCATCTGCGCGTGAACGATGTGATAGATATGCAACTCGCCACCATGGGCACCTATTTCAACGGTGTGCTGAGCACCGACAAGCTGGTTTGGAGTACATCACGCGCCGTTCGTGCGGTTCTCCGGCAGTTTGGCGCCTTCGTTGGCGAGGATTGGGTTCTCCCAGAGTCCCTGGCGTCGCGCTAAGGAAGTTCCTGCGGATACTTAATCTCGAAGATCGGCTTGCCCGATTTTGCTTCACGGCAGATTGCGTGCATCAAGCTGCTGGCAGGCTGCGACTCGATGAAGTTCTGCACGAAATTCTGCGTCATCTCGGTCGCCATCTTCCGGGTGACCTTGGTGCCGGGCATGTTGATGTTCGTGCGCCCTTGCTTTGGCTCACTGCCATCGTCGTCAACATAGGTGTAGTCGATCCTGAGCACGATTATCGCTCCTGACTTTGTGGCCTCCGCAAAGTGCCGTGGTCCAAGCTCCTCCGCGAACATCGGCGCGGAATATTCCTCTGACAGATAGAAGCAGATCATGGAGCATAGCCATGATAGGTCGCGGGCCTCATCCTGCTTGTCTGGACTCCACGCCCCAGACTTCCGCCGGTTGCTATGGAAGTAATGGCCCCGGCGCTCGATCAGGTGGTCGGCGATCTCTTCCGGCGTCGGCAACCCGCGCAAGAAGGTGCCAGTCGGAGTGGTAGGCCGTGTCCGATCTTCCCGAAAGTCAGCCGTTGCCGATTTGATCGCGTCCATCAGCGCCCCGTGGCGCTTGAACGCCTTTTCAAGGCCGGCCTTCTTGAATTGCCCGTCGCTGAAAAAAGCATCGAGGATCAGGAAGTAGTAGCGGAAGGCGTCAATGTAGCGGGCTTCCTTCGATGCCTCGCGGGCGTAGCCGGTCAACGTGGCAAAGAGTCGGTATTTTTCGTCGTACGGCTTTTCAGCGGCCATCATGGCCCTGGTGAAGTAGTCGTAAGTCAGCGCGAGCGGACGGTCATCCGCCTCGCCATAGCTGAAATGGTTTATCGCAATGGCGTCGTTCTCTTCCGGCGTTTCGCCTTCGAATTCGGCATCCGTCCGATCGAAAGCGACTTGAATGTGAAATAGCGCCTGAAGGAAGCTGAAGCCGTTTCGAACCTGCTGACGAAGTATCGTTTGCAGCGAATCGTTGATCGTAATTTTAGGAGGCTGCCCCGGCTTGCCCGGGTCGGTCAAAGCAGGTGCAAGGGTCGTGGGCTGCCCGGTGAAGGTGAACTTCAATGCGCTCACCATGTCGCCGTCTGCTACCAACGTCATACGGGCGCCCAGCACATCAATGGGCCAATGGTCCAGCATGCGAATAGGCTGCTTCAAGTGGACTGTATAGCGCGCGATCATCCTGGAAAACTACGGCGCAACCGTCCGAACGCAACCCTTGAACGTCGCGGACATGGTGCAAAATCGGTGACCCTCCAACGGCCGGGCTAGGGAACTAGGTCACTCCGCCGAACGGCCGATATCGGGGCGCAGAGCTGCCGACTTGTCATAGCGTGCACCATGTTGGTGTAGCCATTGCGGACGTAGAGTAGGAAGGGGCGGCGCACGGCGGTCAGCGGCGGTATGGCGGGCCACGCCCGATGAAGATGGGCACTACACCTACGCTGTGGCGCTACGATAGCGAATGGCAGTTCGCGACCCAATGCCCGTCGTTCCGGTGGCTGGCGCCTCCTCCCGAAACCGGCCGGTCGTGCACGGCTTCACCAGTCCCGTTTCTCCGTCTTCAGCGACCAGTTTCGGGAAAACGCAATCGGGAACAGGTTTCGGGAAAGCGGCCCCGCCGGACGCTTCAGAAAGACGGATGTTGCCCGGGCCATCCCGTTCAAACTTCGTTTCCGGGAAGGGCTGTTGCATCGACACCGATGCGACGCTTCCCATCGACCGGTGGGGCCGCCTGCGGTCGCCTATCTGCATCACCCTCGACTAGGCCATTCCCGGTTTGTCATAGTCGTGCGACTGGACCGGACGTGCGGGACAGCATCCCCCGACTGGCGATCAACGCTGAGGCTGGACGATGTACCTCACGCTAGGGTCGTCGTTCCAGACTTGCGCCACATCATTCAATGGTACGCTGGTGAATGCTGGCTTGAAACCCGCGCCATGAGCCGCTGCGAGCAGCTCCGCCGCTCCGGCCAGCAGCTCCTTGACTGCGACGCTGCCGATGCCACTGCCGAGCAATTCCAATCCGGAGCTGCGAAGCATGTCGGCGCGAAGCGTTATGTCGACGCCGGCCGAATTGCCGATCTGCACATATCTCAGGCGCGGTTCGCCGGTCCGGGCTCCCCGATTGGTAGCGGCTGCCTTCAAAACGGCCATAGCAGGCTCGCCCCAGATGAAGTCGAGCACGACATCGACGCCTTGGTCGAACTCGTCCCGCAGCGTGGCATCCACATTGTCATCAAGCGCGATGCGGACATCGGCATCCAGCTCGCCCAGCCGCTCGCGGTTGCGCCCCACCGCGATGACCTTCGCGGCTCCCAGATGACGAGCAACCTGCACCGCCATGCTCCCGGCTGCCCCGGTTGCACCATTCACCAACACCGTCTCCCCGCCGGCTAGTCGGGCCCGCCGTGTCAGCGCGACCCAGGACGCGAGCCCGGCGGTGGAGATGGCTGCGGCCAGATCGTCGGCGAGCGCGTCAGGCACCGGCACCAGCATGTCGCTGGCGGCCAGCGATCGCTCCGCCATCGATCCGAACGGAGGCTTCGGGAAGAGAAAATAGACGCGACGCCCCTGCGGATCGACGCCGACGCCGTCCACACCCGGAACGAAGCCGGCCGTGGTACCACCCGAATAGTGCGCGCCGGCAGCTAGCGCCTTGACGATCGGGCTGAGGGGAGCGGCCGACACAGCGATAACGGTTTCACCGCTGCCCGCTTCCGGCTCGCGAAACTCAGTAACATGCGGCGGTACGCCGAATGTGTGCACGACTGCTGCTTTCATGGCGCGATTCCTTGTCGGTGTGATGCCGCCTTGTGGCTTGATCCACGCATACGATCTATGCTTGATAATCCGCCGTTTTTACGTGATCGTCTGGAATAGCAATGGATCCTCTCTCGCAACTGCTGTCGCTGCTCAAGCCGATCAGCTACATCACCGCCGGGTTCGATGCCGGCGGCGCTTGGTCGCTTGTTCTTGATGACCTCGCCGGCAGGATCAAATGCTACGCGGTCGTAAGGGGCGAATGCTGGCTGTCGCTCGACGGTGACGCCGCGCCGGTTCGTCTGAGCGAAGGCGACTGCTTCGTCCTCCCGACCGGGCGTTCTGCGACAATCGGGAGCGATTCCCAGCTGGTGCCGCAGCGGGCGAGCGAGGTGCTCGACCCGAACCGCAGTGGCGATGTCGTCACCTATAACGGAGGTGGCGACACATATCTCGTCGGAAGCCGTTTCGAGGTCAGCGGTCGCCACGCCGACTTGTTACTCAGTCGCCTGCCCCCGATGATCCGGATCGAAGGTGCCGGGGGGCAGACCCGGCTACGGTGGTGCATCGACCTGATGATGGAGGAGATGCGGGAGAAGTGCCCGGGCTTCGAACTGCTCGCGCAGCAACTGGCACAGATGATCCTCATCCAGGCGCTGCGCCTGTATCTTGCGACCCAGACCGAGACGGATACTGGATGGCTTGCAGGCCTTGCCGACCCACGGATCGCCACTGCCTTGGCCGCGATCCACATGGAACCAGCCTTTTCGTGGACGGTAGAGGAACTCGCCAGGCGCTCGGCCATGTCGCGGTCAACCTTCTCACACCTGTTTGCCGCCAAGGTCGGTGAAACACCGATCGCATATCTTACGCGTTGGCGGATGATGCTGGCGGCCGAGCGCCTGATCGGAAGTGGCGAAACGATCGCGGGTGTTGCGCAGTCAGTCGGCTATGTCTCCGAGCACGCCTTCAATCACGCTTTCCGTAGAACGATGGGGACATCGCCACGACGCTATGCGCGTGAGAGCAGGCGGGCGTAGATATGCCCGCTTTCCCGCTTCACCATCGTTTTCGGGACAGCTGACGGCATCATGCGCGACAGCTATCTGTCTCGGGGCTCCCAATAGCTGCCGGGCAGGAAAGTCCTACATTCAGCCGTTCGCGCACTGAGCGTAGCGACGGCGGGTTGAGAGCGGGCGGCGTCGGCGGACGACGGCGCATGGCAGGATGGCGGGCCGCGACCGACGATGATGAGGACTATGTCTACGCTATAGCGCTACGATAGCCGACGGGGCGCCAAGCGACGTGGTCGATTGGCGCTCAGCCTGCCTGAGTCATCCATTCCTCGGCATCCTTGCCAGCTGCAATCCTAAAAGGTGCCGTTGGGTCGGTAGCCGCTTGCCAGACCGCATTTGCAACGTCGGCCGCGTGCGTCACCGGGCGATCGCTCATTCGGAACTGCGCCATCATGCTTTCGATCAGCGGCGCATAGTCGGGATTATCAAGGCCACGCAGGTGCGGCATCGCATTGACCGCAAAGCTCGTCTCAGGTGAAGCTCCGGGCAGTATGATGTGCACCCGCACACCGAACGGCTCGACTTCGATCGCTAAGGATTCGGTGAGCGCGTTAACGGCTGCCTTGCTAGCCCGGTAAATGCCCACGAGCGGCAAGATTCTTAGCGTTACCGACGAGGTGATGTTGATGATGATGCCCGCCCGGCGTTCACGAAACTGCGGCAGCACCGCCTGGAGCATCGCCAACGTGCCGAGCGTGTTGGTTTCGAACAAGGTGCGAGCCGTTTCGGGGTTGATCAATTCGATCGGCGCCACGGTTCCGAACCCGGCATTGTTGACGAGGACATCGATCGATCCGGCAGCATCGACGGCACTAATGATGCTCGCGCTGTCAGTGACGTCGAGGGGCAGTATCTGCAGATTGTCGGAGGCCGGGAGCAGGTCGGCATTCGGGTTTCTCATCGTCGCCACCACCTTCCAGCCTCGATCGAGAAACAGGCGGGCAGTTTCGAGGCCGAAGCCCGAGGAGCAGCCGGTGATCAGAATTGTGGGCATGATAATGTCTCGGATTATGTTGATGGTACGGCGGAGATGGATGTGCTGGGCAGGGTTTTATTTTGGCGAGAGTATCGAATTCTTCCTGCGAAAGTCCGTGCACGACGGTTGATCCGGTCGCAAAATCGCGACACTTCCTCGCATCACCTGCCGCTGATACTCAGATGGCCCTTCCGACCAGATGCTCTGAAATCTCCCACAGTTGTTCGGCAATCTCGACGTCCAGCGCCTGCGGAGGAATCTTGGACGCGGCCGGATAGCCCCGCATTTCCCCAAGCCTGTCCGGACCGTAGTAAGCGCCGCCACGCGCCTGCTGTGACGTCGCAGCAAAGAGCGTGGGCAGCGCGCCTTGTGCCGCGGGCTGGAACATGAACCAGAGCAATGATCGTGCGATCCCTACGCCGCTCCAGCGACCGGGCGCATTGTGCAGGAGGTCGGTTCGCGAAATGCCCGGATGCGCAGCGATGCTGGTGATGCCCCAACCGCCCGCTTCGCTTCGCCGCTGCAACGAGAAGGCGAACATGAGGCAAGCAAGCTTCGACTGGCCGTAAGATCGCATGGGGTTGTAACTGTGGCGCGCATTCAGATCATCGAAGTCGATCGCCCCCTGCCGGGCGGCAACGCTCGACAGCGAAACGATACGCGCGTTCTTCCCGTTGCGCAGCAGCGGCATCAGGCCAGCCGTCAACGCGAAGTGACCAAGATAATTGGTGGCAAGCTGTAGCTCGAACCCGTCCACGGTCTCCTGGCGTTGCGGCGGCACCATCACGGCGGCGTTGTTGATGAGCAGATCGAGGCTGTCGCGCTGGCCCCGCAGCCGGTCACAAAAATCCGCCACCGACCGGAGGTTTGCAAGGTCGACCTGCTCGAAGCGGGCGGCCGCCGAGGGAACTTCGGCGCGGATGCGTTTCACCGCCTCCGCGCCCTTTCCGGGGTTGCGGCCGGCGATGATGACCTCTGCTCCCGCCCGCGCCAGAGCCAGGGCATCTTCAAGCCCAAGCCCGCCGGTCCCCGTCACGATGGCCGCACGCCCCTTTTGGGAGGGTATGTCCGATGCTGTCCATTTTGCCATATCGCTCTCCTCAGAACCGATACGACAGCGCGATACCGCCTGCCGGCTGCCAACGACGGCCCTCGTCGGTGACTGGGCTGGCGGCGGCATCGCCGACAAGATAGCTCGCGCCCGCACGGGCGATCACGCCGAAGCGGCGGCTGAACCAATAGCCTGCGGTCAGGCCCGCGCCCACGTCCTTGAAGCCCGAGCCAGTCCGATAGGCCGGCAACCCACTGGCGACCGCGGCGGTATCGTCGATGCCGAAATAAGTGCGCGTATAGTCCGCGTTCGCCCAGGTCGTTTGTGCGTCGAGCGAGAGGAAAAAGTCGGGCGTGCGTACCGCCGCGTAGCTTGCGCTCGCGGTGGCGAGCAGGCCGTCATGCGTATTCGAAACGTCATGGACCAGCGACAGCTCCATCTGAATCGAGCCTTGGCCATACTGGTCGCCGCCCAGCCGATATCCGATGAACCCGCCTGCCTCGATGGCCGTGTCGATTTCGGGCAGCAGACCGACCGCGCCGTCTGCGTCATTGCGCGGCAGGCGCGCGCCGATCACAGGGCCAATCGCGAACCGTGGGTCGGCAGCGAGATCGACCCGCAAACCCTGGCCGCGCAACTGAACCGTGGCTCGACCTATGCTCACCTCTCCCGTGACAAAGGGAAGCACGCGGACATCGTCGGCACCGTCAAATTCGGGAACGACACCTACGCCGACGGCAACCATGCCATGGGAGGATCCGTCTGCAGGCGCTTGCTGCGCATATGCTGACGTGCATGGCAAGATCATTCCGCAGGCAATTGTGATCGGGAGAAGAATACGCATCTTGGTTCCTTTCTTTGGATATCTGCGGCCACCAAAAGCGCCCCGTTACGGGAGACGTCATCCAGTGGCCGCGAGGTCGCCGGGGGCAGAGGGACGGGGGGCTCCCGGACCGACCTCAGTTCGTTCGAATGGATGGTGGCGCGTGCTTCAGAAGAAGCCGCTCGCGAATAGGAGCTTGCCGTTGATCCATTGCCTCGCCGGCACACGGCGCGGCGAAAGCACTGGTGAAGTCTTCCGGCCCGCCGATCCGTCCATAGGGCGTCATCCGCGGGGCCTGCCGACGAAGCGGCGCGGGAAGATGTTCCAGCATCAGGCCGTCCGACCAAATGTTACGCCACCAAGCTGCTCAACCGTGCCCCACAGCCTCGCCGCAGTTTTCTGGTCGTCGGCTTTTTCAGGAATCCCGGCCCAGCCGGGCAGGCCGCCCAGCCCCAGAAAGCCATTCGGTCCGTAATAGCCGCCGGCTACCGCTTGCGGCGACGTGGCCGCATACAGGGTCGGCAACGCGCCTTGAGCGGGCGGCTGGAAAAGGAAAGGCATATATCTGTGATTGCGCCCCTCCAGGCTGTCCGGGCCAGGACCGTCCGGGACCAGGTTGGTGCGAGCGATGCCGGGATGGGCTGCTATGGCCGAGATGCCCCAGCCTTCCGCCGCGCTGCGCCTCTGCATCTCGAAGGCGAGCATGAGGTTGGCGAGTTTGCTGTTGTCGTAAGCCGCGCCATAGTCGTAATCCTGAGCCAGTTGCAGGTCGGCGAAGTTGATCGCGCCCATGAGCGCGCGGCTGCTGGAGACCCAGACGATGCGCGGGGAATTGCCTTTGCGCAGCAGCGGCAGCAGTCGGGCGGTCAACGCAAAATGACCAAGCGTGTTCGTGGCAAAGACCCGTTCGAACCCGTCGGCGCTCACCTCGCGGCTTTTCCGTCCCATGACACCGGCGTTGTTGACGAGAATGTCCAGACTTCCTCGGGAAGCCCGCATCCGCTCCGCAAATTCGGCAACGGAAGCGAGGTTCGAAAGATCAAGGGCCTCGAAGCGGATCGAAGCGCCGGGAACGCTGGCCTTGATGCGCCGGACGGCTTCCTCGCCCCGTTCCTGCTTTCGGGATGCAATCGTCACATCCGCACCGGCGCGGGCGAGCTCAAGGGCGTCGTGGAAGCCCAGGCCACTTCGGTCGTCCACGGGATAGCCGTTGCCGCCCGTGACGAGTGCCGAACGCCCGCGCAATGAGGGGATGTCGGTTGCCGTCCAATCGGGGATTGTCGGCAATCCCTGCTGGCGCGGGGATAGTGCTGGCCTGTTCGCCATGGCCGCGATGCCGCCGCCTACAGCCGCGACACCGACGCTCGCCGCGCCATATCGAACAAATGCGCGGCGAGACAATCCCGATGCCTGGACTTTTGGAGCCCTGTTATCTTCCAGCGAGTCTGTCATTTGAAGAAGCCTTCCGAAAAACGCGGTTTGCGCGTTGTCAGCCGATGTCGATGTTGCGGAAGGACGCTGCGATACGCCGGTTGGCGACCAGTATGGCGACGCCCGTCAGGGCGCTCGCGGCCGGGACAGCCAGCATCCCGAGTGCAAGACCATTGGGAATTCCGGTCTCGGTCGCCGCATCGCTGATCATGCCGACGATCAATGGTCCGAATGCCGGGCCGAACAGGCCGGAGCCGATCATGACCAGACTCGTCGCCATCGCTTCCTTGCCCTTGCCGGCCACCAGATGCGCGGCGCCGAACCCCCAGGGCAGCATGAAAGCGAAGGACAGCATGGCCGGCACCAGCAATATGATCGAGAGCCAGGGGACAGGCACGAAAAGCGCGACCGTCGTCGTCACGCTGGCGATCAGGAAAAGAATGCCGGGCGGACCCAGCACTCGCCCGGTGCCCGATCGGGCCGCACGGTCGAACCACCGCCCACCGATCAATGTGCCGAAAATGCCCATCAGGCCCTGCAGCAGACCGAAAGCGAGGCCGGCCTCGCTGGCGCTGTAGCCATGGGTCCGCATGAGAAAAGGAGCGGCGAAGGCATAGAAGGGAGCGGCCGCGAAGCCGCTGATCATCGCGCCGATGAAGAGCCAGCGAAATCCCAGGGAGGAAAGCAACCGAACGCTGGCGTGCAGGAACGGCTCGCCCGAGGTCGTGGCGGTTTTGCGCGGTGGGGTCGGGCCGACGATCACGAAGGCCAGCAAACCGATTATGCCGCCGAGCGCTCCGGCGCCGATCAGTACGGTGCGCCAGCCCAAAGTGTCGCTCATCGCGCCGCCAACGGCGAAACCGACCATAGTGCCGAGCGGGATGCCAAGCGCGAACAGACCGATCGCGAGACCGCGCCGTTCCGGCCTGATCTTGCGGGCGATGATCGCGTGACCGGCCGGGGTTCCTCCCGCCTCACCGAACGCGACGCCGAAGCGTGTGAAGGCCAGGACCATGAAGCTCGCGGCGACACCCCCGAGCGCCGTCATCGCGCTCCAGACCAATGTGCATGAAACTATAACGAGACGGGGTGAGTCCCTGTCGGATACCCGCGCAAGCGGCAAGGAAAGGAGCGTATAGCAGACCGCGAAAGCGATACCGGTAAGCAAGCCTATCTGGGCGTCGCTAAGAGAAAGCTCGGATTTTATCGCTTCCGCCATGATGAATGGCAGCATGCGATCGACTTGAGAGGTAAGACTTACCAGAAACAAAACAGCAAGAATTGCAACAACGCGCGGGCCGTCAATATACTCGCTCTCATCATCATGAATAACGGAGATATGGACTTCCGGCTTGCCGGTTGACGAGGCTGCGATTTCTGTCATGATAAGTGCATTCCTCGCTTGGCTGACGCTCTCAAGCTAGAGGAAGTGACAGATGACCAGAATGCCCGATGCCTCAATAAACTTGCCTATTCCTGCAAGTCTCGATACGCTTCAGCCTGAGGGGCGCGTCTTACGCTGGCCTCGCAACCCATCGGAGGTCCGCGTGTCGTCATCGCTGCGCCAAGCCGTCAGTGCCTACATTGATGCGCAGGGCGGCGGACAGGGTCTCTTTCCGACGCCGATCGACAGCGTCAATGTCCTGCGCTCATTCCAGGCAAGAATGCCGATGCGGCAGATCTACAAGCCCTCGGTCTGCATCGTCCTTCAGGGGGCGAAGGAGATCAATTTCGGCGACGAGATATTCCGGTACGGCGCGATGGAATGCCTTGCCGTCGGAATGGACCTGCCGGCAACCGGTCGGGTCGTCGAAGCCAGCCCGGA
This sequence comes from Sphingobium scionense, assembly GCF_014197035.1. Classification (GTDB taxonomy): domain Bacteria; phylum Pseudomonadota; class Alphaproteobacteria; order Sphingomonadales; family Sphingomonadaceae; genus Sphingobium; species Sphingobium scionense. The sequence continues at coordinate 72,362 of NZ_JACIEU010000014.1, read as the reverse complement.
CGCGCCCTATACCGGCATCACGATCGAGCTGGACATTGCGATGATGCGGGACGTGCTGGAACAGGTCGATACGCCATTTGCGTTGCCGGCTAGCCCCGGCCCCTGCCTGTTCGTCACCCAAGTCGATGAACCGCTGGCGGATTGCATCCTGCGGCTCATCCGGCTGTTCGAGACGCCAAAGGCGATCCCGGTCCTCTACCCATCGCTCATGCGCGAAATCTGCTATTGGCTTCTTTCCAGCCCTCATGGCGGCGAATTGTGCAAGCTGGCCTTGCCTGAGACCAATGCCGCGCGCGTCGCCAGGGCAATCTATGTCATTCACACGGGAATCGCGCAGACCTTGCGTGTGGAACAACTGGCCGAAGCGGCGCGGATGAGCGCTTCGTCCTTCCATCAGCACTTCAAGGCTTTGACGTCGATGACGCCGCTTCAATACCAGAAGCAACTACGACTGATCGAGGCGCGGCGGATGATGGTCATAGAGGATGTCAACGTGGCGGAGGCGGCCTACCAGGTCGGCTATGAAAGCGCGTCCCAGTTCAGCCGGGAATATTCGCGAATGTTCGGCGTTGCCCCCAAACGGGACGTCATGAACCAGCAGCGGCTGTACAACGAGTATGTGAACCGCAGAGTCCAGCCAGCGTAATCCGGTCGGGCGGTGTGGATCAATTCCGCACCGCCTGAGGGGCCACGGCTCACATCAGCTTTTCCTGCGCCGCCTGATGGACGGTCCGCACGACCGGTTGGAAGCCAAGGCCGCGTGCCAGCGAGACATCCATGTGGAGATGCCAGGGATTGGCCAGCGGCTCCGATGACGGGTCCATCGATCCGCCGACAAGGGCGACAAGCTCGTAGATCGAGGTGGGCGCATCATCGCCGATATTGACGATCCGCCCGTCCATGGCGCCAGCCAGCGCCAACTTCATGGCGGTGGCGATGTCGCGGTGATGCACCATGCTCATCCGCTGCGCGGGGTGCATTTTGAAATTGGCGACAAGGCGCGGCAATTCTTCCAGATGGCCGTCTCCGTCTCCATAAACGAAGCCGAACCGTTGGATCGACCAGTTCAGTCCGCTTTCACGCAGGGCATTCTCGGCGGCGAGCTTGCTGGCGGGGTAGGCCTGCTGTGGGTCCACCGCATCCGCCTCCTGTCCGGGGCGAGGACTGTCGGTGCCATAGATGTGGGACGTGCTGGCGAGGATGAAGCGCGCCGCGGGCGCGTGCGCCTGCGCTGCGGCTATGAGATTGCGTGTGCCATCGAGATTGCTTTTCCAGATCAGGTCGGCGTCGGGCGTGCGAAACACGGCAGCAAGATGGATGATCGCCGACACGCCTTCCACGGCCCGTGCGAGTGAAGTGGGGTCGAGAAGGTCGGCCTCCACCGCGCTTGCGCCGGCAGGCGGCGCCTTGCCCTCGCGCATGAGCGCGCGACACGCAAATCCTGCATCGATGAGACGTGGCACGAGGCGGGCACCGACAAGTCCGGTGGCACCGGTCACGAGTATGGTCATGACTTTGTTCCTTTGTGAGCGGTATTTTCGAGCCGCTCCGTTGCGATCCGAAGCACCCTCACCGCTGTTGCGATGTCGGTATCATCGATGCCGTCGAACGCGGCCGAGCGAATGAAGGAGAGGTCAGGCAAGGTGCGCCACAGGGCCTCGCCGGCGGCGGTGATGCGCAGGAGCCTCTGGCGCTGATCGACCCGGTCGGGCTCCTGCGCGACCAGCCCCTTGCGCACGAGTGTCGCGACAAGGCCGGTCATCGTGGCGCGTTCGATTCCGAGCAGCCGCACGAGATCGCGCTGCATCGTCGGCCCGTCATTCACGAGCTGGTGGAGCACATACCATTGCACGGATCCGAGGTCATAAGGGCGCAGGGTGGAATCCATGACCGCCCGGCCGGCAAAGTAACATCGCTTAGCCCATGCTCCGATGATATCGCGACCTGAGCCCTGCAGTTCATCACCCATTGGCGCACCTTTCAATTCGCTAGACACCTAGCAAATATGTAAGGTGCCTAGCGAATGTCAAGACATTACCGTCCGATCGCCAAGGTTAGCCGTGCAGAACAGATCACCGTGGAAAGCCGGGTCTCACCCAATGATGCTCTTGCTTTTCGCTGTCGATGCAGGCCACGTTCTCCACTGAATCGCCCCCGAGAGCCGCTGCGAACCAATCAAGGAAGCGCACCCCGTTGACCTGACGGGTGTAGAAGCGATCCAGGACGTGAGGACGTCCGCGGTTATCCAGAGCGTTCAGCGCTGGTACTGCGTCGTAATATCCTCCGATAATGCCTTCGTCATGTCCCCAACTTGTGTAAGTTCGAAAGTTCGGAACACGTTCGCGGATATAAGCGTGCGCCTCGTCCATGTTCGCCCCCACGTCTGGAGAAGCGACCCCCATGAGATGCAGGAAGAGCCCCTGTATGGCGTCGTGACGCTCGTTATATTGGTGGAACGTGATTTCAGGATGCAGTTCGGCAGCGCGGACGTAGAGGTCTTCCAGTGAGAGGGCCTCGATCTCGATATCCTGAAACCCACTGATCCTTCTGAGGACGTTCGCGGTCCCCCAGGATGCAAACAGCGGCACGAGTTTCTCCCCGGCCCGATAGGCACCTCCGCCATCGGCGAAGTGCCTGATCAGAGCGGCCGGGTAATTCTCCGCCACAATATGCGTGTAGACCGGGGATGCGATCGCCCCAGCGCTCCAGCCGATGACCGCAACGGTCTTCGGGTCCGGGTAAGCACTGAACATCCAATCCAGCGCACAGACCGCATTGTCATAGCCCTTGTGCAGGATGTCGATCTTGCCTGGGGGGCGATCGTCGCTTTCGGGCACATCATAGGTCGTGATGGAATCACCGAGAAACACGTCGCCGTTCGCCGTTGGAAGATAGACCAGAGTATAATCGGCGAGGGGGTTTTCCGGATTTTCGCTGTCGAAGATGCCGCCGAAATCACTTGGGCCGTCGCCAAGTCCCGCAAAGGGTCGGTAAAATGGCCTACCGTGAAGCGCACAGTTCTCACCTGTCCAGCAAGCGCCGCCGCCAGCAAGAATGACAGCCAGTTTGGTGGCATCGCCTTCCCTAACCCAGAAGGAATATGGCGTGCCTTGAGAAGCGCCAGGCGCTCCGGTCGGCAGGACATTCCGCCAGTCGGTTTCAGGCCTTCGATCCGCTAGTCGCCGATTTCCGGAATATGGTGTGTCGCCAGGCATGACAAGTTTCCGCTGAGGAGGTTGCTGTCTACATGCAGGAGGTTCCGAACAAGCGCCAGACGCATCAGATTCACATTATAGTTGCATAAGACGCTATATTAGATCGCGGTGGCAATCTAAGCTGGCCTCATGACCACCATAGACATGAACCTGCTTTCGGCGTTGGACACGCTTCTCGCCGAGGGAAGCGTCACCGGTGCGGCAAAGCGTCTTGGCTTGAGTGCCTCGGCCATGAGCCGCACTCTGGCCCGTCTCCGCGCGGCTACGGGTGATCCGTTGCTTGTCCGGGCGGGCCGTAAACTGGTGCCAACGCCCAGGGCCGCAGAAATACGAGACCAGGTTCACGCCCTCGCTCGCGATGTGCGGGCCGTCCTCAGCCCGAAATCCGCCAACGTCGACATCGCGACGATGGAACGATCATTCACGATCCGCTCAAACGAGGGGTTCATCGAAATGTTTTCCGGCCCCATCGTTGCGGCCCTGACATCACAGGCGCCGCGCGCGCGCATCCGCTTCGCGCCAAAACCGAACAAGAATTCCGCTGCTCTCCGCGAAGGGGAGATTGACCTTGATATTGGTGTGCTTGGGGACTTTGCGCCTGAAATACGCGCACAATCGATTTTCCGCGATCGCTTCGTTGGCGCGGTTCGGACTGGGCATCCTTTGCTGGCCTCGGCAGTGACGCCCGCGCTCTATGCCACTTGCAAACATGTCGTGGCGTCACGCAGGGGAGCGTTCGTCGGACCGGTCGATGATGCGCTTGGCGAACTCGGCCTACGCCGGGAAATCACGGTCGTTGTCCCCGGTTTTTCGGACGCCCTCCGCATCGCTCGTCAATCTGACCTGATCGCGCTCGTACCAGGTTCATGCGCTCGCAGCGCCGATCCCGTCATGGAAGGCTTGAGCGTTTTCGACCTGCCGGTTCCTACGCCCGAGATAGCCATATCGGCGATGTGGCATCCGCGCATGGATGCCGATCCCGGTCATCGTTGGCTACGCGAAACTGTGATGGCTACATGCCGCCTGGCATCGTCCTTGGATCGACACTGTCCTCCCCAGGCGAGGATGCAGGAATAGGCAGAAAGTTTGCGCTATTCGGCATTCTGTAGACGCCAGTCGTCACGTAGCTTTGGGACACAACGCAATCGCCGGGATGATCGCGGACGCATTGCCTCCACAGAAAACGCCGAGCCTTCGGGTCGCACTGAAGCTTAGCGCGCGGCTTCCCGGCCGGTCAGTTGGAGAGGCCCGAAGGAACGCCCTATGCTGGAATTCATCAGGAAACCGTTGCTGGCTGCTGTGCTGATACCGGCAATGACGAGCTTGCCGGTAGGAGTTGCTCTCGCACAAGCCACCTCACCAAGTCAGATCATTGGGATTTGGGAGGCTGAAGACGGCAACGTCAAGTTTGAGATGTTCGATGCGGGAGGGAGTTATGCGGCCCGCTCGATCTATGGCGTGCGCCTCGTCGAAGCGGATGGCAAGACCTTCAAGAAGGATACGCATAATCCCGACCCGAAGCTGAGGGACCGTTCGCTCAAGGGTATCGTCTTCATTACCAATCTCGCGTGGGATGCACGTGACCGGCGCTGGGAAGGCGGCAATATGTACGACCCGTCGTCAGGCCGGTCACTCTCCGCACGCGTTTCCCTGGTCGGCGGTAAGATGGAGCTGCGTGCCTATATGGGCACCCCGATGCTGGGTAGGACTATGGTTCTGCGTCGCGCGCAGTGACCTCGGGCGTCGAGCCGAGCTTGCTGCCGCTCGCCCAAACATGCCTTTCATCAAGAGGCGTGCCATGAACACCGACAGTAACGCGACCGTGATCCGCGTGAGGATGTCGGATGTCGGCAGGAAACTCGAAACAACTCAACATGCCGCGCTGCGCGTGAGTGCCCGACTGCTCATCCTCGCCAGTTGGATCAGCGGCGCCATCTTCGCCGTCTATATCATCGGTTTCTTCGGCGGATCTGTCATGGGCGGTTCCGGCGAGCGATGGAACGAGTCCCTTCCCGACCTCTATGACGAACGAACATGGCTTTCGACAGCCGCTATTGGCGCTCATTTCATGGCGGGGGGCGTGCTGTTGTTGCTTGGCCCGGTCCAGCTGTTCGAGAGTGTGCGGCGCAACTTTCCGGTCTTCCATCGTTGGCTGGGCCGCATCTACGTCCTTTCGGCCGGGTTCGCGGGTCTTGGCGGACTCGGATTCATACTGGGACGAGGCACGGTCGGCGGCCCGCTGATGGATGTCGGCTTCGGCATCTACGGGGCGTTGATGGTACTGTGCGCTCTCATGGCGTACTCTCGCGCCCGGGCGGGCCGCTATCGGGAGCATCGCGCGTGGGCGATCCGGCTCTTCGCACTGACTGTCGGTTCCTGGCTCTATCGAATGGAATATGGCGCCTGGCACGTGGTGACAGGTGGTATCGGCATCGAACGCGGCTTCACCGGATGGTTCGACGCGATCATGATGTTCTTCTTTTACGTTCCCAATCTCCTTGTCGCTGAATCGTTCATCAGGTCGCGGCGGCAGGAGCATGGAACAGTCGCCAGCCTGGGAACAGCGGCAATGCTCTTTGCCGCCAGCGCCTTCATCATCTTCGCGACATGGAACTTCACCGCCCGCAACTGGGGACCAAGAATGATCAGCGGGATTGCGGAAGTGTCGCTGTAGGCGATGTCCAGCCAGCGACCTTCTGCATCGAACGAAATGCAGGAACGGGCAGGTTTCTTGCCGCTTCGGGCATGGCAATTGGTGGCTCCACAGGCTTGGTGAGGATGAAGGCGAAAGGCCGAGCGGGTCCAGGACAATTGTCCCGCGGTGCCTTTGCCACAACCGGAGAACCAAGGGCTATTCATGACGAAATGGACGACTGAGAAGATTCCGCCGCAACAGGGTCGCTCGGCGATCGTCACAGGCACCGGCGGCTTGGCGTATGAAGATGCATTGGCTCTGGCACGCGCTGGCGCCAGTGTCGTGATTGCTGGGCGCAATCCTGAGAAGGGCGCTGATGCCGTTGCAGCGATCAAGGCTGTTATGCCCGAAGCGCAGGTTCGGTTCGCCTTGCTTGACCTAGCCAAGCTCGCCTCGGTCGCCGAGTTCGCAGCGCAGATTGCGCGCGAGCAGGATAGCCTCGATATCCTGATCAACAATGCCGGTGTCATGACCCCGCCGCAGCGCTTCGAAACCAGTGACGGTTTCGAACTACAATTCGGCACGAATTATCTCGGCCATTTCGCGCTGACGGCGCACTTACTGCCCCTGTTGAAAGCCGGCAAGAAACCTCGCGTTGTAACGGTCGGCAGCATTGCCTCCCGCAGGGGTGCGATCAACTTCGACGATCTCCAAGCCGAACGCGGCTACAGGCCAATGCAAGTCTATGCGCAGTCAAAGCTTGCCTGTGAAATGTTCGCCCTTGAACTGGGCCGCCGCAGCGAGGCGGCCGGATGGGGTATCCAAAGCATGGGGGCTCATCCCGGCCTCTCGCGCACCGGACTTCTCTACAACGCGCCGGGCCGTCCCCGTCTTGCCATTTTCGTTCTGCGTCGCCTCTTTCGGCTGATGTTCCAATCCGCGGCTCAAGGCGCGTTGCCCACTCTCTTTGCAGCGACAGATCCGGCGGCACGTAATGGCGCCTATTACGGCCCGGACGGATTTGGCGGTGCGCGCGGTTTTCCCACCGCTGAGAAGTCTCCGGTGCGAGCACTGGACACTGCCGTGGCAGCACGTCTCTGGGAGGAATCGCTGCAACTCGTGAACGTGACCTTCGCATGAGCGGCGAGCCGGCCGACGCCGCAGGGGAGATGCTTGCCTGCGCAAGGTCGCTCAAAGTCAGGAGCGCAGGGTGAGGAAGTGGAGTTGTGAATGCCGGCTTATGCAAGGTGGCGGTAGCGGCGTTCCTGTACCACCTCTTCGCAGATTTCCTCCTCGACTGCATGAAGTAGGGCCGAACGACGCGGCGGCAAGCCAAACCCCGATCGGGTTACGCGCCCGTAGCGCCGAGGGGAACAGCCCATTATACGCTTGAAGGCCGTGCTGAACGCGCTCTCCGATTCATAGCCCAGGGAGATAGCAATCGCCGAAACAGTGTCGTCAGAGTGCTCCAGCCTCTCGCAGGCCAGGAGCATTCGCCACCGTGTTACATATTGCATTGGCGGCTCACCGACCCGCTCCTTGAACCTGAGGGCAAAGGTCGAGCGCGACATACCGGCGACCTCGCCGAGCTGTTGGAGGCACCAGGGATATGCGGGATCGGCATGGATTGCCTTGATCGCAGCGCCTAGATGTTTGTCTGCCAACGTGAAAAACCAACCGACCCGGTTGCCGTCGCTCGAGTCCAGATGCACACGCAGCGCTTGCACCAGCATCAGATGCGCCAGATGCTGCACGGCAAGGCTGTTGCCAGGCTGGTCGTCGCGCAGTTCCCTCATCATCTGCTCGACCAAAGATCGCAGGGCCACCTGCGCAGACTGATCGCGGATGTGAACGATAGGAGGGAGCAGACCGAGCAGCATGTCGGCATGATTGCCTGAAATCCCGAACCGGCTGCCGACCAGGAATAATCCACCGCCGCCGTTGAGCGTGACGACGTCGCCCCTTCGCGCGGTTGGGAATATCTCTCCGGCTCCGATCGCAGGTCCGTCGATATCGCTGCCAAGCCTGAAGGGATGGCCCGAAGGCAGCACGAAGCAATCGCCGGCCTCCAACCGCACGGGATCGCCGACACCCTCGACGGCGAGCCAGCAGCCACCCGACACGATCGCATAGCATTTGATGAGCTTGTGCTGGTCGCCGAACTGGACGGCCCAGTCACCTCCCGCATCGAAGCCCGACGAAACATAGGCGTGTGGCTTCAACAAAGAGAGGATGTCGGATAGCGGGTCCATAGCAAGTCTCGGATGATCGCAAAGGAAATGCAGATTATCGCGCATAGATCGTCCCGGCGCAACCGCCTACATACTCTGCCAGACAGAATGGCGACGACGGGACCACCCCTCCCGCGAGCCAATGGAGCGCGGACATGGCCGCGCCTCGGCCAACATACACCGGAGTTGAGCATGATCGTTGTGACCGCCCCGACCGGCCTTATCGGTCGGCAACTTGTCCAAATCCTCCTTCGGGCGGACGCGCCGATCCGGGTAATCGCGCGCGATCCATCGCATCTGCCCGACGAGGTGCGCAGCCGCGCCGAAGTCATCAACGGCTCTCATGGTGACGCTGGCGTCGTGAGCCGTGCATTCGATGGAGCCGACGCCGTGTTCTGGCTCGTGCCTCCCGATCCGAAGGCGGTTTCGGTCATGGCTGCTTACGTTGATTTCACGCGCCCCGCTGTCGCCGCCCTGGATGAGCATGGTATCAAGCGCGTCGTATCGATCACCGCGCTCGGACGGGGTTCGCCGCTCGCCGGCAGGGCCGGTTATGTCGCTGGCTCGCTGGCGATGGACGACCTGATCGCCGGTACTGGCGTAGCGCTTCGTAGTCTCGCCATGCCGTCCTTCATGGACAATATTGCCCGGCAGGCAGGCACAATCCAGGAGCACGGCAAGTTCTTTCTGCCGATCGCCGGCGATCTCAAGCTACCAAGCGTCGCGACGCGCGACATTGCAGCGGTCGCGACGCGCTGGTTGCTCGACGACAGCTGGACCGGTCAGAGCGAGGTGCCGGTTCTCGGTCCCGAGGATATTTCATTCAATGACATGGCCGAGATCCTTTCCGACGTGCTCGGCAAGCCGGTCATCTATGAGCAGATCCGTCTCGACGCCTATAACGCCCGGTTCGTGCAGTTCGGTATGACCGCCGCCATGGCGAGAGGCATGGCCGATATGGCTTGGGCGAAGGATCAGGGCCTCGATCTGACGGTGCCGAGGACGGTAGAAAATTCCACGCCAACCAGCTTCCGTCAATGGTGCGAGGACACGCTCAAGCCCGCCGTGCTTGGCCAGGTCAACCAACGGATACACCCCTAGCAGGAGGATGACGTCATGCTTTTGACGGATCGCACCATTCTTATAACCGGCGGTACGAGCGGCATCGGCCGGGGTCTCGCCGAGACGTTCCACCAACTTGGCAATCAGGTCATCATCGCGGGCCGCCGCCAACCGCTTATCGACGAGATCACCGCCGCCTGCCCGGGAATGCATGGCGTGCAGGTGAACATGCGGGATCCCGCGGCGATCGCGCACCTTGTCGACGAGGTTGGCGCCCTTTTCCCTGACCTGGACGTGCTCGTGAACAATGCCGGCATTTCCCGGCTCGAAGCCTGGGATGGCGATACGATCGACATCGCCACCTCGCTCTCCATCATCGAGACGAACATCGTCGGAGTCCTGCGGCTGACGGCAGCCCTGTTGCCGACGCTGGGGCGGCAGCCGTCAGCGACTATCATCACCACAACCTCGGGTCTGGCCTTCGTGCCGCGCTCCAATTTTCCTACTTATTGCGCGAGCAAGGCGTTTCTTCACTCGTGGCTGCAATCGCTGCGCCATCAACTCCGGCATATGCCGATCGAAGTCATCGAACTTCCACCGCCTTATGTTCAGACCGAACTCGCGGGTGCCCTGCAGGCGAGCGATCCCGCTGCCATGCCGCTCGCCGACTATCTCGCGGAAGTCTTCGACCTCCTCCAAAAGCCTGCACCGGACAACGGCGAGATCCTGGTCGAGCGGGTCAAGGCACTGCGAATGGCCCTGCAGAACGGATCGTATCCGCAAATCTACGCCAATCTGAATCCTGCCTAGTTGCCGCAGTCACTCGAAGTCCGATCCTCGGCACGACCCCAACCCGATATCTACGAAAGGCCATCGCAATGAGTAGCTCACAAGTGCCGGAAGCTTCGCAGATGCCACCATCGGCCAGTCCCCGCGACACCCGCGACAAGTTCCTCCTCTGGACACTGATCGCCTCCGTCGTGGCCGCGTTTGCTGCCTGGCTCAGCGCCGCGCTGAGCCTTGAAGTATGGGTGATGTTCGCTGGTTTCATCGCGTGGTTTACGCGCCCCACGTCGCTGGCGAACTGCCTGTCGGCAATGCTATGCCTGTGGCTCGGCATCGCAATCGGCGCCGTGTCGCACATCATCACCGGCGCCCTCATGCCGTCCCTGAATCACATGGCCCTACCGGTCGTCGTGTTCCTGGTCGCCATGCTGATCGTCGGCCTCCGCGCCCGTGAAATATTGGGCAACATGCTGGCGTGGTTCCTCGGAATGGTGACCTTCTTTGCTGCCGAATTCGACCTCGCCATCGCATCGTTTGCCCATTTGGCATCGGCGACCGCAATCGGCGGGCTGGCCGGCTATACGTGTCAAACCCTCAATCGACGCTTTGCCGAGTAAGCGTCGCGTCGCTTCTTCGCACGACCCGCCGCATCGCTGTGACGAAGAAGCCCAGCAGCGCGATGAACGCCCGCGGCTGTGGCCTTGGTTACCTACGGAGACTTGCTTGATCCATGCACTCGACACGCGACGTCCCGCTAGTCGGAGGATTGGGCAAGTAAGTCCCGGGTTCAGGCATGGAGCCTGGCGTGCCGAGGCGTATCTTGGCGAAGACACCAGAAAAGCTCTCGAAAGACATATTCATGGCCGGCTGGAACGCTTCCGACATCCCTCCGCAAATCAGGCGCGCGGCCTCGTTCCCCAAACGCAAAACCGTGGATCGCTTGTAATGAATTCATCGACATGCACCGTTCCCTCGCGGTGGAAAGGCCTTTGCCCTGAGACCAGCGGCGACAACCAACGCGGAGGGGCGAGGGACATGTTTCGGTTCCTCATGGAGTGGCTGCGCGATCCAGGAGGAACTGCCGCGATCGCTCCATCCGGCAAAGCACTCGTATCGCTTATCACCCAGCACATCGATAAGTGGACGGGTCCCGTCCTGGAGCTTGGGCCGGGTACCGGCGTGTTCACGCAAGGGCTGGTTACACGCGGGGTCGCCGAACGCGATCTGACATTGGTGGAACTGAACCAGACCTTTGCAGCGATACTGAGGCGGCGCTACCCTTGTGCAACGGTGCTTGGCCTCGATGCGGCCGAGCTATCCTCGGATCAAGACGATCGAACCCGCGAATTTGGCGCTGCGGTCTGCGGGCTAGGTCTCCGGAGCATGAATACCCGGCAGATCGAAGCAATCATGCGCGCCGCGTTCGGCCGCATGAAGCCGGAGGCAGCGCTTTACCTGTTCACCTACGGCCGGCGATGCTCCGTACCCGACGACGTACTCGACCGCCTCGGGCTTGTCGCTGAACGGGTCGGAACGACCCTTCGCAACATACCTCCGGCATCGGTTTATCGCATTTTTGTCTCACAGCCGCGCGCAGATGCTCCCGCTCTCCTGACCTCCGCAACTACCTGCAAGTGCGGCACAGCATCATAGCAAGCACCGGCATCATCCATTTTTCCGTCCGCGCGATTACTTTGTGACACCACAATCGCACGATTGCGCTCTTGCAGAAATAGGCATGTTATCTGAAGGATCCGGCGTTCTCTGCCTTGCCGGATCCGCATACCTTCGGCTGCATGATCAATGCTCCCCAGGCTTAGCCCATGCCATATTCCCTTTCAGTCAACGGCCAGGTCCATAGCATCGACGAGGACGGCCAGACTCCCCTTCTCTGGGTGCTTCGAGATACGCTGAAACTGACGGGTACGAAATACGGCTGCGGCGTTGCGCAGTGCGGCGCCTGCACCGTGCATGTTGATGGTCAGCCGATGCGATCATGCTCCCTTGCGCTGGAGGCCGTAGCCTCAGCGCAGATCGTGACGATCGAAGCCGTGGAGGGTGCGGAGACCAAGGCGATCCAGGACGCCTGGATTGCACGCGACGTGCCGCAATGTGGCTTCTGCCAGTCAGGTCAGGTCATGAGCGCGGTGGCGCTGCTCCGCGCGATTCCAGCGCCGACCGACGACGACGTCGATATCGCCATGAGCGGCAACATCTGCCGCTGCGCCACCTACAACCGCATCCGCGCCGCGATTCATGATGCCGCCGGCGTGCTTGGGTCCGGCCGGTCGTGAGATGGCGACGTTCCTCCGGACTGAGCAGGCGTCGACGCTTCGGCTGCCTACCCATACTGGCGCTGACCGTCGCAGCCATCGTCCTCGTGTCGGCAATCGTCCTGCGTCCCCAGCCGCTGCCGCAGGCACATTCGCTTCCCGCCAGTCATCCGCGGATCGAGATCGCTCACCTGCGCCCTGTCGCCGCGTTCGCGAGCATTGCGGACCCGCAGGCGCGATCGCTCGCGTTATTCGAGGAAGCGGGCCGCGTGATCCAGCACCCGCGCTGCATGAACTGCCATCCGCGGACCGACCGGCCGACGCAAACCGACGCCATGCGTCCGCACACCCCTTGGGTCGCCCGCGGCCCGGATGGCGGCGGTGAGCCAACCTTGCGCTGCTCGACCTGCCATCATGACGAGAACTTCGAGCCATCGGGCGTGCCGGGCAATCCCAAATGGAAACTCGCGCCGATCGGGATGGCCTGGCAGGGCAAGACACTCGGCGAAATCTGTCGGCAGATCCTGGACCCGGCGCGCGCGCATATGGGCCGCGAGGAACTGCTTCATCACCTGGCCGAAGACGAACTGGTCGGTTGGGCCTGGCACCCAGGCGGCGAGCGCACGCCCGCGCCGGGCACACAGGCTGAGTTTGCCGCGCTGATCAAGGCCTGGCTTGATACCGGTGCGAAATGCCCGGCCTGAGCCAGCGACGTCGCAAAAGGAGACCAGCGTGACCGATGTACAAGGCGCGAAGCGTGGCGTTCGCATGACGCGCCGCCGAATGATTCTGGGCGGCTCACTGATCGGCGGCGCGTTGGTCGTCGGTTATACGGCAACGCATCCGATGCAGGTCGGCGGCGCGATCTTGAGCGGCGGTGGCCCCGATCCCGAGCCGAGCGCATTCGGATCGTTCATCCGCATCGCGCCCGATGGGTGGGTGACGATCGTCAACAAGCAGCAGGAACTGGGACAAGGCATCCATGCCGGCATTGCCGCGATCGTCGCCGAAGAGCTCGACGCGGACTGGGACCGGGTGCGTGTCATCGATTCCCGGAGCAATTTCCGCACCTATGGCGTTCAGGGCACTGCCGGGTCGAACTCCATCGCGTCGAACTGGGATGCCATGCGCAATGCGGGCGCCGCCGCCCGCGCCATGTTCGTCGATGCGGCAGCGCTCCGCTGGAAGGTCCCGCGTCGGTTAATCGAGGTCCGGGATGGAGTAGTGTCGCATCCGGCCTCGAACCGCTCCGCGAGCTTCGCAGACCTGCTTGCCGATGCTTCGCGCCACACCCCGCCGCAATCGCCGGCCCTCAAGCAAGCCAAGGACTACCGGCTGATCGGCACCGATCGGGTGCGTCGCAAGGACAGTCAGCCGAAAAGCACGGGCGCCCAAGTCTATACGCAGGACATCCAGCGCCCCGGTATGCTGGTCGGGATGGTTGCGCACAGCCCCCGCTTCGGCGGCAAGTTGGCGCGGTACGACGCGTCCGACGCTCGAAAGATCAAGGGAGTGATCGATGCCTTCGCGATCGAAACCGGGGTAGCGGTAGTAGCGGAATCGACCTTCGCGGCGAAGCTGGGGCGCGACGCACTTCGCATCGAATGGGACGATAGCGAGGCGGAGAAGCGCTCGACGCCCGAACTCCTCCGCTATTATCACGACATCGCCACGGGACGCGGCGATGTCGATCCGAGCGACTTTGGGACCAAGGGTGAAAACCCAGAAGCTCCGTTCACGGGCGAGGTGGTCGAATTCGCGTTCAACTTTCCCTATCTTGCCCATGCACCGATGGAGACGCTCGACTGCGTGGCCAAGGTAGATGGTTGGAATGTCTCGATCACATCGGGCGCTCATCTCCCCATCGTCGATCAGGTCCAGGCGGCGCGGGTCGCCCTGACGATCCCCGGAAAGGTCGATATCGAAGTGGTGCCGGCGGGAGGATCATTCGGCCGTCGCGGCCTCATGGCGTCGGATTATGTCATCGAGAGCGTGCGGATTGCGAAGCGGACAGAAGGCCGCCCCGTCAAGCTGATCTGGACTCGGGAAGATGAAATGATGTCCGGCTACTTTCGGCCCATGTCGCATCACCGTGCCTGGATCCAACTTGGCGCCGATGGTTTCCCGGCGCGTTGGCGCATTCATGCCGTTTGCCAGCCGCTGATGCCGATTGGTGGAAATCCGCAGGCGACCGAGGGCATTACGGACTCGCCCTATTTCTCGACCGCGTCGACCGTCGATGGCAAGGCCTTCAGCCCGCGTTTTCCGGTGCCGGTCTCATTCTGGCGCTCTGTCGGCCACTCTCACACCGGCATGGTAATGGAACATATCGTCGATCAACTCGCTCGGCGTGCCGGCCGCGATCCGGCAGCGTACCGGCGCTCACTGTATCAGAAGGCAGGCGCAACTCGGCGGATAGCGGTGCTCGACATGCTGTGTAGCAAAGCGGGTTGGGGCAAGCCGCTCGAAACCGGTTGGGCGCGAGGTCTCGCCGTACATGAGGCATTCGGCACCATTGTCGGTCAGATCGCCGAAGTGCGAATGAGCGAGGGACGACCCATTGTGCGACGCGTCTTCGCGGTCGTCGACTGCGGCATAGCCATCTCGCCTGATCTGATCGCCGCACAGATGGAAGGGGGGATCGGCTTCGGCCTCTCGGCCGCGCTCTACGGCGCCGTCACGCTCAAGGATGGCATCGTCCAGGAAACCAACTTCGATTCCTACCCAGTCCTGCGCATGAACGAGATGCCTGCAGTCGAGACGTACATCATTCCATCCACCAACCGGCCGTCCGGCATGGGCGAACCCGGCGTGCCGCCGATCGCGCCCGCGGTTGCGAACGCCATACTCACCTTGACCGGTTCTCCCACGCGAAGCTTGCCGTTCGTGCACGGGGGCGCAGCGAACGCGGGTTTCTCCAATGCGGGATCGGCAATCTTTGGGAGGTAACAAAGGAACGTGCCGTTTGATATCCGCCAACTTCGCTATGCCGTTGCGGCAGCGGATCATGGAAGCTTCTACCGGGCGGCCCGCGCCCTCGACATCGAGCAATCGACGCTCAGCAGGAATATCCTGAAGCTAGAGCGGGCGGTCGGGACGCCGATTTTCGAACGCTCGCGCTCGGGAGTCACCCCGACGTTGGCGGGTAAAGTATTCCTTCGCGGCATTCGACCGATGATCGCCAGCGCTGACCACCTCGTGGCGATGATGCGGGCCGCTGGCCAAGGTCGGGCCGGTGGTCTGAGGCTCGGTCATAATAGCTCGGTCTCAGCTGGCAATCTCCGAGCGACGATGATGGGTTGGCGTGCGACCCATCCAGAGGTCGAGGTCGACTGCGTGGAAGCCGATCGCGCTGTGCTTCTCGCAGGCCTCAGCGCGGGTGAGATCGATATGACCATCCTGATGGGCGCGATGGGACATAATGGCTTTCGTTGCCAACCGCTGTGGAGCGAGCGGATGTTGGTTGCACTCCCGGCCTCACATCCGTTCGCCGAACGCAACGTAGTTCACTGGACCGACCTCCGAGGCGAGCGCTTCCTGTTGCCCGCCGCCGATCCCGGCCCGGAGATGCGCGACATCCTGCTAGGGCGATTGTCGGTGTCGAGCGCAAGTCCGGACATTCGGATGCGACAATCCAGCCGCGAAACCATCCTAAGTATTCTTGGCGGTGGATGCGGAGTGAGTATCGTTTGCGAGGGTTCGACGGGCGCTCACTATCCCGACGTAATCTATCGACCGATCCACGGCGAGCAAGGACCAGCGCTGGTCGGCTATTCGGGCTACTGGCGAGAGGACAACGGCAATCCAGCCCTGCGACGGTTTCTTGGATTCATCACGAAACGCCATGCGCTGCCTTTTGATTTCCTGCCGTGATTCCAGTAAATTAGATGTCCAATTCTTGGAGCTGCCGCATGCCCCAAAGCAAGACAATCATCATCGTGCTCGTAACTTTGCTCGTCGGCTTCGCGGGTGGATTTGTCCTGCGGCCGGCGATCGCGCCGACGCAGCAGACAGCGCCCGTCGTCATCCCTTCGCCCATCGCTGCGGCGCCCAGCGAGGCGCGCGGCACGCAGTATTTCATCGCGCATATCGACGAAGCGCGGCAAGTCGTCGCCGGATGTCGTGATGGCTCGGTGCGGGGCGGCGAATGCGCCACCGCCGAAGAAGCGATCATCAAGGTCGACGCGCAGGAACGCCGCAAGCGGTTCTTGGGAAACTGACGGCAACGCGCCGGCTCAGTCCTTTGCGGCGCCCCGACGTCGTGAAAACCCTCGATCGCTCGCCATGAACTTCGCCAGCATCGGCGCGACGAGTTTCTCGGGAGCTACGGCTTCCCCGCCTGTTTCGGTCGCGAGCGCGGCGGCATAGGCGACAAGATCGCGGTGAACAGTCGCGGGCAGTTCAACCGTCAGCTTGACGGGTCGGTCGTCGGCCAGCGGCCCCAGCTTCAACTTCGTCATCGCGTTGCTCCGATCGGTTCGAGCACGAGGTCGCGCGTCAGGAGCACGCGCAGTGGATGCCCCGGCCGGATGGTGAGCGTTGGCTGCACATTGAGCTGCCGCCGCACGATCTGCTGGCCGGTCTGGTTGATGGTATCTTGCGAGCCTCGCCGGAGGGCACGGGTCAGGTCGTCCTCGCTGTCCGCACCCAGCTCGGCGCCTACGCCGAGAAGCGTCGAGACGGCCGCCGCCCTGAGGAGATTGCCCCAGTGCTGGTTCACGCGGTCCTGTAGGCCGGCGAACCCCGTTCCGTCCGCGCCGGGCTGGCGCTCGAGAACGATCGAGCGGCCGTCCGGCATGATGAGCCGGTCCCAGGCGAGCAGCACGCGGGTCTGCCCGGCGGCGATCTCGCTGTCATACTCGCCGATCAGCCGCGCGCCCTGTGGGATGAGCAGGATGCGACCCGTGGGGCTGTCATAGACATTGGCTGTCACCTGTGCGGTGATCTGGCCGGGGAGGTCCGAACGGACGCCGGTGATGAGCGCGGCCGGGATGATGCTTCCGGCCTGCACGATGTTTGGCGACGTCGGCACCGTCAGCCGCTCGACGCTGACCGTGCGCTGGTTGGACGCCTGCGCCATGAAGGCGCGCTTGGCGGCCTGGTCGCTTTGCGCCGCTGCATCGGCCGTCACCGGAGGCGCCTGGTTCGGCGCTGCGAGACCGGGGGAAGCCGGGGCCGCTGATGACGCCGAACCCCCGCTGCTGCCGAGGAAGACCGAGCTGGTGCGCGCCGCGTCGCGCTCTTGCTGCGCACGCTGGCGGGCGGTCTCGGCGGCCTGAACGCTGGGATCGGGTTGACCTGGTTGCGTGCCGACCGGAGGCACTGGCACATTCTCGCCGCGCTGCTGCGCCGCCACGATCGGTCCGCCGAGGTCGCCGGGCAGCGGCGGGCCGAGCCGGGGCGCCTGCGCGTAGTCGCGCGGCCCGGACGTGATGGTCTCGGCGGTGGCGCGGCTGTCGGTGTTATAAAGTTCCTGCGCGGCTTTCTCGCTGGGCGGGCGCAGCGCATAGATCAGTGAGCCGCCGATCCCAAGGCCGGCGGCGACACCCACGACTGCGAGCGCCTTACGCGACAGGCGCATCACGCGCGGCGGATCTCCGCGAAGCTGGAAGGCTTGAGGATCGGAATGCAGCGCGGCGGGCGCGGTGGCCGGAGTGTCTACGGGCTCGCTCACGGCCGCCCCCGCCGTCCATCGACGCGCACGATGCGAACGCGCTGCTCGCTGCGCCGATCGCCCAGGCGCAGCTCGGCGGCGGCAAACAGGCGATCGACCACCATGTAGCGGCCATGCACGCGATAATTGACCAACTCGGCGTCACCGGCCGCGCCGGTCACGAACAGCGGCGGCATCTCGCCCTGCGAGATCCCGGCCGGAAACTCCACGAACACCTGCCGGCCATCGTCGAACACGCGAACGGGCTTCCACGCCGCGCGGTCGCCTTCGACCCGGTAGCGGAAATTGAGCGCGGACACGTCCACGCCGGTCGCGGCTGGCGCAGCGGCGGCCGCGGCCGCGTTGCGACCCTGCAAGGCAATGAGCTGGTCTTGCGGATAGGTCCAAGAGACCGATGCCATGTAAGTCGCCGGGGTCGCACGTAATTCGAGGTGATAGGTGCGACGGTCGGTGTTGATGACCATGTTGGTGGCGAGGTCGGGCCGGGTTGGTTTGGCGAGGATATGCACGCGGGCGGTGGCGCCGCTGCCGCTTACCGTGTCGCCGATGATCCAGCGCACCGTGTCGCCGGCCGCGACTGGCCCAGGTCCAACGAGCTGCTCACCTTCCTGAAGCGCGATGTCCGTCACCTGGCCGGGAGCGGCATAGACTTGATACAGCGCGCCGTCGGTCCACGGATATTGCTGAATGGCGTTGAGGAAGCCGTCGCGCACCGGCTGCACGCGAGCGGCGTCGTTGGCGTCGCCGACACGGCGGCGCGGATCGGCGGGCTCTGGCGGTCGCGCGCTCTCCGTCATCGGCTTCAACTGGCCGGGCAGCGGCAACGGCTCGAGGATCGTGACGATCTCGACCGCGCGGGGCGGCTCTGCCGCGGGCGTCGCGGCGATCGCGGGGGGCGGATCGTCGAACGCGATCACGGGCGGCCTGGCCGACGTGGTAGCGCAGCCGGCGAGCGCGGATGCGGAGACGAACAGCGCGGCAGTGGTCGCGCGGCGGATGGGTATGCCGGTCATTGCGACAGCTCCTTCGACCAGTTGAGGGCATTGACGAAGACGCCAAGCGGATTCTTGCGCAGGGCGTCGGGGGTGCGCGGAGGCTGGACGACGATGGTGAGGATCGCGGACCAGCGTTCGGTGGCGGCAAGGCTGCCGTCCTGATAGCGGCGCTCGATCCAGGCGACGCGGAAGCTGTCAGGCGATGCCCGGATGACGCTGGACACTTCCACCGCGACCTGCACCCGCCCGACATTGGCGAACGGGTCGTTGGCCCGCGCATAGTCATTGAGCGCAAGCGCGCCGCGATCGGTCGTGAAGTCGTAAGCCCTGAGCCAGTTCTGACGGACGATCACCGGGTCGGCGGGGATCGCGCGGACCTGCTCGATGAAGCGGGCGAGATGGAACGCGACCTGCGGATCGGTCGGGCGATAGCCGGCCTCGGCGGGCGCAACCGCCTGAGCTTCGCCCAGCCGATCGACCTGCACGACCCACGGGACGATATGGCCGCGCGTCGATTGCCAGACGAGGCCGCCAGCTAGACCGCCCGAAAGCGCCAACGTGCCGAAAAACGCGAGCCGCCAGTTCTTCGCCTGCACGCGCGCCGAACCGATGCGGTCGTCCCATGCCTGCGCGGCGCGCTGATAGGGTGTGGCCGGCTCGGGCGTCTGGCCGTAGCGGATGGTCGGTCGCTTGAACATGGATCAATCCTTCTGGCTGGTATCGACCGACGCGCCGCTGCCGCCGCCGTCGCCGGAGCGCAGCGTGTGGGCGGCTATGGTCGCGCCGTGAGTCATAGTTTGACGGTTCTTCATCGCGGACGCCCAGGCGGGCGCACCGGCGGAAGTGTCCGGCGACGGCGTGGAACTGCCGCCTGAAATGGTCCCGCCCGTTGCGGTGACGGCGGCGCGGCCGCCCGAGCGATAGCTGTCCTTGAGCGAAGCGGCCGCCTTGCGAAGCGGTGACATGACCGCACCGGCCGCCGCCTGGCCGACGCCGCCAGCGCCGCCGGCGACCGCAGCCCCGCCGGTCTTACCGGCGGAGCCGAGCGCATAGGCGCTGTTGGCTGCGCCCGAGGTGAAGGCGGCGCCTCGCGCCGCGCCGCCGATCGCACCCGCCGCAGCGCCGGCGCCGAGGCGGGCGGCAGCGGCGCCACCGACAAGCGCGCCGCCGGCTGCGAGCACGGTTCCCGCTGCGGCGCCTGCGCCAAGCGCCGGGCCGCCTGAGACGATGCCATTGGCGATCGACGGGCCGAAGATGCCGAGGCCGAGAAGACAGAGCGAGGCGAGCGCGACGGCCATCGCGTCCTCGATGCTGGGCTGCGCGCCGCCGAACCCGGCGCGGAACTCGTCGAACAATGTCGAGCCGATGCCGACGATGACGGCGAGCACCAGCACCTTGACGCCCGACGAGATGACGAGTCCCAGCACGCGCTCGGCCATGAAGGCGGTCTTGCCGAACAGGCCGAAGGGGATGAGGACGAAGCCGCAGAGCGTCGCCAGCTTGAACTCGATCAGCGTCACGAAGAGCTGGATCGCCAGAATGAAGAAGGCGAGGATGACCAGCAGCCAGGCGATCAGCAGCACCGCAATCTGGATGAAGTTCTCGAAGAATGCGACCCAGCCCATCAAGTCTGAAATGGATTCTAGGATCGGCTGACCCGCCTCCAGCCCGACTTGGGCGACGCGGCCCGGCTGGAGCAGTTCGGCCGCCGTAAAGCCGGTGCCCGACGCTTTGAGCCCGAGCCCGGCGACGCTCTCGAAGACGATGCGTGCCAGGCTGTTCCAGTTGCCGATGATGTAGGCGAAGACGCCGACGAACAGCGTCTTCTTGACGAGGCGCGCGATGATGTCGTCGCCTTCGCCCCACGTCCAGAACAGCGCGGCCAAAGTCACGTCGATGACGATCAGCGTCGTGGCGATGAATGCCACCTCGCCGCCGAGCAGGCCGAACCCGCTGTCGATATAGCGGGTGAAGACATCCAGAAAGCGATCGACGACGCCGGTGCCGCCCATATCAATTCTCCTGCGGGGTAGCGCCATCGGCGATGCGGGCGGCGGGACGCGCGCCGGGCGCGAGGAACCGACGACGGTTCTCGGCCCAGGCGCGCAGGCAATCAGGGTCGCTCGCCCCGGCCGCGCCGATCGACTGGCAGCGGCGCAGCTCGATCAACAGCGGGTCCGTCGCCGATTTCTCGGCGACGGCCACCGGCCCCGCGCGCGGTGGCTCTGGTGCTCGGCTCATCTCGATCGCCGTCATCGTGGTGGCGATGGCGATGAAGATGACGGTGCCGATGCGCGCGAGGAGCTTGCTGTCCATTACGATCAGTCGTGGAACATGCGGGCGTTGCCCGGCTGATAGCCGGTGGACCGCGTGAGGAAGCGGCGAAGCCGTTCGCGGCTCTCGGCTTCGACCGCGGCGTTGCGCGCCGAGTCGAGCGCCTGCGCCCGGCCTTGCGCGGCGAGCAGTGCCGTCAGGTCCGCGAGCTGCTGCGATTGCAGCGCGAGTAGCTGGTTGCCCGCCTGTGCCGCCTGAAGCGCGCCGGTCGCCGACTGGCTGGACGTGACCAGGCCGTCCATCGTGATGCGCGCGCCGTCGATATTGCCGACCACGCCAGCCTGAACACGCAGCGCGTCCTCGAATGCGCCGACGCTATCCTCCCAGCGCGCATTGGCGTTGGCGACCATCTGCGCGTGGGTGCCGGTGAGCGCCGCGCCCTTGTAGCGGCTGCTGAACGCCTGCTGGACGTTCTGCACGTCGTAGGCGATGCGCTGCGCCTCGCCGAGAAGCTGCTGGGTGCGCTGCACTTGGCTCTGCAACTGTTGGAGCGAGCTGAACGGCAGCGAAGTCAGATTGCGAGCCTCGTTGATGAGCGAGGTCGCCTGGTTCTGGATTTGCTGAATCTGGTTGTTGATCTGCTGGAGCGACCGAGCGGCGGTCAGCACGTTCTGCGCATAGTTGGTCGGGTCATAGACGATCCCGCCGAACTGAGCGTGCGCCGGCGTGGCGGCGGTGATGCCGATCATGCTCGACGTGGCGATGGCGCCGGCCAGCATGGCGCGGTGCAGGATGTTGGGCTTCATAGGGTCATATCCTTCAAGGCAAGGGGGATCTGGCCGGCATCTTCCCGGCGACCGGTCAGCGGATCGGGTTGGGGTTCGGGAAGAAGATCGACCGCCCAGGCCAAGCCGCGATGGCGCAGCCACTCGGCGGCGAAGCGTTCGCGGCCGAGAGCTTCAACCAGTTCGGCGATGCGGAGCTGGTCTGACTTCGACGACGCGGCAGCGAAGGCCAGCGCGACCTCGCCCAGCCCCAGCTCGAACAGCCGGTTGCCGCGCCGCGACTGGCAGTAATAGTCGCGCTTGGGCGTGGCCCGGCTGAGGATTTCGATCTGGCGGGCGTTGAGGCCGAACCGCTCGTAGATAGTGGCGATCTGCGGCTCGGCGGCGCGCTCATTCGGCAGGAAGATGCGCGTCGGACAGCTTTCGATGATGGCCGGCGCGATGTTCGAGGTTTCGATGTCGGCGAGGCTCTGCGTGGCGAGCACCACACTGGCGTTCTTCTTGCGCAGAGTTTTCAACCATTCGCGGAGCTGCGCGGCGAAGTCCGGGCTGTCGAGGACCAGCCAGCCCTCGTCGATGATGATGAGCGTGGGCGAGCCGTCCAGCCGGCCTTCGATCCGGTGGAACAGATAGGACAGGACGGCGGCCGCCGATCCGGCGCCGACCAAGCCTTCGGTCTCGAACGCCTGAACCGACGCCTCGCCGAGACGCTCGGCCTCCGCGTCGAGCAAACGGCCCCACGGCCCGCCGATGCAGTAGGAGGCGAGCGCCTGTTTGAGCTGCTGCGATTGCAACAGCACGGCCAGCCCGGTCAGTGTGCGCTCGCCGATCGGCGCGGACGCAAGTGAGCCGAGCGCCGACCATAGGTGCTCCTTGGCCTGGGGATCGACCGCGACGCCTTCGGACGCAAGGATGGCAGCCAGCCATTCCGCCGCCCATGCCCGCTCGGCGGGATCGTCGATGCGCGCCAATGGTTGAAGCTGGACACCCGTGCCGGCCTCGTCGGACAGCATTCCGCCGAGATCCTGCCAGTCCCCGCCCATGCCGAGCGCGGCGGCGCGGATGCTGCCGCCGAAATCGAAAGCGAACACCTGTGCGCTCGGATAGCGGCGGAACTGCATCGCCATGAGGGCGAGCAGCACCGACTTGCCCGCGCCGGTCGGGCCGACGATCAGCGTATGGCCGACGTCGCCGACATGAAGGGAAAACCGGAACGGGGTCGAGCCTTCGGTCCTGCCATAGAGCAAGGGGGGGTGTCCGAAATGCTCGTCCCGTTCCGGCCCCGCCCATACCGCTGACAGGGGGATCAGGTGGGCGAGATTGAAAGTGGAAAGCGGGGGCTGACGGACGTTGGCATATGTGTGACCGGGAAGTGAGCCGAGCCACGCTTCCACGGCGTTCATCCCCTCGGGAATGACGGTGAAGTCGCGGCCCTGAATGACCTTCTCGACCAGCCGCAGCTTCTCGGCAGCGATGGCGGGATCGCGGTCCCACACCGTCACTGTCGCGGTGACATAGGCCATGCCGGCATAGTCGGCGCCCAGCTCCTGCAGGGCGGTGTCGGCGTCTGCGGCCTTGTTGGAGGCGTCGCTGTCGAGCAGCGTGCTCGCCTCGTTGGTCATCACCTCCTTCAAGATGGCTGCGACGGACTTGCGCTTGGCGAACCACTGGCGACGAATACGGGTGAGCAGCTTGGTCGCGTCGGTCTTGTCGAGCATGATGGCGCGGGTGCTCCAGCGATACTCGAAGGCCAGCCGGTTCAACTCGTCGAGCAGGCCGGGAAAGGTGACGCTGGGAAATCCAATGATGGTGAGCGTGCGGAGATGATGGTCGCCCAGGCGCGGTTCCAGCCCGCCGGTCAGCGGCTCGTCGGCGAGCAGCGCGTCGAGGTGCATCGGGGTCTCGGGAACCCGGACTCGCTGGCGCCGGGTCGAGATGGTGCTATGCAGATAGGTGAGCGTCTCGCCGTCATCGAGCCAACGGACCTCGGGCACGAAACCCTCGACCAGATTGAGAACGCGGTCGCTGCGATCGGTGAAGCCGGCCAGCATCTCCCACGGATCGACGCCAGTGCTGGACCGGCCCTCGTAGAGCCAGGTTTCGGCCCGCGCCGCTTCCTCGGCCGGCGGCAGCCACAGCAGCGTCAGGTAGTAGGCGCTCTCGAAATGCGCGCCGTCCTCGCGGAACTGCTCGCGCCGCTCCATCTCGACCAGAGCGGAGACCGGATCGGGAAATTCGGCGTCCGGGTAGTCGAGCGCGGGCGCTCGCCGCGCCTCGACGAAGATCGCCCAGCCCGAGCCCAGGCGGCGCAGTGAGTTGTTGAGCCGAGCGGTGGTGGCGACCAGCTCGGCGGGCGTCGCCGAATCAAGGTCCGGTCCCCGGAAGCGCGCAGTGCGCTGGAACGAACCGTCCTTGTTGAGCACGACGCCTTCGCCGACCAGCGCGGCCCAGGGCAGGAAGTCGGCAAGGTGTGCCGCCTTGTTGCGGTATTCGCGCAAGCTCATCATGGCTGCATCCAGCTCGGGTAGCGGAGGTGGCGGCGGGCCACGTCCACGAATTGCGGGTCACGGCGCGCCGCCCAGACTGACAGGGCATGGCCGATCGCCCAGATGACGAGGCCAGCGATCCAGAGGCGCAGGCCGAGGCCGATCGCACCGGCCAGCGTGCCGTTCACGATAGCGAGCGAGCGCGGAGCGCCGCCGAGCAATATCTGCTCGGTCAGCGCCCGATGGACCGGGGCGAAATAGCCCGCGATCGGTTCGCCATGATCGGCCGCCCCGTTCATGCGATCAGCGCTCCGCCGCCGAAGCTGAAGAAGCTCAGGAAGAAGGAGCTGGCCGCGAAGGCGATCGACAGGCCGAACACGATCTGGATCAGCCGGCGCGAGCCGCCCGATGTGTCTCCGAACGCCAGCGTCAGGCCAGTCACGATGATGATGATGACCGCGACGATCTTCGCCACCGGCCCCTCGATACTTTCGAGGATCGACTGGAGCGGGGCTTCCCACGGCATCGACGATCCGCCCGCATGAGCCGGAACGGCGAAGGTCAGCGCGACGACGCTGGCGGTGGCGGCGAGCATGGCGCGGCGTGCGCCACGCCGAAGGGCATGGATCATGGCAGGTCTCCTGGCTGGGATTGGGAAAGCGGGATGAGGCGGTAGTCGCCGGTCGAGGGGTCGAGCCCTTCGACACGGGCCAGCTCGGCGAGGCGGCGGCCGTGTCCGTCGCGGACCAGCACGGCGATGAGGTCGATGGTCTCGGCCAGCAGAGCGCGGGGGACCGTGATGACGGCCTCCTGAATGAGCTGCTCCATGCGGCGCAGTGCGCCGAGCGCCGTGCCGGCATGGATCGTGCCGATGCCGCCGGGGTGGCCGGTGCCCCAGGCTTTGAGGAGATCGAGCGCCTCCGCGCCGCGCACCTCGCCGATGGGGATGCGATCCGGGCGCAGCCGCAGAGAGGACCGGACGAGATCGGACAGCGAGACGACGCCGTCCTTGGTCCGCATGGCGACGAGGTTGGGCGCGGCGCATTGCAGCTCGCGCGTGTCTTCGATCAGGACGATGCGGTCGGTGGTCTTGGCGACTTCGGCCAACAGCGCATTGACCAGCGTGGTCTTGCCGCTGCCGGTCCCACCCGCGACGAGTATGTTGGCGCGGGTTTCGACACCGTGCCGCAGCGCCTCAGCGTGAGCTGCCGACATGATGCCGGCCGCCGCATAATCGTCGAGCATGAATACCGCGACGGCAGGTTTGCGAATCGCGAAGGCAGGCGCGGCCACTACCGGGGGCAAGAGCCCCTCGAACCGCTCGCCTCCTTCCGGCAGCTCGGCCGAAACGCGCGGGGATCGGGCGTGAACCTCGACGCCGACATGGTGCGCGACCAAGCGGACGATGCGTTCGCCGTCGGCCGCGCTCAGCAGCTCGCCGGTGTCGCTGATGCCTTCTCCGAGCCGATCGACCCACAACCGGCCGTCCGGGTTGAGCATGACTTCGATGACGGCTGGGTCGTCGAGCCAGGTAGCGATCGACGGCCCGAGCGCGGTGCGCAGCATCCGCGCGCCGCGTGACTTCGCCTCGGATCGGATCGGTTGAACGGTCAAGGATCGGCCCCTGGATTGGGCCGGGCGAACCGCCGCCCGGCGTCAGGAGCACATCAAGAGAGCCAGAAATCCGGCCGGTGCAACAGATAGTCGAAGGTGTAGTAGAGTCGGCGGCTTATACTTACAGGCTGCGGTTAATGCCGACGGTAATCGCTAGGCTTTCGGTCTGGGTTACGGGGTCTTGGGTAAGGGAATCCGGCGAGCATCGGTAGAAAATCTCTTGATTCGCTACGCGAGAATTCGCGAATTACTGGAAGAATTCCAATCGCAGGCGATCGCTGCCATCGTCCGGCGGGCAACTTCGCTCAGCAACCTGATCAGGTCTAATGCGTCGGACACGATCTTACATTGGGAAGAAGGCGACGCGGAACGTGCTGGCTGAACGGCAACCGATGCGCACGACAGCCCGAGCGATCCCGCTTCCTCCTTGACGTGGCAAATTCTTCGCCTGCGCGATGTGCCAACCGAGCAGATATTCTATCGGCGCAACGCCGCCTTCGCAGGTCCACGACCGTGCAAGTCTCCAGGGCATTCATGCATTGCAAACTGCCCGTCCGAAACGCTTCAGAATGGCCTAGGCAGGGCTTCTCAGGTAAAACCTCGCCAGTCTCACCGCGAGAATAGGCTGACCAGCAGCGCCATGTTCTCCTCGATGGTCGGCAATCCCTTTTCAGCGTGAAGCTGGCCCTGGGCTTCCAGAAGAACGAGGCCGTGCATGGCGGCTAGCAGCAGGCTGGCGAGGCTCTTTGTCGGCGCATTGGGCAGAGCTTTCGCGCATTTGCATTCATCGACCAGTGCCATGATCTCAGCGAGACAGGCCGAGCTGCACGCCTGCAGATCAGGATTTTTCTGGGCAAGCGTCGGTGCGCCGAAAACCAGTCGATACCGCGACGGCCGCAGGCGACTGAACGCAATCAGGGCGCCGATGGCGGTCAGCAGTTTGACCTTGGGCGCCTGCTCCGACCCGCGTATGTCGGCGAAGTTGGTCGTAAGCGTCTCAAGGTCAGCGGCAGCGACGGCGGCCAGCAGGGCATCCCGGTTCGTGAAATGCTTGTAGGGGGCATTGTGCGAAACCCCGGCCGCATGACCGACGGCCCGCAGGGTGACGGCCTGTTCGCCGCCCTCATCCAGCAGGTTCGCCGCGGCCTGAATGAGCGTGTTACGGGTGCTCATTTCAGGCGCTCGGGCTCTTCGTCCGAGCCGACCCCCACCAGCTTTTTCGAATCGCGCCAGAGCGCCTGAGCCAGTTCCTCGTCGTATGACATCGCGGCCGAACGTCTCTCGCCAAGGACGCCGTCCTTCCACTGATAATAGCGCCCTGACCCGACATTCTTCGCGGTAGCGAGACCGGCAAGCGCATGGCCGGACTGGACCAGATCGCCGAGGGCTAGACCCATCCGCCGCATCAGCCAACGGACAGGCGGCGATCCGATCATTGCCCGCGCCGGTCCCGGCAGGTCCCTCAGCAACCCGGTTTCCGCAATGGCGCCCGGATCGTAGGCGATGGAGGAGATACCGAGACCCGCAGCCCTCAGCCGCCGGTGGAGCTCGTAGGCATGCAGCACGGTGCAGAGCTTAGAAGTTGTATAGCGCGTGCCTCCGGAGAGCGGTTTATTTCCGTCCAGTCCCGTCTTCGCCAAAGCGAATGCGTCCGGCCTTACCGCGCGGCCGATGAACTTGCCGTCGGCCGTATCGGGATCGTGCGTCCCGCTGGCGGTGAATACCACGCGACCATCCTCTTTGAGGCTATCGAGCAGCAACTGGATCAGCAGGAAATGGCCGAGATAATTGGTGGCGAAGGTCAGCTCATAGGCGTCCCCGGTGTAGGTGGGGTCGCCGCGGAATGTCGCTCCGGCATTGCACAGAATTGCCTGAAGCCGACTGATCGCGCCTCTTTCCATCATCTGGCGGCATTGCGCGGCTGCTGTGCGGACCGAGCCCAGCGACGAGACGTCCAACTCGACGGCGGCCACCTTCACGCCCGCGCCCGAGCGGATCGACGATGCAGCCGCTTCAAGCTTCGCAGGGTTCCGGCCTGCCAGAACCAGATCGATACCCTGTGTCGCCAGCCGCTTGACGCATTCGAAACCGATGCCGCTATGCCCGCCAGTGATCAAAATTGTCGACATGTACGGACCTTTTGGTTGATCTCGTCAACCAAATATAGACGAAGGTTGACGTCGTCAACCTGGGGCGGCGCGTTATCGGCTCTCAGGTCGAGTTGGCGCGAATGCATCGTCGCGGCTTTTGCTTATTACAATCCAATTATCGCTGTGGCTCGCCGGGGTGCTTCAGCCAAACATCCTCCGGGATTTCATTCATCAGACTCTTGCCGCTCGCGTAACGCCGGCCGAGCGTTTCGACGAAGCCTTCATAGCGCTTGCGGCCCTTCACCTGAGCTGCGGCCTGCTCGTCGTCGGGCAGTTGCGGTGTCACGGACAGCCAGAAACGGACGAACAATGTGAGCGCTTCGGTCGTCAGCCCGGTGTTACGCTCCAGCCGCTGGACTTGACGCGACAAGCGGTCGAGCCGCCGCGCGAACGCAGCCTCCATCCGATCGGCGCCATCCGGCGATAGGTAGGACGCCACTGCCGCCTCCACGATCGCCGAGCGCGAGATGCGCCGCCTGATAGCCAGCTCGTCGACCTGCTTGGCGAGCGCAGGCGGGAAGTAGACGTTGAGCCGGGTACGCATGGCAGCCTCCTACAATTCGATGCCGTCGCCCGGATCGAGCGACGCCTGACGCGCAATGCCCTGCATCCGGCGACGCACGGCCGCCTGCCGGGCCGCGTCGTCCTGCTCGTCGTCGACGATCGAAAACTCCTGCGCCGCAGGCGCCGGGGTTTCCGGCACGATGGCGACATGCTCGGGCAGCTCCGGTTCACGGCGCAGCCCGCCATTGGCGGCGTCCTCGGCGTCGCGGATGATCCGTGCGACCTGCTTCGGATCGGCGACGACCTGCCTCCCGGTCCAATCGTCAGGACGGATCGCAGCGGCCGGGGACGCTGGCGCCTGCATGATCCGCTCGGACAGGCGCCGGTCCTGAAAATAGCGCGCCTTCTTCGCGCGGATCGGATGGACGCCCGCCACCATGACGATCTCGTCGTCGGGCGGGAGCTGCATCACTTCGCCGGGGGTGAGGAGCTGGCGGGCGGTCTCTGACCGCGACACCATCAAATGCCCGAGCCAGGGCGAGAGACGATGCCCAGCATAATTCTTCATCGCCCGCATCTCGGTGGCGGTGCCGAGCGCGTCCGACACGCGCTTGGCGGTGCGCTCGTCGTTGGTGGCGAAGCTCACGCGGACATGGCAGTTGTCGAGGATCGCGTTGTTGGGGCCGTAAGCCTTCTCGATCTGATTGAGCGACTGCGCGATCAGGAACGCCTTGAGCCCGTAGCCCGCCATGAACGCCAGGGCGGACTCGAAGAAGTCGAGTCGGCCGAGCGCGGGAAACTCGTCTAGCATCAGCAACACGCGATGGCGGTTGCCCTTCGGGGTCAGCTCCTCGGTCAGCCGGCGCCCGATCTGGTTGAGAATGAGACGGATCAGCGGCTTGGTGCGCGAGATGTCGCTGGGCGGCACGACCAGATAGAGCGTCGCCGGGCGATCGCCCTCGACCAGATCCGATATGCGCCATTGGCAGGCCCGCGTGACGTGGGCGACGACGGGATCGCGGTAGAGGCCGAGGAACGACATGGCCGTGCTGAGCACGCCCGACCGCTCGTTGTCTGACTTGTTCAGCAGCTCCCGCGCGGCCGAGGCGACGACGGGATGCGCGCCGGCTTCGCCCAGGTGCGGCGTCGCCATCATCGCCGCGAGTGTCTGCTCGATCGTGCGCGCCGGATCGGACAGAAATCCCGCAACGCCGGCCAAGGTCTTGTCAGTCTCCGCATAGAGGACGTGGAGGATGGCGCCGACCAGCAGCGAGTGCGAGGTTTTTTCCCAGTGATTGCGGCGCTCGAGACTGCCTTCGGGGTCGACCAGCACATCCGCCGCATTCTGCACGTCGCGCACTTCCCACTGGCCTCGGCGCACCTCCAGTAGCGGATTGTAGGCGGCCGATGCGGCGTTGGTCGGATCGAACAACAGCACGCGGCCGTGCCGCGCCCGGAAGCCCGCCGTCAGCGTCCAGTTCTCGCCCTTGATGTCATGGACGATCGCCGAGGCCGGCCAGGTGAGGAGCGACGGCACGACCAACCCGACGCCCTTGCCGCTGCGGGTCGGCGCGAAACACAGCACATGCTCGGGGCCGTCGTGGCGGAGATAGTCGCGGGCGAGCTTGCCGAGCACCACGCCGTTCGGCCCGAGCAGCCCGGCGCTGCGAACCTCGCGCTCCGTCGCCCAGCGCGCAGACCCGTAGGTCTCTGCGTTTTTCAATTCACGCGCGCGCCAGACCGACATACCGATAGCGACGGCGATCGACACGAACCCGCCCGATGCGGCGATGAACGCCCCGGTCTTGAAGATGTCGGGCGCATAGGCGTCGAACGAGAACCACCACCAGAAGAAGGCGGGCGGCGGATAGACGGGCCACTCGCCGAGCACGAACCAAGGCGGCCCCAATTCCGGCTGATAAGCGAGCGCCGCGGCAGTCCATTGGGTCGCACCCCAGACCGCGGCGAGCACGATCAGGAACACGGTGATGACCTGGCCCCAGAGGATCTTGGTCGCGGACATAAATTCTCCTGTGGTTAGAGGCCAAGGCCGCGCTTGCGGCCGAGCGTCCAGTCGATGCCGCCGCCAGCGCGGACGATGCCGGACACCTGACGGCCGAGCTGCTGTTCAAGGGTGCTCGCCCACGGCACGAGCCGGAAGCCGAGCCCGTCGTCGATCATGGCGAAGCGGCCTGATGCGAGCGCGAGGCGTTGGCGCACGACGCCGGCGATCTTCTCGCCGGACGCAGCAAGGCGATAGGCAAGACCGGTCTCCCCCGCGATCTTCGCCCCAACCGCGTCCAGCTCGCGCTTGCGGAGCGTGTCGAGCATCCCGCGCTCGAACACCGTCCGCTCGCCGAAGCGGCGCGCCAGCCCTTCGCGGACAAGATGGTCGGTGCGCGCGTCCATCGCGCGGCGCACCTCGGCGCCGAACCCGCCGTCCGCAACGCTGGCGCCACGCTCGATCAGGCGATGGTCAAGCCAGGTCGCGCCGGGCGCTTTCACCTGCGCGGCAAGGTCTATGTCCGACCGCGTGGCGAGCACCAGCGTCGGCTTTTCCTCGCCGGGCCGGCCGACGCCGCGCAGCTCGACGATGCCGCCAAGCTTGGGGCTGTGTTCCAGCGCCTCGATGCCGGGCAGCCGAACATGGTGGGTGCGCCCGTCCGTGCCGTCGATCACGGCATAGGCGGTGCCGGTCAGCTCGTCGTGCAAGCCTTTGTCGATCAGCCGGCCGGCGATCGGTTTCTCGGGCGGGCCGCTGACAACGGCGTAGCTGTCGAGCGGCCGGTCCTGCCCGTGGTCTTTGAGCGCCGTGCCGATCGTGCGGATGATATCGCCGCGTGCGGCCAGCTCGCGCAGCTTGGCTTGCGCGCCCTCCGCCACCGCCCACTGTCCGGACTCGCCCTCGGCCGCGAGCCCCATCGTCTCCAGATGCTGCAAGCGGCCGATCATCAGCCGGCGGCGCGGCGGATCGTCCGGGCCGGAGCGCTCGGGGCGTAGGTCGATCACGCCCAGCTCGTCGGCGGAACGCTGGATCTCGGTATCGAGCCGGGTCCAGCGTTCCGCCGTCACCTCACGGTCGAGCGCGCGCTGCACCTCATGTTCGGGCTTCGGCCCAAGCTCGGCGAAGGCCAGATCTTGCGCGCGCGAACGGAGATTGTGGCTGATGTAGTCGCGGGAGATGACGAGATCGGCGCCCTGATCGGTAACGCCGCGCACGAGCAGATGGACGTGCGGGTTGTCGGTGTTCCAGTGATCGACCGCGACCCAATCGAGCCGCGTCCCAAGGTCCACCTCCATCTGCCGCATGAGGTCGCGCATGTATTCGCGCAGGTCGGTCAGCTCGGCGGCGTCCTCGGGCGACACGATGACCCGGAAATGATGCCGGTCATCCTTGCACCGTTCGGCGAAACCGCGATCGTCGGCGTTGTCGCCAGCCGCGTCGAACATGCGGGTCGGCGAGCCGTCGCGGGTGACGCCTTCGCGCTTCAGATAGGCGACGTGTGCGGACAGTGGCGCCGAGCGCCGGGCGCCCCGGCTGCGGGTGGTCACGGGCAGCATCTTGACCATGACGCGCCGGCCCGAGCCGAACACGCGGCTGCGGGCGAACGCGGTGCGTCCCCGCCCGAAGGTCGATTGTGCACCCCGGCGCGCGCCGATGGCGCCGCCGCGCCGGCCGCCGCTGTGGATCGCGGCAACGCGCAGCACCTCGGCGACCAGGCCGCGCGCGTTGCGGCCCTGCGCCTTGCTGCGCTTGGCCTTGCCCGGCCGGACGCGGAACTCGCTGTCTTCGCTCACGGCCGGGCCGCCATCGGCCGAAAATGGCCTGTGGTGCCATTCGAGGCGTTGTTTTTGCTGGCTTTTCCCTTCCGCGCGGCACGCGCGCCGACCGACGCCCCCGCGTGAAGCCACGGAAAAGCCTCGGCTTTTCGGCTGAACGGGGCGCTGCTTATATCTTGCCCTCGTCTGTCCCTGCCGTTTTCCTCCTCCCCAGCCACTTTGCTGCTTCGGACGGATGAAGGGAGCGACTGGCCGATCATTGCGGTCGGCCCGCGCGGGCGCGGGACACGAACAGTGTGTCGCGCGCCACATTCGGCGACGGATCGGGCGTGCGACCGCCGTCAGATTCTACGCTGCCCGAGGGCGTTTCCGGCGCGGTTTCGCCGCTGCCGGACTGCACGCCAACTGCATCTGATGCGGCGCTCCCCGTGCGGACAAACAACGCGGCGCGACGCCAGGCGAACGGATCAGGCGGCACGCTTACCGCCACCTCCACAGCGCCCGATCCGCCAGTGATCGGCGCGAGCTGGGCGAGATAGCCGACCGTCTCGGCAGGCAGCGGACGGCCGCGCGACACGAAGTCGTCGTAGCGGCCCGGTCCCGCATTATAGGCCGCCAGCATCGCGCTGGCGTTGCCGTAGCGGTCGTACATCTCGCGCAGATAGGCCGCGCCCGCCATGATGTTGTCGCGCACGTCGAACGGATTGGTCCCGAGGCCGTGACGTGCGCGAAGGCCGGCCCAGGTCGCGGGCATGATCTGCATCAGGCCCATTGCTCCGGCTCGCGAGACTGCGCGAGAATTGCCGCCGCTCTCGACGCGCATAACCGCCCAGATCCAAGCCTCGGGGATGCCGAACCGCCGTGCAGCATCGGCGACATGATCCGCGTATGGATGGACGGCCGATAATCGCGCGGCCGGCATCTCCTGCGCCATCACCGGGACAGACAGAGCGGTGCCGGACAACAGCACGACGGCGAGCGCCACCGCAGATCCAACTCCGCTCCGCCGCCAGCCTGCCAGCGTGCTCGCTGCGGTAAAGGGTGCGCGCGAAGCGCCGGCCGTTGGCCGCCCTTGACCTGCGCTGTGCGCGCCGGCCGGCCTGCGACCGAGCGGGACGGAGGGATGAGACGGTCTCCCCGCGAACACAGGGATGAGGATCGAACGCATCAGATCAGTCCTGCTCGCGCGACTTCGGCTGACGGTTCCAGCGCAGCGACCACGCCGATTTGTCGCCCGTGTTCTGGAACAGCGCGGCGCGGAGCGGCTGCGCAAAGGCCGGATCGTCGATGTGCAGCGAGACGTAATCGCCGGCGCGTTCACCGCTTTCGTTCCAGCCGGCGCCGATCTCCGGCCCTTCGCCGCTGTCGCCACGGTGGACGCGCCAGTCCGGCGCCTTCTCGGCATCGCTCTGCTCGGCGGGAACGATGGAAATGCGGATGTCGAGCGTCGCCGTCTCGATGATGCCTTCGTAGCCGTTGGTGGTGCGGAAGAAGCTGCCGATCTGCATGATGATCTCCTGTGGGGTTGGCAGTTGGGAAAGCGGGTCAGCGCCAGGTGAGCGGCGCATTGGGGGTGTCGCGGGTGAGGATCGGCGTGGCGCGGCCGAGCACGGTCGAGGCCGGCAACGGGCCGAAATAGCGGCCGTCCATGCTGTCGGCGTGATCGGGATTGAGCATCAACAGCTCGCGGGCGCGCAGCGTGCGGCAGCCCTGCCAGACCGGCAGCGGCCGACCTCGTCCGTCACGCGCCAGGGCAACGGCGACCGGCCGGGCATCGACGCTCACGACGGCGCCGATCCGGCACACAAACTGCCCCGGCTTGGCCGCGACATGCTTCAACAACGGCACACGCTCACCGAGATAGCCGCGCTCGGCCAGCCACCACGCGAGCGGCGCGGGCGGCGTGACGGCGACCAGCGTGCCGACGGAGGGATCGCGGTCTGGTTCTATTCGGTAGAGGCCGAGCGGTGCGCTGGCGCTGGCGTTCCAGATGACACGCGGCAGCGGGTTGAGGGCGGCGACGGCGGTGAACGACACGGCGAACAGCGACGCGGCGGAAGCCGTCGCGATGGTCCATCCACGGCGGGTCATCCTTCGATCTCCCGGCGCTTGAGCCAAGCGCGGTGGCGCTCGATCGTGTAGAGCCGCGGCTGATGTCCGGCGGCGATGCGGTTGTGAACGTGCCGCCAATGATCAGGCGCGGCGTCGCAAGGATCAACGCCGGCTGCCTCGGTCGCGTCGATCGCGGCGAGAACTTGGCTAACCTTGGGCCATCCCTCGATCTTGAGCAGGATGTCGCCGCCAGGCCGCACGAACGGCAGCGTCGTGAAGGACTCCCCGGTGCCGACCGCGCGCACGATGTCGATGCGCGAGCTGACCGTGCCATAGTCATTCGCCGCCCAGCGGACGAACGCGAAGATGGCGCCGGGACGGAAGCGAACGGTGCGGCGGCGACGGTCCATGATCTCGTCCACGGCGACGCGGCCGAACCGGATCCAGTGCTCGATCCGCTTCTCGATCCAGGTCAGCTCGACGCGCGTCATGCCGTCATCGGAAGGCTGGCGGTGGCGTATAGGTGACGGCGACCCGCTCATCGCCGGCTCCGCGCGATGGCCGAATTCGCGCGCGGCATGAGATCGTTCTGCCCCGGATCGGAGGTCGAGTGCTTGATGCCGATGTCGGCCCAGGCGCGCAGGTCATCGACCGAATAGACGACGCGGCCGCCGATCCGCCGGTAGGCCGGGCCGGTCCCGAAATAGCGGTGCTTCTCAAGCGTGCGTCCCGAGAGGCCAAGAAAGCGCGCGGCCTCCGGCGTGCGCAGGAAGCGAGGCGGCAGGTTGGTGGGCGTATCGGACAAGTGACGGCTCCTGCGGGCGGTGGCGGCGGGAGACGTAATTGTCAGATCGGAGGCGGCCGGGTGGGGTATGAAGATGTGCGGTTGCACGGATGCGACCACCCCCTGCGGGGCGTCGCCGGAGGAGAACGGTCAGCGGATACGGAGCAGTTTGCGGTAGTCGCCGTTCATCATCGCGATGCCGTCGCGGACCAGCCGCACCACGAACGAGCGCGAAGCGGACATTTTCCAGTCGCTCGCGGACAATCGCGCTGCCTCGTCGCGCCCCAGCGCGATGGCGATCTCGCGATAGGTCGCACCACCGTCGCGCAGGTCGAGCGCGCGGAGCATAAGGTCGAGCCGCGCAAGCCGGTAGGCGGTCAGCGGCCAGCCACGCGGCAGCGGACCCGCCGCGCGACCGAGCAGACGGCGGTGGAAGCGCAGCAGGCTGGCGATGCGTGTGAGGAAATCCTTGTCGAGCGGGATGACAGCAGCGAGCGGCCGGCCGGGCGTCGGGTCGCGCAGCCACAGCCGATGCTCTCCGGCTGCATCGGCGACAATGACATGGCGTCCATCGATCCCGGCCAAGTCGGCGAGCAACGCGCCGAGCGCGCGTGGATCGATCGGGCCGGCGGTCTCGTATCCCTCCGGCGCGGCGTCCAGAATGACCGTGACAGCGGTCAGCTCCGGGCGCCAGACGACCGGCTCTGACAGGTCATCCGGCGCCGTGGCGAAAGGATAACCCCCAGCGCCGCGCGAACGCCGCTTCGGCAGCGTCCTTCGCGACGGCGCCGCTCGCGATGCGCTGCTGCATCTGCGTGTGTTCGGCGCGGTAGGTGCGGTTTCGCCGAAGGAATTCGGCAGCTATGTCGGCGCGTCCGAGCGCGTCGGACAAACCGCCGGCGCGTCGCGGGCGCCGACGCTGGGGCGTCGGCATTGCATCCTCCCAACCGCGTTTCGAGCGGATTTCAGGAAGTTCAGCGTCACCTGTGAAATATCGGGCGAATAGCGCGAAGGCTGCGCTCAATCATGCCGCGAAAGCCGTGCCAGAGATGAACGAATGCAACCGAATGGGATTGAAATCTTAACGTTTTAACGGTCGTTCGCATCCGAGCAGATGGGCATAGCCAACCTCGGTCATCCATCGCGCTCGCGCAAGATGACTGTCGTGCATTGTTTTTGCCCGGCGCGGTTCGGCGGCCGCGTCGATGCCGAGAATACAGGCGGCGGTTTCGCGCCAGTCTGCGCCTTCTTCGTCGGCGTCGAGCAGGCGCAAATAATCGGTGAGATGGCTTTCGTCATAGGCGGTGAGCTGCGATATGTTCGGCGCGCGATCCGCGAATTGGCTGGTGCTCATGGCGCTCCCGTCATGTTTTTCGTTAACAAAACTAGACCAAATACGGACGTCAAATAGGCGCAAGTCTTGCATCGTTCGCTGCACCTTTGGCAGCGATGAGGCGGTGCGAAGCTGTCGATACACCTTATATGAGATAAACCGCATAGTGTGTATCGTCCAGCTTGCCGCGCATGGATATGCGCCGCCTCGTGGGACTGAACTTCGCCAGACTGAGGAAGGAGAAGGGCTTTACCCAGGAGCGCTTTGCCGAGACGTCAGGTTTTACCCAGCAATATGTCAGTGATCTTGAACGGGGTCGCCGTAATCCAACGGTTGTGACCTTGTTTCATCTGGCCTCCCCACTAGGCGTCACGCCGGCTGATCTACTCGCCGAAGCTGACCAGTCCGAAACCAACTAACCACATCCCTTTAGATCGCGAACCGGCGTTAGCCCGGCGAGCGCACTTCATGCGGCCGCGCGGACCTTCGGCACGCGCGGCCGCCGCCGATCCGGTGCAGCGGATCGGCGCGAAAACGGCAAAGCCGCAGGGCCGGAAACTCCGGCCCTGCGGCAGCTATGGTCAGGCCGCTTTGAGGTGCTGCATCCCTTCGGCGAGCGTCCAAAGTGCGCGGTTGAGCGTCACATTCTGGTCGATGCCGTTGATCGCGCGGGTCTGCGCACGGCGGATACGGCCCTCGGCGTTGCGCTTGCGGCCCTGCAACCCACCGCGAACGACATTCTCCTGAATGACGTTGAAGGTGGTCCACAGGCTGCGGTCCACATCCTCGCGGCGGCGCGGCTCGATGATCTGCTCGGGCCGCAATGGACTTTCATCGTCGCCATAGCGGGCGACAAGGCTCACCTCTGCTAGCAAACGGCGTTCGTCCTCGGAAAGACGAACCTCTTTCATTGCCTCGCTTGCGTCGATCAGGCGGGGGAAGTCCTCGGCGACGGTATAGACGCCTTCGATAATGTCGTGCTCGATATTGCCCTTGTGTGGAACGCGGACCTCCTCGAACCGCTCGCCCGCAATCATGGAATTGGTGCAGACGAAGCGCAGCATCCC
Source organism: Sphingobium scionense (assembly GCF_014197035.1). Classification (GTDB taxonomy): domain Bacteria; phylum Pseudomonadota; class Alphaproteobacteria; order Sphingomonadales; family Sphingomonadaceae; genus Sphingobium; species Sphingobium scionense. The sequence goes on along the minus strand of NZ_JACIEU010000014.1, from coordinate 34,662 downwards.
GGCGAACATCTGGTAGGCGCTCGTCCCGTCATGGCTGTTCACGATGATGACTTCGGCGGCCTCTGGTTTTCCGATTCCCTCGTCACGACGAAGGCGCAGCATGTGTTTCGCATGGCCGTGGCGCGAGCCGTCGCGTGGAACCGACTGGACGGCGAAAAACGGGAACCATCCTTCCCGGCGCAGCCCCTCCACGATGTCGATGGTGGGGACATAGACGTAGCGATCTGAACGGCTGTCGTGCGCCTCGCGGGCGAAGATGGACGGGACGTGCCGATACAGCGCCTCGTTGTCGAGCGGCTCCCGGCCGCTGATCTGATGGGCATTGCGGCCGAACCGAGTGGCAAGCTGGTAGTGCATTTTGGCCTCCTTGGGCTTGGGTTTCCGCGCAGCGGAGCGCCGCGCTGAAACCCTGCCCGTCGGCGAGACCGGGGGTGCAACCGGAGTGGGCAGCTTCGCGGGGAACCGGCTGCACGGAACGCGCAGCGTGGAGGAAGCTGGGCGGAAGCCGCTCCGAAGGGCGCTGGGGGCGGCGCCCCAAGCACCTCTGACAACATGCCGGGCCGACTGGCCCGTCCGCTTTGACAACCGGCGAAAAAAGCGCACGAAGGCACCCCGCTCCAATGGAGCGGGGTGCCGTGTCGGGGTCAGCGGGACCAGATCAGCGCGTATTCGCCAGCGCTCTCGGTCTCGGAAAGAGTGGCGTAGATCGGCGCCGGGAAGGCGGGATCGTCCAGCTTGACCGAGATGTAGTCGCGGTTCTCGCGGCTGGTCTTCTTCCATCCCGCGCCGCACTCGACGGAGCCGACCGCGAGGCGGTAGTCGGGGGCTTTCTCGCTCTCCTTCTCGATCGGCCGGAGAGTGGCCTTGGCGTTAAGAGTGAGGGTCTTGATGGTTCCGGTGAAGGAGCCGTTGCCCGCCTGGGTGAAGGTGCCGATGGTCGCCATGTCAAAGTTCCTTTCGCTCTCGGGCCACGACCGCCGCGGCCTCGATGGCGATCGGTGAAGCGGGGATGATCGGACGCGCACCGCTTGCGGCCGGAGCGCAGCGGAGGATGGCGACGCGCGGCTTTTTTGTTTCGCGATGCAAAGCCGAAGGCGGCGGAAAAAAGCCGCGCGTCGCCGTTGCGCCAAGCCGATCAAGGCGAAGCCGGCCCCGGTTAGATCAAGCCAATCGAGAGGCCGCGCAGTCGCGGGCGAAGTGGTAACAGGCGATAATAGCGAACCGGCACCCATCCCGCAGCGGGAGATGATCCACCAGAACCTTCAGACGTTTTCTCACGGCATCGGCTGTCCGCCTCCGCGCGACGATGGCGGCATGCACAACTCTGTCATTGCTTGCCGAACGATCTGCAAGCCCCCGGAAATTTCAAGACCGGCTAGAATCGCAGCAACGATAATGTCGGGCCAAGCCGTAGTGCCGCACACGCCGAGCGCCACCATCACGGCGATGTAGCCGGTGGCATCATGCTTTTCGAGGGCGCACCTGCCGCATTGACTATCCCATATTACGAATATATCCGTAGGATCGTTGATTCGTCAGGAGCAATCCCATGAAGCGTATCCATCTGCACGTCAGCGTGCCCAATCTCGCGCAGTCCATCCAGTTCTACGAGACGCTGTTCGGCGCCGCTCCGGCCGTCGTGAAGGATGACTATGCCAAGTGGATGCTCGACGATCCGAAGGTCAACTTCGCAATCTCCGAGCGAGCGCGCGAGACGGGGATCGACCATATCGGTATCCAGGTGGATAGCACCGAGGAGTTGGGCGAGTTGGCGGGTCGCCTGAAAACGGCGGGTGCCGAGACGTTCGACCAGGAAGCGACCACCTGTTGCTACGCCCAGTCCGACAAGAGCTGGGTCCACGATCCGGCGGGCGTGCGCTGGGAAACCTTCTTCACCTTCGGCGAGGCGACCAGTTACGGCGAGGATGAAGTGCTGCCGGAACCGGCTTCCGGTGCCTGCTGCGGCCCGGTCGTGGCGCCGGCCAAGGCGTGCTGCTGATGGACGCACACGCTGCCGTTGCGGCACTCTCCGCGCTCGCCCATCCCGGCCGTCTCGATGTGTTCCGCCTGCTGGTGCGCGCCGGGAAGGACGGCATGGCCTCGGGCGAGATCGCGCGGGCGACCGGTCATGTCCCACAGACGCTCTCGGGCAACCTCAACATTCTCGGCCACTCCGGACTCATCTCGTCGCGGCGCGAAGGCCGCTCGATCATCTACACGGCCAATTATGATCGCATGACTGGCCTGCTTGGCTTCCTCATGGAGGATTGCTGCGCGGGCAAACCCGAAATCTGCGCGCCGCTGGCCGATGTTGTCGCCAAGGCCGTCTGCTGCCAACCCGGAGCTGTTCAATGACGACACGCATTTTCAACGTGCTGTTCCTCTGCACCGGCAATTCGGCGCGCTCGATTCTCGCCGAAAGCGCGATGAACAAGCTCGGCGAAGGCCGCTTCCGCGGCTTCTCGGCTGGCAGCTTCCCCAAGGGCGCGATCAACCCCGATGCCCTCGCGCTGCTCGAACGTATTGGCTACCCGACCGAGGGCTTGCGCTCGAAAAGCTGGGAGGAGTTTTCCAGGCCCGACGCGCCGCAGATGGATTTCGTATTCACCGTCTGCGATGACGCGGCCGGCGAAACCTGCCCGATTTGGCCCGGCCATCCGATGACGGCGCATTGGGGCATCGAAGATCCGAGTCATGTCGAGGGCAACGCGATGGAGCGCGAGCGCGCGTTCGTGACGGCGCTGCGCTATCTGGAAAACCGGATCAAGCTGTTCACTGCCCTGCCGTTCGACCAGCTCGACACGATGGCCCTGAAAGCGCATGTCCAGGAGATCGGACAGAGCGAAGGCGCCAGCAGCCGGCGCGGGGATGCCGCATGATCCGGCTCCACGGCTGATCGCCCGCGCCATGACCACCGCTCCGCTCGCCGCCGCCGCGACGGCCCGTCCCGGCATTTCTTTCTTCGAGCGCTACCTGAGCCTGTGGGTGGCTCTCTGCATCGTCGTCGGTATCGCGCTCGGCCATGCGCTCCCCGGCCTGTTCGGCGCCATCGCGTCGGCCGAGGTCGCGCGCGTCAATCTCGTGGTCGCGCTGCTGATCTGGCTGATGATCGTGCCGATGCTCCTCAAGATCGACTTCGGCGCGCTCGGAAGCGTTCGACAGCATTGGAAGGGCGTCGGCGTCACCCTGTTCATCAACTGGGCGGTCAAGCCCTTCTCGATGGCGCTGCTTGGGACATTGTTCATCGGCTGGCTGTTCACGCCGCTGCTACCGGCAGGGGAAATTTCCTCCTACATCGCCGGGCTGATCCTGCTCGCCGCAGCGCCCTGCACGGCGATGGTATTCGTGTGGTCGAACCTGTGCGACGGCGAGCCGAACTATACGCTGAGCCAGGTGGCGCTGAACGATCTCATCATGGTGTTCGCCTTCGCGCCGCTGGTCGGGCTGCTGCTCGGCGTCGCCTCGATCACGGTGCCGTGGGAAACGCTGCTGCTATCGGTCGGTCTCTACATCGTCGTGCCGGTGATCGTGGCGCAGCTCGTGCGGCGGCGCGCGCTGGCGATCGGCGGACAGGCCGGGCTCGACCGACTGCTGTCGCGTCTCGGTCCGGTCTCGCTAGTCGCCCTGCTGGCGACGCTGGTGTTGTTGTTCGGATTCCAGGGCGAAGCGATCATCGCGCAACCGCTGGTGATCGCGTTGTTGGCCGTCCCCATTCTGATCCAGGTCTATTTCAACGCGGGGCTGGCCTATTGGCTAAGCCGCCGGTTCGGCGTGGCGTGGTGCGTGGCGGCACCGGCCGCGCTGATCGGCGCATCCAATTTCTTCGAGTTGGCGGTGGCGGCGGCGATCTCGCTGTTCGGCCTCCAGTCCGGGGCGGCGCTTGCTACCGTCGTCGGTGTGCTGGTCGAGGTGCCGGTGATGCTATCGGTGGTCGCTATCGTGAAGCGCACGCGCGGTTGGTATGAGCAAGGCGCGGTGGTGTCCCGTCCATAGCGAGCCGGGCCTTGGCCCGGCGAGCGCGTGGCCTGCATAGCATAGAGGGCCGCGCCCAAGAGGGCGCGGCCGAAATTTTGGGAGCAAGGCCGGGACCGTCAGCACGGCCCCGACCCCTGCCGCTATTCGGCGGCGACAGCGTAGGACGCTTCACTGTCTTCCGCTTCGGACGGCTGCTCCACCGCCTCGGCATCCTCGCCCTCGACCGTCGCGGGCTGCACTGCCTCCGGCCGCGGAGTCCGCAACACGGCGGGAAGCCAGCCGGTCCCGGCTAGAAGCTGCTCGGCGGCCTGCGCCATGTCCGGCTTCTTCATGTCCGCGATACGGCGGGCGGCGTCGTCCGACACGCCTTCGGTGACGGCCTCAACGATATGCGCCTTGGTGACACGGCCAAGATAACTGTCCACCGTGGGCGTCCAGTCCTTCGCCGCGTCCAGCGCCAACGCGCTCGCCAGCCGGTCGGCGGTTTGCAGCGTCCGGGGCTTGCGGTCCCACGGCAGCCGCAGGGCGTTGACGGTGCGAGCCGCGCAATGCGCCAGCAGCGCAATCCGCTTCGCCTCGTCCAGCCCGACGATGAAGCCCCACAGGTCCGCCACGTCGCGCGGCATCCGCTCGGCCCATGCCTCGTGCTGCTCGCTCGCCCGCGCGGCCAGCGGCGTATCCTCGATCCCGTCCGCATGGCTCCCCAAGGGGGTCACGGTCGGACGAACTTCAAGGCAACCGGCCTCCGCATAGCTGTAGAACAGTTGTGCGGTGAGCGTGTGGGTCAGCGCGATCAGCGCCATATCGGGCTGCTCGGCCAGCGCCACGCGGAGCGCCAACGTCCGCTGAGCGGACAGGTCGCGGGTGAGGCTGTCGGAAATCGGCTTGCCCGGTTCCTCGTCCTCATCGGCATCCTGCACGTCCTCGTCACCGTCGTCCGGCTGTTCGTCCTCTCCGATCTCCGGGGCGGTCGCGTCGCCTTCTTCCGGCTCCGGCTGGGGGTCCGCCAACGCCTCGTCCTCGGCCCGCACAAACCCACGCTCGACCCGAACGCTGCCGTTATGATGCAGCACGACGAACGCCCCGCCATGCGCGATCACATCGGCGTCGTAGGCGGAACGCTTGGCCGCAATCACGTCGATCTCGTCGGATACCGCCTCCAGCTTCGCCGCCGTGTCCTCGGGCATTTCGTCATAGGACGAATAGCCTTCGGCCAGTTCGTCATATTCGGCAGACAGCGCCTCCAGCCGCGCCTCGTCCTCGTCGGACAGGGCGACGGACTGCGGATAGAAGCGCCGCATCCCGTGGGCGTGAGGATAGTCGATATGGGCCTCGACCCATTTCCAGCCCTCGGCCTGCACCTCGCCCGCAATCTCGCGCAGCTTTTCGGTCGCGAGCATATCGAGCAAACCCGCATCCTCGAAGAACCCGCCCCGGTCCTCGCTGAACAGGTCACGGATGATATTGCCGCCCGCCTCGACATAGGCGTCGGCCCCGACGAACACCGCGCGCCGGTCGGCGGCGGGCACGTTGGCGGCGGTCATATCGCGCCGAATGATCCACGGCTCGCGATTATGGTGCAACCCCTCGAAAACCTGCTCTTGCCGGGCATGGTCCTCGGAAATCCCGAAGGCCATCAACTGGTCCAAGGTCAGGCCATCCTCGCGATAGACCTGCAACAGCTTCGGGCTGACAGCGCCCAAACGTAGCCGCTGCTTCACCACGCCTGCCGACACGCCGAACCGCGCGCCGATCTCTTCCGCGCCCCATCCCTTATCGCGTGAAAGCTCCGCAAACCGCTCGAACTGGTCGGCGGGGTGCATCGGGGTGCGCGTGACGTTTTCGTCAAGGCTGACCTCGGAAGGGTCGTTCTGCGTATCCAACCAGCAGCGCACCGGCTCGGACTTCCTGATCTGCTTACGCTTGGCGCGCAACAACATCGCCAGCCTGCGGCCTTCGCCTGCGGTCACGAAATAGGCGCCGGTCGGCGTCCCGTCGTCTTTGACCTCCGGCTCCACGACAAGGTTCTGGATTAACCCCTTGTGCTGGATCGAAGCGGCCAGCGCCTCGATGGCGGCCTCCCCATGCGGCACCTTGCGGGCATTGCGCGGGGACTTCTTGAGCTTGGCGAGCGGCACGAAGATTTCGACGCCCGACACAGGCTCGACGGCTACGGTTTCGGTAACGGCGTTCATCACACTTCTCCTAAAAAACCGCACTCACCCCGGAATGGGGTGGGCGGCGAAGAAGCGACCGGCAGGCCCGCCGGCGGAGCCGGGCAGCATCCGTAAGGACCGGAACGCAGAGGAGGTAAGCGCGCCTGCGCGCGTTGCGGCCCGGCGCGGCGGGCCTAAAGGGAAGCGTCGCCCACCCCATCGACGGGGAGAGAACGACCAAATGCGATCGGGCGGCGCAGCCCGGCCCGATCTCCGCAGTCCGAAAAGACCCCAATCCGCGCGACGGATTGCCCGAACGGCGCGCAAGCGCCACCCCGCCATGCTGATCGTCACCCGACAGGGACGAGACCCGACGGGGCTCGGTCGGAGCGCAGCGGAGATAGAGCGGCGGTCCCGCAGGGAGGCGTCACATCCTCTGAACTTGCTTTTCCAGCCGATTTCGATTATATTTTAATCGGACTGATATCAGGTGATGAACATGGCTACCGAGACGAAAGTATTGACCGCACACGTCCCATTGCACCTCGCGGAAAAGGTCGAAGCGATGGCTTCGCGGCTTGAACGCTCGCGCGGCTGGGTGATGAAGCAGGCGCTCGCCGCGTGGGTCGATCAGGAGGAAGAGCGTCACAGGATGACGCTCGAAGCGCTGGAAGATGTCGATGCCGGGCGTGTGATCGACCATCAGGCGGTGCGCGCATGGGCGGACAGCCTCGGCACCGACAAGCCGCTGCCGCCGCCTTCAGCATGAGGATCAAGTGGACCGGCAAGGCGTCCTCGGATCTGGTGCGGCTGCACGAACATCTGCGCCCGGTCGCCCCGGAGGCGGCGGCGCGGGTCGTGCAGCAGCTCTCGCGGGCACCGGATCGGCTGCTCGACTATCCCCGGATCGGCGAGAAGCTGGATGCCTACGAACCGCGCGAAGTTCGGCGCATCATCGTGGGCAACTACGAGCTGCGCTACGAGATCGCGGACGCGACGATCTTCATCCTGCGCCTGTGGCATTGCCGCGAGGAGCGCAGCTTCGAGTCGGACGACTGACGATGAGGACGGCCGCACGGAACGCTACGATGCAGCGCGCCGCCCTTCGCCCCTATCTGCGCTTCGCCGCGACAGATGATTTGCATGAGGCACGGAGGCGACGCAGCCTGTCGGGATGGCCCTTGCCCGCAAAGTCCATCGTTGCACCAGTCGCCGCCGGGCGGAATGCCCGGACGACCTGTTCGACTATGCCGCGCTGCCGGTCGGCGGCGTCCGTCCCTGCGCGGGGCGAAGTCCGAAGGACGATCTTTCGACCTGGATCGTCACCGACGACTGGCCCGACCCTGTGCCGGTCACGAGTGGGGAAGTGGATGTGTTTGAGGCATGGTTCGGCGACGTTTTCGACGAGCTGTTCGGGCCGTGCCGATGATGTGAGGAGTTCGCTGCCATGACCGTGCCGCTGCGCGCCGCCCTCTACCTGCGCGTCTCGACGGCGCGGCAGGCCGAGCATGACGTGTCGATCCCCGATCAGCGCAAACAGGGCGAAGCCTATTGCCTGTCGCGGGGACTGGAACTGGTCGATACCTTCGTGGAGGCGGGGGCATCCGCCACCAATGATCGCCGACCCGAGTTCCAGCGGATGATCGAGGCCGGGACGAGTAAGCCCGCACCCTTCGACGTGGTAGTCGTGCACAGCTTCTCTCGCTTCTTCCGCGACCATTTCGAGCTGGAGTTCTACGTCAGAAAGCTCGCCAAGAACGGCGTCAAGCTGCTGTCGATCACCCAGGAAATGGGCGACGATCCGATGCACGTCATGATGCGGCAGATCATGGCGCTGTTCGACGAATATCAGTCGAAGGAGAATGCGAAGCACGTCCTGCGCGCGCTCAAGGAAAATGCGCGTCAAGGCTTCTGGAACGGCTCACTGCCGCCGATCGGCTACCGCGTCGTCGATGCCGAGCAGCGCGGCGCGAAGATGAAGAAGAAGCTGGAGATCGACCCGATCCATGCCGACACGGTGCGGCTGGCGTTCAAGCTGGCGCTGGAAGGCGACGGCACGTCCGGCCCGATGGGCGTGAAGTCGATCACCAAGCACCTCAACGAGCGCCGCATCTTCACGCGCGACGGGGGCCGCTGGGGCATCGGCACGGTCCATCGGATGCTGACCCGGCCGACCTATATCGGGCGTCACGAGTTCAACAAGCGCGGCAAGAGCAAGGAATTGAAGCCCGCCGAGGAAGTGATCGCGGTGGAGGTTCCGCCGATCATCGACCAGCCGACTTTCGACGCGGTGCAGGCGCATTTGAAGGCGCGCAATCCGAAGATCGCCCATCCGCAGGTCGTCGGCGGTCCGACGCTGCTGACGGGGCTGATCCATTGCGGGAAGTGCGGCGGCGCAATGACGATTCGCACCGGGAAGGGCGGCCGCTATCGCTACTACACCTGTTCGATGAGGGCGCGGCAGGGTGCGACCGCCTGCGAGGGCATGACCGTTGCGATGGAGCGGCTGGACGATCTGGTCGCAAACTATCTGGCCGAACGGTTGCTCGATCCCGATCGATTGGAGGACGTGCTGGCCGAGGTTCTGGATCGTCGGCAGGAACGCAGCGACCGGCGCCGCGAGCATATCGCGGAATTAAACCGGCGATCCGCCGAAACCGAGCTGCGCCTGAAACGGCTCTATGACGCGATCGAAAGCGGGGTTGCCGATCTTGATGACCCGGCGCTCAAGGATCGCATCGTCGCCTTAAAGGCGACCCACGACCAGGCGCGGGCGGATGCCGAGCGGGCCTCGGGCCTCCTGCTCAACTCCGCGCAGCAGGCCATCACGCCGGCTACGCTGCGAAAGTTCGCGTCAACAGCGCGGCGGCGTATCCGTCTGGAAGGCGGCGGCTATCGCCGCGACCATCTTCGCGCCCTGGCGCAGCGGGTCGAGGTCGATCGCGGTGAGGTCCGCATCATGGGATCGAAGAGCAACCTGCTCCGCGTGCTGGCCGCCAATGGCGTAGCCACGGCGGCGGGCGGAGTGCCCATCGTTGTTCCGAAGTGGCGGAGCGGGAGGGATTCGAACCCTCGATACGCTTTTGACGTATACTCACTTTCCAGGCGAGCGCCTTCGACCACTCGGCCACCGCTCCGCAGGAACCCCATCGTCGCTGTAAGCGGCGTGAATCGGGTTCATATTCCATCGCACTGGAGGCGGCTCCCTATCGCGCGATAACGCACTAGGCAAGGGGTGCTTTACTTTCTTGCGCGGCAATTGTTTGATTGCGTCATGACCCTTCGCCGCCGCGCCGCGCTGCTCGCGCCCTTCATCGCCATCCTGCCCCTTGCCGCTGCCGATGCGGCCGATCCGCCGGCCACGCCCGGCGCGGTCGTGGCGCAGGCGCCGGCCAGTGTCTGGCGCGCCGTCCCGGCGCAGGATCTGCTGGTGATGACGATCGAGGGGGGCAAGCGCGTGGTGATCCAACTGGCGCCCCAATTCGGCCCGCGCCATGTCGCCAATATCCGTGCGCTCGCCACCGCCCATTGGTGGGACGGGACCAGCATCAACCGGGTGCAGGATAATTATGTCGTCCAATGGGGCGACGCGACCGAGAAGAAGCCGCTGCCCGCCGGCCTCGCGCCGACCAGTCCGGCCGACTATGTCCAGCCGCTTGGGGGCATGAAGGCGAAGCTGACGCCGCTGCCCTATCCCGATCCCTATGCGCGTGCGACCGGCTTCATTGATGGCTGGCCGGTGGCGATCGACGGGGACGCCGCCTGGCTGCCGCACTGCTATGGCATGATCGGCGTCGGCCGCAACATGTCGCCCGATGCCGGCACGGGCGCGGAACTCTATACCGTGATCGGCCAGGCGCCGCGCCAGCTCGATCGCAACATCGCCGTGGTCGGGCGCATCGTCGAGGGCATGACGGCACTCACCAGCCTGCCGCGCGGCAGTGGTGATCTGGGCTTCTATACCGACGCCGAACGCAAGCTGCCGATCGTGTCGGTGCGCCTGGCAAGCGATCTGCCGGAAGCGGCGCGCCCGCACTTCCAGGTGATGGATACCGGCTCGGCCAGCTTCGCCGACTATCTGCGCCTGCGCGCCAACCGGAAGGATGATTTCTACGACCGGCCGGCGGGCGGCGTGGACCTGTGCAACGCGCCGGTTCCGGTGCGTCTGGCGCCCTGAAGTGGCCAACAATCAAACGGAAAGGTCGCGCAGCCGATAACCGCGCCAGTCGCGGATGCGGCGGATGGCGAAGCTGGTGCGGATCGCCGACACGCCGGGCAGGCGGGCGAGGCAGTCGCGATGGACCGCGTCGAAGCCCTTGAGGTCGGCGGCGGCGACTCGCAGCAGATAGTCGGCCTGGCCCGCCATCAGATGGCATTCCAATATTTCCGGGAAGCCGGCGACCGCCGTCTCGAACCGCTCCATCGCCTCGCGGCTCTGGCTGGTCAGCGAAATCTCGACAAAGGCCTGGAGCGTCAGGCCGAGCGCGGCAGGATCGAGCCGGGCGGCATAGCCCTCGATCATGCCGGCATCCTCCAGCGCGCGGATGCGGCGATGACAGGCGGAGGAGGAGAGGCCGATCTGTTCGCCCAGTTCGTTCATCGACCGGCGGGAATCGCTCTGCAGCGCCTCCAGCAACGCGATGTCGAACCGATCCATGCAATGTCATCCCGATCAAATAAGATTTTTCGATATATTGTCCTGCATGCGGGCGATCGCAAGCGCAAATCAGGGAACAATCGCCACCCGCTTGGCGATATGATGGCGCCACAACCGGCAGGGCTGCGTTGTCCTTTCAGGATGGGCCATCCCGCTGCAAAATGGAGAGCGTCTCATGATCGTCGGCACCGTCAAGGAAATCAAGAATCACGAATATCGCGTCGGCCTGACCCCCGAGAGCGTCCATGAACTGACGGCCCATGGCCATGCGGTTCTGGTCGAGACCGGTGCGGGTGAGGGCATCGGCGCGCATGACACGCTCTATGAGCGGGCCGGCGCCACGATCATCGCCACCGCTGCCGAAGTCTTTGCCCGCGCCGAGATGATCGTGAAGGTGAAGGAGCCCCAGCCGGTCGAGCGCGCGATGCTGCGCCCCGGCCAGATCCTCTACACCTATCTCCACCTCGCGCCCGATCCGGAGCAGACCCGCGACCTGATCGCCTCAGGTGCGACCTGCATCGCCTATGAAACCGTGACCGATGCGAGCGGCGGCCTGCCGCTGCTCAAGCCCATGAGCCAGGTTGCCGGCCGCATGTCGATCCAGGCCGGCGCGACCGCGCTGGAAAAGGCGCATGGCGGCCGCGGCGTGTTGCTGGGCGGCGTACCCGGCGTTCTGCCGGCCAAGGTCGTGGTGATCGGCGGCGGCGTCGTCGGCTTCAACGCGGCGCAGATGGCGGCCGGCCTTGGCGCCGACGTCACCATTCTCGACCGCAATCCCGAAGTGCTCGAAAAGCTGGGCATGTATTTCGAGGCGCGCGCCAAGACCCGCTTCTCGAACCGCGCGAACCTGGCCGAATGCGTGGCCGAGGCCGATCTAGTGATCGGGGCGGTGCTGATTCCGGGCGCCGCCGCGCCCAAGCTGGTCAGCGCCGACATGCTCAAGACCATGAAGAAGGGCGCGGTGCTGGTCGACGTCGCGATCGACCAGGGCGGCTGCTTCGAAACCAGCCATGCCACGACCCATGCCGACCCGACCTACATCATCGACGGCATCGTCCATTATTGCGTTGCGAACATGCCCGGCGCGGTCGCCCGCACCAGCACCTATGCGCTCAACAACGTGACCCTGCCGCATGCGCTGCGCATCGCCGAACTGGGCTGGAAGGATGCGCTGCGCCGCGATCCGCACCTGCTCGCCGGCCTCAATGTCTGGGACGGCAAGGTCACCTACAAGGCCGTCGCCGACGATCTGGGCCTGCCCTACACCCCGGCGGAAGACGCGATCGCCTGATCGTCCCGCCTCTATTTCCCGGCGCCCCGACAGCGGCCGGGCAAAAGGACGTCAGCCCTCCCTTGCGGGGCTGGCGTCCTTTTTATTTATGGCATGGCCGCGACGTTCAGGGGATTTGTTGCGCAATTGTCAAATAATCGGGACGGATTCTCTTGCGGGTTCCAAGACCTCGTTCGTCTAGTCGGGCAGGGGGACATGACCACATGCCCCCCATGCATCCTGGTTCCGCCGAAGAGAGGCATGGTTTAACATCATGGTCGATTTCCCTACATTCGCCGCCTTGATCCGCAAAGGCGAACGCTCCATTCTGCGCGCCTGTCGCGCACTGCAGAAGGGGGCGTGCTGATGTCCGGTGATATCATGACCTGGCTCGTGCCGCTGGTTGCCATGCTGGCCGCCGGCCTGCTCGCCGGCTTTGCCGCCGGCATCTTCGGCATCGGTGGCGGCTTCGTCGTCGTGCCGGCGCTGCTGGTCGTGCTGCCGCTGCTGGGCGGGACGAAGGACGGCATCGCCCATGTCGCGATCGGCACGTCGGCGGCGACGATCATCCTGACCTCCATACGATCGCTGCTGGCGCATTCCAAGCGCGGGGCGGTGGAGTTTGACGTCCTCAAGACATGGGCGCCCTGGATCATTCTGGGCTGCGGCGCGGGCGTCGTGCTGGCGGGCCATGTCGATGGCCGCACGCTCAAGATGATCTTCGGCGCAGGCGTCATCCTGATGTCGCTCAACTTCCTGATCCCGGTGCTGAACGGCAAGGTGATCAGCGACCAGATGCCGTCGGGGCTGGCGCGCATCGGCATTGCAGGCGGGTTGGGCACCTTTTCCTCGCTGCTGGGCATTGGCGGCGGCACCATTGCCATCATGACGATGACGCTGTGCGGCCGCACCATCCACCGCGCCATCGCTACCGCATCGGGCATCGGCACGCTGATCGCCATCCCGACCACCATTGGCTTTGCCATCATCGGCTTCCGCGAAGGCGGCCTGCCCTGGGGTTCGCTGGGCTATATCAACATCCCCGCGACGATAGCGATCGCATCGATGTCGATGCTGACCGCGCCGCTGGGCGTGGCCGCCGCCCATAGCCTGCCCGCAGGGCCACTGAAGAAGATTTTCGGCGTCTATCTGCTGATCATCGGTGCGCTGATGCTGCGCGCGGGGCTCAAGATCTGATAATGATCTGATAATCTGGCTGTATTTCTTAACGGCCGCCAGTGAACGCCTTAACAGGCTTTGTCACTGGCGGCCGTTCGCGCTATCTGACAGGCGGTGAAGATGGCGCAAACCGACCCGATTTCCGTGCTGCTGGTGGAAGATGACCCGGCGGCCCGCGCCAATATCGCCGAAATACTGGTCCGCGCCGGCATGGTCATTGACCTGGCCGAGGATGGCGCGGAAGGGCTTAAGCGCGCTGCATCGGGGCGCTATCATGTCATCATCCTTGATCGCACCCTGCCGCATCTTTCGGGCATCGACGTGGTAACGCGCATGCGCGTCGCCGGGATTGAGGCGCCGGTGCTGATGCTGTCCGCGCTTGGCCGCAGCGAGCATCGGGTCGAGGGGCTGGAAAGCGGCGTCGATGACTATATGGCCAAGCCCTTCGAGCCTGACGAACTGGTCGCCCGCGTGCGTGCTTTGTGGCGTCGGGCCGGGCGGTTGCAGCAGGATTCGGTGCTGCTGTTCGGCGACCTGGAATGCCATGTGAAGGCGCGCACGGCCCATCGCGGCGGCCGCCATGTGCCGCTGTCGCCCAAGGAATTCGCGCTGTTCCGATACCTCATGGAACATGCCGGCGAAGTGGTCACGCGTGAGATGCTGCTACGCCATGTGTGGAAGCTCAGCTTCGATCCCCAGACCAATGTCGTCGACGTCAATGTCGGTCGCCTGCGCCGCAAGCTCGAGGAAGGGTTCGACAGCGCTGTGCTGGAGACGGTCTGGGGCACCGGCTATCGGCTGATCGCCGCCCATGGCTAGGTTCGGTCTGCTGCGCTCGGTCTTCGGCCGGGTCACGCTGTCGGCCCTGCTGGTCAGCCTGGCATCCACGCTGGTGCTGTTCCTGGTGGTCGAAAAGATTGTCGAGACTGACGGGCGGATGATGCTGGGGCGAGAGGTCGATACCGATCTGGCGGGCCTCGCCGACATCTATGTCAGCAGTGGCGAGACAGAATTGAGGGCACGCATCGCCGATCGGCTGGCGATGGAACGGGGCGACAGCGAAAAGGCCTATTATCTGCTCGCCGATGCGGCCGGGCGCCGGGTGGCGGGCAATATCGATCATTGGCCGGCGCTTGCGTCCGAAGTGTCCGAGGCGCGGTTGATTCGCCTGCCCGGTGGCACGAGGGTGTTTGCGCGGGCCACGCTGCTTGGCCCCGATACCAGGCTGATCGTCGGGCGCAGCAATCATCGGGCGCAGGCGCTGCAGACCCGGCTCGCCATCGCCTTTGCCATTGCCGGGGCCATCGTCGCCCTGCTCAGTCTTGCGGCTGGTCATTTCGCGGCGCGCCGCTTGCGGCGCCGGGTCGAACGGATCAATCATGTCTTCGACGCGGTGCGCGCCGGCGACATCGCCGTGCGCGCACGCGCCACCGGGGCAAGCGACGAACTGGCCGAACTGGCCGCCAATACCAATGCGATGCTGGATCAGGTGCAGTGGCTGATGGAGGCCCAGCGCTCCGTGTCGGATCAGACAGCGCATGAAATCCGCACGCCGCTGATGCATCTCGACACGCGTATTCTGAAAGCGATGGAGCGGACCGGGGATGAGGGGCTGTTGCGCACCCTGGGCCGGTCGCGCGACGAGATTCGCAGCGTCGTGCGATTGCTCGATTCCCTGCTCGACATTGCCGGCACGCAGGCGCTGCGCGGCGATCGCCGGGGTCTGGCCGATGTCGATCTTAGTGAGATCACCGACAATCTGGCGGACCTGTATGGCGCCAGCGCGGAGGAACTGGGCATTGCCTTCAACGCGATGGTGGCGCCGGGCATATCCTTCCGGGCCGATCCGATGCAGATCACCCGGCTCTTGTCCAACCTGCTCGACAATGCGTTCAAATATGTGCCGCGCGGGGGTAGCGTGCTGCTCAGCCTGGCGCCCGGCCCACTGATCATCGTGCAGGATAATGGCCGAGGCATTCCGGCCGACGCGCGCGAACTGATCTTCGACCGCTATGTCCGGCTCGATCCGTCGCCCGGCAGCGGCCATGGGCTGGGCCTGGCGCTGGCCCGTGCGATCGCCGAACGCCATGGCCTGACCATCCATGTCGAGGATGCCGCGCCCGGCGCCCGCTTCGTCGTCCAGCCGGAGATGACGGATGATTAGGCTATTCCTGCCCCTCCTGATGCTGGGCGTCGGTCCGGTCGCAGTGGTCGAGGAGCCGATGCCGACCGATGCGCTGATGCGCACCCTGGCCGAGGGTGACCTGGCGCAGGCGAGGGGCGATCAAGCCGCGCTCGCGGCGGCGGCCGACAATCTGAACCTGCTCGGCGCGCGCCCGGCCGAGGGGCAGGATGACCTGTCCATCCTCTGGTCGCAGCAGGCGCAGGCAGCCGGCGCTGTCCATGCCGGACCGGTCTATCGCGGCCGCGCGCTCGGCCCCGCCTATCGTCGCGGTTCGCTGGCGGCGGGCGGGCGGGTGACGCTGCGCCAGCTTTTCCTCGCCGGTCAGCGGGCGCAGATTTCGGTCGCGCGCGCCACTGGTGTGGCCGCATCCCTGTCGGTCCGGGTGCGCAATGCCGATGGCGGTACGCTCTGCGCCAAGCCGGTGGCCGCACCGCAGGCCGATTGCGCTTGGCTGCCGCTGTTCACCGAACGCTATGCGATCGAGATCGAGAATGGCGGCAGCGCGCCAGCGACCTTCTATCTGGTGATCCGCTGATCTGATCCCAATCGCCTGAAAATAAGGCGGAAAAGCCCGAATTTTGGCCTTCTTGCGCGCTGCGATCCATCGCCGCCGCGCCTCGCTTCGTCCATTCTGCACATCCGTTCAGGCGCAAAATGCCGGTCCCGGTGCGTTATTGCCGCAGGTTCGATGAGGAAAGAGGAGAAACGTCATGAACCGTTCGATGCTTCTGACCGCCATCGCCATGGTCGGCATGACCCCGATCGCCGCCATGGCCCAGCCCCAGGCGCGTGGCCCGGCTCCGGGTGAAGGGCCGGTGAGTTATGAAGAACAACTGGCGTCGGTCGAGGATCAGCTTGTCTATGACGCGCCGATCGCCGGCGTCGAGAACAACTATTGGTTCAATTACCAGACAGACCTGGCCGAGGCGCGCAAGGAACTGACCAAGGATCTGCGCCATTCCAGCGATGCGGAGGATAATCGCGACGCTTGGGAAGAATATCGCACCGAACTGGCCGATGCCCGCGGCGATTATGCCAAGGAAATGGCCGAGAAGGGCTATCCGGTCGGCGAAGTCCGGGTGCTGGGCAGCAGCGGCCGCTGATCCGCGCGCGCTGACCCGAATATAAAAGGGCTGGTCCGGTCATCCGGGCCAGCCCTTTTCGCATTACTGCGTATAGGCCTTGGTCAGGCGATAGAGGAAGGCGCGGCCGTCGAGCAGCGACTTCACGCGGATGCGCTCATTGAGGCCATGGACCCCCTGGCCGTCGGGATCGGCGAACATGCCCGACACGCCATAGGTGGGGATGCCCGCCGCATTGGTGAAGCGCCCGTCGGTCGCTCCGGTGGCAAGCCGCGGGATCACCGGCACGCCCGGCCACATTTCCTTGGTCAGCGCCTCGATCGGCGCCATGATCTGCGGCGTCAGCTGCGGCGCCGACGATTTGGGCTGCGGCGGATCGGCGAGCGTCACCTTGGCCTTCTCGTCGCCGCCTATCTGCGCCAGCTTCGCGCGCACCGCCTCGACATCCTCGCCCGGAATGATGCGGCAATTGACGTTCGCGGTCACCGACTGGGGCTGGGCATTGGGGGCATGGCCGCCATTGATCAGCGTCGGGATGCAGGTGGTGCGCAGGGTAGCGTTCCAGCTCGGATTGGCGGCCGAGATCGCGGCATAGTCCGCCTCGGTCGCCTTGCCCGCGCCGACCGCCGCCATCGGCTGCGACAGCTTGGGATAGAGCGGCGCCGACGCGCCGAAATAGGCCTTGGCCGCCGGGGTCAGGTTCACCGGGAAATCATAGGCGTTCACGTTGGCGAGCGCTTGCGCCATCCAGCCGATCGCGTTGAAATGCGGTTCCTGGCGCGAACTATGCCCGCCCGGCGCGGTCGCGGTGAAGGTGAAGTCCTGATAGACCTTCTCGCCCGCCTGCACGCCATGGCTGACCGGCTTGCCATTTTCGTCCAGCGACCCGCCGCCGCCTTCGTTGAGCGCCCATCCGGCCGCCATCGCATCGGGCTTGTTCTTCAGCAGATATTCGACGCCGTTCAGCGCCTTCTCCGTTTCCTCGCCACAGGTCAGCGCCATCTTGATCGTGCGCTTGGGCTTGTAGCCTTCCTGCTTGAAGCGGATCATCGCGTCGGCGAAGCTCGCCGCCATCGCCTTGTCGTCCGACGTGCCCCGGCCATAGAAATAGCCGCCTTCCTCGATCAGGGTGAAGGGATCGCGGGTCCAGTCGGCACGCTTGGCCGCGACCACGTCGATATGGGCGAGCAGCAGCAGCGCGGGCAGCTTGGCATCGGAACCGCGCAATATGGCGGTCAGATTGCCTTCCTTGGGATGGACCGGATCGACCACGACATTGAGGTCGCCATCGGCATAGCCCGCCGCCTTCAGCCGCGTCGCAATCTGTTCGGCGGCCACGGTGCAGCTGCCATTGGGCCAGCTCGAATCGGTCTCCACCAGTTCCTTGTAGAGGGTGCGGAAGGCGGCCTCGCCGGCGCGGGCCTGCGTATCGGCCGCGGTGGCGGCGTGCAGCGGGCTGAGGCTGGCGGCCAGCAGCGCGGCGGCGGGCAAGGCGGCAACTAAGCGACGGGATGGCATGGGGCGATGTCCTTGTTCTGATTGTGCGACGCTTGGAAATGCGTCTCCCTGGCCCGGCTGGGCGGCGCGACTGTGCAGAAAGCCGGGGGCGGCGGCAAGGGGATGATTGATGCCCGCTGGCCCTGTTTGGTTGTGCATGTCATGCACAATGACTGTGCCTTGGGCTCATATTGTTTCGCCACATGGACAGGCGCATAGAGGGCTTGCCTGAAGCTCCAGCAATGCGCGCCCGATCCGGCGTAGCGGGCCGACGCGTCCGGCTTTCATTCTCCCGACCGGCGTCGCCGCCCTGCCTGGCCCCGCCCGATGATGCTGGATGTGCCGCGTGACGCCTGCCTTGCCTCAAGCGCGCTGGATGGCCGATCGCTACGGCGGCCATGACGCGCTGTTCACGCTCAAGGCCTTTCTCGCGGCGATGCTGGCCTATTATATCGCGCTGCGGATCGGGCTGGACCGGCCCTATTGGGCGATCATCACCGCCTATATCGTCGCCCAGCCGCTCGCCGGCGCGGTGTCGTCAAAGGCAATGTTCCGCCTGCTCGGCACCGTCATCGGCGCGGGTGTGGCGATCCTGCTGGTGCCGTTGCTCGGCAATGCCCCCGAACTTCTCTCGCTTGCGCTGGCGCTGTGGCTCGGGCTCTGCACCTTCGTCGCGCTGCTCGACCGGACGCCGCGCGCCTATACCTTCCTGTTGGCGGGCTATACTGCCGGCATCGTCGCCTTTCCGGCGGTCGAGTCGCAGGCGACGATCTTCACCGCCGCCAGCCTGCGCGCACAGGAAATCGGCATCGGCATCGCCTCGGCCACGCTGGTTCACAGCCTCGTCTTCCCGCGCACCGTGTCGGCTCGCCTCCAGGCGCGGATCGATGCGATCATGATCGACGCCGAACGCTGGTCGCGCGATTCCCTGCGGGTCGACCATGGCGATGCGGTCGTGACCTGCGACCGCCGGCAATTGGCGACCGACATCCACGAACTGCACCAGTTGGCCACCCATTTGCCGTTCGAAAGCAGCGCGCTGCGGCTGAAGGCCG
This sequence comes from Sphingobium scionense, assembly GCF_014197035.1. Lineage (GTDB taxonomy): Bacteria > Pseudomonadota > Alphaproteobacteria > Sphingomonadales > Sphingomonadaceae > Sphingobium > Sphingobium scionense. The sequence continues at coordinate 15,606 of NZ_JACIEU010000014.1, read as the reverse complement.
GGGTGCTGCGCGCGCTGGAGACCCAGCTTTGCCTGTTGCTGCCGCTGGCCAGCGCGGTCGAGGATCGCTGTCGCCAGTTGCAGCGCGCCGATGCCCTGCCGCCGGCGGTCCATGTCCTGCTGAACGATGTCGTCGCCTGGCTGGACGCGCCTGACGGGGAGGGGGCCTCGCCAGAAGCGTTGCGCGCGCGGGCACGCGCTTGCGAGCCCGATTGCCGCTTGCCCTTCGCCTGGCACGCGGCATTACAACTCAGCATGCTCGACCGGCTGGCCGAACTGGTCGCCGTCCATGCCATCTGCCGCGAATTGCAGGCAGCGATGGGCGCCGACCGCATCCCCCTGTCACCGCCCGCGCGGGAAGCGATCCGCAACGCCCGCCGCCGCGTCCTGCACCGCGACTATGGCCTGGCGCTGCGCGGCGCGCTGGCGACCAGCCTCACCGTGCTGATCGGCTGCCTGCTCTGGATCGCATCGGCCTGGCCGGCCGGGGCAGGGGCGGTGGTCATCGCCAGCATCACCTGTGCCCTGTTCAGCAATATGGACGATCCCGCGCCCGCCGCCTGGAAAGTGTGGCAGGGCACCTGTTGCGCGGTGCTGGTGGCCGCGCCCTATGCTTTCGCCATCCTGCCGCGCGTGTCCGACTTCCCGGTGCTGGTCGCGGTGCTGGCGCCGGCCTTCCTGCTGGTTGGCGCGATGATGGTGCGGCGGCGGCTGGCGGCGATGGCGATCGGCATGATCCTCTCGCTACCCGGCCTGATGGGCCTCGATGGCTATTACACCGGGCAGTTCGACAGTTTCGCCAATGCCGCCATTGCCCAGATGCTGGGCGCCTTGCTCGCGGTCTGGGCGCTCAAGATGGTTCGCGCCGTGGGCGCCGAACAATCCGCGCTGCGCCTGCTCCGGGCGGGCTGGCGCGATCTTGCCCTGCGCACCGATCCGCGCCAGCAGCCCGACACGGTCAAATGGATCAACACCATGCTCGACCGTATCGGCCTGCTGACCCCGCGCCTTGCCGAGTTGGGCCGCGACACCACCACGCCCTTGCTCGATATATTGCGCGACACGCGCGTGGGCATGTCGCTCGACGATCTCCACCGCTTCCGGATTCGCGCCACTACCCGCGACGATCGCCTGCTCGATGTGGTGCTGGGGCGGGTGCGCCAGCATTTCGATCGGCTTGGCGCCAGGGGGCAGGGCGATCCCGATCCCGCGCTGGTGCGCGCCATCGACACCGCACTTGCCGCCATCGGCCGGAGCGGCGCGGTCGATGATCGGCGGCTGGCGCTGCTGGCGCTCACCAGCCTGCGCCGCAACATCGCCCCCGATGTTCCGCTCAATCCGCGTCGGGATCGCGAAAATTCAGCCGCCGCGTGACGGTATAGTCCAGCACGCCGACCAGCAGATAGCTGATCCACTGCTTGATCAGCGTCAGGCCGGTGCGGCTGGCGCGATAGGTTTCCAGCGAAATCTGCCGGCTCTCGCCCGTCCGCTGGGTGATGAAGCCGCGCATCGCTTCGGCAAAGCCGGCATCCTCCACCCGCAGCATCAGCTCCAGGTTCAGGAACAGGCTGCGCATGTCGAAATTGGCCGATCCGATATAGACCGCATTGTCGATCACGATCAGCTTCATGTGCAGCTTGCAGGGCTGATATTCATATATCTCGACCCCGCGCCGCAGCAGCGGACCATAGAGCAGCCGCGCCGCCGCGATCGTCGCGCCATTGTCCGACAGGGCCGGCAGGATCAGGCGCGCGCCCTTGCGCCGGGCGGCGCGGGCGATCCGCTTCATCATGCCCCGGCCGGGCGAGAAATAGGCCTCGACCATGTCCAGCCGCTGCGCCCGGTCCATGTCATGCTTCACCACCTGCGCCCACGGGCTCAGCCGTCGGGTCGGCCCGCCGATCAGCCAGCGGAACGGATCGGCCGGATCATGATGCAGCGAGGGATGCCAGTGCCGCACCATCGCCCGCAGGCTGCGGAACCTTTGCCCCTTGCTCGTGACCCAACGCCATAGCTGGCCATACCAGCGCGCCATCGCCTCGGCCTGCGGCCCTTCCAGCAGCATCCCCAGGTCGCGCCAGCAATCGTCGGCGGGTATGCCGAAATAGCCATCCTCGACATTGAAGCCGCCGATCATCAGCCGCTTGTCGTCGGCCAGTGCGATCTTCTGATGGTTGCGGATCAGATAGCGGGTCGATCGGCGCGTCCCGAACCGGCCGAAATGGCCGCCCGCCGCGATCAGCGGGGCGAACAGGCTATCGGGGGTATCGGACGACCCGAAGCCGTCGATCATCAGCGTCACGGCCACGCCGCGCGCCCGCGCCGCCACCAGACGCTCGCAGATCAACCGGCCGCTGCCATCGTCGGCAAAGATATAATAATAGAGTTTCAGGCTCGTGCGCGCGCCATCGATCAGGGCGACCAGCGCATCGCGCAGCATCGCGCCTTCCTCGATGACGGTCAGTCGATTGCCGTTCAGCGTGACGCTGATCGGGCTGGTCGGGGCTTCCTGGTGTCGCGACGCCATGGTCCCTTCATGCGCTGCTTTGGCGCGGTGCGCCATGGCTTTATGGGCTTTTCATTGACTCGACAGGCCATCGCTGCTAGGCGCCAAGTTCAAGATTCCCTATTGATTTTTCAGGAGGCCCGATTGGCCCGCGTCACCGTCGAAGATTGCGTCGACAAGGTTACCAACCGTTTCGATCTCGTCCTGCTCGCCGCCCAGCGCGCGCGTGAAATTTCCGGTGGCGCCGAGCTGACGCTCGAGCGTGACCGCGACAAGAATCCGGTCGTCGCCCTGCGCGAAATCGCCGAGGAAACCGTTCTGCCCGCCGACCTGCATGATTCGGTCGTTGCGTCGCTGCAGAAGGTCCAGATTGACGATGACGATACGCCCGATGAAATCGGTTCGATCGCCCAGTCGGCGGAGGCCCTGCGCCTGACCGCTGCGGCGCCGCCGCGCAACCAGAATATCGGCGGCGATTACGACGGCTGATTTTCCACTTTCCGGTTTGGAGAGGGAAGGGGTCCGGCCCGCGCAAGCGGGACCGGGCCTCAATGATTCTGGGGGCTGGATTCGGCGGCGCTATTTCCAGGCAGCCGCCAGCATCGCATCCAGCATCCGGGCATAGGACCAGCCATCGGCCCCCGCGGCGATCGCCGACAGGCAATCCTGGTCGTCGCGGCCCGGCCGGCCCGCCCCGGTCATGTTCGGCTTCATGTTGAGGTCGAATAGCTTGAACTGACCGCTGGCATCTGCGCGACAGTCGATGCGGATCACCGCGCGCGATTCCACCAGTTCGGCCGCCTTTACACAGGCGTCCAGCATCGCCAGTAATGGCGCTTCTTCCATCCGTTCCGGGCCGATCGCGACGCTGTTCTGCGTCACCGCGACATCGCCATTATAGGGGGCGACACCGTCCTTCTGGTCGAAGCGCAGCACCGGGCGCAGCGCGAAATGCCGGTCGCCCTTTTCGCCTGACGGGCGCGGCGCGGCGGGCGGCAGGACGGTGATGGTCATTTCCTCCCCGCCCAGAAATTCCTCGACCATCAGCAGCGTGCCGAACTTGCCCTCGTCGATCAGGCTGCGGGCCGCGGCGTTCAGCGCATCGGCGTCGCGCACCAGCGTCACGCCCTGGCTGCCCCGGCCGCGCACCGGCTTGACGATCAGCGGGAAGGGAATGGCCAGATCGGCCAGAACCTGCCCGACATCGGCCAGCGCATGGACGCCTTCGCTCGGCCGATCGGCCAGCAAAAAGCCGCGCGCCACCGGCAGGCCGGCCTGTTCCAGCATCCGGTTGGTCGCGAACTTGTCGTCGAACTTCTGCGTGGCGGCCGGCGTCTGGCCGACGATCGCTACCTGGCCCATCACGGCCTCGATCGGATGTCCCTCGAACAGCACGGTATTGGCCCAGATCGTGTCGGCGCCGGCCGCGATCGCGGCTGCTATGCCGTCGGCCGTGTCGGGGAACACCCAATGCATCGCCTGTGCAGGATCGGGCGCGGGCATTGGCGTCACGACCGTGCGGCCCAGCCCCTTCAATGCAAAGCCGATATCCGCCCCGCCATCGGAATAGCCGCCGGGCTTGGCATCCTTGCGCAGCCCGTCGATCGTCGGCGGCGGCAGCGCCTGATAGAGCAGGGCGACGGCCGGCCCGCTCAAGCTGCCAGCTCCGGCAGTCGCCAGTCGATCGCGCCGCGCCCCTTCGCCTCCAGAAAGCCATTGGCCTGCGAGAAATGGCGGCAGCCCAGAAAGCCGTTATGCGCCGACAGCGGCGAAGGATGGGCGGCCTTCAGCACCAGATGGCGCCCGGAATCGACGAAGCCGGCCTTGCGCTGGGCATAGGCGCCCCACAGCAGGAACACGACCGGCTCCTCCTTCTGCGCTACCAGCCGGACGATCGCGTCGGTGAACGTCTCCCATCCCTTGCCCTGGTGCGACGCGGCCCGGCCCATCTCGACCGTCAGCACGCTGTTGAGCAGCAGCACGCCCTGCTGTGCCCAATGCTCCAGGAAGCCGTGGCGCGCGCGCGGCAGGCCGAGGTCGCTTTCCAGCTCCTTGTAGATATTGACCAGCGAGGGCGGCGTCCGCACGCCGGGCTGGACCGAAAAGCACAGGCCGTGCGCCTGGCCCTCGCCATGATAGGGATCCTGCCCCAGCACCACCACCTTCACCTGGTCCAGCGGGGTCAGGTCCAGCGCCCGGAAATACTCATTCCCCTTGGGAAAGATGCGCTTGCCTGCCGCCTTTTCCGCTTCGATGAACTGTTTCAGGCCCTGCATATAGGGGCTGGCGAACTGGTCGCGCAGCGGCGCGCGCCAGCTCTCGTGTAGCTTGATGGTGTCGCTCATGGCGGGCGTGATGGACCCCCGGCGTCCACCCGTCAACCGCGCGCAAACCCCGTCGCCAGATGCGTGAAATCACGATCAAATATCTTGCCACCCGACCCATGATGGGCGACAGACGGGCCATGCCGTCTCTCCGTCAAATTGGCGCCAGCTGCGCCGCCCTTGGCCTGTTCTTTGCGCCCTTGCCGAGCGCCGATGCCTTCGGCCCGCCGCCCCGACCGCAGGTGCTGCTGACGGCAGAGGCGCATCTGATGGCGGAGTTTGATCGCTTCGCCGCTTTGTCGGACGGTACGGTCGGCGTCGCGGTGCAGGATCTGCAGACCGGCGAGATCCAGTCGCGCAACGGCGACACGCTCTTCCCCATGGCCAGCGCCTACAAGGTTGCGGTCGCTGGGCGCATCCTCTCGCTGGTCGATGCCGGCAGCCTGAAGCTCGACGACCGGCTCGCGCTCGATCCCGCGCTGGCGAGCGAGGGCGGCATCGCCTGGATGTTCTCGCGCCCCGGCGCGACCCTGCCGGTCAGCCAGTTGCTCGACCTGATGCTGACGCGCAGCGACAATAATGCGACCGACGTGCTGGTCGCCCGCGCCGGCGGGCCGAAGGCGGTCAGCGATTTCGTCGCCAGCCTCGGCATCCATGGCCTGCGCGTCGACAGCGACACCGCGCATCTTCTCTACCGCGCCATGGGCATCAATCCCCAGTCCGGCACCTTCCAGCGCAATGCCGGCGCCGCCCGCCGCGCCGATCCGGTGATCCAGCGGCGCGATGTGCGCGACCTGCCGAACATGGACTTCATGCTCGATCCGCGCGACACGGCGACGCCGCTGGCGATGAACCAACTGCTGGTCGCCTATGAATCGGGCAAGGCGTTGAAGCCGGAAAGCACGCAACTGCTCTTCACCATCATGGGCCATTGCGAGACAGGCAAGCTGCGCCTGTCGGGCATGCTGCCGCCCGGCACCCCGGTCGCGCACAAGACCGGGTCGCTCAACGGCGTCGGCAATGATGTCGGCATCATCGGCCTGCCCGATGGCCGCCGCTTCGCGATCACCGTTTTCGTGATGAAGGACAGCCGGGGCCATGTCTCGCGCGATCAGATCATGGCCCAGGCGGCCCGCGCGGCCTATGATTATTTCCTCTTTGCGCCCAAGCGGCGCGTGGCGCTTAACAAGTTGAACGTCCACGTCTAAAAGATGGGGCATAACAGAGAGGATGCCCCCATGACCCAGATCAGCCGGTTTCGGGACTTCTGGCCCTATTATCTGCAGGAACATGCCCGGCCCGCGACGCGCGCCATGCATTATGCCGGCACCAGCCTGGTGGTCGCTATTGCCGCCACGGCTTCCGTCACCGGCCGCTGGTGGCTGGCCGCCGCGCTGCCGATCGCCGGCTATGGTTTTGCCTGGCTCAGTCATATGCTGATCGAGCGCAATCGCCCGGCGACCTTCCGCTATCCGCTCTGGTCGCTGCGCGCCGATTTCGTGATGCTCCAGCGCTTCCTGACCGGGCATATGAGTCGCGATCTGATCCGCGCCGGCATCCGCGCTGATGGCACGGTCGATCCGCGGCGTCGTATCGCGGGCTGAACCCCGGCACATTGGCTTGATTCCCGGCGCCGCTCTGTCACAAGAGGGGCGCGATGGGGTTCACCGCGACATTCTCTTTGCCGACCGATCGGTCGGCGCTGGCCGCCCGCTGGCAGGCGCTGGAGGCGCGCAGCGATGCGTCCTTCTTCCTGCGCTGGACCTGGGTGGGCGCCTGGCTCGACAGCTATGGCGTGCGGCCCGACCTGCTCGTTGTCACCGATGAAAGCGGACAGGATGTCGCGCTGGCGCTGCTCGGCCATGCGATGCGCCCGCGACTGCTCGGCCCGGTGGCGACGCTCAGTCTCAACCAGTCGGGCAACCCGGCGATCGACCGGCCCTATGTCGAATATAATGGCCTGCTCGCCGCGCGCGGGCAGGAGGGGGCGGCCGTTGCCGCCGCGCTCGATGCCATCGCCCGGCGGCGTGACTGGCGCGTGTTGCGGCTGAGCGGCATCGCCGCAGATTCGCCGTTGCTTGGCCTGCCGGCTCGGCGCAGGCTGCGGGTCGATGCCTCGCCCGTCTATCAGGTCGATCTCGATGCCGTGCGCGCCGCCGACGGCGACTATCTCTCGCTGCTCAGCAGCAACACACGCAGCCAGATCCGCCGCGCGATGAAGGATCATGGCGGGCCGCTGCCCGACGTCGCTGTCGGCACGCTGGATGACATCGCCCCCTGGCTGGACGAGATGGCCGCGCTCAACATGGGGCGCCATGCCGACAATGCCTGGGACGATCAGGGCTTTCGCCAGTTCGTCGCCACCATCGCGGCGCGCGGACTGCCGTCGGGCGCGGTCGAACTTCTGCGCTTTGCCGATGCCGGCGGCCCGATCGGCCTGCTGGTCAACTTCGTGCAGGACGGGCAAGCGATGAACTATCAGTCCGCCTTCGCCCAGCCGCGCACCGCCAAGGACAAGCCGGGCCTGCTCTGTCACGCCGCCGCCGTCGGCCATTATGCCGCGCGCGCCTTCAGCCTCTATTCGCTGCTCGCCGGCAAGGATCGCTACAAGCAGAGCCTCTCCACGTGCGAGGAAGCGCTGGAATGGTGGCATGTCGAGCGTTTCAGCCCCCGGCTGGAGGCTGAGGCGCTGGCGCGCAGGATCCTTAAACGCCCAGCTTCCGCATGACGCGGTAGACGAAGCGGCGAATGCCCTGTTGCTCGGGGCGTTCGCTCACCGCGCCGGTCGGCAGGCCGCGCTTGCGCAGCAATGCGTTGAAACTGTGCAGTTCGCCCTCTGCGACGCTGCGTTCGGATCGCCAGGTGATCGACAGGCTGATCGACACGGCGGGGCCATTTTCCACGAAATGCGGCGCCTTGACCGGCACATGGACGGCCTCGCCGGGGCTGAGCGGGAAGGGGGTGCCGCGTGCCTTGAATCCGTCCTGCCAGATCAGGTTGCGATGGCCGCCATTGTGGAATGCCTCGCTCTTCTGCGCCGGCACCAGTTCCTCGTCGCGCGCCGGGAACACGGTCATCACCTTGGTCCCCATGATCTGCAGCAGGATATTATGCTCCGGGTCCATGTGGAACGGGGTGATGCTGCCGGGGGAGGTCAGGAAGATGAACGCCTCTCGGTGCAGCATCGGCCCGGTGCTGCGCGCGACGATCGGCTCCAGTTCCGCCAGCGCCGCGTCCAGCAGCGCGCCATAGGCCGGATCGCGCTCGACATTCTTCAGCACCGCCCAGCTGCCATTGCTCTCGATCGTCCGGATCGTCTCGCCCAGCGTCAGTCCGTTCGATGGCGTATCTTCCGGCCGCACGCCCAGCGGCAGCTTGCCAAGATTATATTCGACCGCGCGCGCCGGCATCCGCTCGGCCAGCGTCGCGAGTGCATCCAGCGTCAGCAACTCATGCCCGACCAACTCGTGCGTCAGCTTGGTCGGCTGGTCGGGATATGCGGCGGCAAAGGCGGCGCGGGCGCTTTCCGAAAAATGCGGCGCGTCGGTGGCGGGCGCCATCGGGCTATGCACGGTCATTCCTGTCCTTTCATGCGGCTGGCGATCCGTTCGACCCCGCCGGCCAATGCAAAGGCCGCTGCCCGGCGCAGGCGCGTCGCGCCCTTGCCGTGCAGGGCGATACGATATTGCACGATGCTGCGGCGCTCGGCCCACAGGCTGTCGATCATCGGATGGTCGGCGGCGGCGCAACTGTCCATCCAGCCGATCGCCGGATCATCCTGCACCGCGTATAGATTGGCGATCTCGATCAGCACGCCGGGCGAAAAGCGGCCCATCTCCTCGTCGAAGGCGATCTTGAAGGAAAAGGCGCCGTCGCCATGGCGAAAATTGACCAGCATCGCGATCGCCCGGCCATCCAGGTCGATGCGCAGGAAATGCAGCCGGCCCGCGGCAAAGGCGGCGGCGCAGGCGGCGCGGAAGAAAGCGATGTCATCCGGCTTGCTCGCCAGCGCGCTGCCCTCGCGGCCCTTCCATCCCGATGCCTCCAGCGCCAGGAAGTCGCCGCACCAGCGCGGCAGGTCGGCGCCATCGTCCAGCAACCGTTGTTCGATCGTCCCTAATTCCGCCAACCGCTTCTGCAATCGCCGGATTTCCTTGCGCTTCTTGGCGCGGACATGGGTGTCCCAATAGGTATCGGCCGACAGGTCGGATCGCAGCATCGCCCGGTCATGGCGATGCACCTCGCGCCGGCCGCGCCCTTGTTCGACGCACAGCGCCTCCAGCGCGGCGGCATTGGCGCCGGCTGCGTCCAGCCCGCGCAGATGCAGAAAATGCGGTGCCCATTCCGCCGCGTCCAGTTGCGCCAGCAGGCTGCGCCACGCCGCCATCTCCTGGCCGCGCCGGATCAGCGGCGCGCCGAAGAAGCAATGATCGTGCATCCAGTTGGCGACGCAGCCGATCGGCAACCGGCCATGGCGCGCCTGCACCGTCACCGGCAGCAGGCCGATCAGTTCGCCATCCGCCTGCGCTTCGATCAGGCGCACGTCGCCATTGCCGGTGGGGCCATTGCCGGCCAGATGGTCGATCGCCGCCGCCAGCAGGTCCGGCGCGTAAAAGGCATTGGCTTCGGCCGCCTCCGCGGCGAGGGTCGTCCAGCGTGCGCGGAGGGCCGCCAGCGGCAGGCTGTCGGGCACAAAAGGGGGAGATGGGTGCGCTGCCATGTCCATCGCCTCGCCTTAGCCGGGAAAGATTAGGGAATGCCTAAGTATTAACCGCATAGCAGCATGCACCGAGTGGATTTGGAGGGAAAGTCCTTTACATCCTTTGGGGGATTGTCTGTGACGGTTGGGGTGGACGGTCCGGACGGCCGATCGAGGAGATAAGATGTGACGATCTTGGTAACCGGCGCAGCTGGTTTCATCGGCATGTCGGTCGCGGAACGGTTGCTCGCCGACGGGCGGGCCGTGATCGGCATCGACAATCTCAACGACTATTATCAGGTCTCGTTGAAGCGGGATCGCGTCGCTTGGCTGCAGCAGAGACATGGCAAGCTCTTCACTTTCCTGGAACTGGACTTTGCCGACATGGCGGGGCTGCGCAGCGCCCTGGCCGACCATGCGATCGAGGCGATCGTGCATCTTGGGGCGCAGGCGGGGGTGCGCTATTCGCTCATCAATCCCCACGCCTATGTCCAGTCCAACCTCGCCGGCCATGTGAACATGCTCGAACTGGCGCGGGAACGGCGGGTGCGTCACCTGGTCTATGCCTCCTCCTCGTCCGTCTATGGCGGCAATGAGGTGCTGCCCTTTCGCGTCGAGGATCGGGCCGATCACCCGGTTTCGCTTTACGCAGCGACCAAGCGCGCGGACGAGTTGATGAGCGAAACCTATGCGCACCTGTTCCGCATTTCGATGACGGGGCTGCGCTTCTTCACCGTCTATGGCCCCTGGGGTCGGCCGGACATGGCGATGTGGATCTTCACGCAGAAGATTCTCGCCGGCGAACCGATCCCGGTTTTCAACCATGGCCGGATGCAGCGCGATTTCACCTATATCGACGATATCGTAGCCGGGATTATCGGTTGCCTGGACCATGCGCCGGTCGATGACGGCGCCATAAAGGCAGGCGGCAGCCGCGCGCCGCATCGGCTCTACAATATCGGCAACAACAAGCCCGAGGAGCTGATGCACCTCATATCCGTGCTTGAGCGGGCGATCGGTCGCAAGGCTGAGGTTGATTTTCAACCGATGCAGCCCGGAGACGTTCCCGCAACCTTTGCCGATATCGGTGCTATTGCCCAGGATATCGGTTTTGCACCGGTGACCAGTATCGAATCGGGCGTGCCGCGATTCGTTTCCTGGTATCGCGATTATCATCAGCAATAATCTTCAACGGATAGTGTCGGAAAGGTTCCGCGCTTTGCCTCTGGAATCCCTCGTTTTGCCTCGCGGGATTGGTGGCACTGAACGATAATCTCGCGAGCGTTGCCATTCCGCAGGTGCGAAGAGGATTGCCATAAGTGCCTGAAACGGCGTAGACCATCCAACGGTGCTGGTTTATGGATCGGCGTGGGTCGCGGAAAAAGGGATGGACGCTGTGCTTTAATATGAGCGCAGCGCGCCGCGAACGACAGCCGGAAAATATCGGCGGCGATGCGCGGTAGAAAAGGGCAAAAAGCGTGTCGACAGTATCGAAGATCATACCGTTTGGCTCGGGCGGGCGCATAGTGGAGACAGCGTGCAGCAGTCTCTCCCTCGCGGCCCGGGGTTTGAATATTCTCGAAGCAAAATTTGCGGATCGGGAATTTGCGGCGACCTTCCTTCGGTTGGTCGGCGTCATCATGAATGTGCGCGGTCGGGTGATCGTTACAGGCATCGGCAAGAGCGGCATCGTCGCACGGAAGATGACCGCGACCTTGACGTCCACCGGCACGCCGGCGCTGTTCCTGCATCCGGCCGATGCCGGGCATGGCGATCTGGGCATGGTCACGCCTGATGATGTCGTGCTGATGCTGTCGCATTCCGGTGAATCCACCGAACTTGGCCCGATCATCCAATATTGCAAGCGTTTCGCCATTCCGCTGATCGGACTGACGGCAAGAACGCAGAGCACGGTCGCTGAAGCGGCCGACATCTGCATCCTGATGCCGGAAGTGCGCGAAGCCTGTCCGAACATGCTCGCGCCGACGACGTCCACAACGCTGCAGATGGCGTTCGGTGACGCGCTGGCGATGTCGCTGATGGAAATGCGCGGCTTTTCAGCCGATGACTTCCATAAATTCCATCCGATGGGCCGCTTGGGCGCGCAGTTGGTCAAGGTGCGGGAACTGATGGCGGCGGGCGCAGATGTGCCAAAGGTGCCGGAAGATGCCTCTTTGCTCGACGCGACGATCGAAATGACCAGGGCGCGTCTGGGCGGCACGGCCGTGGTCGATCGGGGGGGCAAGCTGATCGGCGCTTTCACGGATGGCGATCTGCGTCGGGCGGTCACCGGCAAGCAGAATCTGACCGATGCCATTGGCCGCTTCATGACCGCGACGCCCCTGGCGGTCGCACCCGATGAATTGGCTTCGGAGGCGCTACGCCTGATGCACGAGCGGAACATCACCTTGCTGTTCGTGTGCGACAAGGACCGGCTGGTCGGCGCGCTCCACATGCACGATTTGCTGCACGCCGGGGTCGCCTGACCATATTGGTGGTCATTCCGGCGCGGGCGGGTTCCTCGCGTTTGCCGCGCAAGCCGTTGCGCCTGATCGCGGGGCGCAGCCTGCTGCATCGCACGATCGCGATGGCGCGCACGGCGATCGGTGCACGGCCGGATGTCGATCTGGTCGTCGCCACCGATGATGACGAGATCGCCGCCCATGCGCAGGCGGCCGGCTGTCACGCGGTGATGACCGACAGCGCGATCGCCACCGGCTCCGGCCGCGCCCTCGCCGCCGCCCGGGCGCAGGCAACGCAGCCCCGCTTCATCGTCAACCTCCAGGGCGATTCGCCCTTCCAGCCCGAAGGGGCACTGGGCGCGGTGATCGAGGCGCTGGGTGCCGGCGCCCAGGTCGCGACCCCGGTGATCGGGCTCGACTGGGCCGCGCTCGATGCGCTGCGCGACCATAAGCAACGCTCGCCCTTCAGTGGCACGACCTGCGCGCGCGGTGCGGATGGTCGGGCGCTCTGGTTCTCCAAGACGATCATTCCCGCCATCCGTGACGAGGACAGGCTGCGCGCGGCCAGTCCCATATCCCCGGTCTGGCGCCATGTCGGCCTCTATGGCTATGCCTATGACGCGCTTACCCGGTTCGAGGCGGCGCTGCCGACGGCGCTTGAAAATCTGGAGGGGCTGGAGCAGTTGCGGCTTCTGGAACTGGGCATCGATATCATGACCGTCCCGGTCGATCCGCCTGTTTTCGACAGCAGCGGCATCGATACCGAGGCCGATATCCAGCGGGTCGAGGCGCTGATCGCCGCCCATGGAGACCCGACGCCGGCCCTGTCATGAGCCGGCGCATCTTCGTCATCCGCCACGGCAACACCTTCGCCTCCAGCGCCGACGCACGCCGGGTCGGGGCCGGCACCGACATTCCGCTGGTCGACAGCGGCATCGCCCAGGCCCAGCGTCTCGCCAGCTATTTCGCGGCCCAGTCACTGGGCATCGTGCGCCTCTATAGCGGGCCGCTGCAGCGCGCGCGCCAGACTGCGGCGCCGATCGCGGACGCCCTCGACCATCCGGTCGATGCCATCCTGCCCTGGCTCGACGAGATCGACCATGGCCCGGACGAGGGGCAGCCGGAAGTGGAGGTTATGGCGCGCCTTGGCGAAGCGGCGATCGCCGCCTGGGACCGGGACGGGATCGTGCCCGATGGCTGGACGGTGGATGCGCCCGCGCGCATCGCCGCCTGGCGCGACTGGTTCGCGACAGAGGGGGAAGGGGCCGAACTGCTGGTCACCAGCAATGGCGCGGCCCGCTTCGCCCTGCTGGCGCTGGGCCTTGCCCATGGCCAGCTCAAATTGCGCACCGGGGCCTTTGGCGAACTGATCGTCGATGCGCCGGGGCAGGTTCGGTTGCTGCGCTGGGACGAGCGGCCCTAGGGATTATTCCTGCCCGATCTACGCAAAGCCCGCGATTGGCTCATGCCCTCGATCCGGTCATTCTGCTCCTGCGCAGAATGTTCGAAAGGGGAAGGGCGCTCGACCATGCAGACCGGATATACTCGGAAGATCGCCTGGCTCGCCGGCCTGTCCGCCATGGCGCCGCTGCCGGCGATCGCGCAGGATGCGGGATCGCCGGCAGCGCCTGCCATCACCTCCGGGCCACCGCCAGCGGGCGGCAGCGACCAGGATCTGGCGCTGCAATTGTCTAACCCGGTCGCCTCGCTGATCAGCGTGCCGTTCCAGGAAAATCTCGACTTCGGTGCCGGGGATGATGGTATCAAGTCGACGCTCAACATCCAGCCGGTGGTGCCGATCAGCGTCGGCAAGGACTGGAACATGATCGTGCGCACCATCGTGCCGGTGGTGACCCAGAATGCCTATCAGGGGCCGGGCACGGATGCCTTTGGCCTGGGTGACATCACCCAGAGCTTCTTCTTCTCGCCCAAGGCGAACAAGGGCATCATCTGGGGCGTGGGACCGGCCATCCTCTATCCCTCGGCGACCGACCGCTATCTGGGCGGCGACAAATGGGGCGCCGGCCCGACCGTGGTGCTGCTCAAGCAGATGGGGCAGAATACGGTCGGTTTCCTCGGCAACCATATTTGGTCGATCGCCGGCAAGGATGACCGTTCCGACGTCAGCGCCAGCTTCATGCAGCCCTTCTTCAGCCACACCACCACGCATGCGACCACTTATGCCATCAATGCCGAGGCCGCCTATGACTGGAAGGGCAAGGATTGGTTGGTGCCGGTCAACCTCAGCGTGACGCAACTGACCAAGGTCGGCGACCAGGCGGTGCAGGTCGGCCTGGGCGGCAAATATTATGCCGTCTCGCCCGATGGTGGCCCCGAATGGGGCATCCGCATGATCTTCACCCTGCTGTTCCCGAAGAAATAGCAGCTTCCGCAGTCACGAAGCCGAAGGCCAGCGTCCCTGGAGCGGGGCAAACAACATCCGAAGCCATGGGCGCGACTGCCCCGGATCTGGAGCAGCATCGACACGATGCCAGCTAAATGGCCAAGATGGGTGGTTCGCAGACGGTCCGGTTTCGGAAACATGACCGGTGATAGCTGACGCTACGCGGAGAAAAATCGCTCGGAACAATCGCCCTAGTAGCAGACATTCACCCCCAGAGCCGTCCGCACAAGAAAATGGAAAGCTCTCTTGCGTGCTGACCCCAGTGGAAGTGATGAAGCCGAAACGCAAAGTGCGCGTCATCGATGCTCACATGCTCTGCGAACCAAATCACTTCGCGCATATCCAGCGTTAGGTCTGCTAGATCATCGATGGCGTCCGCCGTCATCAGTGCATCTTCAAGCGGTTTGGTCGGGTCAGCAACTGGATAATAGCCGAAATGCGGGAAGCGTTCGGCCACTTGTCGGTAGAGGGACGCGCCATCCTGTCGCGGCGCGTCGATCTCTGCATCCGTAACATCGCCACGTGGGGTCTCATGATACGCAGCGACGAGCCGGTCTAACGCTTTCAACAAAGTGTCATCGCTGGGAGGGTTCCCATCCCATACAGTCGCGAGAAATTCCTGAGCCGTAGCGATAATTGGCGAAGACTTCATGTGCGTCTGATCGCACGAAAGCGCAGCCTGCTCAATGTCGGCTTTCCACGGTGGGTTCAACGGGTGGCGGCAAGCCAAGCTTGGAAGCGCTCTGCGGGTGTTTGGTATTCGAGCGTTTTCCTGGGTCGTTCGTTGAGTTGCCGGGCAACGGCACTCAGTTTGGCCTGGCTGCATAACGACAGATCTGTTCCTCTGGGGAAATATTGCCGCAGCAGACGATTGGTGTTTTCGTTGGAGCCGCGCTGCCAGGGCGATTGCGGATCGCAGAAATAGACTTCGACATCGGTAGCCAGTGAGAGGCGCGGGTGGTCGGCCAGTTCCTTGCCGCGATCCCAGGTGAGCGACTTGTAGAGTTCGCGCGGCAAACGCTGCGTCTGCCTGATCAGCGCCGACACGACGCTCCTTGTATCCTTGTTGGCGACCTTGACCAGCATCACATAGCGCGAATGGCGTTCGACCAGCGTGGCGATGTAGCTGTTCTTCGTGCCGCCGATCAGATCGCCTTCCCAGTGACCGGGAATGGCGCGGTCCTCGACACAGGCGGGGCGTTCGCTGATCGA
>NZ_JACIEU010000013.1 GCF_014197035.1 Sphingobium scionense | reverse complement strand
GTGAACGATATTCCTGTGCGCATGCGCCAGACTCGCATGCGAACGCAACAAAGGGAATCCCGAACCGGACTCTTATGTCAGGCGGAAACCACTAGGAACAAGCGATTGCACAAGGACGGCAGCCGCAGTTACGAACAAGTTAATCTGAAGTTCTTTCATTCCCTCTCCCCTCGCCGCATTTTCTTATTCTAAGAATTACTTCTGTTGAGATAGATACTCCTGCAGAAAGTCGAGACGATCATTGCCCCAGAATATTTGATCGTCGACAAACATTAACGGCGCGCCGAAGACTCCCCGCTGATAGGCTAGGCTGCGAGCCTTGCGATATTCATTCTGGCCAAGTGAAGAGTCCACGAAGGCTGTCAACGCCTCTGGATCGAGTCCAGCTTCTGTTGCACAGGCGCGCAGTTCTTCGCGGTCGCTTGGGTCGATTCCCTGCCCCCAGATCAGATTGTAAGCGGCAGCGACGTATGCTTCCGCTTTGCCCTGCTCGCGCGCGTAGAGCGTGGCGCAGTTCCAGTCCTTGCAGGCAAAGCTGGCCGGAAAACGCAAGGGAGCGTCATATTTGTGGGCCCACCGGTTGAGGTCCGCCATCATCACCTTGATTTTCGGAACCACCTCGCGATTGGACGGGCCGTAGTTCCCCGCCGCAATCTTCGCCTCGGGGATATCGATCGGCCAATATTGGAGTTCGCAACCGGCCTTGCGGGCTATTTCCGGGAGCTTCAGCTGCGCGAGGTAACTGAAGGGACTGATGAAGTCGAAATAGAAGTCGATCTTGCGGCTCATCGTGCGGTCCCGAAGCCGACGAGCTTCTCGTAACTGTCCCAGAAGCCGACAATGGCGCCTTCGGTGACAAGGTGGTCGGCATCCTCGGCGCGGCCACCGCCCATCGCGATGAACGAGGTGGCCTGCTGTTCGCCGACAATGGCGTTCTGGACGATTTCCACCGCTTCGCCGTCTTCCATCGAGATCAGGCCGGCCGGACCGATCAGGTTGGTCTGCTTGCGCCGGATTGCCTGCATTTCTGCATCGTCGTCGGCGTAACCGAAGTGGGTCCAGACCAGCTCGAACGCTTCCTGTCCCTTTGGCACGATTTGCCGCACGGCGAGCGTGTTCTGAATCTGCTGGAGGACCAGGTTCGGGAAAACCGCGAGGATAACCAGGGTAATGCCGTCATCGAATTCCTGGCGGCCCTTGAGCAGCGACATGTCCTGAAGCTTGAACTCGGTATCGAAAGTCCTGGAATCGCCATAGGCCTGTTTGTCGGCGGCATCGTCGTTGCTGGCGGCGATGGAATAAAGGAGCGAATGCCGCTTCTCGCTGTCCATCAGTGACTTGCCGGTCTGGGTCGATCGGTAGAGCCCGAACGTATTGTGGAACAGGTGCAGAAGGCTGGCGTGATAGGGATCGCGGGTATTCTCGGCATAGAGCTTCCAGTTGCCGTGAACATATTGCCGCTGATCGCCCAGAACCTTGATCGGCTTGTGCATGATCCGTTTGATATGCTCGACAACCAGCGGGCCGAGGAAATCGTTCAGTGGCACCACGCTTTGAGAAAAGCTGGCGAAGACAAGCCCGCCGACGATCCCGACGCGCAACTGCTTGAGGCCATGCTGTTTCATGTCGAAATCGCCGGGCATTCCGCCCTGGCCCTTGAGACCGCGGCGGAACGGCACCCCGATCAGATTGCCGGCGAGGTCATAGGCCCATTGGTGGTAAACACATTCGAGATTGGGGCGATTGCCGCGCAGTTCGCGGCATACCAGTGCCCCGCGATGAGCGCAGCGATTGACCACGACATGAACGGCGCCATCAGCGGCCCTGGTGACGATGACCGGGGTTTCTCCGATGAAGGTTGATTTGAAATCGCCAGCCTCGGGCACTTCTGCCTCGAGCGCGACGAAGGACCAGGCCTCGCCCTGGAAGATCTTTTCCTGCTCGCGCGCGTGATACTCCGGATCGGTGAAAACCCGGTAGGGAACCCGGCGACCAGTTCCGTTTGCGGTTCTCGAGGTATTTTCGTCTGGCAGAGCTGTGTCGGTCATGATCAAAATCCTGGTCGCGAACTAAATCGGGCGAACCATCATCGTGTCGATGAGGTTGGTATCGAAAACGGCGATCTTCGAACGAAACAAGGGGCGCTCGCCCGACAAGTCGATCTCGTCTATATACTTGCCCGAATTGTAGATTGTTGTGTGTCCGTCAGTACGGGTCATAAGGACCGCATAATTGGTTTGCGTCTTTGCAAGTGCTCCCGTTGTGGAAACCATCCGGGTCGGACCGAGAATATGACGGTAGGCATGCACCGGGAAGATATTGGCTTTGCGCAGTGAAACAATGCGATCCACAAGCATTCCGCGGCTGTCGCAATAGATCGCCGCTGAATCCATGTTTCGCTCGAAGTTCTCGCGCGAGATCACGGTATAAACGCAGTCCGAAACAAAGAGTTCGGGCCACTCTTCCAAGCGATCATCGTCAATGAGTTCGGCGTAGAGCGCGTTGAGCTCGGAAGTGAGCTGCTGCAGCTCATAGCGGGAAGGGGTGTCGAGGAGCATTCAGGCGCTCTCTTTCGGTTGATCGATGCACACCCAGCCGTCTTCGATCGTGACGGGGTATGTCTTGATGGGGATCTGGCAGGGAAAGGCCTTGGCAGCTCCGGTGGCGATGTCGAACGAACCACCGTGAAACGGGCACTCGATAATTGTGCCGTCCTGGTAGCCATCGGTCAGCATGGCATTGCCATGGGTGCAAAGATTGTCGGTGACGAACACTTCGCCATCGACGTTGTAGACTGCAAGCGCAGGCATTTTTTCCTGGTAGACCGCGACCGGTTCACCGTCCTTGACGGAGGCTACTTGGCAAAGGCGCAATTTGTTCGACATGGCGTCTGGCAATTCCAATCTAGGTTATGGACCGGCGATCAAATGGATGATCAGCCGAGGGGAATATCCATTCCGTAGCCCGCGGCTTCGTTGCCGTGACCGAATATATCGCGGGTGTAGTATTCCTGCTGGCTTGGGGCCTTGCGGGCACCCCAGCCGAACTCCCACAGCCAGCCCGACGGGTTGGCGCAGTAGAAGGTCAGCGCCTGGTCGTTTGCATGCTTGCCGAGCTGGAGCGCGACGTCGATCTTGCGCGCCCGCACAATGTCGTGCGCGAGGCCGAGATCGTCGAGGTCGGTATATTCGAACATCAGGTGGTTGATGCGCTTTTCCATCGGGCCAAGCCCGAAAGCGACCGAATGCTGCCGCTCGTTGCAGTGCATGAAGTACGGCTGCGCCACCATCCCGTTGGGCAGCTGCAGGTGATACTCGACCGACCCGCGCAGCCCCAGCAGTCCGTAGAACGCCGCCGCCGCGGGAACATCGTCCTGACGCAGGATGCAATGCCCGATTCCTTCCGATCCGGTCACGAACTTTCCGTACATGGGGCGCCCAGGATGGAAAGGCTTGTGGGTGTCGACTTGCGGCCCGTAAAAAATTTCGGTGGGGTTCCCACCCGGATCAGCCAGCTTGGCAAGACCGAGCACGCGCCGCTCCCGAGCTTCGGCCTCGCTTGCCACCGTCAAGGAGATTCCGGCGGCGGTCAGCTTTGCCACCATGGCGTCGAATTCCACCGGATCGGCAACGCGCCAGCCCAGATAGGCAAGATCGTCGGAGTCGGAGGCATGCAACACGATGCGATGATGCCACTGGTCCATGCGCAGGTAGAGGCGGTCGCCTTCGCCCTCGTCGACAATCTCCATGCCGGCCACTTCGGCAGCATAACTGCGCCATGCATCGAGATTTGTTACGGTCAACCCGAGGTAACCGAGTTCCGTGACTGCTACCATTTGCCTTCTCTCCCAAGACGCGGCCCGCGTCGCGCGGGACCGTCATCACCGAATTGTGTTGTAGTCGGGTTTACCCGACCGACTCGACCTATTTAGTCGATAATTCTCCATGGTGCAATACGTTGCACCGGGAAATTTGTTGGTGTAGGAATGCGCAGCAGAACGTCAAACCAGCGACTCGCCCGTGATGGGCGGCGGCGCGGGGCAGCGTTTGGGAGCACCGCCAAGGTGCCCGGTCATCCAGCGACAGCCGACCGATCCGGCTTTCGCATCTTGGGAGTGGAGCGTTATGGAAGCCGCAGAAAAGCGCGTCGGTCGGATTGCCGATTTGCAAGCGATCAAACGGCGACTGAAGTCGTGGCTCGTGAAAGACCAGGCTAGGGGAATCTTCCAGATCGACCGCGCCGCCTTCACCGATGCCGAGCTGTTCGATATCGAGATGAAGTATATTTTCGAGCGCAACTGGATTTTTCTCGCGCATGAAAGTCAGGTCGCCAAGCCCCACGATTTCCTGACGACCAAGATCGGACGGACGCCCGTCATCATCACTCGGGACAGGACGGGCACTGTCTGCGGATTGGTCAACGCCTGCGCCCACCGCGGCGCCAAGGTCTGCCGCGAAAAGGCCGGCAACAAGAAGAATTTCATGTGCCCCTTCCACGGCTGGACCTACTCGTCTGCAGGCGACCTTCTTGACGTCACGGAAGAAGGTGCAGGGGGTTATGCGCCTGGTTTCAACCGCGCCGATTTCGGACTTCCCCGGATCGCCCGTCTCGAAATTTACCGCGGCTTTATCTTCGGAAGCCTGTCTCCCGATGTCTTGCCGCTCGAGGAATATCTGGCCGGTTCGAAGGCGTTCATCGACCTGTTGGTCGACCAGTCTCAGCAAGGCGAAATGGAGGTGCTGCCGGGCGCTACCCGGTACCGCTATCGCGGCAACTGGAAGATGCAAGTGGAAAACGGTCTGGACGGGTATCACGTCGGAACGGTCCATGCCAATTACTTCATGACGGTGATGCGTCGGGTCGAGGGGGCCTCCAAGAACGACACCAAGGCGATCGACTTTTCAAATTTCAACCGGCAGGACGGCGGCTCGTTTTCCTTCCATAACGGGCATTCAGTGCTCTGGGCCGACTACGCCAATTTCCGGGATCGGCCGAATTTCGAGGCCCTCGACTGGATCGAGGAAACCCATGGCGAGGAAAAGGCGCTGTGGATGAACAAACGCATCCGGAATCTTCAGCTGTTCCCCAACGTCTTCCTGATGGATCAGACCAGCACCCAGATCAGGATCATCCAGCCGATCTCCGTCGACGAGACCGAAGTCACGACCTATTGCATCGCTCCGGTGGGTGAAAGCGCCTCGGCACGGGCCCTGAGGATCCGGCAATACGAGGACTTCTTCAATGCAAGCGGCATGGCGACGCCGGACGATCTGACCGAATTCAACAACTGTCAGGCCGGGTTTGGTGCCGGCGAAGGCCGGATGAACGACATGTCGCGCGGTGCGACCCGGTGGGAGAAAGACGCCGGTCAATTCGGCGCGGGTCTCGCCGTGGATGCGGTGATGAGCAGCCCGGCGGTGGCCGACGAGGGACTTTATGTCGCAATCCACGACGAATGGATCAGCCGGATGAACACCGCAATCGACCAGGAGACTGCAGAACTTATTGCCAAGGGCGACCTGGAGTTGGCGCGATGACGGCTGCCGATACGCAATGGCTTGCCGTTCACCGTTTTCTTGGCCGCGAGGCAGTAGCGCTCGACGACAAGGACTGGGACACATGGCTGTCGCTCTATGCCGAAGACGCGGAATACTGGGCGCCGGCGTGGGATGACCGCGAGCGCCTGACCGCCGATCCGCAGCGCGAAATCTCGCTGATCTATTATCACAATCGCGGCGGCCTGGAGGATCGGGTTTTCCGCATTCGCACCGGGCGGTCCTCGGCAAGCACGCCCGGGCCGCGCACTTCGCACGTGTTCACGCTGCTATCGACGGAAGAAGGCGATGGCCTGGTGCGGGCGCGCACATCGTGGACGGTGACATCCGTGCTCGATGGGGCGGTAACCGTCTACAGCGGATCGGCCTTCTATGATCTCGAGCCTGCCGGCAGGAGTTATGTGATCAAGCGCAAGAAGACCGTGATCATCAACGACCTCGCGCAGACCATGCTCGATGTCTACAGCATCTGACCCACCCATGGCAGCAACAGCAGGGCGTCCCGTTGTCGGGACCATGATCGGCGATCCTGCGGGAATCGGACCCGAAGTGACGGTCAAGGCCCTCGCGGACGGTTCGGTACACGAGGTGTCGATTCCGGTGCTGCTTGGCTCGGCAGCGGCGGTGGAGCGTGCGCTCGACATGACCGGGGTCAAGGCCCGGGTGCGCCGGATGCGTTCGTTCGAACGGCCGAGCGACGATGTCCGGGTGATCGACGTGATCGACACCGGCGCCTTGCCGGACGGCGTTTTGCCGCTGGGCGAGGATACCGAAGTGGCCGGTCATGCCTCGGCGCAATGGCTGGACGAACTCGATGCGCTGGCCCGGGACGGGTCCTTTGCCGCGACGATCATGGGACCGATCAGCACCGGTTCGCTCAAGATGGCCGGAAAACTTGACAAGGTCATCAGTCCGACCCCTGGCGAAAGCTATCTGGTTTTGCTGACCGGACCCTTGCGGGTCGCGCATCTCACCGATCACATGTCGCTGCGCCAGGTGATCGACGTGATAACCGCCGATCTCGTGGCCAAGGCGATCGGGCAGGTCAACGATGCCATGCGGTCGTGGGGTATCGCCCGTCCGCGGATCGCCGTGGCGGGGCTCAACCCGCACGCCACGGGCGACGAAGACCGGCTTGCGATTGCTCCCGGGGTCGAGCGGGCGCGGGCAGCGGGCATTGCCGTGGAAGGCCCGATTGCGCCCGATTCGGTGTTCCGGCAGTGCATCGAGGGGCGTTACGACATGGTCCTCGCGATGTTCCACGATCAGGGGCACATTGCGGTCAAGACCTGGGGCTTTTCGGGCAACTGTGTGATCATGATGGGGCCGCCCTATCTGCACATGTCGGTTGCGCACGGCACCGCCTATGACATCGTCGGCACCGGACAGGCGGACGCGGCGATGATGCTCAGCGCGATGCGCACCTGCGGCCAGCTTGCATCGGGCCAGGGTTTTTCGGGAGACGCACAATGAATGCCATGGCACCAGTGGGGGCGCCCTCGCTCCCAACGGCGGTGGACTACAAGGTTTACCACGATACGCAGATTTTCGCCTCCGAGCAGCGCAGTGTCTTCAAGGGTCGCACCTGGTGCTACCTTGGGCTTGAGGCCGAGATTCCCAACGCCGGAGATTTTCGCGCGACCCATGTCGGTGAAACGCCGGTGGTCCTCGTGCGCGGGCAGGAAGGCAAGATCCATGCCTGGGTCAACCGGTGCGCGCACAAGGGCGCAACGGTGTGTCGCTCGCTGCGCGGCAACCAGGCCGACGGCGCGTTTGTCTGCGTCTACCATCAATGGGCCTACGATTCGGAAGGCACACTGGTTGGCGTGCCGTTCCGGCGCGGCCTCAAGGGAGTAGGGGGGTACGACAAGGATTTCGATCCAGCCAATCACTCGCTCGAAAAGCTCCGGGTGGAGAGTTACAAAGGCATGGTGTTCGGCACCTTTTCAGCCGAGATCGAGCCGCTTGAAGATTTTCTCGGCCCGGTGATGCGCAAGTACATCGACCGCGTTTTTCACCGCCCGATCAGGGTGCTCGGTTATTCCCGGCAATATATGGCGGGCAACTGGAAGCTCTACTCCGAAAACAGCCGTGACAGCTACCACGGCGCCTTGCTCCACCTGTTCTATCCGACCTTCGGCATTTACCGGCAAAGCCAGGACAGCGCCGGAGAATTGGCCGAGCAGGGTTTTCACAACGTCTTTACCGTCTCCAAGCCCAAGGGCGACATCGATTACGGCTCGTTCGGCGATGAAGCCAATCGCGAAATGCAAGGCGCTGCCAAATTGCAGGACGAAAGCCTGTTGCAGTTCCGGCCCGAGATCGAGGACGATGTCGGCTTGCACATCCAGTCGCTGTTTCCCTCGGTCGTGCTGCAGCAGATCCAGAACACCCTGGCGACACGCCAGATCGTGACTCACGGCGTCGACAAGACCGAATTGGTCTGGACCTATTTCGGCTATGCCGACGACGATGAGGAAACCACGCGTCACCGCCTGCGCAACCTGAACCTTGTCGGCCCCTCCGGCCTGATCTCGATGGAAGACGGCGAAGCGGTCGAGCTTTGCCAGCAAGGGACGATTGGGGCCGAAGGCAAGCACAGTTTCATCGAAATGGGCGGCGACGACGTGCGGGGCTATTACGCGCCGATGGGCATGGACGAGAACGCTGTGCGCGGCTTCTGGAAAGGCTATCTGAGCCTGATGGGCGATGCTCTTGCCGTCAGCGCCGAGGCATCGGCATGAGCTTGGTCGAGCCTGTTTTGCAGGGTCTCGTCGATTCCCTGAACGCCGCTTACGGACTGTGTCTGGATGACGACCGGCTTGAGGAGTGGCCCGAGTTTTTCGTCGACGATTGCCTCTACCAGGTGATCGCCCGCGAAAATGTCGACAACGGGCTGCCGGCCGCGGTGATGTATTGCGACAGCAAGGGCATGCTCGTCGATCGGGTGGTGGCGCTGCGCCGCGCCAACGTTTTCCCGGAGCATTTCAGTCGTCACCTGATTTCGCGAGCGGTCTTGACCGGGATCGACGGGGATACCGTGTCGGCCGAAGCAAGCTATGCCTTGCTGCAGACGCGCAACGACGGTGAGACCCGCATCTACAACGCCGGGAAATATGTCGACCGTCTGCTAATCAAGGACGGCGTAGCCAAGCTGGTGAGCCGAATGTGCGTCTATGACACCCACAGAATCGCGACGCTGCTGGCGACCCCAATCTGACTGCCGAACATCGTCTGGCGTCGAAAAGAAATCTAGAGGAGAAATACCATGAAACTGTTCATCAGCCCCGGCGCATGTTCCCTCGCCCCGCACATTGCCCTGCGCGAAACCGGTGCCGATTTCGAAGCCGTCAAGGTCGATCTGGCCGTGCGCAAGACCGAGGCGGGCGAGGATTTCCTCACCGTCAACCCGTCCGGCAAGGTCCCGGCCCTCACCCTGGACAGCGGCGAGACCCTGACTGAGAACCCCGCCATCCTGCTGTACATAGCCGACCAGAACCCCGCGTCTGGCCTGGCGCCGGCCGAAGGCAGCCTCGATCGTTACCGACTGCTGAGCCGTCTCAGCTTCCTCGGTTCCGAATTCCACAAGGCATTCGTGCCGTTGTTCGCCCCCGGCACTTCCGACGAAGCGAAGGCGGCGGCCGCGGAATCGGTCAAGAACCACCTCGCCGCGCTCGATAAGGAATTGGCCGGGCGGGACCACTATGCTGGCAATGCTTTCAGTGTTGCCGACATCTACCTGTTCGTGATGCTGGGTTGGCCAGCCTACGTCGGTATCGACATGGCCGCCTACCCCTCGCTCAGCGCCTATGCCGGCAAGATCGCGCAGCGTCCCGCCGTGGGTGCCGCGCTCAAGGCCGAAGGCTTGGCGTGAGCCGGACAGTCCGACTTCCCGCATTATGTGATGGAGTTCAACCATTCTCCATTTGCAAATGCGTTCTATTTAGTGCAATAGTAACGAGAAATCGGATGGACGCGAAAGCTGTGTGCATGACCTCGCGCGAACACAGGCAATGCTAGCGTCAAAAAACAGTTGAATATCGATTGGGAGAGCCATGACTGCCGTAGCCAACGACATCGCACGCCCGGAGATTGGCAAGTCCATCACGGTTGATGGCAGCGTCACGAATTATCACGATTTGGGCGATGGCGCACCGGTCCTGCTGATCCACGGATCGGGACCCGGGGTGACTGCCTGGGCCAATTGGCGGCTCAACATGCCCGAGCTCGCGAAGCGCTTCCGCGTCATCGCGCCCGACATGTTCGGGTTTGGCTATTCGGCTTCGAAGGGCCGGATCGAAGATAAGCGGGTTTGGGTCGATCAGGTCGCATCGCTACTCGATAGCCTCGGGATCGACAAGGTCTCGATGGTCGGCAATTCCTTCGGCGGCGGCATAACCCTGGCGTTCATGATCGCGCATCCCGATCGGGTCGAAAGGGCGGTGCTGATGGGGCCGGCAGGGCTCGATTTCCCGATCACGCCTGCGCTCGACCTGGTCTGGGGCTACCAGCCTTCGCTGGAGGAAATGCGCGCCTCGCTCAAGTACCTTGCCTGGGATCACAGCCGGCTAACCGAAGACCTGGTCCAGTCGCGCTACGAAGCGAGTGCGCGTCCGGAAGCGCACGAGCCGTATCACGCGACGTTCGGCGGGGCTGACCGGCAGCGCAACATCGCGATGCTGGCTAGCCGCGAGGAAGACGTGGCGGCACTTAAACACGAAACGCTCATCCTGCATGGCCTGTTCGACCAGGTGATTCCGCTGGAGTCCACCGTTCGCCTGGCCAGCCTGTTGCCGCGCGCCGACCTGCACGTGTTCGCGGAATGCGGCCACTGGGTTCAGATCGAACGGATGGCGAGCTTCAACCGCATGGTCACTGAATTTCTAGAGAACGGCCTCAAGGCCTGAAGGGACAAGGAGAACTGAAATGGCACTGACCGGTGTACTTCGCCCTGGCTATGTCCAGTTGCGCGTCCTCGATCTGGATGAAGCGATCCAGCACTATCGTGACCGTATCGGCCTCAACCTGGTGAGCGTCGAGGGAGGCAGGGCTTTCTTCCATGCCTTCGACGAGTTCGATCGCCACAGCATCATTTTGCGCGAAGCCGATTCTGCCGGGCTCGACCGGATGGCCTTCAAGGTCGCCAGGGATGCCGATCTCGACCACTTTGCCGAACGGCTGCTCGACATCGGGGTTCATGTCGACGTGATTGCGGCCGGAGAGGATCCTGGTGTTGGCCGCAAGATCCGCTTCAATACGCCAACCTCCCACGTGTTCGATCTCTATGCCGAGATGGAGCTGTCCGAGAGCGGTCCGGCCGTGCGCAATCCGGACGTCTGGATCGCCGAACCGCGCGGTATGCGCGCGACCAGGTTCGATCACTGCGCCCTCAATGGTGTCGATATTTCGGCGAGCGCAAAGATTTTTGTCGAGGCTCTCGATTTTTCGGTGGCCGAGGAATTGGTGGACGAGACTTCGGGTGTACGCATGGGCATTTTCCTGTCATGCAGCAACAAGGCCCATGACGTGGCGTTCCTCGGCTATCCAGAGGACGGTCGGATTCACCACACCTCGTTTTTTCTCGATTCCTGGCACGATGTTGGCCATGCAGCGGATATCATCAGCCGCTACGACATTTCGCTGGATATCGGCCCGACCCGCCATGGGATCACACGCGGGCAGACGATCTACTTCTTCGACCCCTCGGGCAACCGGAACGAGACGTTCAGCGGCGGCTACACCTACTATCCCGACAATCCGCGCCGGATGTGGCAGGCCGAGAATGCCGGCAAGGCGATCTTCTATTACGAGAAGGCGCTCAACGACCGCTTCATGACGGTGAACACCTGAGCATGAACGGAGTGGCGACAATCCGGTCGGTGGGACACGATCTTGCCGCCAAGGCGGTGCAGGTCGCGGTGGCGAAAGGCGGCGAGGCGGGCTGTCCCCTCGTCGCCGCAGTGGTTGGCGCCACCGGGGAACTGGTCGCCCTGTTGCGCGCCACCGGGGCCCCGTTTCCCTCCTCTCAGATCGCGCAGGACAAGGCCTATACCGCTGCCAGCTTCAAGGTTCCGTCGCCGGACGTCTACAAGATGGTCGCAGGCAATCCCGCGCTAAGCGGAGGTATCGCCGCGAAGCCCGGAATCGCTATGTTCGGCGGCGGACTGCCGATCGCGATCGCCGGCGAAATCGTCGGCGCGATCGGAGTGTCGGGCGGAACCGAAGAACAGGATACGCAGTGCGCAAACGCAGCCCTCATCTCGATCGGGGCGACGCAATATTGAGTGTCCGGCCATCGCGGCACTGAAACAAGACGCTACGGAGAATTGAAGAGCCCATGGCACATGAGAATATCCCGGCTGTTACCGACACCATCCTGAATTTCATCGGGGGCGATTATCGCCGTGGAAGCACCGGCAAGACCTTCGACAATTTCGCTCCTGCGACCGGCCTTCGGATCGGTACTGTCCACGAGGCGAGCGAGGCCGATGTGGCCGATGCGGTTGCCGCGGCCAAGGCGGCGCTCAACGGCCCCTGGGGCAAGATGACCACGGCGGAACGGGTCAAGCTCATCTCCGCGGTCGCCACCGAGATCGAGCGCCGCGCGGACGATTTCCTCGCAGCCGAAGTGGCGGATACCGGCAAGCCGCGCCATGTCGCCTCGCATATCGACATTCCGCGCGGTGCCGCGAACTTCCGGATGTTTGCCGACGTCATCTCCACTACCCCGACCGAATCCTTTGCAACGGCAACGCCCGATGGCGGGCAGGCGCTCAACTACGTGGTGCGCAAGCCCAAGGGTGTGATCGCGGTGATCTGCCCGTGGAACTTTCCCCTGCTGCTGATGACCTGGAAGGTTGGACCTGCCCTGGCTTGCGGCAACACGGTTGTGGTCAAGCCATCCGAAGAGACGCCGCGGACCGCGGCGCTGCTGGGTGAGGTCATGAACGCGGTCGGGATGCCCGAAGGGGTCTACAACGTGGTGCACGGTTTCGGGGCGGGTTCGGCCGGTGAATTTCTGACCTCGAACCCCGACATCGATGCAATCACCTTTACCGGCGAAACCGGCACCGGCCAGGCGATCATGCAGAAGGCCGCGGTCGGGGTGCGCGACATTTCGTTCGAGCTGGGCGGCAAGAATCCAGCCGTGGTGTTTGCCGACGCCGATCTCGACAAGGTGGTCGAAGGATTGTCGCGTTCGGTATTTCTCAACACCGGGCAGGTCTGCCTCGGGACCGAGCGGGTCTATGTCGAACGGCCGGTTTTCGACGAATTCGTGAAGCGGATGACGGTGGCGGCCAAGGCGTTCAAACCAGGTGCAACCGGCGATCCCGCCTACCTTGGCCCGCTGATCAGTGCGGAGCATCAGGAAAAGGTGCTGGGATACTATGCGCGCGCGGTGGCCGAAGGCGCCACTGTCGTCACCGGGGGCGGGGTTCCCGCGCTTTCGGGGGACGAAACGGGCGGCTTCTATGTCGAGCCGACGTTGTGGACAGGCCTGGCGCACGACAGTTCGGTGATGCGCGAAGAAATCTTCGGGCCGTGCTGCGGGGTCATTCCCTTCGATAGCGAAGACGAGGTGATCGGCCTAGCCAACGATACCGACTATGGGCTGTGCGCGACGATCTGGACCGAAAACCTCTCGCGGGCGCACCGCGTGGCCGCCTCGATGCAGGTTGGCGTCTGCTGGGTCAATTGCTGGTTCCTGCGGGATTTGCGCACCGCATTCGGCGGTTCGGGACATTCCGGGATCGGCCGCGAAGGCGGCGTGCACAGTCTCGAATTCTACACCGAAACCGAAAACATCTGCGTGAAGCTCTGAGACCATGACGACTGAAACCACTATCGATCCCACGGCCATCCAGCAGGCGGCCGAGCAATTGAGGGGCGCGGCTGCCAGCGGCAAGCCGGTGGCGCCGATTCGCGATGTCATTTCGGCCGGCGGGGTGGATGCCGCCTACGCCGTGCAGGAAATCAACACCCGGCACGCCCTTGACAGCGGACGGCGCCTGGTCGGCCGCAAGATCGGCCTGACCTCGCTGGCGGTGCAGCGCCAGCTTGGCGTCGATCAGCCCGATTACGGCATGCTGTTTTCCGATATGGACGTGCCCGAGGGAATTCCGATCTCGCTCGATCAGGTCATCCAGCCCAAGGTCGAGGCCGAAATCGCGATCGTGGTCGGCCGGGACCTGCTCTATCCCGATCTCACCACGGCCGAGATGATCCGCGCGGTCGAATATGTCGTACCCGCGATCGAGATCGTCGATAGCCGTGTTGCCAACTGGGACATCCGCATCTGGGACACCGTCGCCGACAACGCCTCGAGCGGGTTGTTCGTGCTGGGGGCGGTGCCGCGCAAGCTCGAAGCGCTCGACCTGCGCGAATGCGGCATGGTGATGGAGGCAAAGGGCGAGCCGATCTCCGTAGGGGCGGGGATTGCCTGCCTCGGCAGCCCGATCACCGCATCGCTGTGGCTGGCGCGGGTCATGGCCCGGGTCGGACGCCCGCTGCTTGAAGGCGACGTGATCCTGTCCGGCGCGCTCGGGCCCATGGCCGGGATCGCGCGCGGCGATGTCGTGGAAGCGAGAATCAATGGCGTCGGAACGGTGCGGGCGGCTTTCGCTGCCGAGGCCGGCTGACGCAGATGAACGGAGAGATCGAAGAATGACCAAGATGAAATGCGCCATCATCGGCTCCGGAAATATTGGTACCGATTTGATGATCAAGCTGCTCAAGGGGTCCGATACCCTTGAACTGGCGGCGGTGGTCGGGATCGACCCGGCCTCGGAAGGCCTCGCCATGGCCCGCGAACGCGGCGTGGCGACAACCCATGAGGGTATTGAAGGGCTGCGCAAGCTGCCGGCCTACCCCGAGATTGGCATCGCGTTCGATGCGACTTCGGCCTACGCCCACAAGGAACACGATGCGGCCCTGCAAGCCGACGGCAAGCTGGTTGTAGACCTGACCCCTGCCGCGATCGGGCCGTTTTTTGTTCCGCCGGTCGGCGGAGTGCTCGACAGCGAAATCCGCAATGTCAACATGGTCACCTGCGGCGGCCAGGCGACCATTCCCATTGTCGCCGCGGTTTCGCGGGTGACCCCGGTCCACTACGCCGAAATCGTCGCGTCGGTGTCCTCGCGTTCTGCCGGGCCCGGCACCCGCGCGAACATCGACGAATTCACCCGGACCACCGCGCAGGCGATCGAGATAGTGGGCGGTGCCGGCCGCGGCCGGGCGATCATCATCCTCAATCCCGCCGAACCGCCGATGATCATGCGTGACACGATCTTCACGCTGACCGATCAGGTGGACGAGGACGCCATCCGCGCCTCGGTCAAGGAAATGGTCGAAACCGTGCAAGCCTATGTGCCCGGCTATCGCCTCAAGCAGGAAGTGCAGTTCGAACGGTTCGGCTCGAACCGGCCGCTGAAGATCCCCGGATACGGCGAATTCGTCGGCCTGAAGACCAGCGTGTTCCTCGAGGTCGAGGGCGCTGGCGACTATCTTCCGAAATATTCCGGCAACCTCGACATCATGACCGCCGCCGCCAAGGCAGCGGGTGAGCGTCTGGCCCAACAACGCCTTGAAAAGGTGGCAGCATGACCTTCAATCCCGAAACCGGAAAGCTCTACATCCAGGACGTCACCCTGCGTGACGGCATGCATGCCATTCTTCACATGTACGGCACCGAAAGTGTCCGCACCATTGCCAAGGCGCTGGACGATGCCGGCGTCGATGCGATCGAGGTGTCGCACGGCGATGGCCTCAACGGCACGTCGTTCAACTACGGGTTCGGTGCGCATACCGACTGGGAGTGGATCGAGGCCGCCGCCGATGTGATCAAGAACGCCGTGCTGACCACATTGCTGGTGCCGGGTATCGGCACGGTCGAGGAACTCCGCCGCGCCTATGCGCTCGGCGTGCGCTCGGTGCGGGTGGCGACCCATTGCACCGAGGCCGACGTCGCCAAGCAGCACATCGGCATTGCCCGCGACCTCGGCATGGATGTCTCGGGTTTCCTGATGATGAGCCACATGATCGATGCCGAGGCGCTGGCGCAGCAGGCCCTGCTGATGGAAAGCTATGGGGCGCATTGCGTCTATGTGACCGACAGCGGCGGCGCGCTCGACATGGACGGGGTGCGCGATCGCCTGCGGGCCTATGACCGCGTCCTCAAGCCGGAAACCCAACGCGGGATCCACGCCCACCACAACCTTTCGCTCGGTGTCGCCAATTCCATCGTCGCTGCCCAGGAAGGCGCGGTGCGGATCGACGCGAGCCTAGCCGGAATGGGGGCAGGGGCTGGCAACGCCCCGCTCGAGGTGTTCGTCGCCGCTGCCGACCGCAAGGGGTGGAACCATGGCTGCGACGTGATGGCCCTGATGGACGCGGCAGAGGACATCATCCGTCCGTTGCAGGACCGCCCGGTGCGCGTGGATCGCGAAACGCTGAGCCTGGGCTATGCCGGGGTCTATTCGAGCTTCCTGCGTCACGCGGAAAAGGCCGCCGAACAGTATGGGCTGGATACGCGCGAAATCCTGATCGAACTGGGCAAGCGCCGGATGGTCGGGGGGCAGGAAGACATGATCGTCGATGTCGCGCTCGATCTTGTTTCCGCACGTGCAGCATAGGCCCAAGGCAATGGACAAACTTGAGCGATACGCCGAAATCCTCGACAGCGCCGCTTTGCACGCGCGTGCCACACCGCAGCTCACCCATACCGATCCCGACCTGAGCGTCGCGGATGCCTACCGGGTCCAGCAGCTGTCGGTCGATCGGCGGCTGGCGCGGGGCGAACGCCGCATCGGGGTCAAGATGGGGCTGACGAGCCGCGCCAAGATGCTGCAGGTCGGGGTCGACGAGGTCGCCTGGGGGCGATTGACCGATGCTATGCTGATCGAGGAGGGCACGGCCATGTCGCGGGCGCGTTTTGTCCATCCGCGGGTCGAGCCGGAAGTCGCCTTTTTGATGAAGGCGCCGCTGGCCGGTAAGGTGACGGCGGCGGCCGCGCTGGCGGCGGTCGAGGCGATTGCCCCGGCCATGGAAATCATCGACAGCCGCTATGAGAACTTCAAGTTCGCGTTGTCCGATGTCATCGCCGACAACACCTCGTCGTCCGGGCTGGTGATCGGCTCCTGGAACGATCCAGCAATGGATTTCTCGAACCTCGGCGTGTACCTCGAAATCGACGGGGAAGTGAAGCAAATCGGCTCGACCGCCGCGATTCTCGGCCACCCACTACGCTCGCTGGTCGCGGCAGCCAGGCTTGTTGCCGAAGCTGGTGAGGAGATTTCGGTCGGGGACATCGTGATGGCGGGCGGGATCACCGCCGCGCCCAATCTGGCACCTGGTCAAACGGTGCGCACGACCGTCCAAGGGCTGGGTTCGGTCATGTTCCAGGTGGAGGCCTGAATGCCGATCATCGAGGTCAACTTGCTCGAAGGGAGGACTCCCGACGACAAGGAGCGGTTGATCCAGGCTTTGACCGCTGCCGCCATCGAAGCGATCGGTGCGCCGCGCGAATCGGTTCGCATCATCCTGCGCGAGATGCCGCCGGGCCATTTCGCGGTGGGTGGAGAGACCTTCGCTGCCAAAGCGGCCGCGAAGGCGGCTGGACAAGGCTAGGACCGTGACCGGCCTCTATCAAATCCGCGTGGTTGGCGGCGGCGAGTTCACCTGCGGCGGGGACGAGCGGGTCCTCCTCGCAATGGAACGTTGTGGTGCCGGCGATATCGGGGTTGGTTGCCGGGGCGGCGGATGCGGAATTTGCCGGGTGAGGGTAGTCGAAGGCGATTACCGGACCGGCAAGATGAGTGCGGCGAAGGTGTCGGATAGCGATCGCCAGGCAGGTTATGCCTTGGCTTGCCGTCTGTTCCCGGCCGAAGATCTGGT
This sequence comes from Sphingobium scionense, assembly GCF_014197035.1. Classification (GTDB taxonomy): domain Bacteria; phylum Pseudomonadota; class Alphaproteobacteria; order Sphingomonadales; family Sphingomonadaceae; genus Sphingobium; species Sphingobium scionense. The sequence continues at coordinate 159,828 of NZ_JACIEU010000013.1, read as the reverse complement.
CATTGCAGTGGAATAAGGTTGGAAGGAGTTTTAAGATGGCTACTCAACTGAAAAGCGCGGAAAACGAATACGGCATCAAGCCGGAATACGGCCACTTCATTGGCGGTGAATGGGTTTCGGGTGACAGCGGCAAGACGATCGACCTGATCAATCCGGCGACCGGGGCGGTGCTCACCAAGATCCAGGCGGGCAACGCCAAGGACATTCAGCGCGCGGTCGCGGCGGCCAAGGCCGCCTTCCCGAAGTGGTCGGAAAGCTCGCCCGCCGAGCGCCAGGAAATCCTGATCGAGGTCGCCCGTCGGCTCAAGGCGCGCCACCAACATTACGCAACGCTCGAAACTCTGAACAACGGCAAGCCGATCCGCGAATCGATGTACTTTGACATGCCGCAGGCTATAAGCCAATTCGAAGTGTTCGCCGGCGCAGCCTATGGCCTACACGGCCAGACGCTGGACTATCCCGATGCGATCGGCATCGTCCACCGCGAGCCGCTGGGCGTTTGCGCGCAGATCATTCCATGGAACGTCCCGATCCTGATGATGGCCTGCAAGATCGCGCCAGCCCTGGCTTCAGGCAACACGGTGGTGCTCAAGCCCGCGGAAACCGTCTGCCTTTCGGTTATCGAATTCTTCGTCGAAATGGCCGACCTTCTGCCCCCGGGCGTAATCAACGTCGTGACCGGTTACGGCGCCGACGTCGGTGAAGCGCTGGTGACCCACGAGGATGTCCGCAAGGTCGCGTTCACCGGTTCGGTGGCGACGGCTCGCCGGATCATCCAGTATGCTTCCTCGAACATCATTCCCCAGACTCTGGAATTGGGCGGCAAGTCGGCGCACATCGTTTGCGCGGATGCCGATATCGATGCGGCAGTGGAGAGCGCCACGATGTCGACGGTGCTGAACAAGGGTGAGGTCTGCCTGGCCGGTTCGCGGCTGTTCCTGCACCAATCGATCCAGGACGAGTTCCTCGCCAAGTTCAAGGTGGCCCTCGAAGGCATCCGCCAGGGCGATCCTCTGGACTTTGCCACCCAGCTTGGTGCGCAGGCTTCGCAGATGCAGATGGACAAGGTCCAGAGCTATCTTCAGCTGGCTACCGAGGAAGGTGCCACGGTCCTCACCGGAGGCAGTCGCAACGAAAGCCTCGCCGACGGGCATTTCATCAAGCCAACGGTCTTCACCAACGTCAGCAACTCGATGCGTATCGCCCGCGAGGAAATCTTCGGCCCGGTCACCAGCGTGCTGACCTGGAACGACGAAGACGATATGATGGCGCTGGCGAATGATACGACCTATGGCCTGGCCGGTGGCGTCTGGACCAGGGACATCTCCCGCGCGCACCGGATTGCCCGCAAGCTCGAAACCGGAACCGTGTGGGTCAACCGTTACTACAATCTCAAGCCCAACATGCCGCTGGGCGGATACAAGCAGAGCGGTTTCGGCCGTGAATTCAGCCATGAGGTGCTGCACCACTATACGCAGACGAAGTCGGTGGTCATCAATCTGCAGGAAGGTCGCGTGGGGATGTTCGACCAGTAAGGCCGAGCAACCCCGCACAACCGGCTTGAAGAGGAGAGTGGCATTGTCTGCAAGGCTTGAAGGACAGGTTGCGCTGCTGACTGGCGGCGCAACCGGAATTGGTGCGGCGGTGGTCGCCCGCTATATTGAAGAAGGGGCCAGGGTTGGTGTGCTCGTCCGAGACGACGAGCAGGCCCAGCTGGTGCGTTCGCGCCACGGTGACAAGGTCGCCGTGGTCGCGGGCGACGTCCGTTCCTTTGCAGACAATGCCCGGGCCGTCGCCGAGACAGTCGGGGCATTCGGCAAGCTGGATGTCTTTGTCGGCAATGTCGGGATCTGGGATTTCATGGTGCCCCTTGAGCAGCAGGATCCCGAGCTTCTGGAAAAGACATTCGACGAAATCTTTGACGTCAACCTGAAGGGGTATTTCTTCGGTGCGCGCGCCGCGATTCCCGAACTGAGGAAAACCAAAGGCAGCATCGTCTTTACCGCCTCGACGTCGAGCTACTACACTGGCGGCGGCGGGACACTGTATGTCGCATCGAAGCACGCGGTGCTTGGCCTGATCCGGCAGCTGGCCTGGGAACTGACACCCGATATCAGGGTCAATGGCGTCGCGCCGGGCGGCACCCGAACTCCGCTCAGCGGCACCAAGACTGGCGGGTTTTCCGAAACCAAGATGGAGGAGATGCCTGGCCTGGACGGAATGATCGCGGGCATGACGCCACTGGCGCGGATCGCCGAGCCGGACGATCATGCAGGTCTCTACGCGCTTTTGGCTTCGCGTCGCGATTCCGCATACATGACCGGAACGGTTCTGCTCAGCGACGGCGGCGTCGGCATCGGCAAGCGCCCCGACGCCTGATCCGCTGGTTCGGCCAGACGGCAAACACCGCAGGAACGACACCCTGTATCCGAATGTGGAGGATCGAGAACCATGGCCGAAAAATTCGAGTTCAAGGAACTGCTGAACGTGGCGGGTGTGATCGGCGCCGCGCGGTGGAAGCCAACCCATGTGGGACCAACGATTGCTCCGCCGGAACTGGTCGAATTCGGCGGCGATATCACTCGGGATCGGGCCGAACGCATGATGGGGCATGCCGAAGCAGGCGGGCTTGCGATCTATGGCATCGGCCAGCTCAGCTACCAGCGGGCGCCGGTCGACAAGACAGTCGTCTACCCGATCGATGCCTATTACGCGCATGGCCAGTACACCTCGGTGATCGCGACCCTCAACCGGGTTGCTGTGCTGCTGGACAACAAGGCAAAAGTGGATGTTCAGGACATGGTGCGAAAGATGGTTCTGGTCGACAACTGAGCACTGCGCGCCCGGGCCGGCCTCGGTCCGGTTCCGGCGTATCGGACCGAGGCCAGGAACGGATCCGTTCAATCTTCGAACCGCATCCGAAGTCCGGGGTTCAGCGCATCGTGCTCTTGTCGAGAAAGCGATCCGCGGCGATCATTTCCGGCAACACGCCGTGTTGTATAAGCTGGGCTTCGGCGGCGTCGATCATGGCTGGAGGTCCGCACAAATAAGCCTCGGTGCGGGTCAGGCCGGGAAGCCGTGCGATCGGCTCGGTGACCAACCCTCGGCCCCCGGTCCAGTCGCTGCCCGCATCCTCTTCCGAAAGTACCGGAACAAATTCGAAGGGCGCATCCCAGGCCGCGCTAAGCGCTTCGATCTCGTCCAGACAATAGAGGTGTTGGCGGGTCCGGGCCCCGTAGAGCAGGGTTACCGGACGGTTCGCACCCATGGACTGGGCTTGCTGCAAGATCGCCATGATCGGGGCAAGGCCGCTGCCGCCTGCCAGGCACAGCATCGGCGCTGAGCTGTCATTGAGGCGAAATTGACCAAAGGGACCTGAGAGATCAAGCGTCTGGCCAATGCGATCTTCACCGAACAGCCAATCGGTGAAGAGGCCGCCGGGGACGTGCCGGACATGGAATTCGAGCCGCTGTGCCTCTCCTCGTTCGGGGGCGAATGCGAAGGAATAGCTGCGCGGTTCGGCCATGCCCGGTCCCGTGAGGTCGGCATATTGGCCCGGCGAGAACTGCATCGGGCGATCGATTTTGACGACAAGATTGATGATGTCCGGGCAAAGCCGGGACGTGGCAACGATGGTCGCAGTGAAACTTTCCACAGCCTGCTGGCGGGATAAAGGGGCATCAAGTGCGATGACCAGGTCCGAGCGCGGCATCGCCTGGCATGCCAGGCGGTACCCTTGTGAAAGCGCATCGCGTTCGAGAACCAGGGCCGAAGGACTCAGTTCCCCGATCTTGCCGTCCATCAGTTTGAACCGGCAAGTGCCGCATGAACCGACCTTGCAGTCGTGCGGCATGGCCAGCCCCTCTGCCAGCATCGCTTCAAGCAGCGTTTTGCCTCGTGGGATCTCCAGGATTGCCGGTTCTCCGGCAATACTGACCTTGCTTGATCGCTGCTTCTTGAGAATTGAGAACATTGCATGGGTCGCCTTGCATGGACATGAAGAAATTGTGAAAAAGAAGCGGGATCCCCGTTAAAGGGACCCGCCAAGGTTACATGGGGGCAATCGGAGAGGAAAACCCCCATGCGGGTGGAACCGTCAGTCGGTGGTGGCCCAAGCGGGCCAACCAGTCTGTGTGTTCGCCGCCATCGCTAGTTTGCGCTCGCTTGGCGAAGCGAAATGTAGATCCCAGTCCTTCAACCTCGGCTGCGCGATGAACCGGTGCCAGACGGGCGGGACAAGGCCGCACAGGAAGCAAAGGAACAGCGAAGGCATCTGCGGCGCCTTCGGCTCGGGCTGAAGTTCGTAGAAGGGAATGTGGCCGTCGAGATGGTGGTTGATGTGGTTGGTAATTTCCACGCCTATCGGACGCACGATCATGCCAAGATGGTTCCAGGCGTGGTGTTTCGCGATGGGATCGCCTTCCACGCGCAGCAGGCCATAGTGCTGGAAATAATTGAAGCCTTCGACGAACATCTTGGCAAAGAACATTGCGCCAACAGTAGCGAATCCGGCGATCGGCCCTGCCGCCGCGGCAACCCCCAGGATGATCGCGCCGACCAGCACCAGCTGGAGCCACATGACATTGCGCCAGCTCCACGGCGAATGTCCGAGACGCGACAGGATTTCGCCCTGCTTTTCCCAAGTGTCCTTGTACGAACCCCAGGTCGCCTGGAACACGAAGCTGTATATCGTTTGTCCGCGTAGCGGGGTGTCGCTGTCCTTCGCGGTGTCAAGATGGACGTGGTGGGTGACAATATGAGCAACATCACGGTTGGGATCGCCGTAAAAGGCGCTCAGGCCCTTGGCCACGGCCCGTGGGAACCAATGGCGGCGATGCATCAGCTCGTGCGCCACTGGCAGGGTCGGGACAGCCGACAGCCAGGCCAGGCTGGCGATCGAACCGATCAATTGCCATGCCGAACCATCGGTTCCCCAGATCGGGTTGGTTCCGGTCGCCACCGAATTCGCGAACGCCAGATAGAGTGCAACCATCAAAGGGAATTGCAAGTAAATCGTGCGATATCGGCAACCAGTGCAATCCCGCGCGAGCGCGCCTTGTGATCGCTCGGCAGGACGATATCCAGTAGCATCAGCACCGCGAAGGTGGCGATGCCAAGCCAGACGAACGGGCCGCCCAAGCCAGACGAACGGGCCGCCGAGGATGAAACCCGCAACGCCGGTGAGGGTCATGGCGGGGACCAGAAAATAGCGCAGAGCATCCATGGCTTCTCTCCGATTTTGGGCACCTGCCCGCGGATGCGGGGAGCGTCCGATTGTCTTTTGATTGAACGGCGCGACAGACGGGTTCACCCGATGTCGCGCCGGGAATTACTAGAGGTAGATGTTCAGGTTCTTGCTGAGCATCACGTTGTGCTTGAGGATGATCCGGCGCTTGACCAGCTGATAGGCACCGCCAGTCTCGCGCCAGATGTCGATCCGGCTGCCGATCAGCGAATCCTCGTCACGTTCGTTGCGGTTGCGATAGGCGTAGAAGTTCGAGAACACCCTGAACTCATCCGCCTTGTCGGTGTGTTCCACTTCGACATTGGTGACGATGTGGGCGTAGCGCGTGGCCGGATCTTCCGACCATGCCGTGCCCGTTTCCAGGCGCGTGAGGCGTTTTTTGATCTCGTCGAGGCTGTCGTTGTAATAGGCCATCCGTGTCAGGTCGGTGACCTGATCGGTCGTATCGCGGCGATAGCGGGTCTCGATCCCCGGCATGTGATAATGCAGGTCGTCAGCGAGCATTGCTACCCAGCCGACATAGTCTTCATCGTCCAGGCAGCGCGCTTCGCGATAAAGCGTCTGGGTCAGCGCATGGGTCAATTCCAGCGAAGCGGTTGCGCCAGTGCGGGGGCGTTCGAGAGTGGTGGTCTGGTTCATTGTCAAATATCCTCTCAAAGCGCGAACAGGCCGGGAAGGTCGCGCGTTTCGGCCACCCCGGTCAGGCGGGGTTCGGGCCGCGGCGGCATCGCGCCGAGATCGGTGGCCTCCATCATGTCCAGCCACCGCTGGTAGAAGCCGCGCTGGTTGGCGTCGTTGTACTGGCCGCGATAGACGATTCCGGGCAGGGTATCGTGATCGATCTGGCGCCCAATGCCGCAGCGGTAGTGCAGCTTCTCGTGCCGGGTGACGACGCCGCGGTTGACCGTGGTGCAGTTCTCCCAGTTTTCGCCATCGTCCATCTCGAATGTACCGCCGGGGCCGAAAGTCTGCATCACGCCCTTGGTCACTTCGTCCTTGATGTCGTCGGGCATCGCCTTGTTGACGATCACCCAGGTTTTGAGCTCGAACTGCATCGGACCCTTGGGCTGCCATTGCCGGAAGGTTGAAATGCCCGGCAGGAACGAGACGTTCGGGAAAATCGAGGCGGAGGCCACCGAGCCGAAGATCTGCGAGCGCATCGTGCCCAGCCGATCGGCCATCTTCGGGCGGATCTTCTCGTAATATTCCATCACCTTGGGGCGGCCGAGCAGGAACAGGTCGCCCACGCCCTCGGTGCCGAATTCCCAGCCGTGGCCATTGACGCTGGCATGGTAGGAATTATCCATGTCGATCGGCGGGAAGGGCTGGCCGTTGTTCATCGACCGGCAGCCCGAATCGTGGGTCCAGCCCGCGTGGTAGGCATCGCCGATGAAGTTCTCGACCCCGAACTTCCAGTTTGCGCTGATCACCGACTTGATGCAGCCGCCAATCAGTTCGGTGCCGCCTTCCTCGTTGTCGAGCAGCATGTCGAGGTACCAGCGGAAATCGCCGAGCCAGGCGTCGAGGCTGGGGCCGTCCTCGGCAAAGGTGGCGAACACCAGCCCCTTGTAGCTGCCGACCCGGGCGACCTGCCGCAGTCCGTTCTTCTTGCGGTCGATGTCGCCTTCGTCGTAGCAGTATTCCTCGTGCATGCCCTGCAGTTCTCCGGCGGTGTTGAAGGCCCAGCCGTGATAATTGCAGACGAACCGGCGGGTGTTGCCGGCATCCGCGAAGCAGACCTTGTTGCCGCGATGCGGGCAGGAATTGAGGTAGACCTTGATCGAGCCATCGGGCTGACGGGTGACGATCACCGCGTCCTCGCCCATGTGCGTGGTCAGGAAATCGCCGGCCTTGGGCAGCTGGCTTTCATGGGCGACAAACAGCCAGGATCGCGCGAAGATGCGGTACAGTTCCTCCTCGTAGATTTCCGCGTCGCTGAAGATGCGGCGGTCGAGCCAGCCTTCCTTGAGGTCCATGTAACGCGAAAATTCCGGCTCACGGCCGATCCGTTCCAAACGCATGGTCATCGTCTCCCGTTGTATTGATCTAGAAAAATACGTTGACGTTGCTGTCGGGCAGCACCGAATGGTCGAGCGCGATTTCGCGCGCAGCGAGAAGCCAGCTTTCGCCCCCCTTGCGCCAGCGATCCGTGCGTCCGGCGGTGAGCAACCGGGTCTGCCCGTCGATCCGGTTCCGGTGGATCACCACCACCGAATGAACCACCGCTTCGTTCGGCTCGTCCGCGTCCAAAACCTCGACGTTCGAGACCACCCGGCGCACGAAGTTCGGCGGATCCTCAGCCCAGACAAAGCCGGAGCGCAGGCGATCGATCCGCAGCTTCAGCCGGGCGAGATTGTCGTTGAAGACATTCCCCGCGCCGACCGCGATCGGGGCGGAACGATCGGCCCGGAAGCGACGGCTCTTGAGCGCCATATGGTAGGACACGTCCTCGCACAGCAACTCCAGCCACTCCTCGAAGCGCTCGTCGTCGAGCAGCCGCGCCTCATGGAAGAGGCGCTGGGTAAGGGCGGTTACCGTGTCATGCAGGGCGGGTTGGGGGCGTACGTCAAGCATCGACGGCCTCCCGCGATGCCAGCGAATTGAGATTGTAGGCGGGAACGTCGCTCCAGCTCGAGGCCTGCATGTGTTCTTGCCAGCGGCGGTAGAAGTAGCGCTGATTGTGTTCGCTGACCAGGCCGGCGGCAATGTCGCCCGGAAAGCCTTCGCGCGCGCCGGAGCGGCCCAGCGCCATGTTGGTGTAGACATCCATCTGCGAAGTGCGCCAGCCGCGCGACTGTTCGGTGCAGGCGGCAAGGTTGTCGCCATCGTCGTTGTCGAACAGGCCGGCCAGCCCGAAGGTCAGGCACTGGTTGTCGAGGATTGTCGCCTTGATCTCTTCGGGCATGTCGTTTTCGACCATGGCCCAGGTCCATTGCTCGATCTGGCCCGGTCCCTTGGGATGGTAGACCCTGAACCAGTTGAGGCCGGGCAGGAACTGGAGGTTGGGAAAGATCGTGATGTTGATCTGAGAGCCCCACAGCTGTTCGCCGCGGGTCTTGCCGAGCCGCTCGATCGCGGTCGGCCGGTTGGCCTCCAGATAGTCGAGCATCGGCTTCGGATCGGGGTAGAAAGCATAGCCGGACACGCCGTCGAGAAACGTCAGCGCCATGTGGCCGTTGAGCCCGGCTACCGACAGCCCGCCTTCGAGGTTGGCGCTGGAATTGCCGACGCTGAGGCCGGACAGGTCCATCGACTGCACCGCCATCATCGCCCCGGCATGGGCCCAGCCCAGGTGATAGCCATCGCCGCAGACATTTTCGACCGGCAGCTTCCAGTTGGTGTTCAAGACCATCTTCTGGGTTTCGCCAACCAGCGAGGTGCCGCCGGGCAGAGCATCGAGCCAGACGTCGAGATAGAATTTGGCGTCGCCGAGATAGTCTTCGAGCGACGGCGCGGCGGGATCGAAATTGCCGAAGATCAATCCCTTGTATTCGGCGACCTGCGCCACCGGCACGAGCCCGAACTTGCTGCGGTCGAGTTCGCCGAAATAGGCCTCGTTTTCGAGCGGCACGCCTGCCAGCGCGCCATCTGGGGCGAACGACCAGCCGTGGTAGTTGCAGGTGAAGGACCGGGCATTGCCGCGATCGGCGCGGCAGATGCGGTTGCCGCGGTGAGTGCAGGTGTTGAGGAAGGCCTTTACCGAGCCGTCCTTCTGCCGGATGACGATGACGTCGTCTTCGCCCATGTAGGTGCGGAAGAAGTCGTTGGGCTGCGGAATCTGGCTGGTGTGGGCAAGGAACAGCCAGCATCGGCCAAAGACGCGCTCAAGCTCCTGGCGGTAGATGGGCTCGCTGGAATAGATCGAGCGTGATTGGCGGCCTGTGCTCGTATCGACCAGATCTGCAACATCCATATTGGCCTTCTCCTCTCCTCCGTTGGACCTCCCGGCTTGGAGCGGGCGGTTCCACGTAGCCATGGATAAAGCAAAGATCATGCCAAGGTGAAAAATGGCGCAAACATGCTCGATAAGGGGGATCGGCTCACGCTCGATTGCTTTCAGGGATTGTCATTTGCGTCAATTGTTCAGAAAATCGTGGTGCAGGATTGACATTTTGGTAAAAAGGATGGCGATGAAACAGCTTCCCGGCTACGCCGACCTTACCAAACGCTTGCGCTTTTCGCCCGAGCAGGGCCGCATCTGGCGCGACAGCGAACGATGCGTGCTTTTGAGCCAATCGGCGCTGACCACGCTGCGCAGCCAGCTGGTGGTGCAACTCGGACTGGCGCGGGCGCGACGCCTGTTCTGGGACATGGGCTTTGCGGAAGGCGCGAGGTGCGCGGTCGAGGCGAAGGAACTGCGCCCCGATCGCGGGTTTCTCGAAGCCTTTGCGGTTGGGCCCCAGGCCCATGCGCTGACCGGGTTTGGCTGGACCGAGATTGAGACCTTGGACAGCGATTCGGCGAGCGGCCATTTCCACGGCAGCTTTGTCGTCCACGATTCGATCGAGGCCGCGGTCCATCTGGCAACGGATGGCGTCAGCGCCGATTCGGTCTGCTGGTTGCAAACCGGCTTTGCGAGCGGCTTTGCCAGTTCCTTCGCGGGCCAGCCGATCGTCATGCGGGAGATCGAATGCCAGGGGATGGGAGACGGCGCCTGTCTGCTGCACGCCAAGCCGGAAGCGGAATGGCCTGAACTCGACGACGTCGAGAAATCGGTGCCGCCGCAGATGTTGGCGAACTCGCAGGCCGATCGGCACGAATTCGTCCCCGGCGTTTCAGCCGGGTATCACGCCGTCCGGAACATGATTGAACGCGCCGCCGGGACCGATGCCAGCCTACTGTTCCTGGGCGAGACCGGCGTCGGCAAGGAAGTGTTCGCCAAGATGGCGCATCGCGCCAGTCTCCGAAAGGACGCGCCGTTCGTGGCGCTCAACTGTGCCGCCATACCCGAAGGGCTGATCGAGGCGGAACTGTTTGGCGTGGCAAAGGGTGCCTACACGGGCGCGGTGGCAAGCCGCCCGGGACGGTTCGAGCTGGCGCATGGCGGCACACTGTTCCTTGACGAAATCTCGATGCTGTCCCCGCTGGCCCAGAGCAAGGTTCTGCGGGTCATTCAGGAGGGCGAATTCGAGAGAGTCGGCGATACCAGGACCACGAGGGTCGATGTGAGGTTGCTCGCGGCGTCCAACATCGACCTGGAAACGGCAATGGAAGCAGGCCATTTCCGCGCCGATCTGTTCTTCCGGCTCGCAACCTTGCCGATCCAGGTTCCTCCCTTGCGCCAGCGCCGCGAGGACATTCCCGGCTTGATGGAACACTTCCGCGCGAAGTACGCACAGCGTCATCGGCGCAAGGTCGCCGGATTCACGGCGAGATCGATCAATGCCCTGCTGATGCATGAATACCCCGGCAATGTCAGGGAACTCGAACGAATGGTGGAACGCGCTGTGTTGCTGGTGAACGATGGCGAGGCGATCGACCTTCGGCACCTGTTCCTCGGCTCGGATCGCGCGTGTATCAGGGTCGGTCTGGCCTTGACCAACGATGGACGGGTGTCTGGTGCCGAGGTTGGTGGAGAAAAGGCTCAGTCGATAGGTCACTTGCTCGGACTGCTGCGACAGAACGGGGAAGGGCTGAAAGCCGTCGAGAGCATGATCATAAAAGCCGCGCCGGAAGCTGCGCGGGGTAATGTCGCTCAGGCAGCTCGAGACCTGGGCCTGACCCGGCGGCAGCTTGCATCGCGCCTGGAAAAGATTGGACGGTAGCGAGAGCCTTGGTATCCATCACTTGAAACGAATTGTATAATGTGCAACAGAAACCAGTGAATTGGGGCTGCCGTGAGCAGCCCGGCAAACAGAAGGTGGGGAGAGAACCAAGTGCGCTCGATTGCGATTGTTGGTGCGAATCTGGCGGGTGGGCGCGCAGTCGAAGCCCTGCGGCAGGCAGGGTTCGACGGGCGGATCACCTTGATCGGCGAAGAACCCTGGCGTCCCTATGAACGTCCGCCGCTGTCCAAGGAAGTGCTGTGGGACCCGGCCAACGTCCCGGACAATTTCTTCCTCCAGGACGATGCCTGGTACGATGACAACCGTATCGACATGCGGCTGGGCACCCGCGCCGAAGCGATCGACCTTGCGGGCGGCGGGGTGCGTCTGTCGGGCGGGGAATTGGTTCAGGCGGACCGGATCCTGCTCGCCACGGGCGGCCACGCCCGCAAGCTCAACCTTGCCGGGGCCGATTGCGCCAACGTCCACTATCTGCGCACCCGCGACGATGCGACCCGCATGGCCCTCGACCTGCGCGAAGGGGCCGGCATCGTGATCGTCGGGATGGGCGTGATCGGCGCCGAAGTCGCCGCCAGTGCGGTAAAACTCGGCTGCAAGGTCACCGTCGTCGAGCCGATGCCAGTGCCGATGGAAAGAGCGCTCGGCCGGCGCTTTGGGCAATGGCTGGGCGAGGAGCATCGCAGGCGGGGAGTAGCGACCCATTTCAACTGCGGCGTGACCGGCTTCAGGTTTGCCGGCAACCGTGTCAGCGCGGTCGAGGCAGACGATGGCACCGTGATTCCGTGCGATGCCGTGATCGTGGGGGTGGGGATCGTGCCGGCCACCTCGCTGGCCCGCGATGCCGGGATCGAGGTCAACAACGGGATCATCGTCGACCGTCGCTGCCAGACCAGCAACCCGGCGGTATTCGCGGCGGGCGACGTGGCCGAGCAGGACGGGTTTTTCGGCGGACGGTTCAGGCAGGAAACCTACCAGAACGCGGCGGACCAGGCGCAGGCGGCTGCTCTGGCGATGCTGGGGCAGGAGGTCTCCTACTGCAAGCCGATGTGGTACTGGAGCGACCAGTTCGATCTCAACATCCAGTTCTGCGGGCAGATTCCGCTGGAACCCGAGGTGGCGATCCGCGGCGAGATGGACAGCAACGCCTTCGTCGCCTTCTTCCTGGCCGGCCAGGCGATCGAAGGTGTGCTGACAGTCAACCGCGCGCCCGACATGGGGGTGGGAAAACGGCTCGTTGAACGCCGGGCCCGCGCCAGCGCTGCGAGCCTGGCCGACGCCGGTGTGTCCTTGCGGGATCTGCTCAAGCAGGCGAGTTGATTAGCCCGCGGTGCGGTCAGCCGATGCCGCCCCCGGCGACGAAAAGTGTCTGGCCTGTGACGTAGGACGCATCGTCGGAGGCGAAAAAGCAGATCGCCGCGGCCAGTTCCTCGGGCTCGCCAAAGCGGGCCATCGGCGTATCGCGCAGCGTCTGTTCGATCACCTGGCTGAAGCCCAGGCGATCCGCTTCGGTGGGCGCAGCCGGATTGCGGGGGGTGACCCTGGTCACGTTTACTCCGCCTGGCGCGACACAGTTGACCCGGATGCCACTAGCTTCGAGTTCAAGCGAAAGGGCAGTAGTCAACGCGGCGACCCCGCCCTTTGCGGCGGCATAGGGGACCCGGTTGACGCCGCGTGTCGCAACCGAGCCGATGTTGACGATCGCACCCCGCCCTGCAGTCCGCATGTGGGGCAGAACCGCGTGGCAGCACCACAGTGTCGGCCACAGAGACCGGTTGATTTCCGCGGTGATTTCCTGCGGGGTGTAGTCCCAGTAGGGCTTGGCCCAGATCGTGCCGCCGACGTTGTGAACGGCGACGTCGATTCGCCCGAATCGGTCAATGACCGTCTGATACAGTTCAACAGCGCCTTCGCAGTGTTCCAGGTCCACCGCGACTGCCAGGGCATTGCTGCCTTCCGCCTGGAGCTGTGCGGCCGAAGCCTCGGCCGCCTCCGCTGCGCGGTCGGCGATGACCACGCTGGCGCCTTCCACGGCCAGGCGCCTTGCGGTCGCCAAGCCAATACCTTGCGCTCCACCCGTGACCACGGCCACCTTGTCATGGAATCGATTCAGCAAAGTCACGTCCACATTCTCCCCGTCGTCCGCCCCAGCGAACGAGACCTATTCGATCTTCGGCAATTCCTGCCATTAGCGGCAAGAGCCCGATATTAGGACTTGAAGTGACATAAGGAAAAGCATTACACAATAGCGAACGTCCCGCTCGAGGCGGGCAATTTCCATTGGGAGAGTATGAGTCATGGCCAAACCGTTGTTGAGCGCCGCCGATGTCAAGGGCGCTTGGGCAATCATTCCGACCCCGTCCAAGGATAACGCGTCGGACTGGCGTGCGACCAAGACCGTCGATCTCGATGAAACTGCTCGCGTGGTCAACGGGCTGATCGATGCCGGGATCGACGGCATCCTGAGCATGGGAACGCTGGGCGAAGCCGCGACCATGACCCATGACGAAAAGCTGGATTTCATGCGTGCGCTGATCGACGCGGCGGCCGGTCGGGTTCCGGTTTTCGTCGGCACGACCTGCATCAACACCCGCGATACGGTGGCGCTGACGCGGGAAGCGCTCGCGCTCGGTGCCGACGGCACGATGCTTGGCGTGCCGATGTGGTGCGCGCCTAGCCTCGACGTCGCTGTCCAGTTTTACAAGGACGTTGCCGAAGCCGTGCCGGAAATGAACATCGCGATCTACGCGAACCCGGAAGCCTTCAAATTCGATTTCCCGCGTCCGTTCTGGGCTCAAGTGGCTGAAATTCCGCAGGTCGTGACCGCCAAATATATCGGCGTCGCCAACCTCTTGCCCGATCTGGCCGCGATCCGGGGCCGGATCAAGCTGCTGCCGATCGACTTCGACTATTATGGCGCGGCGCGGATGGATGATTCGGTCGACGCTTTCTGGTCGAGCGGAGCGGTCTGCCACCCGCTGGTGACGACCACCCTGCGCGACCTGGTCGCCCAGGCCCGCGCAAGCGGCGACTGGAGCGCGGCCAAGGCGTTCATGGGCCGCCTCGGCCCGACCGCAGCCCCCTTGTTCCCGAACGGCAGCTTCAAGGAATTCTCGACCTACAATATTGCGCTTGAAAAGGCGCGGATGGACGCCGGTGGCTGGATGAAGGCCGGGCCTGTACGTCCGCCCTACCATCTCTGTCCGGAGCCCTATCTGGCGGGAGCGCGCAAGTCCGGTCAGATGTGGGCCGAACTGGGCAAAGCGCTCGAAGCCGAAGCATTGGGGGCTGCTGCCTAGGAGGATTGCGATGACCGAAATTGGCTTGACCTGGCCCAAGAACTTCAACGAGGTTCCGAAGGCGGCGTTCACCCGCAAGGATATTTACGCCGAAGAGATGAAGCGCATCTTTTTCGGGCAGGAATGGCACCCGGTCGCGCATGAAAGCGAGTTGCCCAATCCAGGCGATTTCAAGACCTTCCGCTTGGCCGGCGTTCCGCTGCTGATCGCCCGCGACAGGGAAGGCGTCGTGCGGGTGTTTTACAACGCCTGTTCGCATCGCGGCAACCAGCTCGAAACCGCGGTGATGGGGAACAAGACCGAATTCGAATGCCCCTATCACCGCTGGCTGTTCGATGCGAAGGGCGATCTGGTCGGTTGCCCCAACCATCGCGATTTTCTGCCCGGCTTCGACAAGTCCGACTATCCCTTGGCGCAGCCCCGGTTCGACAGTTTCTACGGCCTGATTTTCGTGACCCTTTCGGCAGAAACCGAAACGTTGACGGAATTCCTCGGCGATTCGCAAAACAGCTTGCGCGAACTGCTGGGGGGCGACGGCAGGCTCAAGCTGCTGGGCTATCAGAAGGTGCGCTACGACAGCAACTGGAAGTCCTATACCGACAACGACGGCTACCATGCGCCGTTGCTCCACCAGGCATTCAAGTTGCTCAATTGGCAAGGCGGCAAGGGACGCCAGTTCGCCGCGACGAAACATGGCCACGTCTGTTTCGAATCGGCGTTGTCGGTGGTCAGTGGTCCGACGGTACTCAAGGACGATTCGCTGATCGCCTTCAAGGGGCAGGACCCTGCGGTCGGCTCGCGCATTGTTATGCTTTTCCCGACCTTCGTCTCGACCAAGCATCTCGATGTGATCAACCTGCGCTTCGCGACCCCGATCGACGAAGAGACGGTGGAAGTGCACTACGCCTATTTCGCGCACCAGGACGACGATGAGGACATGGTCCTCCATCGTCTGCGGCAAAGCTCCAACCTGCTGGGACCCTGCGGCCTGATCAGCATGGAGGACGCATCGATCTTCCATCGCATCCATATTGGCAACCATACGCCCGGCAATGCGATTTTCCAGAAGGGCGTGCACGACCAGTCGAAGCTGGAGTCGGAGTTCCTCCAGAACGACGAGAGCGGCAATCTTCCCCGTTGGGAATATTACCGATCGGTGATGGGTTTTGAGAGGGCCGAGGCATGATGCAAACCGACACCACGCTCGAATCCGCGCTCGACGCCCTTTTGATGGCCGATGCAAGCGCGCTCGATAGCAAGGACATGATGGGCTGGCTCGCTAACTATTCCGAGGAAGACGAGGCCTCCTATATCTGCCGTGCCGCCGAAAATTCGGAAAATGGTCTCGCCCTGGGGTTCATGTACGACGATTGCCGATCCCGGCTCGAGGATCGCGTCACTTTCGTGAACGATATCTGGGTCGGTACGTTCCAGGACTATCGCACCCGTCACTTCGTCCAGCGCGTCGCGTATCAACGCGCCGATGCCTCTACTATCTCGATGCGATCGAATTTCTCGCTCTTCATGACGCCCACCGATAGCGGCATCACCCAAGTCCTGGCTGCGGGTCAATATCTTGATACCATCCGTTTGGAAAAAGCCGGTGCGTTGAAGCTGCTGTCCAGACGGGCCGAGCTCGATACGTCCGTTCTGCCCCGGTATCTGGTATATCCGATTTGATATCGGCTGCTGAACATTGCTGAAAGCGCCAGCCATGGTTGGAATTCTCAATGGATAGCAAAGTGCCGATGATCGGCGCCCATGCGCGCCTTGTCGCGCCTGCAGCACTCGACGCGTACAGGGAGCAACCTCGTGGTTTCAGGGGCAATATGGCAGTAGCTATCGTGCGCAGTTTTCCGATCGTCTGCTGGATGAGAGCGCGGACCAGAACGTCAAGATTATGGATGCAGTGGGGGCCAGACCTGCAGTTGTCCGGTGGAATGCCTACACGAGGTGTGGGCCGGTCAGCGTGGTGGGCCATTACGCCTTGGGAACTATCCACTGGCGCTCGGTTCCTGGAAGATTGCTTCGGCGCTGGCCCCGGATGCACCGTGGTCGTCAAGCCTTCCGAGCTGACCCCGCTCAGCACGATGCGCCTGGCCGAGCTGTGCCTCGAGGCGGGCCTGCCCGCGGGCGACCTTAACATCGTCAACGGCTATGGCCATGAAGCGGGCGAGGCGCTCGCCAGCCACCCGGGGTGTCGACAAGATCACCTTCACCGGATCGACCGCTGTCGGCAAGAAGATCGTCGAATATTCGCTGGGCGACATGAAGCGGGTCACGCTCGAGCTTGGCGGCAAGTCGCCGAGAATCGTGTTTGACGATGCCGATCTCGATCAAGTGGGGCTGGGCGCCGTACTGGCGATGTTCTTCAATTCGGGCCAAATCTGCTTCGCGGCCATCCGGCTGTTCGTCCAGGACAGCGTCTACGACAAGGTGGTCGATGCGGCCATTACCGGGCTGACCCACCATGGCATTTCGGTCGACGACATTCACTACGACAAGTTCACAGACAGCAGGGATCAATAGGCCGCGATCGTCAGCATAGGCGACGCGCAAGAAGGGAGACGGGGAATGAAAAGCAAGTTAGTATTGGCATCGGGTTTCTGCATGGCGCTGTTCTGGTCCGGCAGCGCTCATGCCACAGATGGCTTCAATTTCATCGGCTATGGCCCGACGTCGATCGCGATGGGCGGAACCGGCGCGGCCTACGACATCGGCCCGGCCGGCATGATGATCAATCCCGCAACGCTCGCGCTGATGCCGGACGGATGCGACGGCCAGATCGGTGGCGACATCATCACCAGCAATCTCAAGATCCGGAATACCGCAACGGGCGAGGTCGCGCATTCCAACAGCGAGGGCACCAATAACGGGCCCTATTATGCGCCGGAGGTCGCCTTCGTCTGCCGGAAGGGGCGATACACGCTGGGCATCGGCTCCTTCGCGGCAGCCGGCGTTGGAACCCAATATGCCGCGGACAGCTTTCTGTCGCGCACCGTCACCAATACCACCGACACGGGCCTGCGAAACTTCTCTCGCATGCTGACGCTGCGGATTCCGGTTTCAGCCGCCTACCAGGTGACGGACAGGCTTGCGGTCGGCGGCTCGCTGGACGTGGTCTGGACCTCGATGAACGTGGGGCTGCTCCTCGACACATCACAGATCGGGACGCTCGCCGCCCAACAGCGCCTGTCCGGGTCGCTGGTGCCGACCCTGCTCGGCATTCCCCAGCTCTCGGGTGGCTATTTGAACTTCACCAACCACAGCATCGTCGGCGGAGCGGCCGAGGGTTGGGGCATCGGCGGCAAGCTCGGCGCGACCTATCAGGTATCGCGCAGAACGCGGTTGGGCATCGTCTATAGTTTTAAGACCTCGGTCAGCGATCTCACCGGCCACTCGACGCTTACCGCGGTGAGTGCGGTGGCCGGCAACATCCCGCTCAGCGGGAAGGTGCGGGTGCGCGATTTCCAGGGCCCCGCGCAATTCACGGCGGGCGTGTTCCATGAGTTCTCGGACAGGCTCTCCGTGGCGGTCGACTATCAGCGCATGTTCTGGGGAAGCGCGATGAAGAATGTCTCGGTGGGTTTCAAGGACGACGCTTCGGGCGCCGACATCAATCTGTCCTTTCCGACCAACTACCGGGACACCAATGTGGTCGGCGTGGGTGTGCAATATCGACTGACCCCGCGCTTCGCGGTGCGGGGCGGCTTTCACTATGCGGACGAGCCCACCCCGGGCCACGGGGTGTTGGCGATCATCCCGTCCACACCGACCACCAACATCACGGGCGGCGGTTCCTGGGCGCTCGGCAAGAACAGTGCCCTCGATTTCGCTTTGACCTATGCCTTTCCCAAGAGCGTGTCCAATGACGGGCCTCCCAACACGGCCGCGCCGATCGAAGCGACGCATAGCCAGATCGCGGCCTCGATCGCCTTCCGGAAGCACTTCTGAGAGTCCTCTCTGATTGGGGCTGTTGAAGTCAACTCCTGTCGGCTTTTCCGGTTCATCGCACGGGTCACGCGCTTCTCTTCGCGGTCGGCGCTGTGGCCGCCGCATGATGGGGTCAGGAGAGCAAGGCGTCTCAATCTGTTTCACGACCTTGCGGGGATTGGCGCTGCAGGTTGGGGGCTCTCAACGAGATCACCTCGCCCATCGTCCCCGTGGACGATCCGGATTTCGCCCTCTCGGGCAAAAATTTGTTCTGCGTATGCCTCAGATCCTTCTTTCAGGGTTATGCCGCCAACGCGGCAGGCTCCTTGCCGAAGCGGAACTCGGTGGCATCGGCCCACTTGCGATGCAGGCCCTATATGGCGACGACCATGCGGTTCGGGCTCGAATGGCTGCTGACCCCCCTGCTGGTCTATCAGAACTATCACCTGATCCATCACCTTTATCCGGAGATACCCTTCTACCGGATGCACAAGGCCTATTACCTGCGCTACGATGAGATCAACGCGCAGGACATTCCGCGGCAGACTGCATTTGGGCTGGCACCGGAAAATATCGAATCGCACCGGGCATTCCGGCGGATGAAGGATGCGATAGCGGTTCCTGCCGAGTAGGAACGACTCTAGACAGCGTAGTTTTAAGGCGGCGCTATATCAACTTTGCCGGCCGCATGGTGTTCATAGTCAACAAGCTTCCGATCATGCTGGTAAATCTCGGTGGCGCACCCAGCTCGTCACCGTGGCAATTGTGGCCCGCTCGAGTTTGGCTTGTCCGTAAGCGGAGCCCTGACCCCACCTTGCGGTCGTAGGAAGCAGCGCCGAGTCTCCGCGCCCTGACGGACTGGGGTGCGCTGCTACTATGATGATCACGAGTGATGATCCTGTGAGCAAGGGCGCGCAGCGGTTTGAGGTATTCACGGGCGCGGGCAAGCGACGGGACTGGCCGCCTGAGGTAAAGGCCTCGATTGTCGCCGAGTGTTACGTAGGTGAAGGTGTCAGCGCCGTCGCGCGCCGTCACGGGTTGGATCCGTCGCAAGTCTAGGCCTGGCGACGGGATTTGCGGAAGCAGTTCGAGGCTGACGGTCGTCTTCCGGCAACACCTCGTTCGGAAGCGCCGGTCTTCGTGCCCTGTAGCCGTTCCAGCGCGTCCGACAGGCGCGTATAGGAGCGGGCCGAGCCGTTGACGCCGGTGACGTGGAATAGGTCGTGAGCGGTAAAATAGAAGTCCTGGGAGACGTCCACGCCGGCCTCCAGCTTCGCCACCATGAGGCTCGCGATGTAAAGCAACACCTCTTTGTCGTAGATCGTCGCAACGCCCTTCGCGGTGGCGACGATCTCGATCGAAACCGCGTCGGTCTTGTAGGCGAGCGGCTTGGTCCACTTACCCTTGCCCAACGCAAAGAACGGGAACGCCATCAGCGACCGTTCGCCGCGAACCTCCTTCAACAGCGGGCTATCGAGCGAAAACAGGTCGCCCTGTTGGATAGGCAAGCTCATGTGGTCCGCAGCCCCATCGGGTTCCGGCCGGTTGTCGAAAGCACGAAGATTAGGGCTGCTGCCCGGTGGCGCTCCCCTGTGATGGCCGATTTTACGGTCAAAGTTCGTGCTTTCGATAACCGGACGACGGCGTTGGCATCGCCATTCGTGCTTTCGGAAACCGACGGACGGGACAGCCCCCGCGGCCTTCTCACAAACGATCGATTATGAAGCGGGACCATGTGAGAAAGCATAGCAGGCGTGCAGCACGTATCAAAACACTTTCTCGATTGAGCTGGCTCGTGATAGGTGCGGACGGTAAGTTTTGAGAATAACCCATGCTGATTGGCTACGCCCGCGTCTCGACGCCCGAACAGGATCTAACACCTCAGCTCGACGCGCTCCGCGCGGTGGGTTGCGAGCGTACATTCACCGACAAGGCTAGTGGGTCCAATGCCAATCGTGCCGGCCTAGCTGAAGCCCTCTCGCATGCGCGCTCCGGCGACATACTGGTAATCTGGAAACTGGATCGGCTAGGTCGAACATCCAAGGGATTAATCGATCTCTCAATCGAGCTGGAGATGCGCGACATTGGTCTGCGCTCGATAACCGACGGTATCGACACGTCAGGAACGGCTGGCAAGTTCGTGTTCCGCATTCTCGCTGCATTAGCTGAAATGGAGCGTGATCTCATTCGCGAGCGCACTACAGCCGCACTGATAGCCGCAAGGCGCGAGGGGAGGGTCGGTGGGAGAAAGACAGTGATGACCTCCAAGCGTATTGAAGCAGCTCGAAGGCTGTTCGCGTCGGGGATGACGGTGCGCGAAGTCGCGCCGGCAATCGGCGTATCGGTCCCTACGCTCTACCGGCATTTTCCGGCGTCTGCGCAGGATGCAATCGGCGCGGAGAAGAAAGGCGACGATGCCTAAAAGAGATCTTTGCCGATCTTCGGCCGTATCAATCTTACTCTATAGCGGGCACAGCTCCGATCGCCCGGGACGGGACGAACCGGGCTCGAAGCATTCTAGCCGGCAACATTCCCGCCTTGCGTACCCTATATCACCTGAGGGCAGGAAAAGCCTGTCCGGAGAACAAGATGCCGCCCGAGGTGCCCGTCCATGCTTCCCCAGTCGCCATGCCCGACGATCATTTCGGAGCGGCACTGATCGAGCAGACGGCCGCGCTCAGCGCTTATGCCCGGCGGCTGACCGCGGGCGGTGCGGACGCCGACGACCTCTTGCAGGATACCCTGCTACGCTGCTGGAGCGCGCGGGCCAGCTTCGCGGCCGGGACGAGCCTGATTGCCTGGGCTCGAACCGTGATGAAGAACAACTTCCTCACCGGTCGTCGTCGCGCCCGCTTTCAGGCGGACCTTCCCGAGGAGGCGCGCGACCGGATGCTGAAGGTGGACGAGACCCAGAGCCTCGCCATCTGGCTGCGGGATGCGGATTGGGCGCTCGGCGAACTGCCGCCCCATCAGCGCGAGGCGGTGCTGCTGGCGAGCCAGGGCGCGTCGATCGAAGAGGCCGCGATGCGGCTCGGCGTTACCACAGGAACGGTCAAAAGTCGCATAGCGCGGGGCCGCACTCGGCTGCGCGCGCTCATCGAGGAGCGATCGACGCCGCTGTTGGCGGACAGAGACGGCCGGGACGAGGCCGCACCAGCGGCCGATCGGTCTGCCAGACCGAGAAAGAAGAAACGGGACTGGCGGGGCGTAAAGATCGGATAACTCTGTTTGTTGACATGGGGGAGGGCGGGGGATCTTTAAAGATTTTAGGCGACAAGGACATGACGACATGATTAGTTCCATAAGTTGCTCATTCTGGGCTTGTTCCTCGATGATTAGCGTTTAGGGGAGATATCGGTTTTTGATGAGCGTGCCGGGCCACAACCCCCCCTTTGAAGTCGGCGTCGAGTCCGCACGTTACGAGCTGCGCCAGTCTGGCGAAGGGCTCTGCCTTGCGATTGGCGGCGACTGGACCGCATTCGGACTGGGCAACCTGCCAACGGAAATCATGCGGTCGCTCACCGAAGGTTCCCGGCCCAAAGCGCTGGACGTTCAGAGCCTCGGTCACGTGGACAGTGCGGGTGCCTTGGCACTCGTCGAAGCGCTCGGCTCAACAGCGCCGCTGGAGGCCAGTGATCGTCAGGATCTTCGCCGGCTCGCGGATCTGGTGGGCGCACCGTCCGAAGCCCGCCAGGTTACCGAGCCCGCAGCCTCCGCCATTAACACGTTCTTTGCTCGTATCGGCAGGCAGGTTGAAAGATTCATAGGCCAAATCTGGGCGGTGATGGATTTCCAAGGGCGCCTGGTTGTCGCGCTAGGCCGGCACCTCAGGAACCCGAAGCGCTTGCGCCTGACACCGCTTTTCAGCGTGATGGAGCAGGCGGGCATCAATGCAATTCCGATCGTGATGATGATGTGCTTCTTCATCGGCGCAATCGTGGCGCTTGTCGGCGCCAACCTGCTTTCGACGTTTGGCGTTTCCGCCTTCACCGTGGAGCTGGTCGGCGTAGCCATCTTGCGAGAGTTCGGGGCGGTCATCGCCGCAATCCTGTTTGCCGGCCGGTCCGCTTCTGCTTTCGCGGCGGAGATCGGCGCAATGCGCATGAACCAGGAAGTCGATGCGATGAAGGTTATGGGCGTTGACGAATTCGACGCCCTTGTTGTGCCGAGGGTCCTTGCCGCGCTTCTGATGGTTCCGATCCTGACCTTCTGCGGCGACATCGGCGGCATCCTGGGCGGACTGCTGGTCAGCTGGGCCACGATGGACATCAGCCCGGTCTTCTTTCTCGAACGCACGGTCGACACCGTGAGCTTGACGCATTTCTGGATCGGGCTCGTCAAGGCGCCCTTTTTCGCCTTGGTGATCGCCGCCGCGGGATGCGGCAAGGGACTTGCGGTCAGCGGCGATACGGAAAGTCTCGGAAAGGGTGTCACCTCCGCCGTCGTCCAGTCGATTTTCTTGATCATCATGTTTGACGCGATCTTCGCCGTGATCTTCATGGAGCTTGATCTGTGACCAGTGATGCGCCCGATCGTGGAAGCGCAGCGCCGCCGATCCGCGTCACCGGTCTGCGAACGGAGTTCGGCGACACGCTTATTCACGACGATTTGAATCTCGACGTGAAGGCGGGGGAAATCCTCGGGCTCGTCGGCGGATCGGGATCAGGCAAGTCGGTTCTGCTAAATACGATACTCGGACTAAAGACGCCCGATGCTGGTAAAGTCGAACTGTTCGGCCATGACATTCAGGAGGGGGGCGAGCGCGACGAAGTCGAGCGGCGGATCGGGGTCCTTTTCCAGAACGGAGCGCTGTTCTCGGCTCTGACCGTGCAGGAGAATGTCGAGGCGCCGTTCCTCGAGCACTCAGACCTGCCGATGGAACTTGTTGGAAAGCTGGCTGCGCTCAAGATCAAATTGGCAGGACTACCCGAAGACGCCGGTGCGAAGAAGCCGGCGGAGCTGTCGGGCGGAATGAGAAAACGGGCCGGAATCGCGCGAGCGATCGCGCTCGATCCAGCGCTGCTCTTTCTGGATGAGCCGACTTCCGGTCTCGATCCGATTGCCGCAAATGAGTTCGACGAGTTGATCCGGACCCTGCGTGACGCACTTGGCCTCACCGTTTTCCTGATCACCCATGATCTCGATACGCTCCATGCAATCTGCGACCGGGTCGCCGTCCTCGCCGAAAGGAAGGTCATTGCCGTCGCGCCTGTGGAAGATCTCGAACGGTCGGAACATCCATGGGTAAGAGACTTTTTCCAGGGGCCGCGCGGGCGCGCCGCGCAAAGGACTTATAACTGATGGAGCGTCACGCCCACTACGCCTTGGTTGGTGTAATTTCGACAATCGTCTTCATTGCGGCTGCCGCCTTCGTGATCTGGCTCGGCAGTCTGCAAATCAACCGGAAGGTCGATGATTATCGGATCCTCTTTCGCGGACCCGTCCGAGGCCTGAGCGAGGGCGGGGAAGTCCAGTTCAACGGAATCAAGGTAGGCCAGATCGAACGGATCGATCTGGACCCACGCGACCCCAATCGGGTCATCACCGATATTCAGATCAAGGCTGGAACGCCGGTGCGCGATGATTCGGTCGCCACTCTCGAAAGCGAGGGCATTTCCGGCGTAAGCATAGTCCAGATCAGCGCCGGCACACCCAGTCGTCCTTTGTTGAATAAGGTCTCGAAGGAGGAGCGCCCCGTCATCCGTAGCAAGGGCAATGCGCTCTCGTCACTCCTGCAGGGGGGCGGACAACTGATCCAGAAGGCTGCGGATGCGCTTGACCGCGTCAACCGTGTACTGTCCGACCGAACAATCGCCAATGCCGAGAAAACATTTCAGAACGTCCGGGAAACCTCAGACGCGCTCGTCGAGAACCGCGCAATGTTTGATCGTGCAAGTTCGGCACTGGCCAAGCTAGACCTTGCCGCGACGGACATCCAGGACGCGGCGCGATCCGTGCGCACCATCGCCAACGGCGACGGGCGCCAGGCCTTCTCCGACATTTCCGATGCTGCCGCTGAACTAAAGCTCGGGATCCGCGACGCGCGCGGAGTCATCGCAAAGCTGGACACGCAGAGCAGCGCTATCGGGACGACAACCTTGCCTAACATCAACGCAACAATGCTAGAGCTCCAGGAAACAGCGAAATCACTGGATGGCCTGATACGCGACGTGCGGCGCGATCCGCGCGCCACGCTGACAAAGGGCTCTGGCAAGGAACTGGAGTTACCACGGTGAACCGGATCGGGAAAATCGCTCCCTTGGGCCTCGCCTTGCTGCTCGGCGGTTGTGTGGGCTCACTGCTCGGCGGCGGGAAGCCCGACAATCTTTTTCGGCTGGAAACCGCTCTTGATCCGCCTGTACAGCAAGCATCCGACCCTGCTGCCCGCCGGGCGATCATTTTCCTGCCGATCGACTTCGCAGCCGAGGCGCGAAGCGATCGGATCCTCGTCAGCCGCGGGGCTGAAACCTTGTACCTCAAGGATGCCCGATGGGTCACTCCGGCACCGGACATGCTGGCTGGACTGGCAAGAACCGTGTTCGCCGCGCATGCATCCGAAATTCTGCTGACGACACCGCGCCAGGCATCCGGCGTCGATTATGCGCTTCAGCTATCGGTCGATCGGTTCGAGGCCGTTTACGTACCCGCAGCGGGTAAAAAGGACCCGCCGGTCGTGCGCGTGGAGGGCGAGGCACGCCTGTTCCGCATGAGCGACCGGACGGTGGTGGCGACCCGCCGCTTCGAGACCGATGCTCCGGCGCAGGACAATCGGGTGAGTGCGATCGTCTCGGCGTTCAGCGTGGCCACGGATCAATATCTCGTCCAGCTCGTCGAATGGACGAGGGTCCGTACTCAATCAAGCAGTCCGTAGTGACGTAAATTGTGCCCGAGTTTTTCTCGGGCGTTTTGCCCCGAAAACTTGAATGGAAGTGCCAAGCTATGATTATTGGTACGGAGATTTCAAACTGCCATGGTAATTTGATTGCAACGTTCAAACGCCTATTGCGTTACGTGCGCATGCTATCACGTATTCCCAAACTGGCGCTTATGGCCATTTTAGTTCTTCCAGCAACCGCTCAGGCTCAAGAAGTGCGTCCAACGACCCCATCCACGGAGGAGGACAAGAGGCCCGTTGCTAACACCTTGAACAAGGCGGGCGACATCGCGACCCAGCCAGTGCGCGACGTGGGCGCCAAAAAACGCGAAATACCTCCCGTTTTAGAACGCGCTGCTCAAGACCCATATGCGACTACTGGGGCGCGTACATGCTCCCAGATCAGCGCTTCCATGGCCGAACTCGGCGAGGTCCTTGGCCCAGACTATGTGCCGGGACATGGCACGAAGGAAAATCGCGCTGGCAAGCTCGCCGAAGCCGGCGGTAAGACGGTCGTGAACGCGCTCATCCCGTTTCGCGGGCTAGTTCGGGAGGTGAGCGGGGCGGCACCGGCAGAACGCCGCTACAATGCCGCGCTGGACGCGGGACTTGTCAGGCGCGGCTTTCTTCGCGGACTGGCCGTTGCACGCGGTTGCAAACTGACTACCGCTCGGCCGATAAAGGGATGATAAAGTTGGATACCTCCATTTTAGAGGGCATAGCGTGGATGGTACGCTAAACAACGCTTAGGGCGAACAATCAGCGAACGTTCAGGCGACGCGGCTATCGGGCGGCAGATTGAGGACCTTGCGGCCAGCGGAAGCGGCGGCGTCCATGTAGATCGTGTTCCAATGACGATCGCGGCGATGACCAGGTTGAGGCCGGATGCCCGATATTGTTGCGCCTCATGGCTGCGGTCGATGATACGGCCCTGGCGGAAGGTGTAGATCGCCTGCGTCAGGGCATGGCGTTGTTCGCTGTTGTTGAGGCCGGGATGGCATCGCCGACGCAGATCGGGGTTTTCGAGCCAGTCGAGCATGAACAGCGTCCGCTCGATCTTGCCGATTTCCTGTAGCGCGACGTCGAGCTGGTTCTGCCGCTCATAGGCGGCGAGCTTCGGGAGCATGATCGATGGGGCGACGTGGCCGGCCTTGATCGATCCTACGAGGCGCAGCACGTCATCCCATTGCTCGCCGATGATGTCGGTGCGGATACGCTTGCCCAACAGCGGGGTGATGGACGGATAGGCCGTGACCGGCGCGATCGGCGCGAGCCGTCTGTCGGGAAAGTCGCGCAAGCGCGGGCAGAAACGAAATCCCAGCATGGCGCACAGGGCGAAGACATGATCGGTCGCCCCGCCGGTGTCGGTGTAATGCTCGGCGATTTTCAGTTCGGTGCCGTGGCTGGTGAGGCCGGCCTCAGACCCGGTTCTTGCGCTCGATCGGCAGCAAGTCTTGGGCTAAAGACGGTGATGCGGCGCGTGAAGTCGCGCCGGCGATCGGCGTGTCGATACCTACACTCTACCGACATATTCCGGCATCGGCGCGGAGGGAGAAGGGGATGAATCCCAGCAATGAAGTATTGGGCGAGGCCCTTGGTCTTCTCGATCTGACGCTAAGCCCAGTAGGAACGATCAAGCCTGATGCGAGACCAGGGAAGGATTGCTAACGGCTAAGCCGCTGCCGAAGACGATCGCATCCTCAACAAAGCCGGTGCCGGTCTGGCCAAAACGCCGCATGGACCACCTGCGCGCCGCAAGGCCGGCGTGGGAGGACGCCAGCGCTGCGCCAACTGCAATAACAGCACCCAACACGCGCTTGTCGCGCGGCGCCAGCGCAGCACCCGCGTAGGCTGCGGTGACACTGCGAACGGCCAGACCGATGGGCACCGTACGATCGGGCGCTGTCTTCATCTTGTCGCCCGCCATCTCGGCTGCCGCCATGGCAGCAGTGCCGGCGGCGATGATCGGGTTCAGCATCAATTCCTGGAGCGGAAGGTGGGGCGCGATCTCCTGCCGGCGGGTGGCCGTGGCAATCACGGCCAGCGGGGTCATGCCGCGCTGACCCGCCACCAGACCGATAAGGAAGGAGCGTAGCATATGAATTCTCCGATCAAGGAACGAGGAGTTTTTTTCAGGCGGTCTTTGAACCTCGGGAACGCGTGCTGTGCTGCGCCAGGATGGAAACCAGATCGCGCACGCTGTCGCGCAGCGCATCTACGCCTTCAGCGTTGTAGCCGTTCGCCATAGTCTCAGGAACGTGCAAGGCCTGGCTCCGAAGCGTCTTGCCCCGTTCGGTCAGCGTGACCACAACGCGCCGCTCATCGTTCGGGTCGCGGGCGCGGGAAAGCAAACCCGCACCCTCCATCCGCTTAAGCAGCGGCGTCAGCGTGCCGCTGTCGAGATAGAGTCGTGCACCCAGAGCCCCGATCGTCTGCGGCTGCTGTTCCCACAAAACCAGCATGTCGAGATATTGTGGATAGGTGAGGTTCAACTTCCCCAACACCGGGCCATAGAGGCGGCCCAACAGATTGGTCGCTGCATAGAGCGGGAAGCAGATCTGGCGGTCGAGCAGGAGCGGGTCTTCCTCCAGCCCCAAGGTCAGCCCCGCGTCGCTCACCGCGTGGTAACGTCGAGTTGAACGTCGACATTGCCTTTCACCGCGTTCGAATAGGGACAGACGGCATGAGCAGCCTGAACGATTTTCTCGGCTGCAGCCTGATCGACGCCCGTGATCGCAATGCCAAGCGTTACGGTGAGCCTGAAGCCACCCCGGTCGTCGGGGAGCAGCCCCACTTCGCCGGTAACCTCGACATCCTCGTCGCGAACCCTGTCGACCTGCGCACGGGTCACATGAATGACCGCATTCCCGAAGCAGGCGGCATAGCCGGCCGCGAAGAGCTGTTCGGGGTTGGTGGCACCGCCCTTGCCGCCAAGTTCCTTTGGCATCGCCAGTTGCAGATCGAGGATCCCGTCTTCGCTGCGAACGGTCCCGCTGCGACCTCCGATAGCCGTGACCTTGGTAGTATAGAGATGACCCATAGGTTCTCCTGCCAGACTTTCGATTCCTATACGCAGTCCTATCGCTGGCAATTAAATCGCACGCAAGACATTATCGTTGGCAGCGACGCTAGTCGCTCCTTCAGCAGACACTGACGGATGGCATGGACTAGCGGTCTTTGGACCCCTCCCAGCCGAGCCCGAGCGCTTTGTGGAGGCCCACAAACGCACGAACGAACTGTCCCTGCGCTTCCACTGCGGAGATGTCCGCCGTCAGCGCCGCGCGTTCTGCGTCTATGGACGACGTCAGCGGTGCAGCTCCGCGCTCGAACCGCTGGTCTGCGAAGCGAGAAGACTGCCGGGCGCCCTCAGCGCTCCGGTAGCTCGACAGGAGGGTCGCGCGCAGATTGCCGAAGCGCGACAGGCTCGTCTCGGCATCGGACAGGGCGGCAAGGACGGACTTGCGATACTGCGCCTCCGCCTCGTCCCGTCCGGCGCGGGACTGCTCCACCCGGGCGCGATTGCGGCCGAAGTCGAGAAAGCTCCAGTTGATCCGCGGCAACAACAAGCTCGACACGTTGTCGGTATCCACGACGTCGCCGATATTCGGGCCGCCAAGTCCGATGATTCCCATGATGCTGACCGAGGGGAACTGGCGCGCGACGTCGACGCCGATCTGCGCGGTGGCAGCGGCCAGTTGCCGTTCGGCGGCCCGGACGTCGGGCCGGCGCCGCAGCATCGCCTCAGGATCGCCGATCGCGACGCTCGCCGGGACGGAGGGGATGGCCCCGGAGGAGGAGAGGGTGGCATCATGGGCACCGGGCTCGTCGCCCGTGAGCAGCGCAAGCTGGTCGAGCGTCACCGCGATCTGGCCTTCGAGCGGTAACAGGCCGCCTTGCGTCCGGTTGAGTTCGGTGCGCAGGCGGACGACGTCGTCGCGCGACGACGCGCCGCGCCGCTCGCGCTGCTCGAGAAGTGCAAGCGACCGTGCGAGCAACTCGGAGGATTGGCGCGACAGCACCAGGCGCTGCTGAAGTTCCCGCAACGTCACGTAATTATCGGCGATCTCGGCGGAGAGGCGAACCTGCGCATCCGCCACGTTGGCATGGGCCGCGTCCGCCTGCGCGGAGGCGGCTTCCGCGGCGCGGCGGCGCCCGCCGAACAGGTCGATCTCCCAGGAGGCGTCGAGGCCCACGTTATAGAACTCGGCCTTGATCCGGTCGTCCTGCTCTCCCTGCGATGGGAGAGCGAGAGATCCGGCGGGGAGGTCCGCAATGATGGCGGTCCCAGTGGCTGATATCGAGGGCGACCGGTTGGCCCGTTGCTCACGCGCCGCGGCGCGGGCCTTGCGCACTCTCGCCTCTGCGATCGCGACATCGGGACTGGCAGCGAGCCCACGCTCGACGAGCGCGTTGAGGCGCGGGTCGGCCATCGCCTCCCACCACCGCGCCAGCGGACGATCGGCAACCGTCTGGGCAGGGTCGGCGCGGCGGAACGTCGCACCCGCTCTTTCGGCACTCGCGACGGGGCGTGGCCCCGCATAGTCGGGTCCGACCGTGCAGCCGGCAAGCAGGAGTGGTACAGGGATCAGGAAGCGGATCATCAATGCATGGCCATCTGGGTGCCGGAGGGGATGGGGCGAAGGAACAGCGCCAGCGGGGTCGTGACGGCGATCGCAATCGCAAGGACGACATAGAGGTCGTTATAGGCCATCACGGTCGCCTGCTGGAGCATCTGGCCTGCCAGTTGACGATACGCCCCGGCTTCGCCGGCCGCCCCCGCCATCGCGCGACCGAACCATTCCTGCGTCGCCGCCGCGTTCGCCGACGCTGATTCGGCGATCCGATTGAAATGCAGGAAGGTTTGACGATCCTGCAGGGTTGCCATCATCGCGAGACCGATGGACCCGCCCAGGTTGCGGCCCGCATTGAAGAGGGCGGACGCATCGCCCGCGTCCTCGGGCGCGACGGCGCTGATCGCGGCCTGATTGAGGAACATCATCGCGAAGATCTGGCCGAAACCCCTGACCAGTTGCGATCCGACGAGGTCGCCGCCAGCGGTGTCCGCCGTCATGCTCCAATCCATCGCGCAACTGATCCCGATGGCGACCATTCCGATGATGACGGCCACGCGGACATCGAGATATTTGAAGGCGAGCGGGAGAAACGGCATCATCAGCAGCGCGGGGATGCCGGACACAAACACGACCTGCCCCGACTGCAGCGCGCTGTAGCCGGCCATTACCGCCAGAAACTGAGGGATCAGGAAGGTCACCCCGTAGAGAACGACGCCGATCACGAGGCTCAGCACGAACACGCTGCCGAAGGTGCGGCTGAAGATCAATGACAATTTCAGGACTGGCTGAGGCGACCTCACCTGGCCGATGGCGATGAGTGTGAACCCAAAGACCGTGGCGATGGCGAGCTTGATAATCATCGCCGATTCAAACCACATCTCCCGCTGCCCCTCCTCCAGCATGACGGTGAGCGAGCCGAGCCCGATCGCCAGCCCAGCTATGCCCAGCCAATCGGCGTTCCGCAGTTGATTGAGGCGCAGGCGCTCGTGATCGAGGCCGACGAGCAGCAGCACAGCCAGGCCGGCGCACACGGGCACGTTCAGGAAGAACGCATAGTGCCAGCTGTAATTGTCGGTCAGCCATCCGCCGATGATCGGGCCGAGCACGGGTCCTAGGATGGCTGTCCCGCCGAAGGCCGCGGTCCCGATCGGCTGCTGTGAGGGTGGCAGCCGCGTGGCGATGATCGTCATGGCGGTCGGAATGAGCGCGCCGCCGGTGAATCCCTGACCGACGCGACCGGCGATCATCATGGGCAGCGTCGTCGAGAGGCCGCAGATCACCGAGAAGCCGGTGAACGAAACGGCGGCGGCGAGCAGGAAATTTCGGAGGCCCAGTAGCCGTACAAGGAAGGGGCTGAGCGGGATCATGACGATCTCGGCGACCAGGTATGACGTTGCCACCCAGGTCCCCTCGGTCCCGCTGGCGCCGATTTCCCCCTGAATTGTCGGCAGCGCCGCGTTGACGATCGAGATGTCGAGCAGCGCCATGAAGGACCCGATCGTGCCCGCGGCGACCGCAAGCCAGTCCCGCGCGCTTGCGCGTTCACGGGTCATCGTCGCTGGACCTGCGCCTCGTCGCGCCCAAGCCGCTCGCTCTCCTCCTCGATCCGCTTGCGGCTGCCCTTCGCACCGATGGTGTCGATCGTGACCTCCACCGATAGTCCGGGCCGCAGGACCTTGCGCGCTTCGGGTCCGGCCTCGATGCTGATCCTCACCGGCACACGCTGGACGATCTTGGTGAAGTTGCCGGTCGCGTTCTCGGGCGGCAGCACCGAGAATTGCGCACCGGTGCCGGGTGCGAAGCTGTCGATCCGGCCGCGCAGTTCGGCCCCGTCCAGCGCATCGACCTTGATGGTCGCCGGCTGGCCGACGCGCATGAGGGCGACCTGGGTCTCCTTGAAGTTCGCCTCGATATAGAGCTGGTTCGCCGGCACGATCGACATGAGCCGGGTCGCGGGCTGGACGAACTGCCCCACCCGCACCGCCTTGTCGGCAACCACGCCGTCAATGCTACTGCGAAGCTCGACAGCGCCAAGGTCGGTCGAGGCGCGGTCGAGTTGCGCTTGCGCGGTTTCCCGTTGAGCCAGAGCCTGGCCGATGCGGGCACTCTGCGTTTCCAGCCCGCGCCTTGCCGCCAGATAGGTGGCGCGTTGGGCGCGCAGGTTGGCGACCGCGCGATCGCGATCGACCACCAGGGCCGCCAGCCGCTCGCGCGACTCCGCCCCGGACTGCGCGAGCGGCTCGTACCGCCGGACCTCCGCGGCTGCGGCCTCGGCGGCGACTTCGGCTGCGGACACTTGCGCCGCCGACTGCGCGATGGCCGCGCGCTGCTCGTCGAGCGTGCTGCGTGCTGTCCGGATGCCGGCAACGGCCGAGGCGACCTGCGCCTGCGCCTGTGCGACGCTTGCACGATAGTCCCGCGGATCAAGCACTGCCAGAAGCTGCCCGCGTCTCACGGGCTGGTTGTCACGCACGAGAACCCGTTCGACATAACCGCCCAGTTTGGGAGAAACGGTCACGAAGTCGGCCCGCACATACGCATTGTTCGTCGATTGACGATACTGCCCGCGTTCCCGATAATTGACATACCACATGGCGGCCGCGACGATCCCGGCCACCAGCGCCGCGATCAGCGCGTAGCGGATAACGGGATATCGCGTCAGGAGACCCGGTTTATCTGGCGCATCCCCATCAGTGCCAGTCGGTCGGTCGCCGCGCTCTTCCCCTTCGTCGTCATGCCCGCTCGCATCTGTCTCGGGTTCGTTGCGATCTGCCACTCTTCAACCTTGTAATATGTAAACCGTATCGTATCATAGTAATTGATGCGGCTGTTTTCTACCTTCGATTTTGATCGGAAAAAAGCGATTGGCCGGCTGACGCACCCATCCAACATGACGCCTGCGGTCGCGGCTGCAAGCGTGTGGGCGTATTCCACCATAATCCCGGCTGGAAGCGCTTCAACTTGACAGCATTCGCTTTCCAGAACCTGAGCAGGGATCTCCGCCGTGGGTTCGGGATAGGGACTGGAGTGCCTACGGCCGAATGCTCGCAAGACATAAGCAGAGCCCCGCCGTCGTCGACGTTGGCGAAGCCGATCAGTTTTCGGTCGCCGCCGGGCTAACCTATACCCCCCGATATCGACGCGCGGCGAGACCAATCAGCGTCAGGCGAATTCACACAGAAATTCGCACTGTGCCGCACATACAATCGTGTCCGGGCTATCCTGCCATGCATCAACGTGGGCGACCGCGACGCGCCGCCCGATCCTGCGCAGATTTGGCTGCGCCGTGACCGGGGCGAGCCGCATCGGGGCAAGAAACTGCACATTGATGCTAATGAGTTGGGGCAGACAGTTTCGGTCGAGCCGGTGTGACAGGACAGCGCCGCATGCCAGTTCGAGAAACGCCGTGATGGCGCCGCCGTGAAGCGCCTGAGCCAACGGATTGCCGACGAGTTCCGCGGTCGGAGACAGCTTCCAGAGCGCGCCAGCCTCCTCGACCGAAATCATCTTGGCGAGCTTCGAGCTGAACCCCGACGAGGCAAGGATCGCTTGTATCTTCGCGTCGGCGCTCATGCCGCTGCCCGGTGTTTCACCGAAAAGACGGCTTGTGCCGTGGCGAATACATCTGAAGGGTCTTGGTCCCAGACCTCTACGCGCACGAAGGCGAATGCGTCGGTCATCCGGTAGCAATGTCCCCAGGCCGTCACATCGGACCCAGGCGTCGCCGGTCGAATATGGTCGATCTTCAGGTTCAGCGTCGAGATCGAGATCGGCATCTGCCGCGACATGATGGCGGCTCCGCACACATGGTCGATGAGGCTTGCCACCGCACCGGGCGCGATCCCGTCGGCATGGTCCGCCAAGGCGGCCCGACTGGGCAATCTCATCGAACACAACCCATCGTCCGCCGAGATCGTCACAAGATCCAGTTCGGCACTCCATGGAATGATTATGCCTGCGAAACCCGGAACGTCGGCCAAATCGCTCTCCTCACGGTGGCGCAATCTTTCCCAGCACCAATGAGGCGTCAACAGCAAATATGGAAATACACCGGACGGTTTACATCTGATGGCTGCTTGGCTAAGTTGCGTGGAGGTATGGAGACGCGCTCAAACCGCTTGTTGGTTTTCTTGGTCGTCGGCACGCTGCTTGCGACCCTCGCGGTTTTCGCCTTCTGGCTGATGACGGCCAAAAGTCCCGATGGCCAAGACTTCGTGATCCGGTTCAGCGACGACGTCCGGGGGCTGAAGGGCGGCGCTTCCGTGACATATGCCGGGGTTCGGGCGGGCGTTGTGACCGATGTCCGTCTCGACCTTCAAGATCCGTCAGTAGCCCTCGTCACGGTGCGGCTAGATCCAGACATCCCGATCTTGGATGGAGCTAAGGCCGAAATAGTGCGGTCGCTTCTCGGGGATGACGCCACGATCACGATCGACGGCAGTGTGAAGGGCGCCGCGGCGATCACTGCTTCCACCGATGGCGGCTTGCCCGTCATCCCCGCGAAGGAGGGAGGGCTCCTGGGTTCCGGCGGAGACCCGATGGCACTCATCGAAAAGATCAGCCGTTCCGTCGACAATGTTTCCAGCAATCTGGATGCCCGGGGACAGCAGCATACGCGCGAGCGACTGGCAGCGCTCAGCGCCGCCTCCTCGGCGTGGCCGGACAGGGCGACGCGGTTATCTGAAACGCTAACCGGGTCGCGCGGACGGATCCTCAGCACTGGCGCTTCAATCGCTCGCGCTGGCGAGCGAGCGGGCCGCATCCGTGCCAAGCTGGAAGCGCGTCGCGATGCCAGCCTTGGAATCGATGACAAGCTGAGCAGCGCTCAGCGCGCGGCGGAAGAGTTTCGTGGCGATGTGGAGGCGCTGCGCCCGGCCGTTCGCGCCCTCGAAGGCCGAAGCCGTGAGGTCACAGAGTCCGTTCGCTCGGCGCGATCCACGACACAGCGCCTCGGCGACCAGGTCGAGCGCGTTGATCGCGAAGGACTCCAGCTGTTCGGGGCGCCAAAGTTGCCCGATTACAATTCAGCAAAACAGTCGCCACCACCATCGCGCTAGCGCCAGCGTTTCGTGGTACGAGTGACGTTCATCCTCGGGACCGCCCCCGATTGTATTCAGGGACCTCCCCATATTGAACAAGGCGGTGGCCGTGAGCGCGTGAGCAGGACATGGTGGCGCATCTTGGCAACCGGTCGCCGATTTCAGCTTCAGCGACTATCAGGCATCGCGGAGGCGAGATTGAAATGAAGGTGCGATCGGGGAGCGGCAAGCGGGGCGGTCGGACTGGCAGGCCAACGGCAGAGGCAGCGATCCGCCTCACCTCCCATATTCTGCAAAGCGCTCGTGAAATGTTCTTCGAACATGGCTTTGACGGCGCGAGCGCTGATATGATCGCCGAGGGTGCAAAGGTCTCGAAGCGGACCCTTTACGCCAGGTTCGGCAGCAAAGCGCGTGTGTTCGAAGCTGTGATCCTCGACGAGATTGACACGCAACTTCGGGCGCTGGAGCCGGCCGTCGATGCGGATCTTGCTGTCGTGGACAGGCTGCAGTCGATAGCCGATGTGCTTCTCGAGTGGCTGCTTACGCCACGTATCGCTTCAATGGAACGTGTCGTGATCGCGCAGGCCGTGCGCTTTCCTGCGCTTGCCGCCAACATTCACGAGTTCGGCTTTCAGCGCGCCGCTCAGTGGGTGGCGAGCATTCTCGGGGCTGCTGCCGCCAAGGGTGAACTCGATCTACCGGATCCCGTTTTCGCCGCTGAACAGTTCGTGACCCTCGTGGTCGTAGCACCGATGCGCCGCGCGGCACTCGGCCTCGCCCCCCCGGCCTATGATGAAAACGCCCGCGCCCGAGTCAGACGGGGCATCGAGCTTTTTATTATTGGCTGTCTACCTCCCGCACTCGGAACCGAGAATATGCAATGACCGAGGTCGCAGATGATATTCCGTTGAGTGAGCGGGAAAGATTTGGAGAGCTCGCGCGAATCTTCGCACGTCACGGACTCGGCGGCCTCGCCTCACGCGTTGGGTTGGCGAGCGGTCCGCTGACATGGTCCGTCGAGCCGGACGCATCAACTCGGGTAGTCGCGCTTCTTCGCGACCTAGGCCCGGTCGCAATAAAGCTGGGCCAGCTTCTCGCCACACGTGGCGATCTTCTGGGGCCGGAGTGGGTGAATGCGCTATCGACATTACAGGATCAAGTTCCTGCGGTACCATTCCACGAGATCGAACCCGAACTCGTCTCGTCTCTCGGTGCGCCCGTTGCTGATGTTTTCGCGCGCTTCGATCGGATACCAATCGCCGCGGCGTCGATTGCCCAGGTGCACGGTGCAGCCCTTTCCGATGGAACCGAAGTTGTCGTCAAGGTGCGCCGCCCGGGAATAGCGACCCGCGTCGACGCCGACCTGAGATTGCTACGACGACTTGCGCGCCTGGCCGAACGGCGCTCGCCGGAACTGCGGCGGCTCAAGATTGACGAACTGCTTCGCTTCTTCGCCGAGAGCCTGTCTCAAGAAATGGATCTGAGCGCCGAAGCGGCAGCATGTGAGGGGATTGGGTCATTTCTCGACACGCTAGGCGTGAGGACACCGAAATTCTTTTGGGACTATGTCGGCCGCCGCGTCAACGTCCAGGAGCGGCTTGAAGGAGTCTCGGTGCGCGGCGTCCTTATAGCAGCAGACGAGGTAACAGACGCGGCCGCAATTGCAGGCGCCTACGCGGACGCCATATTGCGCATGATCATCTTTTACGGCCGGTTTCACGCAGATCCCCATCCGGGGAACGTATTCGTGCTTCCAAGCCGAAAGATCGCTTTCATCGACTTCGGTGCCACCGGAACGCTGACTCCAAACCGTCGCTCGGAGCTGGTTACCTTGGTCCTCGCTATCGCGGGAGAAAATCCGCGCGCGGTCGCGGATGTGCTGATAAACTGGTCAGGCGACCGGACCGTTGAGGTGGATGGGTTGCAAAGGGATCTTGAGTCTTTGATCGGTCAATTTCGTGGCGCTGTCTTGAAACAGGTTGATCTGTCCGAGATATTCTCGCGCGTGTTCACGTTACTGCGCCAATACCGTCTGGCATTGCCGCCCGACCTTGCTTTGCTCCTGCGCACATTACTGACCGCCGAGGGATTGGTACGGACTCTAGACCCAGAGTTCGATATCGCGGCTAGGGCGATGCCGATCGCCCGCGAGCTTGCGCGCGAGCGAATTAGTCCTGCCGAACTGAGAAAAGGTGGGCGCCGCCTGGCAACAGGGATCGGCCGCTTGGCCGCAGCCTCTCCCGACCTGATTGGACTGGTGGAGAAAGTAGCAAAGTCAGGTACAATCCCGGTTCACGTGTCATTACCATCACCGAACAAGGAGAGGCCGTCGCCCCAAAGAGATATACTCGCTGCCGGTCTGATCGTAGGCGGAGCGGTTCTCTTTAGTCAACAAATATACATATCGCTAGCTTCATGGGGAATTGCTGTGGTCATATTGGCACTTACTAGAAATCGATAGATTTTACTGGTTGTATCCTCATCGAATTATGCCATCATAAAAAGGTGTTCAAAACGCTGGGCCAGGCCGCCGGGAGCTATGCGGCCCGGCCCAGCTAGGTTCACCTTCCCGCAAGCCCGGAGGGTGTGAGTGACTTGCCGGTGGTGAGTTCGTTTTCCAGCACGGGAACAGCCGTGCCGGCGATCTGCTGCAGCGCTGGGTCGGTGCCGTCTTGGGCGTATCCCTTGTGGATTGCCCACGCCGCTTGTTGCACCTTCGCCGACTGGGTGAGATAAAGGTTATCGAAAGCGCTCTTCGGTGCCTTTTGCAGCAACTTGACAAGAGCAGCGCGGTCGGCCGACAACGCTGACGATGGTGCCTTGATCGTGCGCTGATCGTTTTTGAGCGCTGCCATCAGTGCTTTCTGGCTGCTTTGTGCCTCGGCTAGGACGCGCTTGGCGTAGGATTTGACGTCGTCCCGCTGCGCGCGCGTTGCGGCAAGCTGGGCAGCCTTTATCTGATAGACGTTCGCGTCCGACGCGGCGAGAACGTAGTTTGGGCCGCTTTGGCTGGCAATCGGCTCTACCCCGACATCCGCGCTGGTCATCGTTCCTGACGTGGATGGGGCAACTGCTTGGGCGAAAGCCGGAACCGACACCAAAGAAAGCAGCGCGGCGGAGATCACGATCTTCATCATTTTCCTTTCTGGTGGCTTATCTTGATAATTTGAATTCAAGTCCGCAAACGAAAAGGAAACCGGTTGGTTCCTTTTGTGGATCGGCTCAGAGTCTTCTCTGATTGGGGCCTAGTGGGTCAAGCTGCTTTCTCGACTTTATGATCATTCCCATGGATCACTCGCTTCTCTCCGCGGTCGGCGCAAGGCCGCCGCATAATGGGGTCATGGAGAGCGAGACGTCTCAATCTGTTTCGCGACCTTCAGCTAAGCTGAGGTTCCGGACTCTAAGCGAGATCGTCTTGCCCTTCGTCCCCATGGGAACGACACGGCCCGCCTTGTCAGGCGGGATTCGGTTCAGGCCTCCTCATGCTGCCAGTCCGGTGAGCGGTTTGCGCCAGCGGAACTCGCTGTGGTCGGTCCACATACGGTGCATGATGACGGCAAGCTTGCGGGCGACCGCGACGCGGGCTTTCGCCATACCGCGCCGCTTTGCGACGTTCATGCCCCACGCCTTGAGGGCCGACCATTTCTTGCAGCGGGTCAACAGCGTGTGTGCCGCCTCGTAGAGCAGGGTTCGGGCCAGCTCGTCGCCGCATCGGCTGATGCGTCCTTGCACATCGGTTTCGCCTGACTGATAGCGCCTCGGAGTTAGGCCGAGATGGGCGCCAACGTCGCGTGACCGCCGGAAGCGCTCGGGTTGATCCACGGTTGCACGGAACGCCAGTGCCGTCAGCGGCCCAACGCCGGGTACCGTCATCAGTTGTCGGCAGATTGGTTCGACGCGAACCGATTCCAACGCGCGCCGTGTCAGCCGCTCGAGTTCGCGGTACATGGTCGCGATGATCGCCAGCAGTGGCTCGGTTATATCGGTCAACGTCGGATCCGCATCAGCCAACTCGCGTACCCTGGCCGAGAACAGCTTGCGCCCCGGTGATCCCAACTTGAGCCCGCTTTCCCGCAAGACTGCCCGCACTGCGTTCTCCATATCGCGCAACTTGCAGAGCACCGTCCGGCGAGCCACCAGCAATGAACGCGCCATTCTCGATGGAACGCTCTTGACGTGAACCTGGCGATACCACCCGGTACGGATGATTTGTGCCAGGCCCCGGGCATCATTGCGGTCGGTTTTGTTCGGCATCGCTCCCATCGCGGCTTTCGCCTGGCGGGTTTCGATGCACAATGCCGGAAAACCAGCCCGCGTCAGTCCCTGGTGCAGCCAGGCCGACTGCGAACAGGCCTCGAGGCCTATCCGCTCCATCGGCAAATCTACCAGGTTGAACGCCGAAATCAGGCTTTCCGGATCGCTGGCCGCGCGTAGTTCGCGGACGATCGTGCCCGTACCATCGACAATACAGATCGCTGTCTCTTCCAAAGACACATCCAGCCCGGCATAATAGCTCATGGTTGCTTCTCCTCATGGTTGTGGCCGATCACACGGACCACGTTCTACCATTTGCGAGGAGCAGCCACTCCACCGACTCGTCGTGGAGCCCCAATCACCCCATCTGTTTGGAAAATCAGGGGTGAGCGTTTCGGCGTAGGAGATTGCCGCCCATGGCGACGAGGATCATGGCCTTCGAGACGTCAATGCGCTTCTCGTAATCGCGGACCAATCGGCGCCATCGGATCATCCAGCCAAAGGTCCGCTCAACGACCCAACGCCGGGGCAGAACCTTGAAGCCCTGCTGCTGATCGCTGCGTCGAATGACCTCGACGACGAAATCCAGATAGCTTGCTTTGTCCATGAGTTTGAGGCGGTCATAGGCGCCATCGGCGAAGAGATGTTTGATCCAGGGCCAGCGTTTGCGGATGCCATCGAGGATGGTCTGGGCGCCCGCGCTGTCCGAAATGTCCGCAGTGGTCAGGTTGACCATCAGCAGCCGTCCATCGGTATCGACGGCGATATGTCGCTTGCGCCCGACAACCCTCTTGCCTGCGTCGAACCCACGCTTTTCTGCCGATGGCGCCTTGATCGACTGGCTGTCGATCACTGCTGCGCTCGGACTGGCCTCCCGCCCTTGGCGCTCGCGATCTAGCATCAGTTCGATGTCGTGGATTGTCTGGAACAGGAACCTGCGAGCCAGTTCCCGGAACCAGCCATAAACCGTCTGCCATGCCCCGAAATGGATCGGCAGCATCCGCCAGCCACAGCCCGATCGAACAAGGTAGCGCACGGCGTTGATTACCTCGCGAAAATCCACCTCGCGTGGACGGCCCCGCCGCCCCGGTCTGGGCATCAGCGGCGCCAGGCGATCCCATTCCTCATCGGTCAGATCACTGGGATAGCGCTTCGTCTTCTTGGCAATCTGGGCCATGCGCCCTCGGCTCTGATGGGTCCACATCCAGAGCCTGAATCAGACGCAGAGCCTCACGACAACCCCCGTCAACGATTTTCCAAACAGCCTCTTAGCGATATGACGCGGTTTAGGCCATACAGGCAGAACCTTCGGGCCATCGGATGGCTTCCGTTATCGGCCGCAGCAGGCAATCATGCGTCAACCACTCACCCGTCCTTACAACGCCGTCAGCGGCTCCGGTCCTTATCGCGCGGCGCCGGGGTCGCGGGCCCGATTTCGCCGTCTAGCGATCCGCCCGCTTTGATCCGATCCGCGACGAGCTGGCGCGTCGCCCCCCCAATCGCTCCGACCATGCGCGCGCTCTCGCCCCGATCGCGCGCGGTTTTCCTCGCCGCGTCGACGATCGCCTGGGCGGGCGCGAGGCGAGGATCGGCTTGGTTCTTCTCCGCCGTGTTCTTCAGGAACAGCTCGGCAAGGCGCTCCTGCCCTGGCGAGTGGCCGGGAGGAAGGATCGGCTGCTCCAGCGACCGGACGGCGCGCTGGATCTGCGCCGGCTGCTGGTTGTTGATCTGGACGCCGAGCGCCGCACCGATCTCGCGCACCCGCTCCAACGGTGTCTGCTGGGGCGAAATGACTGCATCGACCTGACGGACGCCGAGATAGGTGAGAAGGTGCGATTGGTAGATCGGCCCCTTGGCGTGACGGACATAGGCGAGTTCGGTGCGCGCGTTAGCGATGGCGGGGGAGGGGGCACCCTCCTTGATCAGCCCGCGTAGCCGGTCGGCAGCCTGTTGGCGGGCGGCCGGCAGATAGCGTTCCAGCTCCTCGCGCGCCTTGGTCAGCGTCACCCGGTAGCGTTGCCCCTCGGGCGGGGCACGCTTGGGGAGCATGGCGATCCCTGCGGGGCCGATGCGCGCCTCGGGCGCGAGGTCGCGCTTGATCGCCGCTGCGGAGAGAACCGCGGCCATGCCGCGATGATCGCCGGTCAGAAAGCCGTGGCGGGACGCTTCCATCCAACGGTCCTTGTCGATCGCGGCGATGCGGATCGGGTGGCCGGCTTCGCGGGCGAGCTGGGCGGCATGGTGGCGCATGGTGCGCCCGTTCCCTTCGCGGAAGGGATGAATAGCGTTGATCTCGTTGATATGGTTGCCGAGCCGATCGAAAAACTCGTCGCGAGGAATCCCCCGGAAGCCGCCCTGCGCTCCTACCTCCGCGAACCGCTTGTCCAGTTCGCGCGCGAGATAGGGGACGGCGGCAAAGCTCGATCCGCCTTTGGCGATGCTGACGGTGCGGTCCTGGCCCGCCCAATCGTAGAGGTCTTGGAACAGGTGCTTATGGAGCGCCCGATAGCCATCGGCGGTGGCTGGAAAGGTCAGGCGCGCGGCCTCCGCGCCCCGTGCCTGGGTCAGTCTCCGTTCGGCCTCTGTAAGCGTCTTGTCGTCGGTGATTCCGAGCCGATTCCGAAGCGTCTCGGTGCCGGGATACGTGTAGGGATCGCTCGCCAAGGTCAGGCGGCGATCTGGCGTGTTCCGGGCTGATAGAGACTGAGGATAATCGACGGCATGACGGCAGGCGGAACGCCCTCGTCGAGCATCATCGCGAACATCGCGTCTTCGTCGATGGTCGGCGTCATGTCCTCCATGGCGAGATTGGCACGCGCTTCCGCTACGTCCTCCCGCCAAAGGGCGATCTGCTCGGGGGTGCCGCGCTGGAAATCCATCTGGCGGATGCGCTCGCGCAACGTCTCAAGATCGATCTGGGCCATCGCGTCATCCTTTCTGCTCTTAACCCTACGCCTTCCAAGGCGACTCCTCAACAAATCATGTGTGAGCGAGGCGGATGCGCGCCGTGATCCGCGCTTGGTTGAGCGCGGATCGCCGGATCGGGGCCGTTAATACTCGCTCGCCAGCATGACCGTCAGAACGCGCGTGGTCTGCTGCGCATCCCACGGTGCTTCGCTACCATAGGTCAGCGTGTTGTCGTAGTAATCCACCTTCCAGAAAACCGTCTCGGAAATGGCCGTGCCATCGCTCGGCCGCTCTTGCGACCATTCACCGCTCGCTAGGCGATAGACCGCGCCGAAATCATGCTCACCATAGGGGTCGTTGTCGCCGTCAAACTTGGTAAAACCGACGATCGCCGATACGGCCTTGAAGCAATCCGCATCGGGGAGGGCAAGAAAGCCCTGCGTGACGTTGGCGCACGACGTGACGCCGGGGCTCTGACGCGCTGCGTCATTCAGGCG
Organism: Sphingobium scionense; assembly: GCF_014197035.1. Taxonomy (GTDB): domain Bacteria; phylum Pseudomonadota; class Alphaproteobacteria; order Sphingomonadales; family Sphingomonadaceae; genus Sphingobium; species Sphingobium scionense. The sequence goes on along the minus strand of NZ_JACIEU010000013.1, from coordinate 117,423 downwards.
GCGGATGGTGTCGAGTTGTTCGGGGCTATACATCGCTGATCCTCCTTCTGGCAGGCCGCAAGGCCGCTCGGCCTCACGGCCCTGCCTGTCCGGCGAGGACGGGATGGGGAGGGGGAGCGAGAATCTACCGCTGGCGCGGGCGATCCGCTCTAGCGCGGCCGGCGCGACGCGACGGGCGCCGCGCTTGGCGGATTACACGGGCGGTCGATTGTCGTTCGGGAACGAAAGGGCGGCGCCCTTGGTGTTCCCCTGGCGCCGATCGCGCGCAGCGCGAGCGGTGAACGATACGCGGTGCGGATCTCCGCACGGCATTGTCGCGCGCAAGCGCGTCCCGTCAGGAGGGCGCGTTGCGTGCGTCGCGAGCGGCGATCACCAGCTCGACGATGCGCGGCTGATGGTCTGCTGGCACCGGAGCCGTTCGAGGCGGCCTTTACCCGGTTTTCTGCGGCTTTTGCCGGAGTGTTGAAGGGCGTGGTGGCGATTGACGGCAAGGCTTTGCGCGGCGTTTATGAGCGCGGTCGCAAGGCTGTGCCCCTCCATCTGGTCAACATATGGGCGGCCGAAGCCCGATTGGTGATTGGTCAGCGCCTGGCGCCCGGCCGCAACGAGGTGCTCGGTGCGCAGCAGGCCCTTGCACGGGACTGTCAGGAATTTCGTGTGCGGCGAGGCGGTTGACCATCAGGCCGTCATGGCCCTGATGAAACGTTCGCCGAAGAGCACGGCAAATTGCGCCTTCGCCATGTTCCACTCACGCGGCGGCATTTTCCACTCTTTTTCCGATCGGTTCAAGATCAGATAGAGGAGCTTGGTGGCGGCCTCATCATTGGGGAAATGCCCCCGGGCACGAACAGCGCGGCGGAGCTTGGAATTGAGGGCCTCTATCGAATTTGTCGTATAGACGATCCGTCTGACCTCGTCGGGAAAGGCGAAAAATGGGATGACCTCGGGCCATGCCCGGCGCCAGCTCTGGCCGATGGCGGGATAACGCTGTCCCCAGAAGCTGGCTTCGAACGCTGTCAGGGCTTCTTCGGCGGTCGCAGCATCAACGGCCCGATAGATGGCCTTCAAGGCCGTTCCGAGCGCCTTGCGATCTTTCCACGCCACGAAATCCATCGAGTTGCGCAGCAGATGGACAATACAGGTTTGGACCATCGCTTCGGGGAAGACGGCGGTGATGGCGTCTGGGAAGCCCTTCAGGCCATCGACGACGGCCAGTGATATCCTCGACGCCGCGGTTGCGCAGTTCGTTCATGACGCGCAGCCAGAATTTGGCCCCTTCATTCTGTTCCAGCCACAAACCAAGGACCACCTTGGTGCCGTCGGCCATGACGCCCAGGGCAATATGGATCGCCTTGTTGCGGACCATGCCTTCGTCGCGGATCTTGACCCGGATTGCATCGAAGAAAACCAGCGGATAGGCTGAGTCCAGCGGGCGTTGTTGCCAGGCCGTGACCTCCTCCAGCACAGCGTCCGTGATCGTGCTGATCAGGTCGGGTGAGGCCTCGATGCCGTACAGTTCGCGCAGATGCCCGGTGATCTCACGGGTACTCATGCCGCGCGCGTACATCGAGATGATCTTGTCATCAAAACCGGGGAAACGGCGCTGATATTTTGCGATCAGCTGCGGATCGAAACTGCCCGCCCGATCACGCGGCACCTCGATCTCGATCCGTCCCCCGTCGGTCGTCACCGTCTTGCGGCCATAGCCGTTCCGGCTGTAGGTCCCTTGCTCCTCCTGGCCAAGATGGTGATCCATCTCCGCATTGAGCGCCCGTTCGGCAAATGCCTTCTTCAATGTATCGAGCAGGCCGCCCTGGCTGAGCGCTGCTGCTGCGTCAGTGCCGGCCAGCAGTTGATCGAGAATGTCGTTGGGTATCGAGGGTTCTTTCCGTCGTGACATATTGGGTCTCCTTGTTGCCCATTATGCCTCGCCGCACACGAAATTCCTGACAGTCCCACGCAGGGGCGTTTGTCGCCGGACTTCGTGCACAGATGACCGAAGCGCTCGGCGCGCTGAACCGGAAGATGCCGCGCAATGCCAAGGTGCGACTTCGACAGCAGGGCAAGAACCGGATTTCGATCACACCGTTCGAGCCGCTGCCGGCAGCGCTCAATCTGGAGGCTATCAAGACAGAACTCGAACGGCGCTGGCCGATGACGGACCTGATCGACGTGCTGATGGAGACCGCCCGGCAAACCGGATTCCTCGATGAGTTCACGGCGTCGGGCGACCGGGTCGTTATCGATGCCGATACACTCCGCCGGCGTCTTGTCCTGTGCCTCTACGGTCTCGGCACCAATGCCGGCCTGAAGCGGGTCAGCACAGGAACGGAGGCCGCGAGCTATGCCGAACTATTGCACGTCCGGCGTCGCTTCATCCACAAGGAGGCGCTGCGCAGCGCAACCGCGTTGGTAACCAACGCGATCCTCGCGACGCGCGACCAGCGCATCTGGGGTGAGGCGGGGACCGCATGCGCGTCGGATTCCACGAAGGTCGGTGCGTGGGATCAGAATCTGATGGCGGAATGGCATGTCCGCTACCGCGGCCGTGGCGTCATGATCTACTGGCACATGGAGCGCCAGGCGACCTGCATCTACTCGCAGCTCAAACGCTGTTCTTCCTCCGAGGTCAGCGCGATGATCGAAGGCGTGCTGCGCCATTGCACCGACCAGGAGATCCAGCGTCATTATGTCGACAGTCATGGCCAGAGCGAGGTGGGGTTCGCCTTTTGCCACCTGCTCGGGTTCGAGCTGGCGCCGCGCCTGAAGGCGATCGCCCGCCAGAAGCTTTATGTGCCGGAAACCGCGATGCGCGAAACGCTCGGCAATCTCACGCCGATCCTGGCGCGTGAGATCAACTGGCCACTGATCGAGCGGCAGTATGACGAGATGATCAAATATACCGCGGCGCTCAAACACCGCACCGCCGACCCCGAGGCGATTCTGCGCCGCTTTGCCAGCGCGGCTGTCCAGCACCCGACCTATGCGGCGCTTGCCGAACTCGGCAAGGTCATCAAGACGATCTTCCTGTGCGGCTATATCGGTTCGGAGGATCTGCGCCGCGACATCCATGCCGGGCTCAACGTCGTCGAAAACTGGAACGGCGCGCACAGCTTCATCTTCTTCGGCAAGGGCGGTGAGATTGCCGCCAATCGCCTGGAGGATCAGGAACTGGCGGTGCTGGCGCTCCATCTGTTACAGAACTGCCTGGTCTACGTGAACACGCGGATGCTGCAGCGGGTTCTGACCGAGCCCGCCTGGATGAAGCGGATGACCGCCGAAGACCATCGCGGTCTGACGCCGGCCATCCACGCCCATATCAATCCTTATGGCCGTTTCGAGGCCAATCTGGATCGGCGCATCGACTTCGATCTGCCGCTGACAGCATAATTCGCAAAGGCCTCTGCGATGAAAAAAAGCATCTCCACCTCCCCGGCGTCCAAAGACCAGGAAGACACGGAACAGGCCCATATCGACCCCGGCCAAGCGAGCTTCCGAAGTGTTCCCCGACCGCCGTGCCATGGAAGGTTTCATGGCCGGGCTGTTCGGCCGCGTGGAGGCCGATACGAACGGCGCCGTCGATGATGCGCAGGAAATGATGTACGATGCGTGGGAAGCGAGCGGTGCCGCGCGTGTCGCTCTCGCCAGGGCCGCACTCGACATCTCTCCGCTATGCGCGGACGCCTATGTCCTGCTTGCGGAGGAAGACGCGCGATCCCAACCGGACGCACTAGCCCTTTACCGTCAAGGCGTGGAGGCAGGCGAGCGCGCGCTCGGCAATGAATTCGAAGAACTGTCTGGCCACTTCTGGGGGTTCCTGCAGACCAGACCCTATATGCGGGCGCGAGCAGGACTGGCGATGACATTATGGCGCACGGGCGAGCAGCAGGCGGCGATCGACCATTATCGCGCGATGCTGATCCTCAATCCCAATGACAATCAGGGCATCCGCTACCTGCTGGCAAGCGCCTTGCTCCAGCGCGACGATCTCGCTGGGCTGAAGGTGCTACTGCGCCAGTATGAAGGAGATGGAAGTGCCGCCTGGGCCTACACGCTGGCGCTGATAGCCTATCGCGAACAGGACCCGCGCGGTCCGGCGATTGTCCGGGAAGCCTGGGAGAGCAACTCGCATGTGCCTGCCATGTTGGCCGGCCTCAAACGCCTCGTTCCTTCTCGCGACGGCTACATCAGTATGGGCGGAGAGGATGAGGCGACCGCTTATGTCGAGGAAAACGGCGCCGCCTGGCGTGCCATCCCGGGCGCCATCGACTGGCTGGCCGAAAGAAGCACGGGGCTGAAGCCGCGACATCGCGGATGCCAGTCATGAGGAACGAACGCGCGCAAACGGTCGTTTGCGCAGCATCCAGACCGGTCCAGCAAAAACAACGCGCTATTCGTCGCACAAAGCTGTTGCCAAACGACATGCAAAAGCAACAGATAAATGCAGCATCACCCAAGCTGCTCGGCTATGCTCGCGTGTCCAAGGCCGAAGACCAGGATACCGCCCCGCAGATCGAAGCACTCGAAGCCGCGGGCTGCACCCGGTTCTACGAAGAACATGCCTCGGGCGGCCGCTGGGATCGACCGGAACTCCACCGACTGCTCGACCGTCTCGAGCCCGGTGATGTTCTCGCAGCCTGGAAACTTGACCGGCTGTCGCGGTCGCTGAAAGATCTGCTGCTTATCCTCGACCGCGTCGAAAAGGCCGGCGCCGGATTCCGCTCGCTGACCGAAAATATCGACAGCACAACGGCATCCGGTCGCATGATGATGCAAATGCTGGGCTCGTTCGCCGAGTTCGAGCGCGCCATGGTGCGCGAACGAACGCAGGCTGGCCTGCGCTCGGCGCGTGCCCAGGGGCGCAGTGGCGGCCGACAACCCAAGCTCTCGCCCCACCAACAGACCGAGGTCATCACCATGCTCACCGCTGGCAGATCGACAGCCGATATCGCCCGCCTCTTCCGCGTCCATCGCGCCACCATCAGTCGCATCGTCAACAACTTCGCCGTCAAAGACGCCGCGCGAACTCCATAACGTTCCGCGTCCGTTCTTCGCCTTGGCCGTTTTTCAATCTATGAGGTCACTGCGCCTTGTTGCGCCTTTTCCCGGTGCGCCGCAGTCCAGGTGTACCAGGCTCCGAGTACGATCACAGCATGAGCCGCCAGCGTTGTGAAGACGACCCATTCCGCCTCGCCGCTGCACAACAGGCTGTAGATGTCCCATGCCGCGCCGACCGCTTCGGTTAGCACGATCACCGGGACCAGCGCGATGTATTTCCACGGCTGCCGCGCGCCCCACAGGGCGACGATACCGATCGCGGCCAGCTGTATCCCGACGATCAGCCAGGCATCGAGCAGCAGATCGAACACCGGCTGGCCCTGGCCCAGATCGATTCCCGGATAGATCAGGGACAGGGCCCCTGCATAGACCGGCGGCCAGAGCAGGACCAGATTGCACAGGTACCAGATTCCGCTGGCGATGAAGAAGATGCGCAGGCTTTGCATGGTTCGATCTCCAAAGGCTGCGCCGGTCAGTCGGCGACCGCGAAAATGTCGGACGTTGCGCCGGCGATCCGTGCAACCTTGAACGGCGCATAGTCGGGGCAGGCCATGAACGCTTGGACATCCGCCATCGCAGGGAAGCGGATGATCACCGTATAGTGCGGCGCCGCGCCTTCGCCTTCGAAGCGTTCGAACTGGTTGGAGCGGCAGATCAGTTCGCCGCCGAACCGCGCAACCATCGGCGGAACATTGGCTTGGTAGTCCGCAACCCAGCCATCGTCGTGCGAGGTGACGGAAGCGATGAAATAGGCGGCCATGGTTGTTCCCTCCGTGTCGTTAGCGGTCTGGTCTGCGGCTTTCGGTTCGCCGCGTCAAAAGAATCGATTGCCGGGGCGCGGCAACCCGAAATGATCGCGCAGGGTCGTGCCTTGGTAGTCCTTGCGGAAAATGCCCCGGCGCTGCAATTCGGGCACGACCCGATCGACGAAATCGTCGAGCCCCTCCGGCAGATAGGGGAACATCACGACGAACCCGTCCGAACCGCGCTCCTCCAGCCATTGCTCCATCTCGTCGGCGATCGAAGCCGGAGTGCCGACGAAGGCGAGCCCGGCATAGCTGCCGGCTTTCGCGGCGAGCTGGCGGATGGTGAGGTTGTACTGTCGGGCTTGCGTGACCAGCATTTCACGAGAGGTCTTGCTGGCGTTGGTATCGGGTATTTCGGGGAGGGGGCCATCGGGGTCGAACCCCGAAACATCATGATCGAGCATGCCGCACAGCGAGTGAATCCCGCTTTCATAGTGAACCAGGCTGTCCAGGTGAGCGCGCTTGGCCTTGGCCTGCTCGACCGTGTCACCGACAACGACGAGCGCGGCGGGCAGGATCTTGAGATGATCGGGATTGCGTCCGATCGGGATCATCCGCCCTTTCACATCAGAATAAAAGCTCTTGGCGGCGGCAAGATTCGATCCAGCGGCAAAGACGACTTCGGCGGTTTCGGCGGCAAGCTGGCGTCCAGGGTCCGAGGCCCCCGCCTGGAAGATGACCGGCCAGCCCTGCGGGGGGCGGGCGATGTTGAGCGGCCCGAGGACCGAGAAATGCAGCCCTCTGTGATCGAGGACGTGCATCCGCGCGGGATTGAAATAGATGCCGCTTTCCGCATCGCAGACGAAGGCGTCTTCCGCGAAGCTGTCCCACAGGCCAGTCACGACGTCGTAGAATTCGCGGGCGCGCCCGTAGCGGCCGGAATGATCGGGCTGCACCTCGAACCCGAAATTCTTGGCGCTCTCGGGGTTGGACGTGGTGACGACGTTCCAGCCGGCCCGCCCGCCGCTGAGGTGATCGAGCGAGGCAAAGCGGCGCGCGACGTGAAAGGGTTCGTCGAAGGTGGTGGAGGCAGTGGCGACCAGCCCGATCCGTTCGGTGGCGCCAGCCAGCGCCGACAGCAGGGTGAAGGGTTCGAACGAGGTGACGGTGTGGCTGCGCCGCAGCGCCTCGACCGGCATGTTCAGGACCCCGAGATGATCAGCCATGAAAAAGGCGTCGAACTTGCCTGCTTCCAGCTTGCGCGCGAATTGCCGGATCGCGGCGAAGTTGAAATTCGCATCCGGGATTGCCCCGGGGTAGCGCCAGGCGCCGGTATGGATGCTGACCGGCCGCATGAACGCGCCGAGGTGAAGCTGACGTTGCAGGCTCATGCGTTTCGTTCCTTCAGGCTCGCGAAGACTGCCGGGGATCACCTTCCCTGCAGCTTTTCCAATATTTGGCGGGTCAGGACCGCTGTACTGCCGTTGCCGCCCAGATCGGGGGTCAGGACTGCTTGCGGATCGCGCAGGACCGCTTCGATCGCGGCCAGCACCATCGCTGCGGCTTCCGCTTCTCCCAGATGGTCGAGCATCATCGCCCCCGACCAGATCTGTCCGATCGGATTGGCAATGCCCTGGCCGGCAATGTCCGGAGCCGATCCGTGCACCGGTTCGAACATCGACGGATAGCGCCGCGACGGATTGAGATTGGCCGACGGCGCGACCGCTATCGTCCCGGTTACGCCGGGACCGAGATCGGACAGGATGTCGCCGAACAGATTGGATCCGACCACCACGTCGAACCGTTCGGGTGACATCACGAAGCGGGCGGCCAGAATGTCGATATGGTACTGGTCGGTGGCGATCCCGGGATATTCCGCGCCGATCGCCGCGAAACGCTCGTCCCAGAACGGCATCGAATGGTAGAGCCCGTTCGACTTGGTGGCCGAGGTGACATGCGGCCGGCCAAGCTTGCGCGCGAAATCGAAGGCGTAACGCAGGATCCGGTCGGTGCCGCGGCGGGTGAATACTGCCTGCTGGATGACGATTTCATCCTCGCCGGTGCCGGTGCGGCCGCCGATCTGGGAATATTCGCCTTCCGAATTTTCCCGCACCACCCAGAAGTCGATATCGCCGGTGCTCTTTTCGCGCAGCGGCGAGCGAATGCCGGGCAGCAACCGCACCGGCCGGAGATTGACATATTGATCGAATTCGCGCCGGATCGGCAGCAGCAGGCCCCACAGCGAGACGTGATCGGGCACCCCCGGGTAACCGACCGCGCCAAGGAAGATTGCGTCATGATCGGCAAGCCGGGTGAGCCCGTCATCGGGCATCATTTTCCCGGTGGCGAGATAGGTTTCGCAGCTCCAGTCGAAGTCGCGAAACTCGAGCGCAAAGCCACATCGCTGCGCTACCGCCGACAAGACCTGCACCCCGGCGGGCAGAACCTCGCGGCCGGTGCCGTCGCCGGGAATATTGGCTATGGTATAGCGGTTCAAAAGGGTTTCCCGTGCCGAAAGGTCAAAGGTAGGTGTTCAGGGTCTTGAGGATCCGGTAAGCCCCCAGGAATGTCGGTGCATCGACGCCGAGGCGTTCGGCGGCCTCGGCGAGCGGTCCCAGTATTTCGTCAACCTCCATGCGCCGTCCTGCCACCAGGTCATCGTGCATCGAGGTCCGGACCGGGCGATTCTCCGGCTTGAACCGGCCGACCATGGCCATCACCCCGGCGAGCGCGAAGCTTTCTCCGTTGATCTCGACGAGCCGTGAGACGGGCGCGAAGAAATTTTGCGGTTCGTACCCCAGCGCCTTGTAGATCGCCAGCAGGTCCTTGACGATCAGGATATACTGGGCCGCGCCTTCGCGTACCGCCACACCGTCGATGAAATCGAGCTCTTTGATGCCGCCCAGGGTGCTGGCGCTCCACGATGAAGCACTTCCGACCTGGACCAGTTTTTCCCAATGGACATGGGTGATGTCGGCAGTCGAGCGGGACCCCATCCCGGCTGAGTCCAGCGCCTCGGCCATGGTCCGGGTGCGATCGCTTTCTCCGCCTCCTAGTTCGCCGAAATAGGCGGTTACCGGGACGGCCATGTGGTTGAGCGCCCGGCCGGGTTCGAGCAGGGTTGCGCCGTCCATGATCGACCCGCCAATCACCTCGTCCTTGCCGAACGCGGCCTGCAGCCGGCCTTCCTTGCCAACCCCGTTCTGCAAGGTGAGGGCGCAGGCTGTCCGGTCAACCAGCACCGCCGCATCGGCCAGCGCCTGATCGGTGCCCTTCGCCTTGGTCAGCAGGATGTAATAGTCGATCGCGCCCTCGACCTCGGCCGGGGTCTCGACCGCGAACAGGTTGGCGCGCTGCACGAACTGCGCCCGCACCCCTTCGATTTGCAGACCACCCTGGCGGATGGCCTCGACATGGGGTTTGCGCGCAATCAGCGTTACCTTGTGTCCGCCGCGGGCCAGGAAGCCGCCGATAACGGAACCAAGTCCGCCTGCGCCGTGGATGCAGAAGTGCAGTTGCCTGGTCATTGCCGATGTCCCGCGTCCGATCAGGCGATGCCGAGCTCGATGAGCTTGGCCCTGATCTCTTCCTTCTTCTGCGGGGTCACGTCCGCGACCGGCGGCAGGATCGGGCCGGCCTTGAGGCCGATCGCCTCATACCACGCCTTGATGTTCGCCAGCGCCGAAGCATAGGTCGCGGTGCGCGCGATATCCCAGACAAACTGGTCATGGTAATATTCGCGGACGTCGTGCAGGCCTTCCCACTTGGTGCGGGCCTCTTCCCATTTGCCCTGGTGGGCGAGGTTGATGTAGTCGCGCGCGAGGTGGCGCTTCTTGCCATAGAGCATGAACGACAGTTCGCCCCAGCACACCGTCCCGCCCAGCCGGAGGTCTTCGAGGAAGAAATACTCAAACGGCTCCATGGTGTTGAAGCCTTCGGGCATCAGGCTGCGGATCTTGATCGTCTCGGCGCGATTGAGCGCACCCTGCTTGACCCCGATCACGGTCTCGAGATCGGCCAGGCGGCGCATCAGGTTCCAGCTCAGCACCGTGCCCGAAACCGGCGTGCGGTAGAGGCAGACCGCCATGTTGCTGCGATCGGTCAGATACTTGAACCAGGCGAAAATCTCGTCGTCGGTGCGAAGCTGGACGACGGGATTGATGACCTCGGCGCCGTTGAAACCCAGCTCCTCGACGAACTGCATCTTTTCGAGCGCGAGGTGGACCGACGGGTCGAGGATGATCGTCCAAAGATCGAGCCGCCCGGCGTTGGCCTCGGCGACGATCTCGTGATAGCGCATCCATTCGGACGGAGTGACGTTCCAGCATTCGGCAATGAAGCCGCCGACAACCAGGCCATCAAGGCCCATTTCGACATATTTGTCGATGTTGTAGCGGATCCCGTCGATGTCGAACTTGTGGTCCGCGGTCATCGGGGTGATCGGACACTGGTAAAACCCCCGGACTGTCTCGGTGGCCCATTTCTTGGCGTCCTTGCGATCATAGTCCATGGTTCTTCTCCTCCACCCTTTGACTTGTTAAGCTCTTGGCCGGGTTCCGCGCTAGGTAGCGGCCAGTGCCGATTGGGCAGCGGCGAGGCGCGCTATGGGAACTCGGAACGGGGAAGCGCTGACATAATCGAGGCCGACCCTGTCGCAGAACGCGATCGAGGCCGGATCGCCGCCGTGTTCGCCGCAGATCCCCAGCTTGATGTCGGGGCGGGCCTCGCGGCCCAGACGGGCGGCCATCGCAATCAGCTTGCCGACCCCTTCTACATCGATGCTGACGAATGGGTCGGTGGCAAAGATGCCCTTGTCTATGTAGCTGCCAAGAAACCGTCCGGCATCGTCCCGGCTGATGCCCAGCGTGGTCTGGGTAAGATCGTTGGTGCCGAACGAGAAGAACTCGCCAACCTTGGCGATCTCGTCCGCCACCAGCGCGGCGCGGGGCAATTCGATCATGGTCCCGACGGTGAATTCAACCGTCAATCCCTGCTCCGCGAAGACCGCTTCCGACACCCCGATCACAATCCGCTTGAGCATGTCGAGTTCGCGGGCCGTGCCGACGAGGGGGATCATGATTTCCGGCACGACCGGTTGGCCGGTCTCCCGGCTCACCGCGCAGGCCGCTTCGAAGATTGCGCGGGCCTGCATCTCGTAGATTTCCGGATAGACCACGCCCAGGCGGCAGCCGCGGTGGCCGAGCATCGGATTGGACTCGGCTAATTCCTCGGCCCGGCGTCTGAGCTGATCCACGCCGATGCCGACGGCGGCGGACAGCTCGGTGAATTCCGATTCGGAATGGGGAAGAAACTCATGGAGTGGGGGATCGAGCAGCCGCACCGTGACGGGAAGCCCCTGCATGATCTCGAAAATCCGGGCGAAATCGCTACGCTGTTCGGGCAACAACCGATCGAGCGCGACGAGCCGCTCAGCCACATTCGCGGCCAGGATCATCTGGCGCATGAAGTTGATGCGTTCGCCGTCGAAAAACATGTGTTCGGTGCGGCACAGACCGATGCCTTCCGCTCCGAACTGGCGGGCGACTTCGCAATCGGCCGGGGTTTCGGCATTGGTGCGCACATTCATGCGGCGATGCCGATCGGCCCAGGCCATCACCGTCGCAAATTCGCGGTCAAGCTCAGGCATCACGGTTGGCAGGGCGCCCTGGAAAATCTCGCCGGTGCTGCCATCGATAGTGATCAGGTCACCTTCGGCGATGTGCACGCCACCAATCTCCGCTGATCGCGCCTGGTAATCGATCGACAGGCTGGACGCCCCCGAGACGCAAGGGCGCCCCATGCCCCGCGCGACGACCGCCGCATGGCTGGTCATGCCGCCCTTGGCAGTCAGAATTCCGCGAGCGACATGCATGCCATGGATGTCGTCCGGCGAAGTTTCCTGCCGGACCAGGATGACGTTTTCCCCCAGTTCGGCGCGCACCGCAGCCGTATCGGCGTCGAACACGACCGCGCCCGATGCAGCCCCCGGCGAAGCCGGAAGCCCCGATCCCAGCAGGGTCCGTGGCGCGTCGGGATCGAGCGTGGGATGCAGAAGCTGATCGAGCGAGGCCGGATCGATCCGCCTGATCGCCGCTTCCTCGGCGATCAGGCCTTCCTCGACCATATCGACGGCGATCTTCAGCGCGGCTTTGGCCGTGCGCTTTCCGGAGCGGGTCTGCAGGATATAGAGCTTGCCGCGCTCGACCGTGAATTCGATGTCCTGCATGTCCTGATAGTGCAGCTCGAGCAGCTCGAACAGGCGGGCGAGCTCCGTGAAGACCGCGGGCAGCGCCTCTTCCATCGACGGCAGCTTGGCGCCGGCGGCCGTGCGGGCTGCGAGCGTCAGATATTGCGGCGTCCGGATCCCGGCGACCACATCCTCGCCCTGGGCGTTGACCAGCCATTCTCCGTAATAGGCCTTGTCCCCGGTTGCCGGATTGCGGGTGAAGGCGACGCCCGTCGCGCTGGTTTCGCCGAGATTGCCGAATACCATCGCCTGGACGTTGACCGCCGTTCCCCATTCGCCAGGGATGCCGTTGAGGCGGCGATAGACCTTGGCGCGATCGGATTCCCAGGATTCGAATACAGCAGCGATTGCGGAAGCAAGCTGCTCGTCGACGTCCTGCGGAAAGGGAGCGCCGCGTTCGGCCTCGACGATGCCGAAGAACTCGCCGATCAAGTCACGAAGATCGGTGGCGCTCAGGTCCACGTCCTGCGAGACGCCGCGATCTTCCTTGGCCTTTTCCAGCGCGTCCTCGAACCGCGCGTGATCGATCCCGAGCACAACGCTTGCGTACATCTGGACGAAGCGGCGATAGCTGTCCCAGGCAAACCGCTCGTCGCCAGACGAAGCAGCCAAGCCACGCACCGTTTGGTCGTTGAGGCCCAGGTTGAGGATCGTGTCCATCATGCCCGGCATCGAGACCCGGGCGCCGGAACGAACCGATACCAGCAAGGGATCGTGCCGATCGCCGAACCTCTTGCCCACCGTGCGCTCGATATGGGTCAGCGCCGACCTGACTTCGCCATCGAGGCGCGCGGACTGGCTGTGGCGATCGCGCAGGAAATGAAGGCATTCTTCGGTTGTGATGGTGAAGCCGGGTGGGACAGGCAACCCGATCCGCGCCATCTCGCCGAGATTGGCGCCTTTGCCGCCCACTACCGCCTTGTCGCGGGCGCGCGAGTCATCATGGGCAATGCCGGGGCCGAACGTGTAGACGGTTTTCATTTGCTGCTAGTTTCCCCGGGGAATGTGCCGCTCTTGCCAAACATGTCCCCGGGCATGCCGCGCCTTGCCGCCACACGGGCGGCAAGGCGGCTGGCGAACACGGTCCTTACATCCGGAGGATGGCCTTGATCGCGCTGCCAGTTTTTTCGGTGTCTTCGACAGCCTGGTTGATCTGATCGAAATCGTAGAACGAGCAGAGCTTCTCGAATGGGAACAGGCCGGCCTTCTGCATCGCGATCAGCTGCGGGATGAACACCTGCGGCGTGCTGGAGCCTTCCACTACCCCGCGCAGCTTGCGACCGAACAGGATGTTGTTCATATCAAGCGAAAATTCGGTGCCCAGCTTGGCGCCGCCCACGACTGCGGTTTCCCCCATGTTGTGGGTGCTTTCGACCGCTGAACGCAGCACCTGCGGGATCGCGGTCGTGTCCATCGCAAAATCGGTACCGCCGCCGGTCATCGCGACAATCGCTTCCTGGGCATTGGTGGTCGACGCGTCGATCACATCGGTTGCACCAAGTTCGCGCGCGACTTCGAGCCGAGCCGGGTTGCGATCGACCGCAATGATCTTGAGACAGCCCGATGACTTGGCGGCCATCACTGCGCTGAGACCGACCGAGCCGACGCCGAAGATCGCAATCGAGGCACCTGGAGCCGGCCGCAGCGAATTGAGGATTGCGCCCGCGCCTGTCTGGATACCGCAGCCCAGCGGGCCGAGCAATTCGATCTCGGCATCGTCAGCAACCTTGACGCAATTGTTCTCGCTCGCAATCGAATAGGTCGCGAATGAGGACTGACCGAAGAAGCAGGCGTTCACGTCCTCGCCGTTGCGGGTGATCGGGGTCGATCCGTCGAGCCGGCGGCCCATGAAATTGAGCGGGAAAAGGCTGGGGCAATAGGCCTGATGCCCCTTGAGGCAAGCCGGACAGGTGCCGCAATAGCTGAACGACAGAACCACCTTATCGCCCGGCTTGACAGTGGAAACCCCACGGCCGACCTTTTCGACGACGCCGGAACCTTCATGGCCGAGCACGGCCGGCAGCGGGGTCGGGTAATACTGGTCGCGGACGGTCAGGTCGGTGTGGCATATGCCCGCCGCCGCAACCTTGACGAGCACCTCACCATCGCGGGGGTCTTCGATCGATACGTTATCGAGGACGAATTCTCCGCCTTGGCGTTCAATGATCGCGGCGTAGGCTTCCATGCATATTCTCCCGGGTTTTTGGCAATCGCGCGTTATTAGCAAAAGAAATACAGGTTCTTGTCTTGCGTGACTCTCGCATCGAGGATGAGCTTACGCCGGAAGACCTTGAAGCCGTTACCATCCCGACGCAGCTTGTCCTCGCGCCCCAACGTATGCACCGTCACTTCCGTCTGGCGGCGGTTGCGGTACACAAGGATGTTCGACAGAACGTCCAATTCGCCGTTACCGGCCTCGAATGCTTCAACATTCGAAACGAAGTACCGTATCTTAGACGGCGGATCCTCCATCCATACCTGGCCTGAATAAAGCCGCTCGACGCGCTGCTTGAGCTCTCCGAAATCGTCGTTGTAGATTGCCGCATCGTCAGGCGTCGGGTCGGGGCGCCGGTCCCTGGTGAGCCGTTGTTCATAGATTGGCATCCAGTAATGGATGTCTTCGGCGACCATTCCCTGGAGCCATTCCCGGTACTGCCCGGTTTGAAACATTCTGACCTCAGCGCGATAGTGCGCTTCGATATCATAGTGAACGTCCGGCGTCACCGGAACTTGTTCAGACGACATATTCTCTCCTTATTCTATGATTTTCGAACCACCGCTTGGGGCGCTCATTCGGCCGCGTTAAGCTTCTCGTTCCAGAAATTGCGGTTCGGGAAAACCGAATCCCAAGTGTCGTCATTTGCTTTCACGCTAGCCCAATCGGGTGCATCGATCATTTCCTTCCAGAACCGGTAAAAGCCCCGGTAAGAGGTTTCGCCGATGAAGCTGATCCCGACGATGCCTGGATAGACTGGATGCGGCCCTTCGTAGCCGACCCCCATCGTGGAGTTCATTCTGCCATTGCGCGTGATCACGCCTCGGTTGATGTAGGTTGCCGAAGACATGTTTTCGCCATCGTCGCTTTCCAGCGTCCCGGCGGTGCCGAAGGTGCGGATCGCTTCGCGCTGGATCATGCTCTTGGTAGCTGGATCGGCATCGCGCGGAACTATGGTATAGGTCCACACCTCGATTTCATGCGGTCCGCGTGGATGCCAGATCTTGAAGGTGTTGGTCCCGTAGAGGAACGAGCAGTTTGGGAAGATCGAGCAGTTCCAGTGCCCCAGATAGAGCCGTTCGCGCTCCGGGCCGAACTTGCGGCGCACCTCACCCCTCGTGTCCTCGAGAAATTTGGTCCAGCCCTCCCGCTTGATGTGGAGTCCGGCCGCGGCATTGTCGATCACCCCGAAGCCGTGACCGTGCCGGGTCGTGAACTGCAGGCCGAGATCGTCGAAGGGAATGTCGGCGCGATTGCCCGCCAGGCCAGCCAACTCGCCGCCGATCTGGCTGAGCGCGGCGGCATGGGTCCAGCCGACGTGATAACCATCGCCGATGAAATTCTCGGCCGGTACCTTCCAGTTGCACTGGAGCAGGCTCTTCATCGGGGGGCCAAGCAATTCCATTCCGCCGCCGGCACCCTCCCAGATGGTATCGAGGTAATAGCGGAACTCACCCAGATAGTCCTCCAGGCTGGGCGCTTCGGGATCGTGGCAACCGAAAATGAAACCCTTGTAGGTTTCAACCCGAACGGACTTCGCCGCCAATTTCTGCTTGTCGAGGCTGTTATGATAGCAGCGCGACTCGAGCGGGACATCGACCAGCGATCCATCCTGGCCGAACACCCAGCCATGGTAATTGCAGACGAACGCCTTGGCATTTCCGCTGTCGGCGTGGCAGATCTGGTTGCCGCGATGGCTGCAGGAGTTGATGAAGGCGCGGAATGTCCCGTCGCTTTGGTGCGAGAGGATGACCTTGTCTTCGGCCATATAGGTGGTGATGAAATCGCCCGGCTTGGGCACAAGCGATTCGTGACCGAGCATCAGCCAAGCGCGTGAAAAAATCCTCTCTATTTCAAGAGCGTAAACATCTTCATCCCAAAACACCTGACGGGATTGGCTGGCATTCACGGTGTCTACGAGTGTGGCGTCGCTGCTCATGGCTCTCTCCGGTTTTCACGAACTGCGGTTGTCGTCTGCAGATTCGTACACTAAGGGCAATGCGATGTACGATATGCAAAAAGCCGATGCCACGCAAGTGGGATTGAGAGTGACGGACCGTTCGTTCTGATGGGTACTGGCAATGGTTCTTCTGGATGGCGGCAGGCCCTTCGTTACGTATGGAGCTCACCAGTCTTGTTGCTTTCTCTCGCTTCGCTATTCTGGGCGCTGAACCCCATCGTGGGCCGGGCGGCGCGCGACTTGCTTTCTCCTCTGGCGCTGGCCTTTTGGCGTTGGGTGGTCGCGTTGCTATTCGTTCTGCCCTTTGCCTGGCGGCACGTCGTGGCCGATCGTCGGGTCCTGCGCGATTCCTGGCGCCTGCTGGCGGTGCTGGGCGTGTTCGGCGTGGGGGTGTTCGCCTTCATCGTTTACTGGAGCCTGCAACTCACCACAGCCACCAACAGCCTGCTGCTGCAATCGACCATGCCGATCATGACCTTGGTCATGCCGAGCATTCTGTTCGGGGAGCGGATCAGACCGCTGCTGGTTTCCAGTGCGGCGCTGTCTCTTACCGGAGTCGTCTGGATCGTGACCAGAGGGCAGCCTTTCGCGTTGCATCTTGGCGGACTCAACCATGGCGACTTGCTCGCCCTGACCGGGGTCTTCCTGTACTCGGCCTACGCGACGTTCTTGCGCAAGGTGCCCGCCATACACCACATCACTCTGCTCGCTGTGCTGTTCGCGGTCGGCATGGGAACGCTGGCTGTACCTTACCTGGTGAGCCTGGCCGATGGCGGGGTCGCCAAGCCACAAATTGAAGTGATTGGCGCGGTGCTCTATGTAGGCATCTTTCCTTCGCTGATTGCCTATGCCTTCTTCAACCGTGCGGTAATCCTGATCGGTTCAGTAAGAGTCGGCGTCTACATGAATCTCCCCACGGTGTTCGGTGTTTTCTTGGCGGTGCTGCTGTTGGGAGAGAGACTTGAAACCTATCACATGGTCGGAGCGGCCATTGTCTTGGCCGCGATATTCGTATCGCGCCGAGCAGCAGCAGGCCAGACGGAAAACAGGGGAGAGCGGAAACCATGAGTGATGAGACCGGGGCGATGGCCTACGATGGCGCAGTGCGGTGGGCTGCAAACCGCCCTGACCAATTCTGGCTCGAGGCCGCAAAGGCGATCGACTGGGTCGAAAATCCGCCGCGCGCCCACGACCAAAGCATGGGCTGGTTTCCCGAAGGCATCCTGAACACATGCCACAATTGCCTCGACCGGCATGTCCAGGCCGGACGCGGCGATGCGCTGGCGCTTGCCTATGACAGCCCGGTAACCGGAACCATCCGCCATTACACCTACCGCGAACTGCTGCATGAAACCGAACGTACGGCGGCGATGCTGGCGAGCCTCGGCGCGAAAAAAGGGGATCGGGTAATCCTCTACATGCCGATGATCCCCGAGACGGTTTTCGCGATGCTGGCTTGCGCGCGGCTCGGTGTGATCCATTCCGTTGTGTTCGGCGGGTTCGCCCCACCCGAACTGGCCAAGCGGATCGACGATGCCACCCCCAAACTGGTGCTCACCGCTTCGTGCGGAATCGAGGGCAGCCGCACCATTGCCTACAAGCCGTTGGTCGACGAAGCGCTGGTCCTTGCCGCCCACTCGGTCGAGCATGTCGTCCTGGTCCAGCGCGAACAGCTAACCGCGGACTTGATGCCCGTCCGAGACATTGACTGGCACGATCTGCGGCGGAGGACCGCCGATATGCCGGTGCCTCCATGCGTTCCTCTCGCCTCCGGCGATCCGCTCTACATCCTCTACACTTCGGGCACCACAGGAACTCCCAAGGGTGTGGTGCGCGACAATGGCGGACATGCCGTGGCCCTGTCGTGGTCGATGGCCAACATCTATGGCATCGGGGCAGGGGACACGTTCTGGGCTGCCTCGGACGTCGGTTGGGTGGTGGGGCATAGCTACATCGTCTATGCCCCGCTGCTGGTTGGGGCCACGACCGTCCTGTTCGAAGGCAAGCCTGTCGGCACACCCGATCCCGGCACGTTCTGGCGGACCATAGCGCGCCATAATGTCAAGAGTTTCTTCACTGCGCCGACCGCCATCCGGGCGATCCGCAAGGAAGATCCCGATGCCCGGTTCCTGAAGGAGATTGGCACCGGAGCGTGCCGCGCGGTGTTTCTGGCCGGAGAACGCGCGGACCCGGAAACGATCGCGTGGCTGGAGCGGTTAAGCGGTTTGCCGGTGATCGATCACTGGTGGCAGACCGAGCTTGGCTGGCCGGCCATCGCTTCATGCTTCGCGATGGGGGACCTGCGCCGCAAGCCTGGCAGCGCTGGCTTTCCGGTGCCCGGTTACCAGTTCGCCATCCTCGATGACGATGGACTTGCTCTGCCCGACGGGGCAAGCGGCAATGTCGTTATCGAAACCCCGCTGCCGCCCGGCACCTTCCGTTCGCTGTGGAACAACAACGCCACGTTTGTCCGAAATTTCGAGACGTTCCCTGGGTACTACGAAACCGGTGATGCAGGCTTTCGCGACAGTGAGGGCTTCATGCACATCATGGGACGAACCGACGACATCATCAACATCGCCGGTCATCGGCTGTCGACCGGACAGATGGAAGAGATCGTGTCGCGGCAACCAGGTGTCGCTGAATGCGCCGTCGTCGGTGCGGACGATAACCTCAAAGGTATGGTACCGATTGCTTTCGTCACCCCGCAAGCCGGCTATGCGACGGACAAGAGCCTTGTCGAGCGCTCAGTCCTTTCCGTGCGCAGCGAACTGGGGGCTATCGCGGCGCTGAAGGCAGTTCTGGTCGTTGAGCAATTGCCCAAGACCCGTTCTGGCAAGATCTTGCGTAGCCTGCTCCGTAAGATCGTGAACCGCGAACCCTTCGATATCCCCGCGACAATTGACGAGCCGGAAACGCCAGCCAAGCTTGCGGCGGTTTTTGCGGAAGAAGCGGGACTTAACGACCCTCATTCGCTGAAGCGGGTAAGTGATTGATCCGCATCATGAGCGTTTTGACCGATTAGAGGCAGCGTCAGAACGCTCTCGTAATGGTGTACGATCGGGTTTTGTTATGATCGTAGCCATCCGGTGAGGCTTGCGATTACCCATAAGTATTTGAGACGCTATGTTCGCGGTTGGTAGCTCGTCCCCGGCATGCAGTATCGAGGGTTGACCAAAGATCAGGTCCTATCCTCATGCATGGGAGACGAGCCATGGAATATTCTACGACATATGTAGCGATGGACACGCACAAAAAGACGATAGCGGTATCGGTCGCGGAGGCAGGTCGGCGCGGGGAGGTCCGCTACATCGGTGAGATATCCAGTGATCCTACAGCAGTGGCGAAGATGGTTGCCAAGCTGGCGGCACGTCATGCCCGTTTGTCATTCTGCTACGAGGCGGGGCCGTGCGGCTACGGCCTTCATCGCCAGATCACGCAGCTCGGCCACGAGTGCGTTGTCGTTGCTCCTTCACTCATTCCGACACGTCCCGGCGATCGGGTAAAGACCGATCGTCGCGACGCCACCGCTATTGCCGCGCTGTTTCGTTCCGCCGAACTGACCGCAGTGTAGGTGCTGGACGAAGCTCATGAGGCCATGCGGGACTTGTGCCGGGCCCGCCAGATGGCGATGCAGGGATTGCGCCGGACCCGCCAGCAGGTGCTGGGCTTTTTGCTGCGCCAAAGCCGGATATACAGCGCCGGCAATCACTGGACCGGAAAGCATCGCCGATGGCTGGCAGCCCAAGGCTTCGAACATCCTGCCCGCCAGATTGCTTTCGAGGAGATGGTCCAGGTCGTTGATGAAGCCGAGGCCCGCCGGGATCGGCTTGCCCGGCAGATGGAGGCATTGGTGCCGTCGTGGTCATTGGCGCCGGTCGTGACTGTTATCCAGGCCTTGCGTGGGATTGCCCTGATCGCGGCGATCACCATCGTGGCCGAGATTGGCGATTTCCACCGTTTCGCCAACCCCCGCCAGTTGATGGCCTACCTCGGCCTGGTGCCTTGCGAGCATTCTTCCGGCGCCAAAACCGCGCGTGGAAACATCACCAAGGCCGGGAATACTCGTGCGCGACGCATGCTGGTCGAGAGTGCCTGGACTTACAGACTCCCGGCGCGGATCGGAGAGACCATACTCAAACGCAATCAGGGGCTCGACCAGTCGATCCGCGATATCGCCTGGAAGGCGCAGGTCAGGCTCTGTGCTCGTCATCGCCGTATGACCCGCGCCGGCAAATCGGCAAACGTCGTCAACGTCGCCATCGCCCGCGAACTGGCCGCCTTCGTATGGGCCATAGCGACTAGCCTCAAACAACCAGTCTAATTAACCCGCAGCAGCAAAAGGAGCATCTGCACTAGCTGTCTGGTTGCGACACATCATTGGGACATGGTAAGTAGCGCCATCGCGGATCACGCGTGGCGCTTTGCCGCTTTTGCTGATGAGGTTTCGTGATGGTGCAAATACATCCACAAGCCCGGACCACTCCTGCTGTGAGGGCGGAAATTGCCCGTTCCACCGAGCGGACCAGTGTCGTGGCCAAGCGCTATGGCATCAGCGACGAGACGGTCCGCAAGTGGCGCAGACGCGGCGAGCAGGCGGTCCAGGATCGCTCAAGCCGTCCCACGCGCCTGGCTTGGCGCATGAACGAGGAAGAGCGTGCCATTATCTGCGCTGTGCGCAAGGCGACAGGCTTCGCCCTAGATGATCTCACCTTCGTGCTCCGGCACTTCCTGCCACACCTCAACCGCAACAGCATCTATCGGGTGCTCAAGGCCGAGGGGCTTAATCGACGACCGCCCAAGCCCGCGGCGCAGCCACGCAAAGGGCAAGGCCGCTTCCAGGATTATGACCTGGGCTTTGTCCACATCGACGTGAAACATCTGCCAAAGCTGCGCACTGCGGACGGCGAGATCCGCAAGCGCTTCCTTTATGTGGCCATCGATCGCTGCTCGCGGTTCGTCCATCTCGACGTCTACGACGCCGAAAATGCCGCCAACGCCATCACCTTCCTCAAGGCCGCCAGGAGAGCGTTCCCGTTCCGCATCACCCATGTCCTGACCGACCGGGGATCTTGCTTCACCGCTGACGATTTTGAACAAGCCTGCGCGAAGATGAGGATCAATCATCGCACGACGCGGCCCTATACACCCCAGACCAACGGCATGGTCGAACGCTTCAATGGCCGCATCGCCAGCGAGGTGCTCGGCATCAACGTCGCCGGCCATGCCGATCTCGAAATCCTGCTAACCGGCTTCAACCGTGCCTACAACCGGCGACGACAGCGCGTGCTCCAAGGCAGTTCACCACGCCAGATGGTAGAGAAACGCATCGGCTTGATGCCCTCGCTAGCCAATCCTCTTTACAACCCTAAGGCGCCGGACGATCTTATGGCTAAGGTCGACGACATCTTGTATTATGCCAATGATGTGTCGCAACCAGACAGCTAGGCCGTAGATCTGTAATTGCAGAGCGAGGCGGTGTGATCCCTTGAGGGTTTCATGGATCTGTCCGCACTAACCGGGCCGAGGCCTGGCCGTGCTGTATCGGGTCTCACAGAGCCGAACGTTGCATTGACTCGATGCGGGCTTGTTTACCCACTACGCAGCTTCGCAGATCGCTCGTCCCTGCGTTCCCTCGCGGAACACCGCCCTCGGATCAACTTTGACGCTTCACCGCTGGCAAACAGGTTCTACTCTACCTCATGCTTGGAACAAAGTGCCATCACGCAGCATGGCATGCATGATTACCGCGAGCCGGCGAGCAAGCGCGACACGGGCCTTCTTCAGGCCGCGGCGCTTGGCGATATTCAGAGCCCATGTTTTCAAGGCAAAGGTCTCGCGGCTGCGGGTGAGGATCGAGTTGGCCGCCTCGTAGAGCAGCTTGCGGACGGTCCCGTCGCCTTGCTTGGTGATCCGGCCTGTCCAGTCGAGTTCTCCCGATTGGTGGCGTCTGGGCACCAGGCCGAAGTAGGCGCCGGCATTGCGCGATTGTCGGAAGCGACCCGCTTCATCCACCGCGGCCGCGAATGCGGCGGATGTCTGCACGCCGACGCCGGGGATAGTCATGAGGATCTCGCAGGCCTGTGACTGGCTGGCGATAACACGCAGGCGACGGTCCATTTCCTTGATCTGCTCGACCAGTTCGGCGCGCACCGACAGCAAAGAGGCGATGGCATCGCCAAGGCCGGGGATATGCGCGGCCTGCTTGATCCGTTGGAGGAATGCCTTTCCCTGGCCAGCGCCGGGGCGATAGCCGAACGTGGCGCAAAGACCGCGGATCATGTTATCGAGACGGACACGGGCCTCGACCAGGTGGCCACGCGCGGAAATCACACTGCGGACGCCATGCGCTGCAGGAGATTTGACGTGCACCTCCTTGTAGAACCCCGTTCGAGCCAGTTGCGCGAGCCCGGCGGCATCGTGCGGGTCGGTCTTGTTCGCCTTCATTGCCTTCAGGCTCTGGTGCGCCTGCCGGGCGTCGATGCACACCACCAGGACGCCGAGTTCGCGCAGTCCAAGGCAGATCGCCGGCGACATGCGGCCGGTCTCGATCACCGCGCGTTCGATCGGGCCATTGCGTTCGAGCATCTCAGCCAGGGCCTCTGGCGAACTCTCGACCTTCTCCGACACGAGCTTCCGACCATTTTCATCAACGATGCAGACCTGCGTGGTTTCCATCGACAGGTCCAATCCGGCATAGTGCTTCATGGCTGCTTCCTTCCTTCAGGATTCGACAACCAGAAGTGTGCGCCTCCACCGGGGTCCGAGGAAGCAGCCGCAATTACACGATGACTCATAAGCACGGAGCCAGAGGCGCATTGAAGCGAGTTGCACCATGGCGAGGAAGTTGTCGGCGAGTTTATCATAGCGGGTTGCGACGCGACGGAAGTGCTTCAGCTTCGAGAAGAACCGTTCGATCAGGTTGCGCTCGCGGTAGAGGCGCTTGCTGAAGCAGGGTTTCCATTTTCGATTGGATTTGGCCGGAATATTAGGCGTAGCTCCTTGCTCTTCGATCAGTGCGCGAATGCGGTCGGCATCGTAGGCTTTATCAGCGAGCACGATGGTGCGCGGCCCGAGATGGTCGAGCAGCGTGTCCGCGACCTGCCCGTCATGCGCCTGTCCCGCCGTTAGGCCAAGCCGGATCGGGAGCCCTTGCGCATCGACGACCGCGTGGATTTTGGTCGTAAGCCCGCCTCGGGAGCGACCGAGGCAATGATCTCGATCCCCCTTTTTGCCGTCGCGGCCTGCTGGTGGGCCCGAACAGAGGTGCTGTCGTGCGCAGCGGTGATGGCATCCATCATCCGGTCCCAGACGCCAGCCTTTCGCCATCGCACGAAGCGGTTATAGCAGATGGTGCGCGGCCCATAGCGCTCGGGAAGATCGCGCCACGGAGCACCGGATCGCAGCACCCAGAAAATGCCGTTCAGGACGCGTCGGTCGTCAACACGCGGAACGCCTCTGGGCTTGTTGGGCAGCAGCGGCTCGATCACGCGCCACTCAAAATCGGTTAGGTCATATCGGCTCATGCCGCCGCTGAATCACAAGTCGAAGCGAGACAAAACCCATTATGTGCTATCCGGCGTGTATCCAGGTCAAAGGCAGTGTTGAAATGAGCGAGTGGCGAGATGTTCACGTTGGCTTTGAGGGCGACGGTGTGAAAATCAGCGGCATTGCAGTCTGGCAGCAAAATTGGCGACGCACTGGGGAAGAAGCCATTCAACTCCCTCATCCAAGCTACCAGCATCAGCGCCATCGGTTCGATATTTACGAGGTCGGGCCTACAGATAGCCTAATCCGCTTCGCGGCTGGCGAACTCTCCAACGGTGTATGGGGCTTCTACATCCCAGCCTGAATCGCGTTTATGGGTTCACGACCTAACACACACTCTGCGCTGCTCATCAATGGAAGCGGCGGCACGGTAGGGCATTCCTCGATGTGATTCTGTGGCCGGTCAAAACCGACGCCCGACTTGAGACAGAGGCAGGCCCGAGACGAATACGCGGTCTTGCGGTATCCAACCCGCGCATCACAGTCTGATCAACCGTCGTCCAACGCCGCCGCTTCCTACCATGCGCAGCGCTACAAACCCTCGCCGCCATTGCGAGCGGAAATCGTGTCCCGAGGGGTTCTCTAATCGCCAAGGTCAAGTGTTGATTTCTCAGCGATCCATCCTGCGTGCCGGGCTCTTGGGTTCTCTCCGCGGTCACCGCGTCGGGTGCCGCATGTTTGCGTTCCAGTTCGGGGGATCGAAGTGGTGTGCGCGGTCATTGCCGCTAACCCGGGAGCGATCTCACCCTCGCCGCGCGTCCCGGCTGGACGCATTCCGTTGTGCTGATGATCAGTGTCGTTTCGGTTGCGATCTATGCCATCGCTGGCTCCCGGAAGGGCGTGTTAGTGCGCCACATCGCATGCAATGTTACAGCAAGTTTCCGCGCCAGAGCCACCTTGGCTTTTCGGGTTCCTGTCCTTTCGGCGATAGCTTTGGACCAGTTGCGTAAGCGTGGGCCACCAAGGTCCCGACAGACGATCGCGTTCGCCGCCTCAAATAGGCATTTCCGCGTGAACCTATCTCCGCGTTTCGAGATGCGACCGTTCCGGCTACACCCACCGTGTCGCTATCGCGAACAGCCGTCTCGTCAGCATGGTCGATGCTACCGTCACCTTCCGTTGGCGCGACTATCGGCATGGCAATGCCCAAAAGCATATGGCTTTGACCGCAGACGAGTTTATCCGCCGGTTCCTGCTCCACACTCTGCCCGACCGCTTCCATCGCATCCGTCATTACGGTTTTCTTGCCAACGGATGTCGTCGTACCCTATAGCGCGACGATCTGGATGAGAGGCCTCTCATCCTGTTTGTCGCGCGGCAACTGCCGCCAAGGCCTTCTCGGCGGTGCGGCGTGGCTCCAGGAGGCTTGGGAAGTAACTGCCTTTTCGAAGCTTCGGGATCGCCAGATCAATCCGGCCAGCTCGCGTATCCCAACCGCGCTCGCGGTAGCCGTTGCGGTGGTTCAGCCGTTCCGGGCTGCGTGATCCGCAAGGCACGCCCGTCTTAGCCTCGATCTCCAGATCCATCATGCGCTCTGCGGCGAATGCCAGCATCTCACCCACCAAATCGCTATCAGCCCCTTGCTCAATCAGCT
The DNA here is from genome assembly GCF_014197035.1 of Sphingobium scionense. Classification (GTDB taxonomy): domain Bacteria; phylum Pseudomonadota; class Alphaproteobacteria; order Sphingomonadales; family Sphingomonadaceae; genus Sphingobium; species Sphingobium scionense. Next base: position 92,055 of record NZ_JACIEU010000013.1, on the reverse strand, counting down.
CGACAAGGGCCATTCTGTCATCGGTCATCGTCTTCTCCAGGTTCGAGTTCGCATCCGAACCCTACCAGAAGATCGACGGTGGCCACCCTCTCAGGGAAACCTTCCTACACCACTTAACGTAATCGCCACACTCGACCTCCGCTTCGTTGCGGTAGGAGGACATTGCCGCTTCGGCGCTCGGCCGGAGTCGAACGTGGAGGACATTGCCGCTCTCGATGGCAAAATTCAGGCCGTAGCCAAACAGCATGGTACGGTACGTCTTTTGATGACAGCACCGGGAGTCGGACCGATCACCGCGATGGCGGTAACTGCAGCGTTCGACGACGCCGAACGCTTCAACCGATCTTCCAGCGCGGGCGCTTATCTCGGTCTGACGCCAAGGCGCTACGAATCTGGCGAAATCAGCCGGAACGGGCGCATCTCGAAAAGCGGTGACAGGTTCGCTCGGAAATGCCTGTACGAAGCGGCGAATGCGATCTTGTCTCGAAAGCTTGGCGGCCCTCGCCTGCGTGAGTGGGCACAGGCGATCGCCGGCCGAACCGGGCCTCGCAAAGCGAAAGTCGCGCTGGCCAGGAAGCTGGCGGTAACATTGCACGCAATGTGGTGTACCAATACGGCCTTCCGGGAGGCCGCTATGGCCTGACCTAAATCCGAAACAATACGCTGAACTCAAGCGCGACAGAACGCGTCCTCCTGGGACGCTTAGCGAGGGTGAAATCGTTCCCGCGAGTGCGGCACGGACCGCGCACACCACTTAGATTCACCCTACTTTGAACGCTAACATGCGGCGTCCAGCGCGACGACCGCGGAGAGAACCCTGGAGCCCACCACGCGCGTGACGAACCGCATAAGAGATCAGCTGTTGACAGTGGCGATTAGGGAACCTCGCGGGACACGACCCACCCTAATCAACGAATAACCACATGATTATGAGTAATGGATACTGGGACGGTTGCGCCTGAGCGAACGTTTTGATAAATCATCAGGGCTTCATGACATCTGCGAAGGTTTCCCGTTGGGAGATTTATCGCGTGCCCAAGGTTAACTTTCGCCTCGACGAGTCGCTGCACTCAACATTGATGCGACGCGCGCGTGGCGCGAACCTCTCTCTGTCAGGATTTATCCGTCAGGCGCTGGAACAGGCGGTCGACGAGCGCAAGCGCTACGTCTTCTCCTCGCAAGATGAAATCCTCGCCACCTCCATCCAGATACTCTCGATCCTGGCGACCTCCGTGGGCCAGCAGTCGCCGAAGGCCCTCGAACAAGGCATGGCCCAGGCGCGATCCATACTTCTGGAGCGCGGCCTCCTCGGGGAGGCGGATCGCCCATGAGCATTTTCCGGAACGATACGCTGGGATCGTGGACGCGGGGCGGGCAAGCGATCGTCCACAATGTCCGCATGACCACTCAGGTCTTCTACCAGACCATGCTGGCCGGGTTGATCATCTGGATCATCGGCACGCTTTGGTATGCCTTCGAAAAATCGACGGAATATGAGCGCTTCGTGCTGGTCAAGCTCGCGGAGGCGATGATCAAGGTCGACGCAGCGGGCGGCCCCAACGATCCGGTCCAGTTTCGCACGCCGACAGGCCAATCCTACTGGACGTCCGCGGACTGGTTGGCCGCTTCGACCCTGGCAAAGAAGACGCTGCACCAGTTCGAGATCTATCTTCTGCACGGCGCTCTTCTATCCGGGCTCTTCACCCTCGCCATGCTCGGATGGGCCTGGTTCTACTTCACGCGGACGGGCAGGGGCCTTGGCTCCAACGAATATCTGCGCGGCGCCCGCTTCGGTACCATCAGGCAAGTGAAGCGCGCACTCTGGCGGCAAGGCAAGGGACCGTTGATCGTAGGCAATGTCCCGGTCCCGGAAGCCTTCGAACCCGAACATATCCTTCTGTGCGGGGCGCCGGGGACAGGCAAGACCAACCTCATCAACGGCATGCTCGATGGCATTCGCAAGTCGGGAAGGCGAGCGATCGTCTATGACACGGCGGGTACTTTCGTCGAGAAATTCTATCGCCAAGGCACGGACATGCTGCTCAATCCGCTCGACCAGCGCACGGCGCGCTGGTCGCCCTGGGTCGATGTGCCGCGCGACTATCATTATGATCAGATCGCCGAGTCGACGATCCCCGACAAGCATGGCGATCCATTCTGGGCCAAGGCCGCGCGAGGCACCCTAGTCGCGGTCATGCGCAAGGTCGCGCGGCAGAAGCACACCTATGTCTCGGTGCTGCTCGACCGGCTGCTACGCTCCAAACTCAAGGATCTCGCCGCTTTCGTGTCCGGGACGGATGCAGCAGCCTTTATCAGCACCGAAGGTGAAAGGACGTCGGCAGGCATTCAAGCGGAACTCGCGTCGGTCATGCGCAGCTTCGGGTATCTCGACGATACCGAAGATGGCTTTTCGATCCGCGACTGGGTGGAGAAGGGGCAGGAAGGGAGCTGGCTCTTCATCACCGTCAAGGCAGATCAGTTGCCGTCGTTGCGGCCCCTGATCACCGTCTGGCTCGATATCGCGATCAGCGCGATCATGAGCCTCACGCCCGACCGCGATCGCCGCCTCTATTGCGTGATCGACGAGCTGCCGACGCTCCAGAAGCTGCCGTCACTGTCCGACTTCCTTGCCCGGGCCCGCAAATATGGCGGCTGCGGCATATTGGGGTTCCAGTCCTATCCCCAGCTTGAAGCCACTTACGGCATTCAGGATGCCGCTGCCATCACCGGCTACTGTTCCACATGGGTAGCGTTACGGGCCAACGATACCGCGACGGCCAAACATGTGTCGGAGAATCTGGGTCAGGTCGAGCAGGTCGAGGCCAATGAGGGCATGTCCTATGGCGTCAACGACATGCGTGATGGCGTCAACCTCTCGCGGATGCAGGTGACGCGGCCGCTGGTGATGCCGACCGAAGTCACCAACCTGCCCAACCTGGTCGGATTTCTGCGCTTCGGCCGCAATCTGCCGGTTGTCCGCTTCGACAGCCGTTTCAACGAAATTCCTTCACTCGGCCCCGCCTTTCTCGAGCGTACGGAGTCCCCCATTCAGATCGATAAGGCGAAGAAGCTCGTCCGGATCGCTCACGCCGAAGCGCGCGTCCGAGAGGTGATCGAGCGGGAAGCGGCGCAAACACCGCCGCCGCCCGCGAAACCGCCGGCCAGTTCCCCAGACGAGCCGCCGAGCGGTGAACAACCGCCGCAATCTCCGCCGCAGCAACGGGACCTGTTCCAGCCGCCTGAGCCGCACGTCGATGCGCAGCGGGTTGAAGACATCCTGTTGAACGAGGAGGACGCTGACCTTCCGGTTCCGCCCCGGCTCGCCTGGACGATCCTGGCGGGCAAGCAGGGCGAAATCCGCTCCGACCTGGTGCAACATGAGCGGGACGATGGTCCGCGCGAACCGTCGCGACCGGCATGATCCAGCCGCAACGTCTCCACGGCAAGCCCGCCAATATCGCCCGATATTATACGGTTGGCGACTATTATACCAAGGGCGGCAACGAGCCGTCCGAATGGGGTGGCAAACTTGCTGCCGACCTCGGCCTTTCCGGTCCCGTCGACGCCAGGCAGTTTCGTGACCTGCTTGCCGGCAAAGTCGGCGATCAGCAACTGGGGCGACACCGCACTGACGGGCAAATTCAGCATCATCCCGGCTGGGACTTTGCCGTCAATGCCCCGAAATCCGTATCCATCATGGCGCTGGTGGCAGGGGATGAGCGAGTGCTCGCCGCGCATGAACATGCTGTCACAGCTGCCATCACCTATCTGGAGGAACAGGCACAACTTCGCCGCCGCGAGGAAGGCAAGATCGTTCATGAGACCACGGGGCGCATTCTCGTCACGCGCTTCACCGAGCATGGCAGCCGGGAACTCGACCCGCACCTCCATACCCATCTGGTCGTTCTCAACATGACCAATCGCCAGGATGGCGACCCGATGGCGAGCCTGGAAAGTCGCGTCATGTATGGTGAGCAGCGCGTCGCCGGGCAGATCTATCGCAATGCGCTCGCCTTCAGCCTCCGCGAGGCTGGTTATGAGGTCGAGTTCGATCCTCGCACTGGCTTATTCGAGATACGGGGCGTGCCCAAGGAGCTCATCGAGCGCTTCTCGCAGCGCGCAGAGGCGATCGAGGAGCATGCCCGGGAACATGGCCTGGTCGGCCAAAAGGCCCAGCGCGCCTCCTTCTATGCCACCCGCAAGGCCAAGGTGAAGATCGGCGCGCAAGAACTTACTGTACAATGGCATGAACGGACTGGCGACCAACTCGACACGCTTGATAAAATCGCTGCCGTTGCACGCGAACGGGAGGGGCAACATTCTCCCCCTACCGAACGCACGGCTTCACGCGCTGCCCTTTTCGGCCTGCGGCAACTCGAAACCGCCGAAGCCGTCAACAATCTCGGCGATATCCTGCGCACGGGGCTCGCAGCCCATGTCGGGGAAATGCGGCTGGAGGATCTGCGTCCTCGGGTCGCGATGCATGAACTCATGCGAAAACTGCTGCCGACCCACGAGCAAACGGGCGACAGGGTACTCACGCATGGACGCACCACCCGCAAGTCATGGCGGCTGGAACTGGCGCTTACCCAACATATTGCACTTGGCCTCGACGACGCCCGGCCGATCGCGTCGGGCGACCGGCTCTTGGCCGTGCTGGAAAAGACGACACTCAATGCGGAGCAGCAGCGGGCCCTGGTCGAGACCGCTATGTCACGGGATCGCGTCACCGGAATCCACGGCGTTGCCGGTTCGGGCAAATCGACACTGGTGCGGGTATTGGGCGAAGCGGCGGAACCAGGAACGACGCTGATAGCATTGGCGCCCACATCATCGGCGGCTGCGGAACTGGGGCAAAAGGCCAGTATCGAGGCGCACACGGTCGCCAGCTTTGTAGCGCGTGGCGGCCATGGCATAACGGATCGCCATGTGCTCGTGCTCGACGAGGCCGGTCAGCTTGGCAACCGTCAGGCTAGAAGGCTGCTCGAGATCAGCCGGATAACCGGAGCAAGGCTCCTGTTCCTTGGTGACGAGAAGCAGACCGGCGCCATCGAACAAGGCAAGCCCTTCTGGCTGATGCGCCGGCTGGGATTGCCGGTGGTGGAACTGACCGAGGCGGTTCGCCAGGAAACCCGTACGATCAAAGAAGCGGTCGCTCAGGCGAGGGCCGGCAATTTCGAGCAGTCGCTCAAGAATCTCGACAGCGTGACGACCGTCACCGACAATGAGGCCATGGCCGCGATGGTGGTCAACGCCTGGGTGAGGCTCAAGCCCGACTCCCGTGCGGGCACCAACATCCTCGTGCTCGACAACGCCACGCGCCTCATCGTCAACAGCAAGATCCGCGAAGCGCTCAGGAACGAGAATGGGTTGGCAGCCGAAGACAGCAGGCTCTCGATCCTTGCCCCGGCAGGCTTCACCGATATCGAAAAACATATGGGCCGCTTCTACGGAGCAGGGCAGGTGGTGCGCTTCGACCGCGACATCGCTGGTCTCGGCGTTGCCCGGCACACGGACTATCGCGTCGTAGGGCTCGGACGGGAGCCCAACGGCCGGCAGGTCGTGCGCCTTGTCGATGAACAGGGTCGCATCATCCGCTGGGATCCGCAGACGACACGGGCCCGGCACATCAATGTCTTCAACCCCGAAGAGCGTGATCTGGCCGAGGGGGATCGTATCCAGTGGCGACTGGTCAATCGCGATCTCGATCTGCGCAACGCCGAGCGCGGCACGGTCGAAAAGCTGGACGGCGACCTCGCCACCATACGATGGGACCGGGACGGCCGTGTACAGCAGGTCAACCTGACAGAGCACAAGACCTGGGACCATGGCTATGCCGAGACGGTATATTCCTCCCAGTCGAAGACCTATCCGCGGGTCTTCCTGCTGGCGCCCGTGGACTCGCCGCTGGTTAGTGCCCAGAACTTCTACACTGCCATTACGCGCGCCAAGTACGGCGTCAGGCTCTGGACGAACAACGTCAAGGAACTTGTCGCCAAGCTGGAGCGACAGTCGGGTGAGAAGACCTCCTCCACCGAGGGCCTTGGACGCATGGACCAGGACCGCGTCGGCCCGTTCACGAACCGGCAGCGCGCGCGCCTGGCAACGCTGAAGGCCGAACAGGAAAAGGACCGGGCGTCGCGTGGAGATCGCGCCCTTGAAAGGCAATTGTCTCGCCGGGATCGCGGACCGCAAGGGACAGCAGAGTATATCGCGGAAGGCGCCCGAAGCGTCGCGCAGGTCCTCTACCGGTTTCTCGAGGGTATTCTCGATCGTGCTCGCACCCGGATCGAGCCCCCGGCGACGCATGCTGAACGGCAGTCGCCATCCCCCGCACCTCAACCCGAACCCTCCCACGGTCCCGAACGATAGAGGCTCGTCCCATGCTCCTCATCCTGCTCGCTGTCGCGTTGATGCTCCTGGCCCTTGTCCTGCACCGCTTTCACGTGCCCTTGCGGCATCGCTGGCGTCGCAGGCAGGCAAGGTTCATGGTGCAGCAACTGCGCCGCCGTGATCGCCTGCAACCGCCCCAGCTCCTCTACGCCCGGCTAAGAAGCATGGATCCGCTCGCCTTTGAGGAATTGCTGCTCGAAAGTTTGGAGCGTCGTGGTTTCAGGGTCATCAGAAACCATCGCTACACTGGCGATGGCGGCATTGATGGAAAGGTGATGATCGACGGCGCTCTGTGGCTCATCCAGGCCAAGCGCTATGCAACGGCCATCCGGCCCGAACATGTCAGCGCCTTCAATGCGCTGTGCCGGGCCAGCAACTGTCGCGGCCTTTTCATCCATACCGGCCGAACAGGGCCGCAGAGCCGAGAATCCATCGGTAACAGCAGCCACGTCGAGATCCTATCCGGGCGGAGGCTGCTTGCCCTGGTGACAGGCGGCCCGATAGCAGTGGCTGAAGTACCAGGCCGTGCCGTGCTTCCCGCGAAATCTCATCGAGCCACGCCGTGGCGGGCACGGTGATGTGGCGCCTTCTCTCGAGCACGACATGGGCAGTCACTGCCTTGCTGGCAGCATCGCCGGAACGGGCCATGGCCGCGCCCGAAAAAGTGCAGGAGGAACAGCGTATAGCTACCTGCATCCGTCACGCGTCGATGGGTCATGCGTGGCTGGAGAAGACGCTTTGGGGCCTGCGAGACCAGGAAGCAGGCTGGATCGGAGCTGAAGTCCGCAATAGCAATGGCTCGCATGATCTTGGCCCCTTGCAGATCAACAGCTGGTGGGTGCCGCGCATCGCCGCGCAAGTCGGGCACTCCGAATTGCAGGTACGACATTGGCTGCGCTTCGATCCCTGCTTCAACGCCGAAGCTGCGCGATGGATCTTTCTCTCCGGCCTACGAGCGGCGAAAGATTACTGGGCGGCAATTGGCCTTTATCACAGTCCGACTACTTGGCGGCAGCGCAGATATTCAGGTTCGGTCGCACGTCGGATGAAAATTCGCTTTGGCGAGAGCGTCTTTCACGAGCCGATGCGGACACATAATTAACGCTGGAAACATTGGCCAGCTACATCGCTGCGAGCGTGAAGGAATAGCTATAGTAGTGGGCTGCGGCGCCCGAGGGTGCCATGTCGCGGTGGCGCACGAGCAGAAGATAGCGACCGGCATCCGGCGAGGTAACGGTGAACTTGCCCGACGCATTGGTGTGGAGGTCGGCCGCCACTTTCTTTCCATCATAGAACCCGGCTTCCTGGAACAACCTCACGTCGGCGTTGGCCAGCCCCTTGCCGCTGTACAGGACCTTAATCGTGAAGGGCTGCGCTGTAGTGATCGATGTCGCGTTGCAAAGCGGATCGAATTTTGAACGCTGTGCCCCGCATATTTTAAGGCAGCAGCGCCGGCATCCTCCAGCCGTTCACCCTAGCGCCATGGCCCACTCCGGTTGCGAGGCACAAACAAGGACGGTTAAGCGGACTTCTACAATTTATTCAGATTGCGACTTCTAGAGAATGGCGACGTCGGCAGTTGTAGTTCCCCGCAAACACCGCTGCCGACATTGGAGACGAACTCGAGTATCGGTCCCGGTTTAATCCCTCCCCCGCAACCACCGATACCGACAAACCAGATTTCTCCTTGGATTGTCGGTCTCGGTTAGATCGCCCTCCCGCAACCATACACACACATAAACAGCCGTCTTGGATCAGCCGCGGCGGCTTTTTTGTGTCCCGAAATCATCGCGAGCGCTCGCCCCGTTCCGCCTCAACGATCTGAACGGCTCGAAGAACCGGGTGATTTTGGTCTGATGGCGTAGGAAGGGGCAGGCGGCGCTGATGAACGGTGCCGTTTGGGCGGCATTGGGGGTGTGATCACGGTATCGGCTGAATTCTGGAGGCCAAATCCATACTGCCCTCTCAGGCGGAAAGGAGCGATCCGCCTTGGCGGCCCTGGCCAGATCTCTCACCAGTCGGCATGTGAGCTTGGGCAATAAAAGGCAGGCCATTCATCCCGCCGGGTTCCTTGCCGTCCCTGTCGGTCACCATCTTTTCTGGTCAACGGCGCGGAACCCGTCTTTGCTGATCGTCTTGATCACCGCGCGCTCGGCCACGACGCAGTTGGGCATGAACGAGTACGTTTCCCGGCGCTGTTCGTTCGGATCGGGCCGATGCCTGCTGCGCCAATTATGCGATATCATGAGAGAGCCTGTTTGCTGGATCTCTGCCAAGGTCGAAGCCCTTCGCAAGATCGTCTATTGCATCGGGGCGATCGCTTTCTTCCTCAAGGAGAAACTCAAGGGCTATCGCCGCATCTTCAGGACTCAGTCCGCCTTTTTCCCCAGCCTCTTTCTGCGTCATTTCTTGTGCCTGCTTTTCCCACGCGGCGGCAGCACGCAACGCTATTCTTCGGACATTGGTCAGCGTTGTCGCTGCGGCCGCCTCGCGGTGGATTGCCTCCTGCCGTTTGCACATCGCTGCGGTGTTCACGATCATCGCTACTTCCTTCCATCAGGGGCAGAGGTTCGAACCCAAAGTGGTACCCAGCGCCATGGCTTCGCTTCGGCTGCGGAAGGGCACTGTTCATCGGTGCCTGGTGCAGCAGAGGTTGCGCTTGCGAGCCGGGCATCGCGCTCCAGGGCTTTCTCCAGATCTTCGGGGACAACCGGATGGCTTTCGAAGCCCGCCGCCGTCGGGATACGCAGTGCCGTCCTGACCCGCTGGTAGGCGGTGCGGGCATTGCCCTCAAAAACCTCTTCGTCTGTATCGACTTCATAGGTTCCAGCGGGCAATGCATCAAAGCCGGGCACCTTCCACGGCGCGTGAAAGGTGATTGCGGTTCGGGTCGTGCGGATGGTCATACCACGCGCCATTCGTCATGGCTGGGGGCGGTGTTTCCAAATCTGTCGATCATCTTACTCTCCCGGGTGCAGGCGGGAGCACGATGGTCTCTCTGTCACGAAATGCCTGCGGCATCATGCGGGTGATGCCGGACAATAGCACGTTCCCAGGCGGCGCACGCATCTATTCGAGCATAACCGTCGGAAAGTAATGGAAGGTGGCGGCGTCGTTAAACGGCCATGCCGGCGGGCGTGGGCCTGGCACCAGCACCGCGGTCGTCCAGATCGGCCACGGCGGCCTTTGCCGTGATGAGCAGTCCTTCAATCGATGCCGCGCCGTTAGTCATCATCTATCGCATTCAGGCCATCGGCAGAATAATTCTGACGTCTTCCATGGCGTATCCATAACTGATGTCATGCCACGGTATCTACTTCTATCCATAATCATAAAAATTCATATGAAAGGAGAATATAACCGTGTCAGTTTAATAAATTATCCGTCTGGATAATAATTGAACGATTTAAGGCAAGCAATTCCGCCGGATGTGTTACAAGCTGCTATCGCGCGAAAAATTGCTTGCAGGCATTCGCCGTGACAGAGAGACTATTGTGCTCCCGCTTGCCCAGCCGGAGCAGTTTTCATGGAAGATCTCAATTATTTGCTGAAGCGCGAGCAAGAGGAAATCATGCGCGCCAAGGCATCAATCTGTTTTGCGGCCAGGACGGCGCATGAGGGGCTGGCGCAAGGCTATGCCAAGCGTATCCGCGACCATCGGCTACCTTATCGCTCGCTCGTGACAGACGAGCGATCTGCTTTCGATCCCGCTCCTTACGGCGGCGGGGGAACACGATCATGAGGGATAGGATGAACATGGGGATGGCCATGAGGTCGCCTGCACATGTCATGCGATGGTCCACTCCATGGCGGTGATCGCGAAGGGAAATCAGATTTGGCTGAAACCGGCAACGCTTGTGGAACTGGACCATGTGGCGATGGCGACATGTCCCGTGACCAAGGTGCGGCATGAAGAACTCACCCGGGCCTACGCAAAGATCTTCGATGTTCGCGAGCGAGAGAAGCACGCCAGAAGGCGTCGGAATGCTCCAATATGTCCGGAGCGCTCATATCTATAGATGGGAAATATATTATGGCAAAAAGCCAGAAGAAATCCAACCGTGAAATCCGTAAACCTAAAGCGGAAAAGCCCAAGAAGACCAATATTTCCAATCCGTCATCTAAGCCTGGCGTGGTGGGAATTGTTACCTTGAAGGGCTGAACTGACCGATCCGGCGCAGATAATATGCCCGATGGCAAGGCAGCGCGACAAATTGGCGCATAGCTCCGTATAGCATCGCTTGACGCTGCAAAAATTCACGTCAAACGGCCAGTAATGATCCATGTCATACGCGGCTTGGATCGACCTGACCCGCACATCAAGCAACGACCGATGATAGGCGACATGGAGGCTGCCAAGCCTGTCGCTGCCGCTTGAGATGAACCGAGTTCGTTCATGCAACCCGTATAGCCCGTCGATGCTTGTAGCCCTGCAGCCTGCCGCCTGTCGGGGACCGGAGGGCTTTACTTCTTTGAGAGGAATGCCCGCATGAAGATCGCACAGATCGCCCCTTTGGCCGAAAGCGTGCCGCCCAAGCTTTATGGCGGCACCGAGCGTATCGTGTCCTACCTCACTGAGGAACTGGTCCGTCAGGGTCATGCGGTGACCCTGTTCGCCAGTGGAGATTCGCAGACCAGCGCTGAACTGGTGCCGGTCACGGACATGGCGCTGCGCCTCAATCCAGCCGTGGTCGATACCATTCCCTATCATATGATGATGCTGGAACAGGTTCGCCGCCGCGCCGATGAGTTTGATGCGCTGCACTTCCATATCGATATGCTGCATCTGCCCATGGTCCAGGACTTTATCGGACGCACGGTCACGACCCTGCACGGCCGACTGGACCTGCCGGATCTGCCGCCCTTCTATCGCACCTTTCCTCGGCACAGCCTGGTATCGATTTCCGACCATCAGCGCTTGCCGATGCCGCCGGTCAACTGGGGCGGCACCATCTATCACGGCCTGCCAGCCGAAATCTTGGCGCCGCGCCTTGGAAGGGGTGAGGATTATCTCGCGTTCCTGGGCCGGATATCACCGGAAAAGCGACCGGATCGGGCGATCCGGATCGCTGCGCGTTCGGGCTTGAAGCTCAAGATCGCGGCCAAGATCGACACCGTCGATCGCGCCTATTGGGAACAGGCGATTGCACCCCTGGTCGATCACTACCCCAATGTCGAGTTCATCGGCGAGATCAACGAGCAGCAGAAGGCCCATTTCCTGGGCCAGGCGAGCGCGCTTCTGTTTCCGATCGACTGGCCTGAACCCTTCGGCCTAGTGATGATCGAGGCGATGGCCTGCGGGACGCCGGTGATAGCCTTTCGTTGTGGATCGGTCCCCGAAGTGATTGAGCATGGCGTGTCGGGCTTCATCGTGGCGACGGAGGACCAAGCGGTCGCCGCGGTGGCGGCCTTGCCTCATCTCGATCGAGCCCGGGTGCGTGGTGCATTTGACGCCCGTTTCACGGCGGAGCGAATGGCGGCCGACTATGTCGCGCTGTATCGCCGTCTGCCCGGTGCGCGCACGGAAGCGGCCCGGCTTCGTCGCCAGCGCGGCGAAGAGGCCGAATTGCAGGTCGTTGCATAAGGAGTTGCCGCCATGACGCCGATCCAGTCCCCGTCGCAGGTGCCCGGTATCGATGGAGGACAGGCACTTTCCCAGGTGCAAACCCAGTTTTTCATTCCTGCGACGGCCTCGCTCCATGAGCGCAGGCCACGGACGCTGAAGCATGGCGACAGCTTCGCCATGTTCGATCATAGCGGAGACGCCATTTCCGGGGTGGGTAGTCCAGAGGGGCTATATCATCGCGACACGCGCCACCTGTCGCACCTTTATCTCACCATCAACGACATGCGGCCGATTCTGCTCAGTTCCGCGCTCCGGGACGATAATGCGATGCTGACCTGCGACCTCACCAATCCCGATTTCCCGGGCGATGACGGCCGGGTCATGATAGAGCATGACATCATTCATCTGCGCCGGACCCGTTTCCTGTGGAAGGACGCGCTTTATGAGCGGGTCACGATCCGCAATTTTGACACCGAACCCCGCCAGATCAGCGTTGCATTGGCTTTTGCCGCCGACTTTGCCGACCTGTTCGAAATCCGCGGCATGACCCGGTTGCGTCGGGGTGTGCTGCGGACACCCAGGGTGGGCGCTGGCGATGTCCTGCTCAGCTATCTCGGACGAGACGATCGCGAACGCCATACGCATCTGCATTTTGATCCGATGCCGACAGAACTGACCGAAAGCCACGCGCGCTTTGACGTGACCGTGCCCCCCGGCCAGCGCTGTGCGCTCTTCACCCGCATCTCCTGCGAACGAATCGAAGTAGGCGATGCGCTGCCCAAGCAATTTCTCAAATCTCTGCGCGAAGCGATGCAGGCGCTCAGGCTTGCCCGCAAACGCGGAGCGGCAGTGCACTCTTCCAACGTATTGTTCAACGAAGTGGCGCGGCGGTCCGTTGCCGATATCTCGATGCTCTCGACGGACACCGAATTTGGTCCCTATCCCTATGCGGGCATTCCCTGGTTCAGCACCGTGTTCGGCCGCGACGCGATCATCACCGCGCTTGAAACGCTGTGGATGGACCCCGCGATCAGCCGCGGGGTGCTGGGCTATCTCGCCGCGCATCAGGCAACCAGCTTCGATCCTGCCGCCGACGCGGAACCGGGCAAGATCCTGCACGAGGTTCGCCATGGCGAAATGGCGGAACTGGGCGAAGTTCCCTTCCGCCATTATTATGGCAGCATCGATTCCACGCCGCTGTTCGTCATGCTGGCTGGGGCCTATCTGGAGCGCACGGGCGACATCACTTTTCTGGGCACGATCCTTCCTCATGTCGAAGCCGCGCTGGACTGGATCGACACGCATGGCGATCGTGATGGCGATGGCTTCGTCGAATATGGCCGTCTGACGGATCAGGGCCTGCAGAATCAGGGCTGGAAGGACAGCCATGATTCGATCTTCCACGCCGACGGCACCATCGCGCGCGGACCAATCGCGCTTGCGGAGGTCCAGGCCTATGTCTTTGGCGCCTGGCAGGCTGCACATGCCTTGTTCGGCGCTATCGGCGATCATGAGCGCGCGGCCGATTATCGCGGTCGCGCCGCACAATTGCGGGACCGTTTTGACGCCGCCTTCTTCGACACCGAACTCGGCACCTATGTCCTCGCGCTCGATGGCGACAAACGTCCTTGCCGTGTTCGCTCGTCCAATGCCGGCCATGTGCTCTACACCGGCCTTGCACGGAAAGGACGAGCCGAAGCCGTGGTTCGCACGCTGATGGCTCCCGCCTCTTTCTCTGGCTGGGGCGTGCGAACAATTGCCTCAACCGAGGCGCGTTACAATCCGATGAGCTATCATAACGGTTCGATCTGGCCGCACGACAATGCCCTGATCGCCAGCGGCTTTTCCCGCTATGGATATCAGCGGGAAGCCGCGCAGATATTCGAGGGATTGTTTGCTGCCGCCACCTATGTCGATATGATGCGCCTGCCCGAACTCTTCTGCGGTTTCCCGCGTCGCCGGTCGCAGGGGCCGACCTTTTATCCGGTCGCTTGCAGCCCACAGGCATGGTCGGCTGCGACACCGCTCGCATTGATCCAGTCCAGCCTCGGCTTGCGCTTCGATGTCGCGGCCAGGCAGATATCCTTCCACGAACCAACTTTGCCGCACTTTCTCCAGAGCCTTACCATAAGTGGCCTCAGCATTGGCGCGGCAAGGGTAGACATCGGTTTTGACCGCATGGACAATCAGGTCGTGGTCAAGTCAATGCGCCGCGAGGGCATGGCAAGGATCGTGACGGTCGCCTGATTTCGGTTATGCTGGAATGCAGAGAAATTGCCGCACACGCATATTGGCAAGGGCAGATGGCGTGACACGCCGCGCCATGAGGCGGTGGAAGAGCCTTTTGTGGCGCGCTCGACCGTTGCGGGGATGGCCACCGGTCGGTCAACGGCTCCATGCCAAGGTGCCCTATGGCCACTGACGCACGACGACCTTCCTTGCTGCCCTGCGCCATGATCGGATCGATGCGCCCTGCGTGCTCGATCAGCCGGTCAATGGACAAGGCTTCACCCACTATGTCGAACATGCCTCGTGCCCACATTCTCACCGGGCGACATCGTCATCATGGATAATCTGAGCAGCCACAAGCGGCTCGCCATCCGGGCGGCGATCCGTGGGGCACAAGCAAGGCTCCTGTTCCTGCCGCCCTACAGCCCCGACCTCAACCCGATCGAGCAGGTCTTCGTGAAGCTCAAACACCTGATGCGTAAAGCGGCCGAACGCACTCATGAGGCAATATGGCGCCGCATCTGAAACTCCTCGATGCCTTCACACCGCAAGAATGCGGTAATAACCCACGAAATAGCGGATATGCCTCCGCATAATCTCATCACATCCTAAAGCGGTGATGGCCTTGTCCCACAGTGCGCGGGCCGTCAGGTAAAATTATATCTGCCCGGCTATTCGCAGGTACCGTCAGTTCAAGCGTCACAGCGTTTGCCTGAAAGGCCCATCGGGTCTCGATCAATCCCCTGACGCTGGCTATTTTTGCGTTTACCTGTGGCACGCGTGCGTCAAAGACAGGGGCAACGCGAAACCGTGCGAAGCCCGGTTCGACAGGCTCGATGCCGCCTACTCGCCGGTAGAGAAAGCCGCAGACGGCGCCTAGCGCATAGTGATTGAAGCTGTTCATCGCGACATCGCCGGTGTCGCCATTCCACCGTTCCCATATCGTCGTTGCGCCTTTGCGCGCCATATAACCCCAGGAAGGAAATTCCGTGCGCAGCAGCAGGTCGAAAGCGAGCTGCTTTTCTCCAACGTCGACCAGCGCATCGAGCGCCAGCGGCGTGCCAAGGAACCCGGTTGTGAGCAGTGTACCGCGTTTGCGAATGTCTGCCGCCAGGAGCGAGGCGGCTTTCGCGCGAAGCGCCTGCGGAACGAGATTGAGCCGGAGCGCCAGAATATAACTGCAGTGGCTGCCGTTCCCGACTGTTCCGTCTGCATGGACAAAGGCTGATGCGAATGCGCTGCGGATCCGATCATGATGCGCGCGCCAGGTCACGGCCTCGCCGGCGCGGCCCGTCCATTCCGCCATCTGTGCAATCTGCCCGACGGAGCGAGCCAGCATGGCGGTAGCGATCAGCGCCTTGGGGGTTGTCTCGTCCATCGGCGACTTCGCATCAAGCGCAAGCCAGTCGCCAAGGTCTGCTCCCCGCCCTTGCGACCACAGGCCATCGGGGTTTTTTGCAAATATGCCCTGCGCATAAGCGGTCATCGCCTGCCAATTTTCATCGACGAGAGTGCGATCGCCGCTGTGGAGATAGGCGGTGTAGGGGAGCATCACACCGGCATCGGCCCAGCCTGGCGTGGGACTGTCCGTGCCCCAGCCCAGGCCCTGTGGAGAAGGCGCCCAGAGTGGGTAGGCACCGTTGCTGGCCTGCGCGTCGCGCATCGTGCGGGAAAAGGCGCGTGTATAGGCGCCGACATCCATGTTGAAGCTGGCGGCATCCCAAAAAATCTGGGCATCGCCGGTCCAGCCAAGCCGCTCGTCACGTTGCGGGCAATCTGTGGGAATCCCCATGAAGTTGGAGCGCTGGCTCCATAGCGTATTCAGCCAGAGCTTCTGGACGTCCGGACTGCTGATCTGAAACGTCCCGGTTTCAGGCATGGCGCTCGAAAGGACCAAGCCGGCGATCATGTCCGAAGTTAGCGTGCTGACCCCGCTGATCTCCGCATAACGGAATCCCTGGTAACTGAAGACGGGCTCGAGCGTCTCCAATCCGTTCCCGCGCAGCCAGTAGCGATCCTGCGCCCTTGCGGCCCGCAGGTTCCGACGGTCGAGCTCGCCCTGCTCGGACAAGGTTTCAGCATGGCGCACGGTGATGGGGTGTCCGGCAGCCCCTTTGACCTGAAGCCGCACTCGGCCCGCAAAATTCTGGCCGAAGTCAACAATATGCCGTGCTTCGCCAAGCTTGCGAATGGTGACTGGCGGCAGCTGCTTGAAGATGCGTACCGGCTCGGCAAGTGCCGCCGAAATGGGGGCATTTGGTGCCGGCGCCGTCCAGCACCTCTCCCATTTGCTGTCGTCGAAGTCTGGACGGTCCCAGCCTTGAGACTGCAATCGCAGATCCTGGTCTTCGCCAGCATAAATCTCCGACATCAAGACAGGTGCGCGCGCATGTCGCCATTGATCGTCGGTGACGATCCTTTCGATCGACCCGTCGGACCGGGTCAGTTCCAGCATCAATTGCAGGCGGCGGGGCGCGCCGCCAAATGCGTAGCGGCCGTCGGGCGCCTGGTAGCTCGCATAATAGCCATCGCCGATCACGGCACCCAGGCAGTTCGCGCCCTTTTGGATCAAACCGGTGACATCATAGGTGCGGTAGGGAATGCGAACGGCGTAATTGACAGGCTCAGCCTGCAGTTCATCGTCATTTACCCGGTGCCCATTGAGCGACAGGCGATAGCCGCCAAGCGCTGCCGCATAGAGCCGGGCCTGGACGATCGCACGATTATTGGAGAAGCGGCGCCGCAGCAATCTCGCCGGCGTGGGAGGCCAGGGGAAAATGGGCTGCGGGTCCAGCGGCGGTGCCACCACCCAGTTTTCTTCCTCGCCCAGGCGGGTTTCCCAACCGCCGATCAACCGTTCGCTTAAGCCATTCAATGCAGGAAGACGGATCTGTCCGGCAATCGAAACGAATGGCTTGATGAAGAAGCCCGGTGCAGGGGCAATATCCAGGCTGAGCAGATGATCACCGGCCGAGAGTTTCAAGGCAAGGCGTGTTGCAGGCGCGCCGCCAAAAGCATTGGGATCGCGCGCGGGCAAGGCGAGCGGCTTGCCGTCGAGTATCAGGCGTGACATCACACCATCCCCGAAGATGGTCAGCAGTGCGTCGCCGGCATCGCTGCGAAAGGCGAGACGAAAGCTTCGCGGCTTGTCGGGCGCAGGGGCGTCGCCGCGGACCCATTGAACACCGCTGATCCGATCGTCGCGCTCGACGGCATCTTCGGCGGCGAGCCAGTCGCCCGACCAATCGCTCGCCTTGAGCAAACCCATTTCCCAATAGGCTGGATCGCTCCAGCCCGTCGCCCCCTTCTCATTCCAGACCTGCACTTTCCAGTGGCAGGTTTCGCGCGAGCGCAAGGGTCTGCCTTCATATTGGATGCCCGTACAGTCGGCGCCTTCGATGCGACCGCTGTCCCATATGTCGCCGACATTGCGTCCAAGCAAAGACGCACTGGATGCGACGAGAATGCGATATGCGGACTGCATCGTCCCGTCAGGGCCGGTGATCTGCCAGGACAGGCTTGGATGCCGGTCGTCGATCCCGATCGGTTTCTTCCGCATGGCGGTACACAGCTGCGTACCGCCGAACCGCGGTGCCGATGCGGCTCGTGCCCCGTTGGCACTCAGGCCTAAAATGGCGCTGGTCGCCATGAAGGAACGACGATCGAATATGGGCATGGGCAAGTTCCTTGGGAAATCAACTGGCGTCGACGGGACGCGTCAGATGCTGTTGTCTCGCGCGTACCGGCCAAGATGCAAGCCGCTCGGCTTGAGCGTCCGGCGGAAGCTTTTTCGATCGACGGCGACCAGCCCGAATTGTGCCGTATAGGCCCTGTTCCACTCGAAATTATCGAGCAACGACCAATGGATATAGCCGCGAACATCCACGCCATCTGCGATCGCTCGCGAAAGGCCCGCAAGCGCCCCGTCGATATAGGCTATCCTGCGGCCGTCATCGGCGGTTGCCACGCCATTTTCAGTGACAATGATCGGGCGTTTGGTGGCTTTGGAGACCCAGCGTATCGTGGCTTCAAGAGCCTGTGGATAAAATTCCATCTCGGTTTGCGTGCGTTCCACGCCGGGCGCTGGCGGCAAGTCGATATCATTGCCAACCACGGCCCGACCATAGGTCTGGACACCCACGAAATCATCCTTGGCGACCGCATCGAACCAGGGCGCATAGACCTCCTCGATCTTGCGCTGCAGCCCGTTCGCGCCCGGAGCGGACTGCTCGTCAGCAACGGAGAGGCTCAGCCCCAATTTCAGATCGGGGCGCACGGACTTGATCGCCTCGATGGCGCGGCGATGGGCCTCCGCCTGTATCGGGCCGGCACGACGGACATCGAAAATCGGCGTAGAGGAAAAGCGGTCACTGCCCACAGCCTTGGCGGCGGCCGCCGAAGCCTGGACGAAATACGGCATGGTTGCCCGAAAACCGGGCTGCCATGACAGTTGGGCGGCCAGATTGGGTTCGTTGAAGGTCAGCCCGTGACCATAGTTTGGGCCAAGCGCCTTGGCGGCCCGCTCGCAAAAGCGCAGGAAATGATCCACATTCGCCTGCTCTTCCCACCCGCCCCTTGCTGCGAACCAGCGCGGGACGGTGAAGTGCGAGTAGGTGATGAAGGGCTTCAGGCCCAGCTCGACGCAGCCATCCACCATGCGGCGATAATGGTCCAGCTCAGCGTTGGAATATTCTCCCTGCTCCGGTTCGATGCGCGACCATTCGATGCCGAAGCGATAGCAGTTGAGGCCCATCTGCTTGACGAGTGCCATGTCCTCGCGCCAGCGATGATAGCTGTCGCATGCGTCGCCGGACGGCGCGGCGAAGCTGTTGGGTGTCAGATGCTCCATGACCCAGCTGTCGCTGTTGACATTATTGCCTTCCACCTGGTGGGCGGCGGTGGCTGCCCCCCAGAGGAAGTCAGGACGCAGCTTGCGGCGCGCGGCGAGCGCAGGACTGGCAAGCGTCATCGCAAGACTCCCGCCGGTAAGCTGAAGCATGGAGCGGCGGGAGAGAGCAAAGGGCATGTCATCCATCCTCAGAAGCGGAACTGAATGTTGGCGCCGATGGTGCGCACGGAATCGAACCCGAATTGCTGCTGATAGGTGGCGATCCCGGAGATCGCGTCGCCGGAGTCCAGTCCGATGAAGTTGGGATTATATTCGTTCGTGCAATTCTTGCAGAAGATCGACAGGCGCATGCCATTGTCGATCCGCACGCCCGCGCTCGCCCCGATCAGATCGGTCGTCGGCACGGTGGCGCCCGGCGCCTGGTTGATCAGATAGTTGATCGGCGTGCGATGATACCAATTGCCCTCGATGAAGGGATGCACCGCTCCGTCCGTCTGGAACTCGTAGCTGGCCAGGAGTGACGAGGTGAATTTCGGGGCGGTCGGCGTACGCTTGCCGCCGGCATTGAACGAACCGCTTGTTGCGCAGCTGGCGTCGGTTTGCCCCGGATAACATTCCGCGCCCGCAAAATCCTTGAACTTGGAGCTGAGGAAAGTCGCCGATCCGTTGATCGAAAGCCCCCGGAACGGGTTGGCATTGACGGTCAGCTCGACGCCCTTGCTGATGACCGACGCCGCGTTCTGGACCACGAAGCTCTGCAACTGGGTGTCGAGCGACTGGGTCTGGTAATTCTTGAATTTCGTGTGGAAGAGTGATGCGTTGACCACGAGGCGACGGTTGAACCAGCTGGTCTTGGCGCCGATTTCGGCGGTGTTCGATTTTTCCGGCTTGACCAGCAGCGAGGTCGTTGCAGTTGCGCCGGTGTCATTAAAGCCCGGCCCCTTATAGCCGCGACCATAGGAGGCATAGATCATCGCATCGCGCGCCAGCTGATATTGACCGCCCGTGCGCCAGCTGAAGTCGGTATGGCCATAGGATTGCGCAATTGCGCCGGGCACGCCCAGAGTGACGAAATAGGCACCGCGATTCTGGTCTAGATCGATGCTGATTTCGTCGCGCGTGACGCGGCCGCCGGCGAAGAGCTTCAGCGCGTCCGTCAGGGCATAGGTCAACTGCCCGAATGCCGCATAGCTTTCGGTCTTCATCCGATAGCGATTGTCGCGTCCAAGGAAGTAATCATTGCTGACCGAGCAGGTGGGAGGGAAGGCGCCGGGCACTGCAGCGGCGCCGACGCAGAAGGGGAATGTCGGCAGCAGGAAGTCGGGCAGATAATTATTGCCGGCAATCTGACTGCGCTGATCGATCGTCGAATGGAAATAATAGAGGCCGGCCTGTCCCGTCAGGCGGTTCCCGGCTGGCAGGGCTACGCGCAGTTCGTTCGAAAACTGATCATAATCGGCATGGGAATAATTGATGTTCGCGCCGTTGCTGTTGGTGAAGTCGGTATCGAGCTGTGCGTCGAAATTATAGAATTTCCAGGCGAAGATATTGCTCACGACCAGGCCGCTGTCCGCGGTGTAGGACAGCGATGCCTGCGCGCCGCCCAGCTTCAGGTTACGCCAATATCCGCCGTCGCCCGCGAAGGTGAAATTCTTGTCGCCTGCAACGATGCCGGATGCGGCCAGCGGGGCCTCATTGACGCTGCCCTCGCCAAGCGCGCGATAGGTGCGGTCATAGATGCCGGCCACGCCGTGCGATTCGGCATATTCGCCGATGACATACAGCTCGAGTTCCGGCGTGATCTCCTGGAGATATTTGGCGCGAACCCCATATTGCTTGCGATCCAGGTCGTTGCGGACACCGCCAGTGCCGACGAAATTGGTGCCGGGCTCTTCCACGGAATAGGTGCCGTTGATCCGCAGGGCTGCGGTGTCACCGACCGGAATATTGACCGTCTGTCGCGCAATCACGGACCAGGCTTGCGCATCGCTGCCCGGCGTACTGCGATTGTTGAGCTCCAGGTTAGTCTCGCTACCGAAACTGCCGAGCTTGGGGCGGGTCGATACGACGTTCAGCAGGCCCGCCGAAGCATTTTTGCCAAAAAGCAGGCCCTGCGGCCCGTTCAGCACCTCGACCCGCTCGACGTCGTTGAACAGCCCTTGCGTGAGGAAGGGGCGACCTAGATTGACGTCATCGAGCGCGGTGGCCACGCTGGAATCGATGGTGGTCGCAAAGGCCTGCGTCCCGACCCCGCGAATGGCAAAGCTGTTATCATTGCCGACCTGCAGGCTGGGCGCCGCGAGCGCGACCTGGGTCAGGTCATTGAGGTTGCGCGACTTGAGAGAATCGCCGCCGAGCGCCGTCATGCTCACGGGGACATCCTGAAGCCGTTCGGCGCGGCGCTGCGCAGTCACGACGATGTCGGTCACGCCCTCGCTCTGATCGGCTTCCTGTGCATAGGCTGTATGGGCGACGGAGATCAGGCTTGCGCCAACAAACAACAGTGCCTTCCGCATTTCATCCTCCCTATTTTTGCGCAGCTCGTCCTGCACTTGCCGCCCGCTTTGGTCTTTGCCATAAAAACAGTCAATCCTGATTGTTTATATGGATATCGATCCATTTTTGTTATGCATGTGATTGGGTACGATAGATAAGAGAGGATGGTTCCGGCCGCTTGGCGCCCGTAACCCTGTCATGAAGGAAGATAATGGATCGAGCAGCGCCCAGGGTCAGGCGGACTCAGGAAGAACGGACCACCCAGACGAGGCTGGCCCTTATCGAGGCGACCATCGCTTCGATCGGGGACCATGGATATGCCGGTGCCAGCACGACGTTGATCGCACAGCAAGCCGGTGTCAGCCGGGGAGCGATGCTGCACCATTTCGCTACGCGCGCTGCCCTGATGGCACAGGTGGTGCGCCACGTATTCGACAATGAAATGGCGGAATATGAAGCGACCCGCGTGCGCACGGGAATGGGCGACAATCTTTTCGACTGGCCCAGTTTGCTCTGGTCGGTACTTAGTCGCCCTCCCGGCATGGCGGTACTCGAAATCCTTCAGGCGACCCGTAGCGATCCTGAACTCGCAGAGCTCGTCGTACCGATGCAGGAGGAGGTCGAGCAATCGGCTCTGGCGGTGATGCGGGGTGCTTTTGGCGGTGATGAAACGCTTGCCCGAACAGTCATGCGCCTGATGGTCTGGAGCGTGCGCGGTCTGTCCATTGCGGACCGCTATCTGCCGCATCGCGCAGAAACCGAACATGCCATCCTCCTTCTTGGAGAGATGATGCGTCTGGCAGTGCCCGATGGACGGATGGAGAAGATGCGCGCGCTGATGGAGGCAAAGGCGGACGGCAAGGCGAAGGGATAGCCGCAGGATCGCCTCTAGCCCATGCTCTCAGGCCTCAACGGCCTCTCGCTCCTGTTCAGCCCGAAACAGGCGATGGATGAACTGGCGCGTCTGCCGGCCTCCGACATCGCTCGCAATGTCGATCAGCTGCCGCCCTGGCTCGCGCGCAATTCGACGCTGCTGCATTTCCAGAACGGCCTGGTCTTCCTTGAAGGTGCGCGCCGTCTGTTCGAAGACCAGGTCAGGAATGTCGCTTCGTATGATGTTTGTCGCCATCGACCAGAAATAATGGGTTGTCGTCTCGGTCTCCGGGGTGATGCCATGAAAGCCAAGCATCGAGAAACCATGGGATCTATCGCCATCATAGGCACCCGTTCCTTCGTCACATGCGCCGGTATGAATGCGGATGAAGACCGGCTGGAACTCGATCTCCTGCCAGCGATCGACGAGTCCCCTGAAGCCCGCCGCGGCCACATAGGTCGGCGGGGGGACAGAGGAAGGCATTTTGCGCTCGACGCGAACACCGTTGGGCAGACGGGTGGATATCGTCGGCGTCTTGAAATGCAGTTCCGGATCGCCGCCGATGGTCGTGGGGTGGATATAGGGCAGGTGCGACAAATCCATGAGATTGTCGACCAGCAACTGCCAATTGCCCTGAACATCATAATGGGCGCTCCGCCAGGCCCAGGCCGGATCTTGATGATAGGGATGATCGGTTATGGCGGCGATGTCCGCCTTGTCTGCATCCCCCATCCAGATCCACAGAAGGGCGTCTTTTTCGACCAGCGGGAAATGGCGCACGCGCGCGGTCCTGGGTATCTTGTTCTGTGCGGGGATATGCACGCAGGCGCCGTTCGTGCCAAATTCGAGGCCGTGATAGGGGCAGCGAATACGCTCTCCCACTACTACGCCCTCGCTCAGCGGCATGGCCCGATGGCAGCAGCGATCCTCCAGCGCAGAGACTTCGCCGCCTTCGGTGCGGAACAGCACAAGCGGTTGCCCCAATATGGTTCGGGAGGTCCGCTTCCCTGGCTCCAATTCATGTCCCCAACCGGCAACATACCAGATGTCGTGGAGGAATGATGACCCGACCGTTGGCCCCGACTGCGCGCTCAAATCGCTCTCCTGTCTAATTCTGCAGAAAGCCTAGCGCGTCGCCGACCAATCAATATAACTACTTATATCTATATGTTGGATCAGTTTTATGGATTACCGTAGGCTCGACCTTAACCTGCTGGTGGTGCTGGATGCCTTGCTGGAGGAACGCGGGGTTCACGCGACCGCCCGACGACTCAACATGAGCCAGCCGAACGTCAGCTTCGCACTCGGTAAGCTGCGGCAATTCTTCCAGGACCAGTTGCTGGTGCGGATCGGCAATGCCATGCACCCCACCCCCATGGGCGACCGATTGCGGGAACCGGTCCGGCGCATATTGGAGATGGTCGACGCCGACCTGCTGGGGCTGCCGGTCTTCGACCCGCTCCACGCGGAACGCTGCTTTTCGATCAGCACATCCGACATTGGCGAGCTCGTCTTCCTGCCAACCCTGCTGGAGATACTCAAGGAACGCGCGCCGCGCGCGACCCTGCGCTCCCACTCCATGCCGCCACATGAGCTGGAGCGGGCCATGTCTGACGGCGTGGTCGATATGGCGCTTGGCTATTTCCCGGATCTTCAGGGCAGCAATTTCCTGTGCCAGACATTGTTCGAGCATCCCTTCAGCTGCATCGTGCGCAAGGATCATCCTGACGTCGGAGGCGCGCTTTCTCGAGCAATTCTTGGACATGGGCCATATCCTGGTGTCGCAGAAGGGACGGAGCCAGGAACTGGTGGAAATTCGAATACAGCAGCTCGGACTGTCCCGCCGTATCCAGCTTCAATCGCCCCACTTCATGAGCGTACCGCTGCTTGTGGCCGGGTCCGACCTCATTTCGACCGTGCCGCATGCGGTCGCTGCCATCTTCGCCACCATGGCGCCACTCAAGCTCTTGCCGCCGCCATTCGAAACGCCGCTGATAAGCCTCCAGCAATTCTGGCATCGGCGCGTCGATCGCGATCCGGCGATCGTCTGGTTTCGTACTCTCGTGGCGGAACTCTTCCTCGGCCGTGATCCGTCCATGCCGGCGGGCCGTGCTATCGGGCGATAGAGGGGGCTTGCGCGCGGATCGAGGCGAACACCGAAGCAATCAGCGCCTCAAGGCTGTCGTCGGATTGGAAGCCGGCCTCTGTCGCTAATGGCGTTGTAAGGGCCGGCTGGGATCCGAACAGGCGTTGAAGCTCAGGATCAGGTGCGTGGTGGACCTTCGCCGCGTCTGAGAACATCTGCTGAACCAGTTCTCCGATGGTGACATGCAGGGCAGGGCAGGTCAGGCTTCTACCGTCCTCAATGTCGCAATGGAGCGCATGGATCAGGTTCCAGGCTGCCTGCCGCCCCGACAAAATCCAGATGCTGGCCTCTGCTGATACGGGCAAGGTCATCGGCTCCTGCTCTATTGCCGCATGGAAGAGGTCGCTCATGAAGGCGGAAGCAAGACCGCTTGGCCCCATGGGCCGGGCAACGATGCCGGGCAGGCGCAGTCCGACACTCTTGATGCTCCCCCGACGAGCAAATTGCGGCAGAGCGATCTCGATCATGCGCTTATGCGCGCCATAGAGTGTGGCGGGGGCAGGCATAGTTTCATCATCGACGGGTGAAGGCGTCGGCCCCAATATCGCGATCGAACTGGCATAGACGAAGCGACAGGGGCGCCCGATCTGGTCCAGATGCTCGAGGATGGCGAGCGGGGCATCGACATTGATGCGGCGCGCAAATGCAGGCACCTGCTCCGTCGCACCGCCGGGAACGGCGGCGAGATGGATGATGCGATCGACCCCTTCGAGCAGTGCGTCGAGATGCTCCGTGGCAGCCAGGTCGAAAGCGACGGCGTCAAAACCGCTGCCGATCGGTATGGGTGGCGCGGTTCGATCCGTCAGCCTGACAGCGCCATGGCCGCCCTGATCGGCCAACAGGCGCGCAACTTCCTGGCCGACAAACCCAGATGCGCCGGTGACCAGCAGGGTCATGCCAGATCGTCGCCGAAGACTCCGTCGATGAGGATGAAAGCGATCCGGCAAGGCGCGCCGGAACGGTTGATCCAGCCATGATTGGTGCCGCGCTGAATGATGATGTCGCCGGCATGGGCAACGGTTTCGCCCTCATCCATCATCAATGTGATGCTGCCCGAAAGCAGGATGCCATAGTCGATGGAACGGGTGCGATGGAAACTGGCATGCCGATCGGATGTCTTGCCGACATGCGCATCGCTGCCGCCGATCGCATCGAACACGGCATCGAAATCTGCCCCGGCCTGCTCCGGTGGGATGTCCAGGACACGGATGCGCGTCCCGCCCGGCGGTGGCGCCAACAGCAGATGCGTTTCGGCAGGTTCGGCGTCGTTCCGGTCGAGGAGGGCTGGTGTCTGCCTGGTATTCCAGACTTCGTGGAAGACCAGGCCCTCCTCCCCCAGATCGTCGAAAACCCGGACCGGGGGCGCATCGCTGGCGATGCGCGATCGTCGATTTGCGTCATGACCGGTCACGATACGACGGAAAGAGGTGCCGGGTTCTGTACCCATATCATTCTCCTGAAGCTCGCGCAGGCCAAGGGGTGGGACGCGCGACCGGATTTGGATCGACTAGAAGCGGAATCCGGCACGCACGCCATAGGTGCGGGGCGGTCTTAGCTGATTGTATATGACGCCGGGCTTTGCCGGGCTCTGCAGCGAGTTGGCGAACACCAGCTCATCCTCGATATTGTTGATGAAGCCGGTCAGGGAGAAATTGCCCGACGGGGTTTCGTAGGTGAGCCGCGCATTGGACATCATGTAGGAACCCTGCCGCCCCAGATCGAGGAAATCGAGCGAGAGGTAACGCGAGGTTTCGATCCGCGTATCGGTTGCCGCAATCAGCTTGCCATGATCGCCGAGTTGGAAGCCATGTTCATAGCCCAGATTGAACACCCACCTGGGCGCGTTGACCAGCGGTCGGCCCGAACAATCCACATCATAGATCCGGGCAGCCGGTGAGGCGCCGGTCTGGCTCGTGGGTGTTACCGTGCAGCCGATGACGGGCGCCGTGCCGGTCGTCGAATAGGCCTGATAGGTCAGTTCGTCATATTTGCTGTGCAGATACTGGATATTGGCCGAGAACTGGTCATGGCTCGTCGGCTGGAACAGCGCCTCCAGTTCAAGGCCGTAGATTGTGGACTTGCCCGCATTTTCAGTGGTGAAGACCGGACCGTAGATCGCTCCCGCCGGTGTGCTGGCAATCTGGACCGGGCCAAGATGCGAAATCTGCTGGTCCTTATATTTCCACAGGAAAGCTTCCGCGTTCAGCTGGACCTTGTTGTCGAAGAACCGGTTTTTTGATCCGATCGTATAGGCGGTCATGTTTTCCGGCGCGGAATAGTTGCGCCCGGTTGCAGCAAACAGCGCGCCCGATTTGAATCCGGTCGAAACCGATGCGTAAAGCAGCGAATGCGGTCCGGCATCGAACTCCACACCGGCCTTCCATGTGACCTTGTTGAAATCCACATCGGTGCGTGGATAGCTGACGATATCGAGGATGATCGGGGTGAAGTTGCCCTGGGCTGGATTGACGAAACCGACGAAGGGAAGCGTGTGCGCCTCAGTTGTCTGGCGTTTCCCGTCGGTCGTGTATCGCAGCCCCCCGGTCAGCCGGACTCTGTCGGTTACCGAAAAAGTCGCCTGGCCGAAGGCGGCGAGGCTTTCGGTATCCAGCTCCGAATTGAGCCGGGTGCCATTGCTGGCCTGATCGAACAGCTGCCGGGCGCTCACATCCTCGGCGAAATAATAGCCGCCCAGCACCCATTCGAGAGCGCCGCTATGCCCGCCCAGGCGGGTTTCGAGCGACATCTGGCTCGACTTCTCCTGGACGTCGATCAGGAAGCTAGAGGCATAGGAGCGAAAATCGAGATCCGTCTTGCGATAGGCAGGAATGACGGTGAGCGTCGCGAAGCCGAGATCCGCGTTGAGCGTCAGCGCTGCGCCGAAGAAGTCATTATCCTGATAGCCATCATCGCTGGCGACCGCCTGGGGGACCGGCGGTGTCGGCGAACGCGATGAATAGGCCGCAATGACGCGTGGATCGCTGGGCCCGAGCCGATGCTTTCCGTCGAGCAACGGCATAATCGTGCCGCCCGAGCCCATTCCGGCCACATGCGCATAATCGACCGACAAGGTGGCATCGAGGCCGGTGCCGGTCTCGCCACGCAACTGGGCGCGAACAGCCTGGGTATGCTCGTCGTCATAGCCATCGCTGAAATAGCCGTCGCGCTTCACATATTGCCCTGCGATGCGGAAAGCGAGCTTCTCGCCGAGTGGCAGGTTGAGAGCAGCCGATCCCTTGAGCGCGTCGTAATTGCCATATTCCGCGTTGATATAGCCGGAGGTTTCGCCAAGCTTGGGCTTGGCGGTAATGACGTTGACGGCGCCGCCGGTGGCATTGCGACCATAGAGGGTGCCCTGGGGGCCTTTGAGCACCTCGACCCGCTCAAGATCATAGAAGAGACCGGCCGGTGCGGCGGGGCGAGACAGATAAACGCCATCGAGATTGAAGGCGACGCCCTGCTCCGCAAAGGCATTGGCACCAAAGGTGCCGACGCCGCGCAGATAGATCTGGGTGAAGGATGCGGCTGGCGCCACCTGAAGCGCGGGCACGACCCGGGTCAGATCATTGGCCTGGGTGATGCTCTGCTTGATTAGTGTATCGCCGGCCACTGCGCTGACGGCAATCGCCGCCTTCTGGAGATTTTCGCTACGCCGCTGTGCTGTAACGATGATGTCGGCGATGCCGGATGCCTGGGCCTGCGTTTCCTCGCCGCTGCCCTGGTCCTGTGCCAAGGCCGGCGTGACCGGGATCAATATCGCTGCAGCTGTCGCCAGTAGGACCGCCTTCATGCCTGTCTCCTCTCCTGATGTGCGCGCCTATGCCGACGCATCTGTGAGGAAAGAGTAGATCAGTTATGGTCCATAGGTTAAATCATTTGATCTTATCGTTATCCAATCATGGAATGGATGGATCATGCGTTTCCGCGGTCTCGATCTCAATCTTCTCGCTGTCTTCGAAGGGCTCATGCAGACACATTCGGTGTCCGGCGCGGCGCGGCAGATGCATCTCAGCCAGCCCGCGATGAGTGCTGCCCTGTCCCGGCTGCGTGACTATTTCGGTGATCCCCTGTTGGTGACCCATGGCAAACGCATGTACCCGACCGCCTTCGCCGAAAGTCTGGCGCCGCTGGTGCGCGAATGCCTGGGCGGGATTGAAACCCTGCTCGCAACATCGGCCTCCTTCGATCCTGCTACCTCACAACGGACCTTCAAGGTCATCGCGTCCGACTATGTGATCACAGCGCTTGTCGCTCCCTTGATGGCGGACCTGTCCACTCTGGCGCCCGGTGTAAGGCTGCAGCTGATCTCGCCTGATCAGCACAGTCCCGAACTGATCGGTGATGGCAAGGCAGATCTGATGATCAGTCCGCGCGAATTTCTCTCCGCCGATCATCCGACAGAATTGCTGTTCGAGGAAGAGCATGTCGTCGTGGGGTGGAAGGACAGCCCTTTGCTTCAGGCTTCACTCGACGAAGCAAGCTTTCTGGGCGCGGGCCATGTCGGCGTCGCCATTGGCTCGCGCTCCAATATCGCCTTTGCCGATCGACATCTGGCGCTGATGGGCAAGCATCGCCGGATCGAGATCTCGACCTCGTCATTCACGACCGTTCCCTGGCTATTGGTGGGAACCCAGCGGCTGGCCGTCATGCATGAGCGCCTCGCACGGGCGGCCATGCGCCTTTTCCCGCTGACGTCGGTGCCGATGCCCTTTGCCTTCCCGGTGATGCAGGAGCTGGTGCAGTTTCATCAGACTCGCGCTGCTGACGAAGGGCTTTTCTGGCTTCGAGAGCAATTGCGACGGATGGCAAATGATCCACAAAATGGATGAGTGATGATCCAAACAATCGAATTTTGAGATTGAAAAGCGCAGCTTAAACTCTCCCCAGAACAAATTGGAGGAGAGCGAGACTTGGAAGCGCAGCGCATATTGGTCATTGGCGGCGGTATCGGGGGCCTGACGGCTGCGATCGCCCTGCGCGCCAAGGGGCATCAGGTCGATGTTATCGAACGTGATCCTGACTGGTCTGTCTATGGCGTGGGCATCATTCAGCAGTCCAATGTCGTTCGGGCGATGGCGCAGCTCGGCCTTCTCGACGATTATCTGTCCGCAGGGGTCGGCTTCGACGCGATCGAAATCTTCCTGCCCAACGGGACTAAAATTGCCCGCGTGCCTTCGCCCCGGCTGGTCGAGGGAAAGCCCGCCAATGTGGGCATCGGTCGGCCCGCGCTCCACAAGGTCCTGGGTGATCGCACGCTGTCCAGCGGCGCGATCGTCCGCCTTGGCGTGACCGCCGAGCGCATCATCGACGAAGGCGACGGCGTGGCTGTCGATTTCTCGGACGGCAGCAGCGATCGCTATGATCTGGTTGTGGGTGCGGACGGCGTTTATTCGCAAACCCGCGACGCCATTTTCCCCGATGCGCCCAAGCCCCAATTCACTGGCCAGGCGGTGTGGCGTTACAATTTCGCGCGCCCGACCGAGCTTGATGCACTGCAGGTCTATAACGGCCCAATCGGCGTCGGTCTCGTGCCCATCTCGGACGCGCTCATGTACATGTACGCGACCACGCCCGAACCCGAAAATCCGCGCTATCCGCTCGATGGGCTGGCAGCGGTCATGCGTGCCAAGCTTTCGGGGACCGCGCCAGCTATCCAGGCGCTGGCGCAGGAGATCACGCAGGATAGCGCCGTGGTCTATCGCCCGCTCGAAGGCCTGCTGGTCGAAGGGCCATGGCACAAGGGCAGGATCGTCCTGCTGGGAGACTCCGTCCACGCGACCACGCCGCATCTGGGCCAGGGCGCGGGCATGGCGATCGAGGACAGCCTCGTCCTGGCCGATGAACTCTCCAAACATGATGATCTAGAGAGCGCTTTTGCAGCCTATCATGCCCGCCGGTTCGAACGGTGCGCCTATATCGTGCGCGCCAGCCTCGCCATTTGCCACGGTCAGATCGGCAAGGGGCCGCCTGTCGATAACGCGGCCGCTACCCATGACATGTTCGAGATGATCGCCGAGCCGATCTGAGGCGGCAGTCCGCCTCCCATGCATTTACCCAAGGAGTTATCTGATGAGCCGCGTTTCTGAAATCCGCTATGTCGGCTATGCCGTGCCCGATCTGGAGGCCGAACGCGCCTTCTATGCTGACCAGTGGAAGCTGGTCGAGGCGGGCGAAAAGGATGGCATGGTCCATTTCGCGGCCGATGGCGGCGAGGAAGCCTATGTCGTGCGGCTGCGCGCCGCGACCGACAAGCGCATCGACGTGATCGCGCTCGCCGCCGACAGCCGGGCCGATGTCGATGCCCTGCATGATCGGATCGCGGCATCGGGCGCGCGGATCATCTCCGCCCCGCACGATCTCGACACGCTGGGCGGCGGCTATGGCTTCCGCTTCTTCTCGCCCGACGGCCTGCCCTTCGAGATTTCGAGCGATGTCGCCCGGCGCGAACCCCGCGCCATCGCGCAATGGGAAGGCGTACCGCAGCGGATCAGCCATATCGTGCTGCATTCGCCGAACCATCAGGCTCTGGTGCAGTGGTTCTGCGACGTGCTGGGCTTCAAGGTGTCGGACTGGCTGGGCGACTTCATGTGCTTCCTGCGCTGCAATGGTGCGCACCACCGGCTCGCCATCCTGCCCGGGCCGCCCTGCCTCAACCATGTCGCCTATGACATGCTGAGCGTCGACGACATGATGGTCGGCATCAACCGGCTGCGGCAGAAGGGCACCGACATTCGCTGGGGGCCGGGGCGCCATACGGCCGGGAACAATACATTCAGCTACTTTACCACGCCTGCCGGCTTTGCCGTCGAATATACGTCGGAACTGGAGGAGGTCGATTTCGAGGGGCATCAGCCGCAGGTCCATGTGCCCGGCCCCAAGGTGATGGACCAGTGGGGCATCGGCGTCGGCGGCCCGCAGACCATGCCGCATCCCGAGGCCGACAAGGGCCTGTTCCAAGCGGTGGAGGCATAAGCCGTGGCGCTGTTCGAATATTTCCCCAATTATATCTGGAATCTGTCGGTCGCGATCGCGATGGAATCGGGCGCGCAGCTCGGCGAGATCATCGACATGTGCAAGCCGATCCGTGACGCCGCCGACAGCGGCGCGGACGCAGGCACGCCCATGTTCATGAAGGCCTGGGCGGCGATGGGCGACAAGCTGCTCGAACTGGCGGCGCAGGATGAGGCCCAGGGCCGGCTCTTTTCCGCCTCCAACAAGATGGAGCGCGCCGCGCTCTATCTGATCACCGCCGAGCGGATGCAGGGCCATGGCGCGCCCGGCCGCGAGGCGACCTATGCCAAGGCGCGAACCGCCTTCGATCGATCGACTGGGCTTGGCCGGATCAATCGCGAGCGGGTCGAGATACCGCTGGCGACGGGAACGATGCCGGCCCTCTTCACCCGCGCGCCGGGCGAGGGGAGGAAGCCGGTCGTGGTCTTCTGCAACGGGCTCGATAGCTGCAAGGAGCTGCTCTACTGGACGCGCCTGCCGCAGGAACTGGCACGGCGCGGCATTTCGACGCTCTGCGTCGACCAGCCAGGCTCGGGCGAGGCGCTGCGGCTCCAGCATCTGCCTGTCGATCCGCACAGCGAAAGCTGGGCCAGCAAGGCGGTCGACTGGCTGGAACGGCAACCCGATGTCGATGGCCGGGCGATCGGTATGACCGGCATTTCACTCGGCGGGCATTTCGCGCCGCGCGCCGTCGCCTATGAACCGCGCTTTGCCAGCGGTGCGGTCTGGGGCGCCAACCATAATTGGCGCGAAGTGCAGGACAAGCGCATGGCGCGCGAGGGCGAGAACCCGGTCCCCCATTATTGGGCGCATGTCCATTGGGCGTTCGGGGCGAAGGATCAGGATGACTTCCTGGCCAAATCCGAAGCGATGAACCTCAACGGTCATATGGACCGGATCAAGGTGCCCTTCCTGGTCACCCATGGTGCGCAGGATCGCCAGATCAGTGTCGATTATGCCGACGATCTCTACGATCAGCTCGTCAACGCCCCCCGCCGTGAGAAGAGGATCTTCACGCCGCGCGAAGGCGGTGTCGAACATGTCGGCGCCGACAATATGGCCTATGGCCGCGACTGCATCGCCGACTGGTTCGCCGAAACGCTGGGAGGCAAGACCGCATGACCCGCCGCTTCGTCGATCTGTCGATCATGCTGTGCAACGATGTGGTCAGCGACCCGCCGTTCCTGAAACCCGAGATCACCTACCAGACCCATGCCGACACCGCGCATGAACTGGCGCTGTTCTTCCCCGGCGTGACGGCGCAGGACACCCCGGACGGCGCCGGTTTCGCGGCGTCCGAATGGGTGAAGCTGACCACCCATAGCGGCACGCATCTTGATGCCCCCTATCATTTCCATCCGACCATGGATGGCCGCGACGGCGAGCCCCAGCGGTCGATCACGATCGACGAAGTGCCGCTGGAATGGTGTTTCCAGCCCGGCGTGAAGCTCGACTTCCGGCATTTCCCCGATGGCTATGTCGTCACCGCCGCCGACGTCGAGGCGGAACTGGCCCGCATTGGCCACAGCCTCCAGCCGCTCGACATCGTCCTCGTCAACACCGCCGCCGGCAAGGCCTTGGGCCAGCCCGACTATGTCAATCGCGGCTGCGGCATGGGCTATGAGGCGACCATCTATCTGACCGAACGGGGCGTGCGCGTCACCGGCACCGATGCCTGGTCCTGGGATGCACCGTTCAGCTACACCGCGCAGAAGGTCAAGGAGACCGGCGACACCTCGCTGATCTGGGAAGGGCACAAGGCCGGCCGCGATATCGGCTATTGCCATCTGGAAAAGCTGCACAATCTGGAAAGCCTGCCAAGCCATGGCTTCATGGTCAGCTGCTTCCCGCACAAGATCAAGGGCGCATCGGCCGGCTGGACCCGCGCGGTCGCGATCTTCGAGGAATAGAGATGCGCCTTGCCACCCTCAGCAACGGCCAGCCGGATGGCTGCCTGATCGTCGTCTCCCGCGATGCCCAGCGCCAATTACCTGCGGACGGCATCGCCGCCACCCTTCAGCAGGCGATCGAGCAATGGAACAGCGTCGAGCCGGCGCTGCGCCAGCTTGCCGATCGGCTGGCACAGGGGGACGGCGACGCGCTGGACGAAAGCCGGCTGCTCGCGCCTCTGCCCCGTGCCTGGCAATGGCTCGACGGTTCTGCCTTCCCGCAGCATGGCGAATTGATGCAGAAGGCGTTCGACCTGCCGCCGATCGAAACCGACCGGCCGCTCATGTATCAGGGCCTGTCCGACCGCTTTTTGTCGGGAACGCAAGATGTGGCGCTTCCCAGCGAGGCCGATGGCATCGATTTCGAAGGCGAATTCGGCGTCATCACCGATGCCGTGCCGATGGGCACGTCCGCAGAGGACGCCCTGTCCCATATCAAGCTGGTCCTGCTCATCAACGACTGGTCGCTGCGCGCGATCGCGCCGATCGAGATGAAGACCGGCTTCGGCTGGGTCCAGGCCAAGCCCGCCTGTTCGGTCGCGCCCTTTGCCGTGACGCCCGATGAACTGGGCGAGGCATGGCAGGATGGCCGCGTTCATCTGCCGCTGGAGGTTCATGTCAACGGCGCCTGGTTCGGAAATCCCCATGGCGGCGAAATGGCGTTCGGCTTCCATGAACTCGTCGCCCACGCTGCCCGCACCCGCGATCTGGTCGCTGGCACTATCATCGGATCGGGCACGGTATCAAACGCCAATTTTGCGGAGGTTGGCTCCTGTTGCCTGTCGGAACGACGTGCGATCGAGATGATAGAGCAGGGCGCGCCCCGGACATCTTTCCTGAAATTTGGCGATCAAGTTGATCTAGCCGTCGTCAGAGAAAATCAATCCCCGTTCGGACAGATCAACCAACATGTCGTGGCAGCAAAATTCTGATTCCCCGATTTGCATGCGGTCCGGGCATCTTTGATCGACCCAATTTTGTCAGGACAGGCGTTGGCGGGGTATGACTTGAATGGCCGACGTCTGTAGGCGGTCGCTGGGACGAAACCGTCTTTCACGCGTCGCTCAACGAATGACTGCTCTTGGTGGTGCTTTCGAAGCATAGTGTCTTGCGGCCCGGCGATAGGCTCGCCGTGACCAAAGCCGTCTCCGGAATCCAGCCATGATAGGCCAATGCGCTTTCGAACGAGATGTAGCAGCCGGGAACGAGGCTTTGCCCGAGAGCGAAAGGGTGGATCGGATCGCTGCGCTGCTCTTCTCCCAGCACATAGGTGCCGCGCTTCACGCGGATGAGCGACCCGTCCCTCAGAGCGCGATTGACGAGGCCATAGCGGCGCGCATCGCTCCCGCCCAGCAATTCCGCGAGTTGCCGTTCGTTGAAGATGCGCCCGGCAAGCCCTGTCGCGGACATCTGTTAGGCCAAGGATGACATGAAATTCTCGATACTCCAAAGAATGGAAGCTTCGAGAATTTTAGAGTGAGATAGATGGGTCTCAGTCGAAGGCCTTCTTCTCGTAGACCGTCGTGATGGCCGTGCCATCCCATATATAGCAGAGATGGCGCTCCTGGCGGCAGTTCGACAGGAGCCGTGGACGGAAAATCGCCGCGCACTCACCACGCTGATGCCGCACGCTTTGATAGACGATGCCGTCCGAATCTGCGGCGCGCAGTTCCCCGCCCAGTTGCTGGGACGCGCCATAGCCATCCGGGTCATAGAGGTCGGGGCGACTGTCGCGCAGGCCGCGAATATCGTGAAGCTGCGCGTCGAGATCGGCGGCATAGACCCGCATGTCGATCTCCTGCGCGGGTTCATCGGTCGCTGTCAGAAAGCGGGTGCGCGAATGCCGGGTTTCGGCAACGGCGGTATCGATCGACCGGCTGGCATAAAAGACTCCATAGCTGCCATCGGTGAAACGATCGCCCAGCGGATTGAGATGAGTGAACGCCGCCATGATGGCGGTGCTGCCCGGTCCCGATACACGATCCTCCGGAACCACGAGAGCCAGTTCGCCGGCCTCTTCGCGCAGGCGGCTGTTGGTCATGGCTTCTACCAGATAGACAGCCTCAAGGTCCGCCGGATCGGCGACATTCTCGAACAGGTTGATCGGCGGGAAGCGGCTCGACACGATGCGATAGCAGGGCGCCCACCGGATCGGGCTGACGGAAATATCCATGGACTATGCCGCTCGCTCAGCCGCGCTGCGCATCGATATATTGGCGCACGACATAGAGGTCGGCGACATTGCCCGATGTCATCCGGTCAAGCGCCGAACGGCCGCCGAAGACCGGGCTTTTATTAGGTTTGCGGACCCACATGTCGGCCGTCGCCGGGACCAGCATCTGCAACCCCTTGTAGATGCCCATGACATAGGAGATGCGCTCCAGCGCGTCCTTGGGGATGGCGCCGACGTCGCCGCGCTTCCAGGATTGGAAGGTCGATCGGCTGTCGAGACCGAGAAGGCGCATCTGCTCCTGCTCTTTCAAACTCCAGGCATCCGCAATGCGAAAGAAGGTCCGCAGCGCAGGGCCGGACAGATCCTTGCGGCTGGGGATATGTGCGGAGTTAGCGGTTGCCATGGGCTTCTCCATGGCATTCTATATGTTCAATATCGGAGCAAATATCAAGATATGTTCAGATTATAGTCGGTGCAATTTGCCTTCCTGACGGCTCATCACGCCAAGTGCGGGGGACAAAGTGTCAGCAAAGCTGAACTAAAGTCGACATCCATCAAGATACTCATAAATCAGGTTTTTCTCTCGGTTTCTTAGCTGTGGGAAGCCAAATCTCGTCTTCGATCAATCGCAAGCATCAGGTGTTTGCCCTCCCGCAACCCACACTCACGCACAGGCGGTCTCGGATCAGCCGCGACGGCTTTTTGCGTCCCGAAATATTACGCGCGCTCGCCTCTCACCTTGGCCGTGCCGAACAGCCCCATCTTGCACTTGCCGCTCACGCTGCTGCCGGCAAAGGTCAGTTCATATTTGAGCGTGATCGCCATCGGCTTTGTCACCTTCATCTCCCAGCGGACCTGATCGCCGCTCAGCGTGCCGGTAAATTCCTGCGATCCCTGATCGGCCTCCAGCCGCCCCGTCACCCGGTCGCCCGCGACCTGGAAATGCGCCACCATCGGCTGCGGCCCCATCGGTGTTGCCAGCACCAGCTTCCACGCCCCGTCGATCCCCACCGCAATGGCAGGCGCGACGGCAGCAACAGCAGGCGCAACCGGGGCAGGGGCATCGACCTCCGGCGCCCGATGGTCGGGATGGAAGCGGCTGACCGGACGTTCGGGCCAGGGCTGCCCTTCGATCACGGTCATCAGCTTGGCCGGCGTCAGCGGCAGGTCCACCGGCACCTCCCCGAATGGCGCCAGCGCATCGGCGATCGCATTGACC
This sequence comes from Sphingobium scionense, assembly GCF_014197035.1. Taxonomy (GTDB): domain Bacteria; phylum Pseudomonadota; class Alphaproteobacteria; order Sphingomonadales; family Sphingomonadaceae; genus Sphingobium; species Sphingobium scionense. Next base: position 55,150 of record NZ_JACIEU010000013.1, on the reverse strand, counting down.
AGGGTCGGCGGCCCGATGATGCAGCCGCCTTCGCCGACGCCGCGAAAGCCGCCTTCGGCCTGTGACGGCGTGTCGGCATGGACATATTCGAAATCGGGCACGTCGAAGATCGTCGGCAGCGCATAATCCTTGAAGGTCGCGGCCGTCGGATTGCCCTGCGCATCGCGCGCGGCATCCTCCAGCAACACGCTGCCGATCGCCTGGGCCAGGCCACCGGCAATCTGTCCCTCGACCACGGCGGGGTTGATCATCACCCCGCAATCCTCGCTGCTGACCCAGCGCCGGATGCCGACGAAGCCGGTGTCGGCATCGACCTCGACGATGCAGGCATGGGCTGCGCTGGTGAAGGTCATGGGCGGCGGATCATAGCGATATTGCGCTTCCAGCCCCGTTTCCATGCCCGGCGGCAATCGCCCCGGCTCGCCATAGGCGATCTCGGCAATCTCGCGCAGCGTCCGCCGCATCTCCGGCGCGCCGGCAACATGGACCATCCCGTCGGACAGGCTAATCGCCTCCGGACTGGCGTTGAGCAGATGGGCGGCCACGGCCTTGACCTTGTCGGCCAGAAGCCGCCCGGCCCGGATCGCCGCGCCGCCGCCGATCACCCCCTGCCGGCTGCCGCCCGCGCCGGGGCCGAACCCGCCGCGCGAACTGTCGCCGTCGAATATGGTGACGTCCTCGATTGGCACGCCCAACTGGTCGGCGATACACTGCGCCATCGTCGTCTGGGTGCCATGGCCCTGCGAATGGACGCTCATCACCGCGACGACCCGTCCGGTCGGTTCGATCCGCAGCTGCGCCAGCTCGCCGGTCATCACGGCGATGCTGCCCGCCGCCCCGGTCGGCTCGATATAGGCGGCGAGGCCCAGGCCCAGATAGCGCCCCTGCGCCCGCGCCGCTGCCTGCTCCGCGCGGAAGGCGGGCACGTCCACCACCTCCAGCAGCTTTTCCAGACATTGCGCCGGCGTGATGTCCTCGCGCGGGATGCCGAGCGGCGTGACCGACGGCTGGTCGGCGGCGGTGCAGAGATTGCGCCGGCGAATCTCCACCGGATCGATGCCGATCTGCCGTGCCGCCCGGTCGAGCAATGTCTCGCGCGCCAGCGTCTCGATCGCCCAGGGGCCACGATAGGCGGCCAGCCCCGGCGTGTTGCTGTACCAGCCGCGCGACACGAAGCTGTAGGCGGGTATATTATAGGCCGCCCACAGGAACATATGGACCGCGATATTGGCGTCCGCCCCCATCGGATAGGCGCCATTGTTGAGCGCATAATCGGCATGGCTGGCGATCAGCCGCCCGTTCGTGTCGAAGGCGGCGCGCAATGTCATTTCCTGCTCGCGCGCCTGGTTGGCGGCGGTCAGATTCTCGATCCGGTCCTCGATCCACTTGACCGGCCGGCGCAGCAGCATGGCAGCAAGGATGGCGGACACCTCCTCCATCCAGGGATGGTTCTTGAGGCCGAAGGAGCCGCCGACATCCTTGGCCACCACCCGCACGCTCAGCCCCGGCCGGTCGAGCGCCAGGGTCAGCCAGCGCGCCACCAGTTGCGGCCCGGCGCAGGTGATATGGACCAGCAATTCGCTCTCGCCCTGCAGGCTCGCCACCACGCCGCGCGTCTCCATCGGCGACTGGGCGATGCGCTGATGGCGGATCGACTGGCTGACCAGATGCGGCGCGCCCGCCAGCAGCGCCTCCAGCGCGGCATCGGCTTCCTCCTCGCCCATCAGCGCGGCGACATTGTCGTCGGTGTCGGGATGGACCCGTGGGCCAAGGCGCGCATCGTCCAGCGTGACGACGGCCGCTTCCTCGGCATAATCGACCACCACCAGGCTGGCGGCATCCTCGGCCAGATAGCGATCGTCGGCGATCACCAGCGCGACCGGATGGCCGACATAGGCGACCCGCCCATCCGCCAGCGGTGTCATCGCCACCTCCACCGGACCAAGGAAGAAGCTCAGCATGGTGACGCCGAACGGCGCCAGATCGGCCTGGGTCAGCACCGCATGGACGCCGGGCTGCGCGCGCGCGACATCGGTGTCGATCGACCGGATCGTGCCGCGCGCGATCGGGCTGCGGACGAAGGCGGCGTGCAGCATGCCGGGCAGGATGATATCATCGACGAAGCTGCCGCGCCCGGTCAGCAGCCGGCCATCCTCCTTGCGCGGCACCCGCTGGCCGATGAAGCGTTGCGCGGAAATCGGCGGCGCACTCATGGCGTGCCATCCTCCGCCGCAAGCTGCCGGATCGCGCGGCGTATCCCCTGATAGCCGGTGCAGCGGCACAGATGCCCCGACATCGCTTCGGTCATCGCCGCTTCATCGGGGCGGGCACCATCGGCCCGCAGCGCGGCCAGGGTCATGACGATGCCGGGCGTGCAGAAACCGCATTGCAGGCCGTGGTTATCCTTCAGCGCCTGCTGCACCGGATGGAGCGTGCCGTCGGCCGCCGCTAGCCCCTCGACCGTGGTCAGGCTGCATCCATCGGCCTGCACCGCCAGCATCAGGCAGGATCGCACCGCGCGCCCGTCGACGATCACGGTGCAGGCGCCGCACACCCCCTGTTCGCAGCCGACATGCACGCCGGTATAGCCCGCCGCCTCGCGCAGCCAGTCGCTCAGCATCAGCCGCCCGTCGACCAGCCCGCGATGCTGCTGGCCGTTTACTGTCATCGATATGCGATGTTCGCTCATGCCGCCAGCCTCCGGTCGAGCGCCTGCATCAGGCCGTTGGCAAAGATGCGCCTACCGACGCTGCGTCGATAGGCGGCGCTGGCATGGCCATCGTCGAACGGTGCGCTGTCGGCGATCGCCAGGTCGGCAATGGCCTGCACATCGATCCGGTCGATCGCCTGGCCGACCAGCGCCTGCTCCGCCTGACGCGCGCGTATCGGCGTCGGCCCCATGCCGAACCAGGCGATGCCGGCCCGCTCGATCCGTCCGTCCGCGATCGCCAGCGCGCCGACCAGCCCGACCAGCGCGAAATCGCCGGGCCGCCGCGCCACTTCACGGAACAGCGGCACCGCATCCGCCGGCCAGGCCGGATAGTCGATCGCCACCAGCAGCTCGTCCGGCGCGATCGCGGTCGCATAGGGGCCAAGATAGAGGTCGTCGGCGGCAATGGTCCGCGCGCCGCGCGTCGACCGCAGGGTCATGGACGCACCCAGCGCCACCGCCGTCGCCGGCATTTCGGCCGCCGGTTCGCCGAGCGCGATCGACCCGCCGATCGTCCCGCGATTGCGGGTCTGGTGATGGCCGACATGGGCCAGCGCGGTGACGAAGACCGGCAAGGCCTGTGCCAGCAGGGGATTGACCAGCGCATCGGCCTGCCGCGTCGCCGCGCCGATCCGCAGGCCGCCGCCATGGGGGGCGATGCCCTGCAATTCGGGCAGATGGCCGATATCGATCAGGATGAAGGGCTGGCTCATGCGCAGCGCCAGCAACGGCATCAGCGTCTGGCCGCCCGCCAGTAACTGCGCGCCACCGCCCGCCTCCGCCAGCAGGGCGCAGGCATGGTCGATGCTGGTGGCGCGGATATAGTCGAACGGCGCCGGCTTCATCGCCGCCCCCTGCGCCCGGCCTCGAACCCGGCCAGCGCCGTCACCGCCAGCAACAGGCCGATCGCCACCATGCCGGTGCTCGCCACGCCGCTGCGCTCCAGCAGCACCCCGGTCGCCAGCGCCAGCAATAGGGCGATGATCCAGCCCCAGGGCTGGCCGCCTGCCGATGGAGCGGCCAGCACCGGAGCTGTCACCGCCGCGACCGGAGCATCCTCCGCCGGCGCGCCACCGCCGCTGACCACCGCGTTGAAGTTGCGGAAGAATTGCCCCGCCAACTGCTTCGCCGTGGCGTCGATGATCGGCCCGCCCAGTTGCGCCAGCCGGCCGCCGACCTCGGCCTCCACCGCATAGGACAGTCGGGTCGTTCGGCCATCGGCGGCCAGCGTCACCTTGGCGCCGCCCCTGGCATGGCCCACCGTGCCGCCCTGGCCCTCGCCGCTGATGCGATAGCCATTGGGGGCGTCGATCTCCGACAGGGTGACGGTGCCGGCAAAGCGCGCGCCGATCGGCCCGATCTTGACGGCGATCTCGGCCCGCAACCGGTCTTCGCCGTCGCGCTCCAGCGACTGGCAGCCGGGAATGCACTGGCGCAACACCGCCGGATCATTGAGCGCCTGCCATACCGCGTCGCGCGGTGCGGCGATCCGCTCCTCGCCGGTCATCCGCATCAGAAGCGCGCCGCCGTCGGCGTGTCGGTATCGGGCTTGCGCGTGCCCAGCGCCTCGCGCGCGGTGGCGCGCAGATAGGACCAGATATTGTGGATCTGCGCCTTGCCCAGCGGGAAGCGCGGCATGCCCCGCTCGGCCAGCGCGCCTTCCTGCACCACCTGGTAGAAATTCTCCTCCGACAGCGACAGGGCGGATTCGCGCAGGTCCGGTCCCGGTGCGCCGGCCCCCTTGAACGCCATGCCGTGGCAGGCGCCGCAGATGAAACCCATCTCCTTGCCGGCCGCCACCGCCTTTTCGTCCAGCACGATTGCAGGATCGTCGAGCGCATGGACGGCCATGTCGCGCGGCGGGGAGGGGGCGAGCCGCGCCTTGCCGCCGATCGCGAAACTCAGCAGCCGGCGGGGCTGGGCGCCATATTTCCAGCCGACATTCAATATCTCGCTGGCCGCCGCCGTGGTGCCGCCCCAGCCGACCAGTAGCGACACATATTGGGTGTCGCCGATGGCATAGCTCATCGGCGCGCCGATGATCCCCAGCCCCGCATTGAAGCGCCACACTTCCTTGCCGCTCGCCGCGTCATGCGCGCGGACATAGCCGTCGGCCGTGCCCTGGAACACCAGCCCGCCCGCCGTCGCCAGCGTCCCGCCATTCCACAGATGGGGCCGCGTCATGCGCCAGCGCGCCTTCTGCGCCACCGGATCCCACGCCAGCAGCGCGCCGGTCAGGTCGTCCTTGTCGCGCTTTTCCGTGATGAAGCTGGCGCTGGCCCCGGTGATGCTGGCCAGGAAGCCCTTGTCCGCCTTCGCGTAGCGGGCGCCGGCCTGCATATAGGGGATATAGGCCAGCCCCGTCTGCGGGCTGTAGCTCATCGCCTGCCAGTTATGGCTGCCCAATGTGCTGGGATAGATGTCGACCGGCCCCTCTTGATAATGGGCATTGGCGGTTTCCACCGGGCGTCCCGTGGCCATGTCGATATGGCTGGCCCAGTTCACCTTGCCGACCTTCTCGGCAGAGATGAGTTTTCCGCTCTCGCGGTCCAGCACATAGAAGAAGCCGTTGGTCGGCTGCTGCATCAGCACCCGTCGGGGCTTCCCGTCGATCGTCACCGTCGCGGCGATCATGTTGGCCGTCGCCTTGTAATCCCAGCTTTCGCGGGGGTTCTGCTGATAATGCCAGATATATTTGCCGCTATCGGCATCCAGCGCGACGATCGAGGCGACGAACAGATTGTCGCCGCCGCCCGGACTGCGCTTCTCCGGATCATAGGGGCCGGCATTGCCGACGCCCAGATAGATGCGGTTGAGGTCCGGGTCGAAGGTCATACCGTTCCACACCGTGCCGCCGGTGCCGGTCTTCCAGTAGGAACCGTTCCAGCTCTTGGCCGCCATTTCCATCACCGGATCGCCGGCATTCTGCTCCGGACTGCCCGGCACCGTCCAGAAACGCCAGACCTGCGCCCCGGTCTTCTGGTCATAGGCGGTGACGAAGCCGCGCTGGCCGATGTCGGCGCCGCCATTGCCGATGATGACCTTGCCGTTGAAGGTGCGCGGCGCGCCGGTCAGGCTGTGCATGGTGCCGGGCGGCAGGGTGTTGACGCTCCAGGCGACCGCGCCGGTCCTGGCATCCAGCGCGATCAGCCGGCCGTCGAGCACGCCGATGAAGATGTGGCCATTGTCGTAAGCGACGCCGCGATTGACCCCCATGCCCATCGCCTGCCGGGTCGGATTGACCTTCCAGATTTCCGGATCATATTTCCAGATCAGCCTGCCGCTCGCCCCGTCGACGGCATAGACCGCGCCATAGCTGCCGCTGAAATAGAGGATGCCGTTCACCGCCAGCGGGGTCGCCTCCAGCGATACCTCGCCCTCCAGGTCGAGCGACCAGGCCAGGCCCAGCTTGCGGATATTGGCGGTGTTGATCGCGCTCAGCTGGCTATAGCCGCTCTCGTCGGCGCTGCCGCCGACACCGGGCCAGTCGGCTCCTGTGCCGGTCTGCACCGCCTGCTGCGCCACCAGCCCCGCGGCAGACGCCGCCAGCGCCAGTCCCGCCACCGTCCGCACCAGAAACAGCCCGCGCGTCCCCCGCATCCGCTCTCTCCCGTCCTGCCCGCTTGCCGCGATGCCTGTTTGACTGAACAGGTGTTTAGTTTTTGTCGGTCAGCCGGTCAAGCAGGCGCAGATCATCGCCCGCGGGCATCGCCCCGGTGCTGTCATCATCGCTGTCAATATTGCCCTGTCGGGATCAGTCCGCGCCGGGGGCGAAGCGGGCGCGGGTCGATTGCGCCGCCTTGCGCGCTTCCTCGACGGCTGCCTCTTCGGTCGCGAACAGCAGATGGTCGATCACCGCCGCCAGATGGCCGCGCATCGCCGCGCGCGCCGCCGCCGGATCGCGCGCCCGGATCGCCTGGGCGATGACGCGATGCTCCTCGACCACCGGCGTCACCTTGGCGGCACGGGCCTTGGCGAGCAGCAGCCGGGATTCCGGCGCGCTCGCCCGCATCTCCCACAGCCGCGCGACACTGTCGACCAGTGCCGCGTTGCGGGTCGCCTGCGCGATCAGCATGTGAAACTGCTGGTCGACGGCATAGGCGTCGCCATCGCGCAGATTCTCGCTGGCGATCTGCGCGACCAGCCGGTCCAGCTCGTCCAGTTCGTCCGGCCGGGCATGCAGCGCCGCCAGCGCCGCCGCCTCGCCCTCGATCGCCAGCCGTGCCTCCATCAGTTCGAAGGCGGTGATGCTGAACCGGGGCGCCTCGGCCGTCTGGCGATCGGCGCCGGGAATGCGTACCACATAGGCGCCCGATCCGACCCGCACCTCGACCAGCCCCTGCACTTCCAGCGCGATGATCGCCTCGCGCACGGTCGGCCGGCTGACATCATGCTCGATCGCCAGCTCGCGCTCGGGCGGCAGTCGGTCGCCCACGGCATAGCGGCCGCCCGCCAGGTCCGCGAGCAACCGCCGGGCGAGTTGCTGATAAAGGCGGCTGCCATCGCCGACGTCCGGCAGGGTCTGGGAAGAACTGGTCATGTCAGCCCCTCTCATGCGCTACTCCGTCCCGCTTTTGAAGCCCCTCAGCCGGGTTCAGCTGGGTAAGGCGATCATCGATATCTGCCGGCCATAATCGCTTTCCTGCGCATGGCAGGACCGGCGATAGCTGAAGAAGCGATCGGCCTGGCTATAGGTGTCCTCGTCCAGCAGACTGATCCGCCCGATCCCCGCCGCCTGCAGCCGCGACGCGACATAGGCGGCAATGTCGAACTGGCAGTGGCCGGCCCGCCCGGCGCTGAAGAATCGCGCATTGTCCGCGTCGTCCCGCTCGAACCGCTCGGCAAAGTCCAAAGTCACCTCGTAGGAAGCACGCCCGATGCAGGGGCCGATGGCGCAGGCAATGCCCGCGCGCGTCGCGCCCAGCATCTCCATCGCCGCGATCGTCCGGTCGGTGACGCCGCTGATCGCGCCCTTCCAGCCGGCATGGGCCGCGCCGATCACGCCGGCTTCCCTGTCGGCAAACAGCACCGGCACGCAGTCGGCGGTCAATATGCCCAGAATCAGCCCTGGCGTGCGGGTGACCATCGCATCCGCCTCGGGCCGCTCAGCCTCGGCGATCGGCGCGGTCACGGTCACCACATCGGGCGAATGGACCTGTCGCACCGTCACCAGCGTCGCGCCGGGCAGCAGCGCGTCACGCGCCAGATCGCGGTTGCGCAGGATTGCCAGCCGGTCATCCTCAGACCCCAGCCCGACATTCAAACCGGCGCACACCCCGGTCGATACGCCCCCCTGTCGTCCGGCAAAGCCATGCGGGACATCGCCCAGCGCGGGCGCCCGCAGCAACTCGATCATAAAATTTCCTTCGCGCGTTCAGTGAAGAAGCATGTCTCAGAAGCGCAACATACTTGCGCATGGCGGATTAGGCGATAGTCTCCCGTCCCACAGAAAAGGGGGGGCGGCTAACGCGTCGCCCGGGCAGAAGACTCCAATAAAGGGTTTCATTGATGATTTTCGGGCGCGTTAAGCCTCTCGACGCCATATTGGCGACGGCAGAGAAAAAATCACTGCATCGCTCACTGGGCGCATTCCAACTCACCATGCTGGGCATCGGCGCCGTTATCGGCACCGGCATTTTCGTGTTGACGGCCGAAGCCGCGCAAAAGGCGGGGCCGGGCATGATGCTCTCCTTCGTCATTGCCGGCTTCGTCTGCGCGGTCGCCGCGCTCTGCTATGCCGAAATGGCCGCCATGGTCCCGGTCTCGGGTTCGGCCTACACCTATAGCTATGCGGTGATGGGCGAACTGATCGCCTGGATGGTCGGCTGGGCGCTGATCCTCGAATATGCGGTCGCCGCGGGCGCCGTGTCGGTGGGCTGGTCCGGCTATGTGGTCGGCCTGATCGAACATACATTCCATCTCGACATACCCGATCTGCTGACGCGCGGGCCGTTCGACGGCGGCATGGTCAACCTGCCGGCTATGCTGATCGCGTCGCTCGTCACCTGGCTGCTGGTCATCGGTACCAAGGAAAGCGCCACCGTCAACGCGGTGCTGGTGCTGATCAAGGTGTCGGCGCTGACCCTGTTCATCGTCCTGTCGGTGCCGGTCATGAACATGGACGGCTTCACGCCGTTCATGCCGCTCGGCTTCTCGGGCGTGTCGGCCGCTGCGGCCTCGATCTTCTTCGCCTATGTCGGCTTCGATGCGGTTTCGACCGCAGCGGAGGAAACCAAGAATCCCCAGCGCAACATGCCGATCGGCCTGATCGGCTCGCTGGCCATCTGCACCGTCTTCTACATGCTGGTTGCCGCTGGCGTGATCGGCACCGTGGGTGCGCAGCCGGTTGCCGGCCCGGCCGGCGAAGTGCTCGCCCCCGGTTCGACCGCCCTGTCGCAGCAGTGCGCCGCGCTGGCCGCTGCCGGCACCGAAGCCGTCACCTGCTCGAAGGAAGCGCTGGCCTGGACGCTGCGTGAAATCGGCTGGCCCCAGATCGGTAACCTGCTCGGCCTCGCCGCCGGCCTGGCTTTGCCTTCGGTCATCCTGATGATGATGTTCGGCCAGACCCGCATCTTCTTCGTCATGAGCCGCGATGGCCTGCTGCCCGAACTCTTCTCGAAGGTGCATCCGACCTACAAGACGCCGCACGTCATCACCATCCTGACCGGCATCTTCGTGGCGCTGTTTGCCGCCTTCTTCCCGGTCGGCATCCTGGCGGACATCTCCAACTCGGGCACGCTCTTCGCCTTCGCCGCCGTGTCGATCGCGGTGATGCGCCTGCGCAAGACCGATGCGGACCGCAAGCGTCCGTTCCGCACCCCGGCCATCTACGTCACCGCGCCGATCGCGATCCTGGGCTGCGCCTATCTCTTCTGGAGCCTGGGCGTCGAAACCAAGCTGATGTTCGTGGGCTGGGCGACCATCGGCCTGATCGTCTATTTCGCCTATAGCCGCAGCCGCAGCCATGTCGGCCGGGGCGTGGTCGATGTGGCGGAGGATGGCGCGGGCATTCCGCCCCAGCCGGTGCCGCCGCTGCCGGGCGCGCATACGCCGGGCGGCCAGGACGCCTGATCGGCCTGACGATTGGTTGAAGGAAGGGGTGGGCGACCGCCCCTTTTTTCTTGGGTCATGCCGCCGGCTCGACCCCTGCGACCTTTTGTCTTGATGACAGCGCCCATGGGCCGGGCTAGGCCGTCCCCATGGGGAGCCTGCGCGCCTATCTTCAGCAGCATCGGGGGCAAGCGCTGGCGCTTGTCCTGCTGGCGCTGTGCATGAAGGCCTTGCTGCCCGGCGGCTTCATGCTCGCTGAGCAGCAGCGCACACTGGTGATCCAGTTCTGCCATGACGCCGCGATCGGCAGCACCGCCTCGCAGGTGATCGTGCCCTTGCAGGCTGATCCCGATCATCAGCCGGCCGATGCCGCCAAGCGTTCCTGCCCCTATGGCGCGCTCTCCATGGCCTCGCTCGGCGGCGCCGATCCGCTGATCCTGGTGCTGGCGCTCGCCTTCGCGCTGCTGCTCGGCTTTGCGCCGGTGCGGCCGCCTGCGCTTGTGCGCATCGGCCATCTGCGTCCCCCTTTGCGCGGACCACCCGCCTGATCTGACCATGGCCGTGCAGCCGCGCGGCCTTCTTTCCAGATCAAGCGCCCCTGTCGGGAAGGCAGGCGCGCGCAAACAGGGTTTCCGATGAAGACATCTCTCGTCGCAATCGCCGCATCGCTGGCATTGCTCCCCACCCATGTCGCCGCGCAGGACAGCCTGTCGGCCGATACTCCCATCGCCGATGATGCGGCCCCGCCGCTCCAGACCCGCTTCGACGGGGCGGCGCTCGATATCGGCAGCGCGCCGCTCAACGGTGCCCGGCTCGGCAGCGGCACATTGCGCCGTCGCGCCGTGTCGAGCAGCGACACCGCCGGCCTCCTCGCCAGCCTGCCCGGCGTCGCGGCCAATGGCGGCGGCGGCTTTTCTTCCATGCCGGCGCTGCGCGGCCTCACCGAACAGCGGGTCCGCATCACGCTCGACGGCATCCCTGTCGACATCGCCTGCCCCAACGACATGAACACGCCGCTTTCCTATACCGATCCGCAGACGGTCGGCAGCATCGCGGTGGTGCCGGGCGTCTCGCCGGTCAGCATGGGTGGTGACAATATCGCTGGCATCATCGCCGTCGAAAGCGCGATGCCACGCTTCGCCGTCGACGGCGGCACCTTGGTCACGGGGGAGGCGTCCAGCTTCTATCGCAGCAATGGCGACGCCTTTGGCGGTGGCGTCACGCTGACGGTCGCAGGCAAGCGGATCAGCGCCACCTATAGCGGCTCCTACACCCAGTCAGACAATTATGACGGCGGCGGCAATCGGGGTGTGGTGCGCTCGACCGAATATGCCAAGACCGACCATCAACTGGCGCTCGCCGCCCAGACGCGCCTGGGCCTATTCGAGCTGAAGGGCGGCTATCATGTCTCGCCTTATGAGGGCTTCCCGAACCAATATATGGACATGACCTCGAACAAGTCCTGGTTTCTCAACGGTCGCTATCGCGGCACCTTCGCCTGGGGCGATGTCGATGCCAGCATCGGTTATCGCGACACCGCGCACCGGATGGACTTCCTCGCCGACAAGCAGCCCGGCTCCATGCCGATGAACACGCAAATCCACAGCTTCACCTCGGCGATGAAACTGACCCTGCCGGTTGGCCCGCACGATACGCTGCGCGTCGGCGGTGACTATCAGCATCAGGGCATGGATGACTGGTGGCCGCCGGTTGCCGGATCGATGATGATGGGGCCAAATCCCTATATCAACATCAACAATGGCCGGCGCGACCGGCTGGGCCTGTTCGGCGAATGGGAATCGCACTGGACCGACCGGCTCTCCACCTCCATCGGCGCGCGCTTCGATCGGGTGCGGATGAACACCGGTGACGTCCAGCCCTATGGCACCGGCATGATGAACATGGCCGACGCCATGGCGGCCGAAGCCTTCAACGCGCGCAGCCATCGCCGCACCGACAACAACTGGAGCGCGACCGCGCTGGCGAGCTGGCAGGCGTCCGACCTGATCGCCTTTGAACTCGGCTATGCGCACAAGAGCCGCGCCCCCAATCTCTACGAACGCTATGCCTGGGGCCGGGGCGCGATGGCCAGCCAGATGATCGGCTGGTATGGTGACGGCAATGGCTATGTCGGCAATCTCGATCTCAAGTCGGAACAGGCCGACACGGTCAGCGCCGCGCTGCGTCTAACTGCGAAGGGCGGGGCGACGCTGAAAATCTCACCCTACTACACCCGCGTGAACGACTATATCGACGCGGTCCATCTTCAGGATCTGACCGACATGATGGGCATGCCCAGCGGCTTCGTGCAGCTGCAATTCGCCAATCAGGATGCCGAATTTTACGGCGTCGATGTCAGCGCCAGCGTGCCGCTCCGGCGCAGCGCCCATGTCGAAACCAGCTTCACCGCCAGCGCATCCTGGCTCCATGGCCAGAATCTGTCGGATGGCGGCCCGCTCTACCGCCAGATGCCGCTGGACCTGAAAATGGGCCTCGCCCACCGCATCGACGCGCTGGAACTGGGCGCTGATGTCGGATTTGTCGCGGACAAGAATCGCGTCGATGCCACCCGCAACGAACCCCGCACGCGCGGCTATGCGCTGGTCGACCTGCGCGCTGGCTACACGCTGCCGCTCTGGGCCAAGGGGCTGAAGCTGACGGTCGAGGCGAAGAATCTCTTCGACGCCGGCTATGATCTGCCGCTCGGCGGCATGTCGCTGGGCGATTATGGCGCGACCGGCGTGCTGCGCCCGGTGCCGGGCATGGGCCGCTCGATCAATCTGGGCCTCAGCACCCGCTTTTGACGAACCGGCCGGGCGTGCCTGATCGGCGCGCCCGGCCCCTTATCAGGATACACTCTGTGAAGGTCGGGTGGGGGTGTGGGCCGGTGCGGACTTTCCAAACAGAAAGTCAGTGCATCGCCTCATATTCCTCGCGCAGGGCGTTGAGGTGCGGCCGCGTGAACAGCTTGCCCCGCTCGGCCCAGAAGACGATCAGCAATGATCCCGATCCGAAGACCAGCAGCCCCAGGGTGAAGGGCAGGGTGGTTCCGTCGAAGGCGCGGCCGACCAGGCTGCCCAGCGCGCTCGACACTGCGGTCGTCAGGAATGCCTGGAAGGAGGAAGCGACGCCCGCCCCCTTGGAAAAGGGCTCCATCGAGATCGCGCTGAAATTGGACGCGGTGAAGGCGACCGTCATCATCGTCAGCGCCTGCAGGATCATGAAGGTGACGATCGTCTCCCGCCCGCTCAGGATCACCGCCAGATGCACCGCCGCGATCAGGATGAAGGCGATCAGCGCGCTCTGGCTCAGCCGTCGCGCGCCGAAGCGCGAGACCAGCCGGCTGTTGACCAGGCTGCCGATCCCCATGCTGCCGGCGATCGTCGCAAAGGCGAGCGGGAAGATCGCCTGCGCCTTGAACACGTCGAAGAAGATTTGCTGCACCGACAGGATGAAGCCGATGAGGCCGCTCATCACCACGCCGCTCGCCAGCATATAGCCGATCGAGCTGCGCGTGCGGAAGATCGTGCCGACCGTATGGCCGATCGCCTTGATGCTGATCCGCATCCGGTTGTCGGGATGCAGCGTCTCGGGCAGGCGGATCGCCATCCAGCCCAGGATCGCGGTGGCCAGGATCGCCAGCACCCAGAAGATCCAGCGCCACGGCGCGATCCACAGGATCGCCTGGCCGAAACTGGGCGCCATCACCGGGATCAGCATGAACACCGCGAAGATCAGCGACATGACCCGCGCCATCGCGTCGCCCTTGAACCGGTCGCGGATGATGCCGACGGTGATGACGCGGCTGGCCCCGGCAAAAAAGCCGGCGCTGGTGCGCGCGACCAGCAACATGGTGAAGCTGTGCGCCCCGGCACAGGCGATCGAGGACAGGATGAACAATATCATCGCCCCGCCCAGCACCTTCTTGCGCCCGAACTGGTCGGACAGCACCCCGAACAGCAGCGATCCCACGCCCAGGCCCATGAAATAGAAGCTGATGATCAGCTGCCGGTCATTGGGATTGGCGATGTGGAGGTCGCGGCCGATATCGGGCAGGGCCGGCAGCATCGGGTCGATCGACAGCGCATTCATCGCCATCAGGCACGCGCACAGCAGCACGAACTCGCGGAAATGAATATCCTTTGCGGCAGGCTGCGCGCCCATGGGGGAATTTTCGGCCATGTCCGGCCTATGCGGACAATCGCCCGGCGACGCCAGCCCTAAGGCGCGCATTTCCGAATCACATCGCGGCTGAGGCGTTAACCCTGCCGCACGCCGTGTCGACGGGCAAACTGCGCAAATATGCCGATTTTCACGTTAACCATTTTTTACGGCCTGCCGGGCATTCTGGCCCCACTCGCAAACCAAAGGCTGGAACATTGGGTTAGGGATACAGGGGAAGATCATGGCAAATAGTCTCAAAAGTGCGCAGTTTTTGATGGATAGTCGTCTGGCCGGTGCGGCCCACGGCTCGGCAGAGGCCTGTTTCGAACTGGGCGTCGCCTATAGCTGCGGCACCGGGGGCATGCCGATCGACCTGGTAGAGGCCCATAAATGGTTCAACCTTGCGGCCCGTGGCGGCAGCGAAGCGGGCCAGAGCATGCGCGCCGAAATCGCCGAGGAAATGACCGCGCGCGAGATTGCCGAGGCCCAGCGCCAGGCCCGTGCCTGGATCGTCGCGACCGAAGTCCGCGCCGCCTGATCAGCCTTCCTTGCGGAAGGGCGTTCTTTCGTTGAGCCACAGACGGTCGCGCTGCACTTCCTCCCGCTCGGCGTCGAGGAATCCCGCCACCGCCCGGCGAAAGCTCGCATTGGGAATATGATGCGCCGAATAGGTGGGCTGCGGCGCATAGCCGCGCGCCAGCTTGTGCCCGCCCTGCGCACCCGCCTCGACCCGGTCGAGCCCGCGCGCGATCGCCGCATCGATCGCCTGATAATAGCATAGCTCGAAATGCAGGTTGGGCACGTCCTCGCGGCATCCCCAATAGCGGCCATAAAGCGTGTCTTCGCCAATCAGGTTCAGTGCGCCTGCAATGGCCTGTCCCTCGCGCAGCGCCAGCATCAGCAATATCTTGTCCGCCATCGTCTCGCCCAGGATCGAGAAGAAGGATCGGGTCAGATAGGGCCTGCCCCATTTGCGTGCGCCGGTATCCTGATAGAAATCCCAGAATATGTCCCAATGCGCCTCGGTCAGGTCGCGTCCGTTGAGGTGGACGATCTCCAGCCCCTCGACCGCGCGCCGCCTTTCCTTGCGGATATTCTTGCGCTTCTCGCTCGAAAGCTCGGCCAGGAAATCCTCGAACCCGGCATAGCCCTTATTATGCCAGTGAAACTGGCTGTCCTCGCGAATCAGCCAGCCCGCCGCCTCGAACAGCGCGATCTGATCGGGATCGACGAAAGTCGCATGCGCCGACGACAGCTCGTTGCGTTCGACCAAAGTCTCGATTCCCGCGATCAGCGCCGGCCCCAGCGTCGAATCACGCAGCAGCAATCGGGGGCCGGGCACGGGGGAGAAGGGCGCGGCGATCTGTATTTTCGGATAATATTGGCCGCCTGCCCGTTCCCAGGCGTCGGCCCAGCCATGGTCGAACACATATTCGCCCTGGCTGTGGGTCTTGGCATAGAGCGGCGCGGCGGCCGCGATCGTCCCGTCCGGCCCGTCGATCACGATCGGCAAGGGTTGCCATCCGGTGCCCGGCCCGACGCTTTCGGACCGTTCCAGCGCGGTCAGGAAATCCCAGCTGATGAACGGATTGGCGCTGCCGGCACAGGCATCCCATTGCGCCCTGGGCAGGTCGGCGACGCCACCGGCGATGCGCGCGACAAATTCGTTCATGCCATCTCCTCGAAGATGATCTGGTCGACATGGGCCGCAGCGATCGCCCGCTGCGCCGCGCTGCGCACCGTCCAGCTCAACACCGGCAGCCCCCGGCGGCGGGCGGCATCGGCAAAGCGGAAGGGCAAGTCACGGATATCACAGGCCAGAAAATCGGGATTGGCCAGCCAAAGTGCAAGGGTGCGGTCGAACAGCGCGCGCAGCCGCCCCTTGTTCTGGCTGCTGCTCACCAGCCCGCGGACCATGTCCGGTCGCTGCCGCGCAAGCCAGCGCATCGCCAGCGGGTTGAACGACATCAGCGCCACCGGCTGGTCGCGTCCGTCGAGCGCCCTTGCCACCGCGGCGCAGATCGGCGCGATATCGCGTCCCTCCACCTTTATCTCGATCAGCAGCGGCGTCGTGATACAGGCGTCCAGCAGCGCGGCAAGGCGCGGGATCGCGCCGCCATCGGGCAGGTGCAGCGCGTCCAGTTCTGCGGAATCGCGATCCGCCACGGCGCCCGGCTGTCCGGTCATCCGCATCAGGCTGGCGTCATGAAAGACGAAGGGCAGGCCGTCGCGGCTCAGCCGGACATCGCATTCGATGCCCAGCCCCTCGGCGATGGCGGCATCGAACGCCGCCATGCCATTTTCGCTGATGCCCGCCCGATGCAGCCCGCGATGGGCGAAGGGGCGGGCGGTCAGCCAGTCGGGCCGCTTATGCAGCGGGGCGAACCTGCACGATCGCGTCGATCTCTACTGCGGCGCCGAGCGGCAGCACCGGCACGCCGACGGCGCTGCGGGCATGCTTGCCGGCCTCGCCGAACACCGCGACCATCAGTTCCGACGCGCCATTGGCGACCTTGGGCTGGTCGGTGAAGCCGGGCGCGCTGGCGATGAAGGCGCCCAGCTTGACGATCCGCTCGACCCGGTCGAGATCGCCGCCCAGCGCCGCCTTCATCTGGGCGATGAGGTTCAGGCCACAGGCACGCGCCGCCTCGACGCCATAATCGAGGTCGCGGTCCTCGCCCAGGCGGCCGGTCATCAACTGTCCGTCCTTCAGCGCGATCTGGCCGGAAATATGCAGCAGGCCATTGACCTCGACCGCCGGCACATAGGCGGCGACCGGCGCGGCGGCGGCGGGCAGGGTGATGCCGAGTTCGGCAAGGCGGGCGTCGATGCTCATGCGATGGCTCCATTCAGGGGCGTTGAAATAGCGGGGGCTGGCCCTTCGGCCAGGCGGGCGATGATCCATTTTTCGGCGCTGGCCCAATCGTCGATCCGGGCATGGGCCTTGTCCGCGACCGGGATGTCGCCGGCGATCTCGGGCTCGCCGACCATGTGCAGCCGCCATACGCTGGGCGCATGACGCGCGACCGAGGCATGATGCTCGCCCAGATCGTCGATGAACAGGGCGCAGCTCGGCTGGCGCTCGGCCAGGATATTGGCCAGCTTGCGCCCCTTGCCGCCATGGTTCCAGTGGACCGGCAGGTGCAGACCATGGCTCGCCAACTGCTCGATGCGCAGCTGGTGGTGGCGCTCGCCGATATTGGTCAGCACCTCGATGTCGGCGATCTGTGCCAGCCGGTGCAGCGCCTCGACCGCGCCGCTGATCGGGGTCTGGCGCGCCATTTCGGTATCGAAAAAGGCGATCAGCAACTCCCACACCAGTTCGCGTTCCAGCGGGATGCCGCTGTCCTTGTGGCGCAGCGCCTCGGCAAAACCCTGTTCGCGCATGTCGAAATGCACGTCCTGCGTCTCGTCCAGCCAGTGGCGGAACGGCACGACCATGTGCAGCAATACCTCGTCGCAGTCGGTGATGATCAGCGGACGGCTCATCGGCTCAGATTCTCCTTTGCGGCGATCAGGGCCGCCGGGCTGCTGTCGATCGCCTCGGCACAGGCAACCAGATCGGGTTCATGGTCGGCCAGGAAGCCCAGCACCGCGGCCAAAATCGCGCGATTGCCGACGCCGGCGCGCAACGCATCGGCATCCAGACCGGTCAGCGCCAGCAGCCGATCGGCCCGGCGACCATCGCTCAGCGTCCATCCCATTGCCATCAATGCCAAAATTTCGGCATCGGCGGCGCTATCCGGCTTGCCATTCGGGGTCTCGGGTCGCATGATTGGCTCTCGCGGAATGGGCGGCTATAGGGGCGCACCAAGGGGCTTCTCTGGAACGCGGGTGACTCGTGGCAAAGCGCGTGCTCGTTGTCGAGGACAACGAACTCAATCTGAAACTTTTTTGCGACCTGCTGCGCGCGCACGGGCACGACGTGCTGCCGCTGCGCGACGGCCGCGATGTGCTGGCCCAGGCGCGGGAGTTCGGGCCGGACCTGGTCATCACCGACATCCATCTGCCCCATGTCAGCGGCTATGACCTGATCGTTTCGCTCAAGGGCGATGACAGCCTGTCGGCGGTGCCGATCATGGCGGTCACCGCCTATGCCGGGAAGGGGGATGAGGATCGCATCCGCGCGGCCGGCGCCGACGCCTATGTGTCCAAGCCGATTTCGGTGCTGCGTTTCGTCGAACAGGTGAACGCACTGCTGTAACCCACCGGAAACGGCGTCACCGATGCGTCATGCTTCTGTCTTCGTCCTGACATCATAGCGCAGTTCGCGCGTCATCCTCCTCTGTCACCTCATGCGCGCCAGGGGCGCGGCGGTCATGCCGACGCTCGGATGCACAGGGGTATATTATCATGTCTCATCTGACCGACGAGGCGCGCGCGGCCTTCCGCGATGCGCAGCCCAAGATTGTTTCGGGCGAAGACAGCCTGGAAGCCATCGTCGCGGCCAATCCGGGCCGCCGTTCCGTCCTGAAGAACGGCCTGCTGGGCCTGTCCGTCCTGCCGATGCTGGGCGCGCTCGCCGCCTGCGACGATGACGACGACGACAGCACGCCGGCGCCCACGCCGGCCCCGACACCCACCCCCACGCCGACTCCGACGCCCAGCTATGGCATCAACTTCACCTCGGTCGCGATCAACACCAACGACACCGTGACCGTGCCGTCGGGCTATACCGTCGACGTGCTGCTGAAGGCCGGCGATCTGGTCGAAGCCGGCACCGCCTTTGCCAACGGCACCTTCCCGACCAGCGTCAGCCAGACCGCGGCCTGGGCCGGCGGCAATCATGACGGCATGGAATATTTCGAACTGACCGGCACCGACGCCAACAGCGGCGGCCTGCTCGCGATCAACTTCGAACTGCCCGACTATAACATCCTCTTCTCCAGCGGCAGCTATAACGCGTCGACCGCTACCGCCGATCAGAAGGCGATCGCGCTCTCGGCCGTCGGCATCGCCGTGGTCGAAGTGACTAAGGGCACGGACGGCAAGTTCGCGGTCAAGGCCGGTTCGAAATATAACAAGCGTTACAGCGGCAACACCGACTATCGCGTCGGCGGTCCTGCTGCCGGCGTCTTGCCCGGCACGATCCGCGGCATGCTCAATAACTGCTCGTCGGGCCGCACCCCCTGGGGCACCTATCTCACTTGCGAGGAAACGACGAACAACTATCTCGACCCGACCCAGCCCAACACCAGCTATGGCTGGGTGGTCGAGATTGACCCGTTCCAGGAACTGGCGCCCGCGACCAAGCGCACCGCGCTCGGCCGTTTCAGCCATGAAAATGTCGCCCACATGACAGACGCCAACAACCGCGTCGCCTTCTACATGGGTGACGATTCGACGCCGGGCTGCGTCTACAAGTTCGTGCCGGACCGCGCCTTCAGCAGCAGCAACCGTGCCGCCAACACCGACCTGCTCGATTATGGCACCCTCTATGTCGCGCGCTTCAATGCCGACGGCACGGGCGAATGGCGTCCGCTGGTCCAGGGCCAGCACGGCCTGGTCGTGGGTGCTCAGGATCCGGGCAATGTCAGCCAGTCGACCACGCCGCCGACCCCCACGACGGTCAATTTCACCAACCAGGCCGATGTCCTGGTCAATACCCAGTCGGCCGCCCGCGTCGCTGGTGGTACCATCATGGACCGTCCGGAATGGATCACGGTTGCGCCCAACAAGCAGGCGATCTTCGTCACCCTGACCAACAATAGCGGCCGCCGCGTCACCGACGCTGCCGATCCGCGCGTGACCAACCTGCACGGCCACATCCTCAAGTTCCGCGAAAATGGCGACTCGCCGCTGGCGAGCGCCTTCACCTGGGAAATCTTCCTGCTGGCGGGCAATCCCTCGCTCGCGGAGGATAATCTCAAGGGCAATATCAGCGGCGACTATTTCTCCAGCCCCGACGGCATCCGCATCGATCCCCAGGGTCGCCTGTGGGTCCAGACCGACCATAATCTCACCGGCAATGCGGGCACGCTGAACGGCGCCGCCACCAACATGACCGGCGCCTTCGGCAACAACTCGATGTATTATATCGACCAGACCAGCAAGCAGTCGAAGCGCTTCCTGGTTGGCCCGGCGGGCTGCGAGATCACCGGCATCGCCTATACGCCGGACCTCAAGAACTTCTTCATCAACATCCAGCATCCGACCGGAAACTGGCCGGTGGCGGGGCAGCTGCCGCGCTCCTCGACCATCGTGGTGCGTCGTACCGACGGCCAGCCGGTCGGCAACTGACGACATCGGGCTCCCGATCTTCGGATCGGGGGCCTAGCCGGCTCGAATGCCAACAGGAAAAGGCCCGCTCCCAACAGGGACGGGCCTTTTTCGGTGCCGAAAGATCAGGCGCGCGGGCGCGAAGCCCGTAGCGGCTTACTTGATCTTGGCTTCCTTGAACTCGACATGCTTGCGCACGACCGGGTCATACTTGCTGAAGCTCAGCTTTTCGGTCGTGGTGCGCGGGTTCTTCTTGGTGACGTAGAAGAAGCCAGTGTCAGCCGTGCTGACGAGGCGGATCTTGACAGTTGCCGGCTTGGCCATGGCTTGGTCCCTGGTCTTGAAATAGCGTAAAAAGAAAAGCGGCCCTGTCGGACCGCCCCGTTTCAGCGGTGCCCCTTGGGACAGATTCGCCCCGATGTCAAGGCTCGCGCGCCCAATGGAGGCTGCGCAACAGGCTTTACGGCCCTTTAACCCTATGCGCGCATGCTGCCAGGCGGGGCGCGGATGAAGGGAGATGACTCCATGCGACATGATCCGAAACTGGCGATTCTCGCCGACCTGCTGCGGCGGGTCGACGGACTCGCCGCCCAGCGCGGCCATGTGTCGGTGCCGCGCCTGCATGACGAGGTCGACCAGATCCGCCATATCGCACGCGCCTTCCGCGTCGATAGCGTCGGCGACCTGGCCGCCACGCTCCAGTCGGTCCTCTCGCTCGACGGGCTCGATTCGGTCGTCCTCTCCTATCTCGACCGGATGCGCGACGCGATCGCCGACGAACTGCCGCCGCTCGACAATATTTTGCCGCCGGCCGCCGCGCCCGCTATCGTGCATCGCCTGCACGCCTGACGGGATTTGGAATGGACGCCTTGCTGATCGCCCTGCTGGGCTGCCTGTTCGGGGAAATTGGCGACAAGGGGCAGTTGCTCGTGCTGGCGCTCGCCCATCGTTACCAGCGTGACGGGGCGATCATCGCCGGCGTCGCCGTTGCCGCCATCGCCAATGCCGCCCTTTCCGCGGCAGCGGGCGCCTGGATCGGGCCGATGCTCGGCCATGATGCACGGCTCCTGTTCATGGCGCTGTCGGTGCTGTTCCTGGGCGTCGGCCTGCTCTGGCCGGTGAAGATGCCCGACACGCTCGACGACTGGCGCATCGGGCCGTTCCTCACCACTGCGCTGGGCGTCTTCATTCTGGGCTTTGGTGACGGGCCGCAATTCCTGATCCTTGGCATCGCCACCCGCACCGCCGACCCGGCGCTGGCGGCGATCGGCGGCGCGATCGGCGTGATCGCCGCCAGCGTGCCGGTGATCCTGATGCGCGACCGATTCCTGTCCGTGCTGCCGGTCAGGGCGATTCGGCTGGTCGCCGGCGGCATCGCCATATTGGCGGGCGCGGGCATGGCGATGAGCGCGATCGGCCGGCTCTGATCGATTCCCTCCATCAGCCTGACCGATAAATTGCCCAAAGATTTCCGACTTGCGGGGGCACCTTATTGACGGACAATCATTATATGTCCGAAATCAATTCCGCCCCAACAGGAGGACAATGCATGACCGCCCCCGATCTCAAGACGCCCACCGACCTCAAGAGCAACGCCACCAAGTCGGTCGCCGAGGCGCTGAACGGCGCCCTGGCCGACAGCTTTGCCCTCTATCTCAAGACCAAGAATTTCCACTGGCACGTCTCCGGCCCGCATTTCCGCGACTATCATCTGATGTTCGACGAGCAGGCGACCGAGATTCTGGGCGTGACCGACCTGATCGCCGAGCGCGTGCGCAAGACCGGCAACACCACGCTGCGCTCTATCGGCGACGTCGCCCGTCATCAGAGCGTGAAGGACAATGACGCCGATTTCGTCAGCCCCGCCGACATGCTCAAGGAACTGCGCGACGACAATCTGGCGCTGGTCGAAACCTTCCGCGCGGTGAAGGCCGCCGCGACCGAGGCAGGCGACAATGCGACCGAAGGCATTGTCGACGACTGGACCGACCAGGCCGAACAGCGCGCCTGGTTCCTGTTCGAAGCCGCCCGCGGCGCCTGAATCTGAAAAGGGCCTCCCGGCAAGTCACCGGGAGGCCCTTTTTCGATCCAAGGTCCGTTCGCTTCCAGCCCTTCGGGAAGGGCGAAACGCTACGCCTCGTCCACCACCCCGATCGCCACGATTTCGATCGCACCGTCCTTGCCGGCAAAATCGACCGCCTCGCCGATCTCGGCATCCATCATCGCGCGGGCCAGCGGCGCGGAAAAGCTGATCCGCCCCTCATGCGGATCGGCCTCGTCATCGCCGACGATCGCCACGGTCTTTTCCTGGCCGTTCAGCCGATAGGTTACCCGCGTGCCGAACGCGACCGCTTCGCCATCGGCCGCCGGGCGCAGTTCCGCCGTCGCCAGCCGCGTGCGCCAGTAGCGCAGCACCCGCTTGTGCTTCTTGGCGGCTTCCTCGTCCATCGCAGCGGTGTCGATCGCTTCCAGCGCCGCGACCTGTTCCTGCGTCAGCCGCAATCCGCGCGCCGTGACCCAATTGGGGCCGGGCGGGATCGGCAGCTCGAACTTGGGCTCCATATGCTCATCGTCGCTCTCGCGACGAAAGGCGACACTCATCACACTCTCCTGAAATAGACTTTTTTACGGGACGATGGGCCGAACCGGCCGGTCAATCCTCGTCGAACAGTCCTGCAAGCTGTTCAACCATCGTGCCGCCCAATTGTTCGGCGTCCATGATGGTCACGGCGCGGCGATAATAGCGGGTGACGTCATGGCCGATGCCGATCGCCACCAACTGCACCGGCGACCGGTTTTCGATCCAGTCGATCACCTGGCGCAGATGCCGTTCCAGATAGGTGCCGCTATTGACCGACAGGGTGCTGTCGTCGACCGGCGCACCGTCGGAAATCACCATCAGGATGCGCCGCTCCTCGGGCCGCGCGATCAACCGCGCATGCGCCCATAGCAGCGCCTCGCCGTCGATATTTTCCTTCAGCAGCCCTTCGCGCATCATCAGGCCCAGATTTTTGCGCGCCCGGCGCCAGGGTTCGTCGGCCTTCTTGTAGATGATGTGGCGCAGGTCGTTGAGCCGCCCCGGCATCGGTGGACGCCCGGCCGCCAGCCAGTCCTCGCGGCTCTGCCCGCCCTTCCAGGCGCGCGTGGTGAAGCCGAGGATCTCGGTCTTCACGCCGCAGCGCTCCAGCGTGCGGGCCATGATGTCGGCACTGATCGCGGCAATGCTGATCGGCCGGCCGCGCATCGAGCCTGAATTGTCGATCAACAGGGTGACTACGGTGTCGCGGAACTCGGTGTCGCGCTCGATCTTGTAGGTCAGCGACCGGGTCGGATCGATTACGATCCGCGCCAGCCGCGCCGCGTCGAGAATCCCTTCCTCCTGGTCGAAATCCCACGAGCGAAGCTGCTGCGCCATCAACCGGCGCTGCAACCGGTTGGCGAGCTTGGTCACTGCGCCCTGCAAGCTGACCAGTTGCTGGTCCAGGAAGCCACGCAGACGGTTCAGCTCATCCTCGTCGCACAGGTCGTCGGCGGTGACGACCTCGTCATGCTTCTGGGTATAGGATTTATAGTCGAAACCGGGGGGCAGGTCGGATGTCGGCCGATTGGGCCGCACCGGCATCATGCCTTCCTCGCCCATATCGTCGGCGCCGTCTTCTGCGTCGGCGTCGAACTCCTCGCTATAGTCGGTGTCGCCCTCTTCGGTCTCGCCGCCCTGATCCTCGGACCGGGCCTCGGCGTTCATGTCGCTGTCGCCCGATTCCTCCTGACCGGAATCGCCTTCTTCCTGCTCTTCCTCCTTGTCCTCGCCCTCATCCTCGGGATCGGGATCGTCGGTTTCGGGCGGCACGTCGGCATCGACCAGTTGCAGATGCTCCAGCATCGCCTGGGTCAGCTTCTGGAAGGCGCGCTGGTCGTCGATGGCGAGGCCCAGCGCGTCGAGATCGGTGCCGGCCTTGTCCTCGATCCACTGGTCGACCAGCTTCATCGCCGGCCGCAATTCCTCGGGCACCGCCTGGCCGGTCAGCCGCTCGCGCACCTTGAGCGCCAGCGCGGTCGACAGCGGCACCTCGTCCGCCGCCCGCGCCCGGCGGATCGGATCGGACTTCAGGCGCATCGCCAGCGCCTCGTTCAGGTTCGCGCGCACGCCGTCCAGCGCCCGCGATCCGATCGCCTCGACCCGCGCCTGCTCGACCGCGTCGAACACGGCGCGCGCCACCGCTTCGCCCGGCGCCATCGCATTGTGCAGCCTGGCATTATGGTGGCGCAGCTTCAGCGCATTGGCGTCGGCAAAGCCACGCGCCAGCGCCACCTGATCGGCGGGCAAAGCGCGGCTGGGCGTCGGCACCTTGATCGCCTTGCCCACCATGTGCGGCGTGTCGGCGGTGAAGCTCACCTCCACCTCCGCGTCGCGCGTCATCGCCCGCGCGGTGCCGGCCAGCACATCCTTGAAGGCGTCGAGAGGGGACCGTTCGCTCACCGGCCCTCCGGATCGCTCACGCGCGGCACGGCAATGGTCTCGATCTGGGTCTCGACCTCGCTCATCAGCTTGTGGACAGGGCATTTGGCCGCGACCGCGATCAGCTTTTCATGCTGCTCGTCGCTCATCGGCCCGGTCACGGCGATGCGGGTGGTCAGCTTGTAGATGCCGGCCCGTTCCTGGCTCGCATCACGCACCACGCCGACATGGATATTCTCCACCGGAATGCCGTTGCGCTGCGCATACCACAGCATGGTCATCGCCTTGCACGCACCCAGCGCCGAATCATACAGGTCATGCGGGTCCGGCCCGGCGTCATCGCCGTCGGGTGCCGACATGTCGGCGACGATCTCATGGCCCCGGATGCTGATCCGGTGCGCACTGCCGCCATTGGGGTCGATCCGTTCGACGACGATCATGGGTCTGCCCTTTCGTTCAAGGGGCCGAGCGAACGGTCAGTTCGCGCGGCGCGCCACGCTCTCGGGCAGATCCTTGCCAAAGACGCGCTGATAATATTCGGCCACCAGCGGCCGTTCCGCCTCATCGCACTTGTTGAGGAAGGAGAGGCGGAAGGCGAAGCCGACATCCTTGAAGATCAGCGCATTCTGCGCCCAGCTGATCACGGTACGGGGCGACATCACGGTCGAGATATCACCGTTGATGAAGCCCTGGCGGGTCAGTTCCGCCACCTTGATCATGCTCTCGACCTCCTTGCGGCCACCCTCATGGTCGTACTCGCCGGACTTGGCCAGCACCACCTGCGCCTCGGTCGCGGCGGGCAGGTAGTTCAATGCCACCACCAGGTTCCAGCGGTCCATCTGGCCCTGGTTGATCTGCTGCGTGCCATGATAGAGGCCGGTCGTGTCGCCCAGGCCGACCGTGTTGGCGGTCGCGAACAGGCGGAAATGCGGGTTCGGCCGGATCACGCGATTCTGGTCGAGCAGGGTCATCTTGCCGTCGGTTTCCAGCACGCGCTGGATCACGAACATCACGTCCGGGCGGCCGGCATCATATTCGTCGAACACCAGGGCGACCGGGCGCTGTAGCGACCAGGGCAACAGGCCTTCCTTGAACTCGGTGACCTGCTGGCCGTCCTTCAGCACGATCGCGTCGCGCCCGACCAGGTCGATGCGGCTGATATGCGCGTCCAGGTTGATGCGGATGCACGGCCATTTCAGGCGCGCGGCGATCTGCTCGATATGGCTCGACTTGCCGGTGCCATGATAGCCCTGCACCATGACGCGACGGTTGAAGGCAAAACCGGCCAGGATCGCCAGCGTGGTGTCCGGATCGAACACATAGGCGGGGTCAAGGTCGGGCACGCGCTCGTCGGCCTGGGAAAAGGCCGGAACCTTCATGTCGATGTCGATGCCGAACATCTCGCGCACATCGACCTCCCGGTCGGGCGCCTCCATCAGCGTCTCGGTACGGGCATCGGGCTGGATGTTGGAAATGTCGGTCATGTCGTCATCATCTTCCTGCGAGTCACTCTCGCCCTAAACGATCGGGCAAGGGTGTGTCGAGACAGTGGAGGCTGGATCGCGCGGGATCAAGCGGCCCATTCGGTCAGATTGGCCTCCTGTCCGACCAGCGCCAGCCCATGGGCGATCGATGTCAGCTCGCCGCCGGTGGCGATCCGGTCATGGCCGAAACGGCGGAAGAAGATATCGCGGATCGCCGGGATCAGCGACGATCCGCCGGTCAGGAACACCCGGTCGATGCTTTCCGGGGTCACATTGGCCTTGGCCAGCGCCTTGTCGACGGTCGCCTCGATCGCGGCGATGTCGGCCGCGATCCAGCGCTCGAAATCGGCGCGCGCGACCTCGGTCTCGATTTCGATGCCGCCACCCGCGAAGCGAAAGGTCGCGCTGTCCGCGTCCGACAAGGCTCGTTTCAGCGCGCCGACCGCATCATTGAGCGGATAGCCCAGTTCCTTCTCGATCACCGTGATCATCCGGCCGATCGCGGCCGGGTCGCGCGCCGCCTTCTGCAATTTACCCAGTTCGTCCATCGTCCGCCGGTTGCGCATCAGGGCGAGGCGCGACCAGTCGGCGAAATCGGCGAAATAGCTGCGCGGTATCTCCAGCTCCTTGCCGAAGGAGGTGTAGGCGCTGCCCTTGCCCAGCATCGGCAGCACCAACTGGTCCATGATGCGATAATCGAACCGGTCGCCGGCCAGGCCAATGCCCGCCGATCCCAGCGGCACGCAGCGCCGCGCCGCGCCCGGCGCCTCGACCCGCACCAGCGAAAAATCGCTGGTGCCGCCGCCGAAATCCGCGACCAGGATGGTCGCCGCGCTGTCGAGCCGGCTGGCATAGCTGAATGCCGCGCCCAGCGGTTCATAGACATAATGGATCTCGCTGCCGAAGCCGGCGAACATCGCATCATAGCGCTGCCGCGCCAGCGCCTCGTCGGGCCGCGCGCCGGCATATTCGACCGGCCGGCCGACCACGATCCGCTCGGGTCTTTTGTCCAGCGTGCCGCTGGCATGGCCGATCATGCGCCCCAGGAACATCTGCCCCAGTTCCTCGAAGCGATAGCGTTTCTCAAAGATGCTGGCGCTTTCGAAGATCGGGCTGGCCGCCACCGACTTGAACGATTGCAGGAACCGGCTGTCTTCGGGAAATTCCAGATATTCACTGATCGCCCAGGGGCCGGCCTCATGCGCCATGCCGCCCTTCACATGGCTGTCATGCCAGAAGCATAGCGCCGATCGGAACACCGCGCCGGTCGCCTGCGCGCCGGCAAATTCGACCAGCTCCGACTGGCCGGCATCGGCGATGGCGGCGACGCTGTTGGTCGTGCCGAAATCAAGGCCCAGGGCGCGGGGCGGGGTGTGCATATATGTCTCCGGGGGAAGGGGGCGGCGCCTATGGCAGGGCTATAGCCTTGCTGCAATAGCGAGCAAAATGCTTCCTTGTCGCGGCTGCGGCCGATGTGGGGCCAGTTACTGTCCTACAGGCGGGCTAGGATGCTATGTTGCAAACGGCTCTTTCCCATCGTCGATCTGCGCGTATTTCTTGTAATGAAATTACAGACCTAGGAATTTAAATGTCAAAATGTGCGGGAAATGTGCGAAGTTAAGCGAAATTGGTTCCTATGTTTTGCATCGGCAATTGGGTGGAAACCGCTTGTTAAATCGACCGGGCCATGGATGCTCGATGCTTATTGTCATCCTCACCATCCTCTTCCTGGCGATCAACGGATGGACCATGCTGATGTTCAAGCTGGACAAGATGCAGGCGATCGCCGGCGAACGGCGCGTGCCGGAGGCTAACCTTCTGATGCTGGCCTTCATTGGCGGCACGCCCGGCGCCTTTGCTGCCCGCCATCTGTTCCGTCACAAGACGCGCAAGGAACCCTTCTCCACCCAGTTGATGGTCATCGCCGTAGTTCAGGTCGGCGCCCTGATCGGCTGGTTCCTGTTCTAGCGCTGGGCTTGCCTACGTGAACACCGGTGCCTTGCGCAGATGGCCATAGGCCTCGATCACGTCCTGCAACTGCCCTTCCTTGGTGCGGTCGCCGCCATTATGGTCGGGATGATAGCGGCGCAGCAATTCAGTGTAGCGGGTGCGCAGCGCCTTGCGGTCGGCATCGATCGGCAGGCCCATAACCGACAGCGCCTTGCGGTCCTCGGCCGACAGATACTGGCCGTCCTGCCGCATCTGCGCATCGGCCCGTGCCTTGGCGACCCGTTCCTTGAACCTGGCGCCGATCGCATCGAGCGGATCCTGGAAGTCCGACCATTTGGGCGGCGGGCTCGCGGCATTGCTGGAAAAGGCGCGGGTCTCCCGCTCCCAGCCGGCATAGGGGCGCTGGGCCGCAGCAATCTCCTCCGGGCTCATGCCGGTGAAGAAATTATAGCCCTGGTTGAAGGCGCGGACATGGTCCAGGCACAGCCAGCGCCAGCGCGGCCCTTCCTGGTGTGACCGGCTGCCATCCTGCGATGGCGCGCGGAATTCGCCCGGCTCCGGACAGCCCGGCACCGCGCACGGGCGTTCGCTTTCCACGCGGCCGTGGAAACGGTTGAAACGACGGGTCGAGAAGGGATCGCTACTCAAGATTGTCCTGATGAAATGCCGGGCAAAGGGGCTATATAGTCGCCATGACCGATGTTTCAAAAGGCCCTGTCGCCACCGAGATCGAGGCGCGTCTGCGCGCCGCCCTGACGCCCGTGCATCTTGCCGTCATCGACGACAGCGAAAAGCATCGCGGCCATGCCGGCCATGATGGCTCGGGCGAAAGCCATTTCACGGTGGAGGTCGTGGCCGACCGCTTCACCGGCCAGAACCGCGTCGCCCGCCAGCGCCTCGTCAACGCCGCGCTCGCCGAGTTGCTGCGTGACAAGGTCCACGCCCTCGCCATCAAGGCGCGCGCGCCCGGAGAAGCCTGACCCCAACGACAGGAGCCGTCCCATGTCGAGCGATACTATGCTGTTGCAAACGATCACGCCCACCACCCATGATCTGGGCGATTTCAAGGTGCATCGTGCGCTCCCGGCGAAGGAGCGGACCATGGTCGGCCCCTTCATCTTCTTCGACCAGGCTGGCCCTGCCGCGCTGCCGGCCGGGCAGGGGGTGGACGTTCGCCCCCATCCGCACATCAATCTCGCTACCGTCACCTATATGCTGGAGGGGACGTTCCTTCATCGCGATTCGCTGGGCACCGAGCAGTTGATCGGCCCCGGCGCGGTCAATCTGATGACCGCGGGCAAGGGCATCGTGCATTCGGAACGCACGCCGATAGCCGATCGCGGCCATGACAAGAAATTGCTGGCGATCCAGACCTGGCTGGCGCTCCCCGAACGCGATGAAGAGCGCGATCCGGCCTTCGAGCATGTCGAGGGCGGCGGCCTGCCGGTGCTGGAGGATCATGCCTCCTGGGCGCGGGTCATCATGGGCACGCTCTGGGGCGAGACGGCGCAGGTCTCGACCTATGCCGACACCATCTATGCCGATATCCAGCTCCGTCCCGGCGGTTCCATCCCCGTCGATACCGTCGCGGAGGAACGGGCGCTCTATCTGTGGCAGGGATCGGCCACGCTCGACGGCGTCGAACTGCTGCCCCAGACTCTCTATGTGCTGCGCCCCGGCGTGCCGGCGACGCTGCACAGCGATCAGGGCGCCAATCTCGTGCTGTGCGGTGGTGAGGCGTTCGCGACCCCGCGGCATGTCTGGTGGAATTTCGTGTCCTCGCGCCCCGATCGGTTGACGCAGGCGCGCGAGGATTGGGACGCGATGCGCTTCCCGCTCATTCCGGGCGACGATCAGGAGTTTATCCCGATTCCGCAGGGCCGGCCCAAGACCGTCAGCTACCCCTGACGGTCAGGTTTATTCCACGAAGGTCAGCGACAGATTTTCGGCATTTTTGGGAATGTCGATCCGGCTTTCGTTGATCGACGCTTCCTCGCCGGGCTTCAGCCGGGCCTTGTCCGCCTTGGTGGTCCAGCTGAACACCAGCCGGTTCTGCCGGTCGCGCAGTTGCACCAGCACCGGCGGCACCGGCAGCGCCTGCTTGCCGCTGTTCACGATCCGCGCGCCAAAGGCGAAATATTCCTCGCCGGTCGGCAGCTTGCGCCGCTCGGCGGGCTTGGACAGATAGAAGAGCAGGTCCGGATCGCCCTCTTCGGCGACCAGTCCCATATTCACCGCCCAGGCCGGTGGCCCGAAATAATGGAGCGCAGCCCCGGCAGCGGCGACCAGCAGGAAGAAGAAGACGGCCGCCCAGGTCAGCAGCTTGGCGCCATTGCGCCGACGCTTGGCCGGCAGCGACGGCGGCGGTGGCACCTCTTCGGCGGGCTGCGACACGCCGGCATAGATATCGTCGAAACGGTAATCGGCCGGAATCGCCGACACCGGCTCGGCGGCGGGTTCGGGCGGCGGCGGCGCGACTTCGGGCTGCGCCGGCGCGACCGGTTCCGGCTCGGGTGTAAATCGCATCGGCGCTTCTACAGGTATCTCTTCCACCGGCGGCGGCGGCGGCGGCGGCGGCGGAGCGGGCGGGGGCGGTGCCACTGGCGCCGCATACACCGGCTGCGGCGTCTCTTCGCGCGGCGCGGGGGCGGGGCCTTCCTGGAACCAGCTATGCTTGCAGGCTGCACACCTGACCTGGCGTCCGTCCGGGCCGACGGCGGTGTCGGGCACGATGTAGCGCGTCGCGCAATTGGGGCACACCAGGATCATTCTGCTTCATAGGCATGGCAGGGACTCTAGGGCAAGAGTCTGAAATGCTGCGCGACGGATCGCAGCGACTCGCGGCATTGTGCGGGATAGTTTGTCGGCCCGCCCTTTACGCGTCCCCGCCGCCTGTGCCATGGCAGGGCTTCGGGGAAGCAGGGAGCGCATTGGCGCCACACCATCATCATGTCGGCCATCGTCCAGTTCGAAAATGTCGGTCTGCGCTATGGTCTGGATAGCGAGACCCTGTCCGACGTCAGCTTCTCGCTCAACAGCGGCGACTTTTACTTCCTCACCGGCAGTTCGGGTGCGGGCAAGACCTCACTGCTGAAATTGCTCTATCTGGCCCAGCGGCCCAGTCGCGGCGTCATCCGCATGTTCGGTGAGGATGTGGTGACGCTCCCCCGCAAGCGCCTGCCCGGCTTCCGCCGTCGCATCGGCGTCGTGTTCCAGGATTTTCGCCTCGTTCCGCATCTCTCCGCCTATGACAATATCGCCCTGCCGCTGCGGGTCGCCGGCATGGATGAAGGCGAAATCGACGCGCCGGTCAGCGAAATGCTGAACTGGGTGGGGCTGGGCGATCGCGGCCAGGCGCGACCCGCGACCCTGTCGGGCGGGGAGCAGCAGCGCGTTGCCATCGCCCGCGCGGTGATCGGCCGGCCGGAAATCCTGGTGGCCGACGAACCGACCGGTAACGTCGATGCGGATATGGCCCGCCGCCTGATGACCCTGTTCGAAGCGCTCAATCGCCTCGGCACCACCATCGTCGTCGCGACCCACGACCTGCCGTTGATGGCACAGGTGGCGAGCGCGCAGATGATGCGGCTGGACAAGGGGCGTCTGGCCGATCCGACCGGCGCGCTGCGTTATCCGCCCCGACCGCAGGGCGGTGCCTGATGGCCAGGGGTAATCGTCGCACCGCCGCCGCCGCGCGCCATCGCCTGCTGCCGGCCGGCCGGGTCGCTGGACCGATGCCCTGGATCATCGCGATCATGATGTTCCTGACCGTGCTGGCCGCCGCCGCGGGCCTGGGCCTGGGCACCGCCGTTCGCGCGATGAGCGCGGACCTCGCCGGCCGTGCCACGGTTCAGGTGGTGGAGGCCGATACGCAGCAACGCGACCGTCTCGTCGTCCGGGTGCAACAGGCGCTGCGCGGCAATCGCGACGTGCGCCAGGTGACGCCGGTTCCCGCTGCAACCCTCGCCGAACAACTGCGCCCCTGGCTGGGGCAGGATGTCGCCAGTGGCGACCTGCCGATTCCGGCACTGATCGATGTCAGCCTGACGCCGGGCGATGCGAAGGCCAAGGTGGACCGGTTGCGCCGTGCCCTTGCCGGCCTGTCGCCCAGCCTGCGGGTCGAACCCCATGCCGCCTTCCTCGCGCCGCTCGCCGGCCTGCTGACCGCAATGGGCTGGCTATCGGGCGGATTGGTGCTGCTGATGGGCCTCGCCACCGGGGCCGTCGTCGTGCTGGCCGCCCGCGGCGCGCACGACAGCCATCGCGTCACGATCGAGGTGCTGCACCTGATGGGAGCGACCGATGTCCAGATCGCTCGCTTGTTCCAGCGTCGCATTGCACTTGACGCGACCATGGGCGGCGCTTTGGGCTTTTCCTTCGCGACGCTGGTGATCCTGGTGATCGGCGTGCGTCTGTCGGCGACCGGATCGCAGTTGATGGGCGCGGTTGCCTTGCCCTGGGCCAGTTGGGTGCTGCTTGCGGCCTTGCCGATCGCTGGCATCCTTCTTTCGACGCTCACCGGTCGCTGGACCGTGCTGCGTGCATTGAGGCGCTCGCTATGATCGTCCGTCTGGTGGCCGTGACGTTGCTCGGCTGGATGCTGGGCTTTGCCTGGTTCGCGATGTTCCTGCCGCAGCCGCTCGATGGGCGACGGACCGATGCGATCGTCGTGCTGACCGGCGGTGCTGGCCGGATCGATCGGGGGCTGGCCCTGCTGGAGGAAGGCGCGGCCAAGCGGATGCTGATTTCGGGCGTCGACCGTTCGGTCCGTCCGGTCGAGTTGGCGGCCGAATATAAGACCCGCCTGTCGCTCTTCACCTGCTGCATCACCCTGGGGCGTGAGGCGATCGATACCCGTTCCAACGCGATCGAGACGGCGCGCTGGCTGGAACGGCGCGATTATAAGAGCGTCCGCCTGATTACCACCGACTGGCATATGCGGCGCTCCGCGCTGGAACTGCGTCAGGCGCTACCGGGCCGCGTCACTTTGGTCTACGACGCGGTGCCCAGTCGCCCCAGCCTCACCATCTTGGTGCGGGAATATAATAAATATCTCGCGCGCCGTGTTGCCGCGCTTTTTGGTATCTGATCCATGATCCTGTTTACTGCCCTCCGTTCGCTCGCCTTCATGCTGGTCTTCTATTTCGGCACGGCCCTTTTCGTGCTGGGCGCCGTGATCGGTGGCCTGTTCAAGCCGGCCCATGTGCAAACGGTGGCGACCGGCTGGAGCCGCTTTCACCGCGTCAGTGCGCGCTGGTTGCTGGGGCAGAAGGTGGTGGTGGAAGGCGATCTGCCCCACGGTCCCTATCTCTATATCGTCAAACATGAATCGATGTTCGAGACGATCGACCTGCTTTGCCTGTTCGACAGGCCTGCGATCGGGGCGAAGCGCGAGCTGCTCGATATTCCTTTCTGGGGCGGCATCGCCCGGCGCTATGGCCTGATCCCGATCGAGCGGACCGCCGGTGCCAGCGCGCTGCGAACCCTGCGCGCTTCAGCCAAGGAAGCCGTGGCACAGGGTCGGGCGGTCTGCCTGTTTCCGGAAGGGACGCGCGTGCCCCATGGCGAAGCACCGCCGCTCAAGTCGGGCTTTGCCGGCCTCTACAGCCTGCTCGGCCTGCCGGTGGTGCCGATCGCGATCGACAGCGGCGTTGTCTCGCCGCGCGGCAAGTTCCTCAAGCACCCCGGCACCATCACCTACAAGGTGGGCGAAATCGTCCCGACCGGCCTCGACCGCAAGGAAGCCGAGGTGCGCGTCCACGCCGCGATCAACGCGCTTAACCCGGCTTCAGCCCTGTTCGGTCAGTGAGACCGGCCGAAGTCGGGCTTGGCGTCGTCCTGTCCCTGTTCGATGATAGACCGGCGGATCGCGCGGGTGCGGGTGAACAGGTTGAACAGGGCGTCACCGTCATTCCAGCGGATCGCCCGCTGCAACGCGGATAGATCTTCCGAGAAACGCTGGAGCATTTCCAGCACCGCGTCCTTGTTGGCCAGGAACACGTCGCGCCACATGGTCGGGTCCGACGCCGCGATGCGGGTAAAGTCGCGGAAGCCGCCGGCCGAATATTTGATCACCTCGCTCTGGGTGACATTCTCCAGGTCGCTGGCGGTGCCGACGATGGTATAGGCGATCAGATGCGGCAAATGGCTGGTCACCGCCAGCACCAGGTCATGATGCGCCGGGTCCATCGTCTCGACATCGGCGCCGACCCGGCGCCACAGTTCCGACACGCGCTCGACCGCGGCCGGATCGGCATCGGCGGGCGGCGTAACGATCGACCAGCGACCCTTGAACAGGGTCGCGAAGCCCGCTTCCGGCCCGCTATTTTCGGTGCCGGCCACCGGATGCGCCGGGATGATGATACGACCGGGCAGGGCGGCATTGAGTTGTGCCAGCACGTCCGCCTTGCACGATCCCACATCGCTGATGATCGCGTCGACCGGCAGTTCGTCGGCAACCTCCGCCGCCGCCGCGCCCATCGCACGCACCGGCACGCACAATATCACCAGTTCGGCATCGGTGACGGAGGCTCCCGCCGTATCGGTGATGTCGTCGCACAGGTCGATGCGGCGGGCGGTCTCGCGCACCGCCGGGTCGGCATCATGGCCGGTGACGCGGACGGTGGGCATATATTCCCGGATCGCCCGCGCCAGCGAGGATCCGATCAGGCCAAGGCCGATGATGGTAACACGCGAAAAGGGCAGCATGGCGTCAGACCGATTCCGCCATGGCGCGCAGCTTGTTCGCGACGGCGCGGGTCTGTGCCTTGGTGCCGATGGTGATGCGCAGGCCGTTGGGCAGGCCCTGGCCCGGCAGCCAGCGGGTGGCATAGCCTTCGTCCCACAATCCCTTCATCGCCGCTTCGGCGGTCAGCTTGCCGTCGAACAGGATCAGCAGGAAATTGGTCTTGCTGGGCACCACGCGCAGTCCATGGTTGGACAGGGCGTTGATCTCGCCGGCCAGCCAGTCGCGCCAGCGGGCATTGTGCGTCCGGCTCGATTCGACCCACGCGCTGTCGTTGATCGCGGCGACGGCGGCGGCTTGGCCGGCGGTGGTCACGTTGAACGGCGCGCGGATGCGATGGAGGATGTCGATGACATCCTGGCTGGCATAGCCCCAGCCGATTCGTTCGGCGGCCAGGCCATAGATTTTGGAAAAGGTCCGGGTGACGAGTACGTTGGGGGCGTTCCTGGCCAGTTCCAGCCCGCCATCATCCTCGTCCGCGTCCAGATATTCGGCATAGGCCTGGTCGAGCACGAACAGGATATCGGGACGCAGCCCGGCGTGCAGGCGGGCAATCTCTTCCCGGCTGGTCATGGTGCCGGTGGGATTGTTGGGATTGGCGAGGAAGACGACCTTGGTCTTCTCCGTCACGCAGGCCAGCAGCGCATCGACATCGGTGGCATAATCGGCGTCGGGCGCCTCGATCGGCGTCGCGCCGACGCGGCGGGCGGCGATGTCATAGACCGAAAAGCCGTAGCGCACATAAAGCACCTCGTCGCCCGGCCCGGCATAGGCGCTGGCGGCGATATGCAGCAATTCGTCCGACCCGGTGCCATAGATGATGCGCGCCGGGTCAAGACCATGGACCGCGCCGATCGCCTCGCGCAGCTTGGCCGCGCCCGGATCGGGATAGGTGGCCAGGTCCGCCGTCGCCGCCACAAGCGCCGCGCGGGCGGCCGCACCGGTGCCGAGCGGGTTCTCGTTGGCGGACAGCTTGATCAGCGGGCGGCCGTCATCGGCGGCGGACTTGCCCGGCACATAGGCATGAATGCCGAGAATCCAGTCCTTGGGGGCGGGTTTTGCTGCAGCGTCGCTCATGGAGCGCGGCTTTAGCGGCTTCCGCGCCAAAGGCAAAGCGGCTGGATCAGCGGGACGCCGCCAATTCCTGCCGCGCCAGTTCGCGCTGGGCGCGGAACACCGGATCGGACTGCAACCGCGCATAGGTGGCCGATGCCACGACCCGGCCGGCCAGCGTGTCGCTCAGCCAATGGGCGCGACAGATGACCCGGCTCTCGCCAAATTCATAGCCGCGCTTGAGCAGGCCATCCTGCTTGTCAGGGATCAGGTCAGTCAGGACCAGCGCCAGCATCCAGCCGATCGCGGTATGGCCCGACGGATAGGAGCCATCCTTGCGCAGCATCGGTTCGTCCTGCGGGCGGCAGGTATTGCCGTCATGCTCCACGAACGGGCGGACTCGCTGATAATGGCCCTTGGCACGCGAGGTGGAGAATGCGGCGTCGGCCGCGGCGCGGCGCAACAGCATGGTGAGGTGCGGGTGGCTGCCGTCCGACAGCGACAGCCCGGCGATCGGCTCGAACGACTGGACCATGTGCGGCCAGCCCAGGTCCGCGTCCGATGCCGCCAGCGCCTGGCGATCGGCCGGCGCCACCAGCGCCGCGCGATAGGCTTCCTCGTCGGCGGCCTTGGCGGCGGTGCCGGGGGCGGGCGGGGGCGGCAGCAGGGTCAGGCTGTTGGGCAGGGTGGCGGGATCGAGATAGCCGCGCGGGAAGGGGATGGCCTTGGTCAGCTGTCCGACCGCCTCGATCGTGGTCGGCGGCACCGGGGCACTGGCTGACGGCGGCGTGGCGGTGGTCGCACAGCCGCTGACCAGCAGGATCGATGCCAGAAGGACCGTCTGTTTATGGAGTGTGCGCATCGCCTGTCCGCCTTTTGCTTTGGGGCCTGACGCCCGGCCCTATCAGCAGGGGCAGGGCGCGACCATCGGTGCTTCTCCCGATAGGTGGCGGCGGCTTGTCCCTCAAGCGGGCTTGCCGATCCCCTTCTCGATCAACGCGTTGGCGATGTCGGCAATCTCCTGCGCCGGGCGGCTGTCGTCCCACACGCCATAGCGCAGCCCCAGGAACACATTCATCCCCATGATCGCCCAGGCATGAACCTCTTCCACATCCGCGCGCACGTCGCCCTGCTGCGCGGCTTTCTTCAGGCGCGCGGCCATGCGGGTGGCGGTGTTCTCATAATGGGCGCGATAGGCGGCCTGGTCGACGAATTCGGCCTCGTCGATGATGCGATAGATTTCCTTGTGGGCGCGGGCGAACTCCAGGAAGCTCAACAGGCCGATCCGTTCCGCCTCGATCCCGTTGCCCGCCTGCGCAATCCGCGGGGAAACATAGTCGCGCACCTGACCCGACATGTCGTTGACCAGCGCGCGGAAAATGTCGTCCTTGCTGTCGAAATAGGTGTAGAAACTGCCCAGCGCACAACCCGCCCGGCGGGTGATGCCGCTGATCGATCCGTCGTGAAAGCCCTTTTCGCCAAATTCCTCGGCCGCCGCCGACAGCAGCGCGCGAAGCGTGCGCTCACCGCGCGCGGTACGCGGCACTTTATCCTCCCGTGGGGATGCCGGATCGGTCATGCTCTCTCCCTCTGCCTGCCAATATGCGCCTTTTCAACGCTTTGTGGACGTCTGGCGGCCTTGTTCGCCGTCCCTCATATTTGAAGTTGAAAGCTGGTTCAACTTTCATTATTCAAAGGGCAAGCAGATTGGCTACCCGGATGACCGGGGGCCGCTTCAGGAGAGGAAACGCCGATGAAGGCCCATCACAGCATTCGTGCCCTTGCCCTCGCATCCGCCGCCTGGACCGGCGCGATGGCATTCCCCACCTTCGCGCAGGAGACGTCGGCACCCGTTGCCGACACCGAAGAGGCGGGCATCATCGTCACTGCCCGCCGGCGCGAGGAAACGCTGGTGTCGGTGCCGATTGCGGTCAGCGCCTTCTCCGGCGAGGCGCTGGAACGGGGCGGGGCGATCGATATCAGCGATCTCGCCAATGTGACCCCCAACACCACGCTGGAGGCATCGCGCGGCACCAATTCGACGCTGACCGCCTTCATCCGCGGCGTCGGCCAGCAGGATCCGGTCTCCGGCTTCGAACAGGGCGTCGGCATCTATCTCGACGATGTCTATCTCAACCGGCCGCAGGGCGCGCTGCTCGACATCTACGACGTCGAACGGATCGAGGTGCTGCGCGGGCCACAGGGCACGCTCTATGGCCGCAACACGATCGGCGGCGCGGTCAAATATGTGACCAGGATGCTGCCGCAGGACTTCTCGCTGAAGCTCAAGGGCAGCTATGGCAGCTATGACCAGGCCGATGGCATCATCAGCGTATCGGCGCCGATCGGCGACCTGATGCGGGTCGGTGGTGCCTTTGCCCGCCTGTCGCGCGGCGGCTTCGGCAAGAATCTGACCACCGGGCAGGACAATTACAACAAGGACATCTGGGCCGGCCGCGCCACCTTCGAAATGGGCGGCTATGGCGCCCCGGTGCTGATGCGCATCACCGGCGACTATACCAAGGACAAGAGCAACCCACGTGGCGGCCATCGCCTGATTCCGGGTCAGGCATCGGGCGCGCCGGTGCTGGACGATGTGTTCGACACCCGCGGCGGGCTGGTCGATCCCAAGCAATCCGTGAAGTCCTACGGCCTGTCGATGAACCTGACGGCGGAGCTGAGCGACGCGGTGACGCTGCGCTCGATCAGCGCCTGGCGCAAGGATGACAGCGCCTCGCCGATCGATTTCGACGCGCTGCCCGCCGTCGATGTCGACGTGCCGGCCTATTACAAGAATGAACAGCTCAGCCAGGAATTCCAACTGCTCTACGACCAGGGTCGTCTGCACGGCATGGTCGGCTTCTATTATCTCGATGCCAGCGCCGACACCCAGTTCGACACCCGCATCTTCACCACCGTGGCAGGGCTGACCGCCTTCACCCAGGCCAATGTCGATACTGAGACCTATGCAGTCTTCGGCGACATGAGCTTCGACCTGACCGACCAGCTCAGCCTGTCGGCCGGTGGCCGCTACACCTGGGACACGCGGCGGGCCACCATATTGCGGCAAAGCTATCTGGGCGGGGGATCGCCGGTGTTCGACGGGGCGGGCATTCCCTTCGGTGCGCCCAGCACCAATTTCCGCGGCGAGCGCGAGTTCAAGAAATTCACGCCGCGCTTCTCGATCAGCTACAAGCCGACCGTCGATCACAATATCTACGCCAGCTATTCCAAGGGCTTCAAGGGCGGCGGCTTTGACCCGCGCGGGGTCGGCACCAATGCGCCCGATCTCAATGGCGACGGCATCCGCCAGGACAGCGAGATCGCCTCCTTCCTCAGCTTCGCGCCCGAACAGGTCGACAGCTATGAAGTCGGCTACAAGGGCAATCTGATGGATGGCGCCCTCTATGTCGCGGTCGCCGGCTTCTATGCCGACTATAAGGATGTGCAGATCCCCGGCTCGGTTGCCTGCACCGTCAATGTCGGTGGCGTGGCGACGCCCTCCTTCTGCGGCGTCGTGTCGAACGCCGGCAAGGCCCGCTTCAAGGGGCTGGAGTTCGAAAGCAATGCCCGTCTCGGCCGCGATATCTTCAGCGGCGGGGATCGTCTGAACCTGCAGACCGCGATCGGCTTCATCGATGCCGATTATCGCGAATATATCGCCAATATCGCCAGCGTGCCGACCGATGTCGCCGATTATCGCCGGGTGCAGAACACGCCGAAATGGACCGCCAGCGGCACGCTCAGCTATAATGTCCCGGTGGGGGATGGCAGCCTCTACTTCGGCAGCACCGTCTCCTGGCGCTCCAAGACCTATCAGTTCGAAATCCCCAACCCCTATATCGACCAGAAGGGCTATGCGCTGTGGGATGCGAGCCTGGTCTATACCGCGCCCAGCGATCGCTGGAGCATCGGCGTTCATGGCAAGAACCTGCTCGACAAGGAATATAAGACCTCGGGCTACACCTTCGTCGCGGCCAATCCGGTGACCGGCGCGATCATCAACAATGCGGCCGGCTATCCCACCCCCTCGCTGGGCAAGGAAGGCACGCTGACCGCCTTCTACGGCAATCCGCGCCAGGTGTTCGTGACCGGTTCGGTCAAGTTCTGATCCCTATAGCGCCCAAGGCCCGTTCGCTTCGAGCGTGTCGAGAAGCGTTTCTCGACTTCGCTCGAAACGAACGGACGGTTAGGACGTGCCTATGAAAACGGAAACCTCTCCCGCCTATCGCGGTGTCGTGCTGGCGATGCTGCTGCTGGTCTATACCTTCAACTTCCTCGACCGGCAGATCCTGGGCATCCTCGCCGGGCCGATCAAGGCGGAGCTGGGGCTGACCGATACCCAGCTCGGCGCGCTCGGCGGCATCGCCTTCGCGCTGCTATATTCGACCCTGGCGATCCCGCTGGCGCTGCTGGCTGACCGGACCAGCCGTACCTGGGTCATCACCGTCAGTCTGGCGGTGTGGAGCGGCTTCACTGCGCTCTGCGGCATGGCCGGCAATTTCATGCAGATGTTCCTGTTCCGCATCGGCGTCGGCGTGGGGGAGGCGGGCGGCGTCGCCCCCTCCTATGCCGTCATCTCCGACTATTTCCCGGCGCATCAGCGCGCGCGCGCACTCTCCATCTATTCGCTCGGCATTCCGCTCGGCTCGGCCGGCGGTGTGCTGCTGGGCGGCTATATCGCCCAGACCGTCGAGTGGCGCACCGCCTTCATCGCGGTCGGCATCATGGGCATCCTCATCGCGCCGCTCTTCCGCCTGGTGGTGCGCGAACCCGCCGGACCGGTCCAGTCGGGCACGCCCGTGCCGGTCAGCGCGGTGTTCGGCATCCTCGCGGCCAAGCGCAGCTTCTGGTTCCTGGCGCTGGGCGCCGCGAGCAGCTCGATGTGCGGCTATGGTGTCGCCTTCTGGCTGCCCAGCCTGTTGATGCGCAGCTTCGGCCTCGACCTGCTGGGCGCCGGCCAGTTCCTCGGTGGTCTGCTGTTGCTGGGCGGGGTCGCGGGCGTGTTGCTGGGCGGCTTCCTGGGCGACGCCATGGGCAATCGCGACAAGGCCTGGTTCGCCTGGGTGCCGGCGATCAGCTATGTGATCGGCATGCCTTTGTTCGTGGTCGGGGTGCTCTCGTCCAGCGTCGGCTTTGCCTTCGCTTTGTTCCTGATCCCGCAGGCTTTGGTCTATGTCTGGCTGGGGCCGGTGCTGACCGCCGTGCAGCATCTGGTGCCGCCGCATATGCGCGCCAGCGCCTCGGCGACCTTCCTGCTGATCAACAATCTTGTCGGCTTGGGCCTTGGCAGCTGGAGCGTCGGCGCTTTGTCCGACGCGCTGACGCCGACCTATGGCAATGAGGCGCTACGCTACGCCATCGTCGCTGCGCTCGGCTTCTACCTGCTCGCCGGCCTGTTCATGGCACTCGCCGGCAAGGCGCTGCGCAAGGATTGGGTGACGGCCTGACGCTTGAAGTGACAGGGCGTTGCCCTGTCACCTTCGCTGTCGGCTTAGCGCTCCTTGGTGGCGCTGAACTTCACCTTGGGATGGCGTTCCTGCTGATAGCCGATGTCCCAGGCGCTGCGCGCCATGAACACCAGATTGCCGTCGCGGTCCTTGGCCATGTTGGCGCCATTATAGGCGACCAGATCCTTGATCGCCTGATCGTCGCCGCTGATCCAGCGGGCGGTGTCGAACGGCGACTGCTCCAGCCCCGCCGCGACCTTATATTCCGCCTCCAGCCGGCTGATCAGCACTTCCAGCTGCAGCTGGCCGACCACGCCGACGATCCAGTTGCTGCCGATCTCGGGATAGAAGACCTGGATGACGCCTTCTTCGGACAGGTCGTCCAGCGCCTTGCGCAGCTGCTTTGTCTTGGTCGGGTCTTTCAGCGCAACGCGGCGCAGGATTTCCGGCGCGAAATTGGGCAGGCCGGTGAAGCGCAGGCCCGGCTTCTCGCTCAGCGTGTCGCCCACGCGCAGCGCGCCATGATTGGGAATGCCGATGATGTCGCCGGGGAAGGCCTCGTCCGCCAGTTCGCGGTCCTGCGCGAAGAACAGGATCGGCGAGTGGACGGCCAGCGCCTTGCCGCTGCCCGACGGAGTCAGCTTCATGCCGCGGCGGAACTTGCCAGACACCAGCCGCATGAAGGCGATGCGGTCGCGGTGCATCGGGTCCATGTTGGCCTGCACCTTGAAGATGAAGCCGGTGACTTCGCTGCCCTCGGGCTCGACCGGGGCCGGCTCGGCCGGCTGGGCGCGCGGCGGCGGCGCATGCGCCGACAGCGCGTCGATCAGCTCGGTCACGCCGAACAGCTTGAGCGCCGACCCGAAATAGACCGGGGTCAGGTCGCCATGGCGATAGCGTTCCAGGTCGAACTCGGCATAGCCGCCCTGGGCCAGCTCGGCCTCCTCGCGCAGCTTTGCCAGGCCCCGCTCGGACAGATAATCGGCCAGCTTGGGATCATCCAGGCCGCTGAACTGGTGGCGGGTGCCGTCAAATTCCTTGGACGGGCCAGTGGGCTGCATCAGCCGGTTGGTGGCGAAGTCGTAGATACCCTCGAACTCGCCGCCCATGCCGACCGGCCAGCTCATCGGGCAGACGTCGAGCTGCAACTGGTCCGCCACCTCGTCCAGCAGGCCGAACAGTTCGCGGCCCTCGCGGTCGACCTTGTTGACGAAGGTGATGATCGGCACGTTGCGTAGGCGGCAGACCTCGAACAGCTTGCGTGTCTGCGGCTCGATGCCCTTGGCCGCGTCGATCACCATCACCGCCGAGTCCACCGCGGTCAGGGTGCGATAGGTATCTTCGCTGAAATCCTCGTGGCCCGGCGTGTCGAGCAGGTTGAAGGTGATGGTCTCGCCATCGCGCGTCCGCTCGAACGTCATGACCGAGGACGTGACGGAGATGCCGCGCTGCTGTTCGATCTTCATCCAGTCCGACCGCGCGCGCCGGTTCGCGCCGCGCGCCTTGACCTCGCCGGCCAGGTGAATCGCGCCGCCTTCCAGCAGCAGCTTTTCGGTCAGCGTGGTCTTACCGGCGTCCGGGTGGGAAATGATCGCGAAGGTGCGGCGGGATGGGATGCTCATGATGCTGTTTTCTGGGGTCCGAGTAAAATAACCCGTTCGCCCTGAGCGAAGTCGAAGGGCCTTGCCGAGCGGAGGCGAGACACTTCGCTGCGCTCAGTGGAGGGCTTCGACTTCGCTCTCCTGAGCTTGTCGAAGGGCTGAACGGAACTTGGGAACGCCCGTTACACGTCCACCAGCGTCACGTCCATGCGGAAGCTGCGCGCATCGCCCGGCAGCAGGGTCATGACACCCTGCTTGTCCCAGACATCGCCGGTGAAGCCGACCGGGTCGGCCATGCCGGCCCAGGGTTCGACGCACAGATAATGGGCGCCCGGCTTCTGCCACAGGCCGAGCCAGGGCGTATCGGGGAAATCGATCTTCAGGTGCGGCTTGCCGGGCACGCCCCAGCTCAGCGATCGGCTGTTGAGATCGTCCCAGATCAGCGCATCGCCGGCGAACATGGCATGGGTCGGCGCCAGTTCCTTCCCCTCGACCGGGGAGGGCACGCTGTCCAGCGCGATCAGCCCCGGCTCACTGCCGACCTTGCGGATCGGCGCGGGTTCGGCCTGCTCGAAGCGGATGCGATGGTCCTCGACGCTGCCGCCATAGGGCAAAGGCCAGGCGAAGGCGGGGTGATAGCCAAAGCAGAAGGGCATCGCCGTCTCGCCCCGGTTCATGACGGTGGCGGTCATGCGCAGGCTCGGCCCCTCCAGCACGAAGCCCATGTCGAGCCGGAAGTCGAACGGATAGACGGTGCGCGTCTCCCGATCCGCCTCCAGCCGGAACAGGGCGGCTTCCTCGTTGCGATGGACCAGGGTGAAGGGGCTGGTCCGGGCAAAGCCATGCTGGCCGATCGGATAGTCGACATCGTTCAGCCGATAGATATCGCCGCGCGATCGGCCGACGAACGGGAAGAGCAGGGGCGCATGGCCGGTCCACCATTGCGGGTCGGCATCCGTCATCAGTTCGCGCCCTCGCGCATCGGTCAGCGACCAGAGTTCGGCGCCCAGCGGCGATATGCTGGCGGACAGATTGTCGGAGGCGATGGCGATGCGGTCGTTCATGGCGAAACACTCCTGTTTGACCAGCGCCATAGAGCCGGATCGTCATCTGTGGAAGCGCCTTGGGCTTCCACAGATGACGTGAAACAGGCTCTATTCCAAGGTCCGGTGCGGCAAATCGCGACTGTCTCGCCCGCCGCGCAATCGTTACGTTGCGGAACCGACATGGGGGCTGGCGGGTTGAGCCAGCGGGAGGACCAATGATGAAAATTGCCGTATCGACCGCCACGATCCTGCTGCTGCTCGGCACGTCGGCGCTCGCCCAGGAACAGGGCAAGAAGAGGGACGACACGCTCGACAAGGCGGGCGAAATCGCATCCCAGCCGGCCCGCGATGTCGGCATCGAAAAGACGCAGGTGCCGCCGATCCTCGTTGCGGCGGAGGAAAATCCCTATGCCGCGCCATCGGGCAAGACCTGCAAGGCGCTGAACGGCGACATGGCGGCGCTCAACAAGGTGCTTGGCCCCGATTTCACCATCGGCCGCGAAGCCAATGAGGATCGCACCAGCAAGATCGCCGAGGGTGTGGGCAAGTCGCTGGTCAATTCGCTGATCCCGTTCCGCGGCGTGGTGCGGGAAAT
The DNA here is from genome assembly GCF_014197035.1 of Sphingobium scionense. GTDB lineage: Bacteria > Pseudomonadota > Alphaproteobacteria > Sphingomonadales > Sphingomonadaceae > Sphingobium > Sphingobium scionense. The sequence continues at coordinate 10,624 of NZ_JACIEU010000013.1, read as the reverse complement.
CAGCGGCGCCGCCCCGGCCGAACGTCGCCTGCGCGCCGCCATCGCCGCTGGTCTTGCCCGGCGCGGCTATCTGCGCGGCATGGCATCGGCCAAGGGCTGCAAGATTACGGGCTGATCTCCGGCGGCGCCGGGCGCGGCGCCCCAAACAGCAGCAGCCAGATGGCGAAGGCGCCTTCGCCCAGCAGCGGCACGAAATCGAGCTGGCCGGGGATTGCCTCGCCGATCGCCGGCGACAGCAGTGCCAGGCTGCGCGCGACCAGATGGACCGCGCCCCCCGCCATCAGCAGCGCGCCGACCGCCACCGGCAATCGGCGCGATCGGATCGCCAGCCAGCCGGTCAGCAGGCAATAGATGCCGAAGAAGATGAGGCTGATGCCATAGAGGTCATTGTGGAGGCTGAGGCTGATCCGCACCAGCGACTGCACCTCCGCCATCGGGATGCCGGGATGCGGCGCACCATCGATCAGCGCAAGCGGCAGCAGATGGAGCAGGCTGTTGCCTGCCAGCACGGCAATGCCGGTCAGGCTGAACAGGGCGGCGGTGCGCGCCAGCACCCGCCCGGTCGGCGCGAACAGGCCATAGAGCAGGGCCGTGACCGCCAGATAGCAGCAGAGCATGGCGACATCGCTGACCCCACCGGCCCGATAGAGCCAGGGATAGTCGGCGATGTTGCGCATCGTCTCGCGCCCGTTGCCCGGCACGATCAGGGCCGCGCGCACCACCGCCTCGGCAAACATGCCGCAGCCAATGGTGCCGATGTAGAAGAGGCCGGCGAGGCGGGCCTGAAATCGTTCAGCCTTCCCGTCCATCGCCGGCCTTTCCTGCTTTAGCCGCGCAGGCTCGCGCCCAGCTTCTGGGCGGCCTTGACCACGGCGGCGCTGATCGCGTCCAGCTCTTCCTGGGCGAAGCTCTTTTCGCCCGGCTGCAGCGTGATCTCTACCGCCAGCGACTTGTGCCCTTCATCGACGCCGGGGCCGGTGAAGACGTCGAACAGGCGCGCGTCGACGATCGCCTTCTTGTCCGCGCCCTTGACCGCGCGCACCAGCGCATCGGCCTCGACCGCTTCGGGCACCAGGAAGGCGAAGTCGCGCTTCACCGCCTGCAAGGCCGGCGGCGCATAAGGCGCGCGCATGAAGCCGCTCTTGCGCTTGGCCGGAATCGCATCGAGGAAGATCTCGCCCGCAACCACCGTGCCGGACAGGCCGAACTGCTTGGCAAGGCTGGGATGCAGCACGCCATATTCGGCCAGCACCACCTTGGGGCCGAGGCGCAGCGTGCCCGACTGGCCCGGATGATAGGCAGCCGATGCTTCGCCCATGCTTTGCAGATTGCCGACCGGCGCGCCGGCCGCCGCCAGCAGCGCGATCACTTCGCCCTTGGCGTCGAACGCGTCGAAGGGCTGGGCCTTGCCGCTCTGCCAGCCGCGCGGAGTCTTCTCGCCGGCCAGCACGAAGCCGACGGTGGCCCGCTCGCCCTGCTTGAAATAGCGCCGGCCGAGTTCAAACAGCCGGATCGACGTCGCGCTGCGATCGACATTGCGCTTGGTCGCCGACAGCAGGCCGGGCAGCAGTGAAGGCCGCATGACCTTGAGGTCTTCGGAGATCGGATTGGCCAGCGTCCAGTCGCCACCGCCAACGCTCGCGGCTTCCTTCTCGGAAATGAAGGACCAGTTGATCGCTTCAGCGAGGCCCCGCGCGGCGGCGGTGCGGCGCACGCGGCGCTCGACCAGCTGCTCGGCCGTGGCGGTCGGGCGGGCGACGCCCGGCACACGCGGCAGCGGGGTGGACGGCACATGGTCCAGGCCGACGATGCGCACCACTTCCTCGACAATATCGGGCCAGCCATCGACGTCGCGGCGCCAGGTCGGCACGCTGATCGTCCAGTGGCCCGGCACGCTTACCGGCACGCCATCCTGATATTCGATGCCGCCGGCGTCGCCGCTGACGCCGAAGCCCAGGCTTTCCAGGATGCGCTTCTGCACATCCTGCGGCACATCGACGCCGGCCAGCGCCAGGCACTGGTCGGGCGCATAGGAAACCGTCCTGGGCGTGGCGGGCGGGGTGCCGGCGCGGGTCGCTTCCGACGCGGTGCCGCCGCACAGGGTCATGACCAGGCTGGTCGCGATCGACAGGCCATCGTCCAGGAAGGCGGGATCGACGCCACGCTCGAACCGGCCGCGCGCGTCGCTGGTCAGGGCCAGCTTCTGGCCGGTCACCGCGATCCGCTCGGGCGTGAAATAGGCGCATTCGATCAGCACATCGGTCGTGCCGTCCTGCGCGCCCGAATGTTCGCCGCCCATGATGCCGCCAATGTCATGCACGGCTTCGTCGTCGGCGATGACGGTCATCGTCTCGTCGATGGCATAGGTCTTGCCATTGAGCGCCAGCACCTGTTCGCCGGCCTTGCCCAGCCTCGCGACCAGCCCGCCCTTGAGCGTCGCCATGTCATAGACATGCAGCGGCCGGCCCAGGTCGATCATGATGTAGTTGGTGATGTCCACCAGCGCGCTGATCGGCTTCTGGCCGATTGCCTTGAGCCTGCGCGCCATCCATTCGGGCGAGGCGCCGTTGGTCACGCCCTTGACCGAACGGGCGAAGAAGGCGGGGCAGCCGTCGACATCGTCGGTGCGCACGTCCGGACCCGGACCCACGCCGGCAATCTCCGGCACGATGATGGCGTTGAGCGTGCCAAGGCCCGCCGCCGCCAGATCGCGGGCGATGCCGCGCACGCCCATGCAATCCTGGCGGTTCGGCGTGATCGACACGTCGATGACCGGATCGTTGAGGCCGGCCCAGTTCGCATAGACCTCACCCACCGGCGCGTCGGCGGCCAGTTCGATGATGCCGTCATGATCGTCGCCCAGTTCCAGTTCGCGGGTGGAGCACATCATGCCGTTGGATTCGACGCCGCGAATGGCGGTCTTCTTGAGCACCATGCCGTTGACCGGCACGACTGCGCCCTCGACCCCGAACACGCCGATCAGGCCGGCGCGGGCATTGGGCGCGCCGCACACGACCTGCAAAGGCGTGCCGTCGCCATGGTCGACGCTCAGCACCTGCAGCTTGTCGGCCTGCGGGTGACGCTCGGCGGTCAGCACCTTGGCGATCTTGAACGCGCCCAGCTTCTCCGCCGGGTTTTCCACATCCTCGACTTCCAGCCCGATGGCGTTCAGCGTCTTGAGGATGGTGGCCAGGTCCGCGTCGGTCTTGAGGTGCGTCTTGAGCCAGCTCAGGGTGAACTTCATGCGCCGACTCCTCCCGACAGCGTGGGCACGTCGAGTGCCGAGAATCCATAATGTTTCAGCCAGCGCAGATCGCCGTCGAAGAAGGCGCGCAGGTCGTTCATGCCATATTTCAGCATGGCGAGACGGTCGACGCCGGTGCCGAAGGCAAAGCCCTGCCATTCGTCGGGATCAAGCCCGCAGGCCTCGATCACGCGGCGGTTGACCATGCCGCTGCCCAGCACTTCCAGCCAGCCGCCGCCCGGCGCATCGCCGTCGCCGCCGATGACGCGCTGGCCATTGGTCAGCGTGTAGCCGACATCGACCTCGACCGAGGGTTCGGTGAAGGGGAAATAGCTCGGGCGCAGGCGCAGGACGATGTCCTCACGCTCGAAGAAGGCCTTGAGGAAGGTTTCCAGCGTCCATTTGAGGTGCCCGAGCGTGATGCCCTTGTCGATCACCAGACCCTCGATCTGGTGGAACATCGGCGTGTGGGTCGCATCTGAGTCGCTGCGATAGACGCGGCCGGGCGCGATGATGCGGATCGGCGGCTCCTGCCCAGACGCAACAAAAGACTCCATGGTGCGGATCTGCACTGGCGAGGTATGGGTGCGCAGCAGCATCTTCTTCTGTCCCTCTTCGTCGGGGAAGTAGAAGGTGTCGTGCATCGCGCGCGCCGGGTGCGTCTCGGGAATGTTGAGCGCGGTGAAATTATGCCAGTCGTCCTCGATCTCCGGACCGGTCGCGACCGAAAAGCCCAGGTCGGCGAAGATTTCCGCCAGTTCGTCCATCACCTGGCTGACGGCATGGACCGACCCTTGCGGACCCAGATCGGCGGGCAGGGTCATGTCGACCTTTTCCGAGGCGAGGCGGGCGTCGAGCGCGGCCTGTTCCAGCGCGGCCTTCCGCTCGGCGATCGCGGCGGTCACGCTTTCGCGCAAATCCTGGATCGGCGGGCCTTTTTCCAGACGCTCCTCGGGCGACATGCCGCCCAGCGTCTTGAGCAGGCCGGTGACGACCCCATTCTTGCCCAGCGCGCCCACGCGCAGCCCTTCCAGCGCGTCCAGCGTGTCGGCAGCCTCGATGTCGGCAATCAGGCCGGCTTTCAGTGCGCTAATTTCGGTCATGAATCTCTATCCATCAATCTCATCGTCATTCCCGCGAAAGCGGGAACCCATCTCCCGACCTTTCGATCAGTCGCGGGGTAACGGCGCAAAGCCAAACCCCAGCGCCAGATCGTCCCAATCGGGATTGCCGGCTTCGATCAGCTCAATCTTCCACTGCCTGTTCCATTTCTTGATCCGCTTTTCCCGCAGGATGGCGCTGTCCATGCTGTCATGCGGTTCGAACCAGACCAGGCGCTTGACGCCGTAGTCTTTCGTGAAGCCTTCGATCAAGCCGTTTCGATGCTCGTAGAGGCGCTTTATGAGATCAGAAGTTACGCCGACATATAATGTGCCGTTGCGGCGGCTGGCGAGCATGTAGACCGTCGGGCTTATCTCGCGCGTCATCGATGCCTCGGGTGGTGGGTTCCCGCTTTCGCGGGAATGACGAAGGTGGGGTTAGGCGCGCGCCCCCAGCAACGCGCCGCCAAAGCCGATGAACATCAGGCCGGTGCCGCGGTTGAACAGCTTCTGCCGGTTGGCCGGCGCCAGCCAGCGGGCCAGGCGCAGGCCGCCCAGCGCATAGACCGAGTACCAGAAGCTTTCGATCACCACGAAGCTGACGATCAGGATCGCCAGCTGCAGCCAGAAGGGGCGGGCAAGGTCAATGAACTGGGGGAAGAGCGCGGCGGCGAAGATGATGAGCTTGGGGTTCGACAGGCCCGTCAGCAGGCCGGTCGCATAAAGCGCACGGGCGGAGCGGACCGGGCCGCCATCGCCGCCGTCCGCATTGCCGACCGGCGCGCGCCAGCCCTTGATCCCCAGCCAGATGAGATAGGCGACGCCGGCATAGCGCAGCACATCGAACAGGCGCGGCGACGCCTTGAGCAGCGCGCCAAGACCCAGTGCCGACGCGATCAGGCACAGCAGCACGGCGCTCATCAGCCCCGCCATCGTCACCAGCGCCTTGCGTGGCCCATGGGCGATGCTCTGCGTCATCACATGCAGCATGTTGGGGCCGGGCGTGGCCGAGATCAGGAAGACCGCCGTGACATATAACCACCAGAGATGCAGCGACATGGGATGGTTCCTCAAATGTCAGGCTGCCCCCTGAAATCCGTTCGGGCTGAGCCTGTCGAAGCCCCCGCCAGAGCGCAGCGAAGGCACTTCGACTTCGCTCAGGACGAACGGGATAAAACCGGAAAAACAAAAAGGGCGCCGAAGGCATCTGCCCCGGCGCCCCTTTTTACGATCTTGCGATCGATCAGCTTCAGGCTGCGGGCAGCGCAGCCTTGGCCTGGGCGATGATGGCGCTGAACGCCTCGCCTTCGTGCATCGCGATGTCGGCCAGGACCTTGCGGTCCAGCTCGACGCCGGCCAGCTTCAGACCGTGCATGAACTGCGAATAGGTCAGGCCTTCAGCGCGGACACCCGCGTTGATGCGCTGGATCCACAGGCCACGGAAGGTGCGCTTCTTGACCTTGCGGTCGCGATAAGCGTACTGGCCGGCCTTTTCGACAGCCTGGCGAGCGACGCGGATCGTGTTCTTGCGACGGCCATAATAGCCCTTCGCCTGATCCAAAATCCTCTTATGCTTCGCCTTGGTGGTTACACCACGTTTTACGCGTGCCATTGTCCTCTACTCCTTACTTCAGGCCGTAGGGTGCCCAGAGGCGGACGTGAGCCACGTCGGCGTCGGACAGCACGGAAGTGCCACGGTTCTGGCGAATATACTTGGCGTTGTGCGAGATCAGGCGGTGACGCTTGCCAGCGACGCCGTGCTTGACCTTGCCGGAAGCGGTGAACTTGAAGCGCTTCTTCACACCGCTCTTGGTCTTGAGCTTGGGCATTTTCGTCTCCTTGTTTGGCGCGACGATTACAGACAGCCACGGCAGCCCTAGTTAGCCGGGCGGTCTCACTGAATATCGCGAAGGGCGGCCCATAGTCGGCCGCGCCCGCAAAAGCAAGCGATTCGGACCCAAAGGCGACGCGCCCGCGTTGACCCCGCCATGGCCGATGTCGAACCCAAGCCGCATGGCGCCCCCTTGACCGCTCAACCCGGCGGTGCGGCTGTGCATTTGCGCCGCGCGCGCGACCGCTGGCGCCGCCTGCCGCTGCCGGCACGCATCCTGCTGTGGATCGTCGGCATCATCCTTGCCCTGTGGCTGATCCTCTTCGTCACCAAGGGACGCTTCCTCAAAGGCTCTTTCGAGCGCATCCTGTCCGCCCGGCTGGAGCGGCAGGTGGAGGTCGGCGGAGACTTCCAGCTTTATTTCGCGCCGATCGCGATCAAGTTCCGGGCGGAGGGGCTGCGCATCGCCAACCTGCCCTGGGCCAGCCGGCCCGACCTGTTCCGCGCCGACCTGATCGACGCGCGGATCGCACCACTGAGCCTGATCTTCGGCAAGCAATATCGCGTCCCCTGGCTGGAACTGCGGGGTGCCGCCGCCGACCTGGAATGGTCGCGCGACCGGCAGCATAATACATGGACGCTGGGCGACCCCGACCGGAAGGGCGAGCCGATCACCCTGCCGCTCATCCGCCGTGCGCTGCTCGCCGGCACGACGATGCGCTATCGCGATCCGGTGCTGATGCTGTCGACCGATATCGGCTTCGAGACCGTGCAGGCGCAGGATACCCGCTTCGCCAGCGACGTGCGCCTGTCCGGCACGGGGACGATGCGCGGCAAGCCCTTCTCCCTGAAGGGCGGGCTGCTGTCGCCCAACGCCACCGTCACGGGCGGCAAGAACAGCCTGGCCCTGCGCGCGCAGGCCGGCGCGACGGTGCTGGAGGTGACGGGCACGCTGCCGGGCGCGACCGAGTTGGAAGGCAGCGACCTTCGCATGGTCGCGCAAGGGCCTAATCTTGGCCATTTGTTCGATTTCCTGGGCGTCGCCATTCCCGGCACCCGCCAGTATCGCTTCACCGCCGCGCTGACCAAGGCGGGCGAGGAATGGCGCTTCACGCATCTCAAGGGCCGTTTCGGCGATTCCGATCTTGCCGGGCGCTTTACCGTGTCGTTGCCGAACAACCGTCTGTTGCTCGACGCGGATCTGGCGACGCAGCGGCTCGACATCATCGATGTCGGCCCCTTCATCGGCTATGATCCGCAAAGGCTGGACGCACAGGGTGGGGCGGGCGCCATCACGACCGTGCAGGGAACGCCCCGGCTGCTGCCCGACGCGCCGCTGCGGATCGAGGCGATCCGCAATTTCGACGCCAATGTCCGCTACAGCGTGAAGACCATCCGCGCACCCAATGTGCCGATTGCCAATGCGGCGGTGACGCTGAAGCTCGACCATAGCCTGCTGGCCCTCTCGCCACTGACCTTCGACATGGCGGGCGGCCATGTCGCCTCGGACATTGAGATCGACGCCCGCAACCAGCCGGTGCGCACGACGTATGACGTCCGCCTGGCACCCACGCCGATGGGCACGCTGCTTGCCCGCTGGGGCGTCGAGCAATCGGGCACGACCGGCATGGTGAAGGGGCGAATGCAGATGACGGGCCTCGGTGATACCGTCCATAACTCGCTTGCCACCGCCAATGGCCGCATTGCCGTCATCCTGCCGGCGGGCAGCATGTGGGCGCGCAATGTCCAACTCTCCGAAATCGATGTCGGCACCTTCGTCACCAAGATGTTCGAGAAGAAGCTGAAGGATCCGGTGCAGATCAATTGCGGCCTCATTGCCTTCACCGTGCGCAATGGCGTGGCCGCGGCCGACCCGATCCTCATCGACACGCGCAAGAATGTCATGACCGGGCGGGGTGGATTCTCGTTCAGGAATGAGAGCCTCGACCTGGCCTTCCGCGCCGATGGCAAGAAGATCAGCCTGTTTTCCGGCCAGTCCCCGGTCGGCATCGGCGGCTATTTCGCCCGGCCGTCGATCAATGTCATCAGCCCGGACCTGATCGCGCGCGGCGGCGCGGCGGTGGCGCTGGGCATCGTCGCGACGCCGATCGCCGCGACACTGGCCTTTGTCGATGTCGGCGATGCGAAGGCAGCCGCCTGTGGCCCGGTGCTGGCCGGTGCCGATGCCGTCGCCCAACGCACCCGTGGCGGGAAGCCGCGCGACGATGTCGGCCGCGGCACCACCGCAAAGGATGAAGCGGGCAAGGGCAACAAGGCCGAGAAGAAGACGCAGGACAAGAAGTTCCTCGGCATCTTCTGAACGGCGTGCGCCGGGCCTATCCTGCGGCTCTGCCGACTCGATCAGGGGGTCGGCGCGAAGGAGAGGATCATGAGCGACACGCCGTTCGTCCTGCCGGGGGTCACGCCCCATCTGACCATTGCCGATGGCAAGGCCGCCGACGCCATCGCCTTCTACACGACTGCTTTCGGTGCGACCGAGCAGAGCCGTCATCTGGGCGAAGATGGCACGCGGATCATGCACGCCCATCTGACGGTCAATGATGGCGGGCTGATGCTGAACGATCATTTCCCCGAAATGTGCGGCGGCGCCCCGGTGGAAAAGCCGGCATCGGTGACGCTGCATCTGGAAACCGATGATGCCGATTCGTGGTGGGCGCGCGCCGTCGCGGCCGGGGCCGAGATACGCGTTCCGATCGCCAATCAGTTCTGGGGCAGTCGCTATGGCCAACTGATCGACCCCTTCGGCCATGTCTGGTCGATCAGCGGTCCGCCGAAGAACTGATGCGATGATGGTCGGGACGACGCGCTGGGACGTGGTGACGGGCGACATCACCCGTTGCGCGGTCGACGCGATCGTCATCGCCGCCAATAACAGCCTGCTCGGCGGCGGCGGGGTCGATGGCGCGATCCATCGCGCCGCCGGGCCGGACCTGCTGGCGGAATGCCGGGGCATCGGCGGCTGCCCGACCGGGGAGGCGCGGATCACGCGCGGCTATCGGCTGCCGGCCCGCTACGTCATCCACACCGTCGGCCCGATCTGGCAGGGCGGCAATCAAGGCGAGCGCGGCCTGCTCGCCAGCTGCTACAGCCACAGCCTGTCGCTCGCCCGCCACCACTGCCTGCGCGCGATCGCCTTCCCGGCGATCTCGACCGGCGTCTATGGCTATCCCAAGGGGCAAGCCGCCAAGGTCGCCGCCCGCGCCGTGGCGGAAGCGCTGCGCCGCGACCCCGACGCCTTCGACCATATCCTCTTCGTCTGCTTCGACGAAGACAATCGCGATCTCTACGACGCTGCCGTCAGGGATGCGTTGGCAGGGGATTAGGATAGTAAGCGCAGGCCCGCTTTTTTTGCCGACATCTCTCTGTTCTTTTCAGAGCCCAGAATGAAGTGAGATCCTCGAAGCAAGGCAAGTGCCTTGCTTCGATTTCGCTGGGATGACGGAGTTGGGTGGATTGCGGATCGTCTGCTTTCAGGCAACCAATACAAGAAAGCGGACCTGAGCTTGGATGCTATCTGAGCAGTAGGCGGTTCACACCGTCACCGGAAACGAATCTAATTGCTCCTGTGACAGCGCCCGGCTGGGGATAAAATTCATGAGGGCATCGCTTTGACGAAGGATAATGGTGTCCTGCCCCTTCACGATTTTCACGAAATCTGACCATGAGAACTGAGAATGGCCACGGGATGAAGTAAACGAGACGCCACTTTCCGACCATTCTACAGTAGTATTGTCGTGCAAGGACTTCTGTTGATCGAAGATGCGTCTGACTTGGCAAGGAAGCCGCAGATAGGCCGAAAAAAATATCAATGAAAGGAACGCAATCCAGTATCCAAGACCAATTGCGGCGGCAATTGGAACGGAAACAATATCCCATTGCCAAGCAGCTGCCATCGCCATCGCGGCAAGTGTTGCACCCCCACCAACATAGGCTCGGATCACCCGTTTTGACTTGAGTGTCACTCGGAAATTGAGCCTATAGGCTCCGAGCAAGTCTTCTGGTGTGGCTTGAAATGAGACCTTTTGCATTGCCAATTAAATGCCGACGTTCGAAAGGCCATGCAAGGTCCGCTTTTTGGCAAATCAATTGCTGGGGTAATGGGCAATTTCTGGTCGTTCTAGGCCATCCTCCCCTGTAAGGGGAGGTGGCTGGCCGAAGGCCAGACGGAGGGGTGTCCCCCCCTCTCGATAGGGCGACACCCCTCCACCACTTCGTGGTCCCCCTCCCCTTGCAGGGGAGGATTTTACCGCCGCAGTTGGTCGTCAGTCGTCAAGGTCCGACATCGTCATTGCTTCGCTGCGCTCGCAAGGACGGGAGATGGTCGCTTCGTGGCGGTCGTGTCCCAGGAGGTGGTGTAGGAACCGTCAATCCACGGCAGGATCGGGATCGGGTTCGGGTCAGGCAGCCAGAGCTGGCAGGCTGACAATG
>NZ_JACIEU010000012.1 GCF_014197035.1 Sphingobium scionense | reverse complement strand
TGGGCTTCATCTTCGTTCCTTCGTCACTACGACGAAGCCCAGATCCTCCTTAAATCACAACCTCAAATCTGTGCCATTGGTGCTGACGGCGGACAATCTGGTGTTTGTCGGCTATAAGGAGAATGCTCGCGCTGCGATGCAGGAAATCAACGTCCTGCTCAATCTATCTACCTTTGCGGAATCCTTCGGGCGTACCGTAGCGGAGGCCATGGCATCCGCCCGCCCTGTGATCGCCTATCGCTGGGGCGCACTGCCTGAATTGGTGCAGGATGGTGAGAGCGGCTATCTGGTGCCGTTCTTTGATATCGATGGTGTATTGAAGGCGGTGCTTGATCTTTGTGCCCATGAAGAGAAGATCATCTCGATGGGCCAGCGGGGGCGTGAGTTTGTTGCCGGGCATTTTTCCCAGCAAGTTCTGCGTGATCGCATGGCGGAAGGCTATGAGCGCATCACCGGTCAACCCATATATGGCGAGAGGCCTTTACATAATGAAGCGACCGCGGCCCGGCTCATAGGGGCGGCGCCACCCACGACGATCATCATTCCTGTCCATGATGCGGTGGAGGAAGTGCGGGCCTGCATCGCGTCGGTGCTGCACCATACGGACTTGCGTGATACCGAAGTGATGATCATTGATGATGCGAGTTCAGATCCCGCCATTGGTGAACTGCTCAATGCTTATGAAGCGAGGCCCGGGCTACGCATATTCAGGGCATCCCATAATCAGGGATATACGCGCACGGTCAACCTGGGCATTAAGTTGGCTGCGGGGCGTGATGTCATTCTGCTGAACAGCGATACGATTGTGACGCCGCGTTGGCTGGAGGGCTTGCGCGCAAGCGCCTATAGCCGCCCAATGGTGGGCACGGTTACGGCGATGAGTGACAATGCGGGTGCCTTTTCTTTCCCGATTGCCGGCCAGAAGAACGAAAGGCCGGACCATCTCAGCCATGAACAATATGCTTTGTTGATGGTACAGGCGACCTATCAATGTCCTGCACCGGCCGTTCCGACCGGATCTGGCTTCTGTCTATTCATGCGTCGGGCCATGATTGATGCAGTCGGATTATTTGATGTCGATCGCTTTCCGCGTGGCTATGGCGAGGAAAATGAATTCTGCATGCGGGCTATGGATGAGGGCTGGCAACACCTGATTTCGCCGTGGTCATTCGTCTACCATGTAAGAAATGCGAGTTTCAAAGGGGAAAAGGAACAACTCCTTGCCGCTGGTCTTGCGCGATTGACGGCTCTTTATCCCAATTATGATGCGCTGGTGCGGGCAGGTTTCTCGCAACCCGCGCTAACTTACCTGCGGGAGGCGAGCGCTGGCGCACAAACGCAGGCAAGAGGCATCGGGGTACCTTAACCACGCGCTCTGCGACCCGAGGAAAAGGGAAGGCCGGCAACTGCTATCGAGTGCCGGCCTTTTCTTTCAATCCGCTTTGGTCAGTTTCGAGAACCAAGAGCGCCGCTGTTTACGCAGAAGTTGGCGACCGACAACAGAAACACTGGTTCGATTTTCCAGAAATTCCTCAGATTCCAGAATGGAATGGAGAATTTCGGCCTTGCTTGTTCCCCCGTTGAGCAAGGCGAGATGATGCTCCAGCCCAGCCGGATCGACCCGCCTGCCCAGCAATTGCTCATAGAATCCACGAACGAATGGCTCATGCTCGAGCGATAGAAGATGATCGATATGCACTTCGGTCGGCGCAATGAAGGTATTCGCCATCGGGTTAGGTTGGCTATCCTGCTGGCGCATCTGTGCAAAGCGGCGCAGGATGTCACCATCCAGGGTTCGTTCGACGATCCGTCTATGGATATCGGTTTGATTGACCAGATTGGCGCAGAAATCAAACAGGCCTTTCGACCATTGATCCCAATCGATGCTGTCCTTTTCCACGACGCTCGACGTTTCGGCGCTGATAGCTTCCTTGATGAGTGTAGGAATTTCCCTGTTGTCCCTGAACAGGAATACGCCCTTGACATCCTTGTAGGTCGACAGGATTTCCCGAGTTGGCGGGATATCGCGCGCCACAATCGGTTTGCCCAGGGCAAGCGCATTGAGCAATGAGAGGCCGAAGCCTTCATAATAGGAAGGGAGGACGACTACACTGGCGCGGGCAAACAGGTCGTTCATCTCGTCTTCGGGAATGACGCCGGACTGCATGATGCGGGCATTGCGGGACGTGGACGTGCTGCCGCCCAACGTAACCACCGACAGGCTGGGCATTTCTTTGGCAATGACTGCGCCGACCGGTTCGGATGCCTTGTGAGGGAAGTGATTGCCCATCACGAGGACATGCTCACGACCTTTTTCGACATCGCCGAAGCGGGGCACATAGGCTGAGACCTGGGTGGGGAGTAGCTTGGTGTAGATCGATGTGTTGAATTCGCGTTCGAAGCGATTGCGGAAGGTCAGTTCCGAAAATTCGCTGTTGAAGAACAGGCCGTTCGCGTGCTTGGCAATATAGCTCCAGAGCGTCTGGAGATCATTGCTGGCGCGCAGATGGCTGCAATCGAGGGCAATGACGTCCAGCATGCCGTAGATGTTGATCGGTGCGAGGTGCTCCATCACGTTGACGATGTGCAGGTCGAACGGCTGACCCGGGAAAATCGAAATGGCGTAATGCGGTTCAAACTCCTTGCGGACCTTGATCCGCTTGAGCTCGTCGATTCCGTGGAACTTGGCGACCGAGGGCTCGCAGATCGCATAGATTTCAAAATTGTCCGGCGCCGCCTTGTCGCACCAGCGCACGAAATGCATCATGTGCTCGCTGGTACCATTATGATGCTTGCCGAAGGTGAGCAGATTAAGGGCGATCTTCAGCTTGCCATCTACGGTCGGGACGAGCTGCCTGATCTTCAGTTCGGCGCGATATTCGGCCGATCCTTCAAAAGCCCATACAAGCGGCAAAAACTCCGGATGCCGCGCGCTCATTTTCTGCAGATTGCCCTGCTGCTGCCCCTTAAGGTCCATGTCATGCAGCATGAAGGAGGCTGAGCCGGCGTGGTAGGCGAAGGCATGATTGGCCATGACGGCACGGTAGCCAACCTTGCCAGCGCGCATGACCATGTCATTTTCTTCCTCGTAGCCGAGGCCGAACTCTTCATCGAGGGTGCCAAAGTTGAGCACCACATCAGGGGCGATCAACATGTAGAAACCGACCGCTGTCGGCGCCCAGGTGTAGCGCTCCAAGTGATGGTGAACGGATTTCCAAGCCTTGTAGCAAACCTCCGGCGTGATCGCGATGCCCGACATATTGTGCGGCGCTTGCGGGAAGGTCGAGATCGAGGCGTTGTTGGAGCGGGGACATACGAAGCCGATCTGTGGGTCGGTTTCCAGTACCGCCATCATTTCGGCCAGCGTGTTCTGATAGGTCAGCGTGTCGCTATTCACGAGGATGGCGGCAGCCTGCCGCTTCTTCGAGAGGGTCAGCCCCTTGTTGACGCTCTTGACGAAGCCGAGGTTCTTGGGGTTGCGAACCAACTCTTGAATAAGCCCCTCAGCCTTAACCTTGGCGAGGTAAGCATTTACGTCGAGATCGTCCGGAGAATCATTGATCACGATGATCCGCGGCTCATAGGCAGCGACCTCATCAATATGTTTAACAAGCGAGGTGATGCACGCTTCGACAAGTTTTACGTTCCGATACACCGGTATGATGAGGTCGAGCTTCATACGAAATCCTTGCGCACTTTTGCGTTATTGTAGGGAAAATGTATTTGGATGGAGCGGGAATTATCTGTTGATATTCGCTCGCTCGATTAGAGGCTGCCACCAATTCTCGTTGTTCAGATACCAGTGCAAGGTCTCTGCGAAACCCTGCGGGAAATTGCGTGCGGGCGCATAGCCCAGTTCGCCGCGGATCTTGGTTTCGTCGATGGCGTAACGGCGGTCATGACCCTTGCGATCTTCGACATAGGTCATCAGTTCTTCGCTGGATCGCCCCTGAGCCGCCGGCGCATCAGGGAAGCGGTCTGCCAAGCCGGGATTCTGGGCAAAGGCGGCGTCAACGCCGCGACAAATCTCGCGGATGACTTCGATATTCGGCAGTTCCTGGCCGCCGCCGACATTGTAGGTCTCACCCACGCGGCCATCGCGCAGAATGCGTTCGATGCCGACACAGTGATCCTCGACGTGCAGCCAGTCGCGCACATTCATGCCGTCACCGTAAATAGGTAGCTTCCTGCCCGAAAGCGCATTGAGCGTGAATAGCGGAATGAGCTTTTCCGGAAACTGATACGGCCCGTAATTATTGGAACAATTACTGGTGGTGGTTTCCAGCCCATAGGTATGCTGATAGGCCCGGACAAGGTGATCCGATCCCGCTTTGGACGCTGAATAGGGCGAATTGGGCGCATAGGGCGTCGTTTCGCTAAATGCCGGATCATCGGCTTCCAATGTTCCATAAACTTCGTCCGTGGAGACGTGATGGAAGCGGTGTGGCATGCCCGTGCCCTTGTCCAGCCAAGCAGTCTTGGCGGCCTTGAGCAGACTGTGGGTTCCCACGACATTGGTCGTGACGAAGGCATCGGGGCCGGTGATCGAGCGGTCGACATGGCTTTCTGCCGCGAAGTGCACGATCGTGTCGATCGCGTGATCGGCGAGAAGCTGAGACACCAGCGCAGTATCGCAAATATCGCCTTCGACGAGGGTTATATTCGAGACATCGGCGATGTTGGCCGGGTTGCCGGCATAGGTGAGCGCGTCGAGAACGACGATGCCATCATTTGGCGATATCTTGCGCCAATGGCGCACGAAATTCGCGCCAATGAAACCTGCCCCACCCGTAACGATCAGATTCGCCATGCGTTATTCGATCCCCTTTGTCACACGCCAGCGCAGCCCGGCCAGGCTGGTGTTTGTGCTTTTGATGTTTCGCGATTCCCGCCCTGTGCCAAGCAGTGCATGAATTTCACGGAATTGGACAGCCAGAACGCAACCCATTTCATCGTAAGATGCAAAATAGATAAGATGAATATCAAGCGCCGCACCTGCCGACCTGACCTCACGTTAAGCTTGCTATTTTTCCTCTCCCTTTCGAACAATCCGGATATTGTGTGGAATATGATGCTGGCATGATGACAGCCGGTCTGGAAATGCGGGATGTGACCAAAATCAAGACGTGGAGTCGTACTGCGGTGGATCGCCAGATTCATCCGTCGACGGCGAGGGCGACCAGGCCCACACCCAATTGCCGTCCGTCATGGCCGTCCCCGACAGACGCTGGTGAATAGGTGTGGTGCAAAGACATATGCAGCAGAATATTCCCATCGCCGATGCATGTCGGGGGCAGGCGCACCCTGATGGGCTGGGGCGAACCCCTCAGGGCGTAAGTGCCCAGGAAAAAACCGTTGGCGCATATATCGACATGGGGGCGGTCCATATCGGCCGGTGCATAACCCTGCATTGTGACACGGACGTTGACATAGCCCCCGCGATAATCGGCGCCCAGCGCGAACCTGATGGTCTGGGGGCTGGCAATGCCCCAAATGCCCCATGCTTCGGGAATCCACCAGCCACCAGCCAGATAAGGAAGGCTGTCATGCGCCTCGCCGAAAAGCACCGTCTGCCCCCGCGAGATGATCGGATAGCCCGCAGACGACCACGCCTGCGCTTCCGCCATGTCGGGCAGGTGGGGGCCCATCGCCATATGTTCGATCAGATATTGCAGGCGTGCGAGCGCCCGAGCATTATCCGACAGCATCGCCTCCAGGCGGTGCAGATGTTGCTGTTCCGCCGTTAACGCAAGAGCCGTTCGTCCATCCCTATCGCTCAGAATTCGCCCCTATCTTGCCGTGCGGGGGCAAAATGGCGGGGCGCGGCCAGCGTGTCGATCCTTTTCTGGCGCGCTGCCGGCTTGCTGCCTGTCATTAGTGACCGGCAAGCGCGATGATATGTGCGTTCAACGCCGAGAGTTCCCGTTCGTCATGACTGACATAGAGGATCGGGATCGCGGTTTGTCGGTAAATTTCGAGGATGAGTGCGAGCAACTCCGCCTTTCGCGAGCCATCGAGCGAGGACAGCGGTTCATCAAGCAGCAACAGTCGGGGATTGGACAGCAGCGTCCGACCGATGGCGACCCGCTGGGCCTCGCCGCCAGACAATGTGGCGGGCCAGCGATCAAGCAAGCATCCGATCCCCAGCAGGTCGATGATTGCATTCAAGTTGATCGCAATGGGGCCGCGTCGCCCATAGAGAAGATTGGCGCGGACCCGAAGATGAGGGAATAGCCTGTTATCCTGAAACACATAGCCGCAATCGCGACGGTGCGGTGGCAGGTCGATGCTCTGTTCTCGATCGAACAATATGGTGTCTCCCACCTGGATATGGCCACGATCGGGGCGGATGAGGCCTGCGATCATGTTCAGGACCGTCGTCTTGCCTACACCCGATGGGCCGAACAGCGCGGTGATTCCCGCCACGCTTTGGATGCGCACGGCAATATCCCGAGGGCCGACACGACGGCTGACATCAATGTCGAGTGCCATCGTCCAGCTTTCGTCCGGTAATTTTGCGGTTCAAAAATTCGGCCGCGATGAGAGCCCCGAGCGAGAGGAGGATGGAAATCAATGCCAGCCGGGCGACCAGCATCTCGCTGCCCGGAGATTGCATGGCGGCATAGATGGCGATCGGGATGGTCTGTGTTTCACCCGGGATATTCGATACAAAGCTAATGGTCGCGCCAAATTCGCCCATGCAGCGGGCAAAGCCCAATATCATGCCTGCTACTAAGCCCGGGAAGGCCAGCGGCAGGGATATCGTCAAAAACGTTCGGGCCGGGCTGGCGCCCAGCGTCAGGGCGGCCTGTTCTAATCGTCTGTCGATCGCCTCGATAGACAGGCGCAGCGCACGTACCATCAGTGGCAGAGCCATTATTGCCGCAGCCAGCGCCGCGCCGGTCCAGCGGAACAGCAGGCTGATGCCGAACCAGTCGAAGAGCCAACTGCCGATCGGGCCATTTTTGGCGAAGAGTAGCAGGAGAGCCCACCCGGTCACCACCGGGGGCACGACCAGCGGCAGGTGAACGGCCGCATCCAGCAGCAGTTTGCCCGGGAATTGCCAGCGGGCCAAAATCCAAGCGAGCGCAAAGGCAGCGGGCAAGACGGCCAGAACGGCCACGATGCTGATGCGCAGCGAGAGGCTGATGATCATCCATTCTTCCGGCGAGAGGCTGGTCATCATGGCTGGATGGACTGTTGTGTCAGAGGCATAATCATGCGGCATCCGTCATAAATGAGCCAACCATGTCGGCAAGTCGTTTCGCCCATTGCCCTCCTCCCGTCCAGCGTTTAGCTGAGGCGCGAAGGGGCATTGGCATGAAACAGCTTATCGCATTTGATCTTGATGGCACTCTGGCGGAAAGCAAACAGCCGCTGGGGGAAGCGATGGGCGAAGCCCTGAGGCGCTTGCTGACCGTCGCGCATGTGGCGGTCATCTCCGGTGGAGACTGGCCGCAGTTCGACAAGCAGGTGGCGAGCCGGCTGCCGGCTGACGCGGACCTGTCGCGGCTGTGGCTGATGCCCACGACCGGCACCAAGCTTTACACCCATCAGCAGGGCGCCTGGACCCCGGTCTATGCCGAACTGTTCGATGCGGCGCAGAAGGCGGCGATCCTGGCAGCGTTCGACGCGGCGCTGGAAGCGACCGGCTTTGTGCCCGAGCAGACCTGGGGCGAGCGGATCGAGGATCGCGGCAGCCAGATCACCTTCTCCGCGCTGGGCCAGCAGGCGCCGATCCACGCCAAGGAAGGCTGGGATCCGGATTTCGCCAAGCGCAAGATCATCCAGGCCGACCTGCGCCAGCGCCTGCCGGGCCTGTCGATCAACATGGGCGGCGCGACGTCGATCGACATCACGCGCGAGGGCGTGGACAAGGCCTATGGCCTCAAGAAGCTGCGCGATGCGAGCGGCATCGCGCTCGACGCGATGATGTTCATCGGCGACGCCATCTTCCCGGGTGGCAACGACTATCCGGCTAAGGAACTGGGGCTCGACACGGTGCGCGTGCGCGATCCGCAGGAAACGCTGTCGGTGATCGACGCGATCGTCGCCTGCCAGAAATAGACAGCGATATTGACAGGGATCAGGGCGCGCTGAAGCCGTAACGGCCAAGGATCGCCCGGCCCTGCGCCGACAGCAGGAAACGGCGGAAGCCTTCCGCGTCGCGGTGGCGACTGGCGGTCAGCCGCGCCACCGGATAGCGGATCGGCGGATGGCTGCCGGTCGGGAAAGTCCCGACCGTCTGCACCGATTTCGAGGCGCGGGCATCGGTCGCATAGACGATGCCGAACGGGGTGGCACCGCGCTCGACCAGGGCGAGGGCGGCGCGCACGCTGTCGCCGCGCGCGACCTTGTCCGCGACCGAGGGCCAGACGTTGAGCGCGGTGAGCGCCGCCTTGCCATATTTGCCCGCCGGCACGGCGTCGGGATCGGCCATGGCCAGGCGGCCGCCGTTCAGCGCTGCGGCCAGCGGCATGTTGCGGCCGATGCGCAGCCGTACCGGCTTGCCGGCCGGGGCGACCAGCACCAGCCGGTTGCCGGCCATGTCGGTGCGGCTGCCGCGCGCGACGAAGCCGGCCTTCTGGATATCGTCCATCCAATCCTCGTCGGCGGAGGCGAACAGGTCGGCGGGGGCGCCGGCCTTGACCTGCCGGGCCAGTGCCGAGGAGGCGGCGAAGGACAGGACCGGGCGGGCACGGCCCTGCCGCGCCCAGGCATCGGCGGCGGCATTCATCGATTCCTGCAGGCTGGCGGCGGCAAGCACCAGTGGCCCGCGCTTGTCCTGCGCAGCTGCCCAGGATGGTGACAGCAAAAGGGACAGGAGCGCGAGCGCGCGCAGCAGGAGCGGAATCGGATGAAGGAAGCGCATGGCCGCCTTGTGCGCCCGGCGCCGCGGCCATGCAATTGTCGGCACATGCTTTTGTCGCTGCGTTCGATCCGCTAAGCAGACTCTGGTGACGCCGATACTTCTTTCCTTCGTCCGTTCCGGCCGGACCCGCGCAGCCCTTTGACATGGCAGTGATACGCACGCTTTGCGGCCGGTGCGGCGTCGGCTGTGGCCTGCGCGCCATCACCGGCGAGGATCGCGACCTGATGGTCGAAGGCGACCGGATGCATCCGGCCAATGCCGGGCGGCTGTGCGGGCGCGGGCTGGAGATTGCGGAAGAGGTCGGGCTGGACGGACGATTGCTCCAGCCGATGATCGACGGTCGGCCGCAACGCTGGGAGAAGGCGATCGCGCAGGTCGCGCGGCGGCTGTCGGCAGTGGTCGCCCAGCATGGCGCGGACAGCGTGGCGCTGCATGTCGGCGGCGGTCTTCTGACCGAGGATTATTACGTCGCCAACAAGCTGATGAAGGGCTTCATCGGTTCGGCTCATGTCGATGCGGGCTGGGCGGCGAATGACGGCGCGGCGCTGGCGCAGCGCGCGGCCTATGGCGAGGATGTGATGCCCGCCGCCTATGAGGATATCGAGCGGGCCGAACTGATCCTGATGATCGGCGCAGATCTGGCGCAGGATCATCCGGTGCTGAATGCGCGGATCGCGGCGGCGCGGGCCGAGCAGGGCGTTGAACTGCTGCTGCTGGCGGCGCCGGGCGAGGGGACGAGCATCGAGGCGGACCTCCGCATCGACCTGCCGCGCGACGGCATGGCGTCCTGGATCGCCGGGTTGCTGCGCCATTGCCATGATGTCGGCGCGACCGATGGCGACTATCTGGCGCGCAGTGTCAGCGTGCCCGACGATTTCTGGGCGCAACTGCGGACCCGCCATGACCTCTGGTCGGTGGCGCGCAGTTGCGGTCTGTCGCCGGTGGAACTGCGCGCGCTTTATGACCGGATCGCGGCCGTGCCGCGGATCGTGACGCTGTTTGGCGGCGCGGACGAGGGGCTGGCGCGGGCGGTGATCGATTTCCATCTGGCGACGGGACGGATCGGCAGGCCGGGGGCAGCGCCCTTTGCCATGACGGCCGCAGCCAATGGCATGGGCGGGCGCGAGGTCGGCTGCAATGCGACGGGGCTGGCGGCGCATCGCGGCTTCACGGCGGAGGCGATGGCCGAAATAGCCCGTTTCTGGTCGGCGCAGGCGATGGCGACCGGGCCGGGGCTGGACGGCGCGGAACTGGCCGAAGCGGTGCGGGACGGGCGCATCCGCGCGCTGTGGAGCATTGGCGGCGACGGCATTGATCCGGCCTGGCTGCGTGACGCGCTGGACGCGGCGCCGCTGGCGATCCGTTCCACGCCCTGGGCCGATGCCGAGCGGGACGGGCGCGGCATCGTGCTGCCATCGGCGAGTTGGGTCGAGAAGGACGGCACGCTGACCGGGGCGGACCGGCTGATCAGCCGCCAGCGCCGGCTGTTCCCGCTGCCCGGCGGCGCCAAGCCAGACTGGTGGATCGTCACCCGGGTCGCGCGCGCCATGGGCTGGCAGGCGGCATTTCATTATGAATGGGCGGCGGAAATCTATCGCGAGCATGTGCGGCTGACCGCCTATGGCAATGACGGCGCGCGGCTGCTCAACCTGCGCCGCCATGCCCCGATTTCCAACCCCGCCTATGAGGAACTGACCCCCTGGCGCTGGGGCGAGCTGCCGTTCGACGAGGGGCGGTTCCCGACGCCGGACGGCAAGGCCCGCCTGCTGCCGCTCTAAACCATGGCCATCTGGTAGAGAAAATCGACGAAGCCGGCGGTGGCGCCGTCATAGCCCATCACCTTGGGATTGCTGCTGTCGATCAGCAGATATTCGTCCGGCGCATGGGCGCCTGATCCATGGCCCAGGCCAAACTGGCCGGCGGGCAGCGACACCGGGGCGGAGGTGAAGACATAGCCGGGCCATGACCCGGCGAGGCGCGGATAGACGCTGGTTTTTACCCCGGCGCGTTCATAGGTGGCGCGTTCCGCCTTGATGAGCGGGCTGTCCTCCGCTGTCTCGGTCGGGTCATAGCCGCCCGAGACATTGACCGCGATGTCGCCATAGCCGCGCTTGGCGAGATGCGCCTTCAGCTTGGCAACGCAATCCTCCATCGTCTGGTTCGGCACCAGCCGCAGGTCGAGCTTGGCCACGGCGCGGCCGGGCAGGATGGTCTTGCCGCCCGGCCCGGTATAGCCCGACACCAGCCCCTCGATATTGACGGTCGGCATCGCCGCCAGCCGCTCCAGCGTCTCCTGCCAGCCGGTCTCGCCGACCCATTGCTTGACGCCGAGCTGCTTCAGCTCGTCGGCGGAAGAACGCTTGGCCGCGCTCCCGGCGATCAGCGCCTTTTCACGGGGCGTAAGCGGCCTCACCTTGTCGAACCAGCCATCGATCGCGGGCGTGTTGCCGTCAGGCGTGACGAGCGTACCCAGCGCCTCGACCAGGCGCCAGGCGGGGCTGTCGACGATCGCCTTGTAGCTGGAATGGATGTTCTTGGCCGGACCCCGGCCCCAGGCCTCGCCCGACGCGACCAGTTCCAGTTCGACCACGCCCTTGGCACCCAGATTGATCGCCACGCCGCCATCGACCGGGCTTTGCCAGGAGGCGGGGATGATTACGCCGCTGCACGGCTTGAGCGCGGCCAGCACATCGGGGCGGCGGACGATCTGGGCGAAATGGGGCGATCCGATCTCCTCCTCGCCCTCCGCCACCAGCACCAGGTTGACCGGCGGCCTGATGCCGGCGGTGCGGAAGGCGTGGAGCGCGGCGAGCATCGCGCTTTCCGGCCCCTTCTGGTTGGTGGCGCCGCGACCGACCATCACCTTGCCCAGCCCCGGCCTGTCGACGATCCGCCCTTCGAGCGGGGGCGAACTCCATTCGGCCGGGTCATATTGCTTGACGTCATACATGAAATAGAGGCCGAGCGTGCGCCTGGCGCGGTTGTCCATGGTGGCAAAGACGCCGGGCGCGCCGTCGGTCGGCACCCGCTCCACCTTCTGGAAGCCGGCCTCCTTGGCCAGCATCATCATATGGGCGCAGCCCTTTTCCATGTCGCGGTCCTCGGCCGCGATCGAGGGTAGGGCGATCCAGTCGCGCAGCCGGGCGACGGCGGCGTCATGATTGGCGGCGATCGCCCGGTCGAGCTTCGCCCGGTCGCCGCCGGCGGCGGCCAACCCCGCACCCGGCGCCAGCAGCGCCGCCCCCATCGCCGCGCCCTTCAACATGGTCCGTCGATCCGCCTGTTCCATCATGAGTATCTCCCCTGTGAAGCGGCCATGGTTGCGGATCGGCGGCGGGAAGAAAAGGGGGCTGGTGCATCGGCGCGACGCGACAGCGCGACGTTCATAGCGTTGCGCGGCATGCGCCGGGCATTTTTGGACGGATTTGCGTGAAGCAGGTGCAATCGCCGCGATGAGGCGCGCGCCTATGGGGCTATAGCTAAGCGATGATGAGGCAACACTGAAGCGCTACCGGGGGCAGTGGGACAGGCGAAAAAGGAAAGAGGTGGCACGCCATATTACATTTTCGGGAAAGTGTCGGGAGGCATGCTCAGCCGAGCCGCCCTTGCCATGCTTGCCGGCGCCGGGCATGGTCGATCGTCACCGCGTAATGGATGCCATCCTGGTTTACGTCGCGATTGATTTACGAGCGCGGCAGGAAAAGCATGAATCGTATCGAAGCGCGCAGTCCTCGATCATCGGATCGGGCAAGCGTCGTCCCATGCCAAGTGTCGCATCGGGCCACTGAAGATCGGCTGGACGAGATCGGACCCGATGTTCGGCCCCCTATAATCACCGTGGATATTGCAGACATACCCGGCGGTGGGCAGCTCCATTTGCTGCGATGCGGCAAGGAGTTTTCCATCCAGTTCGGCGATGATGAACTCATGGGCAGCCAGGATCATATATCCGAAAAGGCGCTGGCGACGCTCACAAGCGAACGTCTGAGGCGCCAGGATGGACATATTCTGATCGGCGGTCTTGGCATGGGGTTTACGCTGGATGCGGCGCTCAAGGCATGGAGCACCGAGGCATCGGTAACCGTTGCGGAGCTGGTTCCCAAGATATTGACCTGGGCAAAAGGCCCTTTGTCTCACCTGTTTGGCGCAAGTCTCAAGGATCCGCGGGTGAAGCTGCGCATGGCGGATGTCTATGATGTGATTGTCGAAAAGCGGGAACGGTTTGATGCAATCCTGCTGGACGTCGATAACGGACCGGATGGCTTTATCACCGTGGCGAACGATAGGCTCTATTCTTCGAACGGTCTGGCCGCAGCCCATGCCGCGCTGAAACCCGGGGGCCTGCTGTCGATCTGGTCATCCTATGGCGATGACCTCTTCGCGGAAAGGCTGGAGCAGGCGGGTTTTTCTGTCGATGAGATCATCTTGCCGGCCTATGTCGGCAGTTCGGAGCGCTGGCATAATATATGGTTCGCAGCCAAAAGTGCATGATTGAAGGATTGCGGTAGGCCTGGTGCCAACGCGATCCGGCTGCATCGGCTCGGTCGTAAATCTGATGGGCGTATCATCCAGTTTATTGTGATGGATTTAAGTGCTTCCGTTGATTGACGTGGATTTGTGCATCCGCGCGATTCCCTGCAGATGATCGAACAGGGCGTCGCCATTGGCGGTCCAGGTGAAGCGCAGGGCCGCGGCGCGGACGGCTTCGCGCTCGGGCGGGTCGGCGAGCAGGTCGCCGATCGCTTCGCCCAGGGCTTCGGGTTCGCGCTCGACGATCTTGCCGGCTTCCGGGCGGTCGAGCAACTCGCGGGCACCGCCGACATCGGTGATGACAATGGGCGTGCCGCAGGCGAGCGATTCCACCCAGGCATTTGCGAGCCCTTCGGATTCGGACGGCAGCGCCATCACGTCGGCGGCGGCATAGAGACGCGGCAAGCGGTCATGCGGCACCGAGCCAAGAAAGCCGATGCGCCGTTCGACGCCCAGTTCCTGCGCGAGATTTTCGAGCATCCGGCGATATTGGCCCTGGCCGGCGAGCAGCAGGGTGGCGCCGGGCAATTGGGGCAGGGCGCGGACCAGAATATCCTGGCCCTTGCGCGGAATGAGCGCGCCGACGCAGAGGATGAGCGGGCCTTCGAAGCCGAGTGCGGCTTTGGCCTGATCGCGGTCGGCGATTTCGAAGCGGTCGAGATCGACGCCGGTATAATGCACCCGGATCTTGTCGGCATCGATGCCCATCCGGCCCATGGAGCGGCGCATCGCGGCCGATACGGCGAGCAGGCCGGCAGCGCCGTCGGCCGCGCGCTTCACCATCTTCTTGGTGCCGCGTTGCGTGCCCCAATAATGGATATCGGCACCGCGCGCCTTGACCGAATAGGGGATGCCGAGCGCCTTGGACAGGCGCTGGGCCACTGGACCGTCGGGGAAGAAGAAGCTGGCGTCGATCACGTCGAATGGGGTCTGGGCGTGCAGCCGCCTGACCAGTGGGAGGATGGCGCGGGTCATGGTGAGCACATTGGTGCGGCCACCGAATTTCGGGATGATCGGGAAGGTCGGCCGATAGACGGTCAGATCCTTCCACCGCTCCTTGGCCGGCAGGGCGCGCAGCGGGGCGTAGCGGCCGGCGCGTGATAGCGGCCAGGGCGGCATGCCGATCGGGGCGACGACGGTGACGCTGACGTCGGGGCGGCTCGCCAGTTCGCGCGCCTGTCGCTCCACGAAAACGCCGAAATTGGGCCGGCTCATGTCCGGGAAGAGCGTGGAAAGCGTGAGGACGTTGAGTGTCATGGGCCTTCCCTACTGCACGGCGGTTAAGCGAGGCTTAGGCATGGCGGCGGCGCTTGGCTATAGCCGTCGGACGAGTTGCACTGCCACTGCGCCCCAGGGCGGGTCGGTGAGCACCTGTTGCCGGGCGCCATGGCCGAGTGGCAGGATCTGGAGCCGGTCACCCTCGCGCCCGATGAGACGGCCGAACAGGTAGCGGCCGGCGGGGCGGGGGAAGAGGACGTCGCGGTTCAAGGCGCTGGCGAAATCGGCCGGGGCGATGCGGCGGCACCAGATGGCGTCGCCGCTGCGATAGTCGCCGATGCTGGCATTGACCTGGATGCCGATCATGCCGTCGGCGGGCACGGGCGGCGGGAAGGACAGGGCGCGGACGGGCGCGCGCGCGCCCTCCGGCCCGAGCAGCGCGGCGACCGGCACTTCGCTCTGGCCGGGCAGGGCGACCAGTTCGGCGCTGGTGACGCCGAGCGCGTCGGCGATGCGGTTCAGCCATTTGACCGAGACGGTGCGGGTGCCGGTTTCGAGCCGGCCGATCGTCTGGGCGGTGGTGGGCGGCACGCAGAGCAGGCCTACCTGTTCCAGCGTCAGGCCCTTGGCCTTGCGGACCTCGCGGATGCGGGTGATCATGGCAGTCCTCGGATTGATAACCTATTTGGTTTTCTCTTTCCTACAGATTATCCGTCATGGCAAGCCCCTGGCCTTTCCCATCCTGTCAGGAGATGCCGCCATGGCCGCCCATTTTGTCGACCAGATGATCGAAGACCCTGCCGGCACGATGCAGGCGGTGAAGCTGCATCTGGGGGAATCGCCGCTCGGCTGGCTGCATGCGCGGGGCCATGTGAGCGACCGGCAGCTTGCGGCGGGCGAGAGGCTGCGGCGCGACTGGGAGCAGGCGGGACTGGGCGCGCGGGTGACGATGCGCTGGGACGGGGCGCCGGCGGAACGGCGACGGGGCGGTGCGGCGGCGATGCCCGATCCGAGCGCCGCGCAGCTCTCGGCGCGCGAGCGGTTCGACGACGCGGTGCGGGCGGCGGGGCCGGGACTGGCCGATATATTATGGCGAGTGGTGTGCGCGGGCGAGGGGCTGGGGCCGGCGGAGAAGGCGCTGGGCTGGCCCAGCCGCGCCGGCAAGCTGGTGCTGGGGCTGGCGCTCGACCGGGTGGCGGACTGGTATCGGGTGGGGTGAGGGGGGGGGATGCTGCGCAAGCGGCGGTCCACATCGATGGGGCAGAAGCTCGCTGCGCTCGCTACCCACCCCAACCCCTCCCTGGAAGGGAGGGGCGCGGTATGTTTGCATTCAGGCCATGAACCCCGCGCCGAGGAGCAGGAGCAGTTTCACGTCCATGGCGAAGCCCTGTTCGCGCCAGGCGGCGATCTGGTCCGGCAGGGTGGCGAGGGGGATGCGGTGGACGCGGATATCCTCGCTGTCGCCGCCGCCGCCCTCGCCGGTCTTTACCAGATCATGGGCGCGGAACAGGGTGAAGCTTTCCGAGACCATGCCGGGCGAGCTGAAAAATTCGCCGAGCGATTCGAGGCGGCCGGGAAGATAGCCGGTCTCCTCCTCCAGTTCGCGGCTGGCGGCGAGGCTGGCGTCCTCGCCGGCGTCATGATCGCCGACCAGGCCGGCCGGCAGTTCGATGCAGCGCTTGCCGAGCGGCACGCGATACTGGTCGACCAGCAGGACATGGCGGCCGTCCGCATCCTCGTCGATCGCCAGGATGACGGCGGCGCGTATGCCGCGGGCGCGGCCGACATATTCCCATTTGCCGCGCTTCTTCGCGGTGATGAAGCGCCCGGTCCACATGATTTCCTCGGGCGCGTTCCAGTCATTGTCGCTCATAATTCGATCAGTCTGTCCGGCAGTTCGTTGATGTCGTCGGCGGCGCGGGGGAAGTGCGGCGCCAGGATCGCGCCGACCCGGCCGATGGCAAGGGCAAGCCCTTCGCCCGGCCGGTCGTCGCGCACCGCATCGATCAGCAGCGCCATCGCCTCGCCCCAGGTTTCGGGCGTGACGCGATCGTTGATCGCCTTGTCGGCGACGATTTCGGCGCGATGCTCGTCGAGCGAGAGATAGATGAGCACGCCGGTGCGGCCGGCAGTGCGGGCCTCGGCGGCGGCGCGGAACAGCAATATGGCGCGGCGGCGGACCCGGCGCGCCTTGGTCGCGCGCGGGGTGAGCGCCATGCGGAGCGGCATGATCGCGAGCAGATAGCGCACCACGAGGAAGTCGAGGATGAGGTCGCCGAGCAATATGGTCAGCATCTTCCAGTCGGCGACCTGATGGTCCCAATCGCCCATCAGCCGGCCGGCCAGGTCGCGCAGATAGTCCGGGAAGACGGCGAAGAAGGCGAGGGCGACGAAGACGGTGCCGATCGCCCAGTGCAGGCCGACATCATGATAGGCGTCGGACCGGCGCGCGACGATCGGCACGATCTCGCCCGATGTCTGCTTTTCGGCCTCCATCACGGCGGCCGAGACAAGGTCATGATCGCGTTCGCTGAACTGTACCGGCTTCACCAGCTGCCTCCCGCACCGCCGCCGCCAAAGCTGCCGCCGCCGCCGGAAAAGCCGCCGCCATCGCTGCCGCCCCAGCCACCACCGCCGCTGCCCCAGCCGGAACCACCGCCGCCGCCCCAGCCGCTGTCGGACGGGCCCCAGATGATGACCGGGCCGGCGCCGCCCCTATAACGCCTTCCGCGACCGCCGCGGCTGGCGAACATGGAGATGGCGACGATGACGATCACGATGACCCAGAAGACCAGCATCACGGCGCCGCCGCCGCTGTCGCCCTTGCGCTCATCCGCCTCGGCCGCGGCGGCGCGTGCCTTTGCCTCCTCGGGCGGCAGGGTCAGCAGGGTGGCGAGTTCGTTCACGCCCGCATCGATGCCGCCGGGAAAGTCGCCCGCCTTGAAGCGCGGGATGATGGCGGTGCGATAGATGCGCGAGGCAAGCGCGTCAGTGACGATGCCCTCGACACCATAGCCGGTGGCGATCCACACCTTGCGCTCGTTCGGGGCGACCAGCAGGATCGTGCCGTCGTCCTTCTCCTTGCTGCCGATGCCCCAGCTGCGGCCGAGCTGATAGGCATAGTCGCCAATCTCATAGCCCTGGAGATCGGGGACGGTCGCGACCACCACTTGCCGGCCGCTCTGCTTGTCGAGCGCGGCGAGCTTGGCGGTCAGCGCCTGTTCCTGCTGCGGCGAGAGCAGGTTGGCGGCATCGACCACCTGGCCGGTCAGTTTAGGGAACGTCTGTGCCTGCGCCGCCGGTATGAAGACCAGCAGCGCAAGGACCAGAAGCAGGCGCCTGAGCATCGTTATCGGCTCAATTGCCGAAGTCGACCTTGGGCGCTTCTTCCGCGCCGGGCGTGACCGCCTGGAACGGAGCCATCGGCTTGGCGCCGTGGATCAGCTTCGCGCCGATCGCGTCGGGGAAGGTGCGGATGCGGGTATTATAGGCCTGCACCGCTTCATTATAGTCGCGGATCGAGACGGCGATGCGGTTTTCCGTGCCTTCCAGCTGCGACTGGAGTTGCAGGAAATTCTCGTTGGTCTTGAGGTCGGGATAGGCCTCGACCGAGGCGAGCAGGCGGCCAAGCCCCTGGCTGAGCTGCGCCTGTGCGGCCTGATATTGCGCGACCTTGGCCGGATCGGACAGGTCGGTGGCATTGATCTGGATCGAGGTCGCCTTGGCGCGCGCTTCCGTCACGGCGGTCAGGGTCGCCTGTTCCTGCTTGCCAGCCGCCTTGACCGTGGCGACGAGGTTGCCGGTCAGGTTGGCGCGGCGCTGATATTGCGCCTGGACGTCGGCCCATTTGGCCTTGGCATTTTCCTCGGCAGAGGGGACGCTGTTGATGCCGCAGGCGGACAGCGCGAGCGCGCCCATGACCGGCAGCAAAAGGCGGGAGAGGCGACGCGGGAAAAGCATGGAACATCCTCGGCTCTGTTTCGCTGACGGAAATAGGGCGTTGTCGGATGGCGCGCAACGGGCCATGCAGAGTTTATCGAAGGCAGGACAAGAGGTTCGTCATGGGGCTGATTTCGGAATTCAAGACTTTCATCAATCGCGGCAATGTCATGGACCTTGCGGTCGGTGTCATCATCGGTGGCGCTTTTGCCACCATCACCAAGTCGCTGACCGATGATCTGATCATGCCAGTGGTCGGCTATCTTTTCGGTGGTGCGGATTTTTCGGGCTACTTCCTGCGCCTGGGCGACCTGCCCGAGGGGTTCAAGGGCAATCCCAACAGCTATGCCGACCTGAAGGCGGCGGGCGTCGCGATGTTCGGCTGGGGCCAGTTCCTGACCGTGCTGGTCAATTTCATCATCCTGGCCTTCATCATCTTCCTGCTGGTGAAGCTGGTGAACAAGGTTCTGACCAAGCCCGAGGAAGCGCCGGCACCGGCTGTCACGCCGGAAGATATCGTGCTGCTGCGCGAGATTCGCGACTCGCTGAAAAAATAAGCGATTGCGACGAATCGAGGCCCTGACGGGAACCATTGGGGACGCGGCCGGTTGATCGGCGTCAGGGTTCGGGATGGCGACGATCATCCCGAACCTCGTGTCGAACATGTCAGCCCTGAGGGGGCGCAACAGGAGAAAACGCTGTGAAAAGCTTCGTCGCAATCCTTGGCCTTGCCAGCATGGTCTCGCTCGCCGCGTGCGATTCCAAGCAGGAAAACAAGGTCGAGAATGCCTACGAGAATCAGGCGGACGCTCTCGACAACCAGGCCGCGAACATGGAAGCGATGGCCGACAACCTGTCGGGTAACGCCGAAAACGCTGCCGAAAACGCGGCCGACGCGCTGGAGAACAAGGCCGACGCCACCCGCGAAGCGGGCGAAGCGGCCGCCGATGCGGTGGAGAAGAAGCAGCCCTGATCCGCTGCGGCACCGACTATCGGGCCAAAAGGGGGCGTCGCGCTTGCGACGCCCTTTTTCTTTGCCTGTCCGCGCCTTTAACGGCCCCTTAACCACGGCCGGCCATGGTGCCCTCGCGCGCATCCAAAGGTCGTGGGAATGGACGAGTTACTTCAGGAATTCATATCCGAAACGCAGGAAACGCTGGAGGCTCTGGCGGGCGAGGTCGTCGCCTGGGAGGCCAATCCGGCCGACAGCCAGCGGCTGGACGCCATTTTCCGCTTCTTTCACACGGTCAAGGGGAGCTGCGGCTTCCTCAATCTGCCGCGCTTCGAGAAATTGAGTCATGCGGCCGAAGATGTGCTGTCGGAGATTCGCGCCGGCAATCGCAAGCCCGATCCCGCGACCGTCAGCGCGGTGCTGGCGATCATGGACCGGATCGGCGAACTGGCCGAGGCGGTAGCGCGCGGTGCGGCCCTGCCCAACGAGAATGATGAATATCTGATCGGGGCGCTGACGCAGGTGGAGGCGCCGGCCGCGCCCGCGGCGGAAGCGGAGCCGGAAGAACCGGCAGCCCCGGTCGCGGCCGTGCGCCAGGGCCAGGCGCTGCGCACCATCCGCCTGCCGCTGTCGCTGATCGACCAGTTGATGAACGGCGTGTCGGACATGGTGCTGGCGCGCAACGAATTGTCGCGCAAGCTGCGCGACCGGTCCGCCGATCCCGAACTGGACAGCGCGTTCGAGCGGCTGTCCACCTGTGTCGCGGACATGCGCGACGTGATTTCCAAGACCCGCATGCAGCGGGTCGAGCGCCTGTTCGCGGCGATGCCGCGCATGGTGCGCGACCTGAGCCGCGATCTCGACAAGCGCATCGACCTGACGCTGGAGGGTGGCGACGTCGAGATGGACCGCGAGATGGTGGAGATGGTCGTCGACCCGCTCACCCATATCGTGCGCAACAGCATCGACCATGGCATCGAGACACCCGAGCGGCGGCGCGCGGCGGGCAAGCCGGAGGCCGGTCGGCTGCGGCTGGAGGCGCGCCAGTCGGGCAATCAGATCGTGATCGAGATCGGCGACGATGGCGCCGGCATCAACACCGCGCGGCTGGTGGAAAAGGCGATCGCCTCCGGGCGGCTGACGCCCGATGCGGCGGCGCGGATGACCGAGCAGGACAAGCTGGACCTGATCTTTCAGCCGGGACTGACGACGGCCGCCAAGGTGACGGCGGTGTCGGGCCGTGGCGTCGGCATGGACGTGGTGCGCGCCAATATCGAACGGATCGGTGGCGTCATCGCGCTCGACAATCATCCGGGACAAGGGCTGCGCATCACGCTGCGCGTGCCGCTGACGCTGACCATCATTCCGGGCCTGATCGTGCGCGCCGGCGGGCTGCATTTCGCGATCCCGCGCGCGGCGGTGGTCGAGATACTGCATGACAATAACGAGATGATGCAAATTGCCGATGTCGGTGGCGCCAAGATCGCGACGATCCGGTCGCTCCGCCATTCGATGATCGACCTGGAAGATGTGCTGGGCATGGACAAGCCGCAGCAGGTCGGGCCGCGCGCCGTGATGGTGGTGCGATCGGCGACCGGCGTGCCCTTTGCCATGGGCGTGTCCGCCGTGGAGAATCATGAGGAACTGGTGATCCGTCCCGCATCGCCGCTGGTGATGGCGAGCGGCGTCTATGCCGGCATGACCTTGCCCGACAATGGCAAGCCGATGCTGCTGCTGGATGCGGCGGGCCTGGCCAATGCGGCGCGGTTGCCGAACCTGATCGACGATCGCGCCCATGGCGCGGTGGCGGACGCTGCAGCCGAGGAGGCTGGCGTCGAAATGGTGGCGGCGCTGCGTTTCGAGGAATTGTCGGGCGAACGGCGCCTGCTGCGCCTTTCGCTGATCGAGCGGGTCGAGGATATCGATGCCGGGCTGTTCGGCCGGTCGGGCGGTCAGGCGTTCGTCCGGCTGGACGAGCGGCTGGTGCCGGTCGTGAACGGGCAGCATGGCTTTGACGATGGCAAGGTCTGCGCGCTGCGCCTGCGCGATGGCAGCCTGGAAGCCTGCTATCCGGTCGCGGCGGTGTTGGACATCGTCCAGATGCCGCTGGTGCCCGACATGGTGGCGATGCACGGCGTATTGAGCGGTGTCGCGGTGGTCGATGGCGAACATCTGGAGGTCATCAACCCCTTCGCCCTGTTCGCCGCGCTGCCGCAGGAGCCGATCGCGCCGCACAGCCGGGGCCGTTGCCTGCTGGCCGATGCGGAGGATGGCTGGACCCGCGAGATATTGGCACCGTTGCTGCGCCAGGCGGGGCATGAAGTGGTGCTGGGCCTGCCGGGCGACGCCGTCGATGCGCAGGATATCGTGCTCTATTCGGCGGGTGATGTCGGCCAGGTGGCCGAGATCATGGGCTGTCGGGTGGTGCATCTGCGCGCCACGCCGCGGGGCACCGGGCCAATGGATGCCAGCATCTACCGCTATGACCAGGATGCGCTGATGGCGGCGCTGTCCGGCACGCGCGGATAAGAGGAAGAGCGATGGAGCAACTTTATCTGTTGGCGACGCTGGCGGGCGCCCGCATCGCGGTCGATGCCAGTGAGGTCGAGGCGGTTGTCAAACTGATCGATGTATCCCCGGTGCCGGGCATGGGCGCGCATGTGGCGGGCCTGTCCGCGCTGCGCAGCCGGGTGCTGACCATCATCGACGTCGCCGCGCTGATTCACGGTCATGCCACGCCGGCCGACCAGCGCGACCTGGCCGTCATCGCCAATATCAGCGGCCATAGCTATGGCCTGATGGTCGATGGCGTGTCGGATATCTGCCGCGTGCCCGAAGGGGAACTGCCGCTGCGGGGGCAACTCGATTCGGCCTGGATGCCCTTTGCGCGCGGCGTCGTGGAACATGAGGGCATCCCCCATCTGCTCGTTTCGCTGGCCGGTTTCATCGAGGCCGGCGCGCAGGCGCAGGCGGCCTGATCGCTTGGCCGCGTCGTTTACCATTTCCTCGCCTTTGGCGTTTACGCCTCTCCTCCCGGCACGTAAAAATCAAAGGGACGCTTCATGAAGAACTGCCTGGTCGTCGATGATTCCAAGGTCATCCGCAAAGTGGCACGCCACATATTGGAATCGCTGGACCTGACCGTGACCGAAGCGGTGGACGGGCAGGATGCCCTGACCCAGTGCGAGGCCAGCCTGCCCGACGTGGTGCTGCTGGACTGGAACATGCCGGTGATGAGCGGGATGGAATTTCTGCAGGCGCTGTCGGCCACCAAGATGGAGGCCCGGCCCAAGATCATCTTCTGCACCACGGAAAATGGCATCGGCCATATCAAGGCGGCGGTGGAAGCCGGGGCCGACGAATATGTGATGAAGCCGTTCGATCGCGAGACGCTGGAAAGCAAGCTGGCGATCGTCGGGGTCATCTAGGCCCGGTCCCTCCTTTCGAGGATATCGCCGTCTTTCCCAGCCCCTTCGTTCTGAAAGCCCGTCAATGACCGCCTTTGTGCCGACCATGGTCAGCCTCAGCCGTAACACCGCTGCCGCGGTGCGCACGCTGGTGGTGGACGATTCGGTGGTGGTGCGCACGGTGATCGAGCGCATCCTGAACGCCGATCCGGCCTTTAGCGTGGTCCACAAGACCAACAGCGCGGAAAATGCGCTGCGCTATCTGGCCGAGCATAGCGTCGACCTGGTGCTGCTCGACATCGAGCTGCCGGGGCAGAGCGGCCTTGCGGCATTGCCCGCGATCCTGCGGTCCAATCCGCAGGGCAAGGTGGCGATCCTGTCCGGGCGTTGCGAAGAGGGAAGCTCTGCAGCGATCGAGGCGCTGGCGTTGGGCGCGAGCGACATTCTTTCGAAACCGGGCAGCGGCAGCTTTGGCGAACAGTTTCCTCAGGCATTGATTGATCGGCTCGGCCGGTTGTTTGGCGGCGATGCGCCGGTGCCCATGCCCCAGCGTCCGGCCCCTTCATTGTCGGTCGATCGAGGCATCGAACCGCTGGCATGTCTGGGTATCGGTGCCTCGACCGGCGGCATCCATGCGCTTAGCCAGTTGTTTGGCGGCCTGACCGCGCCGCTGGGCGTGCCGATCCTGCTGACCCAGCATCTGCCGGTCAGCTTCACCGTCTATTTTGCGCAGCAACTGGCACGCATGACCAGCCTGCGGGTCAAGGTGGCGGAGGCCGGCGACCAGCTGGCGCCCGACACCGTCTATGTCGCGCCGGGCGACGCCAATCTGCTGCTGCGGCGCGGGCTGCATGGCCGGGTGAGCGTGGTGCTGGACCCGGAGCGGACGCCGTCGGGCAATCTGCCGGGCGTCGACCCGATGTTCGCCGCCATGGCCGAAGTCTATGGCGCGGGCGCGGCGGGGATCGTGCTGACCGGCATGGGCCGCGACGGCACGGCGGGCGCACGGGATATCGTGGCGGCGGGTGGCTGGATCGTCGCCCAGGATGAAGCAAGCAGCGTGGTGTGGGGAATGCCGGGATCGGTCGCGGGGGCGGGGCTGACCTGTGCCCTGATGGAACCCCATGCGATCATGGATTTTGTCGCACGACGCGGAAAGATGAACGACTGATGGCCTTGCCCCCTTCCAGAATGGGATCGGGCGCTGCCCGGATTTTGACAGGTCTGCTGGAAGCGCGGACCGGCCAGGTTCTGTCCGAGGGGCGGGCCTGGCGCATGGAGACGGCGCTCAAGCCCGTGCTGCGCGACCATGGCTTGCAGGATATCGACGAACTGGCGGGCAAGCTGCTCCGCAGCCGGAACTCACGCCTGGACGAGGATGTGGTGAACGCGCTGCTGAACAACGAAAGCAGCTTCTTTCGCGACCTGCAGATTTTCGACCTCATCCACCGGCAGATATTGCCGCGCATCCAGGATGAGCGGGGCGACCGCGTGCTGCGGATCTGGAGCGCGGGCTGTTCGACCGGGCAGGAAGCCTATTCGCTGGCGATCCGTTTCTGCAACGAGGCGGCGCGCTGGGCGGGCTGGCGGATCGAGATATTGGCGACCGATATTTCCAGCGCGGCGATCGACCAGGCGCGCAGCGGCGTCTTTTCGCAGATGGACGTGCAGCGTGGCCTGCCGATCGGCGACCTGATCAAATGGTTCGAGCCGGCCGGCGACGATTGGCGCGCGAACCCGGAGCTGCGGCGGATGATCGATTTCCGCCAGGATAATCTGTTTGCCGCGCGCGTGCCGACCGGCGCCTATGACCTGCTGCTGTGCCGCAATGTGCTGCTCTATTTCTCGCCCGAACGGCGGCAGAGCGTGTTCGACCTGCTGGCCCGGCACAGCCATGACCGGTCGGTGCTACTTCTGGGCGCGGGCGAGGCGGTGATCGGCCAGAGCGAGGAATTCGTGCCGCATCCCGAATTTCGCGGCAGCTATGCGCGGCGGGGGCCATCGGCCGATGCCGGCAATTCGGCCCGGCGCGCGGGCTAATCGTCCGCCGATCATTTACCACGCTTGATTGCCGCGCCGGTCTCGGCCATGATTCCCCTGTGGCTGCATGACGCGGCGCGACGCAGGGCGGAACAGGGCGTGAGACTGGACTTTTCGTGGTGACAGGCCCTTTGCGATGACCGACATCCCCATGATCGAGACACCGTCGCCCAATTATGACGAGCGCAGCCTGCCGATCACCATGCTGGTGCTCCATTATACCGGTATGCCGGATGCGGCGAGCGCCATCAACTGGCTGGCTAACGCCGAATCCAAGGTGTCGGCCCATTATGTCGTGACCGAGGATGGCCAGATCATCCGCATGGTGGCCGAGGACAAACGCGCCTGGCATGCCGGCCGGTCGCACTGGCGCGGGATCGACGATGTGAACAGCGCCAGCATCGGCATCGAGATCGTCAACCCTGGCCATGAATGGGGCTATCGTCCTTTCCCCGAGGCGCAGATGGGATCGCTGATCCCGCTGGTCCATGACATCGTCCAGCGGCACCGGATCACGCGCGGCAATATTGTCGGGCACAGCGACATCGCGCCCGCGCGCAAGCAGGATCCGGGCGAGCTTTTCCCCTGGGCGCAACTGGCGCGGTTGCGGCTGGCGCTGCCCCGACCGACCAAGAATCTGATGGACCCGCATTGGACCGATAGCGGCTTCATGCTGGCGCTCGAACGCTTCGGCTATGACATCGCCGAGCCGGAGCCGGCGGTCGTCGCCTTCCAGCGGCGCTTCCGCCCCGAACTGATCGACGGCGTCATCGACGGCGAATGTCGGGCGATTTTGCTCGCCCTGCTGCTGCCCAAGCCGACAGGGGATGACTGACCCGATTTTTGCGCCTATAGGCGCCTGTGCCAGAGGGCCGGGCGGCTGCGGCGTGGCGGGTAACTTCCACGGCGAGGAAAGTCCGGGCTCCACGAAATGACGGTGCCGGCTAACGGCCGGCTGGAGTGATCCAAGGGACAGTGCAACAGAAAGCAGGTCACTAAGGCTTCGGCCCAGTGAAATTGAAAGGGTGCGGTAAGAGCGCACCGCGTCTGCGGCAACGCAAGACGGCACGGTAAACCCCACCGGGAGCAAGACCGAATAGGGGCGGCGCGCAGCTTGACTGCTAGGTCTGTTTCGACTGAGACCGCCCGGGTTGGTTGCTTGAGGGACGGAGCAATCCGTCCCCTAGAGGAATGGTCGCCTATCCCCCTTTGGGGGTGGACAGAACCCGGCTTACAGGCCCTCTGGCATTTCCCCTGTTGCGAGGTTATCGCAATAATCGGTCCGCGGTCTTGGGGGGATTCGGTTTGCGTAACAGATATTTGGCCTTGCTGATGGCGATGGCCGCCATGCCCGCTATCGGGCATGCGATGCAGCAGGCGGCGCCGGCAGCGCCCGCGCCCGCAACTGGCACGATCCAGCAATTGTTCGAGCAATCGACGCAAGCCACCGAGGCGGCGGACTATCCCCGCGCGCTCGAAATCCTGACCACGCTGGAGGGACGGGTGGTGCGCAATCCGCGCAGCCTGGCAATCGTGCGCGTGCGCAAGGCGATGGTGCTGGCGGAACTGTCGCGCTGGGCCGAGGCGCGCGACTTGCTGAACCAGGCGGCGCCGGCCCTGCCCAGGGATGATGCCAGCCTGTCGACCGACCGCTATCGTGCCGCCTATACGCTGGGCCGCGTGTCGATGGGCGACCTCGACTATGTCGGTGCGCTGGCCCATTTCGGCGCGG
The DNA here is from genome assembly GCF_014197035.1 of Sphingobium scionense. Classification (GTDB taxonomy): domain Bacteria; phylum Pseudomonadota; class Alphaproteobacteria; order Sphingomonadales; family Sphingomonadaceae; genus Sphingobium; species Sphingobium scionense. Next base: position 152,370 of record NZ_JACIEU010000012.1, on the reverse strand, counting down.
CGCTGGCCGAAGCGGAGGGGCCGGCGGCGCGCATCCAGGCGCTGCTGGGGCAGGCGCAGGCCGGCACGTTCGTCGATCCGGCCGAAGCATTGAAGGCCGCCGAGGCAGCCAATGCCATCGCGGTCGCGGACCCCAAGATGTTCGACAAGGCGTCGCTGGCGCATATCGACCTGATCCGGGGACGGGTGCTGCTCAATCTGGGCCAGTTCGATCCGGCCGAAAGGCTGTTCGCGCGGGCGGTGAAGCAGCAGGGCGGGTTGACCACCAGGGTCGATTTCGATGATCTGGTGACCCGGTCGGATGCGTCGATCGCCGCCATGCTGGCCGGCCATCGCGACACGGCGCGCAATTATCTAGTCTATACCGGTGCCGGGCGCATGCCGCAGCAGGACTTTACCCAGGGCGCGGATATGGCGCTGCCGCGCTGTGGCGAGGATGGCATCCAGCCGGACGATTATGCCGTGGTCGAATTCGGCATCAGCGATAGCGGCGCCGTTTCCTATGCGCGTCCGGTCTATGGATCGCGTCCCGGCCCTTCGGCGCTGGCGTTCGCGCGGGCGGTGCGGGACTGGTCGTGGAGGCCCGATGACGTGAAGAAGATCCCCGCGCTGTTCCGGTTCGTGACGCGGTTGGAACTGCGTTGTTCGACGGCGGAAGGCGGCCCGTCGATGCTGGCAGGGCCGACCAAGGCGCTGGCCGACTGGCTGGAGGCCAAGCGCGTTCCCGGACCGGTGCTGGACAATGTGCCGATGGCCCGGCAGCGCGCCCTGCTGTTGCAGCAGGCGCAGCTGATCCGCAGCCAGAAGGGCGATGCGGCGGTGGAACTGGTGCCGGTGCTGATTCCACTGCTCGCCGGATCGATGGCCGCGCGCGAGGATGTCGAGAGCTATGGCCCGCTGCTGCGCCAGGTGGTGCGGACGGCGGATGCCCCGCCGCTGGCGCAATTGCTGGTCGACCGCCTGGTTCATGATGCCGCCGAGCATGTGGATATCCGTATCCGGGCCGATTCTCCCTATGCGTTGCGCGCCGCCGATTATCAGGCCGAAGCCGATTCACGGGCGACCTTCGCGATCCTGGCCTATGACGATCTGAGGCCCCGAGAAAAGGCCGGGTCGCAGGCGCTGCTCAACGCGGTGATCGACGATGGCGCCTTGCCGGCCAATGATCCGCTGCGCGTGGCAGCGCTGGTGCGGCGGGCGAGCCTGCAGGCGACCGGCGGCAATCTGGAAGCGGCACGGGCCGATTATGCCGCGACCGGATTGTCGGCGCAGCAATGTTCGATCGTCGATGCCAAGCCCAGCCTGCGCAGTGCGCCGGTGTCCTCCGCCGATTATCCCACGGACATGGTGTCCGTCGGGGTCGAGGGATGGACGCGGGTCCAGTTCGACATTGCGGCGGACGGCACGACCCGCAACCAGCGGGCCGTCATCACCTATCCGCCGATGATCTTTGGCACCAACGGCACGAAGATCGTGACGCGCGCGAAATATGAGCAAAGCTATCGCCCCGATGGTGGCCTTGGCTGCGGCGGCAACATGCAGGGTGTGACTTTCCGCCGTTAATCCCGGCGCGGGGCTGGCTTTCCGGGCGCGGCTTCCCTAATTTGGCCCGATGGCAAGACAGAGCCGATCCAATGACTGGGGTTTTCCTCGCTGGCGTGCCTATGGCGCGACGCGGGAAGCGCAGCGCGTGCGCATCTGCGACCGTTTCGGCTGTGACCAGCCGGGTAACTGCCCCGCGCCCAAATCGCCCAACAGCCCGGACCGCTGGTATTTCTGCAGCGAGCATGCGGCCGAATATAACCGCAACTGGGACTATTTTCAGGGGCTGGACGAGGAAGAGCGGGCCGAGCGGGAGCGCACCGAGCGGCGCGATGCCGGCGGCTATCAGTCGAGCGCCCATCATAGCTGGGGCGGTCCCGGCGACGGCAGCCGGTCGCGCGACGAGATGCACGCGCTGCAGGCGCTGGGGCTGGAGGATGACGCCGATTTCGAGGCGGTGCGCAAGAGCTGGCGGAGCCTGGCCAAGGAATATCATCCCGACGTGAAGCCGGGCGATGCCGAGGCGGCGGTGCAGTTCCAGACGATCCAGGCCGCCTATGAGGTGCTGCGCGCGGCTGAGGAACGGCGCACCTGGAAGCCGCGGGGCGCCAGCGATTGAAGGATCATGTCCGGTCCAACTGGCATAATGCCGTGCTGGTCTGCCGCAAATGCTCGAAGAAGCTGGACGGCGGCTTCGGCAAGGATGGCGAGGAGCGGCTGGCCAAGGCGCTACGGCGGCATTTGTCGCTGAAGAAGGGGCGCAAGGCGGCGGCCGGCATCATCGAGGTGAATTGCCTGGGTATCTGTCCCAGGGGCGCGATCACAGTGGTCAATGGCGCCGCGAGCCGCGACTGGATGCTGGTGCGGCCGGGGACGGATCTGGATGAACTGGCGGTGGCGCTGGACCTGACAGCATCGGCGGATGCCCGCGATCCGGACTGACTTACGCAAAATGCGTAAATTCTGGGTGAGTGTTAAGCCTATCCTTACCAACATTGCCTAGGTCGGGCGCCATGCGGATATGGCTTCCTTCCTCGCGCGGAGTGGTGTTGCTGGCTCAGCTTGCAATCATCCTCCTTGGCCTCGCCCTGCTCTACGGCAATCCGCCGGCACAGGGGCGTATCCTGTTGATCCCGATGACGGCCGGCGCACGCGCGCATCTGGTGCCCGATGCGGTGGCTCATGGCGCCCGGCTGGTGGCGAGCGGACGCCTGCCCGGATCGATGGTGGTGGAGGGGCAGCGCGACGCGCTGCTACCCTTGTTGCGGGGCGGCATATTGCCGCTGCGGGCCTTTGCCGCGGCCTGTGGCGAACCAGTAGAGGGGATCGCCTGATGGCACTCAAAAGCCTCGACAGCCTGCGCTTGCATGGCCTGCGCATCCTGCTGCTGTGCAGCCTGATCTGGACCGTGGTCATTGGTATTGGCGGCATGATGATCGGCAATGAGCGGGCGGCGCCCGCGCTGCTGCTGTCGGCGCTGGCCAACATCTTGCCGACCTGGATGGTGATGCGGCGTCGCAACGACCTGGAGGTGCGGCTGGCGATGGGGACGCTGGCGGCGGTGCAGCCGGCGATCACCCTGTTCCTGCTGAGCGGCCATGTCTGGCAGATGGACGCGCACATGTATTTCTTCGTGGCGCTCGCCTCGCTGGCGGTACTCTACGACTGGCGGCCGATCCTGCTGGCGTCGGTGCTGATCGCGCTGCATCATCTGGTGCTGACCTATGTCGCGCCCAATTGGGTATTTTCGGGCCAGGCGGAGCTTGGCCGGGTCATCGTCCATGGCTTTGCCGTGATATTGCAGGGCACGATCCTGGGCTATCTCAGCATCAAATTGCATGCGCTGCTGCTGGCGCAGGACGCGCATGTGGCGGATACAGCGCGGCTGGCGCGGGAGGCGCAGGCGGGGCGCAATGCGGCGGAATCGGCGATGGATGCCCAGCGCCAGTCCGACGCGCGCGAGGCGCAGTTGCGGGTCGACCGGGATGCCGAAAAGACACGGATGGCGCAGGACCGGCGCAGCGAGACGCTGGCGCTGGTCGGCGCGTTCCGCCAGTCGGTGGCAGGCGTGGTGAGCGCTGTCAGCGCGGCGACGGGCGAACTCAAGGAATCTGCCGGGCTGCTGCATGATCTGGCGCGCCGGGCGAGCATGGGCACGGGCGAGACGATGACGGCGGCGGGGCAATCCTCGGCCAGCGCGGCGATGCTGGCGCAGCGGATCGAGCAATTGTCGGAATCGATCAGCGCGATCGCAGCAGCGGCCAGCCAGCAGGCGAGCCTGGGCGGGGCGGCGCAGCGTGTGTCGGTGGCGGGGCATGAAGCGATGCAGGCGATGGAAGGGCGCACCGCCTCGATCACCAGCTTTGCCGATTCGATCACCGAGATCGCATCGCGCACCAATTTGCTGGCGCTCAATGCCACGATCGAGGCGGCACGGGCGGGCGAGGTCGGGCGCGGCTTTGCCGTGGTGGCCGGCGAGGTGAAACAGCTGGCCAGCCAGACGGCGAGTGCGACGGGGGAAATCCAGTCGCTGGCCTGGTCTGCGCGGCAGGGTGCCGGCGTGGCGCAGGAAGCCTTGTCGGACGTGGCGGGCAGTGTCGAGGAACTGGCGCAGGCGGCGCAGGCGATCCAGCGCGCGGTGGCGGACCAGCGCGATGCGACGGCGGCGATCGGCCAATCGGCGCGCGATACCGCCCGCGATGCCGATCATATGGCGCAGCGCATGGCGACCGTCGCCGATGTCGCGCGCAATACCGAGAATCTGTCGGATCGGGTGTCGATCGCGGCGGCCGGCCTGTCGCGCACGGCGCAGGAGTTGCAGCGCGCGACCGATTTGTTCGTGGCGCAGCTGGAAGCGGCCTGATCGCCGTTCAGCCGGCGCGGGCTATCTTGCTTGTCGTTTGGTCGTCGACGGAGCGCGCCAGCGGATAGAGGATGCGTTCTTCCCGATCGATCCTCCGGCCGAGGGTATCCAATATCCGGCCGCTGTCGGCGCAGAAGCCGCGCCAGTCGCGGGTGATCCGCTCGTCGGTCCAGGCCGCCATGTAGCGGGCGAAACTCTCGGCCAGGGCGCCGATTTCGGCCTGGATGCGCGCGGCGGTGGCGCGGACGCGATCGTCGCCCTGGCGCTGGAGCGCGGGGTAGAGGATGCGATCCTCCAGCGCGAGATGGGCCATCAGCTTGCGCGCCAGTTGCCAGCGCAGCGCGCTCACCGCCTGGGGCTGGTCGGAATCGGCGATCGCTTGGCGCAGTTGCGCGGCGATCAGGGCGATCTCCTCATGCTGCGTGCCCAACTCGTCCATGTTCATCGCGATCGTCCTCCCTGCCCCGTGCGATCATGCGTCGGCCGGCGTTAAGAGGGGATTGGAGCGCCGGGCGGGCAAAGCGCGCAAAGCCTGTAAAAAGAAAGACCGCCCGGCGCCTGCGCACCGGACGGTCTTTCTGTCATCGATCCTGTGGATCAGGCCCTGACCGGGCCTGCCGCAATCAGGCCGACTGGTCGGCGCGGCTGGCGCCCTGGCCGTCGAGATTGAGGGCAGCGAAGTCCCAGTTGATCGCTTCCTTCAGCAGCTTTTCGGCATAGGCCGGGCGCAGGTTGCGATAGTCGATATAGTAAGCATGTTCCCACACATCGAGGATCAGCAGCGGTGCGTGGCCTTCATGTGCGACCGGGGTGTCGGCGTCATGATAGCTGGTCACTTCCAGCTTGCCGTCCTTCAGGATCAGCGCGGCCCAGCCGCTGGCGAAGTGGCCGACGGCCTCTGCCTTGAGCTTCTCGATCAGCGAGTCGACCGAACCGAAGGCCTCCTCGATCTTGGCGAGCAGTTCGCCGGTCGGGGCGGTCTTCACCGGCGACAGCGAGTTCCAGTAGAAGGTGTGGTTCCAGATCTGGCCGACCTGGTTGAACAGGCCGCCCTTCGACGACTTGATCAGTTCGACCAGCGATTTGCCCTGCAGGCTCTCGTCGGCGGCGACCAGTTCATTGGCCTTCACGACATAGGCATTGTGATGCTTGCCGTGGTGGAAGTCGAAGGTTTCGACCGACAGGATGTCGCCAAAGGCGTCCTTGGCATAGGGAAGGTCGGGCAGAACAAAAGCCATGGCGGAACTCCTCGGGTTCGTTATGGGGCGGCCGGGCAATGGCTGGCGCGGCCGGTTGATTCTATGGTCCGGGCGGGGCGTTGACGCCTCCGACGCTTCCCATATGCGCACCCAACGCCCAAGAAAACCAATATGTGCCTATTGCGAAACGATCGCAGAAACAGGCGGTTGGCGGGGCTTTCGGGCGGTGACGGCCGGGGCAGGGGCGGGGCGGCTTGCTTGACAGGCGGGACGGGGCCGAACATGATCCCGGCCATGCCGTTCAAGGTCATCTTTGCACGCTTCCGCCATCATGGGGGACAGCTTCTCGCGGGCCATCCGCCCCGGACCTGACAGGCGCGCTGCCGGCAGATCCGGGGCACCCTTCTTGACGCTTTGCGTCCGAGCACCGGGCGCGCACCCCTATCAGGAAGTTTTCCCATGACCCTGCAACAGAAGTGGGCGGCCGTGCCGCCGATCCATATTGTCGAATCCGAAGCCGACATGATTTCCGATCTGGCCTGGGCGGCGCGCGACCGCTTCCCCGATGCCAGCCAGTTGCTGCTGGAGGAGGTCGGCCGGGCGCAATTGTGCAGCCGGGCGGCGCTGCCGGCCGATGTCGCGGCGATGGGATCGACCATTCTCTATCGCGATGGTGCGCGCGGAGCGCCGCGCCGGGTGGAGCTGGTCTATCCCAGCCATGCCGATGTGGCGCTGGGCCGGATATCGATCCTGACGCCGGTCGGCGCCGCGCTGATCGGGATGCGGGCAGGCAATGCCATCCTGTGGCCGGACCGCGACGGCCATCTGCGCGATATCCTGGTGGATGAAGTGGTTCAGGTGTGAAGCTAGTCCAGCTTCACATCCGTCATCCTGACGGAAGTCAGGATCCATTCGGCGCTACGCCCGAGAGCGAGCGCAGAATGGATCCCGGATCAAGTCCGGGATGACGGCAGTTTTTAGGGGTCAGCCCTGCGGCGGGGTGGTTTCGCCCACCTCGTCGCTGTCGAGGCCGTCGTCCAGGGTCAGGCCGTGGCGCAGCAGCATCGGAATGTTGGCGCCAGCGAAGACGACCGAGACGATGGTGACGCCCCAGACCTTGACCGCAAGCCAGGTGTCGAAGCTCATCGACCGGCGCATGAGTTCATTGGCGACCGCCATGGCGACGAAGAATAGCGCCCAGTTACGCGACAGCTTGCGCCAGCCTTCCTCGCTCAATCCGTCATAGGCGGCCTGGAGCAGATATTTGAGCAACGGCTTGCCGCGCAGCAGCCCGGCGAACAGCATCAACGCGAAAAAGGCGTAAATGATGGTCGGCTTCAGCTGGATGAAGCGCTGGTCGTGGAAATAGATGGTGAGGCCGCCGAAGAAGAGGATCAGCAGCGCCGAGAGCCACAGCATCGGTGAGACCCGGCCGAGCTTCACCTTGGAGATGATGACGGCGATGATGATCGCAGCCATGAAGGCAGCGGTGCCGAAGCTCATGGCGGTGATCGGATTGCCCGCACCCCAGAACCAGCCCGCGCCCTTGTAGCTCAGGAAAAAGACCAGCAGCGGCCCGAAATCGAGCGCGAGGCTGAGGCTGCCGCCATGGGCGGGCTTTGCGGCGGGTTTGGAAGGCTTGGTGTCAGCCATAAATCTACTCCGTCATGCCAGCGAAGGCTGGCATCTCACTTTCTCAATGAGATCAGGCAGGAAGAGAGACCCCAGCCTTCGCTGGGGTGACGAAAAAGGGGGCGTCAGCGGGCATAGGCCGTCCCCGCGATCGCGCGTGCCATGTCGCCGGCATCGAAGGGGCGCAAATCCTCGATCTTTTCGCCGACGCCGATGGCGTGGATCGGCAGGCGGAATTTCTCCGCCGCCGCGACCAGCACCCCGCCCCGCGCGGTGCCGTCGAGCTTGGTCATGACCAGGCCCGTGACCTGTGCGGTTTCCTTGAAGACTTCGATCTGGTTCAACGCATTCTGTCCCGTGGTGGCATCGAGGACCAGGACAACGTCGTGCGGGGCGGCCGGGTTCAATCGGCCGAGCACGCGGCGCACCTTGGCCAGCTCGTCCATCAGTTCGGTCTTGTTCTGCAGGCGGCCCGCGGTGTCGACGATCAGTACGTCGATGCCGGTGGCCGTCGCCTGCTTGACCGCGTCGAACACGATGCCCGCCGCGTCGCCGCCTTCCTTGCCGGCGACGATGGGAATACCCAGACGCTCGGCCCAGACCTTCAACTGGCCGATCGCGGCCGCGCGGAAGGTATCGCCCGCCGCCAGCATCACGCCATAATCCTGTTCCAGGAAATTATTGGCGAGCTTGGCGATGGTGGTCGTCTTGCCCGAGCCGTTGACGCCGATCACCAGGATCACCTGCGGCCGCGGAAAGGCCTCGATCTCCAGCGGGCGGGCGACCGGGGCCAGCACCTTCTCGATCTCCTCCGCGATGATCTCGCGCAGATATTCCTCGGTCAGTTCCTTGTTGTAGCGTCCTTCGGCGAGGCGATCGCGCACCCGGCCGGCCATCGCCGGGCCGAGATCGGACATGATCAGGGCTTCCTCGATCTCGTCGAGGGTCTGGTCGTCGAGCGCGGCCTTGGTGAAAAGGCCGGTGAGATTCTCGCCGAGCTTGTCGGATGTGCGCTTGAGGCCGCCGAAGAGGCGGTCGCGCCAGCTGGTGCCGGTGTCAGTCATTATTGCGCCTCTTGCGCGATCAGCGCGCCATTCTCAAGGCCGCTGATGCGGGCCGCGACGATCGTGGAGGGGGGCTGGGGCGTGGTGAAGCGCACCGGCGCGAAATTTTCGGCATGGCCCGACAGGCCATTGCGTTCGACCAGCACCGACTGGCGGGTGCCGACCAGGCGGGCGAGCCAGGCGTCGCGCTGGGCCGCGCAGGCGTCGCGCAGCAGCGCGGCGCGCGCCTTGATGGTGGCGCGATCCAACTGGGGCATGCGCGCGGCCGGCGTGCCGGTGCGCGGCGAATAGGGGAAGATATGGCCATGGACGATGTCGCAATCGGCGATCAGCGCCAGGCTGTTGGCGAACATGGCGTCATCCTCGGTCGGGAAGCCGGCAATGATGTCGGCACCGATGCTGATGTCCGGGCGGGCGGCCTTCACCCGCTCGACGATGCGCACGGCATCGGCGCGGGCATGGCGGCGCTTCATACGCTTCAAGATCATGTCGTCGCCCGCCTGCAGCGAGAGGTGCAGATGCGGCATCATCCGCGGCTCATGGGCGATGAGGTCGAACAGCCGCTCGTCAATCTCGACACTGTCGATCGAGGAGAGGCGCAGCCGGGGCAGGTCCGGCACATGGCGAAGCAGCCGTTCGACCAGCTGGCCGAGCGACGGGCTGCCCGGCAGGTCGGGGCCATAGCTGGTAACGTCGACGCCGGTCAGCACGATCTCGCTATAGCCCGCATCGACCAGTTGCTTCGCCTTGTCGATCACCGCGCCGGCGGGGACGGAGCGGCTGTTCCCCCGGCCATAGGGGATGATGCAGAAGGTGCAGCGATGGTCGCAGCCATTCTGCACCTCCAGAAAGGCGCGGGCATGTTCGGCAAAGGCGCTGGCCATGTGCGGCGCGGTGTCGCGCACGGCCATGATGTCGGAGACGTTGACCTTATCCGCGACCGGAGCGAAGGCGGCGGCCTCCAGCTTCTCGCGGTTGCCGATCACGCCGTCCACTTCCGCCATGGCGGCGAAGGTCTGGGGTTCGGTCTGGGCGGCGCAGCCGGTGACGAGGATGCGGGCGTCGGGGCGGTCTCGCCGGGCGCGGCGGATCGCCTGCCGGGTCTGGCGCACGGCCTCGGCCGTCACGGCGCAGCTGTTGACGACGATCAGGTCGTCCTGTGCGCCGGCCATCTCCCGGATCGCCTCGCTCTCTGCGATGTTGAGCCGGCAGCCCAGGGTGATGATGTCGGGACCGGCCACGGTCAGAAGCGGTCCCAGTCCGCCTCGCCGTCGAACACATGGGTGGCGGGGCCGGTCATGCGGATCGTGCCGCCCGGCGCCCAGTCGATTTCCAGATCGCCGCCCGGCAGGCTGACCGTCACCGGGCCGGCCATCAGCTTGCGGCGGATCGCCGCGACGGCGGTGGCGCAGGCGCCAGTGCCGCAGGCGCGGGTGAGGCCCGCGCCGCGTTCCCAGACGATCAGGCGCAGATGCTGCGGGCCGACAACCTGCGCGAAATTGACGTTCACGCGGGCGGGGAAGAGCGGGTCATGCTCGATGAGCGGGCCGAGGCGCTCGAAATCGACCGCGTCCAGATCCTCGACGAAGAAGATCACATGCGGATTGCCGACATTGACGGCGGCCGGCGCGGGCAGGTCTTCCCAACTGGCCGACATCGCCAGCGTGTCCATCGGATAGGCGAGCGGGATCGCGTCCCAGTCGAAGCGGGGCGCGCCCATGTCGACGCTGGCGCCGCCATCCACGCCCTTGGCGTCGAGCAGCCCGGCTTTGGTGCGGATCAGCACGTCCTTGCCGACGAACAGCGGCACGCAGCGCGTGGCATTGCCGCAGGCTTCCACCTCCGAACCGTCGGAATTGAAGATCAGCATCGATACGTCGGCCTGATCGCCGGCTTGCGGGGAGCCGATGACGATCAACTGGTCGCAGCCGATGCCGGCATGGCGATCGGCAATGGCGCGGGCGCGCGCCTCCGTCATCGCGACCGGCGCGCTCCGCGCGTCGATCACGACGAAATCATTGCCCAGACCGTGCATCTTGGAAAAGCGGCTCATCATGGCGCCGCATTTAGTGTGGGACGGGGCAAAAGACCAGCGGTCAGGCGTTCTGGCCGCCGATGATGGCTGCATAATCCTGCGGATCGACATTGGCGCCGGAGATGACAAGGGCGGTGGCGCCGTCGGTGGGCGGGGCGAGGCCGGCGAGCATGGCGGCGAGCGCCACCGCGCCGCCCGGTTCGACCACCAGCTTGAGCGTGGTGAAGGCGAAGCGCATCGCGTCGCGCACCTGATCGTCGCTGACGACCAGGCCGCCGGCCAGCAGGGCATGGTTGATCGGGAAGGTGAGCGCACCGGGGCTGGGCGCCAGCAGCGCGTCGCAGATGCTGCGCGCGTCGGGCGAGACGCTTTCACGCACGCCGCTGGCGAGCGAGCGGGCGGTATCGTCGAAGCCGGCGGGTTCGACCGCATAGACGCTGATGTCGGGGCGGGCCGCTTTGACCGCCGTCGCAGTGCCCGCGACCAGCCCGCCGCCACCGCAGCAGACGAGAATCTGCGTGAGGTCGGCGCCGGTGGCCTGTGCCTGCTCCAATATTTCGAGGCCGATCGTGCCCTGGCCGGCGATGATGAAGGGATCGTCGAATGAGGGAACCAGCGTCGCGCCGCGTTCGGTGGCAAGGGCGGTGGCGATTTCCTCGCGGCTCTGGGTGAAACGGTCATAGGGGACGACTTGCGCGCCGAGCGCACGCGTGTTGGCCGTCTTGATCGCCGGGGCGTCGGCCGGCATCACGATCGTGGCCGGGATGCCGAGCAGGCGGGCGGCGAAGGCGACGCCCTGGGCATGATTGCCCGAGGACCAGGCGACGACGCCCGCCGCGCGTTCGGCTGCATCAAGGCGGGCGAGGCGGTTATAGGCGCCGCGGAACTTGAACGATCCGCTATGCTGGGCGCCCTCGAACTTCACCAGCACGCGCCGGGCGCACAGATCATTGAGTGCGGCATTCTCGATCAGCGGGGTGCGGACCGCCGCCGGCGCGATCAGCCGCGCGGCATCGGCGACGTCGGCGGCAGTGATGGCAAGCGAATCGGTCATGTCGGCTCCTTCGGTCAGAGGCCCCTGCATAGCCGCCCGCCGCCGCCGCGCAACGATCCGCCGGGGCGATCCCGGCCCGCTTGGCAGGGCTTGCGCTTTGGCCTATGGGGGCCGCGCGCCGGGGTGATCGAAAGCCCCGGACGCGCATGATCGCGCCGGTGCCCGCAAGGGCTGAAAACGGGAATGCGGTGCGGGGGGCAAGCCCTTCCAAATCCGCGGCTGTCCCTGCAACTGTAAGCGGTGAGCGCGATGCGCAGGGTCCGATGCTCTCGAAAGGGCATGGACCGGCCACTGGACCCACAGGTCCGGGAAGGCTGGCGCATCGCTGCCCTGACCCGCGAGCCAGGAGACCTGCCGGCGTCTGGTCGCTCTTGCCCTGGCCCAGGGGATGGCCATGGCGCGGTGTTTCCGTCGAGCGACGCCCATGGCGGCCGGGGCCGCATCGGTGCGTGGAGCGGGGCGCTGGCGTCTTCCTGATCTCCAAGCAGCGACCGTTCGCGCGGACGCCCCGGTTCATGACGACGGACGCCGGGGGATGATAAAATGAAGATGTTGGGGATTTCGCTGATCGCACTGCTGGCCGCTACGCCGGCACTGGCCCAGGATGATGACATCGTCGTCACCGCTTCGGGCATCGAACAGCCGCGCGACGAGGTCGGCCAGGCGGTCACGGTGATCGATGCCGACACGATCAGGACCCGCCAGGCGGTCGATGTCGTCGATCTGCTCGCCACCACGCCGGGTGTCCGCTTCAGCCGCAACGGTTCCACCGGCGGCGTCACCGGCGTGTCGCTGCGCGGGGCGGAGACGACCCAGACGCTGGTGCTGATCGACGGGGTCAAGGTCAACGACCCGAGCGGCATCGGCGACGGCTATGATTTCGGCCATCTGCTGACCGGCAATATCCGCCGGATCGAAGTGCTGCGCGGCTCCAATTCGATCGTCTATGGCAGCCAGGCGATCGGCGGCGTGGTCAATGTGATGACTGGCGCGCCGAGCGAGGGTTTCGCGGTCAATGCCTCGGCCGATTATGGCTATAGCGACACGCTGAACGCCAAGGCCGATGTGTCGGGCACGCGCGGCGCGGTGTCGGGCGGCGTCGGCGTCGCCTATTTCAACACCGACGGCATTTCCTCGGTCGGCCGGTCGTTCGGCGGCGTGGAGAAGGACGGCTATGAGAATATCGCCACCAACGCAAAGCTGAAGATCGCCTTTTCCGACACTCTGAGCCTCGACCTGCGCGGTTACTATATCCATGCTGATCTCGACTATGACAGCTTCTTCGGCGCGCCGGCCGACAGCAGCGATGTCAGCAAGCTGGACCAATATGTCGGCTATGCCGGGATGAACCTGGCGCTGCTCGACGGCAAGTTGACCAACCGCGCGGCCGTGACCTGGCTGCGCAACGATCGCGACTATTATTTCGTGCGCGGCACCGACCCGGACTATGGCTATTCGGGCACCAACCTGCGCTTCGAATATGAGGGCGTCTATGCCCCGGTCGACCAGGCGAAGCTGATCTTCGGTTATGAGCATGAGCGGCCGGACTATGATTATTTCGGTTTTGGCGACATAGCGAGCGCGAAGGCGAATATCGACAGCGTCTATGCACTGGCGGTGGTGAAGCCGCTTACCGGCCTCGCCGTCACCGGCGGGCTGCGCCATGACGATCATAGCCAGTTCGGCGGCGCGACCACCTTTGGCGCCAACGCCAATTACACGCCGAACGCCGGCGCGACCAATATCCGCCTCTCCTATGGTGAGGGGTTCAAGGCGCCGTCCCTCTATCAACTCTACGACACCTATAGCGGCAACAGCGCGCTGCGGCCGGAGCGCTCGAAGAGCTATGACATCGGCTTCGACCAGAGCCTGGACGGGGACAAGGCTATGCTGTCGCTGACCGCCTTCCAGCGCGATACCCGCAACCAGATCAACTATGATTATGCGACCTACACCTACGGCAATCTGGACCGGACCCGCGCCAGGGGCGTGGAAGCGACGCTGACGCTGAAGCCGGTCGAGGCGCTGACGGTGGCGGCATCCTACAGCTATGTCGATGCGCGCGACCGGTCGGGCGGGGCCACCGACGGCAATCGCCTGCCGCGCCGCGCCGCCAATGCGGTCAGCCTGTCTGCCGACTATCTCTGGTCCTTCGGCCTGTCGACCGGCGCGACGCTGACCATGGTCGGCGACAGCTATGACGACACGGCCAACACCCGCCAACTCGACGGCTATGGGCTGGCCGGGCTGCGCGCATCCTTCCCCGTGGGCGAGCATCTGGAAGTCTATGGCCGGATCGACAATCTGTTCGATGCGGATTACGCCACCGCCTATGGCTATGGCACCTATGGCCGGTCGGCCTATGGCGGCGTGCGTGTCCGCTTCTAAAGGGCGTCGCGCATGAGCGGGCGGCGGCATCCTTTGTTGCTGCCGGGGCTGATCGCCCTGCTGCTGGTCGCGGGAATCGCGTCGGTCGCGCTGGGATCGGTGACGATCGCGCCGGCCCGCATCCTGGCGGTGCTGGCGGGCGGCGGCGACATGGTGGCGCGGGCGATCGTGATCGACCTGCGCCTGCCGCGCATGGCGATCGGCCTGCTGGTCGGTGGCATGCTGGGCCTGTCGGGCGCGGCATTGCAGGGCTATCTGCGCAATCCGCTGGCCGAACCCGCCGTGCTGGGCGTGTCCAACGCGGCGGCGCTGGGTGCGGTGATCGCGCTCTATTTCGGCCTGTCCGAACTGCATCCGATGGCGTTGCCGCTGCTGGCGATCGTCACCGCGCTGGCGGCGATCGGCGCGCTGTTCCTGCTCGCCGGGCCGTCGGAAAGCCCGCTGACGCTGATTCTCGCCGGCATTGCGGTCGCGACGCTGGCGGGGGCGGGGATCAGCCTGGCGCTCAACCTGTCGCCCAATCCCTTTGCCGCGATGGAGATCATGAGCTGGCTGATGGGGAGCCTGGAAAATCGCAGCATCGACCATCTGCTGCTGGCGCTGCCCTGCGTCGCGGTCGGTGCGGCGCTGTTGCTTTATGACGGACGCGCGCTCGACGCGCTGACCCTGGGCGAGGATGGTGCGCGGGCGCTGGGCGTCGACCTGTCGCGGGCGCGGCTGCGGCTGATGGCGGGCGTGGCGATCGGCGTCGGCGGCGCGGTGGCGGTGACCGGGTCGATCGGCTTCGTCGGCCTGATCGTGCCGCATCTGGTGCGGCCTTTGACCGATCGGTCGCCCTCCGCTCTGCTGCTGCCGTCCATGCTGGGCGGCGCGGTGCTGTTGACCCTGGCCGATATCGGCGTGCGCATCATCCCGAGCAGCAGTGAATTGAAGCTGGGCGTGGTGACGGCGATCCTGGGCGTGCCGGTCTTCCTTATTCACCTGATGCGGGAGCGGCGGCTATGGTGACCCTGTCGACCGAGCAACTGGACGTCCGGCTGGGCCGTCATCTGGCGGTGCGCGGCGTCAATCTGACCATGGCGCCGGGGCAACTGATCGGCGTGATCGGCCCCAATGGCGCGGGCAAGTCGACCTTGGTGCGGACGCTGCTGGGGCTGGTGAAGCCGGCCGCCGGTCGCGCCCTGCTGGACGGGACGCCGGTCGAGCGGCTGTCGCGCCAGGCGGTGGCGCGGGCGATCGCCTATCTGCCGCAGGGACAGACCTTGCACTGGCCCTTGGCGGTCGAGCGGCTGGTGGCGCTGGGGCGATTGCCGCATCTGGGGCCGCTGTCACGCCTGACCGCCGACGATGAGGCGGCGATCGAGGATGCGATGGTCCGCACCGATGTCACCGGCTTCAAGGGCCGGATCGCGACCGAGCTGTCGGGCGGCGAGCGGGCGCGGGTGCTGCTGGCGCGGGCGCTGGCGGTGGGCGCGCCGGCGCTGATCGCCGACGAGCCGCTCGCCGCGCTCGACCCCGGGCACCAGATCGACGTGATGGCATTGTTGCGGGCGCAGGCGCAGGGCGGGGCGCTGGTTGTCACCGTACTGCATGATCTCGCCATGGCGGCGCGCTATTGCGACCGGCTGCTGCTGATGGATGGCGGCGCGCTGGTGGCGGACGGGGCGCCGATGGCGGTGCTGACGCCGGAGCGGCTGGCATCCGTCTATGGCGTCGCCGCGCGGATCGACGTCAACGACGGCCTGCCGCTGATCGTGCCGACGGCGCGGGTCTGATCTGTAAACGAAAGGGGGCCTTCCGGCCCCCTTTGCTTAATTGCCGAAGCCGCGCGGGGCGGGATCGACCACGCTGATCGTGCCGGCGCCGACCTCGCTCACTTCCAGCGCGCGTTCGGCGATGCCGTTGCGGTTGAAGCGGAAGGCGCCGTCGATGCCGGCAAAGCCGCCCGGATCGCGCAGGCGTGCGGTGGGGAAAGGCGCGCCCGGCTTCCAGTCCTGGGCGATCCGCACCGTCAGCAGCACCGCGTCATAGCCCATCGAGGACAGGCGGAACGGCGCGCTGCCGTAGCGGGTGCGATATTTGGTCGCGAGCTGGCGATAGAGGCCGTCCGACACGCTGGCATACCAGGCGCCGCGCAGCATGGGGCTGGCGGCCAGCGATTCTTCGGTATTCCAGATTTCGGTGCCGAGCAGGCGGGCATTGGCGCCGCCATTCTTGCGCACGATCGGCGCGACCTGCAGCGCGACCCGGCCGCTGTCGGCGATCAGCAGCGCGTCATAGCTGGACGAGGCCTGCAATTTCTTGACCGCAGCGGTGATCGAGGCGGGGGTGCGATCGAAGGTCTGCATCGACACTACCGTGCCGCCGGCCTGTTCGACCGCGCGCAGCAGCGCATTGCCGGCGCGCTCGCCATAGGTGCCGCGCGGCACCAGCGCGCCGAAATTGGACAGGCCCTTTTCGCGGGCAAAGCCGATCACGCGCTCGATCGACTGGTTGGGGGTATAGCCCATCAGATAGA
The DNA here is from genome assembly GCF_014197035.1 of Sphingobium scionense. GTDB lineage: Bacteria > Pseudomonadota > Alphaproteobacteria > Sphingomonadales > Sphingomonadaceae > Sphingobium > Sphingobium scionense. Next base: position 136,076 of record NZ_JACIEU010000012.1, on the reverse strand, counting down.
CATTGCTGCCGGCGACGCTGGTGTCGTTGGAGAAGCTGATGACCGGGACATTGGCCTTGGCCGCGATCGGCCCGACGATGCGGGCGTCATCGGCCAGCAGTGGCCCCAGGATCAGGCGGTTGCCGTCGGCCAGCGCCCGGTTGGCGGCCGCCGCCGCGCCGGTGGCGGTGTCATAGGTGGTGATGCGGACCTTGTCGGTCTTGATGTCCATCAGCGCCAGCGTGGTGGCGTTGGCGATCGACTGGCCCACGCCCGCATTGGGGCCGGACGTCGGCACCAGCAGCGCGACGCGGTGGCGCGCAGTGTCGGTCGGCAGGCCCTGGGTCACGTCCGGACCGGTGGGCTGGGCGGGGCCGGTGGGCTGAACGGGACCGGGGCCTTTGGGCACGATCGACTGACAGGCGGCCAGCATGATGGTGCTGGCAACGAACAGCAATCGCGCGCTGCGCTTCATCGCCGCGAACATGTTCGCTTGCCGGGGGGCATCCGTCTCTGTCATCTGGGATCCTTATGGAAACTATATTGGCATCCGGGCTTGAGCCCGGGCTTTACATCGTGGCGGGGCCGATCGGCAACCTTGGAGACCTTACGCCGCGCGCGGCGGAAGTCCTGCGGTTGGCCGACGTGGTCGCCGTGGAAGATACACGGGTCAGCGCAAGGCTGCTGCGCCATGCGGGATCGGATCGGCCGATGATTCCCTATCATGACCATAGCGCAGAAAATGTGCGGCAGCGGCTGATCGAGCGGATGGTGAGCGAATCGGTCGCCTTGCTGTCGGACGCGGGGACGCCGCTGATTTCCGATCCGGGCTACAAGCTGGTGCGCGATGCACGGGCGGCCGGGCGCAGGATCACGACCCTGCCGGGGCCGAGCGCGGCGATCGCGGCGCTGACCTTGTCGGGCCTGCCGACCGACCGTTTCCTGTTCATGGGCTTCCTGCCGAACAAGGCGAAGGCGCGCGGCGACGTGCTGGCCGAAGTGGTGGCGCTGCGCGCGACCCTGGTCTTCTACGAAAGCGGGCCGCGCCTGTCGGATAGTCTGGCGGCGATGGCGACGGCGCTGGGCGATCGCGAGGCGGCGGTCAGTCGCGAGATCAGCAAGACGTTCGAGGAGACGGCGACCGGCACGCTCACGGAACTGTCCGCCCGCTATGCCGATGCGCCACCCAAGGGCGAGATCGTCGTCATCGTCGGCCCGCCCGGCGAGGCGCCGCCGGCCAGCGCCGAGGATGCCGATGCGGCGCTGCGGGAGGCGCTGACCCGGCTGCCGGTGTCGAAGGCGGCGGGCGAGGTTGCCAAGAAGCTGGGGCTGGACCGGCGGGCGCTCTATGACCGAGCGAACGAACTCAAGGGGGAACGGGAGGGGTGAACCGCCAGCAGGCGGAGAAGCGCGGCCGGCAGGCCGAACGCATCGCCGCCTGGTGGCTGCGCCTCAAGGGCTGGCAGATTGTCGGCCAGCGCCTGCGCACGCCCGCGGGCGAGGTCGATCTGGTCGCGCGCAAGGGGGCGATGCTGGCCTTTGTCGAGGTGAAGAGCCGGGCCACCGATGCCGAGCTGGACGTCGCGATCGACCAGCGCCGGCTGGCGCGGGTAGCGGCGAGCGCCGAAATATTATGGCATCAGCTGGCAAGACCCGGAGACGACATGCGAATTGACGTCATCCTCCTTGCGCCCGGCCGCGCGCCACGCCATCTGGCCAATGTCTGGCATGGGGGGTGAAAATCATCCGCCGTTCGCCCTGAGTAGCCCCTGAGCAAAGTCGAAGGGGCGTATCGAAGGGTGAGTGCCGAATGATGCTTCGATACGGGACTTCGTCTTCGCTCAGTCCCTGCTCAGCACGAACGGATATGGAAGGAAACCGCGCCGATGACCGAATTCAACCCCCTGACCGTCGCCATGCAGATGGACCCGATGGACGGGATCAAGATCGCCGGCGATTCGACCTTCCACATCATGCTGGCGGCGCAGGCGCGGGGGCATAAGCTCTATCATTATTTGGCGCCCGACCTGACCTACCGCGACGGCCGGGTGCTGGCCAAGGCGCGGCCGGTGAAGGTGCAGAAGGTGCAAGGCGACCATTATGCGCTGGGCGAGCCGGAGATGCTGGATCTGGGCCGCGACGTCGATGTCGTGTGGATGCGGCAAGACCCGCCCTTTGACCTGAGCTACATCACCGCGACCCATTTGCTGGAGCGGGTGCAGGAAGAGACGCTGGTGGTGAATGACCCGGCCAGCGTCCGCAATGCGCCCGAAAAGCTGTTCGTGCTCGATTATGCCCGCTTCATGCCGCCGACGATGATCACCCGCGACCTCGCCGAAGTGAAGAGCTTCCTGGCCGAGCATGGCGAGATCGTGGTGAAGCCGCTCTATGGCAATGGCGGCGTCGCGGTATTCCATGTCGGCAGCAATGGCGCGAACCTGTCGTCGCTGGTGGAACTGTTCAAGGCCTCGTGGGTCGAACCCTTCATGGTCCAGGCCTTCATCCCCGGCGTCGCGCAGGGCGACAAGCGCATCGTGCTGGTCGATGGCGAGGTCGCGGGCGCGGTCAACCGCATTCCGGGCGCGGGCGAGATCCGGTCCAACCTGGCGGTCGGCGGATCGGCGGCCAAGACCGTGCTGACCGATCGCGAGCGCGAAATCTGCGAGGCGATGGGGCCGGAACTGAAGCGCCGCGGCCTGCTGTTCGTCGGCATCGACGTGATCGGCGGCGAATGGCTGACCGAGATCAACGTGACGTCGCCGACCGGCATCGTGTCGATCGACGCGTTCGACGGCACCGACACCGGCGGCCTGATCTGGGACGCGATCGACGCGCGCCTGGCGGCGCGGGCGGCGGCCTGACGGATGTGCGCCATTCCTCCGTTCGTCCTGAGTAGCCATTGAGCATGTCGAAATGGCGTATCGAAGGATGTTGCACTCGATGCTTCGATACGAGGCTTCGACTTCGCTCAGCCTCTACTCAGCACGAACGGGTATAGGGGCATGACCGACTGGGTGCTGCGGCTGATCGATGCAGGGGGCTATTGGGGGATATTCCTGCTGATGATCCTCGAAAATATCTTTCCGCCGATCCCGTCCGAACTGATCATGGGCATTGGCGGCATTCGCGTCGGCCAGGGACGGATGGCGATGGAGGGACTGTTGCTGGCGGGCACGCTGGGCACCACGATCGGCAATTATTTCTGGTATCTGGTCGGCCATATATTGGGCTTTGGCCGGTTGAAGCCGCTGGTCGATCGCTTCGGCCGATGGGCGACGCTGGAGTGGCGCGATGTCGAGGCGCTGGACCGGCTGTTTGGCAAATATGGCCAGATCGTCGTCTTCGTCTTCCGCTTCATGCCGGCCTTCCGCACGATGATCTCGCTGCCCGCCGGGCTGTTCCGCATGGGCCATGTGCGCTTCCTGATCTGGACCGCCGGGGGCGCGCTGGTGTGGAATCTCGTGCTGGCCTATGCCGGTTTCCTGCTCGGCCAGAATTTCCGCGATATCGACAAATATGTGGGGCCGGTGGCGACCGCCTGCGTGGTCGGCGCGGTGCTTCTCTATCTCTGGCGGCTGGCGACCTGGCGGCCCAAGGGGTAGGGCGGCCCTCGGCTGCTATGCGCGGGGATGGGCGGCGCGATAGACGTCGAGCAGATGGGCGGCATCGACCTGGGTATAGACCTGGGTCGAGGTCAGGCTGGCATGGCCGAGCAGTTCCTGGAGGGAGCGCAGATCGGCGCCGCGGCCGAGCAGATGGGTCGCGAAACTGTGGCGCAGCGCATGGGGCGTGGTGCGGTCCGACAGGCCGAGGCGCCCGCGCGCGCCCTGCACCGACCGGCGGATGAGCGCGGCCGAAAGCGGACCGCCGCGCGCGCCGCGGAACAGCGGCTGGTCGCGTTCGGGCGCCCAGGGGCATTGGTCGGCATAGGCCTCGATCGCGGCACGGACCTGCGGCAGCAGCGGCACCAGCCGCGTCTTTCCGCGCTTGCCGGTGACGCGGAGCGTGGCGCCGAGCGGCATGATGTCGCCCATCAGCCCCATTGCCTCGCCGATGCGCAGGCCCGCGCCATAGAGCAGCAGCAGCACCGCCCAGTCGCGCGCGCCGATCCAGTCCTCGCGCGCGCCCTCGGCAATGTCGCCGGCCAGCGCCAGTGCCTCGTCGGGGGAGATGGGGCGGGGCAAGCCGCGCTTGACCCGTGGTCCCTTGAGCTGGGGAATGCGGGCGTCCGTGCCGCCGACATATTTCAGGAAGCCGCGCACCGCCGACAATTCGCGCGCGGCGGAGATATTGCCGATACCGTCGACCCGGCGGCTGGCGAGATAGGCGCGCAGGTCCGCCTGCTCCAGCCGGGTGAGGCTGGCGGCGGTCACGGCCTGGCCCTGATGCTCGGCGAGGAAGGCGACCAGCCGCTCGGCCGTGGCGACATAGGCCCGCACCGTATGGGTGGAGCGCCGCCGGTCGAGGCTGAGATGCTGGCGCCAGCGTTCGGGGAGGGAGGGGGTCATGTTGGAAATGCCGCGCTTAACTTCGCATATTTCCCGCACATTTTAATAGTATCAAACAAGAGTTGGAAATCTTGTTGCGTGGAGCGGGGAATGCGGGGAGGGGCTGCGTTGCGCATGGCGGCAGCCTAGCAGAGGGGGGCGATGTAGGACAGGTGGCGCGCTCCTACCTGATCGTCACCCCAGCGAAGGCTGGGGTCTGTGGCCTTCAAACGATATGGTCGAAGAGATCATCCCAGTCCGGGTTGGCCTGTTCGATCAGCCGGATTTTCCAATCGCGCTTCCAGGCCTTGAGCGCTTTCTCCCGACTGATCGCCAGCAGGATATCCGTGTGATGTTCGACGAGGACCAGACGTGTCAGCCCATATTTGCGGCAGAAAATCGATCCGGTGCCGCGCCGATGTTGATCGATGCGCGCGGCGAGATCGGCGGTGACGCCGATATAGAGGACGCCGCCCGGCTTGTTGGTCATGATGTAGGTATAGCCGCCCTGCGCCATTCGGCGATGCTACATATAAAGGCCTGAGATGCCAGCTTTCGCTGGCATGACGTATATTCTGGAATGGCGGCGTGCCCTTGAAATCCGCCGGGAAATGGGCACATGGGTGCCATGGCTACCCCGTTTGATCCGGCCGATTTGCCGACCGGCATCCTGATGACGCTGTCGCCGCTGGTGGCGCGCGTGCTGGCGCCCAATCCGTCGCCCTTCACCTATACCGGCACCCAGACCTATCTGGTCGGCGGGGCTGATGTCGCGGTGATCGATCCGGGGCCGGATGAGGCCGCGCATCTCGATGCGCTGATCGCCGCGATCGGCGGGCGGCGCGTGGTGGCGATCCTGTGCACCCACACCCATCGCGACCATAGTCCGGCGGCCCGGCCGCTGAGCGGGCTGACCGGCGCGCCGATCATCGGCTGTGCGCCGTTGACGCTGAGCGACGACGGGCCGCGCGCGGACGCGGCCTTTGACGCGGACTATCGGCCCGACCGGGTGCTGGGCGATGGCGAGGGGGTGGCCGGCACCGGCTGGACGCTGGCGGCGGTGGCGACGCCGGGCCATACGTCCAACCATCTCTGCTTTGCTTTGGCGCAGGACAAGGCGCTGTTCACTGGCGACCATGTGATGGGCTGGTCCACCAGCGTCATTTCCCCGCCCGATGGCGACATGACCGCCTATATGCGCTCGATGCAGCGGCTGCTGGAGCGGGACGATGTCGTCTATTATCCGGCCCATGGCGAGCCGGTGGAAAATCCGCAGCGGCTGGTGCGCGGCATGATGGGCCATCGCAAGCAGCGCGAGGGGCAGATCATGCGCTTCCTGGAGCGCAATGGCGACAGCGCCATCCCCGACATGGTGGCGGAAATGTACAAGGGCGTGGACCCGCGCCTTTACGGGGCGGCCGGGCGATCGGTGCTGGCGCATCTGATCGACCTCAATGGCCGGGGCATGGCCGCGCCGCTGGAGGATGGACGATGGCAGATGCGCTGAAGCGCTATGCCGGGCCGATCGCGGTCGCGCTGCTGATCCTGATCGTCGGCGGGGCGATGCTGGTCGGCTGGCAGCGCTATAATCGCGACTATGTGGTGAGCGTCGAGGATGACGGGACAGCGGTGACCAAGGTCATTGCCGAAAAGATCGCCGGCACCAGCAGCCTGAAGGTTTCCGAACTCAGCGGCACGATCCAGAGCAGCGCCCGAGACGTGCGCGGCTTTGGCTGGCTGAAGTCCGATCAGGTGGTGAAGATGCCCTTTTCGGTCGATTATTTCGTCAATGTGGGCGCGATCGGCGCGGATGATCTGGAATGGGATGCGGAGCGCCGCACCCTGATCGTCAACGCGCCCGAGGTCACCGTCGGCAAGCCCAATGTCGACGAGAGCCAGCGCACTCTGGTGCGCACCGGCGGGCTGTTCGTGACGCGCGAGGCGGGCGAGGCGCTGAGCCGACGCACCTCCGCCTATGCCCAGGCGCGGGCCACCAAATCGGCCGGTTCGCCCGAGCGGATGGCGCAGGCGCGCGAATATGGCCGGGCCGCGCTGGTGAAGCTGATGGGCGCGCCGCTGGCGGCGGCCGGGCAGGGCGATGCGCGGGTGATCGTCACTTTCCCGGCGGAGCGACCCAATCGCGATCGCTGGGACGTGACCACGCCGGTTAACGAGGTACTGGCAAACCGGAGACAGGCCCGCTAGGGCGCCCGGTAAGACCGAGGAGTCACAGGGTATGAACGCTTTCACCGATATTCCGCAGGGGACGGACCTGCGCGCGGAGATCGACCGCCTGCGCAAGGAGCGCAACGCCGTCATCCTGGGCCATTATTACCAGTCGCCCGAGATTCAGGACCTGTCCGATTTCGTCGGTGACAGCCTGGAACTGTCGCGCAAGGCGGCCGAGACCGATGCCGATGTCATCGCCTTTTGCGGCGTGCGCTTCATGGCCGAGACGGCGAAGATCCTGTCGCCGCAGAAGATCGTCGTGCTGCCCGACATGGACGCCGGCTGTTCGCTGGAGGACAGCTGCCCGCCCGCCCAGTTCAAGGCGTTTCGCGAGGCGCATCCCGATCATATTGCGCTCAGCTACATCAACTGTTCGGCCGAGGTGAAGGCGCTGTCCGACATCATCGTGACATCGTCGTCGGCCGAGAAGATCCTGGCGCAGATCCCCAAGGACCAGAAGATCATCTTCGGCCCCGACAAGCATCTGGGCGGCTACCTCAAGCGCAAGCTGGGCCGCGACATGCTGCTGTGGCCGGGCGTGTGCATCGTGCATGAGGCGTTCAGCGAGACCGAATTGCTGAAGCTCAAGGCGCAGCATCCGCAGGCGCCGGTCGCCGCGCACCCGGAATGCCCGCCCTATATCGTCGACCATGCCGATTATGTCGGGTCGACCAGCGGCATATTGGACTTTGCCAAGACGATGCCGGGCGACACGCTGATCGTCGCCACCGAACCGCATATCATCCATCAGATGCAAAAAAGCGTGCCGGACAAGAATTTCATCGGCGCGCCGGGCGCGGACGGCAACTGCAACTGCAATATCTGCCCCTATATGGCGCTCAACACGATGGAGAAGCTCTATCTGTCGCTGCGCGACCTCAGCCCGCGCATCGAGATGGACGAGACGCTGCGCGTCGCCGCCAAGAAGAGCCTGGACCGGATGCTGGACATGGCCAGCGGCACGGTCGGCCAGGGCGATCTGGGCGCACGCTGAGGATAGACGGGGGAGGTCGGTCACATGGTCAACCTCCCCGACAGCGACTTCGGCCTTTTCTATTATTGCCTCGAATGGGCGATCCGCATCGGTGCGCTGATCGCCGTGCCCTTTCGCCGGACGCCGGCGGCGACGCGGGCCTGGCTGCTGCTGATCTTCTTCCTGCCGGTGCCGGGGCTGATCCTGTTCTGGATCATCGGCAGCCCGCGTTTCCCCGAATGGCGGCGCGCCCGGTTCGGCGAGCTTGATCCCTGGTTCGGTGGCATTGCCGCGCGGCTGCTGCCCCATGCGCCATCACCCGACCCTGATCGCGCGCCGATCGTCGACCTTGCCGCAAAGCTGGGCAAGATGCCGGCGACCGGCGGCAACAAGGTCGATCTGATCTTCGACTATATCGTCGCGATCGACCGGCTGGTGGCGGACATCAATGCCGCGCGGCACAGCATCCGCATCCTCGTCTATATCTTCGCCGACGATGCGGTGGGGCGGCGGGTGGCCGATGCGCTGGGCGCGGCGGTCAAGCGCGGCGTCACCGTGCAGGTGATGTATGACCCGGTCGGATCGCGGCCCTGGCGCAAGGGGATGGAGGCGATGCTGACGGCAGCGGGGGTGGAGCTGTGCGCCGCCCTGTTGTTCCGCTGGATCCGGGGACGCACAAGGCGCGACATGCGCAACCATCGCAAGCTGTTCGTGATCGACGGGACGATCGGCCATGTCGGATCGCAGAATATCGTCGCGCGCGACTTCAAGCCCGGCATCGTCAACCAGGAACTGGTGGCGCGGGTGACCGGGCCGGTGGTGGCGGAGCTGGAGGCGCTGGTGCGGGCCGACTGGTATATGGAGACGCATCAGTTGCCCGAGGGGCCGGTGGTCATTCCCGAGCCGGCCGGCGACGCGGTGACGCAATTGCTGCCGAGCGGGTCCAACTATCCGCTGGAAGGGTTCAAGACTTTGCTGGTGTGGCAGCTGCACCAGGCGCGCAGCCATGTGATGCTGGTGACGCCCTATTTCATTCCCGACGACGACCTGGTCGATGCGATGCGCACGGCGGTGGTGCGCGGGGTGAAGGTCGACCTGATCGTGTCCAAGCCGGTGGACCAGTGGCTGGTCCATGCGGCGCAGGCCTCTTATTATGCCGAGCTGATGGCGGCGGGCATCGGCATCCATGCCCATCGGCCCGAATTCGTCCATGCCAAGACGGTCAGCATCGACGGCCGGCTGGCGGTGGTCGGCTCCTCCAATGTCGACATGCGCAGTTTCGAACTGAACGAGGAGGCGAGCCTGCTCATCTATGACGCGGAAACGGTGGCGGCGGTGGAGCTGGTGCAGCGCCGCTTCATGGCGCGGGCGGAGACGCTGGACCGCGAAACATGGCGGGCGCGGCCGCTCTATCGCAAGGTTGCGGAAAATGTCGCGCGGATGGTCGGCTCGCTGTTGTAACGGCCCCGCATCATCGCCTATCGCATCGGGCCATGAGACATAAGCTGACGCTCCGTTCCACCCTGATGGCGATCGCCATCGCTTCCGCTCCCGTCCTGATCGCTGCCGCGCCCGCCACGGGCGATGATCCCTATCTCTGGCTGGAGGATATCGAAGGCACCAAGGCGATCGCGCAGGTCGAGCAGTGGAATGGCGAGACGGAAAAGCTGTTGCGTGCCAGCCCGCGCTTCGAGGCGGACCGGGCGCGGGCGCGCGCGATCCTGGACGATGAAAGCCAGATTGCGGTGCCCGACAAGGTGATGGGCGATCGCGTCACCAACTTGTGGCGCGACGCGAAGAATCCGCGCGGGCTGTGGCGGTCGAGCGACCTGGCCTCCTATCTGGCGGGCAAGCCCAACTGGACGACGATCATCGACGTCGATGCGCTGGGCAAGGCGGAGGGCAAGAGCTGGGTCTGGCATGGCGCCGATTGCCTGGCGCCCGATTACAGCCGCTGCCTGATCTCGCTGAGCGCGGGCGGCACCGATGCCGATGTGGTGCGAGAATATGACCTCGCCACCGGCAAGTTCGTCGAGGGCGGCTTTACCCTGCCCGAAGCCAAGAGCGACGTCGCCTGGGCGGACAAGGATACGCTGCTGGTCGGCACCGATTATGGCGCGGGATCGCTGACCGCGTCGGGCTATCCGCGCATCGTCAAGCGCTGGAAGCGGGGCAGGCCGCTGTCATCGGCGACCTTGGTCAAGGAAGGCGTGGACAGCGACATTTCGGTGCGGCCGCGCGTCGAGCAGGATGGCGACAAACGCTGGGTCTTCATCGACCGGGCGCTGACCTTCTACACCAACGACCTCTATATCGAGGGCGCGGACGGCCAGCTGATCCGCACGCCAGTGCCCGATACGGCCGATTTCCGCGGCCTGATCGACGGGCAGATGATCGTGCTGCTGAACAAGCCGCTGGGTGATATTCCGACCGGATCGCTGGTGTCCTGGCCGATCGCCGATGTGGCGGCGGGCAAGGCGGGGGCGCCGCAGGTCGTGCTGAAGCCGACCGCGACCACCGTGGTCGAGGAAGTGCGCACCACCGACCATATCCTGTGGGTGAAGCAGCTCGACAATGTGTCGGGCGCGCTGCTGGCGATGACCCGCGACGCCGCCACCGGTCGCTGGACCAGCCGTTCGGTGCCACTGGCCGACAAGGCGACGGTCCATCTGGTCGGCACCGACGACAAGGGCGACCGGGTCTTCGCCTCGGTCGAGGGGATGCTGACGCCGCCCAGCCTGATGGTGGCAGGGGCGCAGGGGCCGGCGCAAACCATCCAGCAACTGCCCGCGCGCTTCGACGCCAGCCAGTTCCTGGTGGAGCAGCGCTTCGCGACGTCGAAGGACGGGACCAGGGTGCCCTATTTCCTGGCGCGCAAGAAGGGCGTGACGGGGCCGGTGCCGGCGTTCATCCATGCCTATGGCGGGTTCCGCGCGGCGCAGACGCCGACCTACCTCACCACCGAACCCTATCGCGCCGGGCCGCTGGGCCTGTTCTGGGTTGAGGATGGCAATGCCTATGTGCTCGCCAATATCCGCGGCGGCGGCGAATATGGCCCAGCCTGGCATCAGGATGCGCTGCGCGAGAAAAGGCAGAATGCGTTCGACGATCTGGCGGCAGTGGCCGAGGATCTGGTCAAGACCGGCGTGTCGGCCAAGGGCGATATCGGCATTTCCGGCCGCTCCAATGGCGGCGTGCTGGTGGGCGCGGCGATGACGCAGCGGCCCGACCTGTATGGCGCGGTGATCGCAGGATCGCCGCTGGAGGACATGAAGCGCTATTCGCATTTGTCGGCCGGCGCATCCTGGGTGGCGGAATATGGCGATCCCGATGTGCCGTCGGACTGGGCGTTCATGTCCAGATGGTCGCCCTATCAGAATGTGAAGACCGGGGTGCAGTATCCGCCCGCCTTCTTCTACCTGTCGACCAAGGATGACCGGGTGCATCCGGGCCATGCGCGCAAGATGGCGGCGAAGCTGAAGGCGACCGGCAGCATGGTCTATTATCATGAATATCGCGAGGGCGGTCATTCGGTCGGCGCCGACCATGCCGAGGATGCGGTGCGCGCGGCGCTGCTGCACGCCTTCCTGACCCGCGAACTGGTGGAGAAGAAGAAGTGAGCGGGGGCGGCCATGCCCTATTATGAATGCTCGATCAGAGGAGCGCATTTTCCGGCTGAATTGATAGGCAAGAAAGGCATGTGTGGTTTCAACACCACGCGATGGTTGGAAGCCGATGATCCCGATGATGCCGAGATGAAAGTCGTTCAGATGCTGCGTGGAGAGCGAAGCTTTCAATGGCGTGGCAAGCCAGAGCGAATGGCTGACGCACGGATATTCGTAGAGACCATCCGTGAGATCAAGAAACTTCCCAAGTCCCAAGGTGGCGGCGCAACATGGTACACAGAATGAATAGCTTTACCCTGGAGGCGTTCGACCTCGACGCCTTTGTCGCTTCGACGCTGGCGGAGGATCTGGGGCCGGATGGCCGCGACGTCACCAGCGAGGCGGTAATCCCGGCCGATGCGATCTTCGACGGGGTCATGGACAGCCGAGACGCGGTGACGCTCGCCGGGCTGCCGATCGCGGTCGCCTTCTTCCGGGCGCTCGATCCCGATGTCGAGATCGCGCTGCTGCATCAGGATGGTGAGCAGGTGGCGGCCGGGACCGACATCATGCGCATCCGGGGCAAGGCGCGCGCGCTACTGACGGCCGAGCGGTCGGCGCTCAACACGGTGCAGCACCTGACCGGCATCGCCACCATGACGCGCGCCTATGTCGACGCGATCCTGGGCACGGGCACGACCTTGCTGGATACCCGCAAGACGATCCCCGGCCTGCGTCGGCTGGAGAAATATGCCACCCGCATGGGCGGCGCGACCAATCATCGCATGGGCCTGTGGGATGCGGCGATGATCAAGGACAATCATGTCGCGGTCGCCGGATCGGTCGAGGAAGCGGCGCGCCGTGCAGTCGCCGCCGGCATCGCCCAGATCATCGTCGAGGTCGACCGGGTCGACCAGATCGAGCCGGCGCTGGCCGCAGGCGCCACCCATTTGCTGCTCGACAATATGGATGCAGCCACGCTGCGCGGCGCCGTGACCCTGGTCGGCGGACGGGTGCCGACCGAAGCATCGGGCGGCGTCACGCTGGAGACGATCCGCGCCAAGGCGGAGACCGGCGTCACCTATATCAGCGTCGGCCGCCTCACCCAATCTGCCCCTGCCGCCGACATCGGACTGGATTTTTCCCATGCGTAACCTGATTTTCGCTCTCGCCCCCATTCTGACCCTTGCCGCCCTGCCCGGCACTGCGCTCGCCCAGGCAGCCTATTGCAGCCCACCCAGCCAGCCGGCCCGGCCCGAACCGGAACTGCCCAGCGACAAGGAACCCAAGCGCGTCCTGCCGATCGGCAGCTATACGCTGGCGATCAGCTGGTCGCCGCAATATTGCGCGACCGCCAAGGGGACGGGAAACAGCGTCCAGTGCGGTGGGCGCAATGGCAAGTTCGGCTTCACCCTGCATGGCCTGTGGCCCGACGGATATGGCAAGGAATGGCCGCAATATTGTCGTGCGACCGATCTGGTGCCGCGCGCGGTGATCCGCCAGAATATGTGCGCCACCCCCTCGGCCCAGTTGATCCAGCATGAATGGGCCAAGCATGGCACCTGCATGGCGACCAAGCCGGAGCTGTATTTCAACCTGTCGCGCGCCTTCTATGAATCGCTGCGCTATCCCGACATGGCGGCGCTGTCGCGGCGTCCGAACCTGACCGCCGGCCAGTTTGCCCAGGCTTTCGCCAAGGCCAACAAGGGCATGACGGCGGACATGATGCGCGTCACCACGACGCGCGACAACAAGCTGAGCGAAGTGTGGCTGTGCATGGACCGGGCGCTGGAGTTCACCCGCTGCCCCGGCCATCAGGGCGGCGTGCCCGACAGCGCCTATGTCAAGATCACGCCCGGCCCGATCATCCTCAATCCCCGCCGCCCGGTGCCGCCGCCAGCCAATCCGACCAAGCGGCCGGGGTTGATGCTGGATCTCGACCCCAACGCCCAGCCGCCGGTCGAGGGCAACTGACAGACATCAACCGTCGATCGTCACCGTCGAGGGATGGTGGCGATCGAGATGCTTGCGGATGATGCGTAGATTCTTCGTGTTCGACTTGTAGAGAAAGTCGAAGATATCGCCGGCAAAGGGGATGGCGCCAACCAGCGTGTCGACGCCGACATTGGCGGCCATCCGGGTGATCTGCCATTTGGACAGGCCGAGGTTCCGGGCTTCCCACACGATCCAGGCGCCCATGGCGGCGGTCGCGATGTCGCCGACGACGGGCACGAGGCCGACAAGGCTGTCGAGGCCCACCCGCCGCTTCGTGCCGGGGATGACGAACAGCCCTTCCAGGAGGGCCTCCATCATCTCGATCCGGCGGCGGATCGAGACAGGATCGCGGCCGAAGCCGGGCATGTCACGAACAAGGTCATCGAATTGCTTGGTCGAAACGGGCATTCCATCACTCTCCAAAGCCCTGTGCTGCCGGATAACGTCCAGCGCGGCAAAAAGGGCGCAGACCCTTAATTGGTGCTGCGGAAGAGATGGTTCAATGGGTGACGGCCACGCGGCGAGGGCAGGAAGCCGCTGAGCCGTTTCGACACCAGCGACCAGCGGATCGGCGCGCCGAGCGGGATATAGCCGTCATGGCCCTGAATCAGGCCTACCGCCTGGGCGACGCGGGCGGCGCGTTCCTCCGCCGTGCTGGCGAGGCTGGCGGCCTGCAGCGCGGATTCGCCTTCCGGGCTGCAGTGAATCTTGCGGGCGCAGCCGATCCGGCCGAGATACCAGAGCGCGCTGTCATAAGCGGCGACCTCGTCGATCAGGGTGAGGTCCGCCTTGTCCGCCAGATCGACCCGCTCTGCGGCAAGGCCGATGGCGCCCAGATCGCGCGCCAAAAGGCCGAACAACAGGGTCGAGCCGGGGCCGGCGGGCAGGGCGATGCGCAGCGGCGGTGGATTGCCATGGGCGGCGCGCCAGCGGTCGATGATGGCGCGGCCCTGCGCCCGGCGATCATCCATCGCCTGCCCGACCCAGGCGGGCGTGGGCGGCGCGACCGGCAGGTCGAGCTGGCCGGGCAGCAATTGCTCGCTGATCGCCCAGCCGCCCAGCGGGAACATCTGGAGCAGCTGGTCGCGATCGACCGCCATGTTGATCGCGGCGCGCACGCCGTCATCGTCGAGCAGATCACCCTTGCCGGTAATGGCAAGGCCCAGCAGCCCCTGCACCGGGTCCATGCGCACGGCGTCGCGATCGATGCCGGCGGGCACCAGCAAGGGCAGGTCGGCATAGCGGCCGCCCAGCACCAGCGCCGACTGTTTTTCGCGGAATCGGATGATGGCGAGGGCCGCGCGCTCAGGTCGCAAGATTCGAGTCTGCCAGGCGGGGACGCCGCCTTCCTCCTCATCGCTGTCGGCATCGTCGCCGCTCAGGCGATCGACCGGGGTCAACATTGCCGCGCCGCGCTGCCAAGCGCTGCGATAAGGGCCGGTGCCGCCGTCGCGGGACAGCACCGCCATTTGCGGCTGGGCCAGCATCTGCAGCACATAGGGGCGGGCGGCGGCCATGCGAATCTCGATCACCTCGCCGGTCATCGGCACGACCGCCTGCACCGCGTCGAGCGGCCCGTCGGGGTCGAGCTGGCGCAGCATTTCGATCCGCGCCATCAGCATGCGGGCGACATCGGGCGCGGTGACGCGCGCGCCATTGGCCCAGAAGGCGCGGCGCAGGCGGAAAATATAGCTGCGCCCGTCATCCTCCACCACCCAGCGCTGGGCGAGTGCGGGCAGGATGTCGCCGCCGGCATCGAAGGCGACCAGCCCCTGGGCGGTGGCTTCCAGGATCAGCTTGGCGGCCGGATTGGGCAGGTTCGGCAAGGGCTTGGCGAGTTCAGCGCGGTTGCCGATGACGCTGACGACGACCGGGCCGCTGCCTTCGTTAGAGCAACTGCCGAGCGCAAGGCTAAGGCTGGCCCCGGCGATCAGGGCAGCGCGGCGCGACAGGCGACGCAGGCGGGGCGGGACGGCGAACATGCAGGAACGGGCTTAAAGCGTTTTCCAATCAGGTGGAATCACCTGATGACTCGGAAAACGCGGGAAATCAAAAATATGGAGCAGCCGATCCGGCACAGCCGGATCGAAATCTGCTCCAGCCCGATGGGGCGCCGCCGCCAACCGCGATCGGCGCTTTTGTCGATGTCACAAAACCGACATCTGAAAGACGCTGCGATGTAACATAAAATTCATACTGGCGTCCCCGAAACAGGGGAATGAACAGGAATGACGCTCCGATTGCGACTGGCCGCCGGCACCGCGCTGGCGACGCTGATGCTATCCACGCCGGCACAGGCGCAGGATAATGCGGCCTTGCAGCGCCAGATCGACGAACTCAAGGCGCAGGTGCAGGCGCTGACCGCCGCACTGGCCGCCAACAAGGGCGCGCAGCCGGCGGCGCCCGCGCCAGCGCCTGTCGTTGAATCCGCTGCGGCGCCTGCGGCGCCCGTTGCCCTTGCTGCCGCGCCGGTCGCGCCGGCCGCCGTTCCGGCGTCGGCGACCCCGCCCAAGTCCAAGGCCTGGTATGAGAAGTTGTCGCTGCGCGGCTATACCCAGATGCGCTACAATGCCTTCCTGTCGGGCGACGACACGGCGCCGGCCGGCCAGTCGCGGCTCCGCTCGGTCCATGACAGTTCGATTTCCGATCGCGGCAGCTTCTCGCTGCGCCGGGCGCGGCTGGTGCTGCAGGGCGATGTGTCGGACCGGGTGTCGCTCTATCTCCAGTCCGATTTCGCGTCGGCGGTGAACAACCAGGCGGGCAGCGAGCGGCGCGAGGGCTTCGTCCAGTTGCGCGATGCCTATGCCGATGTCTTCCTCGACAAGGACAAGAATTGGCGTGTGCGCTTCGGTCAGTCGAAGGTGCCGTTCGGCTGGGAAAATATGCAGTCCTCGTCCAACCGTCTGACGCTGGACCGCAGCGACGCGATCAACAGCGCGGTGCCGAGCGAGCGCGATCTGGGCATTGTCGGCTATTATACGCCGACGTCGGTGCAGCAGATCTGGGACCGGCTGGGGCATGACGGGCAGAAGCTGTTCGGCAATTATGGCGCCTTTGGCCTGGGTGTCTTCAACGGGCAGGGCACCAACCGGACCGAGCAGAATCGTGGGCTGATGAAGGTCGCCTTTGCGACCTGGCCGTTCGAACTGGACGGGCTGGGCGGTGCCTTTGAGGGGCAGGTGCTGGAAATCGGCGGATCGGCGATGATGAACGATGTGCAGCCCGAACTGCGCAGCGGCGGCGTCAGCACGATCGCCTATGATGATGATCGCGTCGGCCTTCACGCCATTCTCTATCCCCAGCCCTTTGGCATCCAGGCCGAATGGAATTGGGGCAAGGGACCGGAATATGACGTCGCCAGCCAGTCGATCGAGACCAAGAATTTGAGCGGCGGCTATGTCCAGATGATGTATCGCCTGCCGACCGAGACGATCGGCGCGCTGATGCCCTATGGCCGCTGGCAGCATTATCGCGGCGGGTGGAAGGCCGGCACCAACGCGCCGCGGCTGGAAACCGACGAGTTCGAACTGGGGATCGAATGGCAGCCGTGGAAGGCGCTGGAATTCACCTTCGCCTATGCCCGGATGAAGCGCGCCGAAGCCGACGAACGCCGCACCGGCCGGGCGGAAGGCAATCTGATCCGCACCCAGGTGCAGTGGAACTACTGACCGGCCAATCTACCCTCAGGGCGTGACCGGCGGTAGCGGATCCTTCTGCGCTGCGGCCTTGCCGTCGGGGTCGAACAACATGATCCGGTCCTCGCTCGCGTCATAGCGCGGCCAGGCGGTCAGGCCGGTGCCGTTCGGATCGCCGCTGCGCGCGAAATTGACAATATAGGCGCTGATGGTGCGGCCCATCTCATTGTCGCGCGGTGTTGTCGCGGCGCCATATTTGATCGCCTGGGTGTCGAAGAAATAGGGGATGTCGGTGGCATGGCCCGCACCGGGCTTGCCGACCGAGGTCGCGACATAGTCGAAGCGATAGGCATAGACCGGCAGCTTCGCCGCCGCGAGCGTGGCGGCGACGGTGCGGGCGCCGCCGACCATGAAGCCGGTCGGCCCGCCAATATCGGCGCCGGTCGCGCCGACCATCACCGGCACATGAGCGAAATTGCCGGCCGCATAGGCGGCGGCGGGATTGACCGCGATCTTCCCGTCGGGGAAGGGCGGGCTGTAGGGGCCGAGCTGGCCCTTGAACATGCCTTCGAGGTTGAGGCCGTCGATCACCTGATCGGCGGGCAGCGCGCGCAGCGCCTTGAGCGTGGCGGCGTCGCTGCCCTTGATCCCCTTGGTCCCGGCGAAGGCTTCGCCGATCGTGGCGGCGCTGCCATCCTGTGGACCGCGCATCTGCCCGTCGCCACCCGACATGATGACCGCGCGCTGGAACAGGCCCTGCGACAGCGGCGAGGTCAGCAGCGCATGGACCGACATGCCGCCCGCGCTTTCGCCGATGATGGTGATGTTGGCGGGATCGCCGCCGAAGCGGGCGATGTTGCGCTTCACCCATTGCAGCGCCGCGACCTGGTCCATCAGGCCGTAATTGCCGGCGAGGCCCTTGTCCTCGTTCGCGGCGGCAAGGGCGGGGTGGGCGAAGGTGCCGAAACGGCCGAGCCGATAGTTGAAGCTGACCACCATCAGCCCCTGCTTTGCCAGCGCGGCACCCGAATAGGTGGGCGGCGACGATCCGCCATTCACGAAGCCGCCGCCATAGATCCAGAACAGGACCGGCAGCCTGGCGGTGGTGCCGGCAGGCTTCCAGACATTGGCGTAGAGGCAGTCTTCGGCCGGCGGGGTGCCGAGCGGCGCGGCATCGCTGGGGAAGGGCAGCTGCATGCAGTCGTTGCGATAGGCGGTGGCTTCGCGCACGCCCTGCCAGCGGGCGACGGGCTGGGGCATGCGCCAGCGCAGATCGCCGACCGGCGGCGCGGCGAAGGGAATGCCCTTCCAGCTTTCCACCCCGGCGTCGAGCGCGCCATGGACGATTCCCGCCTCGGTCTGGACCATCTGTGGCTGGGGCGTGGGGGAACGGGCGGCGAGCGGCGCCGTGCCAAGGGCGCTGGTGCCGAGCAACAGGGCGCTTAGCCCGATGATAGTGGTCCGCTGCATCGCCTGCATCCTCCATTCCATTCTGTGGGCGGGAATAGAGGCAAATTTGGCGGCGAAATCAATCGGCTTGATCGGGCGCTTGATCGGGCAAAGAAAAAGGGGCGGCTCCGTTAGGAACCACCCCATATCTCTCCGGCCGAAACCGGAAGGCTGGGCCTCGCCGAAGCGAGGCCGAACAGCTTACTTCAGCTCGACGGTCGCGCCGGCTTCTTCCAGCTGCTTCTTCAGCTTTTCAGCTTCGTCCTTGCTGGCGCCTTCCTTGACAGCCTTCGGGGCGCCTTCGACCAGAGCCTTGGCTTCGGTCAGGCCCAGGCCGGTGATGGCGCGGACTTCCTTGATGACGTTGATCTTCTTGCCACCGTCGCCGGTCAGGATCACGTCGAATTCGGTCTGCTCTTCAGCAGCCGGAGCAGCGGCAGCGGCCGGGCCGGCAACGGCGACGGCAGCAGCGGCCGAAACGCCCCACTTTTCTTCCAGAGCCTTCGACAGCTCAGCGGCTTCGAGGACGGTGAGGGCCGAGAGCTGATCGACCAGAGCGTTGATGTCTGCCATGATATATTTCCTTCTAAGCGGGGGAAGCCCCGCAATATGATGTTGAAACGATTACAAGAAGTCGGTCGGGGCCAATCAGGCCGCTTCCTTCTCCGCATAGGCGTTGAAGACACGCGCGAGCTGCGCTGCCGGTGCCTGGGTGACGGTTGCGAGCTTGGTAGCCGGAGCGACGATGAGGCCGATCAGCTTTGCACGCAGTTCATCCAGCGACGGCATCGATGCCAGGGCCTTGACGCCCTCCGCATCGAGCAGCACTTCGCCCATCGCGCCGCCAACGATCTCAAGCTTGTCGTTGGTCTTCGCGAATTCGACCGCAACCTTGGCGGCTGCGACCGGATCGGCCGAGGTGGCAAGGCCGACGGGGCCGGTCAGCAGGTCGCTGATCGAGCCGTAGGCGGTGCCGTCAAGGGCGATACGGGCGAGGCGGTTCTTCGTAACCTTGTAGGACGCACCGGCGTCGCGCATCTTCTGGCGCAGGACAGTCGACTGGGCGACGGTCATGCCGAGGTTGCGGGTCACGACGACCACGCCAACTTCTGCCAGCTCTGCGTTCAGCGCGGAAACGACCTCAGCTTTCTGATTACGATCCATGCCATTACTCCACTTCATGTCCATCGGACGACCCGATGGACGGCAAAAGCCCGTGCGTTTCCGCACAGGGCAATAGTCCGAAGGGGAGAGATCGACTGGCCGTGTCTCCGTTTCAGGAAAACAGGCAGACCCGAATCGGGCGCGTGGCCCATCCGGTAAAGAACTTTTCCCCGTCTAGGCTGGAGATTAAGAAGGGCAAATTCCCTTCACCAACTGTCTCGGACGGAAGACCAATGGCGTGAGCCACGGGTCTGCTGCTGGCGCCCTTACAGATTTTGGGTCATGCTGTCACGTGGAATCTGGCGCGGTGGCGGGATGCGCATGACGTCGTCAGGACTGCCCCAGTGCAGCCTTGCTGCGCTCGCCCACGATGCGGTTGACCGATATGCTGTCGAGAACGGTCTTCGACGATGGAGCGCCTGGTTTCAGGAAGATTAGGAATGTCTCTCCCACCTCGCCTTGCAGCGCATCGCCATTTCCCGGCCATTCGCAGCTGTCTTGGGCTATGGGCTTGAGCTGGAAACTCTGGAGCTTTCCTGTTCCCTTCAGCCAGCGAACAGGGCGCAGCCATACCTGCGGTTTCAGCAGGGAGTCGCCAAAGGCTACGGCTTCCGCCAGTAGGACGCGATCTGCCGAGGCCCAATTCTTCGCGTCTCTTTGCCGCTGAAACGGTCGACTTCCTCCTGATCCCTGCGCACGCGCTCGGCTTCGAACGGTTCGAGGCGTCTGGCATAGGCATCGTCGCTCTCTCCCTCCAGGCGGGAAAGGGTCGGTGGTGGTGGAAGGCACGCTATCGCGCTGTTCATCGACGCCGTCAAAAGGCTGGCCGTGATCAGCGAGACGATGCGTGCCTTCATCCAGGGTCAGACCCGGTCCGCCTGCACCACCGTATCGAGGGCGCGGAGTGCGGAGACGATGCGGCTGAGATGTTGGGCGTCGGCCACTTCCAGATCGATGATGTCGGTGTGGAAGGGGCCTTCGCGATTGACCAGTTGCAGGTTGAGGATGTTCGCCTTGGTCGCGCCGAAGACATTGGCGACGGCGGCGAGCGCACCGGGCTGGTTCTTGACGATGACCTGCAATCGGGCGGTGCCGCCCTTGGACTTGCTGTCCCAGCTCAGGTCCACCCAGTCATCATCCTGGCCTGTCTCCAGCGTGCGGCAGTCGATGGTGTGGACCTCGATCGGCTCGCCGGTGCGGCGGATGCCGACGATGCGGTCGCCGGGCACCGGGTGGCAGCATTCGCTCAGCTTGAAGGCGATGCCCGGCGTCAGGCCGCGGATCGAGACCGGGGCATGCTGGCGCGGATGGGCGTCTTCCAGTTCCTGGCCGCTGGTGGAGCCGGGGATCAGCGCCTCCATCACTTCGGAATCGAGCAGGCGATGGGTGGCGATGGCCACCATCAGCGAGGCGCGATCCTCCAGCTTGAGCCGCTTGAGCGCGGCATTGAGTGCCTTGTCGCCCAGCTCGCTCGCCAGTTCGGGCGAGAAGCGGCCGATGATTTCCTCATAGAGTTTCTCGCCCAGCGCCACTTCCTCGCCACGCTGCTTCTGGCGGATGAAGCGGCGGATGGCGGCACGCGCCTTGCCGGTGATGGCAAAGGTCAGCCAGCCGGGCTGCGGCTCCTGCCCGGCCGACTTGAGAATCTCGACCTGGTCGCCATTTTCGAGGGATGTGCGCAGCGGCACCACCCGGCCATTCACCTTCGCCCCGACGGTCTGGTTGCCGAGGGAGGTGTGGACGGCATAGGCGAAATCGACCGGGGTCGATCCCTTGGGCAGCTGGTGCAGCTCGCCCTTGGGTGAGAAAGCGAAGATGCGATCCTGATACATCGCCATGCGGGTATGTTCGAGCAGCTCGTCCGCATCCTGGCTCTGTTCCAGGATTTCGACCAGGTCGCGCAGCCAGGCGGCATTCTGGTCGGTGGCGTCGCCCTTCTGCTTGTAGGCCCAGTGCGCGGCGAGGCCGAGTTCGGCGTCATTATGCATGTCGCGGCTGCGTAACTGCACCTCGATACGGGCATTTTCCTGATGGATGACCGTGGTGTGCAGCGAGCGATAGCCGTTGCGCTTGGGGGTGGAGATATAATCCTTGAACCGGCCCGGCACCATCTTGAAGGTCTGGTGGATGACGCCCAGCGCGCGATAGCAATCCTCGGTCGTCTCGGTGATGACGCGGAAGGCCATGACGTCGGTCAGCTGTTCGAAGCTGATGTGCCGTTCCTGCATCTTCTTCCAGATGGAATAGGGGTGCTTCTCGCGCCCCGACACGGTGACGGACAGGTTATGGCCGCCCAGCAGCAATTGCAGTTCCGCGCCGATCCGGTCGACCTTGTCATGGCCGCCTTCCTTCAGCTGCTCCAGCCGCTTGGTGATGCTGTCATAGGCTTCGGGTTCCAGCACCCGGAAGGCCAGCAGCTGCATCTCGCGCATGAAGTCATACATGCCGATCCGCTCCGCGAGCGGGGCATAGATGTCCATCGTCTCCTTGGCGATGCGCCGGCGCTTCTGCTCATTCTTGATGAAGTGCAGCGTGCGCATATTGTGCAGCCGGTCGGCCAGCTTCACCAGCAGCACGCGGATATCGTCCGACATGGCGAGCAGGAATTTGCGCAGATTCTCCGCCGCCCGCTCATTTTCGGACATCGCTTCGATCTTGGAGAGCTTGGTCACGCCGTCGACCATGCGGGCGACATCCTTGCCGAACGCTTCCTCGATCTCGTCATAGGTGACCAGCGTATCCTCGATCGTGTCGTGCAGCAGCGCGGTCACGATCGTCTGGTCGTCCAGATAGAAGTCGGTCAGGATACCGGCGACCTCGATCGGATGGCTGAAATAGGGGTCGCCGCTGGCGCGCTTCTGGCTGCCATGCTTCTGGACAGAAAAGACATAGGCGCGGTTGATCATCGCTTCATCCGCATCCGGATCGTAGCGTTTTACCCGTTCGACAAGTTCATATTGGCGTAGCATCGTTTCCCGATTGTGTGGGAAGTGCCTTGCTGCGCAACCAAAAAATCCCGTTTTGTGATATTTGGGTTCCGTTTGTGCAACTTTTGCAACGATTGCCGCTTTGCGCTATTGGTGTGGCATCATGAAACATAATCTTGCCCAGGATCTGGAACAATGTGCCCTTCCCGCCGCGCTGGAGGCGATGGGTGAGCGCTGGTCCTTCCTGATCCTGCGTGGCGCCCTGTCGGGCATCCGCCATTTCGAGGAGTTCCAGTCGACGTTGGGCATCGCCCGCAACATCCTGGCGAACCGGCTGTCGCGGCTGGTCGAAAACGGCATCATGCTGCGCCAGCCGATGCAGTGCGACCGGCGCAAGGTCGAATATCGGCTGACCGAAAAGGGCCAGGAGCTTGCCCCGGCGATGATCGCGCTGCGCCAGTGGGGCGAAAAATGGGGCTGTGCGCCGCCTTTCTGTCAGGTGCTGGCAGACAAGCGCGATGGTCAGCCGATCCGGCCGATCGCGGTGCTGGCGCATGACGGCCGCACGCTGGAGTTGAGCGATCTGGTCTGGCTGTGTCGTGACGAGGTCACGCCGATGACGCAAGAGCCGGCCGTGGCGGCCTGACGATCGGATCTGAACCGACGGGACGACTTCACCATGGCGCTGAAATCGCCTAGGTTGGCGGCAATGTCAGTCCATCCCCTTCAGCCCAAACCCTTTTTCGCGGACAAGAATCGCGCCTTCTGGAACCTCCAGTCGCTTGGCTGGGCCGGGGCCTTCCTGCTGCGCGGGTCGTCCACCATCGCCAATGGTCAGCCGCTGTCCAGCCTGATCCCGGTGCTGATCTCCACCGTTACCGGCTATTCGGCGACCCTGCTGATCGCAGTGGCCTTCCGATTCCTGCAGAAACAGCGGCCGATCCTCACCTGGGGCGCATCGATCGTCACCGTGGTCGCGGCTGCCGCGATGGTCGCCTTCATCGATGCCTGGGTCTTTTCGACCCAGAACAAGGGCAGCGACACGGCTGGGCTGCAACTGTTCCTGGGCGCCTTCTATCTGTCGATGACGCTGCTCGGCGCCTGGTCGGCGCTCTATTATGCGATCAATTTCTACCTGACGGTGGAGGAGCAGGCGGACCAGCTGCTGCATCTGGAGAATCAGGCGTCGAGCGCGCAACTCGCCATGCTGCGCTATCAGCTCAATCCGCATTTCCTGTTCAATACGCTCAACTCCATATCGACGCTGGTGCTGCTCAAGGAAACGACACGCGCCAATGCGATGCTGTCGCGGCTGTCCTCCTTCCTGCGCTACACGCTCATCAACGAGCCGACCGCCCAAGTGACGCTGGAGCAGGAGGTCGAGACGCTGAAACTCTATCTGGAGATCGAGAAGATGCGGTTCGAGGATCGGCTGCGGCCGGTGTTCGACATCGACCCGGCGGTGGCCCATGCCCGGTTGCCGTCGCTGCTGCTGCAGCCATTGGTGGAAAATGCGATCAAATATGCGGTGACGCCCAAGGAGGAAGGCGCCGAAATCTCTGTCATGGCGCAACCTGCCGGTGAAAATGTCCGGATCGTCGTATCGGACAGCGGGCCGGGATTGAACGACGGTGCGATGAAGCCACACATTCCCGTCAGCGAGGGGACGGGCGTCGGCCTGCCGAACATCCGGGACCGGTTAATTCAGGCCTTCGGGGAACGACAGAGGTTCGAAACGCGTTCCACGCAAAGCGGTTTTTCGGTCATCATCGAAATTCCGCTTAACATGGATGAAACATCGAAAGTGGCCGCATGACCATCAGAACAATCCTCGTCGACGACGAAAGCCTGGCTATCCAGGGTCTTAAGCTTCGTCTGCAAGCGCATGAGGATGTCGAAATCATCGAGACATGCACCAATGGCCGCGAAGCCATCCGTGCCATCAAGACGCACAAACCCGACCTCGTGTTCCTCGATATCCAGATGCCCGGTTTCGACGGCTTTTCCGTCGTCCAGGGCATGATGGAGGTCGAACCACCTTTGTTCATCTTCGTCACCGCCTATAGCGACCATGCGATCCGCGCCTTCGAGGCGCAGGCGGTCGACTATCTGATGAAGCCGGTGGATGAAGGCCGCCTGGCCGATGCGCTCGACCGGGTGCGGTTGCGCCTGTCGGACAAGAAGCAGGTGCAGGAAGCGGAAAAGCTGCGCGAGGTGCTGGCCGAGGTCGCCCCCCAGGCGATGAGCGATTTCTCCGCCGCCGGGGATGAGGATGCGCCGGCATCCAACCGTTTCGAAAAGCTCATCAACATCAAGGATCGCGGGCAGATTTTCCGCGTCGACGTGGATTCGATCGAGCGGATCGACGCGGCGGGCGACTATATGTGCATCTATACCGCCGACAACTCGCTGATCCTGCGCGAGACGATGAAGGATCTGGAAAAGCGGCTCGACCCGCGCAATTTCCAGCGCGTCCATCGCTCGACCATCGTCAACCTGAGCCAGGTGCGTCAGGTGAAGCCCCATACCAACGGCGAATGCTTCCTGGTGCTGGAATCCGGTGCCCAGGTGAAGGTCAGCCGTTCCTACCGCGACGTCGTCGCGCGTTTCGTCCACTGACGAAACGGCGCCGGCCGCCCGTGCAGGGGCGGCCGGCCGTTTGGTGCGGGATGGCTTGAGCCGATCCCGGAGTCTGTTTGGAAAAATCGCGAAAGAGCGATTTTTCGGTACGGTACCAGCCCGCTCCCCCGCCCAACCACCCGACAGGATGACACTGGATCGGGTGGTTGGGCGGGGGAGCGGGCTGGTACCGCCATTTCTCAAATGCCCTCTTCGTCAGTCCATCGTCCGCACCGGACGGACGATCAATTCATTCACATCGACATCGTCGGGCTGCTCCACTGCATAGGCGATGGCGCGGGCGATTGCGTCCGGCGTCAGGGCGATGGCGCGGAAATCCTCCATCGCGGCGGCGGCGCCCGCTTCGGTAATGGTGCTCGCCAGTTCGGATTCGACCACGCCGGGCGACACGATGGTGACGCGGATGTCGTCATGCTCCATCCGCAGCCCGTCGGAAATGGCGCGGACTGCATATTTGGTCGCCGAATAGACGCCGCAGGTCGGCCAGACGCGATAGCCGCCGATCGACGAGATATTGACGAAATGGCCGCTGCCCCGGGCCTTGAAGCGGGGCAGGGCAGCGGCGATGCCGTGCAGCACGCCGCGGATGTTGACGTCGATCATCCGGTCCCATTCCTCGACCTTCAGGCTGTCGAAGCGCGACAGCGGCATCAGTCCGGCATTGCTGACCAGCACGTCGATGCGGCCATATTCGGCCTCCGTCGCGGCAATGAAGGCCTCGACATCGGCGCGGTCGGTGACGTCGAGCGCGCGGAAGGCGACCTTGCCGCCGGCGGCGTTCAGTTCTGCGGCGAGTGCCGCCAAGCGGTCGGTGCGGCGGGCGCCCAGCATCAGCCAGGCGCCGCGCGCCGCCAGCAGCCGCGCCGTGCCCTCGCCAATGCCGCTGCTGGCGCCGGTGATCGCGATGACCTTATTCTCGATAGCCATGATTCAATCTCCATCCTTGGTTGGATCGAGGCTCGATCCGATAGAGGATTAATGCGCCTGTTCGGCCCCGGAGCGATAGAATGGTCCTGCGCCATGATTGCACGATATTCCGAATGGCTGATCTGGCGTGGTGATTATCGGCTTTGTGCGCTATTTGGATTGCCTGAAATTCCTGGAAGGTGGTGCGCATGAGCCATGAGCATCTGGGCGAGCAGATCGCCCGCCATATGGACGCGGACGGCATAGTCGACACGCGGATCCCGCGGCTGACGCTGGTGCGCTGGTCGCAGCCGGGCGAACCGGTGCACATGCTCCAGCGCCCGGCGCTGTGCATCATCGCGCAGGGCGCCAAGCAGGTGATGATGGGCGATGCGGTCATAGCCTATGGCCCGGCCAGCTATCTGGTCGCCTCGCTCGACCTGCCGATCACCGGCACGGTGACGCAGGCGGATGGGGATAGCCCCTATCTCTGTTTCTGCCTCTATCTCGACCCGGCGATGCTGTCCGACATCGCGCTGGCCCTGCCGGCTGCTGCGGCGGTGGAGGAGGGGCGTGCGCTCTCGCTCCACCCGATCACGCCCGAACTGCTGGACGCGGCGAGCCGGCTGACGGGCCTGCTCGGCCAGCCGGACAGCGCCGCGCTGCTGGCGCCCTTGGTCGAGCGGGAATTGCTGCTGCGGCTGATGATGGGACGGAGTGGCGGGCTGCTGCGGGCGATTGCCAGCGGCGACAGCCGCACCGGCCAGATCGCGCGCGCGATCCGCTGGCTCAAGGCCCATTATCGCGAGCCGTTCAGTGGCCCGGTGCTGGCCGATCTTGCCGGCATGAGCCTGTCGAGCTTCCACGATCATTTTCGCCGGGCGACGGCGATGACGCCGCTGCAATATCAAAAACAACTGCGGCTCCAGCAGGCGCGGCAGATGATGCTGGCACAGCGGATCGACGCGGCCGAGGCCGGCTATCAGGTCGGCTATGACAGCCCGTCCCAGTTCAGTCGCGAATATCGCCGCCTGTTCGGCGCGCCGCCCCAGCGCGACGTCGGCCGGTTGCGCGCCATGCCGAACCGGGCGCTGGCGATCTGAGGGAGGCTCTCGCGCCGTTGCGCTGGCCCACCCCCTTGATGGGAGTCACTTGCCTCCCATCAACCCCTCCCGCCAGCGGGAGAGGGAACTTGTCTTAGCGGAACACCCATTGGCGGTTGAGGCCGAACACCACAGCGGGGGTGACGAAGATCATCGCCGGGATCGGCGACCATTCGGGCCAGCGCATATGGGTGACGCACAGATAGACCCACAGGGCGTTCAGCGCATAGCTGACCAGCGAGACGGCAACGAAGCGGAAGCCGCGCGCGGCATGGCCCGACTGGCTGCCATGGCCGCGGAAGGTGAAGGCGTTGTGCAGCACATAGCCGATGGCCACGGCGCAGAGATAGCCGATGCCGTTGGCGACCTGAGGGTGGATGCCGACGGGCGCCGCCAGCGTCCAGTAGATCGCCGCCTGGCAGGCGGTGATGAACAGGCCGGTCACGCCATAGCGCAATATCTGCCAGAACAGCGCCCGGTGGGCGGGCGTCAATTGGTCGATGATTTTCATGGAGCCCCGTTGCGCTTTGATGCGGAGCGTCTAATCCACCGGCCATGAACTTGCAAAGCTGGCCTGTATTTCGCGCCCGCGCGTCCCATTGGTTCGCGATCCTTACCGCCTATGCCGATCGTCACTGGAAGTGGCTGACCTTCCTGATCTGGATCGCGATCCTGGTCGGCATGCTGGTCGACCGCTGGCCCGCGATCCACTGGCTGACGCTGAGCGATACGGACGACAATATCCGCTTCGTCCAGGTGAAGGACTGGCTGGCCGGGCAGGGCTGGTATGATCTGCGCCAATATCGGCTCGATCCGCCGGGCGGCGCCAATATCCACTGGTCGCGGCTGGTGGATATCCCGCTCGCCGGACTGATGCTGTTCTTCCGCGCCTTTGTCGAACAGGATCTGGCCGACCGGCTGGCCTGCGCGATCGCGCCGCTGCTGCCGCTGTTGCTGCTGATGCTGAGCCTGGGGTCGATCGCACGGCGGCTGGCGGGCGATGCTGTCGGCGCGCGCTGGGCCTGGCTGTTCGCGGTGCTGGCGCCGCTCGCCGCGCAGATGGGCCTGGGCATGTTCGCGCCGATGCGGATCGACCATCATGGCTGGCAACTGGCGCTGGCGCTGACGATGATGGCGGGCCTCATCGATCGCAACTGGCTGCGCGGCGGCGTGGTGGCGGGCGTGTCGAGCGCCCTGTCGGTGGCGATCGGCATGGAGATGATCGTCTATCTGGCCGCCGGTGGCGCGCTGGTGGCGCTGCGCTGGGTGTTCCGCGATGGGGCGGGGCGGCGGATGCTGCCCTATGGTCTCAGCCTCGCGGGGGCGACGTCGCTCTGCTATGTCATCTTCGCCAGCTACGACAATCGCCACATGGTGTGCGACGCCATCTCGCCCATCTGGGTCGCGGTGTTCGGTGCGGCGGGTGCGGGCATGGTGCTTTTGAGCCGCCTGCCGCTGCGGCTCTGGTGGCAGCGGCTGATCGCCGGCATGATCGTCGGCGGCGCGGTGGGCCTGTTCTTCTTCCTGAACTGGCCGCAATGCCTGACCCCCTATCAGATCTCGCCCGAACTGCAGCAGCTCTGGCTCGCCAATATCCGCGAGGCCAAGCCGATCACCGCGCAGGCGCAGAGCCTGGTCGTGCCTTTGATGGCGCTGCCGGCGGTGGGCCTCATCGGCCTGCTCTGGGCGCTATGGGAACTGCGGCGCGACAGCGACCGGCTCTGGGCCTTCGCGACGATCGGCCTGATGATGCTTTTCTCGACCGCTCTGCTCTTCTGGCAGTTGCGCGCCGGGCCGGCGGCGCAGTTGCTGGCGATCCCGCCTGCCGCCTGGGCCGGATGGCGGCTGGTGACGGCGATCTTCACCGGATCGCGCCGGGTGCGCATTCTGGCCGGGATCGGCGCGCTGCTGGTCGGCGCCATCGCCTGTGCCTATCCGCTCTATCCGCAGGTGATCGCGCTGTGGCAGCAGGCGACCGGCACCAAGCCCAAGCCCTGGCGCCCGTCCGCCATCGCCCGCACCGACGCGATCAAGAAGGCCAATGGCCGGTGCCGCACGCTGCCGGCGCTGGAGGTGCTGGACCAGCTGCCGCCGGCGACCATCTTCACCATGGTCGATCTGGGACCGCGCATCATCGCCACGACGCATCATAGCGCGGTGGCCGGCCCCTATCATCGCAATGGCGCGACGATCCTCGACATGCACCATGCCTATGACGGGCCGGCCGATGCCTTCCGCCCGATCGCGGCGAAGCATCATGCGACCTATTTGCTGGTCTGTCCGAATTTCCCGGAAGGGACCATCTATCAGTCGCGCAGTCCGCGCGGTTTCTATGCGGACCTGATGCGCGGCACGATTCCCACCTGGTTGCAGCCGGTGCAGCTCAAGACGGCGATGACGCTGCCCTACACGCTCTACAAGATTGATTATTCAGCGCCGGGCAGCAAAAAAGTCGCGCAGCAGCGCTGATCCTTCCGCCTCGGCCAGCCCGCCATAGATTTCGGGGCGGTGCAGGCATTGCGGCTGTGCGAAGAGGCGCGGCCCCTGTTCGACAGCGCCGCCCTTGGGGTCGGACACGGCATAATAGAGGCGGGCGACGCGCGCGTGGGAAATCGCGCCCGCGCACATCGGACAGGGTTCCAGCGTCACCCACAGGTCGCAGCCGGTCAGGCGAAAGTCGCCGATCCGGGCGGCGGCCGCGCGAATCGCGACCATTTCGGCATGGGCAGTGGGATCATTGTCGCGGCGGTTGCGATTCTCGCCCTCGCCGATGATGACGCCATCGCGCGTGACCACGGCGCCGATCGGCACCTCGCCCGCCGCTTCGGCTTCCCGCGCCAGCGCAAAGGCGCGGCGCATGGGTTCGGGCAAGGGGAAGGGCGAAGTCATGACCCCGCCTTAGTCTGAGAGGAAGGGCCGCACCAGCCCGCACCCCCACCCGGCCTCCCATTCCAGGATATGCTGTTGGGAGGCCGGGTGGGGGCGCGGGCTGGTGCCGTCCATGCGCCGGGAGGCGCATCAAAAGCCCGCGAATCGAATCAGGGTTTCTTCACGTCCACGGTCGGAACCTCGACCGTTTCGTTGCGGCTGCCCACTTCGACCTTCGCGACGCTCGCCTCATATTTGGGCAGGGCGCCCTGTTTTACGGAGACTTCGGGCAGGCGACCCTCCTTGGTCTTCTGCAGGTCGATGAATCCGGTTGCTATCCCGGCGCCGATGACGATAAGCGCGATCAGCAGCAATCCGCCGATGAAACGCATGGCACTCTCCTCTATTGAACGGGGGAATGAACGCGGGGCCCGGTGAAATGGTTGCGATAGTGCCACGAACCGAGCGGAAGGTTGACTGCGAGCGGGAATCCCGCTATCGGCGCCGCTTTCCGAACGAACCCGAATTTCAAAGGTTGATTGACTATGTCGCGCATTTGCGAGCTGACCGGTAAGGGTCGCCAGGTGGGTCACAATGTTTCCCACGCCAACAACAAGACCAAGCGCGTGTTCCTGCCGAACCTGCAGAACGTGTCGCTGATCTCCGAAACCCTGGAAACCACCGTCAAGCTGCGCGTGTCGACCCATGGTCTGCGCTCGGTCGAGCATAATGGCGGCCTCGACAACTGGCTGGTCAAGACCAGCGACGAGAAGCTGTCGCTCAAGGCCCGTCGCCTGAAGCGCGACATCGTCAAGAAGCAGGCTGCTGCAGCCGCCTGATTCGCTTCGATTCGTTTCGGCATAAGAAGCGGCCTGGCAACAGGCCGCTTTTTTGCGTTTTCTGATATTCCCTGCTGCGCGGGGAATGCGCCGCACCAGCCCGATCAATCCAATCCGAATTTCAGCAGCAAGGTGCGCTGGAAGAATTCGTGATTGTCGTCGGATGCGACCCACAGGATCGTCCGCCCCTGTTCCCGGCTGAGCGCAAGTCCTTCGAAATTGTCGGCCAGCAGGGGTGGCGCCAGCCGTGTCAGCGTCCGGGCGCGCAGTTCCGTATTAGGTGCGGGATTCTCCGGCAGCTCGATCATCGCGATCGTCGCGGTGAACAGTTCCTGCAGGGTCAGGCGCCGGTTCAGCACCAGCAGATGGCGATCGTCCAGCGCGACCATGTCGGTCGGACGATAGCCCTGCGGCGCGACATAATGGAGATGGATCGGATCGGCCGTGTCATGCTCGGCGGGATCGCCCGACCAGAGCAATGTGTCATGATGGCCGTCGGCGGTCATGCCCATCTCGCCGATCGCGATGAAGCGACCGTCGGGCAGGCGGGTGAAGGATTCGATTGATCCGGTCTTGGGCCAGGCGACGATTTCCGGCCAGGTCCGGCACGCCTCCACCCGCGCGAAGCCGGGGGAGTAGCGGCAGATCGCCTGGAGCAGTTCGAACCCCACCCAATAGCGGTCGCTGGCCGGGTCATGGGTCAGCGATTCCGAATCCCAGGACCACCAGGGCCGCTCCCTGTCCTGCGCACGCACCGGCAGCGGCGCGATGAACGGGCGCCGGCTGGCCCGGCCGGGGCCGACATGGAAGCCCATCAGCACGCCGGCATCGCTCAGCGCCAATATCTGGCCCGGTCCGTCGACCAGCAGCGAGGATATGCTGCCGAAGGCGGGATTGTCGCTGCCAAGCTGCCAGCCGCCCAGATAGGTGAGCGTGCCGACCCGCCGGCGATCGGGATCGCTGCTGTCGAGCGGCACCGCCCGCGCCGTCACCAGCAAGGTGCCCGGCCGCACGGCGGCGGGCTTGGTGGACGGCGGGGCAGGCAGCAGCAGGATCGCAAGAGCGAGAACGATCAGGATTCGACGCATCGCGCTCCGCCATAGGGGAAATGTCGGCGGGACGCAGCAGGGGAGTGGCGAAGCGTTGCCAGCTGAACGGTGGCTGTCACCGCCATTCAGGCTCCACTCAACGCGAATCAGGCATAAGGGCATCAATCCTGGTGATCGACCCGTCCGGTTCACCGCGGAAATGGCAATTTGAGGAGCAACGCCATGAAGATGAAGTATCTGATCAATCTGGGTGCTGCGCTCGCCATGGGCGCTGCCTCCCTCGCCGTCACCGCGACGCCCGCCATGGCGCGCGATGGCTGGGGCCGTGGCTATGAGCGCGGCGACTATTATCGGGGTGATCGCGGTTATCGTGGCGACCGTGGCTATCGGGGTGACCGTGGCTATCGCGGTTACCGCGGCGACGGCGGCTATCGCGGCAATTATTATCGCAATGATTATCGTGGTGGATATCGCGGCGGCTATCGCTGCCGGGACAATGGCACGGGCGGCACCATCATCGGTGCGATCGCCGGTGGTCTGCTGGGTAATGAAGTCGGCAAGGGCAGTGGCCGCTATAACCGTGGCGACGGCACCACGGGCGCCATCATCGGCGCAGGCGTCGGTGCGCTGGCCGGTCGCGCGATCGACCGCAACTGCTAAGCCGCATTTCTGAAGATGAAGAAAGGGCCGTCCCCGCCAAAGGGGGGCGGCCCTTTTGCTATCGGGCGGCGTTGCCCGTGGTCTGGCGGCGATCGGCGCGGGCGGCCGCGACGGCGGCGGGGTTGAGGCCGGCCTCCGGCGGCGATGCCGCGCCGGCGCGCGCATCCAGCTGCGCCGCGGCGGCATTGAGGGCGCTGGCTTCTGCGGCGGTCACGCTGCCGACACCGTCATCCTCGCTCGCATGGCAGGCCCCCAGCGCCAGCAGCAGCAGCAGGGCAGGTCGCTTGGTCAATCGCCGATCCTTTCGCGCATAAGAAAAGGGCCGCTCCCGTTTCCGGTGCGGCCCTTTTCCAAAAACTCTTCCCGAAAGGGAAATTACATCGCGTTGGCGACGTTGTTGGTCGCGTTCGAAGCAGCGTTCGCAGCGTTGTCGGCAGCGTTCAGCGCGGCGTTCATGGCGTTGTCGGCAGCGTTCGAAGCGTTCTCAGCAGCGTTGGCGGCGTTGTTGGCAGCATTTTCGGCGGTGTGGCCACCGCAAGCAGCCAGACCCAGCGAAGCGGCGAGAACGAGCGAAAGAGCAATCGACTTGGACATGGGCAAACCCCTCTCAGAGAAAAAAAGATGCAGACCACTCTCGGAGAAAAGCTCACCCCCCATTGCGCCTGCGCGCTGATTCGTAATGCTTTGGGCGGAGCAAGGCAATCCCATTCCTGTGCGGGAGGGTCTGATAAGGCGCGGTTTTTGTCGCAAGCGCCGCCAATTGACTGCCATTGACGTATATAAAGATTTCTTTATATGATGAACGAATGAGTGGCGCCCTCGACATTTTCCGGTCTCTTGGAGACCCGACGCGGCTGCGCATCGTCCACCTGTTGCGGGCGATGGAACTGGCGGTGGGCGAAGTGGCGCAGGTGGTCGACCAGAGCCAGCCACGCGTGTCGCGCCATATCCGGATACTGGTCGAGGCCGGCCTGGTTGAGCGGCGCAAGGAGGGCAATTGGGTCTTCCTGCGGCTGGTACAGGCGGAGCCGGTCCAGCCCTTCATCACCCTGTTCGACCAGTTGCAGCCCACGGCCGTCGAGGCCGCCTGGCAGAGCGCAGATCTCGCGCGGCTGGTGGCGGTGCGGGCCGAGCGCGCGCGCGCAGCCGAAGCCTATTTCGCCGAACATGCCGAGGAATGGGACGCGATCCGTTCGCTGCATGTCGCCGAGGTCGATGTCGAAGCGGCGATGCAAGCGTTGCTGGACGGGCAGGTTATCGGCCATCTGCTCGACATCGGCACCGGCACCGGGCGGATGATCGAATTGTTCGGCCCCGCCGCCGATCAGGTGACGGCGCTCGATCGCAGCCCCGATATGTTGCGACTGGCCCGCGCCAAGCTGCCCGAGGATGCCGGCGACAAATATGCGCTGCTGCTCGGCGATTTCGGTGCGCTGCCGATCGATCCGGCCAGCGTCGACACGGTGCTGCTGCATCAGGTGCTGCATTATGCACAGGCGCCTGAGCAGGTGGTTGCGCAGGCGGCGCAGGTGCTGCGGCCCGGCGGCCGGGTGCTGATCGTCGATTTTGCCGCCCATGAACGCGAGGAGCTGCGCACGCGCGACCAGCATGCGCGCCTGGGTTTTTCCGACATCCAGATCGAAAGCTGGTTCGCGCAGGCGGGCCTGGAGCTGGAACGGGTGGAAACGCTGCCCGGCCAGGAGTTGACGGTACAATTGTGGCTCGGGCGCCAGCGTGGCGCCGACATCCTGCCCATCGAAGAACGGATTTCCGCATGACCCAGATTGATCGCGCCCAACATCATTCCGAGGGGCCGCTCTATGCGGATCTGGCCGGCGACCTCAATGTAAGCTTCGAATTCTTCCCGCCCAAGACGGAGAAGATGGAGGAGCAGCTCTGGTCGGCGATCGAGACGCTGACGCCGCTGGCGCCCAAATTCGTGTCGGTGACCTACGGCGCGGGCGGCTCCACCCGCGAGCGCACCCATAATACGGTCGCCCGCATTGCCAGGGAAACGCCGCTGGCCGCCGCCGCACACCTGACCTGCGTGGCCGCCAGCAAGGCCGAGATCGACGAGGTCGCCGATGCCTATTGGGAGGCGGGCGTGCGCCATATCGTCGCGCTGCGGGGCGATCCGCCGGAGGCCGGCACGGCGTTCCAGCCGCACCCCGACGGTTACAAGGGCGCGGCCGAACTGGTCGAGGGGCTGCGCAAGCGCCATGATTTCGAGATTTCGGTCGCCGCCTATCCGGAAACCCACCCGGAAGCGCAGAGCGCGCAGAGCGACATCGACAATCTCAAGCGCAAGATCGACGCCGGCGCGACCCGCGCGATCACCCAATTCTTCTTCGAGGCGGATAGCTTCTTCCGCTTCCGTGACACGGTGGCCGCCGCCGGCATCGATGCGGAGATCATTCCGGGAATTATGCCGGTCAGCAATTTCGCCGCGGTCCAGCGCATGTCGGCGATGTGCAACACCGATGTCCCCGCCTGGATGGGCCGCCTGTTCGACGGGCTGGACCAGCATCCGGCCGCGCGCCAGCTCGTCTCCGCCACGCTGGCGGCCGAACTGTGCCGCAACCTCTATATGGGCGGCGTGCGCGACTTTCATTTCTATACGCTCAACCGGGCGGAACTAAGCTATGCGATCTGCCACCTGCTGGGCCTGCGCCCGCAGGTTGCGGCAGAGCTAATGGCATGACTTTTCTCTTCCCGTTCGCCCTGAGCTTGTCGAAGGGCTCTACCGACCGCAGGGAGGTGTCTTCGCCTCCGCTCAGACAAGGGCTTCGATTTCGCTCAGCCCGAACGGAGTTTTGACGATGAACGCTGAACAGAAATTGCGCGCCCTGGCGGCGGAAAAGATCCTGATCTTCGACGGTGGCTATGGCACGTCGATTCAGAAGCATGGCCTGACCGAGGCCGATTATCGCGGCGACCTGGACCTGGCCAAGGACCAGAAGGGCAATAACGACCTGCTCTGCCTGACCCGGCCGGACATCGTCGAGGGCATTCACACCGCCTATCTCGACAATGGCGCCGACATGATCGAGACCAACACGTTCAGCTCGACCAAGATCGCGATGGCCGATTATGGCTGCGAACATCTGGTGTGGGACATCAATGTCGCGGCCGCCAAGATCGCGCGGGCTGCATGCGAAAAGGCGACGGCCAAGGACGGCAAGCCCCGTTTCGTCTGTGGCTCGATCGGCCCGACCAACAAGACGCTCAGCATCTCGCCCGACGTCAACGACCCTGCCTATCGCGAGGTCGACTATGATACGCTCAAGGCCGACTATCGCGAACAGTGCGACGCGCTGATCGCCGGCGGCGTCGATTTCCTGCTGATCGAGACCTGCTTCGATACGCTGAACGCCAAGGCCGCAGGCATGGCCGCGCGCGAGGCGGAGGCAGCAGCCGGCCGTTCGGTGCCGGTGATGCTCAGCTTCACCATCACCGACATGTCCGGCCGGAATCTCTCGGGCCACACGATCAACGCCTTCTGGTATTCGCTGCGGCACCTGAAGCCGCTGACCATCGGCGTGAACTGCGCTTTTGGGGCGGACCTGCTGCGGCCCTATCTGTCGGAACTGTCGAAGAATGCCGACACGCTGATCCTGGCCTATCCCAATGCCGGCCTGCCCAATGAACTGGGGCAATATGACGAGTTGCCGGAAACCACCGCGAAGCTGATCCGCCAGTGGGTGGATGAAGGGCTGGTCAACATGGTCGGCGGCTGCTGCGGCACGACGCCGGCGCATATCGGCGCGGTGGCGAAGGCGCTGGCGGGGCATAAGCCGCGCCAGGTTCCGGAACTGCAGGTCGTGACCCGGCTCGCCGGTCTCGAACCGATGCACATCGCGGCCTAGTTTCATCCTCCCCTGAAGGGGAAGTGGCTGGCGAAGCCAGACGGAGGGGGATCACCCCCTCGATAGCGTGATACCCCTCCACCATGCCTGCGGCATGGTCCCCCTCCCCTAAGGGGGGAGGATTTTTGGAAGAAACCGATGACCCAGCAATCCACCGCAACCTTCGTCAACATCGGCGAGCGCACCAACGTCACCGGATCGGCCAAGTTCAAGAAGCTGATCATGGCGGGCGACTATGCCGCGGCGATCGACATCGCCCGCGAGCAGGTCGAAAATGGCGCGCAGATCGTCGACGTCAACATGGACGAAGGCCTGCTCGACGCGGTCGAGGCGATGACCACTTTCCTGAAGCTCATGACGTCGGAACCGGACATCAGCCGCGTGCCGGTGATGATCGACAGTTCCAAATGGGAAGTGATCGAGGCGGGTCTGAAATGCGTCTCCGGCAAGCCGGTGGTCAACTCGATCAGCATGAAGGAGGGCGAGGAAGCCTTCCTGCATCATGCCAGGCTCTGCATGGCCTATGGCGCGGCCGTGGTCGTCATGGCGTTCGACGAGACCGGCCAGGCCGATACCCAGGCCCGTAAGGTCGAGATTTGCGAGCGCGCCTACAAGCTGCTGATGACGATTGGCTTCCCGCCCGAGGACATCATCTTCGATCCCAATATCTTCGCCGTCGCGACCGGGATCGAGGAGCATAACAATTACGGCGTCGACTTCATCGAGGCGTGCCGGGAAATCAAGAAGCGCTGCCCGCACGTCCATATCTCGGGCGGCCTGTCCAACTTCTCCTTCTCCTTCCGTGGCAACGAACCGGTGCGCCGGGCGATGCACAGCGTGTTCCTGTACCATGCCATTCCGGCGGGGCTGGACATGGCGATCGTCAATGCCGGGCAGCTCGACGTCTATGACGCGATCGACCCGGCGCTGCGCCAGGCGTGCGAGGATGTCCTCCTCAACAGCGATCCCGAAGCCGGCGACCGCCTCGTCGCGCTCGCGGAAAGCTTCAAGGGCAAGGATGCCGCGTCGGAAAAGGCCGCGCAGGAATGGCGCGGCTGGCCCGTCGCCAAGCGCCTCGAACATGCGCTGGTCAAGGGCATCGACATGTATGTCGTGGAAGACACCGAGGAATGCCGTCTCGCCGCCGACAAGCCGATCCATGTGATCGAAGGGCCGTTGATGGACGGCATGAACGTCGTCGGCGACCTGTTCGGCGCGGGCAAGATGTTCCTGCCGCAGGTCGTGAAGTCCGCCCGCGTCATGAAAAAGGCGGTGGCGCATCTGCTGCCCTTCATCGAGGCGGCGAAGGAGCCCGGCGCCAAGGGCAAGGGCAAGATCATCATGGCGACGGTGAAGGGCGACGTTCATGATATCGGCAAGAATATCGTCGGCGTCGTGCTCCAGTGCAACGGCTTCGACGTGATCGACATGGGCGTGATGGTGCCCTGGCAGGACATCATCAAGGCCGCGAACGAGAATGACGCCGACATGATCGGCCTGTCCGGCCTCATCACCCCCTCGCTCGACGAGATGGTGACGGTGGCGCAGGAAATGCAGCGCGCCAATATGACGATGCCGCTGCTGATCGGCGGCGCGACCACCTCGCGCGTCCACACCGCACTGCGCATCGATCCCGCCTTCACCGGCCCGGTCGTCCATGTGCTCGACGCCAGCCGCGCTGTCGGCGTGGCGACGGCGCTCGTCTCCGAAACGCAGAAGGCCGATTTCGTCAGCAAGACCAAGGCCGATTATGAGCATGTCCGCGTCGCCCGCGCGAACAAGGGGCAGAGCCAGCTCCTGTCGATCGACGACGCCCGCGCCAACGGGTTCGAGATGGACGAGAGCCTGAAGGCACCGCGCCCGCGCCTGCCCGGCACCCACCGCTTCCCCGACTGGGATCTGAAGGATCTGGTCAACTATATCGACTGGACCCCTTTCTTCCGCGCCTGGGAACTGGCCGGCAATTATCCCGCCATCCTGGAGGACGAGATTGTCGGCGAAAGCGCCCGTAGCCTGTTCGCCGATGCGCAGAAGATGCTGGGCAAGATCATCGACGAGAAATGGCTGACCGCGCGCGGCGTCGCCGGCCTGTGGCCGTGCCGTCGTCAGGGCGACGACATCATCGTCCATGTCGAGGATGAGAAGCACTATACCCTGCCGATGCTGCGCCAGCAGATCGCCAAGCGCGAAGGCCGGGCGAACATGTGCCTCGCTGACTTCATCAGCCATGATGGCGACTGGATGGGCGGCTTTGCCGTGTCGATCCACGGCATCGAGCCGCACCTCGCCCGCTTCAAGAATGCGATCGACGATTATTCGGATATCCTGCTCAAGGCGCTGGCCGACCGTCTGGCCGAAGCCTTTGCCGAGCGGCTGCACCATTATGTCCGCACCGCCTTGTGGGGCTATGCCGAGGGCGAGCAGCTGACCAACGAGGCGCTGATCAAGGAAGAGTATCGCGGCATTCGCCCGGCGCCCGGCTATCCGGCCTGCCCGGAACATAGCCTCAAGCCGATCCTGTTCGAGATGCTGGACGCCCATCATGCGACCGGCGCGACCCTGACCGAAAGCTTCGCCATGCTGCCGACGGCGGCGGTCAGCGGCTTCTATTTCGGCCACCAGCAGGCCGAATATTTCGGCGTCGCCCGCGTCGGCCGCGACCAGCTGGAAGATTATGCCCAGCGGCGCGGCATCGATCTGGACACGGCGGAACGCTATCTGCGCCCGAACCTGGACTGAAGTCTGGTATCCCTTCTCCCTCCCGCTCGCGGGCGGGAGAAAGGGCAGGGTGCCACCCTATTTGCTGATAAGCTGAGCTTGTCAGACCCGTGGATCGTTCCGCCTGTAAGGTGGTTCCCCGTTGCGCTAAGGGGACGCGCACCACGCACAGGGGAGATTGATCGATGGCCTATACGCTCATCACCGCCAACCGGAATTATTCGAGCTGGTCGCTGCGGCCATGGCTGCTGATGAACGGGCTGGGGATCGATTTCGTCGATCGGATCGAGCCCTTTGCCGCGCCGGTCAATTACAGCGCCTTTCGCAGCTTTTCGCCGACGGGGCAGGTGCCCGCGCTGATCGATGGCGACCGGACGGTCTGGGATTCGCTCGGCATCCTTCTCTATCTGGCCGACCGGCATCAGGGCGTCTGGCCTGCCGACGCCGATGCGCGCGCCTTTGCCCAGTGCGCGGTGGCGGAAATGCACAGCGGCTTTTCCGCGCTGCGATCGACCTGCACGATGAATGTCGGGGTGCGGGTGGAGCTGAACCTGATCGAACCGGCGCTGAACAAGGATATCGCCCGGCTGCGCGAACTCTGGGAGCAGGGGCTGGGGCGCTTTGGCGGCCCCTATCTGGCGGGTGCGCAATTCAGCGCGCTCGATGCCTTCTATGCGCCGGTCGCCTTTCGGGTGCGCAGCTATGGCCTGGATGTCGGGCCGATCGCGCGCGGCTGGGTCGAAACCATGCTGGCCCATCCCGCGATGCGCGAATGGGAACAGGCGGCGCTGGCCGAAAGCTGGCGCGAGGAGGGCCATGAGGCGGAGCTGGCGGCGGTTGGCCGCGTGGTCGAGGATTATCGCGCGGCGTAACATTATTGCTTCAGCCTTGCGAAAAACGCACATTTTCCATCGCAAGCCCCGTTTCTCCCCCTTTCCCCTGGCGCCTTACGGGTCTAGGGGGAGGGGACCATGGTTAAGCCACGCACCCTCTATGAGAAGATCTGGGACGCGCATGTCGTTGAACGGCGTCCCGATGGAACCTGCCTGATCTATATTGATCGTCACCTCGTGCATGAAGTGACGAGCCCGCAGGCGTTTGAAGGCCTACGCCTTGCCGGGCGCAAGGTGCGCCGGCCCGACCTCACCCTTGCGGTGCCCGACCATAATCTGCCGACCACGCCGCGCCGCGACGCCGACGGGCATCGCATCCCGATCGCCGACCCGGAAAGCGCGCAGCAGCTTGCCGCGCTGGAACGCAATGCGCCGGAATTCGGCGTGCGCCTGATTGGCGACGCGGACCCGGAACAGGGCATCGTCCATGTCGTCGGCCCGGAACAGGGCTTCACCCTGCCGGGCACCACTTTGGTGTGCGGCGACAGCCATACCAGCTCGCATGGCGCGCTGGGTGCGCTGGCCTTCGGCATCGGCACGTCGGAGGTCGAGCATGTGCTGGCGACCCAGACGCTGCTGCTGAAACAGTCGAAGACCATGCAGGTCGTGGTCGAGGGCGAGCTGGGCTATGGCGTCACCCCCAAGGATGTGGCGCTGGCGATCTGCGGCACGATCGGCACCGCCGGCGGCACCGGCTATGTCATGGAATATCGCGGGTCGGTGTTCCGCGACATGTCGATCGAGGGCCGCCTGACCGTTGCCAACATGTCGATCGAGGCGGGCGCCCGGTCCGGCCTGTTCGCGCCGGACGAAAAGACCTTCGCCTATATCGAAGGCCGTCCGATGGCGCCCAAGGGCGCCGACTGGGATGCGGCCGTCGCCTGGTGGAAGACGCTGCACACGGATGAAGGCGCGACCTTCGACAAGACCGTCGTGATCGACGCGGCGGACATCGTGCCCAACGTCACCTGGGGCACCAGCCCCGAGGATGTCGTGCCGGTGACCGGCGTGGTGCCGGACCCGGAAAGCTTCGCCGATGCGTCTAAGCGCGCCGCCGCGCAGAAGTCGCTCGACTATATGGGCCTGTCCGCAGGGCAGAAGATGGAAGATGTCGCGATCGAGCATGTCTTCATCGGCAGCTGCACCAACAGCCGGATCGAGGATCTGCGCGCCGCCGCCGGCCTGCTGAAAGGGCGGCACATTGCCGCCGGCATCAAGCATGCGATGGTGGTGCCGGGATCGGGCCTGGTCAAGCGCATGGCCGAGGCCGAGGGGCTGGACCGCATCTTCCTCGACGCTGGTTTTGAATGGCGCGAGCCGGGCTGTTCGGCGTGCCTGGGCATGAACCCGGACAAGGTGCCGGCCGGCGAACGCTGCGCATCGACCAGCAATCGCAATTTCATGGGCCGTCAGGGTCCGGGATCGCGCACGCATCTGGTCTCGCCGGAAATGGCGGCGGCCGCCGCGCTGACCGGCCGGTTGACCGATGTGCGCGCATTGATGGGTGAAAAAGAGGGGATGGTCGCATGAAGAAGGTATTCTGGGTGCTGGCGCTGGGCGCGCTGGCCAGTGCGGCGATGGCCGCGACGCTGGGCCGCGCCGAGGACGGTCCCGCGGTGGAGGCGAAGCGGGCGCACTGATGGACAAGCTGACCACTGTCGACGGCCGGGCCTATCCGTTCGGGATGAAGAATGTCGACACCGACATCGTCATTCCGGCGCACTGGCTCAAGACGATTTCGCGCGCGGGCCTTGGGCGCGGCGCGTTCGAGGTGCTGCGCAAGGAACCGGGCAATGTCTTTGACGATCCCGAATATGCCGGCAGCCCGATCCTGATCGCGGGCGACAATTTTGGTTGCGGCTCCAGCCGTGAACATGCCGCCTGGGCGCTTGGCGATCTGGGCATCAAGGTGGTGATCGCGCCGAGCTTCTCCGACATCTTCTCGGGCAATGCGTTCAAGAACGGCATATTGACCGTGGTGCTGCCGCAGGACGCGATCGACCGGCTGATGGAAGTGGCGAAGAGCGATCCGATCCATGTCGATCTGGAGCAGCAGAGCGTCACCACCCAATATCAGGATCGTTTCCACTTCGAGATCGACCCCTTCCGCAAACATTGCCTGCTCGGCGGTCTCGACGAGATCGGCCTGACGTTGGACGAAGCCGATGTGATCGATGCCTTCGAGGCGAAGGATGCGGTCTCGCGCCCCTGGCTGGTTCCGGCCGTTGCCTAAAGGCGCGGTTCCGCCTATCTCCCGATCAGACAGACGTAATTCGACAGGGCTTCATCCATGACCACTTTCGACGACCGCGAGCGCGCATTTGAAAATATGTTCGCGCACGACCAGGAGATGCAGTTCCGCATCCAGGCGCGCCGCAACCGCCTGCTGGGCGAATGGGCGGCGGCGAAGATGGGCCTGACGCCTGAGGAAACCGACGCCTATGCCAAGGCCGTCGTGCAGGCCGATTTCGAGGAAGCGGGCGACGAGGACGTCATCCGCAAGCTGGTCGGCGACATGACCCAGGCGGGGCTGGATATCGACGAAGCCGGCGTGCGCGCAGCGCTTGACGAGCAGGCGGTGGTCGCCCGCCGCATGTTCATCGAAGCGCAGTAAGGCAGGTATCGCCATGCCGATGGCTGCAGACGATATTGCCGAGATGATCAAGTCCGCGATCCCGGATGCGGAGGTCGAGATTACCGACCTGGCCGGCGACGGCGATCATTATGCGGCCAAGGTCGTGTCCGAAAGCTTCCGGGGCATGACCCGAGTGGCGCAGCAGCGCGCAGTCTATGCGGCGCTGGGCGGACGCATGGGCGGAGTGCTTCATGCCTTGCAACTGACCACTGCCGTTCCCAACTAACCGCCATAGCGACATTCGCGTCCCGCCGCGCGGCGACGCCAGACAAGAGAATTGGACCCAGGAACATGACCGACGCCGTGCAGCAGCGGATCGCCGAGATCGTAAACGGCAATGACGTGGTGCTCTTCATGAAGGGCACGCCGCTCTTTCCCCAGTGCGGCTTTTCCAGCCGTGCGATCGCGATCCTGGAGCATCTGGCCGTCAATTACGAGACGGTCGACGTGCTGCAGGACCAGGCGATCCGCCAGGGCATCAAGAGCTTCTCCGATTGGCCGACCATTCCCCAGCTCTATGTGAAGGGCGAATTTGTCGGCGGCAGCGACATCATGATGGAAATGTATGAGGCTGGCGAACTGCAGCAGCTGATGACCGACCAGGGCGTCGCTGCGGCGAACTGATCGCAGCTTCAGGGCGAAAGATCATGGGGCGGTCCGCTGGTCGGGCCGTCCTTTTTTCTGGACTTAAGCGCGGCGAGCGATGGCGCGCAGCGCCGCGACCAGCGCGTCGAGTTCGGCGATCGACGTATAGAGTTGGGGCGTGACGCGCACGCCCTGCACCGTGCCGCGATCGATCGCGACGGTGTAGATGCCATATTGGTCCATCAGGGTCGCCGCGAGCTGCGCCGGGGCGATCCCCTCCACACCGACATTGGCGATGGCACAGGTGCGGGCAGGATCGGCCGGGGTATTGAGCCGGACGTTGGGCAGGGCGCTGACCTTGCCGGTCCAGTAGCTTTGCAGATGGCGCAGCCGGGCGAGCTTGCGCTGTGCGCCGATCGTCTCGTGAAAGGCGATGGCGGTCGCCAGCGTCAGGTCGCTATGGATCGGGTGGGTGCCGCGATGGTTGAGCTTGCGGATATCGTCGTCCGCCATGCTGGCGTCGCCGAACATCGGCCAGAGCGCGGGAATGCGATCGCGCCGGACCCAGAGCAGGCCAAGTCCCAGCGGCGCCGACAGCCATTTGTGCAGCGAGGCGCCGTAATAGTCGCAACCCAAGTCGGGAATGGCGAAGTCGAGATGGGCGAAGCTGTGGGCGCCGTCGACCATCACCGGCACGCCGCGTGCGTGCGCCATCGCGCAGATCGCCTTGACCGGCAGCACCTGCCCGGTGCCACCGACGATGTGCGAGACCATCAGCAGCCGGGTGCGATCGGTCAGCGCGGCGCGATAGACATCGACGATCTCGGTATCGCTATTGGGGTGGAGCGGCACTTCGACGATGCGGTTGATCATGCCATGGCGCCGCGCCTGCAGCGCGAACATATCGATCATCGACCCATAATCCTGGGTCGCCATCACCGCCTCGTCTCCCGGCTTCCAGTCGATGCCGTTGATGATGGTGTCGAGTGATTCCGTGGTGTTGCGGGTGACGACAAGTTCTTCGACCGGGCAGCCGGCGAGCCGCGCGACCCGACCGCGCACCTTCAGCACATCGGCGTCCAGCTTCGTGCGCATATAATGTGACGCCTCACCATTGATCGCGCGGATATTGGCGACCTGGGCGTCCAGGATCGTATCGGGCTGGAAACAGTAGAAGCCATTCTCCAGATTGATGAAGCGATTGTCGGTCCGGTAATGCGCACGGAGCGCTGCCCAGAAGGGCTCATCCTGGGCCAGTTCGGCCTGTGGACGGGCCAGGGCCTGCCCCATGGCGCTTTTGCCCAGTATCAGGCCGATCGCGGTCGTGGCACCTGTCTTCAGCATCTCTCGCTTGTTCAACCCAGCATCCCCTTCGCCACGCATAACGAACGAGATGGAGCGATCCGCGCGGCAAGGAAGAAGGAGAGAGGCCACCGGGTGGGGGATGCCTGCGGAGACCGTGCCGGCATCCCCCGGGTAGTTGAACGGTGGGAATGCGTAATGAGGAGCAATCGCCGTGCCAGATCGCAAGGGAGCAGGAAATGCGGCCTGTTGGAAGGTTAATGGCGAATCGGTGACGATGCGATCTGTAAAGCGAGCCGACATTATGGCGGTTGGGTGGTGACCTGCGGCCTGTCATCGCCCCTGACCGCATCGGCGCGGCTGCGCTGGCGTGCGCATAGTGTAGATTTTTCGATAATTGTGAAATTCAAATAATTATTCAGAAGATGCAGGGGCG
This sequence comes from Sphingobium scionense, assembly GCF_014197035.1. Classification (GTDB taxonomy): domain Bacteria; phylum Pseudomonadota; class Alphaproteobacteria; order Sphingomonadales; family Sphingomonadaceae; genus Sphingobium; species Sphingobium scionense. Next base: position 91,133 of record NZ_JACIEU010000012.1, on the reverse strand, counting down.
TAACTTTTTCGACGAAAAATTTTACCAGTTTTTTGGAGTGTCGGTGAAGTTGCCTACCTCTCTTTAATAGGGCATTATCAAATAGGGGGTGATCCATGACAAGGCCGGGGCGGAGTCATGGTGGCAATGGGCGCCTCCGGCACGGTTGGGGTTCTGTGCGCTTGGCAATGGGAGCGAGCCGATTTGAGGGAGGGGGACGCCGCTGCTGGCGCGGCGCGGCGCTGCTTTTTGTCCTCGTCGGGGCGCATATGCCGTCATCGCGCGCGCAGGACCGGTTGGTGGTTCCGCCCAATGCCCATCCTTTTTCGGCCCCGGCGCAGAATGATCCGATATTGGCGCTGATTGACCAGGCAAGCAGTCATGCCCTGTTCCGATCAGAGGTGGCGGCAGCGGTCGAGCATAATGCGCTGGTCGCCGAAGGCCTGGCCGGCGAGCGGGAGGCGCAGGCGGGCCGCGTGCAGGCGCGATCGGCGCTGTTCCCGACGGTGGATATCAACATCGACGCCAATCGATCGCTGGCGCGCAATTTTTCCAACGATCCCGACAATGTGATCGAACGGTCGCGGCCGCAAGGGCGCACCGATGCGACCGCGTCGGTGCGTCAGCGCCTGCTGGATTTCGGTTCGGCGTCGAGCCGGATCAGCGCCGGCAATGCGCGGGTGGAGGCAGCGCGATCGACCACTCGGGGCTATGGCCAGGATGTGGCGATCCAGACGATCACGGCGTGGTATTCCATCCTTGCCCATCGCTGGATGGAGCAGGCAGCGATCGAATATATCGAACGGCAGAAGCGGTTTCGCGCGGCACTCGAAACCCGGATCGGACGGGGCTATTCGGCGCGGGGCGATTTGCCGCGGCTGGACAGTTCTATCGCCAGTGCGCAACTGCGCCTGGCCGGCTTCCGCCGCGACCGAGGCGGTGCCGAAGCGCAATTTCAGGCGCTGACCGGTCATGAAGTTCCAGCCGGGATTGGACGGGCGCCCTTGCCGCGGATCGATGTCGATGACTCCGACGCGCTGGAGGCGCTGGTGCTGCGGTCGCCAGCCGTATTGCGCGCCGATGCGCAGGCCCGTGCTGCACGACAGGACGCTCGCGCGGCGCGGGCGGAGCGATTGCCGACCATTGCCGCAGGCGTGGATGCAGGGCGTTATGGCGTGTTCGAGAATGCCGACGATTATGACGTCCGCGGTCGCATCATCGTGCGGGCACAACTGGGCGCCGGGATCAACGCCAAGGCGGATCAGGCGACTGCACGGGCCGACGCTGCCGATGCCTATGCTGCGCGTGTCCGGCAGGAGGCGCTGCGCGACGCGCAGATATCGCTGACCGATCTCAAGGGGCTGGAGGCGCAACTGCTGGCCGCCAAGGCCAGCTATCTGGCCAATAGGGATGCACGCGATGTCGTCGCGACCCGGTTCGAGGCGCTCGACGGCACCCTATATGACCTCATCTATACCGAAGACAGCTATTTTGCCGCGATCACGGCCTTCATCCAGACCCTGGCCGAGCGGGACGTGTCGCGCTTTTCGGTGCTGGCGAAGAATGGCCAGTTGCTGGCCGATCTGAACATCGACATCGATTCCGACCGGATGGTGCAACCGTGACCGACCAGCCTCTGCTTGTTGCTGCCAAGGAGCGTTTCGCGCCCTGGTTGATCGAACCGATGCTGCGCAATCGCCAAACCTATATCAAGGTGGCGATGGCCGCGGCGATGATCAATCTGTTCGCGCTGGTCTCGTCGCTCTTCACGATGACGGTCTATGACCGGGTCGTGCCCAATGATGCCTCCTCCTCGTTGGTCGGGTTGAGCATAGGCCTTGGCATCATCATCATCTTCGACTTCATCCTGCGCCTTCTCCGTGTCTATTTCGTCGATATAGCTGGTGCCAATATCGATTATGAGGTTGGCGACAGGCTGTTTGCCAAGATCGTGGCGCTGCGGCTCGACCAGCGTCGCGGCTCGACCGGCACGTTGACCGGCTTGATGCGCGAATTGGAGACGTTGCGCGATTTCTTCGCTTCGGCAACGCTGACCGCCTTCATCGATGTGCCCTTCATCCTTGTGACGCTTGGCGTGATCGCTATGCTGGGTGGTGTCCTGGTCCTGTTGCCATTGGCGATGATACCGCTCGTCATCCTGGCCGGTCTGTTGACCAACCCGGCGCTCGACCGGCTTTCGGCCCGGAGCCTGGGCGACGGGCTGGTCAAGCAATCGGTGCTCGTCGAAACCATCGGCAATCTCGAAACCGTCAAGGCCAGCGGGGCGGGGCCGATGCTCAACGAAAGGTGGCGGGAAGCGCTCAACCGCCATTCGCACAGCTCGCTGGGACAGCGCCTGTTGTCCTCGATCGCGGTTACGGTCGCCAGCAGTGCGAACACCATCGCCTATTGCGGCACGATCATCGTCGGCGTCGGGTTGCTGCGCAACCATATGATCACCACCGGTGCTCTGCTGGCCTGTTCGGTACTGTGCGGCCGGTCGATCGCGCCGCTGGCGCAGATCGCCACCCTGCTGTCGCGCCTGTCGGCGACGCGGGTCGCCTATCGCCAGATCAATGCGCTGATGCAGACGCCGAGCGAAGGGCCGGCCGGTGATGCGTTGAAGCCGGTGGTGCAAGGACGGATCGAATTGCGCAATATCGCCTTCCGCTATCCCGGCGCGTCGGAAAAGGCGCTGGATCAACTCAGCCTGACGATTGCGCCGGGGGAACATGTCGGCTTTCTGGGGCGGGTAGGATCGGGAAAATCCACCCTCGCCCGCATGGTCCTGGGCCTGTACGAGCCGACAGAGGGGGCGGTGCTGATCGATGGCATCGATGTGCGGCAGTTCGATCCCGCCCATCTGCGCCACCAGGTCGGCGCATCGATGCAGGATCATGCCCTGCTGGCCGGGTCGGTGCGCGAGAATATCTGCCTGCAGCGGGCACATGTCGATGTGGACGAGATGCTTCGGGTGGCGGAGATTAGCGGCACGCATCGCTTCATGGGGCAGATCACCAATGGCTATGATCTGCGGCTGGCGGACAGGGGGGATGGCCTGTCCGGTGGCCAGCGCCAGTCGATCTCGATCGCGCGCGCCCTGGCGGGGCGTCCGCCGGTCCTGGTCTTCGACGAACCCAGCAGCGCGATGGATGCGCAGACCGAAGCCGATCTGATCGGCCGGTTGCAGGAGGAAATCCAGGGCCGGACCTTCCTGCTGATCACCCATCGCACCCCCCTGCTGCGGCTGGTCGACCGGATCATCCTGTTGGAGCAGGGGCGCATCGCCGCCGATGGGCCGCGCGACGCCATGCTGCAGCGTCTGACGCGCGGGAAGGTGGCATGAGCATGAACCAGCAGGCGCAGGCGGCGGGCCATATTCGTCCCGCCATTCCGGCCAATATCTTCCTGTGGCTGATCGGCGCATTTCTGGTCATCTTCCTGTTGTGGGCCGGATTCACCGAAATCGATCGCACCATCCGTGCCGGCGGCAAGGTCATTCCCAGCGCGCAATTGCAGGTCATATCGAATCTGGAGGGCGGGATTATCGAGTCGATCCTGGTGCGCACTGGGCAGGAGGTGAAGCAGGGGGCGGCGCTGATCCGGCTCAATCCTACCCAGCCGGGGGCGGAATTGGCCGCGAACCAGGCCAGTAGCGATGCGTTGTCGTTCAAGATTCTTCGCTTGGAAGCGGAAATGGTGGGGCGGATTCCGGTCTTCCCGGCTGCTCGCAACGCTGCAATGGCCAGCCAGATTGCCGTCGAACAAAGTTTGCACCGATCGCGTATGGCGGAGTTTTCCAGCCTTGCCCTGGTTGGCGGAACGCGGGTCGACCAGGCGCAGCGTGCCGTGGCTGAGGCCGATGCGGCACAGATGGCGCGGATTTCCGCGCGCGACACGGCGCGCGCCGAACTGCAACTGGTCCGCCCCTTGGTGCAGGAGGGGATCGAGCCGCGCCGGTCGCTGTTGCAGGCGGAAAATGGCTATAATGTGGCGGCCGCAGACGCCGCCGCCGCTGCCGCTGCGCTGGGCCGATCCCATTCCGCGATGGCGGAGGCGCGGGCCAGCGTCGAACAGCAAAAGCGGGACTGGTTCGCCCGAACGGCCGATGAACTGACGGCGGCACGGGCCGAGGCGGCGACGCGCCAGGCGAGCTTGCCGGCCTATGCCTATAAACTGGAACGCACCATCGTTCGGGCACCGATGGATGGACGGATCAACCGGGTCTTTGTCACGACGATCGGGGGCAGCGTGCGACCGGGCGATCCGTTACTGGAAATGGTACCGGGCCGGGACAATCTGCTGGTCGAGATCATGGTCGATGCCAAGGATATCGCCTCTGTCCATATGAACCAGCGGGCCAAGATCGACATCACGGCCTATGACAGCGCGATCTATGGTTCGATGGATGGTCAGGTGGTTGCCATTTCCCCCGATGCAGTGGTCAATGAGCGGACCGGGGAAAGCCATTATCTGGTGCGGGTGCGGACCAGCCGCAATGCGATCACCGATCGCTATGGCCATCGGCTGCTGATCGGACCGGGCATGGGGGCCGAGGCGAAGCTGCTGGGCGACAAGCGGACGGTGCTGGCCTATATCCTGACGCCGCTGACACGCTTGCGGGAAACGGCGTTCCGTGAGTGATGGGGCGATAAGGGGGCAGCGTCCGGCCCTCTCCCAAAAAAGGGCGCCCGGTGAACGGACGCCCTTATTCAGCCCCTTTCCCTGAGCGTCAGACCACGACGAACTCGCTCGCCACCAGAGCAAGGCCGGTGCTGAGCGTCGCGAACTGGACGGCCGCGCCAGCGCCATTTCCGTCGGCATCGAACAGCAGCGCGCCGGTGCTGCTGTTGTAGATGATCCGGTCGGTCGAATCATGGGCTGCCGTGCCGATGTAGAAGGCGCCGGCGGACAGGGCGCCGAGTGCCAGGCCGGCAAAGACCGAATCGTCGAGCTGGATCGTGTCGTTGGCGACCGTATAATCGGTGATGGCATCAATATTGCCGCCGCCCAATGCGCTCGAAAAAGCGAACAGGTCGGAACCAGCGCCGCCGGTCAGCGTGTCGGCGCCCAGGCCACCGTTGATCGTGTCATTGCCGCCATTGCCCTGGATAACGTTGTTGCCGCCATTACCCGTCAGGATATTATCCTGATTATTGCCGGTGGCGCTGATGTTGCCCGATCCGGTGAGGGTCAGCGTTTCGACATAGGCGCCGGATAGGCTGAAGCTGACCGAACTGAACACCTTGTCACTGGTGCCGCCGGTCGAATATTCGACCACGACGTCACCGCTATTATCGACATAATAGGTATCGTTGCCCGTGCCACCGATCATGCGGTCGGCGCCCGCTTCGCCACGCAGGACATTGTTGCCGCTATTGCCGGTCAGCGTATCATCGAAGGCGGAACCGGTGAGGTTTTCGATATTGGACAATGTATCGCTACCGGCGCCGCCGGTTGCCTGCGCACCGGCGATCGCCAGACTGACGGTGACGGCAGCGGCGGCCGAGGCATAACTGGCGGTATCCGTACCGGTCCCGCCTTCCAGACTGTCATCCCCGAGGCCGCCTTCCAGCACGTCGTTGCCGGCACCGCCATCGAGAATATCATTGCCCCCCATGCCGAGCAGTGTGTTGATTGCGCCATTCCCGATCAGTGTGTTCACCTGGTTATTGCCGGTGGCATTGATGGCCAATGCTCCGGTCAGTGTCAGTGTTTCGACATAACGGCCCGACAGGCTGTAGCTGACCGAGGAGAAAATCCGGTCGCTGGCGCCACCTGTCGATGAGCTTTCGACGACATTGTCCCCGATATTGTCGACATAATAGGTGTCATTTCCATTGCCGCCGGTCATCGTGTCGGCGCCGATGCCGCCGTCCAGCACGTCATTGCCGTCGCCAGCGCTCAGGACGTCATCGCCACCCATGCCCAGGAGGGTGTTGGCGCCACTATTGCCGACCAGCGTGTTGACCTGATTATTGCCAGTTGCGTTGATGTTCGCAGATCCGGTCAGCGTCAGGGTTTCGACGTGTCGGCCCGACAGGCTGTAGCTGACCGAGGAGAAGATGCGGTCATTGGTTCCGCCCGTCGACGATCCTTCGACGACATTGTCACCGACATTGTCGACATAATAGGTATCGTTGTCATTGCCGCCGGTCATGACGTCGATACCGGCGCCGCCGTCGAGAATGTCATTGCCCGCACCGCCGTCGAGGCTGTCGTTGCCAGCCAGGCCATAGAGGGCATCATTGCCGCCATTGCCGGTAAGGGCATTGGCTTCGCCGGATCCGGTAATGTCGTCCGCTCCCGAGCCGCCAATCACATTTTCCACGCTGGCGAGCGAGATCGGGCCAAAGGCCGGGAAGTTGATGTCCCAGAATTCGCCATCTGTCAGGTTGACATGGGCGTCGAGGCCTGCGGTCCCGGAAAAGTCGAACGTATCGATCCCTGCGCCGCCGACGAATATTTCGCCATAGCCGCCATTCCAGCCATTGACGATCTTCAGCGTGTCGTTGCCACCTTCGCCATAGAAAATGTCCTGGCCGCTGCCACCGTCGAAGACATCATTGCCATCGCCGCCGCGAAGCTGGTCATTGCCGGCCCCGCCGCTGAGTATGTCGTTCCCGCCGCCGCCGACGAGCAGGTCGTTGCCGCCATTGCCGTTGAGGATATTGGCACCACTGTCGCCGGTGATCACGTCATCCAGTTGTGTGCCATTGACATTCTCGACGCCGGTGATCGTCCATGGGCCGCCATAAAGCGGATTATATTGCCAGGTTCCGCTGCTCAGATCGACGATCGCACCATAAGTGTTGCTGATCTGGCTGAGGTCGAGCAGATCGATCCCGGTGCCACCGTCCGTGTTGTCGCCATATTCGGTATCGGTGCTCGTCTGACGGATGACAAAGCTATCATCACCTGCTTCGCCATAGACGGTATCCGTGGTCCAGCTGCCATAGATGATGTCGTTGCCCGATCCGCCATAGATGAGATCAAAGCCATAGGAGCCATCGATGATGTCGTTGCCGGCCCCGCCGTAGAGCGTGTCATTGCCCTCGCCGCCAAACAGATAGTCGTTGCCGCCACCGCCGGTCAGCACATTGTCGAGATAATTGCCGACGATCGAATCGTCGCCCGAACCGCCGGTCGCATTCTCGATCATCGAGGCGCTGTTGCTCTGATAGAGCAGGGCGTTGAAGATATTGCCGCGCGCATAATTGCCGGCGCCAAGATAGGCGAGCTGGACATCGCTGAACACCGAATAGCCGCCCGGATTGAGGTCGAGCGTCAGGTCGGTGCTATAGTTGGACAGGTCATAGGTATCGATGCCGCCACCGTCCCAGATCGTCGCAAAGATACGGTTGCCGCCTGGATCGATCGCCAGCGACCCGTTGATATAGGTTTCGCCCGTGGTTGGGCTCCAGCTGTAGACCGTGTCGCCCGACTGGACCGAATAGTCCGCGCCATACATGGTTTGCAGCGCGGCGATGTCGAGCATCATGTAGGTCTGCGGCGCGCCCCATTGTTCATAGCTGTAGCCGCTGAGCGGTGCGCCGACATAGCTGCGATAGGTCATGACCGAAAATTCGACCGAATCCCAAGCATAGGGCAGGGCGACATTGGCGGGGCCGCCTGTTTCCTGGCCATGTTTCAGGCCGAGCGAATGGCCCAGTTCGTGCAACATCGTATGCCAGGCGTAATTGCCGGCGACCGGGTTCTTCAGCGTGTAGATCGAACTGTCATAGGCGTTGCCGAAGAATGTATCGCCGCCATAGATGCTGTTGTTGGGATAATAGGCATAGGCCGTGCCGGGGTCGCTGGAATTGGCGGCCCGGATCGTCGCGGTGCTGGCGCCGGCGCCAACATAGTCGATCGTCAGATTGGTGAAGCCTTCGATCGAAAAACCCCAGGCGGCCGCCAACTGCGTATAGGTTGCGTTGTTGAGCGCCGTATGCATGGCGAGGGTCTGCTGCGCGGTGAACTGGGAAAAGCCTTCATTCTGTGCGCTGATGCCGTCGTTATCGGCGTCGGAAAAATAGCCGGCCTGATAGTCTGCCGCCGCATCCGTATCGCTGTAGGTAATGCCTGCCGCCCATTTGACGCCGCTCAATATGCCGTCGATCTTGGCATCGCCGGTCGCGGCCTGGCTGACGGTCGTGGACAGGCTGCCATTTTCCTGTGGGGCGCCCGGATTGCCGGCGCTTGTGGTGTCCGGCGGCGTCATCACATCCTGCGGGTAGAGCAGTAAAACCTCGCTGCGGATCTGCGCCTCGCGCGATACAGCCCAAGTGACCGTATCGACACTGGTCGCATCATTGTCGGATGCGATCGGGGTGGAATAATCGGGGGTCAGCTTTGCTTTTGCCGGGCCTGTTCCAGTAACTTTGAACATACATCCTCCCAAGGGTTAGAGGCTGACACGTTCGCTGTGTCGGTCGGCGACCGTTTATTTTGACCAAGTAATGTCACTATTCATAATGGAATCCAAGCGAAGTGTTTCCCATCGAAAACATGGGCTTGGCCAATGTGTATCGTCATCATTATGAAAAGCTTCGGATTTTTAACGAAGGTTATTTTTCGATAAAATATATTTTTGTTTCATCGCATTGAAAAGTGACAGCTTTTATTTAAGCTGAAACGGGTTGGAAACAATCAGCCGGGCGTGGCTCGGGCGAGCGCGGCGGCCCGTCTGCTGGCTTCCTGTGCAAGCGGGTGCTGTGGGTGGCGCTGGACGAAAAGCAGGTAGGCGTCCCGCGTGCCGCGTTTCTCCATCGTCCTGAATTCCGATCGGATGGCTTCCTCGGCATCGCCCGGGGGCGCCATGATTCCTCCGGTGCCCGGGGGCGCTTTCGTCCCCGAGGGCAGGGCGGGCACCTGAGTGCCCTGCGGCGCTTCGTCCTTCGCGGCGGATGGCGCGGAGCCAAGGCACGCGATCAATGGGGCGGCGAGCAGGCCGGCACGATAGACGGGGGGCATCGGTATCTCCCAGATGTGCGCGATTGGCCAAGGGATCGATCCCGGGCCAATCGGAGAAACGGGCTGCAACCGCAGCGTCGCTGCGCGCGGCGATGCCCGTATCGGCGCCTATTTCATACCATGGCCAAACCAGGCCGGCAACGATCGGCCTGGGTCATATGCAAGCCTGTTGACTACATTCGTAATCGATGCGACTACATGTGTAGTTGGAGAGTCGAGGCAGGGTCGGGATCAGGCAGTGAGCGAGAAGATCAGCGAAGCGGAACTGGTGGTGATGGAAGCGCTGTGGGAACAGGCGCCGGCAACCGCCAATGATGTCGCCGATCGCGTCACAGCCGAACGCGACTGGAGCCTGCAGACGGTCAAGACATTGCTGTCGCGGCTGATGGCCAAGGAGGTGATCGCCGCCGACCAGGATGGCCGCCGCTTCCTCTATCGCCCGCTGGTGGCGCGCGAGGATTATGTGGCGAGCGAGTCCGGCCGGCTGGTCAATCGCCTGTTTGGCGGTCGCATCTCTCCCCTGGTCGCCCAGCTGGCGAGCCAGGACCAGTTGAGCGCAGATGATATCGCGGAGCTTGAGGAAATCCTGAAGGGGTTGAAATCATGAGCGTCTGGATGGCCGAAACGCTGATCGCCACGACCCTGCTGATGGCGATGGTGATGATGTTGCGACGCCCGGTGGCGCGCTGGCTGGGGGCAGGAGCGGCCTATTGGCTGTGGCTGTTGCCGCTGGCCCGCATGCTGTTGCCGACCTTGCCGCGCGAGGTTGCCGCGCCTTCGCCGCTGCATAATGTCGTGGACCAGGCGGGCCTGCCGGCGCTGCTGGAGATTGCGCCTTCGCCCGCGACACAGGCCGCAGCGACGAGCATCCCCTGGCTGGAAATGGCGATCGGCCTGTGGGCGCTGGGCGTCGTCCTGTTCCTGGTCGTACAGGTGATCGGCTATACCCGTTTCCGTCGCGACATATTGGCCGGGTCGACGCCGCTGGGCGAGGAGGGGCGGCTCCGCCTGATCACCAGTCCGCAGGCATCGGGGCCGCTCGCCTTCGGTATCTTCCGCCCCTATATTGTCCTGCCGGCCGATTTCGGGCTGCGCTATGACGCGCAGGAGCAGGATATGGCGATCGCCCATGAACGCGCCCATCATGAGCGCGGCGACCTGGCCGCCAATATGGTCGCCTTGCTGCTGCTAGCGCTGCACTGGTGCAATCCGGTCGCCTGGATCGCCTATCGCGCCTATCGCGCCGATCAGGAAACCGCCTGCGACGCGCGCGTCCTCTCGCTCTACGGCCAGGATCAGGCCCATGCCTATGGCCGCGCCATATTGAAGGCCGCCGGTGGTCGCCAATTTGCCGGCGCCTGCCATCTCACCCGCATCACCGCGCTCAAGGGGAGGCTGAAAATGCTTTCGAGCCATGACACATCGTTGAAGCGCATCAGCTGGGGCATGGCCGCCGTCGCCATGGTCGTCGCCACCGGCCTCGCCCTCACCGCATCGGGCAGCCGCGCCGCGCAGCAAATGGCGGCGATCACCGACAAGGTCGATCGGGCCGATTTCGCCAAGCTGACCGACCTGGTGTCGCAGCCCGTATCGGCGCGGGAGGCCCTGCCGCAGGCCGCGCCGGTTGCCGTCGCCGCGCCCATGCCGGCGGCTGCGCCCGCGCCGATCGCCCATGCGGACCGCGTGCCGCCCGCCCCGCCCGTGCCGCCGGTTCCGGCCGCCGACATCGTGCCCCCGGTTCCGCCGGTCCCGCCCGTGCCGCCGGTGACGGTGCGCAGCGAGCCGGGCCGGGTGATCGTCACCCATGCCAATGGCCGGGTCGAAACCCATCGCATCCCGACCGAGGCGGAGATCGCCCGCATGGTGCCGGTGGTGGATGTGCGCGAAGGCTGCGAGGGCGATAAGGTCACCAGCCACCGCGAATTTGTCGATGCCAATGGTCGCCGCAACATCCGGGTGCGCATCTGTCAGCGGGCGATCGAGGCGCAGGCCCGCAAGGCGGAGCGGATTGCGATGATCAGCGCTCGTGACGCCGAACGCATGGGTCGCGATGCCGAACGGGCGGGGCGCAATGCGGCACGCGCCGGGCTGAACGCTGCCCGTGCCCAGATCGCCGCCAGTCGCATGCCCGAGCGCGACCGGGACGACGCGCTGCGCGACATCGACCAGGAACTGGCCGACCTCGACCGCAATCAGGACTGATTTTTAGACGGCCACCACTTCGGGCAGGATCGCGTCGAGCAACAACATGCCCGCCGGGCTGACCTGAAGCCGGTTGCCGGTCCGCCAGACCAGCCCCAGGTCATTCATCCGGTCGACCGCCCGATCATCCACCAGCGCGCCGATCGGCAGGCCCGACAAGCCAGCGATCCGGGCCAGATCGACCCCTTCGCCCAGACGCAATCCCATCAGCAGCGCCTCGCGCGCCTTGTCCTCGGCCTGCAGCGGCACTTCCTGTTGCAGGCCGTTGCCGTTGCGATCGACCGCGCTCATCCAGTTTTCCGGCTTCTTGTGGCGCAATGTCGCCATGCCGCCGCGGCGACCATGGGCGCCCGGACCGATGCCGACATAGTCGCCATAGCGCCAGTAGATGAGGTTGTGGCGGCTTTCCTGCCCCGGCCGGGCATGGTTGCTGATCTCGTAGGAAGGAATGCCGGCCTGCGCCGTCATCGCCTGGGTCATCTCATAAAGGGTGGCGCCATGGTCCGGGTCGACCGGTGTCAGCTTGCCCTGCGCGGCCAGTGTGGCGAAGCGCGTGCCCGGCTCGATCGTTAACTGATAGAGCGACAAATGGCCGGTGCCGAAGGAAAGGGCGCGCGCCAGCTCCGCTTCCCAATCCGATTCGCTCTGGCCGGGACGCGCGTAGATGAGGTCGAAGCTCACCCGGTCAAAAATGCGACGAGCCGTGTCGAGTGCGCCCAGCCCCTCATCGACGTCATGGGCACGCCCAAGGAAGGCCAGGGCCTCATTGTCGAGCGCCTGCAGGCCGAGCGACACGCGGTTGATCCCGGCGGCCGCCAGATCGCCAAAACGCGCGGCTTCTACCGAGTTCGGGTTCGCTTCAAGCGTGATCTCTATGTCGTTGGAAAAGCCCCAATGTCTTTCCGCCGCCTCGATCAGGGAAGCGGCGATATGGGGCGGCATCAACGATGGCGTGCCGCCGCCGAAGAAGATCGAACGGAGCGGTCGCCGGCCGGTTTTTTCCGCCTCATGGGCAAGGTCCGCAAGCAGCGCCGCCTGCCACGCATCGGCATCGATCCGGTCGCGCACATGACTGTTAAAATCGCAGTAAGGACACTTCGAAACACAAAATGGCCAATGAACATATAGGCCAAGAGCCTCGGTGAAAGCCGGTGGGGCGAGAAGGACTTCGGGTGACATGAGTGGACATATCTTTAGACGCGTTCAGCGCGGGCCGCTAGCGGCTACGCTGCTGCTTTTCGGCGGGATGGTCGCAGGGGCGATCGCGCCGGCATCGGCCTCGGTCAATCGCGACGTGTGGAATTATTATAATATCCAGCCGGCGCCGCGCTCCGACGCGATGTTGCGGCAGGTCGTGATGGATGTGCATAATCGCGAGCGTCAGTCGCTGGGCGTGCCCGCGCTGGCCTGGGACGATGGCCTGGCCGCCGATGCCGCCGGCTATGCGCGGCAGATGGTGCATACGAACGCCTTCCGTCATTCGCACGGCGCCGAGCGCGACGAGGAGATTGGCGAAAATCTGTGGATGGGAACGCACCGGGCCTATGGCTATACCGCCATGCTCGACGCCTTCATGGACGAACGCCGTGCCTTCGTGTTCAAGGCCCGCTTTCCCGATGTCAGCACGACCGGCAACTGGGAAGATGTCGGCCACTATACCCAGATGATCTGGCGCGGCACCCGCCGGGTCGGCTGTGCGCTGGGCGAGGGCGCCCAATATGATTATCTGGTCTGCCGCTATTATCCGGCCGGCAATGTCTATGGCATGAGCCCGTTCGACCGCGACTTCGGCGGCTGGCAGGGCTGAAAGGCTTCATTCCAGGCGGATCATTTTTCCTCTCTGTCGATTATGCCCTGAAGCGCAGTCGGCAAAAGGGGGGAGGAAAAATGCAGCCCGTTTCAAGAGCAAGGCCATGGGCCTGCATGGGCACGGCGATCACGCTGCTTGCCCTTTCCGCGTGTGGTTCGCCGTCCCCGACGCCTAACAATCAGGGCGCTGCGCCTGCCGCGTCCGAACATTCCTCCGCCAATGAAATCCAGCCGGATAAAGCGCCGGCTTCCCAATCCAGCCGGGCCGACCGGTCGCCACTATCCTGCACCGCCGAGATCGGCGCTGCAGCGGCCGAGCGCCGCGTGAAGCTGTGCATCAGCGTGTCGCCCGCCACCCATCCACCCTGCAATGCCGCCAATAGCTGTGCGATGATCGAGGACGAGATTGCGCGCAGTTGCGCCCTGTTCGACGGTCAGGGCGAGCCGATGGCCGGATGCACGCCCGATCCCAAGAGCATGGCGGCCGCGGCGGCGGTGGTGCAGCGTTATTATGCGGCGATCAACGCGCGCGATTATGGCACCGCCTGGAGCCAATGGGGCGAGAATGGGCCGGCGGGGCAGACGATGGAGAGATTCCAGGCCGGCTTTGCCGCCACCCGCGCGACCCATGTGACGATCGGCCGGATGACGCCGGGCGATGCAGGGGCCGGCTCCATCTATCAGCCGGTGCCGGTCACGGTCGACGCGGAACTGGCGGATCGCACACGTCAGCATTTTGCCGGCACCTATGTCGTGCGGCGCGTCAATGATGTGGATGGGGCATCGGCCGCGCAGCGGCGCTGGCACATCGATTCGGCGAAGCTGCGACCCGTTTCATCGGAGTGACGTGGACAGGCAATCGCCTGTACCGAACTATTCATCCCTCCTTCACACGATCGGGCGTTTAGCCGCAGCATCGCGTTCCGAACCGGCCTGGCCGGGGGAGAGGCGCGGGCTATCGGGTCGAAAGAAAAAAGGCGATGCGCGGGTGGAAATGGGGGCTGGCCGTTGCGACGGCCGCCATGATGCTGGGGATTATCGTTGGCAAGGGGCAGGCGGCGCCGGCGCGGCGGGCGCCCAGCCCGGCCGAACAATATGGCATGGAAGAGGCCGATCGGGACGATGGGCTGCTGCAGGACGTGGTCCTGGGCATGCATAATGACGAACGCAGCCGCTGGGGCCTGAGCCCGCTCGCCTGGGACCGGACGCTGGCGGCCGATGCGGCGCGCTATGCGCGGCAGATGGCGCGGACCAATATCTTTGCCCACAGCCCGCGCGCGACCCGCGCGGTGCCGAGCGGCGAAAATCTGTGGATGGGGAGCCGGGGCCTCTATGATTATGAGGTGATGGTCGGCGCGTTCCTCAATGAACGACGCTATTTCCGCCGGGCGGCCAAGATGCCCAATTTCAGCACCACCGGCCGCTGGCAGGATGTCGCCCATTATACCCAGATCATCTGGCGCGGCACCCGATCTGTCGGCTGCGCGCTGGCCGAGGGGCGCAGCTTCGACTATCTCGTTTGCCGCTATTATCCCGCCGGTAACATGTTCGGCATGGGGCCGCTGGATGCGGCGCCGGTGCTTGCGGGCGGCGAGGAATAGGGGCGGCCGGGACCGCCCATATTCCGTTCAGAGCACCGCCTTCACCAGCTGGGCGAAGGCATCGGCGCGGTGGCTCATCGCGTGCTTGGCGTCCGGGTCCATCTCGCCGAAGCTGATGTCGTGGCCGAGCGGCTGGAACATCGCGTCATAGCCAAAGCCATTTGCCCCGCGCGGCGGCCAGACCAGCAGGCCGTCGACCCGGCCCTCGAACGCTTCGACATGGCCGTCGGGCCAGGCGAGGGCGAGGGCGCAGATGAAATGGGCGCCATGGCCGGCGTCCGGCCCCTTGGCCTGCACCCCGTCCCACACCTTCTGCATCGCGAGCCCAAAATCCTTGTCCGGCCCGGCCCAGCGGGCGGAAAACAGGCCCGGATCGCCGTTCAGCGCCTCGACGCAGAGGCCACTGTCATCAGCGAGCGCGGGCAGGCCGCTAAGGTCGGCGGCCTGCATCGCCTTCAGCTCCGCATTGGCGATGAAGGTGGTGCCGGTCTCCTCCGGCTCGGGCAGGTCGAGCGACGCGGCGGAGATCGGCTCGATCCCATAGGGGCCGAGCAGGGCTGCGATTTCGCGCACCTTGCCGGCATTGTGGCTGGCGATCACCAGCTTGCCGGGCTTCAGCTTGCGGATCGCCTGTTCCTGTCCGTAGTCGTCGCTCATCTGGCTCTACCCTGTGTCGTTCGTTTCAAGCGTAGTCGAGAAACGCATGAATGCGCTATCTGCTTCTCGACTTCGCTCGAAGCGAACGGATTTCAATTACCGACCCGTCGCGACATCCTGCGCGGCGAAGATCTTCGCGCAGCCGATGCGGGCGAGGCGGAGCAGGCGGAGCAGCTCTTCCTCGTCATAGGCAGCGCCTTCGGCCGTGGCCTGCACTTCGGCGAACTTGCCGTCGCCGGTCAGGATCAGGTTGGCGTCGGTTTCGGCATTGCTGTCCTCGGCATAGTCGAGGTCGAGCACCGGCGTGCCTTGATAGATGCCGCAGCTGATCGCCGCGACCTTCTGGATGATCGGGTCTTGCGCCAGCGCGCCCGAGGCGAGCAGCTTGTCGACGGCGATGCGCAGCGCAACCCAGCTGCCCGAGATCGCGGCGGTGCGGGTGCCGCCATCGGCCTGGATCACGTCGCAGTCGATCACGATCTGGCGCTCGCCGAGCTTCTTCAAGTCGACGACGGTGCGCAGCGAGCGGCCGATCAGGCGCTGGATTTCCTGGGTGCGGCCCGACTGCTTGCCCTTGGCCGCCTCGCGGCTGCCGCGGGTGTGGGTGGCGCGGGGCAGCATGCCATATTCGGCCGTGACCCAGCCCGATCCCTTGCCGCGCAGGAAGGGGGGCACCTTTTCCTCGATCGAGGCGGTGCAGAGGACGCGGGTGTCACCGAAGCTGACGAGGCACGAGCCTTCGGCATGGATGGTGAAGCCGGGTTCCATGGTGATGTCGCGCATCTGGTCGGGCGCGCGGCCGGAAGGACGCATAATATTCTACTCCGAAGCGGTCAGGTGGCGGGGGATAGCGCCGGGATGCGCGTCATGCCAGTGCCATCCGCCAAAAGTTGCGATAAGAGGGGCGCCATGAAGAGAGCGATGATGATGGGGCCGGTTGCGCTGTTGGCGCTGGCGGGATGCGTGACCGACCGGGAGAAGGTGGAGCTGGAGCCGCCGACGGCCGCCGGCGACACAATCCGCTTCACCGCCGGCCGCTGCTTTGGTGCCTGTCCTGCCTATAGGCTCACGGTGACGCCCGATGGATCGGGCCTGCTGGAGCCGGAGCGCTTCACCTCCGTCCCCGGTCCGACCCGCTTCACCGTCAGCGCCGCGCAATATCGCCAGCTGCGCACCGGCCTTGCCCCGTGGAAGCCGGCGACCGGCACGGCAAAGCGCATCGCCCAGGGCGAGAATTGCACCCGCTTCGCCACCGACATGCCCAGCTACACGATCGAATGGACGCGTGGTGACGCGAAGGGCGGGGGCAAGGGGGCGAAACCGACCCGGCTCGATTTCCAGTCGGGCTGCATGGACAGCCGCTATGCCAGGCTGCGCACGACCATTGGCGCCATCCCCAAGACGCTGGGCATCGAACCGATGCTGAAGCCCAAGCCAGCAAGCTGAACCACCGCCCCGCGACGCGACAGCCCGAAGTTCACAGTGTCGCAGGGGTAAATTGCGTCGATTCCGGCGAATTGCGCCTGCCACGCGCCAGCGAAGCGACAGGCACGTCACACGCGGGTCACGCCGACGCGACAGTCGCGCGCCTCTGACGCGACAGTGAGGCGACACTGAAACGACAGCGACGCGACAGGTTCGCGCGTGGGGCAGGGGTGTTAAGCGGGGCGTGAGAGCGGCCTGTTCCATCGCGCAGGGTAGATCAGAAGAGCCGCGAGTAGGAAAGAGAAGGCGGGGTTGCGCCCCTAGTTGGTCGTTCAGAGAGGCAGCCGCGATACCGAATGCGGACGTTCGTCCGGGTGTCACGACCATCTCTTCTGCCGGGGAAAGCGGTCGCGATATTTGTAGTCGGGTCGATTATTCGGCATTGCAAACCGGATTTTGCCGGGGCACATCGTCACTATGGCGGCCCAGGACAATGAGCTTTCAATCAGGTCGCGTTACGGGCTGTTGCGCGACTTGGTGCCAATCTACAGCCTTTATCAACTGCTTCCCAATCTGATTGCCGTCGGGCTTTTTCTTTGGCTGAACGATAGGCTGGGACATTTCCCGCCGATCCTCATTCTACTCCTGATGCTAGGGTGGGTGTTTCAGTTCGTCCTTAGACCCTCCTTGATGATCGTCTCGACGGATCAGGCAGCGTGGCTGGAGGCCGTGCTGGAGGCGCAGGGCTTTTTCGTCAAATCCGAAACCGATGCCCGCTGGCGCATTGTCGGAAAGGAGTGGTGGCAGCGGTGGCCGCATCAGTTCATCGAATTTGTCCCCGGCGACACTGTGACGGTGATCGCGCCGGGCGAAGTGATGGAGGCGCTACGTGGCAGCCTTGAACTGGTGGAAGAACATGGTGAACTGCTGTTCGCCTCGGATGCCCAGCCCTTCGCATTCGAACCGCCCGAACCCGAGCCCGAGCCCGAGCTATCTTGGCAAATGAAGGTGCCTGCGGTGGTGCTTGGTGCAGGCTGCGTGGTCTCGATGGTCTGGACAACATTCACCGGTGGACGGGAGGGCTTGCTCCGCTGGGGGCTGTCCGCCAAAGCGCTGTCCGAGGGACGATTCGAGACGATCTTCCTACACATGTTCGCGCATGGCAGCGCGATGCATCTGATGATGAATATGACCGCGCTGGCAGCAATCGGCCCCATGCTTACATCGCGGCTTGGACCCGTCCCGATCAACGGTCTGCGCTTCGGGCTATTATTCTTTCTCAGCGCATTGGCCGGGGCTACCACCTTTCTGGCGCTGCACCCTTTCGGCGCAGTGCCGATGCTCGGTGCGTCGGGCGGCCTGTACGGCCTTATCGGCCTGATGATCCGGACGCCTTCGGATGGGGGCGGCGTGCTGGCGGTCAGGTCAAAGCGGGTAAAGCGGATCGCCTTGGACTTGATAAAGCAGAATGCATTCCTCTTTTTGATGCTTGCGTTGATGGCATGGGAGAGCGGCACAGCCGGAGGTCTGGCGTGGGAGGCACATCTGGGCGGCTTCCTGTTCGGCTTGTGCATCGGCCCGAAGCTGCTGCCGCGCGCTGGGGCGACCATGCCCGATGAAGCACTGCCTCCTGAAACTTTCGTGCCTGCTAGATAAGCGTTGAGAGCCAGACCGGCAGCGATGGAAGTGGTCCGGTAAACTCCGTATCGGATCGGGTGCTAACATCAATTCCGCGTGCGGACGAACGGCCGGAATTCCTTGTTCCAGCTCTGAAAGCGGAAAGGCCGCAATCGGCCATTTGCAGGCATCACCACCTCGGCTTCGAGTTGCGGCCCCCCGCTGCTTTCCTGCTTGGGCCAAGAAAAGCGGGATGCCGGGTCGAGCCCGGCATGACGGATAGGGCGATCGGCCAATCTCCCCCGTTGAGCCCAACCCCAAAGCCGCCTACATCATCGCCATGGCCGCCACTGCCTCCATCGCCGAACTGAATGACCGCGCCCGTGACGTGTTTCGCATGGTGGTGGACTCCTATCTGGGCACCGGGCTGCCGGTGGGGTCGCGCACGATCAGCAAGATGGGGCTGAGCCTATCGGCCGCCTCGATCCGCAATGTGATGCAGGATCTGGAGGAGCTGGGCCTGCTCGCCGCGCCGCACACCTCTGCCGGGCGGATGCCGACCGAAACCGGGCTGCGGCTGTTCGTCGACGGGATGATGCAGGCGGCCGAGCCGTCGGTTGAGGAGCGCCGCGCGATCGAGGCGGGGCTGGCTGAAGTGGGGCTGGCCGAGGGCGGGCCGATCGAGGAGGCGCTGTCGGCGGCGACGGCGACGCTGTCGGGTCTGTCCGCCTGTGCCGGCATCGTCATGGTGCCCCGGCGCGAGCCGGTGCTGCGCCAGTTCGGTTTCGTGCCCTTGAACGATCGGCAGGCGCTGGCCGTGCTGGTCGGGCAGGACGGATCGATCGAGAATCGCGTGCTCGACCTGCCGCGCGGGGTGACGCCATCGATGCTGAACGAGGCGGCCAATTTCATGTCGGCGCGCTTTGGCGGGCTGACCCTGCGCCAGGCGGGCGACCTGCTGGCGCGCGAGATGGAAGCCGAGCGCTCCACG
This sequence comes from Sphingobium scionense, assembly GCF_014197035.1. Lineage (GTDB taxonomy): Bacteria > Pseudomonadota > Alphaproteobacteria > Sphingomonadales > Sphingomonadaceae > Sphingobium > Sphingobium scionense. Next base: position 71,876 of record NZ_JACIEU010000012.1, on the reverse strand, counting down.
CTGGAGGGCGCGGCGCGTGAGCTGGTGGCGCGCGGCATCGCGATCTGGAGCCATGACGCCGATGACAGGCCCGTGCTGATCGTGCGGGGGCAGGCGCATCTGATCGACGATGGCACCGCTGCCGACCTCGACCGGGTGCGGCAATTGCTGGAGCAGCTGGAGGGCAAGCAGGAGATTTCGCGCCTGCTGGAGAGCGCGCTGGCGGGCAGCGCGACCAAAATCTTCATCGGTTCGGAAAACAAGCTCTTTTCCCTTTCCGGTTCATCGGTCATAGCCGCCCCCTATCGCGGCGGGGACGGCCGGGTCGTCGGCGTGGTCGGCGTGATCGGCCCCACGCGCTTGAACTATGCCCGAGTGATCCCCATGGTGGATTTCACCGCACAGACGCTGTCGAGATTGATGAGATGAGCGAAGACAAGCAGACTATCGAAAATACCGAAACCCTGGACCAGCTGCCCGAGGAGGAGACCCCCGTGGAGGCCCCTGTGAACGCCAATGCAGAGCGCATCGCCGCCCTGGAAGCCGAACTGGAAACGGCCAAGCAGGACATTCTCTATGCCCATGCCGACACGCAGAATGTGCGGCGCCGGCTGGAGAAGGAACTGGCCGACGCACGCGCCTATGCCGCGACCAGCTTTGCCCGCGACATGCTGTCGGTGGCCGACAATCTGGGCCGGGCGCTGGCCGCCATCCCCGCCGATCTGCGCGAGGACGACAAGTTCAAGGGGCTGGTGACCGGCCTGGAAGCCACCGGCCGCGAGCTGGAGGCGGTGTTCGGCCGCAATGGCATCACCAAGATCGAATCGGTCGGCCAGCCGCTCGACCCGAACAAGCATCAGGCAGTGATGGAACTGCCGTCGGCTGACGCCGAGCCGGGCACCGTGCTGGTGGAAATGCAGGCCGGCTACAGCATCAAGGACCGCTTGCTGCGTCCCGCCATGGTCAGTGTGGCGAAGAAGCCGGACTAAGCATGTTCCTCTTCCCGCAAGCGGGAGGGGATAGGGTGGGCTTGCGCAACGTTGCATATGCCCACCCCGCTGCGACTAACCTCGCCTTCGGCTCGGCAAGTCTCGCGCCCCTCCCGCTAGCGGGAGGGGGAGTCAGGAGGTTTACCTGACGGAGACTATGTTGATCCACGACCTCAATCTCACCACCGATCGTCCGACCTTTGTCACCCATCTCGAATGTTCGCTGACCGGCGAGCGATACGAGGCGGACCGGCTGCATGGGCTGTCGGCGGCGGGCAAGCCGCTGCTGGTGCGCTATGATCTGGACGGCGTGCGCGCCACGCTGACCAAGGAAGCGCTTAGCAGCCGGCCGATGGACCTGTGGCGCTGGCGCGAATTGCTGCCGGTGCGGCAGACGTCCAACATCGTGAGCCTGGGCGAGAATGCGACGCCGCTGATCCCGCTGCCGCGCACGGCAAAGCGGCTGGGCGGCGCGCATCTGCTCGCCAAGGATGAGGGGCGGTTGCCGACCGCATCGTTCAAGGCGCGCGGGCTGGTGATGGCGGTCTCCATGGCCAAGGAACTGGGCGTCACGCAGGTGGCGATGCCGACCAACGGCAATGCCGGCGCTGCGCTGGCCGCCTATGCGGCGGTGGCCGGCATGGAATCGGTGATCTTCTGCCCGGCCGACACGCCCGAAGTGAATGTGCGCGAGATCGCGGCGCAGGGCGCGCGGGTCTATCGCGTCAACGGCTATATCGACGATTGCGGCGCCATCGTCGGCCAGGGCGTCAAGGAGCGCGGCTGGTTCGATTTTTCGACGCTGAAGGAACCCTATCGGATCGAGGGCAAGAAGACGATGGGGCTGGAACTGGCCGAGCAATTGGGCTGGGAACTGCCGGATGCGATCTTCTATCCCACCGGCGGCGGCACCGGCCTCATCGGCATGTGGAAGGCGTTCGACGAGCTGGAGAAGATCGGTTTCATCGGCGCCAAGCGGCCCAAGATGTTCGCGGTCCAGGCCGAAGGCTGCGCGCCGATGGTCCGCGCGTTCGAACAGGGCGTGGAATTTGCCGAACGCTGGGAGGACGCCCAGACCATCGCCATGGGCATTCGCGTGCCAAAGGCGGTGGGCGACTTCCTGATCCTGCGCGCGGTGCGGGAAAGCAGCGGCGCGGCGCTGGCGGTGTCGGACGCGGCGATCGCGGCAGCGGTGCGCGACGTGGCGCGCGACGACGGGCTGCTGCTCTGCCCCGAAGGCGGGGCGACGCTGGCGGCCTATCAGCGGGCCTTGGATGAGGGGCTGATCGGCCGCGACGAGCGGGCGGTGCTGTTCAATTGTGCCAGCGGCCTCAAATATCCGCTGGAGGATCAGAGCCGCACGCTCGACCGGCACGCGCCGATCGATTTTGCGTCGCTTTGAAGAATGGGGAGGGCGGGTCTGCACCCGCCCGTTCACCCTTAGAAACGATAATCCCAGCCCAGGGTGAAGAGCCGCCCGCGACCGGCGAAGAAGGCCAGATTGTCGTTGGGCAGGCGCGTGTCGCTATTATAGTCGATATAGAATTTATCGAACAGATTCTGGACGCTGAGATAGACGCCACCCATGGATGCGGTGTCGTAGCGGAGATAGGCGTCGGTGACCGCATAGCCGCCGAAATTGTTGCGCCGGTCCGGGTTCGCCTTGCCATGGAAATTGCGCGACAGATAATATTGGGTCTGCAACCGCGCCGAGATGGCGCCATGGCGATAGTCGGCGGCGACGTTCAGGCGATCGGGCGAGATGTTGGTGCCGTCCAGATCGGTATCGACGATGCCGTCGGGATTGGCGCTGTCGCTGTCATAGCGGCCCTTGAGATGGGCATAGCCGGCGGAGAGCTTGAGGCCCGGCAGCGGCGTCTGCACGCCGAGGTTGATTTCCAGCCCCTCGATCTCGACCCGCTGGCGCTGGACGGTGAAGATGCCGTCGCCCTGTGCGATCAGGATCTGGCCCTTGTCGCTGGATGACCAGAAATAGGTGGCGCTGGCGTCGATCGGGCCGCGCTTCACTTCCAGCCCGATTTCGCGGTTGTTGGAAACGATCGGGCTGATGTCGAGATAATCGTCGAGGTCGACGCCCGCGACGCCGATCGACCGGGTCACGCGGCCGACATCAGGCATGGTGAAGCCTTCGGCATAGCTGGCATAGGCACGAATGCCCTCAAGCGGCTCGAAGATGAGGCCGCCATTCAGCAGCGCGTCGGAGAATTTGGGCTTGCCGCCGGCGACATCGACGCCGCCATAATTGGGCGCGGTGGTGGAGGCGAGGGTGTGGAAATCGTCGATCTTCACCTGCACATTTTCCCAGCGCACGCCGCCGGCGACGCGGACCAGCCCGTCGGCGATCTTGAGATTGGCCTGGGCGAAGGGGGCGATGGAACGGAAGTCGCTGGGCGGCACCCAAGTGCGGCCGGTGACCATCAACCGCTGTTCCGTCTTGTCGAACAGGACGTCGAGGCCGACCGTGGTGGTCAGCGCCTCGAAGCCGGGCAGCGCGCGTTCATAGCTGATCTTGCCGCCGATCTTGCGCGACCGGTTCTGCGACTGGTCGAACAGGGTGCCGACCGGGGCGATGGCGGGATCCTGGAAGGTCGCGATCGCGGCGAATTCGCCGCCGAAAATGTCGCGGCTGCGGTTGAAGAAAAGCTGGGTGACGAGGTTGCCGCCGGCAACATCGCTGTCGGTGTAGGAGAGGGACGCGCTTTCGGTGCGGTTCGATCCCGGCGTGCCGGGAGCGTCGCCCTTGATCGCGGTGGTCGGCAGGCCATTGGCGCGGCTGCCGGCGAGCGGGACATAATCGCCATCGCCTTTCAGTTCATAACGGTTGAGGATCAGGTCGAGCCGGCCGGTATCGCCCACGGCATAGCCCAGCCGCGCGAAGATATCGGTGGTCTGCGATGCCTGGGTCTCGCCCTGGGTCATGTTGATGCCGATGCGGCGGTTGCGCGCATCATAGAAGGCGCCGCGCTTTTCATAGGAGGCACCGACCGTGGCGTCGAAATCGCCCACCTTATACTGGACCAGCCCGGCCGCCTTGCCGCCGAAGCCGTCCCCGTCGAAATCGTCGCTGGCCGATCCCTGCAGCAGCACCCGGCCGCTGATGCCCTCTTGCTTGGGCGCGCCGACCGTCACCTGGTTGACGATGCCGCCGGTGCCACCAATCCCCTGCAGCGCGTTGGAGCCATAGATGAGTTCGACCCGGTCGATGAAGAAGCCGTCGATGGTGAAGCCGTCTCGGCTGCCGTCGCGCAGCGGGGTCGACTGGGGGATGCCGTTGATGGCGTAGAGCGGCGAGCGGCCGCGCAGCGTTTCGCCTGCGCCCGACAGCTTGCCGCGGGTCGGCGAGAAGCTGGGGGTGAGGGTGGAGATGGCATCGGTGACCGAGCCGGAAATCGCGATCTGCTGGTCCAGCATCTGCTTGTCGATCAGGTCGATCGTCAGCGGCAGCGCATTGGGTGGCAGGATCGAGCGGGCCGCGGTGACGACGATCGATTCGCTGTTCTTGTCAGCGTCGGCCTGCTGCGCCATGGCTGGCGATGCGAGGGCGATGGTCAGCGCCGCCAGCGCGATTGCAGAGTGACGAATTTCGATATGACGCATCATCGCGATCCCCTGATCTATGTTGGGCAGGGCTGCTAACGACAATCGATCGCAAGAACAATCCCATTCTGCATGATGCTTATACCATAGGGCGATAAGCCCGATTTTCCTGCGTTCCGGAAGGATGCTTCTATTATAAGATGCATAAAGATATATCGCATCTATTGACGCTGGTGATTTTTAAGATATATCACAATGCATCATGAAGCATTTTGAAAGAGAGAATATGCATTTTTCCCATTCCGATCGCGGCGCAGGCCGCCGGGGTTGCCGGCCAGGCCGGCACATGGATGACGCCATGGCCGATCGCGGTTTCGACCCGCGCGGTGCCGATCCGCGGGGCTTTGGCCATCGTGGCGGACGCGGCCATGGCCGCTTCTTCGGGCCGGGCGGCTTTGGCCCCGAGGGGTTCGGGCGCGGTTTCGGCGGTGGTCGGGGCGGTCCGTTCGGTGAGGACGGCTTTGGCGATGGTCCTTTCGGTGGCGGCCGGGGTGGTCGTGGCGGCGGACGCCGGCGCCTGTTCGGCAATGATGCGCTGAAGCTCATCCTGCTCAAGCTGATCGCCGATGCGCCGCGCCACGGCTACGACCTGATCCGCGAGATCGAGAGCCTATCGGGTTCGGTCTATGCGCCCAGTCCGGGCGTCGTCTATCCGACCCTGACGCTGCTGGCCGACATGGACCTGATCGCCGAGCAGCCCGGTGAAGGCAGCCGCAAGCTGTTCGCCATCACCGACGCGGGCACCGCCCATCTGGCCGAGCATGAAGCCGGCGTTGCCGAGGTGATGGAGAAGCTGGCGCATCTGGCCCGCAAAGCCGAACGCAATGATGCCGCGCCGGTGCGCCGCGCGCTGCAGAATATGCGGGTGGCGATCCAGCATCGGCTTGAAAAGGAAGGGGCCGATTCCCAAACCATGTTCGATGTCGCGGCCCTGATCGACGAGGCCGCCAGCAAGATCGAGAGGCTCTGATCCCATGACGCTGACCGCCACCGTGCCCACCACCCATGGCAGCCGTTACCTGCAGCAGCTCTGCAAGCATTGGAGCCACAAGTTCGAAACCAGCTTCGACGCGGACAAGGGCGAGATCGCCTTTCCGATGGGGCCGATCCACCTGAGTGCCGATGCCGAGCTGCTGACCGTGGTACTGGAGCCCAATGCGGACGCCGATGTCGAGAAGTTCAAGCAGGTGGTCGCCGACCATCTCGACCGCTTCGCCTTCCGCGAGGCGCCCTTGCCCTTCCACTGGGCCTGAAGGAATGCTTTCCGGCTGCTCGACTATCTTCCGTCATCCTGACGAAAGTCAGGATCCATTCGGCGCTACACCTGTAGGGAAGCGCTGAATGGATCCCGGATCAAGTCCGGGATGACGGCGGTGACTTGGGCGCGGGGGCGCAGGCGAAAGGGGTCGGGTCTGCACGGCCCGGCCCCTTCCCCGGTAAGCTCCATGAGGACCGGTAACCCCGGTCCTTCTTTGTGTCAGCTGTCGGTCTTGGCGCGCATCGCGGCCATGCGGGCGTTGGTCGCCTGCACGTCGGCGGCGGTGACGATGCCGTCCTTGTCGGCATCCTGCTCGGCAAAGGCGCGCGCGCCCGACGCGTCATATTCGGCCTGCGCCATCTTGCCGTCCTTGTCCTTGTCGAGGACGTTGAAGCGGACATGGGCCTGGCGGATCTGGCGCTGGCGTTCCTCGGTCTTCTTTTCTTCGGTCAGGCTCGACTGGGCGAGCTGCTGTTCGAGGCGGGCGGCATATTCGCCGACATATTCATCCTCCGACACCCAGCCGTCGCCATTGGCATCGGTTGCCTTGAAGCGTGTGACGCGCACTGCGTCGAATTCGGCGCGGCTGACCTGGCCGTCATGGTTGCTGTCATAGTCATGGACGAAGGCGCCGCCTTCATGCGGGGCGGCGAAGGCGGGCGTGCCGGCGGCGGCAACGACGGCGGCGATCAGGATGGAACGGGTCTTCATGATGTGTCTCCGGGATATCAGGCGGCGTCGAAGGCCAGCGTGTAGGTGTAGCTGCGATAGGGTGTTTCCGACCCGGCCGGCGCGGCGCCGCGATGGCGAACCAGGATCAGATAGGTGCCGGCGTCTTCCGGCTTCAGGCTGAAGCGGCCCTGTGCGTCGCTCTTCGTCTCGGTCGCGACCTTGCGGCCGTCATGCACGCCGGCGCTGCGGAACAGGGTGACCTGTGTCGCGGGCAGGGGCTTGCCGTCGAACAGCAGCACGAAGCTGGCATCGCTGCCCGACACGATGGCGTTGGGATGGGTGACCGGCTGGATTTCCAGGCCCGTGCCGACCGGCTTGAGCGCCGCCTGCGTCGCCTGGCCACGGGTGACATAGGCGTCGGCAAGCGTCATGCTCTGCACCTCGACCTCCTGCGTGCCGGGCTTGGGATCGCCGCCTTCGCCGCGCATCTGCCATGTGTCGCCGACGCGGAACATCTTGCCCTTGCGCCCGGCGCGCTGGCCGGTGGTGACGCGATAGGTGCCGTCCGCCTTCAGATCAGCCTCGAACACCGACAGGTCGCGCAGATAGGTGACCGGGCCGGTTGCGGCCTGGCTGCCGTCCGGCGCGACCAGGTGGAAGGGCGCGTCGCGCATCGCGACTTCGGGGACGAAGGCGTCCTCGGCAAAGGCTGATGTGACGGTGACATGATCGGCCTTTCCGGCGTCGAACAGGGTCGGCAGCACATAGGGCATATGCGCCTGGGCGGCGGTGCCGCCGGCCAATAGCAGCACGGGCAAGGCGGCGGCGAACAGGGCGTTCGCCGGGCGACGATGATTGGACAATGGGGTTCCCCTTGGTTTCGTTACGCCTCTCTATAGTGTATAGTGAGAATCACTTGCAATAGCATTTAATCGGAGTAGAGAGCGGCCCGACCCGGCGCGTGATGCGCCGCAACAATGATACGGGGGCATTTTTCATGACCAAGTCCAAGACTCTGCTGCTGCTGGGCACCGCGCTGATCGCACTGCCGCTGCCGGCGATGGCCCAGGAGCAGAGTGACGATATTGCGGTGGCAAGCGATTCGCAGTTCGCGCTCGACCGGATGATCATCTCCGCTGGCGTCGAGAAGGTTGCGCTGGACACGCCGCAGGCTGTGACCGCGCTGGACCAGGAGGATATCGACCAGCTGCAGGCGACGACGATCGGCGACCTGCTGGAAGGCATGCCGGGCGTCAATGTGCAGGGCGGCGTCGGCCAGCTCGGCCAGGGCTTCAACATTCGCGGCATGGGCACGGCGATCGGCGACAGCGACAACCGCATCCTGATGACGGTCGATGGCGTCACCAAATTCTACGAACAATATCGCATGGGGGCCTTCTTCAGCGAACCCGAACTCTACAAGCGGGTCGAGGTGCTGCGCGGCCCGGCATCCTCCACCCTCTATGGCGCGGGCGCGCTGGCGGGCGTGATCAACTTCACCACCAAGGATGCGTCGGACTTCCTGCGCGACGGCGACAAGCTGGCCGTGCGGTTGAAGGGCGCGACCGAAACCAATGCGCAGGGCCATACCCTGTCGGGCATCGTCGCGACCGAGCCGGTCGACGGCGTCGAACTGCTGGGCAGCTATAATTATCGCCGCACCGACGATTACAAGAGCGGCAATGGCGACACCGTCGCTGCCTCCGCCACCGAATCCGACAGCTGGCTGGTCAAGGGCCGGGTCGCGATCGGCGGCAACAAGAAGCATGCGATCTGGGCGTCCTACCAGGACTGGATCAGCGACGCGCCGCAGGTCTATGACCAGATTTCGGCCGCCACCGGCAGCTCGTTGATGCGCCGCCGGGTCCACGACAAGACCGCCGTGCTGGGCTATGTGAACGACTTTGACGGCAGCAAATTCTTCAATGTCGAGGCGCAGGTCGCCTATTCGCTGTCCAAGGTCCACCAGACCGAGACGACCTTCCTGGGTGCGAACCTGGAATATTCCGATTTCTCCTATGAAAGCTGGCAGGCGAAGGTCCAGAATACCAGCGAGTTCGCCATGGGCGGCGACTGGACGACCTTCCTGATCCTGGGCGGCCAGTGGAGCACGCAGGAACGGCGCAACCCGCGCGTCAATTTCGACGGCACGGTGACGCCGGGCGCGGGCACCCATCCCGAAGGCGACATGGACCGCTATGGCCTGTTCGGTCAGCTGGAGATCGTCTGGTCCGACAAGCTGACCATCATGCCGGGCGTGCGCGTCGACTGGACCCGGCTGACGCCGGGCGACACGGTGGTCGGCGGCACCGTCCTCACCGACAAGGTGAAGGATAGCGGCGTATCGCCCAAGCTCGCCGCGCTCTACAATATCACGCCCTGGTTCGGCCTGTTCGGGTCGGTCGCGCGCACCGTGCGCATGCCCAATATCGACGAAATCTTCACCCGCAGCGCGACCCGTCCGAACAATCCGGACCTGAAGCCGGAGAAGTCGGACAATTATGAAGCCGGCTTCACTTTGTCCTTCGACGATACCCTCGGGAAAGGCGACCGCTTCCGCGCGAAGACCACCCTGTTCCAGAACGACGTCAAGGATCTGATCGTCAATGTCTCGGCAGCGGCGGGCACGCCCTATTTCCAGAATATCAACCGGTCGCGCTTCAAGGGCATCGAGCTGGAGGCCGAATATGGCATTGCCGGCTTCTATGCGCGCGGCAATGCCAGCTTCATCGATGGCAAGAACCGCCTGACCGGCGATTATCTCAACACCATCCCGGCGAACGACTATCGCCTGACGCTGGGCTATAATGATGTGGCGAGCGGCCTGTCGGGCGGCTGGACCGGCGAATTTGCCGAGCGGCAGGACAAGGTGACGCCGGGCAGCTTTGCCTCGGCCGGGTCGGGCCTGGCGACGCCGGGCTACAGCGTCCACAACCTGTTCTTCGCCTTCAAGCCGCAGGGTGGCGTGGCCAAGGGCTTCGAATTCCGCATCGCCATGGATAATATCTTCGACAAGCAATATCGCCGCCATCTGTCCTCGCTGGCCGCTGAGGGGCAGAGCTTCCGCTTCACCGTGGCGAACAGCTTCTGACGCCATGACGGGCGTGCGGCGTCCCTTTCGTGTCACGGGGCCGGCGGCGGCCTCGCTCGGGATCAACGCGCTGCTGATCGCGGCGCTGCTGAACCTGGGCATGGGCCGCGCGCCGAAGCGCGAGGAGGGGGCTGCACTGACCGTCATGTCGCTGGCGGCGCTGAAGGGCGTGGAGCAGGGGGCGGAGCAGGCCGAGGCGGCGCAGGCGACGGCGCAGCCCGAAGCCCCGGTGCCGACGCAGGCGCCGCCCCCCACGCCGGTCAGCCCGCCGCAGCCGGTGCCGCCGCCGATGGTGGCGATCCCTTCCGCATTGTCGCTGCCCGTCGCGGTGGCGCCGGCTGCTCCGTCCACGCCGACGGCCGCAGCGGCGCCGTCAATGCAGCCCGCGGCGAGGGCGGCGCCGGTCATGGCCGCCAGCGCCGGCGCGCCGCCGGCCCGGCGCGGCATTGCCGACGGGCTGGACGCCAATGCCCCGGCCGGCAACAGCCGCGCCTATGCCGCGCGGGTGCGCTCCTGGCTCTATGCCCACAAAATTTATCCCCGCCGCGCCAGGATGCGGCATGAGGAAGGGGTGGTGAAGGTCCGCTTCGTGATCGACCGCGCCGGCATGCTGATCGAAGGGCGGGTGATCAGCAGTTCCGGCCGCGTCTCGCTCGACGAGGAAGCCGCCGCCATGCTGCACCGCGCCTCACCCTATCCCAAGGCCCCGGCCGACATATCCGGCGACCGCATCGAATTCACCGCGCCGGTGGAGTTCGTGCTGCCGGTGTAGGAAGGGGGTAGGTGGTCTGGGGGTGGCCAAGAGCGGCTGTAAATTCCTCCCCTGCAAGGGGAGGGGGACCACGAAGTGGTGGAGGGGTATCACCCTATCGAGAGGCGGACACCCCTCCGTCTGGCCTTTGGCCATCCACCTCCCCTTGCAGGGGAGGTGGATGGCCTGAGAGCGACCATTTGGAGACTGTTCCCCCTCCCGTAAACGGGAGGGGGTTAGGGGGTGGGCTGGACGTCGCACAAGCCCACCCCGCTGCGACTAATGCGCTTCGCGCCTAAGTCTCGCTACCCCTCCCGTTTACGGGAGGGGAATGGCGGGAAACAACCCATCCAAGCCATTGAGCGCAGAGCGACTGTGCATTCGCGCAACCGGGCGCGTAGGGAGGCTCAGCCCTTGGCCTTGGTGGCCGCGATATAGGCCTGGACCTGTTCGCCCAGCACGTCGAGCGGCAGGGCGCCATTGGCCAGCACCACTTCATGGAAGTCGCGAATGTCGAACCTCGCGCCGAGCGCCTGTTCGGCTTCCTTGCGCAGCTGGGCGATGCGGATCTGGCCGATCATGTAGCTGGTCGCCTGGCCCGGATTGTTGATGTAGCGATCGACTTCCTTGACGATGTCGCGTTCCGACAGGGGCGCATTGTCGCGGAAATAGTGGATCGCCTGTTCGCGCGTCCAGCGCTTGGCGTGCAGGCCGGTGTCGGTGACCAGCCGGATCGCGCGCCACATCTGCAGCGAGAGCATGCCGAATTCCGAATAGGGATCCTGATAGGCGCCCATTTCCTTGGCCAGGCGCTCGCTATAGAGGCCCCAGCCCTCGGTATAGGCGCCATAATAGCCGAAGCGGCGGAATTTGGGCAGGTCGGGCAGTTCCTGCGCACGCGCGATCTGGAAATGATGGCCCGGCGCGCCTTCATGATGGGCGATCGCCGCGACCTGGGGCTTTTGCACCTGGTTCATGTCGGCGAGGTTGACGTAGAAGATGCCGGGGCGCGATCCGTCGGGCGCGGGCTGGTTGTAGAAGGCGACCGAGGCGGTTTCCTGCCGCCAGGCCTCGACCGCGCGCACTTCCAGCTTCGCCTTGGGCAGGACGCGGAAGAAGCGCGGCGCGGCGTCCATGGTCTGGGCGATGGCGGCGCGGGCGTCCGCCAGATAGGCTTCGCGGCCGGCGGCATCATTGGGATATTTGAACTTGGGATCGGTGCGCAGCGCCTGGAAGAAATCGGTCAGCGATCCGGCAAAGCCGATCCGCGCCTTCACCGCCTCCATCTCCGCCCGGATCGCCTTCACCTGATCGAGGCCGATCTGGTGGATCTGGTCGGCATTGAGGCTGGTGGTGGTGTAGAAGGCGAGGCGGGCGTTATAATAGGCTTCGCCGCCCGGCAGGCTCCAGGCGCCGTCATTGCCCTTGGCCTTGGGCTCGATCGCATCGAGCGCGGCGAACAGGGTCTGGAAGCCCTTGGCGAAGGGGCCGGTCAGCGCCGCCTGTGCGTCCGTGATCAGCTTCGCCTTCTCCGCGTCCGATGCCTTGAGCGCGCCGACCTTCTTCTTGAAGTCGGCGAATAGGGTAGAGTCTGGCAGGGTCGAGTCCGGCCCCTGGTCGAAGGGCGCGCCGCTGATCACCTTCTTCGCGTCGGCACGGGCGGGGGCGAACACCATCTTGGGCGGGATGATGCCTTGCGCCGCCTGATCGCGCATCTTGGTCGCGACCTCGTTCATCACCCGCTCGCTGTCGCGCAGGCGGGCGATATAGGCCTGGGCATCCGCGACGCTGTCGACGCGATGCTCGTTGATCAGGAAGACGGGGATATTGCCCGCGGGGCTGCCATTGGTGGACACGGGGAAGGCATATTTGGCAAAGGGCGCCTGCTGCTTTGAGGTTGCCACCTGTGCCTCGAACAGGCGATAGCTAAGGCGCGCCGAGGGGCCGAGCCGTTCGGGCGAGAAGCGGCGATGCAGCTGTGCAAGCTGCTGTTCCTGCAGCGCCAGGCTGCGGGCGTCGGCCCGCTCGCTATAATCGTCCAGCTTGCCATAGTCGGTCTTGAGGCCAAGGCTGGTCATCGATTCCGGGCTGAGCGCGAGCTGCTGTTCGAACGCCTGGTCGAGGAAGGCGAGCAGCGCCTTGTCTTCCTGTGCGGTGGCAGCGGCGGGCGCCGCAGTGGGGGCCTGGGCCAGGATCGGGGCGGAGGCGCTAAGGGCAAGGAGCAGCGCGAGCGAGATACGGACGGTCATGGCAATTCCTGTCGCGAATAGGGATGGTGAGGGAGAGACAGGCGGGCGGGCGCCAAGTCAAGCCGGGCCTTGCCAAAGCGATCGCTTTTCCGGGGCTTGGGTCGCGACGATTGAAGCCTCTGGACAGGCCGTGCCTTTCTGCCATCTATTTTGCGGGCGACAACAGGGGGTAGCGCGATGGCGATCAGTCTCAAGGTCAATGGACAGACACGGTCGGTGGAGGCCGATCCGGCCAAGCCGCTGCTATGGGCATTGCGCGAGGATCTGGACATGGTCGGCACCAAGTTCGGCTGTGGCGCGGGGCTGTGCGGCGCCTGCACCGTGCATATCGACGGCAACCCGGCGCGCGCGTGCCAGACGCCGATCGGCGAGGCGCAGGGCATGGCGATCACCACGATCGAGGCAGTGGCGAAGAGCGATGCGGGCAAGCGGATATCCGATGCCTGGGTCAAGCTGGACGTGCCGCAATGCGGCTATTGCCAGGCCGGGCAGATCATGAGCGCGACCGCGCTGCTGGCGACCACGCCCGATCCCAGTGACGAGGACATCGATGCGGCGATGATGGGCAATCTGTGCCGCTGCTCCACCTATGTCCGCATTCGCGCCGCGATCAAGGATGCGGCCAGGGCGGGGGCGAAGGCATGAACGCGCCGATCCTGTCGCGCCGCCGTTTCCTTAGCGCCTCGCTGGTCGCGGGCGGCGGCTTGCTGTTCGACCTCAACATCCCGCTGGCGGGCGCGGCCGAGGGCGCGCCCCAGATATTGACCGCCTTCGTGCGCATCCTGCCCGACAATCGCGTCATCATCGGCGCGAAAAATGCCGAGATCGGGCAGGGCGCCAAGACCATGCTGCCGATGCTGATCGCCGAGGAACTGGATGTCGACTGGGCGCAGGTGACGATCGAGCAGACCCATGCCGACCAGAAGATATTCGGCGGGCAGACGGCCGGCGGCAGTCGCACGACGCCGCGCGAATGGCTTCCGACGCGCAAGGCCGGTGCCGCCGCGCGCGCGATGCTGGTCGCGGCGGCGGCGCAGATATGGGGCGTGGCGCCCGCGACATTGAAGACCGGCAGCGGCAAGGTCAGCGATCCCGCGTCGGGCAAGAGCATCAGCTATGCCGCGCTCGCCGCCGCCGCCGCGCAGCAGCCGGCGCCCGATCCGGCGACATTGACGCTGAAAGACCCCAGGGATTTCCGCATCATCGGCCAGTCCATCGGCGGCGTGGATACGCCCGCGATCGTCGCGGGCAAGCCATTGTTCGGGATCGATTTCAAGCTGCCCGGCATGCTCTATGCCGTGCTGGAAACCTGCCCGGCCTTTGGCGGCACCTTCAAATCGGCCAATCTGGACGAAGTGAAGGCGCTGCCGGGCGTGGCCCATGTGCTGACGATCAAGGGCGACGGCACGCCGGAATCGCTGTTCGACGGCGTCGCCATCCTGTCGACCAGCTGGTGGAGCGCCAACCAGGCGCGCGAGGCGCTGAAGGTCGAATGGGACATGGGCGCGGTCAGCGGCTTTTCGACCGAAGGCTATGCGGCGCAGGCGGCTCAGCGGCTGAAGGGCAAGGCGGATGGCGATATCGTCCGCGCCGGTGACGTGGACGCGGCCTTTGCCGCGGCGGCGAAGACGGTCAGCGCGGAATATGATTATCCCTTCCTGGCGCATGGCACGCTGGAGCCGCAGAACTGCACCGCCCTGTTCAAGGATGGCGCGATCGAGATCTGGGCGCCGACGCAAAATCCGGAAAGCGGGCGCGGGCTGGTGGCCAAGGCGCTGAACCTGCCGCCGGACAAGATCCGCATCAACTTCACCCGCATCGGCGGCGGTTTCGGCCGGCGGCTGATGAACGACTATATGGTGCAGGCGGCGGCAATCGCGGCGCAATTGCCCGGCGTGCCGGTGAAGCTGCTGTTCAGCCGCCAGCAGGATATGCAGCGCGACTTCTACCGCCCGGCTGGCTGGCACGGCTTCCGTGCGGCGCTGGACAAGACGGGCAAGCTGACCGCCTTTCACGATCATTTCGTGACCTTCGGCAAGGACGGCAAGCCGGTGCGGTCGGCCGAGATGCCGGCGACCGAAATCCCCGCCGGCCTGATCGACACGGTGCTGCTGGAGCAGAGTTTCCTTGCCACCAACATGCCGACCGGCTGGCTGCGCGCGCCCGGCTCCAATGCGCTGGCGTTCGTCACCCAGGCCTTCCTGGACGAAGTGGCGCAGGCGGCGGGCAAGGATCTGCCGACGCTGATGCTGGAATTGCTGGGCGAACCGCGCGACCTGCCGCGCGGCCCCAACGCGCCGCCCTTCGTTACCGGCCGCGCCAGGGGCGTGATCGAGAAGGTGGTGGCGATGAGCGGCTGGGCGGATCGCGGCCAATTGCCCAAGGGGCGGGGCAAGGGCTTTGCCTTTTACTACAGCCATATGGGCTATTTCGCCGAGGTGCTGGAGGTGGCGCTGGTCGACGGCATGCCGAAGGTCGCGACCGTCTGGGTCGCGGGCGATGTCGGCAGCCAGATCATCAACCCGATGAATGCGCTGCACCAGGCGCAGGGATCGGTGATCGAGGGGCTGGGGCAGGCGCTGGCCGGGCAGAAGATCACCCAGGTTGCCGGCGCGGTGGAGCAGGCCAATTTCGACACCCATCCGCTGCAGCGCATCCCCGATACGCCGCAGATCATCGTCGAGTTTGTGAAGACCGATTATCCGCCGACCGGCATGGGCGAGCCGGCGCTGCCGCCGGTGATCCCGGCGCTGGTCAATGCGCTGCACGCGGCCACCGGCAAGCGCATCCGCACCCTGCCGATCGTGCCGGAGATGTTCGCCTGAACCCTGTTTTCCAACCCCTCTTTACTTGGCCTGAAAAATCTTGATGATCGTCAAGAATCTGATGGCGGATCGACATGGCGTCATCCGTCATGCCGGTCAGAGGGGCAAAAAAGCCCCCGCCTGAGATTGGGCCGCGTCCAGGGCAAAAGGCCGGACGCCAAAGGGGGACATCAGGGTGAAGCAGCTTCCGGTGAAGTTCGGTCTGTTGGCGTTGCTCTCCGCATCGGTCGTGCTCGCCCAGGGGGGGAGCGGGGCCGATGGCGGTCCCGACGGCGCGACGATGAAGGAGACGGAGGAGGGTATCCCCGTCACCGATCCGCTGGTCCAGGAAAAATGCGGCAGCTGTCACGCGCCCGATGCCAAGGGCAACCTGTCCCGCATCAGCTGGGTGCGCACCACGCCGGAGGGCTGGGCGCAGGCGATCAAGCGGATGGTGCGGTTGAATGGCCTTCCCATCACTCCCGAGGAATCGCGCGCGGTCATCAAGTCGCTGTCCGCCTCGCACGGGCTGGCGCCGGAGGAGGCGCGGCCGGTCATGTATCTGCCCGAAAAGCGGATCGTCGACGAAGTGCTGCCCAATGAGACGATGCGCGGCGCCTGCGCCAGCTGTCACGCCTTTGCCCAGCCCTTGTCCTGGCGCCGGTCGAAGCTGGAATGGAAGACACTGCAGGATCTGCATGTCGCCCTCTATTCGCAGGCCGACGCCCAATATCGCCGCCCGGCCGAGGATAGCGAGCAGCCCGCCGGCCGCGACCCCAAGGACAAGATGACGCGCGGCGAATATGCGCTGACCTACCTGCCCAAGGTGGCGGGGCTGCATACGCCCGAATGGGCCGCCTGGAGTTCGCGCCTGCGCGCGCCGCGGCTGGCGGGCGACTGGCTGGTGGTGGCGTCGGTGCCGGGGCAGGGCCGCTTCGTCGGCACGATGACGGTGGCGCCCGGTGCGGCGGCGGACGAGTTCAAGACCAGCGCATCGCTCACCTCGCTCACCAATGGCGCGACCATCAGCCGCAGCGGCACCGGCCTCGTCTATTCCGGCTATAGCTGGCGGGGGTCGTCCAAGGGCGGCGCGGCGCCGGGCAAGCCCGAT
Organism: Sphingobium scionense; assembly: GCF_014197035.1. Classification (GTDB taxonomy): domain Bacteria; phylum Pseudomonadota; class Alphaproteobacteria; order Sphingomonadales; family Sphingomonadaceae; genus Sphingobium; species Sphingobium scionense. The sequence goes on along the minus strand of NZ_JACIEU010000012.1, from coordinate 55,354 downwards.
GACCTTGGCAGCCCGGCGCGCGAGACGATGTGGTTTGCGCCCGATCAGCAGCGCGCCGAAGGGCGCTGGTTCTGGGGCGAATATCAGGAATTCGGCTATGATGTGAAACTGGTCCGCGCGACCGCCGCGCCCGCGATCCTGGCGGTGACGCCGGGCGCGGTCAAGGCTGGGGCGAAGGGCGTCGATGTCACCATCTGGGGCCATAATCTGCCGGCGTCTCTGGCGGCGGGCGACGTCGATCTGGGCGCGGGCGTCACCGTCGCCAGGGTCGTGTCGGCGACGCCGGGCAAGGCGGTGCTGAGCGTTGATGTCGCGGCCAGCGCGCCCGCCGGCCAGCGCGATGTCGGGATCGGCGGCGCGGTGCTGGAAAAGGCGTTCCCGGTCTATCGCAAGGTCGATTATCTCAAGGTCACGCCGGAAACGAGCCTGGCCCGGCTGGGCGGCACCAAGTTTGCCAAGGGATATCAGCAGTATGAGGCGATCGGTTACGATAATGGCCTGGACGGCAAACCCAACACTGGCGACGATGTCGCGATCGGCCCGGTCGACGCGACCTGGTCGATGCAGGAATTCATGTCGGTCTATTATGATGACGACATGAAATATGTGGGCGCGCTGAGCCCCACCGCCTTCTTCACGCCGGGGCTGGAAGGCCCCAATCCCGAACGCCGGTTCAGCCGCAACAATTATGGCGAGGTCTGGGTCGTCGCCACGGCGAAGGGCGAGAAGGACAAGTTCGGCAAGCCCCTGAGCGCCCGGTCCTATCTGGTCGTGACCGTGCCCATGTATCAGCGCTTCGACCAGCCGGAGGTGTCGCGATGACCGTCATGCAGGCCCCCGCCTATCGCCGCGCCGAATATCATGGCTTTGCCGCCGGCGGCAGCGACTTCGTCTATCTGGTGAGCGCTGGCGCGATCTTCGAGATCGATGCGCAGGTGCAGGCCGTGCTGGACCGGCTCGATGGCCAGGAACTGGGCCATGCCGCGCTGGTCCGCGAACTGGCGGGCGAAGGCGGCGACCTGGCCGAAGCCGAGGCGCTGGTGCGCGAATTGCGCGCGGTGCAGCTCATTCATCTGGGCGCTGCGCCATTGTCCGTGCCCGAAGCACCGCCGGCCGATTTCCCGTTGCAGGCGCTGGTGCTGAACGTCACCAACCAGTGCAATCTTGCCTGCACCTATTGCTATGAATTTGGCGCGGACAAGATCGCGACCCCGGCCGGCAAGCCCAAATATATGACGCTGGAGACGGCCAGGGCATCGGTCGACCTGCTGATCGCGGAGGCCGCCCTTCGCCCGTCGGTTCACATCACCTTCTTCGGCGGCGAAACCTTGATGAATTTCAAGCTTCTGCGCGATGTGGTCGATTATGCCAATGGTGCGACGGCCGCCGCGGGCAAGGGCATCACCTATAGCCTCACCACCAATGCGACGCTGCTGACACCGGAAATCGTCACCTTCCTGTCGGACAACCGGGTCGGCGTCACCGTGTCGATGGACGGTCCGCCCGAGTTGCAGGACAAGCATCGCGTCTACAAGAATGGCAAGGGCAGCTATGCGGTGATCGAGCCGCGGCTGCGCACGCTGATCGCCCATCACCGCACCCGCGCCGTGACCGCCCGCGTCACCCTGACCGAGGGCGTGACCGATGTCGTGCGCATCTACCGCCATCTGAAGGAGGATCTGGGTTTCCATGAGATCGGCTTTGCGCCGGTGACCACGGGGGAGACGCGGGCCTATTCGATCGACGCCGACGGCATGGACTACGTGCTGGCGCAGTTCAACCTGCTGGCGCGTGAATGGCTGGAATATGCGCTTCGTGGGGAAATGCATGGCTTCACCAATGTCAGCGAGACGATCAGCGAGCTGATTTCGGGCGTCAACAAATCGCATCCCTGCGGCGCGGGCATGGGGCTGATGGGGGTCAGCCCGTCGGGCGACCTGTCGCCCTGCCACCGCTTCACCGACGCCGACACCCATGTGATGGGCCATGTGTCGAGCGGCATCGACCGGGCCAAGCAGGGCGATTTCCTGAGCCGTGGCCATGTCGGCGCCAAATATGATTGCCAGAGCTGCTGGGCGCGGCCGCTGTGCGCCGGCGGCTGCCACCATGAGGCGTTCGTCCGCTATGGCGACACCGGCCACGCCAATCTCCATTATTGCGACTGGATCCGGCAATGGACCGATACCTGCCTGCATATCTATGGCGAGCTGGCGGTGAAGAACCCCGGCTTCCTCGAACATTTCGCTGAACGAAAGGGGCTGTCATGAAGCATCTTCGTGCCATCAATAAAAAGGCGCGGCGGATCGACGACGCCGTGCCCCAGATGGAGGCGGCGAACGAGGCCGCTGCCGCGTCGGGCGCCACGCCGTCCGACATGGAGGAGGATGTCGTTGCCCTGCAACAGGCGCCGCGTCCGCATGTGCCGATGGGTTGCACCCTGTCCTTCTCGCCGGGCTGGGAAGTGGATGCGGGCGGCGGTACGGCGGGGCTGTGCCAGCCGGTCGAGCGCGACATCTATGATTGCTACGTCACCTGCTTCTGGCCGGTGCAGGTGCCCGACCATGTGAATTATTCGCCCGACTGGGCCAGCAACTGCGCCACCGCGACCAAGGACTGGCGCAATCTCGACCTGGTATTCCCATGAGGCGCGCGATGCAGAAAATCCGCTTTGGGCTGGCGGCGGGTCTGGCCGTGCTGGCAGCTCTTCCGACACAGGCCGCGACCCTGTTCATGGGCGCCTATCCCGACGTTTTGCTGGTCTTTGACGAGGGCAAGGGCGCGGTCACGCAGAAGATCAAGCTGGACACCGGCCTGCCGACGGCGATGTCCCTGTCGGACGATGGCAAGCGCATCTATGTGTCGACCATCACCACCAGCGGGATCGAGGTGATCGACGCCGCCAGCCGGCAGGTGGTGAGTAAGTTCAGCCTGAACGACGGACCCAATAGGGTGCGTTTCTATGGCGGCGTGGCCGACCCGGCGGGCCGCTATTTCTACACGATCGTCACCAGGATCGACAAGGAAATGGACCGCTACAAGGTCAGCAAGCCGCTTTATGGCGTGGTCGACCTGAAGCTCGGCAAGCTGGTGCGCACCGCGGAAATCGAGAAGGAAGACGAGAAGGCGATCGGCGGCTATCGCGTCGCCTTCAAGGTGTCGGGCGACGGCAAGTCTCTCTACGCCTTTGGCGAGAAGGTGATCGTCATCGACACCGCGACATTGAAGGCCACCGACCGCATCGACCTGGCCCGGCCCGAAGGCACGGGGCTGGAGAATGTCGGCTTTGGCGGATCGCTGGAGACGCTGCGGACGCCCGGCCAATATGTCTCGCTGTTCAACGCGGCCGACCCTTACATCCACAGCAAGATGTTCGGCCTGGCCCGGTTCGACCTTAACAGCCGCCAGTTCGACTTCACCCCGATCGGCCCGGCGCCGGCCGCGATGGCGGGCCTTGAAATCACGCCCGACGGCAAGCAGGCCTACACCGTCGTAACCAACGGCACGCTGGGATCGAAGCGCTGCGAATTCTGGCACATGGACCTTTCCACCAATGCGGTGGTGGACAAGGCGGAATTCCCCTGCCGTTCGCGCTTCCGCTTCGGCATGTCGATGGATGGGGCCAAGCTCTATATCTACGGCGCCAGCTTCGACGTCGAGGTCTATGACGCGAAGACGCTGAAGCTGGAAGCGACCTGGGATCTGGGCAATGACGCAACCGGCGCCGGCATGGTGGCGGTGCCGTGATCCGTTCCGGCCGTCCCGACACTCCGATGGCCGTGGCCATCCGGGGCAGCGGGATGGCCGCCAATGCCTGCGCGCATCTGCTGAAAGGAGCGGGCCTTCGGGTCGCAATCGAGGCCGCTCATCGCCCGCCGGTGCCCCGCCTGTTGCTGAGCGAGGCGGCGCTGGCCTTGATGCGCGACCTGTTCGCGCGGCCGGAGCTGTTCGCCGACGCGCCGCGCGTGCGCCGCCGACTGGTCGCCTGGGGCGGCGCGCCGGTGATGGTGCCGCATGATGCCGTGCTGGCATCGGAGGCGATGGTGCAGGCCGCGCTGGCCGTGGCGGAGGAAGCGCCGATAGCCGTGCCCGATTTCACCATCCATGCCGCGCCGCCGCTGCCGATGGGCGAACTGCATGTCTTTGGCGAGCGCGATGCCGTCGCCGCCCGTGTGCGGCTGCGCGACCCGGCCTGTCGGGAAGAAGGCCGGGTCGAGGCGGTCGAGCGCGGCTGGCTGTTCCTGGTCCCGGCGGACGGGGAAGAGGGCTGGCTGCTGGGCGTCGGTGGCGAAATCGACGCGCTGCTGGCGCAGAGCCGGCTGATCGCGCCGGTGGTCGATCCGATCGGCGGATCGTCGCGCCCCTTTCTCGCTGCGCCGCGCCTGCATTTGCCGCTGGTCGGCGACGACTGGCTGGCCTGCGGTACGGCGGCGATCGGCTTCGATCCGATCTGCGGCGATGGGACGGCCCAGTCGGTGCGCGAGGCGATATTGGCGAGCGCAGTGCTGACGGGCATTGCGGAGGGCGGCGATCGGGCTGCGCTGCTCGGCCATTATCAGGCGATGCTGATCGCGGCGCTGCGACGGCATCTGCTGCTCTGTGCGCGATTTTACGCCGATGGCGGGCAGGGCGAGTGGTGGCGGGCGCAACATGAGGCGCTGATGCAGGGGCATCACTGGTGCACCGGGCTGCTGGCAAAGCTGCCCGAACCGCAATTTGCGCTGCATGGGCTGCGTCTGGTGCCAAGGCGGGCGGCGGCGTGAGTGCGCCTGTTGCCGGCTGGAGCAGCTATCGCCGGCTGCTCCCCTATATCCGGCCCTATCGGCGCGGGCTGATGCTGGTGCTGGCGATCAGTGTGCTGTCGACGGCGCTGGGATTGGCGCAACCCTATCTGTCCAAGCTGATGATCGACCATGCGCTGTTGCAGCGGGACATGGGCGCGCTGTGGCGGATCGCCGGGATCATGATCGCGGTCACTGTGCTGGGCTTCGGCGTCAACATCCTGGCCAGCTATCGCTATGTCCGGCTGTCGGCGGCGATGCTTTATGACATGCGCGCCGCGCTGCTGCGCCATCTCCAGACGCTGTCGCCGCGCTTCTATGCCAGCTTCCGGCTGGGCGACCTCGTCTCGCGCATGAACAGCGATGTGAGCGATGTGCAGCGGATCGCGTCCGATACCCTGCTCTCGGTGGTCAGCAACCTGCTCTTCTTCATCGGCTGCGTCGCGATGATGCTCTGGCTCGACTGGCGGCTGTTCCTGGTCGGCGTGCTGCTGGTGCCGGCCAGCCTGGCGGCCTTCACTCATTATCAGCGGCGGCTGACCGCGCTGACGCGCGACATGCGCGAGCGGGGCGCTGATCTCGGCAGCCTGCTGGTCGATACGGTGATGGGCATGCGCGTCGTCACCGCGCTGCGCGCCGGCGAGCATGAGGTCGGTCGCTTCAAGGCGAAGAATGACGCCTTTGTCGGTGCGATGCTGCGGATGCAGGTGGCCTCCTACATGACCGGGGCGCTGCCCGGCACGCTGATGACCGGGGCGACCTCCGCCGTCATCCTATATGGTGGCTGGCGGATCATCGAGGGGGGCATGAGCATCGGCACGCTGGTCGCCTTCATGACCTATCATATGCGGCTGCTGTCACCGATCCAGACGCTGATGGGGCTGACGTCCGGGCTGGCGTCGGCGCGGGTGTCGCTGGGGCGCATCTTCGAACTGTTCGACACCCGGCCCGATGTCGAGGAGCGCGCCGATGCCACGCCGATCGGCCGGGTGCGCGGCGAGGTGCGTTTCGAGCAGGTGGCGATGCGCTATGATCGCGATCCGGTGCTGCGCGACATGGACCTCTCCATCCCCGCCGGCAGCATCTGCGCGATCCTGGGGCCGAGCGGCGTCGGCAAGTCGACCATGGCCGACCTGATGGTGCGCCATGCCGATCCGACCGGCGGGCGTATCCTGCTCGACGGCCATGATCTGCGCGACCTGCGGCTCGACGATCTGCGGCGCGAGGTGATGCTGGTCGACCAGTCGCCCTGGCTGTTCAACGACAGTATCGCCGCCAATATCGGCTTTGCCCTGCCGGATGTGCGCATCGAGGAGATCGAGGCGGCCGCCCATGCCGCCGGGCTGGATGCGTTCCTGGCACGGCTGCCCGAGGGACTGGAGACGCGCACGGGCGAGCGGGGGCTGGCGCTGTCGGCGGGCGAGCGGCAGCGCATCGTCATCGCCCGCGCGCTGCTGCGCCGGCCATCGGTGCTGATCCTCGACGAGCCGACATCGGCGCTGGATGGCGAGACCGAGGCGCTGGTGGCCGGGCGATTGCGCGGTGCGCTGCCCGATGCGACCATCATCCTCATCACCCACAAGCCGGCACTGGCGCGGATTGCCGACCGGATTGTGACGATCGCCGATGGGCAGGCGCATGTGGCGCCGCAGCCCGAGCCGGCCCATGTCTGATCTGCCGCCTGATCCGCTGCGCATCGCCGTGATCGACAGCGGCGTCCATCCCGATCATCCTCATATCGATGCTGTCCGGCTGCTGCCCGGCTATGTGATCGCCAAGGATGGGGGTGACAGCGAAGATGACACAGCCGACCGGCTTGGCCATGGCACCGCCGTCACCGCCGCGATCCAGGATCAAGCGCCCGATGCGCTCTGCCTGCCGATCCGGGTCTTCCATGATGCGCTCAGCACCACGGCGCGGGCGCTGGTCGCGGCGATCGACCGGGCGGTGGCGGCGCGGGTGGACCTCATCAACCTTAGCCTCGGCACCATCAATCCCGCTCATGGCGAGGCCCTCGCGGCGGCGGCGGATCGCGCACTGGCGGCCGGCATCCTGATCGTCGCGGCGCGCGATAATGAGGGCACGCCCTGCTATCCCGGTAGTCTGGATATGGTCTTAGGCGTCGGCCTCGACTGGGATTGCCCGCGCGACGATTATCGGCTGCGTGACGGTCTGGTCTTCGCCTCCGGCCATCCCCGGCCGATCCCCGGCATGGCGCCGCGCCGCAACCTTCATGGTGTCAGCTTCGCTGTCGCCAACATGACCGGCATGATCGCGCGGCAGGGGCGGGCGGGGATGGCCCGGTGGATGCCGGCCGGCGCTCGCGCAGAGGCAGGCTGATCAGCCGCCCGGTTCGGCGAGCGCGATGTCCATGTCGGCAAGGGCGAGCCGTAGCAGTTCCGCCATGGTATTGCGCGCGGCGGCCGTGTCGCGCGCGGCGATGGCGCGATGCACCGCCTGATGGTCGGGCAGCGGGTCGCGGGGCAACAGCTTCTTGCGATGCTTGAAGGTGGTGGTCCAGCTGACCGCCGCGCCGACCGAACTGGCCAGCGCCTCCAGCGCGTCATTATGGGTCGCGGCCAGGATCGCATTGTGGAAACGCTGGTCTGCTGCACGCCCCTCCGGCGTGGACAGGCCATAGCGTTCCATCTCGGCCAGCGCCGCGTCCATGATCGCCAGTTGTTCCTCGGTGCGGCGACGCGCGGCAAATTCGGCCGCCGCCGGTTCGATCACGCCGCGTAGTTCGAACAGGTCGCGGATGAAATGGGCATCCGGCTCGCCAGCGAACATCCAGGCCAGCATTTCGGGGTCGAGCACGTTCCAGCGCGCGCGCGGCAGGACGCGGGTGCCGGCCTTCGGGCGGCTTTCCAGCATGCCCTTGGCGATCAGGATGCGGATCGCCTCGCGATAGGCGGTGCGCGATACGCCGAGGCGTTCCGACGCCTCGATCTCGCCCTCGAACAGGTCGCCGGGCTTGTGCTTGCCGGTCAGGATGGCGGTGCCCATGTCGCGGGCAATCGCCTGATGAATGCGGAGCGAGCCTTCGTCCGTCGCGAACTTGCGTTCCGATCCGTCCTTGCGCTCGCTCCCCATTCTACCTCCGTTGAATTTAGTCCTCAAAATCAGCCGTAGGGCAATGCCGGCCACAAAGGAAGGCATCGGCCACCAGGCGCAGCGGTGCGGTGTCCGCGTCGATCGCCTTGTCCGCCACCAGCCCGACGAAGCGCCGATACATGGTGGGATATTCCTCGTCCGGTGCCTTCAACTGGACTTCGCCGTCCAAGGTCAGCGTGTTGCCGCCTTCGGACAGGAGCAGCTTGCCATTGCTGGTTTCGACCGCGATGTCCCAGGTCTGGGGACCGGTCTGGCGCCAGTCGAACACGGTGTCGATCGGGGCGCCCGAAGCGGTCGCCATCGCCAGCGTGGCGCCGATCGGCGCCTGCTTGTTGGACGGCACTTCCAGTTCGGCCGACAGCAGCGTGATCGGCTCGGCGACGATTTCGGTCAGGATCGACAGGGCGTTGATGCCCGGATCGAACACGCCGAAGCCGCCCGCTTCCCAGATCCAGGGCTGGCCCGGATGCCAGTGACGGACATCCTCGCGCCACTGGATCGAGATGCGCTCGACCGTGCGCGATGCCATCCACTCCTTGGCCTGGGCGACGGCCGCGGCATAGCGGCTATGCCAGCTGGCATAGAGGGTGACGCCATTGGCCCTGGCGAGCGCGATCAGCGCGTCCACTTCCGACACGGTCGCGCCGGGCGGCTTTTCCAGGAAGACATGCTTGCCGGCCAGGATCGCCTGACGGGCCGCCTGATAGCGGACCTGGGGTGGCTGGCACAGGATGACGGCATCCATGTCGGGCTCGCCCGCCAGCATCGCGCCGAGATCGGGATAATTGTTCACCCCTTCGCCCTGCGCGTTGCGGCTGGCGACGGCGACCAGATCGATGCCGTCGATCTTGGCGATCGCGGGCAGATGCTGGTCGCGGGCAATCTTGCCCAGGCCTACAAGGCCGGCCTTGATGCTCATAGCGCCTTCACCTTGGTCTTGCCCTCGTCTGCTGCGCGCTTCAGGCCATTGCGGACCGGCAGGGTGAAGGGCTTGGCCTCGACCTCGAACACATCGCCTTCCTGGGTGGCGAAGCCATCGGAGAAGGAGAGGGTGGCGGTGCCGAAGAAATGGACATGAATGTCGCCGGGGCGGCGGAACAGACCATATTTGAAATGATGATGTTCCAGGTTCGCGATCGTGTGCGACATGTTGGTCTCACCCGACAGGAACGGCTTTTCCCACACCGTCTCGCCATTGCGGACAATGCGGCTGGTGCCACGCAGATCCTGCGGCAGGTCGCCCAGCAGCAGTTCCGGGCCGAGCGAGGCCTGGCGCAGCTTGGAGTGAGCGAGCCACAGATAATTGCCGCGTTCGGTGATGTGATCGGAAAATTCATTGCCGATCGCAAAGCCCAGACGCACCGGCGTGCCGTCGGCGTCGATCAGATAGATGCCGGCGACTTCGGGTTCCTCGCCACCATCCTCGGCAAAGGCCGGCATGGTGAAGTCCAGGCCCGGATCGACCAGGATCTGGCCGTCGCCCTTGTAGAACCATTCGGGTTGCGCACCGATGCCGTCATCGGCGGGCTTGCCGCCCTCGACGCCCATCAGGAACATGCGCATGGAATCGGTGAGGTCGCCCGAGGTGGCGGCCTTGTGCATCTTGTCGCGGCCTTCGGCCGAGCCGAGATGGGTAAGCCCGGTGCCGGCGACCAGCAGATGCGCCGCATCCTCATGATCGATCGGCGACAGCAGGGTGACGGTGGACAGGTCCACCGCATCGCCCAGCTTGCCTTCCGCAAAGGCGGCCAGGCCCTGGCCCGCCGCGATCGCGTCCAGCGCCAGCTGGCGGGTGGAGCTTGCGCCCGTCACCCGCTTCGCCGCGCCGGTCTGGTCGAGGGCGGCGACGCCGCGCGCGCCACCCTCGTTGAACTGAACCAGCGAAATGACGGTCACTGCGCCAGCTCCAGCTTGCCTTCCATGCGGCGGTTGAGCTTCCAGGGATTGGCCGCCTGCAGCGCCGGCGGCAGCACGGCGTCGACGACGTCCTGATAGCAGACCGGACGCAGGAAGCGCATCATGGCCAGCGTGCCGACCGAGGTGGTGCGGCCGTCCGAGGTCGACGGGAAGGGACCGCCATGGACCATGGCATGGGTCACTTCGACGCCGGTCGGCCAGCCATTGGCGAGCACGCGGCCGACCTTGCGGGACAGCGTGGGCAGCAGCTTGGCGGCATTGTCATTGTCGCTTTCGTCCATCTGCAGCGTGGCGGTCAGCTGACCTTCCATCTGGGCGATGGTGGCGATCACTTCCTCGATCGTGGCGCACTTCACCAGGATCGACGAGGAACCGAACACTTCATGCGACAGCGCCGGGTTGGTGCGGAACTGCTCGCCGCTGGTGGCGAACAGGGCCGACTGGGCCAGGTTCACGCCTTCGGCTTCGGCGCCGCGCGCCACGGTGGTGACGCCTTCCGCGCCGGCCAGCGCCTCGACGCCCTTTTCATAGGCGGCGTGGATGCCCGGCGTCAGCATGACATGGGGCTGGTTGGCCGACAGGGCTTCAGCGGCCGAAGCAACGAAGCGGTCGAGATCGGGGCTGTCGAGCGCGATCACCATGCCGGGGTTGGTGCAGAACTGGCCAGCGAAGAGGCTCAGCGAACCGACGAAGGCGGTGCCCAGCGCTTCGGCGCGGGCCGCGAGCGCGCCCGGCAGCAGCACGACCGGATTGATCGACGACATTTCCGAATAGACCGGGATCGGTTCTTCGCGGTTGGCGGCGATCTTCATCAGCGCAATGCCGCCGCCGCGCGAACCGGTGAAGCCGACCGCCTTGATGCGCGGATCGGCGACCAGCGCGCCGCCCAGGTCGTTGGTGGTGCCCGGCAGGTAGGAGAAGACGCCTTCATGCAGGCCGCTGGCCTTGACCGCGGCGGCGATGGCGCGGGCGACCAGTTCGCCGGTGCCGGGATGGGCCGGGTGGCCCTTCACGACGACCGGGCTGCCGGCAGCGAAGGCCGATGCGGTGTCACCGCCCGCGACCGAGAAGGCGAGCGGGAAGTTGGACGCGCCGAACACGGCGACCGGGCCGACCGACTGGTTGACGCGGCGCAGGTCGCTGCGGGGCAGCGGGGTGCGTTCCGGCAGCGCCTTGTCGATGGTGGCGTCGAGCCAGTCGCCCTGGCGGACATAGGCGGCGAACAGGCGCAGCTGGCCGACCGTGCGGCCACGCTCGCCCTCCAGGCGGCCACGCGGCAGGCCGGTTTCGCTCATGGCGGTGGTGATCAGCAGGTCGCCGATCTCCAGGATCTGGTCGGCCACGGCTTCCAGGAAGGAGGCGCGGGTTTCGGGAGACAGGGTCGAGAAGCTCTCGAACGCGGCGTCGGCCAGCGCACAGGCATCGGCGACATCGGCGGTCGAGGCGTTGTGGAAGGCGATGTCGCCCTTGGCGCCGGTCGACGGGTCGACCGCGAAGAAGGGCTCACCACCGGTGCGCTCGGCAGCACCGACCAGAATGGCTCCGTTGAACATGGATATCTCCCGAAATGTCGTGGAAAGGGGGTAATATTTGCCGGAACGGCGCGCCTGTCAGATGGGGACGAGGGGACGCAATTTCGAGCATCGCTGCACGGAAATTACGTCCTGTTGCCTCCTTTGAATGACGCGCCGTTTACCGGATCAATGCCAAATCAGTGGTTGTCGCGCGGCAGGCCCATGGTCTGGGCGATGCGCTGATATTTCTCCGCGCCTTCCAGGATGGCGCCGGTGTTCATCTGGCCGACGACCGAACGCTGGATTTCCTGCCAGGGGGTCTGCGACGCGGGATATTTGAACCCGCCCTCTGCCACCAGCTTGGCGCGGCGTGCTTCCAGTTCCTCGTCGGAAATCAGCACATTCACCACGCCGGCCTTCAGGTCCATGCGGACGCGGTCGCCGGTTTCCAGCAGCGCCAGGCCACCCATCGCCGCCGCTTCGGGCGAAGCGTTGAGGATCGACGGGCTGCCCGACGTGCCCGACTGACGGCCATCGCCGATGCAGGGCAGGGCGGAGACGCCTTCGGTGATCAGATATGCCGGCGGACGCATGTTCACGACCTCGGCCGCGCCCGGATAGCCGATCGGGCCGGCGCCACGCATGAACAGCAGCGTGTCGGCGGTGATGCCGACCGACGGATCGTCGATGCGGTGGTGATAATCTTCCGGACCGTCGAACACGACCGCCGGGCCTTCAAAGGCTTCGGGATCATCGGGGTTCGACAGATAGCGCATGCGGAATTCTTCGCTGATGACGCTGGTCTTCATGACCGCTTCGTCGAACAGGTTGCCGGTCAGCACCAGGAAGCCCGCTTCGTCTTTCAGCGGCTGGTGGAACGGACGGATGACCTTCTCATCCTCGATTTCCACGCCCTTGCAATTCTCGCCCATGGTCTTGCCATTGACGGTCATCGCGCCTTCCTTGATCAGGCCCTGGTCGATCAGCTGGCTGATGACGGCGGGCAGGCCGCCGGCGCGGTAATAATCCTCGCCCAGATATTCGCCGGCGGGCTGCATGTTGACCAGCAGCGGCACCTTGTGCCCGACCGTCTCCCAATCCTTGAGCGGCAGCTCGACGCCCATGTGGCGGGCGATCGCGGCGAGGTGGATCGGCGCGTTGGTCGAACCGCCGATCGCCGAGTTGGCGACGATGGCGTTGTGGAACGCGTCGAGCGTCATGATCTCGGAGGGCTTCAGGTCTTCATGCACCATTTCGACGATGCGCTTGCCGGTGCGGTAGGCGGCTTCCTGACGGTCGCGATAGGGGGCGGGGATCGCCGCGCTGCCGGGCAGCATCATGCCCAGCGCTTCGGCGAGCGCGTTCATGGTGCTGGCGGTGCCCATCGTGTTGCAGAAACCGGTCGACGGCGCGGACGAGGCGACCAGCTTGATGAAGCCTTCATCGTCGATCTTGCCGGCGGCCAGCAGCTGGCGGCCATGCCAGACGATCGTACCCGAACCGGTGCGCTCACCCTTGTGCCAGCCATTGAGCATCGGGCCGACCGACAGGGCGATCGCCGGGATGTTGACGGTGGCGGCGGCCATCAGCAGCGCCGGGGTGGTCTTGTCGCAGCCGCTGGTCAGGATCACGCCGTCGAGCGGATAGCCATACATGGCTTCGACGAGGCCCAGATAGGCGAGGTTGCGGTCAAGGCCGGCGGTCGGGCGCTTGCCGGTTTCCTGGATCGGATGGACCGGGAATTCGAGCGCGATGCCGCCCATTTCGCGAATGCCTTCGCGCATGCGCTCGGCCAGCACGAGATGATGGCGGTTGCAGGGCGACAGGTCGCTGCCGGTCTGGGCGATGCCGATGATCGGCTTGCCGCTGCGCAGTTCTTCGAGGGACAGGCCGAAGTTCAGGTAGCGCTCCAGATAGAGCGAGGTCATGTCGATATTGTCTGGGTTGTCGAACCAGGCGCGGCTACGCAGCTTGGGAGTAGGCTTGGACGAATCGCTCATGTGGGCATCCTGACACTTTGAAAAGGCTTGGCACGTTGACGCGCTTGCCTCTCCGATATACTCAGACAAATAACTTTTCAAGGATACAAAGAGAGGGAAAGTGCGGTTGAACGCGAAAAATCGGGCGGATCATCGATGAGCGACTATGCAGTGATCGGCGACTGGGGGACCAGCAATCTGCGGCTGTTCCGGGTGGAAGCGGGGCGGATCGTGGCGCGCCGCGACGGGCCGGGCATCGGCGTGGTCGGCCGCGAGGCGGAAGCCGCCTTTGCCGAGACGATCGCTCCCTGGCTGGAAGATGGCCTGCCGACATCGATCCGCCTGTGCGGCATGGTCGGCGCGCGCGACGGTTGGGTCGAGGCGCCCTATGCCGATTGCCCTGCCGATGCCGATAGCTGGGCGGCGGTTGCCGTGCGCTTCGACTGGCGCGGCGCGCCGCTGGCGATCATGGCGGGCCTGGCCTGCACCGACGCCGACGGCATTGCCGATGTGATGCGCGGCGAGGAGGCACAGATTTTCGGCGCGATGGCGCTCGATCCCCGGCTCGCCACGGGCCGCCACCTGATCGTGCTGCCCGGCACCCACAGCAAATGGACCCTGGTGGAGGATGGCCGGGTGATCCGTTTTCGCACCGTGCCGACCGGGGAATTGTTCGCGCTGCTGCGTGACCGCTCGACGCTCAGCCCCAGGATCGCCGCTGCCGATGCCGATCCGGCAGAGGAAGCGGCCGGTTTTGCCGAGGGGCTGGAGCGGGCCGGCGCGGGCCGGCTGCTCGCTTCGCTGTTCGCGGCGCGGGCAATGCGGCTGCGCGCCGGGCGTTCGGCCGACTGGGCGCTGGGCTATCTGTCGGGTCTCGTCATCGGCTGCGAAATTGCCGAGGCGCGGGCTGCGCTGGCGGGCGACACCGGCGTCGTCTTGATTGGTGACGCGCGGCTTTCGGATCGCTATGCCCGTGCCCTCGATGCCCAGGGCATCGCTTCGCAATCGCTCGACGGCGACGCCTGTGCGCGGGCTGGCCTTGGCTTTCTGGAGAACTGACCCATGATCCTCGACGACCTGCTGGCCGACGGCGCGCCGCCGATCGCCGCCATATTGCGTGGCGTGAAGCCCGAAGAGGCGCTCGATATCGCCGCCGCCCTGGTGGAGGCGGGCATCCGCGTGATCGAAGTGCCGTTCAATTCGCCCGAACCGCTGGTCAGCATCGCCGCGATGCAGAATGCGTTTGGCGACCGCGCGCTGATCGGCGGCGGCACGGTGCTGACGATCCAGGCGGTCGAGGCGCTGGCAGGTGCGGGCGGCCGCATCATGGTGACGCCCAATACCGTCCCCGACGTGATCGCGCGCGGCGCGGAGCTTGGTCTTGACCTGCTGCCTGGCTTCATGACGCCGAGCGAGGCGTTCCGTGCGGTCGAGGCTGGCGCGCGCCGGGTGAAGCTGTTCCCCGCGGCCCAACTCGGCCCGGCCTATGTCAAGGCGGTCAAGGACGTGCTGCCCAAGCATGTCGGCGTGTGGGCCGTAGGCGGCACCGGTGCGGACACGATCGGTGACTGGCTGGCCGGCGGCTGTGAGGGTATCGGCGTGGGCGGCGCGCTCTATCGTCCCGGCGACGATGCGCTCACCGTGCGGGAGCGGGCGGTCGATCTGGTCACCGCCTGGCAGCGGGCGAAGGGCTGACCTCCTACCGGGCCGGGGTTTCCACCCGGTCCAGCATCTCGCGAATCTTCTCGCCCAGCGCGCTATATGTGAAGGGTTTGGTCAGCAATTCGACCCCCGGATCGAGCCGTCCATGGTGGATGATGGCGTTGCGGGCATAGCCGGTGGTGAACAGCACGCGCAGCCCCGGCTGCTTCGCTTTTGCGGTGCGGGCGATGTCTGCACCGGTCATGCCGCCGGGCAGCACCACGTCGGTGAACAGCAGGTCGATCGGCTCGGCGGCGGCATCCAGCGCCGCCAGCGCCGATGAGCCATCGCCCGCCTCGATTACGCGATAGCCCAGGTCGCGCAGAACCTCGACCGAATAGGCGCGGACGTTCTCGTCATCCTCGCACACCAGAATCGTCTCGCGCCCGGCCTGCGGGGAGGGTGGAGGTGGGGCCGGCACGACATCCTCGGTTGCCGGGAGGGGGCCATGATAGCGCGGCAGGTAGATTTTTACCGTCGTGCCATGGCCGGCCTCCGAATAGACCCGGACATGGCCGCCCGACTGCTTGACGAAGCCATAGACCATCGACAGGCCGAGGCCGGTGCCGCGCCCGACGTCCTTGGTAGTGAAGAAGGGTTCGATCGCGTGCGCCAGCGTGTCTGCATCCATGCCCATCCCGGTGTCCGACACGCAGATCAGCATATATTGGCCGGGTGAGATTTCCTGCTCGGTCGCGGTATAATGGCTGTCCAGATGGGTGTTGGCGACCTCGATCGTCAGCTTGCCGCCTTGTGGCATGGCATCGCGCGCATTGACCGCCAGGTTGAGCAGCGCATTTTCCATCTGGTTGACGTCGATCTCGACCGGCCAGACCCGCGGGCTCTGCACCGTCTCCACCTCGATCATCTCGCCCAGCGTCCGGTGCAGCAGGTCCGACATACCGGCGATCAGCCGGTTGGGATCGACCCGGTCGGGGGCCAGCGGCTGGCGGCGGGAAAAGGCGAGCAGGCGCTGGGTCAGTATCGCCGCCCGCTCGGCCCCGGCCATGGCGTTGTCGGCGGCGCGGCGCAGGCGCGGCAGGTCTTCCGGCAGCCCGCGCTGCAGCAGGTCGAGATTGCCGGTGACGATCTGCAGCAGATTGTTGAAGTCATGGGCCACGCCGCCGGTGAGCTGGCCCAGCGTCTCCATCTTCTGTGCCTGGCGGAGCGCTGCCTCGGTCTCGCCCAGGGCGCGGGCGTCGGCACGATGCTGGGTCACGTCGCGCGCGACGCAGTAGATGAGGTCGCCCTCGGGCACGGCGGTCCAACTGAAGGTGCGATAATCGCCCCGCTTGGTGCGGAAGCGGTTTTCGAACCGCATGGTGGGATGGCCGTCGGCGAGATCATCAATCTGCCCACGGGTGCGCTTCACATCGTCGGGATGCTCCATCCATTCCGACGTGCGGCCGATCAGTTCCTCCTGCGACCAGCCCAATATGTCGGTCCAGCCTGGACTGGCCGACAGCCAGACGCCGGCACTGTCGGCGATCAGGAACGGATCGCGCGCCAGCGCCCAGAGCCGGTTGCGGTCGGCCCGCGCCTCGCGCTCGGCCAGCACCCTGACCGTCGTTTCGCTGACGATGCACAGCACGCCGCCGATCGACCCGTCGCCTTCGAACACCGGCGAATAGGAAATGTCGAAATAGACTTCCTCGCCCCGCCCTCCGTCCCGCTCGATATAGAATGGGCGATCCTTGGCATGGAAGGTCTCGCCGCTCTCACGCACCGATTTCAGCAAGGGGCCAAGATCGTTCCACAATTCCGCCCAGCCTTCGCTGGCCGGGCGTCCCAGCACATGGGGATGCTTGTCCCCGATCGTCGGGGCATAGGCTTCATTGTAGAGGGCGCAGAAATCGGCGCCCCAGAACAGCACGATCTCCGCCTTGGACGACAGCATCAGCCGCACCGTCGATACCAGCGATGGCGACCAGCGTGATACCGGTCCCAGTGGCGAGGACGCGTCGATCGTCGCGGTCAGGGCGCCCAATGGCCCCTGCCCGGCGATCATGTCGGCAATGTTCCTCTGCTGGCTCATCATAACCCTGTCGTTGCAATGCGTTGGGGGGAGACGCCCATCAACCGATTTGTATCCCCCGGCGATGGCACCCCCATGACCTTTTGTCCCAGTCCGTCCCTCTTGAATAGGGCGCGTCATCGGCGCATGGACCGGGCATGAATCGCACTGCATCCACCGCTTTCAGCGCGGCTCCGCGCCCCGTTTCCATCGCCCGCTGGCTGCTCATCGTGGCGGCTCTGGTTTTCTGCATGGTGGTGGTCGGCGGTATCACGCGCCTGACCGAATCCGGCCTGTCGATTACCCAGTGGAAGCCGATCACCGGCGCGATCCCGCCGTTGACCCATGACCAGTGGATGGATGCGTTTCGCGATTATCAGCAGATCCCCGAATATAAGGAGATCAACCAGGGCATGAGCCTGGCCGCCTTCCAGTTCATCTTCTTCTGGGAATGGCTACACCGGCTGCTTGGCCGCCTGATCGGCGTCGCCTTTGCCCTGCCTTTGATCTGGTTCGCGGCGCGGCGGGCGATTCCGGCCGGCTATGGCTGGCGCCTGGTCGCGCTGCTGGCGCTGGGCGGGCTGCAGGGCGCGATCGGCTGGTGGATGGTGAAGTCGGGCCTGTCGGTGCGCACCGATGTCAGCCATTACCGGCTGGCGGTGCATCTGCTGACCGCGCTCTTCATCATCGGCGGGCTGGTCTGGACCGCGCTCGACCTGCTGGCGCTGGCGCGCAACCCCTATGCCCGGCCCGCCACGCTGCGGCCTTTAGCGCTGGCGACCCTGCTGGTGCTGCTGGTCCAGCTGATGTTCGGCGCCTTCACTGCGGGCCTCGACGCCGGCTATGTCTCCAGCACCTGGCCGCTGATGAACGACCATCTGGTGCCCGATGGCATCCAATGGCTCGGTTCGCTCTGGGCGACGGTCTCCAGCGATCCCTATCTGGTCCATTTCATCCACCGCTGGTGGGCCTGGGTTGCGGCGGCGATGCTGATCCTGCTGGCGCGCAAGGCCAAGGCGGCGGGCCATCGCGGCGCGTCGATCGCGATCAATGCGGCGGTCGGCGCGCAGGTGTTGCTGGGCATCGCCACCGTCATCAGCGGCATCGCCCTGCCGCTGGCCGTGTTGCACCAGGCGGTCGGCGCGCTGGTGGTCGCCGCGGCGGCCTGGGGCGCCCATGCGGTGGGATCGCGCCGGGCATGAGCGACATGATGCTGGTCTACAGCCTGTTTGGATCGGCCGAGCAGGCCCGCGCCATCGTTCGCACGGTGGTGGAAGCAAGGCTGGCCGCCTGCGCCAATATCCTTGGCCCTTGCACCTCCATCTATGAATGGCAGGGCAGGGTGGAGGAGAGCGCGGAAGTCCCGGTCCTGTTCAAGACCGGCGCCGATCGCCGCGATGCGCTGATGGCGCGGCTTGCGGCGCTGCACGATTATGATGTGCCGGCGATCCTGGCGCTGCCGGTCGAAGCTGCCCATCCGCCCTTCGCCGCCTGGATCGCGGAGCAACTGGCGTGAAGCGGGCGATCGCCTTCCTGTCGCTGGCCTTCGCATCGCCGGCGCTGGCCGCCCCGGTCGCGATCGGCTTCGCGCCGCCGACCGGGCAGGATCTGCTCTATCGCATCGAACAGCATCGCCCGGTCGACGGGCGCGACAGCCTGTTCAGCGCCGAACGGACCCTCCGCTTCGAAAAGGCGGGGGATGGCTATATCCTGCTTGTCACGCTGCGCAGTCTGGACAGCGACGCGCCCGGCACTGGCGCCGATGCCTATCGCGCCGCCCTGTCACCGCTGATCGGGGTGGCGCATCGCTTCCGTCTCGATGCCCATGGCAGGATCGTGGGCCTCGACAATCTGGACGAGGTCCGGGCAGTGATGGAAAAGGCGCTCAATGCCATGGTCGCCGGCGCACCGGACGACAGTCCGCGCCACCGGACGGCCAGGAATGTCCTGACCCTGCTCGATGGCTTGACGCCCGAAGGGCGGCTGGCGCTGCTGTCGGGCGAGGTGCAGCCGTTGCTGCTGTTCGTTGACAGCGAAGTTGACGATGCCAGGCCGCGCGGCGTGCGCACCATGGCCGGTCCGCCGCTTGGCCGCGCGGTGGCGGTGGAGGGCAATTCGACCGTCACAGGGCACGAGGGCAACCGTCTGACCTTGCACGAGGAACTTCAGGGCGAAGGTGCGCATGTCGCGATGCGCTACGCGGTCTCGACCCGGACGGGCCTGGTGGATGAGCAGGAGCGCAGCCTGACGCTGGGCACCCAGACGCTGACCGAAAAGCGCAGCCTGACCCTCGCCGGCAAGTGAGCGGTATTATTTTACCCGTCGTGAAAGCCGCCGAATCTCTTGACTTGTTGGCCCCTAACCGTCATTAGCGCCCATCTTCCGGCGACCCCAAGGGTGGCTGGTTCACTGTTCATTCTTGGAGAATTGGCACCATGAAGGCGCTGATGAAGACCACCAAGCCGGCAACCCCGGCGACGGTCGAAAAGAAGTGGATCCTGATCGACGCCGAAGGGCTGGTCGTGGGTCGTCTTGCTTCGACTGTAGCGAATATCCTGCGCGGCAAGCACAAGCCGAGCTTCACCCCCCATGTCGATTGCGGTGACAATGTCATCATCGTCAACGCGGGCAAGGTCAAGTTCACCGGCCGCAAGCTGACCGACAAGGTTTACTACAAGCACACCGGTTATGCCGGCGGCATCAAGGAAACCACCCCCCAGAAGATCCTGGAAGGTCGTTTCCCCGAGCGCGTCCTGGAAAAGGCCATCGAGCGCATGATCCCCCGTGGTCCGCTGGGCCGCCAGCAGATGCGCAACCTGCGCATCTTCGCCGGCACCGAGCATCCGCATGAAGCCCAGAACCCCGAAGTGCTCGACTTCGCGTCGCGCAACCGCAAGAACAAGGTGGGTGCATAATGTCCGATAACCGTCAGTCCCTGTCCGACCTCGCGTCGCTGGCCACTGCCGCTCCTGCCGCCGCCGCTCCGGCTGCCGTCGAAGGCGAAGCGCCCGTCGCTGCCGCCCCGGTTCAGCCCTCGGCTCCGCTGCGCGACCAGGAAATCGACGGCCTCGGCCGCGCCTATGCCACCGGCCGCCGCAAGGATGCCGTGGCCCGCGTGTGGGTCAAGCCCGGCACCGGCAAGATCACGGTCAACGGCCGTGACCAGGAAGTCTATTTCGCCCGTCCGACCCTGCGTCTGGTGATCAACCAGCCGTTCGGCGTCACCGAGCGTGAAGGCCAGTATGACGTTGTCTGCACCGTCAAGGGCGGCGGTCTGTCGGGTCAGGCCGGTGCGGTCAAGCACGGCATCGCCCAGGCTCTGTCGAAGTATGAGCCGGCGCTGCGCAGCGCGGTCAAGGCCGAAGGCTTCCTGACCCGCGACAGCCGCGTCGTCGAGCGTAAGAAGTACGGCAAGGCCAAGGCCCGCCGCAGCTTCCAGTTCTCGAAGCGCTAATCCGCTTCGCGACAGCGAGACATTTCGAGAAGGGGCCGGTTTTCCGGCCCCTTTTTCTTTGTGCCCGCCGCTTTCCCTTGAGCGCTTCGCCGCGATGCCATAGCCTTTGATCAAACGGGGTCTGGACCTTGATCGCTTCAGGTTGAATCGGCCTGAAGCGTGAAACAAGGTCCAGAATTAAAGAGCAGCGCGCAAAAGGATGTTCGGGGGAAAATGAGGCATTTCGGGTGGTTGGCGGCTTCGGCGGCCATGACGGTTGTGGCGCCTGCCTTGGCCGGAGAGGTGCCGCTGTACCAGCCAGCGCCTGGCTGGATCGACAAGGCGGCGATGCCCAGGCTGGCGGCCGATGGCGATCCGCCCTCGATGATGATCCTCGACAGCCAGCAGCGGGTCGAAAAGGGCCGGTTGTGGAACTATGCCGACATCGCCACCCGCGCGGGATCGGCCGAGGCGCTGACCCAGTTGTCGTCGCTGACCCTGCCCTGGGCGCCGGACAAGGGCGACCTCATCATCCATGAACTGTCGATCCTGCGCGGCGATCAGGTGATCGATGCGCTGGCCAGCGGCAAGAAATTCACCGTGCTGCGCCGCGAACAGGGGCTGGAAGCATTGCAGATCAGCGGCATCCTGACCGCGACCATGGCGGTCGAGGGAGTGCAGGTGGGCGATGTGGTGCGGCTGCGCTATTCGACCACCAGCAAGGATGATGCGCTGGGCGGCCATGTCCAGAATGTCTCGGCCCTGCCGGCCGCGCCGCTGCGGCTGGGCTATGGCCGGGTCCGCCTGCTATGGGACGATACGGATGCGCCGCGCTGGAAGCTGCTGGCGAGCGGCGTCGATGCCAAGCCGGTCAAGAAGGGCGGCCTCACCGAGCTGAGCTTTGCCGTGCCGCTGGCCAAGCAGCCGGAAATGCCGGCCGACGCGCCGACCCGCTTCACCCATCCGCCGCTGTTCGAACTGTCGACCTTTGCCAGTTGGGCCGATGTGTCGAAGACGATGGCGCCGCTCTATGCAACTGACGGGCTGATCGCCGATGGATCGCCGCTGGCGGGCGAACTGGCCAAGCTCAAGGCGCTGCCGGGATCACCGAAGGACAAGGCGGCGGCTGCGCTGCAACTGGTGCAGGACCATGTCCGCTATCTGATGGTCGGCATGAATGGCGGCAATTATGTGCCGCAGAAGCCGGCCGAGACCTGGACGCTGCGCTATGGCGACTGCAAGGCGAAGACGCTGCTGCTGCTCTCGCTGCTGCGCGGCCTTGGGATCGAGGCGGAGCCGGTGCTGGCCAGTTCGACCCTGGGCGATTCCGTGCCGGAGCGGCTGCCCACGGCTGCGGCCTTCGACCATGTGCTGGTGCGTGCGGTGATCGATGGCCAGTCCTACTGGCTCGACGGCACGGGCCTTGGATCGCGGCTGGAGGATATCGGTGACACGCCGCGTTTCGGATCGGTGCTGCCGGTGCGCACCGCCGGCGCCGATCTGATGGCGATCCGGACCCATGCCAATGCCCGACCGACGATCGACGTCAGCGTCGAGGCGGACGAAAGCGGGCATGAGAAGCTGCCGACCGTGTTCGATGCAAAGGCGGTCATGCGTGGTCAGATCGCGACGATGATCAGCACCGGCCTTGGCCAGATGGATGCCAAGCGGCGTGACGAGATGGTGCAGGGCTTCTTCAGCGAGCAGGTCGGCACGGCCCAATATAGCCAGGTCGGTGTCACCACTGATGCAGCGTCGGCCACCGTTACCTTTACTGCCCATGGCGTCACCGGCTCGCCCTGGAAGCTCAGCGACCGGCGTTATCGCCGCGACGCCAGCAAGCTGATCGACGAGATCAGCTTCGCGCCGGACCGGGCGCGGCCTGCCTGGCTGGCGATCCCGGTGGCGACGAGCGCGCCGATCGGCATCCGCTATCATCTGCGCCTGCGCCTGCCCCAGGGTGGCAAGGGTTATGTGATCGAAGGCGAGCAGGGCCTCAGCAAGACGGTGGCCGGCTATGACCTGCGCCGGACCGTGCAGCTGAAGGACGGCGTGCTGGATGTCGAGGAGCGGACCGACGCCACCGGCGTCGAGATCGCGGCCGATCGCCTGCCCGACGAGCGCGATGCGCTGGCCACGGTGCAGGCCATGTCGCCGCATGTGATCGGCCCAGCCAAGCCCACCTATTTGTGGGATTACAGCCCGGCGACCATCGCCGCCTGGCCGCAGTCCAGGGCGGTCGAGGCGACCTTTGCCAAGGCGATCGCCGCCGATGCCGAGGACGCAACCGGTTACTCCAGCCGCAGCAATTTCCGCTGGGGCATCGGCGACTACAAAAATGCGCTGGTCGACCTGGACAAGGCGATCGGGATCAAGCCCGACGTCGATCTCTATCTGCAGCGCGCCTATCGCCGGTTCCAGACCGGCGATGTGACCGGCGCGCTGGCCGATGGCCGGATGGCGCGCCAGCTCGACCCGGCGTCGGGTGCGGCGGTCGGCACGGTCGCGACCTATCTGGCGGAAAGCGGCAAGCTGGACGATGCGATCGGCATGGTCGACGCGAAGATCGCGATCGGTGGCGAGGCGCGCGACAGCTATCGCAGCTTCAAGGCGACGCTGCTCGGCACCTATGGCGATCCGGGCAAGGCGATCGAGATCATCGACGCGCAACTGGCGGAAAAGCCGGGCATGACCGGCCTGTTCAACGAGCGTTGCTGGGTCAAGGGATCGCGCAATGTCGAACTGGACAGTGCGATGCAGGATTGCACCAAGGCGGTGGAACTGAGTTCGGGCAGCATGGCCGCGCTCGACAGCCGGGCGATGCTGTGGTTCCGCATGGGGCGGTTCGATGATGCGCTGCGCGACCTGGACGTCGTCGTCGCGCAGGAGCCGGGCAAGGAGCCGAGCCGCTACATGCGCGGCATCGTGCTGCACCGGCTGGGCCGGGGGAGCGAGGGCGATGCCGAGATCGCGATTGCCCGCCGTATCGATCCGCGCATCGACGCCGTCTACGCCCGCTACGGGATCAAGCCCTGATTTAGTCGTGACGCCTGCGTTTTGATGGAAACCTTTCCCCCTGTTGGCTGGTTGACAGGGGGAAAGCCACTTTCAAGGAGAAACCAGATGGGTGAAATGACCGACAAGGTGAAGGCCGCGGGCAACAAGGCCGCCGGTGCCACGAAGGAAGCGATCGGCAAGGCCACGGACAACGAGCGTCTGGAAGCCGAAGGCAAGGTTCAGAAGGCCAAGGGTACGGCTCAGGACGTAGCCGGATCGGTCAAGGGTGCGCTCGGCGACAAGATCTGACGTCCAGCCGCTCGCCAAACGAAGAGGCTCCGCTAAGTGGCGGGGCCTTTTTCGTTTCTGTCCTATCTGGTTATGTTACCATTTGCCGCGGCCGCGGTCCTGGCGAGCCGGCATGCGCTTTGTACGGCTGCAATAGAGGAAATGATTGGGGTATGTGGCTGGTGTTTCCGCAAGGCGCGTTGCGTGAACCAGGTTGCTGAATGTTGATTGCCGCAATCCGACATAGATGGGGGCAGTCAGGGCCATCTCGAAATCGAGCGAGGCATTGGCCAGGCTGGCGGACGGCAACGAGAAGAGGTGGGCAATGTCGGGCTTGAACAACAGGTCCAGGCCGAATTGACGTCGAATATCGTTCTTTATGGTTTCGATGTTCCATGGCAGTGCGGCTAGGTCGCAGAAGGCGAACCAGCGCCGATAGGATGCGGTTTCCGGTGTCGCGACGATCTTTTCGAAAATGGCCGACGGATCAAGCAGGAAACCGCGTCGTCCGCTCGCCATCTTTGCGCGGGCATAATCCTGCCAATCCTGTTCGATGCGCAACTGGATATAGCCGATATCGGACCCCAGCGCCGCGACGAGGTTGCTTGCCAGAACGCGCAAAGGGGCCGCGCCGCGCATCGCCCGCAGAAAATCGGCGACAAAATCCTCCTGTTGCGGATCTTCCCAGATTTGCGCACCATAGGAGAAACAGTCGACCCAATTGACATGATGATAGCTGTCGGGATCCCCGCCCAGGAGATTTTGCCGCCGGAGCCAGGCGAACAGCGCATCCGTGTCGAAGACTTCGGCGGCGTCGACACGACCCAGACCCTCGCGACGAGCCGAAAAATCGACCAGTCTGTGAGGAATGCGCACCTGTCCCTGGGTGGCGATCGCCATCGCGCATAGCCCCAGGATGGCAATGCGCTGGTTGTTGAGGCCCGCCCGGACCGCCTTGGGCGTCGTGCTATATTCACATCGTTTGGGTTGGTCCGCCAATGGCCTGTCCCGCTATCCTGCTCTGTCGACAATGCCACTAGAGCCTTTTCTGCGGTCGTCGAAAAGGCTGGTGTCGTTCGGGTGGATATTTTTGTTCGAGTCGAGTGCCTGTCCTATGTGAGCGGGAACGTGCTATAAAGATGAGGCCGCTTTCCGATAGGATCGCGGCCGCGCAAGAATATGTCAGAATGTGCGGGAAATGTGCGAAGTTAAGCCTGTTCCGCCAGATAGGCCTTCACGTCACGGCGCAGTTCGCCCGCGCACAGATACAGGGCGATGACATTGGGGATCGCCATCAGGAAGAAGCTGCTGTCGACGATGCCGACGACCCGGCCGAGGTCGATCGCGGCGGCCGGGGGCAGGGCGACGACATAGAGAATCTTGTAGACCCATTGCGCGCGCGGGCCGTTGCCGAACAGATAGCCCCAGGCCTGAAGACCATAAAAGCCCCACGCGACCAGCGTCGAATAGGCGAAGAGGAAGACGACGACGGCGAGCAGCCAGGGGAACCAGGGCGACACCTTGGCAAAGGCGGCGGAGGTAATGGCGATGCCTTCCAGCCCGTTGTTCCAGGTGCCGGCGACCACCAGCGCCAGCCCGCCCAGCGCGCAGACGATCATCGTGCCGAGCAGCGGTTCCAGTAGGGCGACAAGCCCTTCGGACACCGGATGGCGTGCCCGCGCCAGGCTATGCGCCATCACGGCCGAGCCCACGCCGGCCTCGCTGGCGAAAACGGCGCGGCGCATGCCCGCGACGAAGGCGCCGATCGCGCCGCCGGTGGCCGCATCGCTGGAAAAGGCGCCGTGCCAGATCAGCGTCAAAGCGCCGGGAATGGCGTCGGCATGGAGGATCAGGATCGCGGCGACACCGCCCAGATAGACGGTGACCTTGAGCGGGGTCAGGCGCTTCGACACCTCGCCCAGCCAGGCCGCGCCGCCCATCGTCACCAGCGCGACGGCCGCGGCGATGAACACGCCATAGGCCCAGCCATTGGTCATGCCGGTGACCACCTTCACCTGGGCGAAGCTCTGGTTCACCTGCACCATCGGGATCGCGCCGAACAGGGCGAAGAAGGCATAGGCGCCGCCTAGAATGATACCGATCTTCGGCCAGCCGCGCGCCGCGCCGACGGCTTTGAGCACATACATCGGCCCGCCATGGACATGGCCGCGTTCGTCGAACACGCGATATTTGAGGCCCAGCGTGACCTCCGCCATCTTCACCGTCATCGCGAACCAGCCGATGATGAACATCCACAAGATCGCGCCTGGCCCGCCCATGGTCAGCGCCACCGCGACGCCCGCGATATTGCCCAGCCCGATCGTGCCGGACAGGGCGGTGGAGAGCGCACCCCACTGGCTGACATCGCCCTTCGCCTCGCCCTCATGCGGCTGGCTGCGCAGGATGCGGATCGCCCGACCGACCTGGGTGACATTGGGGAAACCCAGCCAGATGGTGAAGAACAGCATGGGGAGCGCGAGGTAGAGCACGATCAGCTCGATCTGTGCGCCGAACAAAGGCACCTTGAAGAAGACCGTGCTGGACAGCGCGTCGACGGCGGCGTTGAAATTTTCCATGCGGCGGCGATGCCGGGACAGCGGTGGAAAGTCGATCAAAGATTGCTATGGGGGAGCTGAGTTTTACCCATAGCCGCCCTGGGGCAGGATCGCATGAGCAGACAATATTTCGGCACCGACGGTATTCGTGGTCGCACCAACCAGTGGCCGATGACGCCACAACTGGCGATGAAGGTCGGCATGGCCGCCGGCACCCATTTCCAGCGCGGCAGCCATCGTCACCGGGTGGTGATCGGCAAGGATACGCGCCTGTCGGGCTATATGGTCGAAAATGCGCTGGTCGCGGGCTTCACCGCCGTCGGCATGGACGTGGTCCAGTTCGGGCCGATCCCGACGCCGGCGGTCGCGCTGTTGGCCCATTCGATGCGCGCCGACCTGGGCGTGATGATCTCGGCCAGCCACAATCCCTATTATGATAATGGCATCAAGCTGTTCGGCCCCGATGGCTACAAGCTGTCGGACGAGGATGAGCTGAAGATCGAGGCGCTGCTGAACCAGGATGTGCCGCTGGCCGCGTCCAAGGATATCGGCCGCGCTCGCCGGGTCGAGGACGCCCGTGGCCGCTATATCCATGCGGTCAAGTCCAGCTTCCCCGCCGACCTGCGCCTCGACGGCCTCAAGATCGTGGTCGATTGCGCCAATGGCGCCGCCTATCAGGTCGCGCCGTCGGCCTTCTGGGAATTGGGGGCGGAGGTGGTCGCGGTCGGCGTTACGCCCAACGGCACCAATATCAATGACGGTTGCGGCTCGACCTCGCCCTTGCTGTGCCAGGAGACCGTCGTGTCGTCCGGCGCGGACATCGGCATCGCGCTGGACGGCGACGCCGACCGGCTGATCGTGGTCGACGAAAAGGGCCAGATTGTTGATGGCGACCAGATCATGGCGCTGATCGCGTCCAATTTCGCCCGCGCCGGTACGCTGCGCGGCGGCGGGTTGGTGGCGACGATCATGTCGAACCTGGGCCTCGAACGCTTCCTGACCGGGCAGGGCATCGGCCTGGAACGGACCAAGGTCGGCGATCGCTATGTGCTGGAGCGGATGCGCGAGGGCGGCTTCAACGTCGGCGGCGAACAGTCCGGTCACATGATCCTGTCCGACTATGCGACCACCGGCGACGGCACGGTGGCGGCGTTGCAGGTGCTGGCCGCTTTGGTCCGGTCGGGCAAGCCCGCGAGCGAGACGCTGCACCAGTTCGATCCGGTGCCCCAGTTGCTCAAGAATGTTCGCTTCGCCGGCGGCAAGCCGCTGGAGGATGAGACGGTGCAGCGGGTGATCGCCCAGGCCGAGGCGGAACTGAACGGGTCGGGCCGGCTGGTCATCCGCCCGTCCGGCACCGAACCGGTGATCCGCGTCATGGCGGAAGGTGACCGCGAGGATCAGGTCAGGGATGTGGTCGAGCGCATCTGCGCCGCGGTCGAGAAGGCGGCGGCGTGAACGCTTCTCAATCCCGTCATGCCAGCGAAGGCTGGCATCTCTCTTCTTCTTGCCGCTGGCTCAGTAACAGTGAGATCCCAGCCTTCGCTGGGATGACGGAGTGGTTCCATGCTTGAGATGCGCCCCGATTGCGAACGTTGCGGCACCGACCTGCCGGCCGATGAACCCGGCGCGTTCATCTGCTCGTTCGAATGCACCTGGTGCGCGCCCTGTGCCGAGGCGCTGGACGATCGCTGCCCCAATTGCGGCGGGGAACTGATGGATCGGCCGACGCGGATGGGTAAGGCGCTGACGAACAACCCGGCCTCCACGGAACGCAAGTTCAAGGGATGAGCGTGCCCCGCATTCTCATCATTGCCGGGTCCGACAGCGGCGGCGGCGCCGGTATCCAGGCGGACATCAAGACGGTGACGCTGCTGGGCGGCCATGCCATGACCGCGATCACCGCGATCACCGCGCAGAACACGCTGGGCGTGCAAGGCGTCCATCCGGTGCCGACCGAGATGGTGCTGGCGCAGATGGAAAGCTGCATCAGCGACATCGGCGTCGACGCGGTCAAGATCGGCATGATCGGTTCGGCGCAGACGGCTGCGGCCGTGGCCGAGCGGCTGGCGCTGCTGGAGAATGTGCCGATCGTCTTCGACCCCGTCATGGTTGCGACCAGTGGGTCGCTGCTGGCCGACGACGCGACCATCGCGGCGTTCGAGCGGTTGATGGCCATCGCCACGCTGGTGACGCCCAATATCCCCGAACTGGCGGCGCTGGGCGGCGAGGAGATCGCCATCCGTTTCGCCACCCATGTGCTGGCCAAGGGCGGCCATGGCGAGGGGCCGATGCTGACCGACCGGCTGATCGGGCCGCAGGGTGTGCGCAAGGCATGGAGCAATGTGCGGATCGACACGCGGCACAGCCATGGCACCGGCTGCACCCTGGCCAGCGCGATCGCGACCGGCCTGGGGCAGGGGCTGGACCTGATCGAAGCGGTCGAGCGTGGCCGCAAATATGTGCGCGAGGCGCTGGCGCTGGCGCCGGGGCTTGGCGCGGGCCATGGCCCGATGGGCAATCCCTTCGGCTTCCACGCCTATGCCTGATTTCGCGCATGAACTGATCCATCATCCCGGCCTGGTCGCCGGGGTGGACGAGGCCGGGCGCGGGCCGCTGGCGGGGCCGGTGGTCGCGGCGGCGGTGATCCTGCGGCAGGAGGATTGCCCCGATGGCCTCAACGACTCCAAGAAGTTGACCGCCAAAAAGCGGGCCGTGCTGGAGGGGGAGATCAAGGCCCGCGCGCTGTGCTGGGGACTGGGCATCGCCAGCGTGGCCGAGATCGACGAACTCAACATATTATGGGCGACGATGCTGGCCATGACCCGTGCGGTCGAGGCGCTGGAGCAGGAGTGCGCTCATGTGCTAGTGGATGGCAATCGTTGTCCCAACTGGCGCTGGCCCTCGACCGCGGTGGTGGAAGGCGACGCCAAATGCCTGTCGATCGCCGCCGCATCGATCCTGGCCAAGGAAGAGCGCGACCGGATCATGATCGCCGCCGCCGCCGAGCATCCCCATTATGGGTGGGAGAGCAACAAGGGCTATGGCAGCGCCAAGCATATGGCGGCGCTGCGCGACCATGGGCCGACCCCGCTGCACCGGCGCAGTTTTTCGCCGGTGGCGCAACTGCTGCTGATCTGACGATGCTGTCCCGTCTCGGGGCGGGATAGGGATGCATTGAGGGCTGGCGCGGGTGTGGCGCTTGCTTAAGAAGGGATTCATGTCCTTCGCCCGTTCCGGCCCTGCCAGCCTGTTCCTGCTTGTCGGTGCGCTATCGCTGCCGGTGCAGGCGGCTGCGCCGGTCAAGCGCGCGCGGCCGGCTGCCAAGGTCGGCGCGCTGGCGCCGGGTGGCTATCGCTGGCTGGAGGAGGGGCCGCTCGACGGGCCGATCCATCTGGTCATCAGCATCGATCGACAGATGGCCCATGTCTATAGCGGCGACCGGCTGGTCGGCATGGCGAGCGTGTCGACCGGCATGGCCGGGCACAGCACGCCGACCGGCGACTATCCGATCCTGCAGAAGAATCAGTGGCACCGGTCCAACCTCTACAGCAATGCGCCCATGCCCTTCATGCAGCGGCTGACCTGGGACGGCATTGCGCTGCATGCCGGGCATAATCCGGGCTATCCGGCCAGCCATGGCTGCATCCGCCTGCCCTATGCCTTTGCCCAGAAGCTGTTCGGCATGACCAGCCTGGGCGGGCTGGTGACGGTGACCAGGGATCGGCTGTATCCCTCGCTGACGATCGCGCAGATGGCGGCGGCGGATTCCGTGGCCAAGGTCGCTGCGCCGGCCCCGGCCCAGCCGGCGCTGGATATCGACCCGATCATCTTCATGCCGAGGGTATCGCGCCGCTGAGCGATCAGCGCTGGGCCAGTGCCGAGCGCCGCATCGAATAGCCGAAATAGAGCAGGGCAGCAGCAGCAACCCAGACAGCGAACAGCGCATAGGTGTCGGCCGGCAGGCCGAAGATCAGATAGGCGCAGAAGAGCGTGCTGGCGATCGGCAGGACCGGATAGAAGGGCACCTTGTAGCCGCGCGGCAGGTCCGGCCGCGTGCGGCGCAGGATGATGACGCCGATCGACACGGTGGCAAAGGCGATCAGCGTGCCCATGCTGGTGAGGTTGACCAGCACGTCGAGCGGCACGAAGGCGGCGAGCAACGCGACGCCGATCGCGACGATCCATGTATTCTGGCGCGGCACATGGCGCACCGGATCGACCCGGCAGAAGAAGGCGGGCAGCAACCCGTCACGACCCATGGCATAGAGGATGCGGGTCTGGCCGTAGATCACCACCAGGGTGACGCTGAAGATCGAGGCGATGGCGCCCAGCGACAGGATCACCGCCGGCCAGCCCGCGCCGGTGAGGTTGTGGAGGATGACGGCCAGGCCGGCTTCCTGCCCGGCAAATGCGGTCCAGGGCTGGGCGCCGATCGCCGCGACCGCGACCAATATATAGGCGGCGGTGACGATCAGCAGCGACAGGATGATCGCGAGCGGCAGGTCGCGGCGCGGATTGCGCACTTCCTCGCCGGCGGTCGAGACTGCATCGATGCCGATATAGGAAAAGAAGATGGAGGACGCAGCGGCGCCGATGCCGACCATGCCCTTGGGCGCGAAGGGATGGAAATTGGCGGGCTGGAAATGGGCGAGCGCGACGGCGACGAACAGCGCCAGCACGGCGAGCTTGGCGATCACCAATATGGCGTTGGCGGTGGTCGATTCCCGCGTGCCGCGCAACAGCAATATGAGGCAGAGGCCGACCAGCAGCACGGCGGGCAGGTTGACGATGCCGCCCGCTCCCGGCGGCCGGGCGATGATGTCAGGCAGGCGCCAGCCGGTGCTGATCGACAGAAGTTCATTGAGATATTGCCCCCATCCCACGGCGATGGCGGAGGCGGAGACGCCATATTCCAGCAGCAGGCAACTGCCGATCAGGAAGGCGGCGAGTTCGCCCATGGTCGCATAGGCATAGGAATAGGAAGAGCCCGACGCCGGCACGGCTGATGCCATTTCGGCATAGCAGAGCGCGGTCAGCGCGGCGGTGATGCCGGCGATGACGAAGGACAAAGTGACCGCCGGCCCGGCTTCGGGCACGGCAGTGGTCAGGGCGACGAAGATGCCGGTGCCGATGGTCGCGCCGACGCCCAGCATGGTTAGCTGGAACAGGCCGATATTGCGGGCGAGGGGCTTCGCGTCGGGATCGTCGCCGATGAAGTCGAGCACCGGCTTGCAGCGCAGCAGCGCGATCAGGAGCGGATGGCGGGGCTGTTTGGGCGTCATGTTGCGCCGGGCGCTGTCACGATCCGCGCGCGAAGGCAAATGAATATCGCGTGAGAAAAGGGCGGTGGCAGGCGGTGGGCCGCGATTGTCGGCAGGCTGCCACTCGGCTAGGCATGGGGCTGTTGGCCGCCGACCTGTTCGGCTTGGGATGGATGATCGAGCCTTGATGGATCAGAAGCGATTGCCCGGCGCGCGGAAATGGGCGCGGTCCATGCTGATGGCGGCGGCGATGCTGCTGCCTGCCATGGCATCAGCGGCGGATGTGCCGAGCGGCGGCACCATATCGGTATCCATGCAGGAGGATGCGAGCGGACAGGCGGGCGCGGCGGATGCCTTTGTTGATGCGGCCACACTTGCCCTGTCGGACAAGGGCTTCACTTTGCTGGACGACGGCCATGCCGCGCTGGTCATGGAACTGGTCATCCGCGCGTCCGAGGTTGGGACCGGGACCGGCAAGGTCGAGAAGAGCAATTCCGACCTGATGCCTGGAGGTGTGTCCGGGGCGGTGGGATCGAGCTTCTCGCTGGCGGTGCCGTCCGGCAAGACGCGCCATGTCGCGCTGGAACGCACCGAACTGGAGATGCGCCTGCACCGCCGGGGCGACGCGGCCGTGATCTGGAGCGGCAGCGCCGTGACAGTGCGCCCGGCCGACAAACGGGATAGCGCTGCCATGGCGTTGTGCAACGCGCTGCTGCGCGCCTATCCCGAGCAGCCCGAAACGGTGATCGGCGTTCCCTGACAGGAAAAAGGCCGGTCCGTCAGGGCAACGGACCGGCCTTCGCTGGCCTGAAAACCAGAAGGGGGGACTGGTTCAGGCGGGCATTTTTCAGGCTGCCTCGGCCGCTTCCTCGGCTGTGGGCAGACGGATGAGATAGTCGAAGGCCGACAGGGCTGCGGTTGACCCCGCACCCATGGCGATGACGATCTGCTTGTAGGGCACGGTGGTGCAGTCGCCGGCGGCGAAGATGCCGGGCTGGCTGGTTTCGCCGCGCGCATCGATCTCGATCTCGCCACGGGGCGAGAGGGCGATGCTGTCCTTGAGCCATTCGGTGTTGGGCACCAGTCCGATCTGGACGAAAATGCCTTCCAGCTCGACATCATGCTCGGTGCCGCTGTTGCGGTCCTTGTAGCTGAGGCCGCTCACCCGTTCGCCATTGCCGTTCACCTTGGTGGTCAGCGCCGAGGTGATGATCTTGACGTTGGGCAGGCTGGCGAGCTTGCGCTGCAGCACCGCATCGGCGCGGAGCTGGCTGTCAAACTCGATCAGCGTCACATGGGCGACGATGCCGGCCAGGTCGATCGCCGCTTCGACGCCGCTATTGCCGCCGCCGATCACCGCCACGCGCTTGCCCTTGAACAGCGGACCATCGCAGTGCGGGCAGTAGGCCACGCCCTTGTTGCGATATTCGTCCTCACCGGGGACACCCATCTGCCGCCAGCGGGCGCCGGTCGACAGGATGATGGTGCGGCCCTTCAGCGACGCGCCATTTTCCAGCACGACCTCATGATAGTCGCCTTCGGTCTTGGCCGGGATCAGCTTCGCCGCCTTCTGCAGGTTCATGATCTCGACGTCATAATCCTTGACGTGCGCTTCCAGCGCCGAGGCGAGCTTGGGGCCTTCGGTGCGGCTGACCGAGATGAAATTCTCGATATCCATGGTGTCGAGCACCTGGCCGCCGAAGCGTTCCGCCGCGACGCCGGTACGGATGCCCTTGCGCGCCGAATAGATGGCCGCCGCCGCGCCGGCAGGGCCGCCGCCGACCACCAGCACCTCGAAGGGGTCCTGCGCCTTGATCTTCTCGGCCGCCTTCGCCTCGGCACCGCTGTCGATCTTGGCGACGATCTGCTCCAGCTCCATCCGGCCCTGGCCGAAGGGTTCGCCGTTCAGGAAAATGGTCGGCACGGCCATGACCTTGCGCGCGTCGACCTCATCCTTGAACAGGCCGCCGTCGATCGCGACATGGCTGATCCGGGGGTTCAAGACGCTCATCAGGTTCAGCGCCTGCACCACGTCGGGGCAGTTCTGGCACGACAGCGAGAAATAGGTTTCGAAGGCATAGTCGCCATCGAGATTCTTGACCTGCTGGATCAGATCCTGCGCGGCCTTAGACGGATGACCGCCGACCTGCAGCAGGGCGAGCACCAGCGAGGTGAACTCATGGCCCATCGGCAGGCCCGCGAAGGTCACGCCGATATCGGTGCCGACGCGGCGGATCATGAAGCTGGGCTTGCGCTTGTCCGAACCGGTGGCAAGGCTGACCTTGTCCGAAAGTTCGGCAATTTCGGTCAGCAATTCGTTCATTTCGCGCGACTTGGCGCCTTCATCCAGCGAAGCCACCAGCTCGATCGGCTGGGTGATGTTCGCCAGATAGGCTTTCAACTGCCCCTTGAGATTTGCGTCCAACATGTCTGTCTGGCTCCGTGGAAAAGATGGCGGGCCGTCCCGATCGGGAGGACGCGACGGCCCGTCCGGGGAATTGGTGCGACCCAAAAGCCCCGTTGAAACTAAGATAAGTCTGTAGAAAATATTTTGAAGGTCCGCCGGGTCCCCTCAATCTGGGCGAACCCGGCGGCCTATCAGCACCTATAGGTGCTTAGATCTTGCCGACGAGGTCGAGCGAGGGGGCGAGGGTTTCCGCGCCTTCTTCCCACTTGGCGGGGCAGACTTCGCCCGGGTGGCTGGTCCAGTACTGCAGGGCCTTGATCTTGCGCAGCAGTTCGGCCGCGTTGCGACCCACGCCCTCGGGGGTGATTTCAACCAGCTGGATCACGCCTTCCGGATCGAGCACGAAGGTGCCGCGATCGGCCAGGCCGACGCCTTCGCGCAGCACGCCGAACTGGTTCGAGATGTCGTGGTTCTGGTCACCCAGCATGTAATAGTTGATCTTGCCGATGGCCGGCGAGGTGTCGTGCCAGGCCTTGTGGCAGAAATGGGTGTCGGTCGACACCGAATAGACTTCCACGCCCAGGCCCTGCAGGGTGGGATAGATGTCGGCCAGGTCTTCCAGCTCGGTCGGGCACACGAAGGTGAAGTCGGCCGGGTAGAAGAAGAAGACGGCCCACTTGCCCTTCACATCGGCATCGGTGACGTCGACGAACTTGCCTTCCTTGAAAGCGGTTGCCTTGAACGGCTGCAGGGGGGTGTTGATGAGAGCCATGGGCTATCCAGTTCCTTATTGGGTTGCTGTTGCGAAGCCTGTGTAGGGAAGCGGATGATTCGGGGGAAATTGGTTTTCTCGGACATGTTGATAGATAAAAGCGATCACACACTATCCGATTAATCGAACCGGTCATTGGTCTCGCAAGGCATGGCCCATCGCGCGTTCGACCAGTTGCTGCGCCTCCGCCGCGCTGAAACTGGTGGGGTCGAGGCAATATTCAAGCCACAACCCATCGACCAGCGCGGTCAGGCCGATCGCCTTCAGCCGCACCTGCGCAGGCGAGAAGCCGGGACCGGCGGCGGCGACCAGCCCCTCCAACTGGGTCCGCGAGGCAGCGTAGATCTCCGCATGGGCGGCGGCGACATCGGCATTGGACTTGATGAGGCTCCAGAAGGCGATCCAGGTGGCGAGCAGGTCCGCGTCGAGCACGGGGGCGCGGAAATTGGCCTGGAGAAAGGCGCGCAGCCGGTCCTGCGGATCGTCGCCCGCCGCTACGATCGCCGCGTCCATGGCCTGGGATACGCGCTGGCCGACATCGCGATAGGTGGCGAGGATCAACGCGTCGACGCCCTCGAAATAATGGGTCAGTAATCCCGAAGACACGCCGGCCGCGGCGCAGATGGCGCGGACCGACGTGGCCGCCACGCCCTTTTCCGCCAGACATTTTGCCGTCGCGTCGATCAGTGCCTGCCGCCGGACATCGGCGGACTCCCTTACGAATTTCGCTCTCACTCGCCCCCCGGCATGGGACGACCTGGCGCCCCGAACATGTTATTTCTGCGCCGCGCATTGTGCGGATATGACGGGCGCTGGCAAGCGCGGTTCGACCCGATTGGGGATCGATCCGGCCGGTTCGCCCGTTTGCCCCGCATATATGTCGTCATGACAGCAAGGAGACCATGGATGATCCGCCAGCCCGCTTTTCGCCTGATCCTGCCCGGCCTGGGCGCCGCATTGCTGCTGGGCGGCTGCGCCAAGGGCGTGGACAATGAAGCGGTGGCGAACAATGCGAGGGTGCCGGCCCATGCCGAGGCGATCGAGGATACCGACTCTGTCGCGGCCCCGGACAATGCCGGTGCGGCGCGGCCGACCGACGAGTGGGTCGGGCGCTGGACCGGGCCGGAAGGGCTGTTCCTCGACATCCAACCCGCGTCCGACGGTAAGCCGGGCCATTATGCGCTGGCCAACAGGGATAATCTCGACCGGGAAGCGACCTATAGCGGGCTGGCCGATGGCGCGACGATCCGCTTCGTTCGCGATGGCCGCGACCTCGCCATCCGGCCGGGCACGGGGGCGGAGACAGGCTTCAAATATCTTGCCGACAAGCAGGACTGCCTGATCGTGAAGCCGGGCGAGGAAGGCTATTGCCGATAAAGCGGGATCAGCAAAGGTCATGCCGACGCGACAGCGCCGAAGTTCACAGTGTCGTGCGGCATTTAGGGCCGTTTGCACCGGATATGCGCCTGCCGCGCGCCCAGGAGGCGACAGGCGCGCGTCAACTGGGTCAGGGCAGCCTCGCACCGACGCGCCGGTCGGGTCATGCCGACGCGACAGGGAGGCGACATATGGGGCACGGACTGTGGCGGGCTGCGGCAGGGGCGAGGGAAGGGCACGGTGCTGGTGCATCGCCCAGGGTAGATCAGAGATTGGGCGAGTAGGACAGGGGCGTCGCTACGCCTGCATGACGATGTCGGGCTTTGACAGCTAACGACCAGTTGAAGACATAAATGGCATACGATAGCCTTTCCATCATGCGGACGTTCATCCTATTCGGTTTCTTATGGGCGCTTTCAGGATGCGACGCATGGCCAACGGTCGTCGGCAATCGAGCGGAATCGAATGTCACTGTCCAATATCTGCATCAAGATTATGATCAGTGGTCAGCACCTTTCACGGTCAAATCTGGCTTCTCGATGCCCCTAGCCTTGGCGCATTGGATACCTGAAATTCGTGGCATCCGTATCAAAGACGGCCAGCGCACTTACTCATGGTCCGCAACAACAATGCATCGTCTTGCCGCAGCATGTCCCGGCTCAGACCTGCCCGGCAGAGCATATTTCGTTGGCGATTGTTATCTTATCTACCTCGGGCATGGCCGCATAAAGGCTGTAGCGGAAAGGCCGGGCGATTTGCTTCCTGAACAAATGTCAAGCGGCAGCTAGCCTAGGTTCCTGCTTAGGAAGCAGACCGTCCACTTCCCACCCAACGCCGCCATCCCCCAACAAAAAACCCGGCCGTTCCTTGCGGGAGCGCCGGGCCTTTTGCTCGTCCGTGGACGGGTGTCGGGTTTAGCCGACGATTTCTTCGGGCTTGAAGAAATAGGCGATCTCGATCGCGGCATTTTCTTCGCTGTCCGAACCATGGACCGAATTGGCTTCGATCGATTCGGCCAGTTCCTTGCGGATGGTGCCGGCGTCGGCATTGGCTGGGTTGGTAGCGCCCATGATGTCGCGGTTGCGGGTCACGGCGTTTTCGCCTTCCAGAACCTGGACGACGACCGGGCCGGAGATCATGAAGGCGACCAGGTCAGCAAAGAAGGGGCGTTCCTTGTGAACGGCATAAAAGCCTTCGGCCTGTTCGCGGCTCATGCGGATGCGCTTGGAAGCGACGACGCGCAGGCCGGCTTCTTCCAGCATCTTGGTGACGGCGCCGGTCAGGTTGCGACGAGTCGCGTCGGGCTTGATGATCGAAAAAGTGCGCGTGACGGCCATGGCCCTCATAACTCCGAATTGTTGGAATAAAGTTGCGCGCCCTTTAGACCGGGCCGGATCACTTCGCAAGGGGGTGGAAAAGGGGACGGGGAAAGCCCCTAGTTCCGGCGGTTCATGGACCCTGCACCCATTTGCGGCCTTCCTGCCGCCAGAAGCGCGGGGTCACGCCCTCGCGCTTGCTGAGCGCGCGCCAACTGGCCCGCGCCCCGTCGATCGTGTCCGCATCGAAGAAATAGAAGGCGCGCTCGAAGTCCAGGGCCTCTTCGCGCCATATCCCGTCCGCCAGCGCGATATGCCTGGCGCCATTCGCGGCGACACAGTCCTGTGCCAGCAGCACCGGCTGGGCAGAATCCACGCCGTCCCCTGCCTGGCCATTGGCCAGGAAGCTTTCGGGTGGCCCTGCCCATAGCCCCGCCGATATGCGGGCCAGCCGTTCCGGCTCATCGGCCACCACCAGCAGCCGCGCGCCCATGTCCAGGATGCGCGCCGCGATCGCGGGCAGCACCCCTTCCACGGGATCGCGGCTGAGCTGGTAGAAGTCGACCTGCACCGGCTTCAGCGCTCGAACTTGTCGGCCACCAGTTGGTCGATCAGGCGCACGCCATAGCCGGTCGCCCCCTTGTCGGCGGTGGCGCCTGGCTTGTCCGACCAGACCATGCCGGCAATGTCGAGATGCGCCCACTTCACGCCTTCGTTGACGAAGCGCTTGATGAATTGGGCGGCGGTGATCGAGCCGGCGAAGCGCGGGCCGATATTCTTCATGTCGGCGATCGGGCTGTCGATCAGCTTGTCATAGGCCTCCGACAGCGGGAAGCGCCACAGCTTCTCGCCGCTGGTCTTGCCCGCCGCCAGCAGGTCGTCGGCCAGCGCATCGTCATTGGCAAACAGGCCGCCATGCTCGCTGCCGAGCGCGATCATCATCGCCCCGGTCAGGGTAGCAAGATCGATCATCACCTCGGGCGCATAGGTCTTCTGCGCCCAGGTCACTGCGTCGCACAGCACCAGGCGGCCTTCGGCATCGGTGTTCAGCACCTCGATCGTCTGACCCGACATCGACGTCACGATGTCACCGGGGCGCTGGGCATTGGCGTCGGGCATATTCTCGACCAGGCCACAAATGCCGACGACGCGGGCCTTGGCCTTGCGACCGGCCAGCGCCTTCATTGCGCCCGCTACCGCGCCGGCGCCGCCCATGTCCCACTTCATGTCTTCCATGCCCGGCCCGGGCTTGAGCGAAATGCCGCCGGTGTCGAAGGTCACGCCCTTGCCGATGAACACGACCGGCTTGTCGGCAGCGCCATCGGTGCCGTCCCATTCCATCGCCAGCAGCCGCGCCTCGCGCGCCGACCCCTGCGCCACGCCCAGCAGCGCGCCCATGCCCAGGTCCGTCATCGCCGCGCGGTCCAGCACGGTGATCTTGACGCCGAGGTCAGCCAGATGCTGGCACCGCTCGACGAAGCTTTCGGGATAGAGGATGTTCGCCGGCTCCGACACCAGTTCGCGGGTGAAGGCGACGCCGGCGGCGACCGCCGACAGCTTGGCCCATTCGGCCTCGGCGCCGGTCGCGACGATCGTCACGGTCGCCAGCGTCGGCTTGGCCTTCTCCGGCTGGCGGGTGCGGTAAGTATCGATCCGCCAGCTGCGCAGCAGCGCGCCCAGGCCCAGCCGCGCGGCGTCCTCGCCGCTGACGCCGGCCGGGAATTCGACTGCCGCGTGGGTCGCGCCGCTGGTCGACAGCTTGGCGGTCAGCGCGCCGCCGGCCCGTTCCAGATCCGCCGCGCCGCCATTGCCGATGCCCAGCAGCAGGACGCGCAGCACCGCGCCGCCTTGCTCGACGAAGCTCTCGACGCTCGCGCCCGCTTCACCGGCGAAGCGCGCAGCCGCGGCGCCAGCGACCAGCGTGGCCGACGCGGTCAGCGGCAGGCTCTCGACAGTCCCCTTCGCCACGGCAAGGACCAACGTGTCGACCTGGGGGCGCGTGGGGCTGAATTGGATGTCCATCTGGGGGCCTTTTCTCTGGATTGCCGTTTCTTTCTTGGTTCTGCCAGATAGTGCGGCTTTGCCGCTCTGCAAAGCCATTCGGCGGATTTCGGTTCTCCCGAATGCCAGGACCGATTGCGGCGCGCGCCAAGCAGTGCGATAGGCAGGAACCACAAGTGCCCCCAAAGAGGCCCCATCGCTTGCAGATTTCCGTGTTTCCCCTGTCGTTCAAACAGGCGCTGCTTGCCGGCGCGGCCTCGTCCTGCCTGCTCGCGGCGCCGCTGGCGCATGCCCAACAGGCGCCCGAGCCCAAGCTGAACGAGCCCCAGACGCCGATCAGCGCGCCCGATGCGCCGGTGCCCGACAACGACCAGGAAATCGGCTTCGCCGCCGATGCGCTGGAATATGACACCAACAGCCAGGTCGTGACCGCGACCGGCAATGTCCAGTTGCTGCGCGACGGCAACCGACTGCGCGCCGACAAGATCGTGTGGGACCGCACCACCGGCAAGGTCGAGGCGCAGGGCAGCGTCTCGGTGATCGATCCCGACGGCAATGTCGCCTATGGCGACCGCTTCGACGTCACCGATACGCTCAAGGACGGCGCGGTCGACAATATCCTGCTGGTGCTGCAACAGGGCGGCCGCATGGCGGCGACCAAGGGCGAGCGGGTCAACGGCGTCTACACGCTGCATCATGCCGCCTATACCGGCTGCCCGGTGGAAGGCGGCGACGGCTGCCCCAAGGAACCGACCTGGCAGATCAACGCGGTCAAGGTCGTCTATGACCCGACCAAGCAGCGCGTGTCCTACACCCGCGCCAATGTCGAACTGTTCGGCCTGCCGCTGATCCCGGTGCCGGGCCTGTCGCATCCAGTCGGCGATGACGGCGGCAGCGGCCTCTTGGTCCCCAATATCCGTTATGACCGGGTCAACGGCTTCGAGGTCGCGGTCCCCTATTATCTCAAGCTCGCGCCCAATCGCGACCTGACCGTCACGCCGCACGTCTACACCGATTCGCTGCCGATGATCGAAGGCAATTTCCGCCATCTCTATGACCGCGGTGCCTATCAGATCACCGGCTATGCCACCTATGGCAGCCGGTCGAGCGGCATCACGCCGACCGATTCGCAAAAGGATATTCGCGGCGCGATCGACGCCAGCGGCGGCTTGCAGTTGACACCTGAATGGAGCGTCAACGGGTCGATCCGCGTCGCCACCGACCGCACCTTCCTGCGCCGCTACGACATCAGCCGCGACGACCGGCTGCGTTCGACCCTGGGCGTCCAGCGGATCGGCGACAACAGCTATTTCTCGCTCGCCGGCTGGGCGGTGCAGACGCTGCGCGTCGATGACCCCCAGGGCCAGATGCCGATCGCCCTGCCGGTGATGGACTATCGGTTGCGGATGAAGGATCCGCTGCTCGGCGGCCAGATGCAGTTCCAGGCCAATACGCTGGCGATCACCCGGACCGAGGGGCAGGATACCCAGCGCGCCTTCGCCGCTTTCGAATGGAATCTGCGCAAGCTGACCGGCCTGGGTCAGGAAGTGACCTTTACCACCTATCTGCGCGGCGACGTCTATCACAGCAGCGACAATGCGCTGACCGACACGATCAGCTATGCCGGTGATCCGGGCTGGAAGGCGCGCGGCATCGCCGCCGCCGCGGTCGACATGCGCTGGCCCTTCATGGGCGAGGCGTTCGGCGGCGTGCAGCGCATCGCCCCGCGCGTCCAGATCGTCGCGGCCCCGCATCTCGCCAATCTGTCGGTGCCCAATGAGGATGCCCGCTCGGTCGACCTGGAGGATAGCAATCTCTTCGCGCTCAATCGGTTCGCGGGCTATGACCGGTTCGAGGATTCGAGCCGTATCACCTATGGCCTGGAATATAATCTGGCCGTGCCCGACTTCACGCTCGACGCCAATGTCGGTCAGAGCTACCGGCTCGACAATCGCGCCAGCATCCTGCCCGACGGCACCGGCCTGTCCGACCGCATGTCCGATATCGTCGGCCGCTGGACCGTGCGCTACAAGGATTTCCTCAGCTTCACCCAGCGTTTCCGGGTCGACAAGGACAATCTGGCGGTCCGCCGCAACGAAGTCGATGCGACCGTGGGCAGCAAGAAAACCTATGCCCAGGTCAGCTATCTGCGCCTCAACCGCAACGCCAATGCGGCGCTGGAGGATCTGCAGGACCGCGAGGAACTGCGCGTGGGCGGCCGCGTCCAGTTCGCCCGCTTCTGGTCCGTGTTCGGCTCGACCGTCATCGACCTCACCGGTGCGCAGGAAGATCCGGGCACCACGGCCGACGGCTATCAGCCCGTGCGCCAGCGCCTTGGCGTTGCCTATGAGGATGATTGTTTGACGCTGGGCTTTACATGGCGGCGCGACTATCAGACCAACGGTGACGCGCGCGCCGGCAACAGCTTCCAGCTACGGCTGGCTTTTCGTAATATTGGCATATAAGGAACTGCCTTCCCGCCGTCCGCTCAGGACCGGTTAAGGCGGACCGGGGCATAGGCACCGGACCGTATTGGAGATTTTTGCCGACGATGTTTTCTGTCGTTTTCTTGCCCAAATCCGTTCGCTCGGGCCTGCGCACCCTGTTCCTGTCCACCGCCCTGCTGGGCATGGCGGCGCAGACCGTGTCGGCGCAGGCCGTCGACGATGATGCTGGCCAGGGGCTGAACCTGCCCAAGGACGTCACCATCTTCGGCAAGAATGATCCCAATGTCCGCAAGGCCACGGCGATCGTGAACGGTCGCATCATCACCGGCACCGACGTCGACCAGCGTCTGGCCCTCATCATCACCGCCAATGGCGGCAAGGTGTCGGCCGAGGAAAAGGATCGCCTGCGCGTTCAGGTGCTGCGCAACCTGATCGACGAGACGCTGCAAATTCAGGAAGCGGCGGCCAACGACATCAAGATCGATCCCGCTGAAGTGAACCAGAGCTATGAGCGCGTCGCGGCCAATTTCCGCAAGTCGCCGCCCCAGTTCGACCAGTATCTGCGCGAACAGGGCAGCGCCGCCGCCAGCATCAAGCGCCAGATCGAGGGCGAACTGGCCTGGAGCCGCCTGCTCCGCCGCAACATCCAGCCCTTCGTCAACGTCTCGGAAGACGAGGTGAAGTCGGTGGTTGATCGCCTCAACGCCGCCAAGGGCAGCGACGAAGTGCGAATCAGCGAAATCTATCTGTCCTCGACGCCGGAAAATCGCGAGCAGATTGCAGCCAACGCCCGCAACATCATCGAACAGATCAAGCAGGGCGGCAGCTTCGCCGCCTATGCGCGCCAGTTTTCCGAAGCGTCCACCGCGGTCGTCGGCGGCGATCTGGGCTGGGTGCGCCCCACCCAGTTGCCGACCGAACTGGCGCAGGCGGCCACCGAATTGCAGGTCGGCCAGCTTGCCGGGCCGATCGAGACGGTCGGTGGCCTGTCGATCATCTATGTGATGGACAAGCGCAAGGTGCTGACTGCCGATCCGCGCGATTCGCTGCTCAGCCTGAAGCAGCTGTCGGTCCTGTTCCCAGCCGGCACCACCAAGGAAGCCGCCAGCCAGAAGGCCGCCGCCTTCGCCGCGGCGGTCAAGGAGATCAAGGGCTGCGGTCAGGCGAACGAGATCGGCGCCCGTGTCGGCGCCGATGTGGTCGACAATGACAATGTGAAGCTGCGCGACCTGCCGCCGCAGTTGCAGGACATTCTGGTCAATCTGCAGGTCGGCGAATCCACCCCGCCCTTCGGGTCGATCAACGATGGCGTCCGCGTCCTGGTCGTCTGCGGCCGCGACGAACCCGCATCGGCCAACGCTCCCAATCCCGAACAGATTCAGGCGCAGTTGGAAGAGGAACGCGTGAACAAGCGCGCCCGCATCTATCTGCGCGATCTCCGCCGCGATGCCGTTATCGAATATAACTGATCCGGGCACCCTGCCGCCCTTCGCCGTCTCGCTCGGCGATCCGGCAGGCATCGGCCCGGAAATCGTCGCCAAGGCGTGGGTCATGCGCGAAGCGCGTGGCCTGCCCGCCTTCTTCGCCGTCGGCGACGCCGCATCGCTGCGTGCGGTCTGGCTCGGCCCGGTCGAGATCGTCGGATCGCCCGAGGAAGCCGCGCAGGTCTTCCCCGATGCGCTCCCTTGCCTCCAAGTAGCGGAAGCGGGTGAAATCGTGCCGGGATCGCCCAGCATCGACGGCGCCCGCACGGCCTTCCAGTCGCTGGAGGTCGCGGTCGGCCTTGCCCGGACCGGATCGGCAGCCGGCATCGTCACCGCACCGGTCGGCAAGGAACAGCTCTACGGCGTCGGCTTCACCCATCCGGGCCAGACCGAATTCGTCGCCGAACGCTGCGGCGTCTCGGCCCAGAACGCCGTCATGATGCTCGCCGGCCCGTCGCTCAAGGTGGTGCCGATCACCATCCATATCGCGCTGGCCGATGTGCCTTCGGCGCTGACCATCGACCTGATCCGCGCCCGCGCGCTCACCACGGTGAAGGGCCTGCAGCGCAATTTCGGCATCGCCCGCCCCCGCCTCGCCGTCGCCGGCCTCAACCCCCATGCCGGGGAAAATGGCGCACTTGGCCGCGAGGAGATCGATGTGATCCGCCCGGCGATCGAATCGCTCCGCGCCGAAGGCATCGACATAATCGGCCCGCTGGCCGCCGA
Organism: Sphingobium scionense; assembly: GCF_014197035.1. Lineage (GTDB taxonomy): Bacteria > Pseudomonadota > Alphaproteobacteria > Sphingomonadales > Sphingomonadaceae > Sphingobium > Sphingobium scionense. The sequence continues at coordinate 11,273 of NZ_JACIEU010000012.1, read as the reverse complement.
CGGCATGTTCCATGCCCGCGCCCGCGAAACCTATGATGCGGCGCTCTGCATGTATCATGACCAGGCGCTGATCCCGATCAAGACGCTGAATTTCGACGATGGCGTCAACATCACGCTCGGCCTGCCGATCGTGCGGACCTCGCCCGATCATGGCACCGCCTTCGGCATCGCCGGCACCGACAGCGCCAATCCCGGCGCGATGATCGCCGCCCTCAGGATGGCGGCCGAAGCCGCGCGTGCCCGTATCGCCTATGCCGCCTGAATCCCGTCCCACCCTGCCGCCGCTGCGCACCGTGATCGCGGCCCATGGGCTTCAGGCCAGCAAGGCGCTCGGTCAGAATTTCCTGCTCGATGAGCAATTGCTCGACCGGATCGCCGCCATTCCCGGCGGCATTCAGGATCAGCCCACGTTTGAGGTTGGCCCCGGCCCCGGCGGCCTGACCCGCGCGATCCTGCGCGCCGGCGGCCGGCTGGTCGCGGTCGAGCGTGATCGCCGCTGCCTGCCGGCGCTCGCCGAACTGGAGCTGGCCTTTCCCGGCCAGCTGCGCGTCATCTCCGGCGACGCGATGGAGGTCGATGCCCGTGCCGAGGCCGGCGATGGCGCCCATATCATCGCCAACCTGCCCTATAATGTCGGCACTGCCCTGCTGGTCGGCTGGCTGTCGGCGCAGTGGGCGCCGCTGCCCTGGTGGTCCAGCCTGACGCTCATGTTCCAGATGGAAGTGGCCGAACGCATCGTCGCGAAGCCGGGCACCGACCATTATGGCCGCCTCGCCGTCCTTGCCCAGTGGCGCAGCGACGCGCGCATCGCCATGAAGGTGCATCGCAGCGCCTTCACCCCGCCGCCCAAGGTGATGTCGGCTGTGGTCCACATCACCCCCAAGCCAGCGCCCGAAGGCGTGCAGCTCAAGATCCTGGAACGCCTCACCGCCGCCGCCTTCGGCCAGCGCCGCAAGATGCTGCGGCAGAGCCTCAAGGGCGTCCCCGGCGCCCTCGACGCGCTGGAAGCGATCGGCATCGACCCGCAACGCCGCGCCGAAACCGTCAGCGTCGAAGAATTCATCGCCCTTGCCCGCCAGCTCGGCCAGGCAACGACCATCGCCTGACCCCGCTGCGGCGCGCTGCATGCGATATCGGTGGATGGGGCTATGTAGGCATGCGCCACCTTAATCTTCATACTGTCGTCCCAGCGAAGGCGGAGATCCATCTCCCCGGCATAGTGTGACACTCAAGGTCAGGAGATGGGTTCCCGCCTTCGCGGAGATGACGAGACGGGGTGGTTCTGTGCCATTCCCCTTCCCGCAGGCGGGAGGGGCAGCGAGACTTGCGCGCGTAGCGCGTTAGTCGCAGCGGGGTGGGCTTTCGCGACGTCCAACCCACCCCCTTGATGGGAGTCACGTGCCTCCCATCAACCCCTCCCGTTTACGGGAGGGGGAACAGGTCCGCTTCTGGCCGTTAGCTGCCAAGCACAGCCGGCGTCATCCTGACGAAAGTCAGGATCCATTATGCGCGACGACGGACGGCGAGCGCCGAATGGATCCCGGACCAAGTCTGGGATGACGGAAACGGCTAGGCCCGCTTTTCGGAACGACGATCGAGCAAATCGACGACAGTGAATGGTCGACTTGCGGCCTGTCCAAATGTGGCCGTGTGGTCCTATCGTTTCGTCTGGCGCGCCCAGCGGGCGTCGATCTGGGACTGGGCGCTGGCGCCCTTGGCATGGCTGACCAACGAGAGGCCGCGCAGGGTCAGCTTGTGGCCGGACAGCCATTTGCCGGCGATGCCATAGCCGATGTCGTAGACGGCGGAATCGTTGTGGGTGTCGCCATTGACGACGAACTGGGTGACGATGGTCACCGGCAGTTTCTCGTCGCCGATGCTGTCGTCGGGCAGTTTGGCGGCGTTGCGCGCCTTTTTCAGCGCATCCTCGAACCAGCCTGCCTCGATCCGCGATTCGCCGGTGGTGTCGACCGGGGCTATGCCAAGCGCCTTGGGGAAATGGATGGTCTGGCTCTGCACCAGCTGATCGGGATCGGCGGGCTTGAGCGTCAGGCGGCTGTCACCATCGGCCGCGGCGTTCAGCACCAGCCGGGCGGCGCGGGCGGAGGCCTTGCTGCTTTCCGCGGCCTTGCTGGCGCGTTCGTCTTTCTTGTCGACCCAGTTGAGATAGAGAGTGAGGGCCGAGATCAGCACCGCCGCCACCGCGAGCGTTTCGCCCAGCGTGATCCAGCGTCGGCGAATCCTGGCCGCTTCTTCCTTCCGTGTTTCCGGGCTGTCGCTCATCGGGTCAGGCCGTCTGGGGCGGGACTTCGAACTTGTCGATCACCCATTCCTCGGCCTGCGCCTCGCCGATCCATTCCTGCATCCAGGGATGGGCGATGATCGCGCGCATATAGGCTTCGGCAAAACGGGCGACCGGCAGTTGATAGGTGATGAAGCGGGTGACGACGGGCGCGAACATGATGTCGGCCGCCCCGAACTCGCCGAACAGGAAGTCGCCTTCGCCACCATAGCGGGCACGGGCCTGTGCCCAGAGCTGCATGATCCGGCCGATGTCGTGGGCAACGGCCTCCGACGGCGGGACCGGATCATAGATCTGGCGAATGTTCATGCTGTGCTCGCGGCGGAGCGCGGCGAAGCTGCTGTGCATTTCTGCCGCCATCGAGCGGGCCATGGCGCGGGCGCCCGGATCGGTCGGCCAGAACTGGTCGCCGTCGATCTTCTCATTGAGATATTCGATGATGGCGAGGCTGTCCCAGACGACGATATCGTCGCCGTCCCACAGGATCGGCACCTTGCCGGACGAGGGAGCGAACTCATCGCCCTCGCGGCGCTTTTCCCATTCCTCGTCATAGAGGGGGACCACCACTTCCTCGAACGGAAGGCCGGACAGCTTGCATGCCAGCCAGCCGCGCAGCGACCAGCTCGAATAGGCCTTGTTGCCAATGAACAGCTTCATCATGGCCATGTCTTAGCCGGGCGGGCTTCGATAAGTCGAGAGCCGATAGAGAGGGCTTTCCACTTCGCGTCGAAACGCCTAAGGGGCGGGCATCCCCGGGGGGCCGCTGATGCGCGGCTGAGAGGTGGTCCGCAGACCACGACCCGCTGAACCTGATCCGGCTGATACCGGCGTAGGGAGGGCAAGGCGGCAGGTCCGTCGTCCCTCCTGTGGAGTGGACGTGAGATGAAGACTGCCCGATTACCCCATGCTGGAAGTGCCTGCCTGACGCTGGCCCTGTTGATGATTGCATCGCCCGCGATGGCGGAGGATGCGCCGGATCAGTCGACCAATATCCAGGTTGTCGGCCATCCCGACCCGGAAGGCCTGTTGCCCGATCAGAGCGCACCCAAGGCGGTCAGCGCGATCTCGACCGACTTCATCATCAAGCAGGCGCCGACGCTCAACGCGTTCCAGCTGGTCAACCTGCTGCCGGGCGCCAATGTCTCGTCCAGCGACCCCTATGGCCTGTCGGCATCGTCCAGCCTGACGCTGCGCGGCCTGGGCTAGGACCAGATCGGCGTGCTGATGGAAGGCGCGCCGCAGAACGACATCGGCTATTATTATGCCTATCCCTCGCAATTCGCCGATGCGGAGAATGTGCGGCAGGTGATGCTGGCACAGGGCGCGGCGGATATCGATTCGCCGGTGGTCGCGGCCGCCGGCGGCCTGTTGTCGCTGACGCTGGATGATCCCAGGGCGGAGGCGGGCGGCCTTATCAACCTGTCGGTCGGTTCCTATGACGAACGGCGCGTCTTTGCGCGGATCGACACGGGACGGATCGGATCGACCGGGCTGAAGGGCTTCATTTCCTATTCCAACAACCGCGCCGACAACTGGCGCGGGGCAGGCCATGACCAGCGCCAGCATATCGACGCCAAGCTGCTGAACGAATGGGGCGAGGGCAATCGGGCGAGCATCGCCTTTTCCTTCAACGACGCCAAGACATCGACCTATCCGAGTCCCGGCAAGGCGGATTGGGAGGCGTCCGGTCGCGGCTATAATTTCGACGAGCGCTACAGCGAGGGGAACACCAACTACTGGCGGCTCTATCGCGCGCCGTTCCGCAATTTCTACGTCGCGGCGCCGGTGCATCTCAAGCTCAGCGACACGCTGAACTTCGACAGCAGCGCCTATCTGCAGATGGGCCATGGCAATTCGCCCTATGGCACGCAACTCGCCACCACAGGCAATTATCTGGGTAGTGAGGAGCTGACCCAGCCGATCGACCTGCCCGGCGCGGTCGATGGCGTCGCCACGGTGATGGGCAACTGGACCGGCAAGCAGTTCCGCGTCGGCGACGTCAGCAAGCTGACACTGCAGGCCGGCGCGCATCGGATCGTGGCTGGCCTCTGGTTCGACTATGGCACCGACCGGGTGACGCAATCCTATACGTCGATCGATGCCGATGGCCGGCCGGTCGACCAGTGGGGCTATCAGGACAAGGCGATCCGCACTGCCGACGGTCGGCTGCTGGCTTATGAGAATCAGCGCACGGAGACGGTCACCAAGGGCTTCTTCCTGGCCGATAGCATCGCGGTGACGCCCAAGCTTGGCATCGACATCGGTTTCAAGGGCGTCAACCTGCTGCGCAACGGGCGCAATTATCTGCCCGGCCCGCAATCGAGGGTGCGGATCGACAGCTTCGCCGCGCTGCCGCGGGCGGCGATCCATTATCAGCTGGACGACCGGCAGCAGCTGTTCGCCAACATCACCACCAATTTCCGCACGCCCAACGAGTTCGCGCTCTACGACAGCTATTATGGCGGCGAACTGGTGAGCCAGGGCACCGACCGCCTAAAGAATGAATATTCGATCTCGCAGGAGCTGGGCTATCGCTATATCGGCCCCAGCCTGTCCTTTTCGCTGACCGCTTTCCATTATCATTTCCGCAACCGCCAGGTGGCAACGGTGATCGACAGCGGCGGCGCGCTGGTCAATTCGACGATCAACGCGGGCAGCCAGAGCAGCTATGGCCTGGACGGCGAGATCGACTATCGACCGGCCAAGGGGATGAGCATCTATGCCTCGGCCGAATATCTGCACACGCGGCTGAACGACGATCTGGCGATCAACGGTGATTATCTGCCGACCAGGGGCAAGCGGGCGGTGTCGGCCCCCAGCTTCCAGTTCGCGCTGGGCAGCACCTATGATGACGGCCGGCTGTTCGGCAGCAGCGCGCTCAAATATGTCGGCCGCCAATATGCGACCTTCATGAATGACGAGAGCATCAAGGGCTATGCCACGCTGGACCTGTCGGTCGGCGTGCATCTGGCCGGGTTGATCGACGCGCAGGTGATGGACCTGCGCATCAACGCGATCAACGTCACCAATCCGCGCGTCCTGTCGGGCGTCTATTCGATCGGCACCAATGCGCAGGATACGGTCGGGCGCAACGGAACGCTGATCACCGGGTCGGCGCCGACCTATTATGTCGGCAGCGGGCGCGCCGTGGTGGCGACGCTGTCGCGCGCCTTCTGACGATGAGCGCCGCCGCCCCGCATCTGGTCCATGGCATGGGGCTGACGCTGGAGGCGCCGGCCTGGCCGGCGATCACGGCGGACGAGGCAGCGGCGGTGCTGGCCCACTTCCCCGACGCAGGCCGGCTGGCGGCGATCGCCTGGCATTCGCCGCGCCCCTTTTCGGCGGCGGCGCTGGTCGAGACGGATCGCGGTGCGCTGTTCCTGAAGCGGCATCACCAGAGCTTGCGGACGCCGGCGGCGCTGACCGAGGAGCATCGCTATATGGCGCATCTGCGCGGTGCCGGGCTGGCGGTGCCCGATGTGCTGCGCGCCGCCGACGGCGCTGGTGCGATCGCTCTTGGGGAATGGAGCTATGAGCTGCATTGCCAGGCGCCGGGCATCGACCTGTATCGCGATCACCAGTCCTGGACGCCCTTCCTGTCGCCCGATCACGCCTTTGCGGCCGGTGTCGCGCTGGCACAACTGCATCGGGCCGCAGCCGGTTTCGGTGCGCCTGCCCGCGGACTGCATCCGCTGGTGTCAAGCTTCACCATATTGCCCGCCGTCGATCCACTGGCCGCAGCGGACGCCTATGTCGCGGCGCGGCCGGCGGTGGCGGCCTTTCTGGCGGGCCGGCCCTGGCGGACGGAACTGGCGCGGTTGTTTGCGGCGCTGGGGGAGGGGCTGGCGCAGCGGCTGGCGGATGAACCATCGCTCTGGACCCATAATGACTGGCACCCCTCCAACCTGCTCTGGTCGGCGGAAGGCGCGGTCAGCAGCATCTTCGATTTCGGCCTGTCGACCAGCAGTTGCGCCCTGCATGATCTGGCCACCGCGATCGAGCGGACGGCCATTCCCTGGCTGACGCTGGATCAGGGGCGGCTGGCCGAGCCAGTGGATATGGATGGGGCGCTGGCCTTGCTGGCGGGCTATCACAGCGTCCTGCCGCTGGGGCCTGGCGAGATCGATACGCTGCTGCGCCTGCTGCCGCTGGTCCATGTCGAGTTCGCCCTGACCGAGATCGATTATTTCTTTGGCATATTGGCCGATCGGGAGGGAGCGATGCTGGCCTGGCAAGTCTATCTGGTCGGCCATGCCGACTGGTTCCTGTCGGACGAGGGGCAGGGCTTTCTGGCGCGACTCCGTCAGGGAGTAAGGTGCTGATGTCTGTGCTGGAGATCGTCGCCGTCATCATCAGCTTCCTCGGCATCTGGCTGACGGCGCGGCGGCATCTGCTGTGCTGGCCGGTCAATCTGCTGGCCTGCGCCCTTTATGCCAGGCTGTTCCTGGACGTGCGCCTCTATGCCGACATGGTGCTGCAGGGCCTGTTCGGCATCGCCATCGTCTATGGCTGGATCGGCTGGGCGCGGGGCAAGCGCGAGGAGGGCGAGGTGCGGGTGGTGCCCTTGCCGCCGATGCGGGCGGCCAAGGGGCTGGCGCTGGGCGCGCTTTGTGCCGGCGCGATCGGCTGGTTCACCCATCATTATACCGATGCGGCGCTGCCCTGGATGGATTCGGCGCTGAGCAGTTTCAGCCTGGTCGCCCAATATTGGACCGCACGGCGCCATGCCGCGAGCTGGCTGCTGTGGATCGCGGTCGACATTTTCTATGTCGGGATGTTCGTGTTCAAGGGATTATGGCTGACGGCCGGCCTTTATGCCGCGATGATCGGGCTGGCGGTGCTGGGCTATGGGCGCTGGCGGCAGGCGGCTCGGCGTATGCGTGGCGAGACCGGCAGGTAAGATCGTATCGCAAGCGCATGCCCCCGTTTTGCGCATCAAAGATTTTCCCGCCGCGACACGGAAGCGTCATCTAGCGTCCCTATCCGCTGCCGCAGAACAAGAATCTGTCGCATCCGTGGGGACAATCATGAAATTTATGACCGCCAGCGCGCTTGTCGCGCTGCAATTTGCTGCGTGCTCTTTCGCTGCGGCCCAGGATGCCGCACCGGCCGCCGACAATGCCGGTGACGCGATCATCGTGACCGGCACGCGTGACGCGAAGCGCACAAAATTCGATGCGTTGGCGCCGATCGACGTCCTGTCGTCGAAGGCGATCGACGGCAGCGTTTCCAACGATCTGTCCGATACGCTGGCCCAGTTGCTGCCGTCCTTCAACGTGCAGCGCCTGCCGGCGGCTGACGGCCAGGCCTTTGTCCGGCCCGCCACGCTGCGCGGCCTGTCCGCTGACCAGACGCTGGTGCTGGTCAACGGCAAGCGCTATCACCGCTCCGCCCTGCTCGGCACCCGCGGCGCGCAGTCGGCCGACCTCGCCACCATCCCCAATCTGGCGATCAAGCGGATCGAAGTGCTGCGTGACGGCGCGTCGGCGCAATATGGGTCGGATGCGATCGCCGGCGTCGTCAACATCATCCTCGACGACCAGCCGGGCATGGAAGCCTATGGCCAGTTCTCGCAATATTATAAGGGCGATGGCACCACCTATCAAAGCGGCGCGCAGGGCGGCCTGGCGCTGGGCGATCGCGGCAGCATCGTCTTCACCGGCGAATTTTCCAAGTCCGATGCCACGTCGCGCACGCGCCAGCGGCCCGATGCCGCCGCGTTCCAGGCGGCCAATCCCGATCTGGACGTGCCCGATCCGGTGCAACGCTGGGGCCAGCCCGACCTGCGGTCGGTGCGGGCGGGCGTGAACGCCCATTATGATTTTTCCGATGCCGTCACCCTCTATGCCTTTGGCACCGCGGGCAATGGCGAGGGCGTGACCGACTTCAACTGGCGCAACCCGGCCAGCACGGCGAACGTCTATGGCAATAGCTCGGCTTTCCCCGGCTTCAACTTCGCCAGCCTCTATCCGGCCGGCTTCACCCCGCGCTTCGGCACAAAATATGATGATTATCAGGCCGATGCCGGCCTGCGCGGGGCGATCAGCGAGCGCCTGACCTATGATATCAGCGCCTCGTCCGGGCGCAGCCGCATCAACTACAACATGCATGAATCGCTCAATGCGTCGATGGGGCCGGACAGCCCGACCAGCTTCTATCTGGGCCGCCTGCGCCAGAGCGAGTTCAACCTGAATGCCGACTTCGTCTATCGCCTGCCGCTGGGACTGGTCGAGCCGGCGAACATCGCCTTCGGCGCCGAACGCCGCAAGGAAACCTACGGCATCCGTCCGGGCGACCCTGCCTCCTATGCGATCGGCGCGGGGGCGGCGACCGGCCTTGCCCCCAACAGCAACGGCTTCCCCGGTTTCAGCCCGCTCAATGCCGGCCAATGGTCGCAGACCAGCTATGCCGGCTATGTCGATGTGGAGGTGCGGCCGATCGAGGCGGTGACGCTCGGCGCGGCCGGCCGCTACGAGGATTTCTCGGCCTTTGGCGATACCTTCAACTACAAGCTCTCGGCCCGGTTCGAGCCGGTGAAGGGCGTGGCCCTGCGCGGCACCTATTCGACCGGCTTCCGCGCGCCGACACCGGCACAGCTCAATGCGGTCAACACCAGCCAGGGGCTGGACACGACCACGATGCAGATCTTCAACACTGGCCGCCTGTCGCCCAATGATCCGATCGCGATCGCCCTGGGCGCAAAGCCGCTGACTCCGGAAAAGTCGCGCACCATCACAGCGGGCCTGACCTTCCAGTCCAGCTTCGGCCTGACCGGCAGCGTCGATCTCTACCAGATCAAGCTGCGCGATCGCTTCGGCCAGTCGCGCACCTTCGCGGTGCCGGCCAGCCTGCCCAATCCGCAGCGCTTCACCTCGGTCACCTATTTCACCAATGATTTCGACACCCGCACCCGCGGTGTCGATGTGGTGCTGGCCTACACCAAGCCGGTCGGGCCGGGCACCGCCGACATCAGCCTGGCCTACAACTACAACCAGACCAAGGTGACGAGCGGCACGTCGGCGGCGATCGCCAACGAAAGCCAGCGCATCATCTTCGAGGAGCGGTTGCCCAAGCATAATGGCACCGCCTCGCTCGGCTATACGCTGGGCAAGTTCGGTATCCAGGGCCGGGCGCGCTATTATGGCGCCTGGACCGACGTCAGCGGCAATGCGACCGGTGACCTCTACCAGCGCTTCGGATCGATGGTGTTGTTCGACCTGTCGGCCAGCGTCCAGGTCACGCCCAACATCTCGATCCGGGGTGGGGCGGAGAATATCTTCAACGCCTATCCCGACGAGGCGACCAACCAGGCGGTGCGCGGCCTCATCTACTCGCGCAACGCGCCCTATGACACGGACGGCGGCCAATATTATGTCCGCTTGGGCCTGACCTTCTGATCGGCTGGGCACGGGACATGGAAATCAGCCGCAGGCAGATGATGATCGGGGCGGCCGCCGTGCCGGTCGCAGGGCGGGCCGCCGCCCTGTCGACCGGTTCGGCCCGGCCCGATGATGAAGCATATTGGGCCGGGATCGCGGCCCAATATGATGTCACCCGCGACGTCATCCAGCTGGAAAATGGCAATTGGGGGATGATGGCCCGGCCGGTGCTGGAACGCTATGAGGCGGCCGTGCGCCGGGTCAATCGCGAGACCAGCTATTATGCCCGGCGCGGCCTGACCCCCGACCTGATCGCCGTGCGCGATCGGGTGGCGGCGAAGATGGGCGTCGCCCCCCAGGAAATCGCCTTCACCCGCAATGCGACCGAGGCGCTGAAGGCGCTGATCGGCGGCTATAACCGGCTGCGGCCGGGTGATGCTGTGCTTCAGGCCGATCTCGACTATGATAGCATGCAGGCCTGTTTCGATACGCTCAAGCGCAGCCGGGGCGTGGATGTGGTGCGGATCGCGCTGCCCGAACCGGCGACGCATCAGGGGCTGATCGATACCTATGAAGCGGCGCTGAAGGCCAATCCGAAGATCCGCCTGATCCTGCTCACCCATCTCAGCCATCGCACCGGCCTGGTCATTCCGGTGAAGGAGATCGTGGCGATGGCACGGGGGCGCGGCGTGGATGCGATCGTCGATGCGGCGCATAGCTGGGGCCAGCTGGATTTCCGGCCAACCGATCTCGACGCGGATTTCATCGGTTTCAACCTGCACAAATGGTGGGGCGCGCCATTGGGTGTGGGCGTGATCTATATCCGAAAGGCCAGACTGGATCTGATCGATCCGGACAGTGCCAACAGCCCGCCCTTTGCCGCCAGCACCTATTCGCGCGTGCATACCGGCACGGTGGATTTCGCGGCGCAACTGACCGTGCCGGCCGCGCTCGATTTCCAGGATGCGATCGGCGATATCGCGAGGGCGGCGCGGCTGCGCCATCTGCGCGACCTGTGGGCGGAAGAACTGCGCGGCGCGAAGGGGCTGGAGATATTGACGCCGGCCGATCCGCGCCTGCACGGCGGCATCACATCGTTCCGGCTGGCGGGACGGACGAGCGTGCAGGACAATATGGCGGTCGCCAAACGCCTGCTGGATGACCATCGGATCTTCACCGTCCATCGCGATGGCCCGGCGCGTGGCGCCTGTGTCCGCGTCACGCCCGCCTTATTCAACAGCGCGGTGGATATTGGTGCGTTGGCAAAGGCGCTCTCGCTGCTGCTGTCTGCCAGGTGAGATGTTCGGGGCCGCATCGAATAAAATTCAAAAAAGTGAGAATGAGGCATTGACCGACTCGCCTGACGGGCCTAGATGCCACTCCACCGACGCGGTGAAGACCAACGGTTTTCGCCACGCACGGTCGCCAACATAGTAGGACAGCATGTCCCCCGATAGAGATAGCGGGGAACGATCACTGTCCGCTTCGATGTTTGGACGGCTCTTTGACATTGTGATTTAGATGAAGGGACATGTGGGCGGCGGCCCTGGGTTCTTACGGCTTTCAGGCGTAGGAGTTCAGATAAAATTAGG
>NZ_JACIEU010000011.1 GCF_014197035.1 Sphingobium scionense | reverse complement strand
GGCTGGCCGTGTAATAGATCCGACGACGCTGCTTCATCGCGACACTCCATCTTCCTCAAAAGATTAAAGTGTTGCCGTCACCCGTTGAACCCACCGTCAGGCGTTGGCTCCCGTTCGCCTCTTGACTCACATGGGATCACCTCGCCAGCGACTTAAGGCGCATAGTAGTTACATCCTCCGATAGATCCCAGGCAGTTTAAATGCTGCGACCAAATCACTAGACAAATACTTCATGGCTTTGCCATAGCGGCCTCATATGTTTTTTTTGGGGGGGTATTTGCATGCAATTTTCAGATAAGCTGCGTCGTGCCAGCGGCGTCAGCCTTCTTGTCTTGTCGGCAATGCTCACGGACGTTGCGATAGCCCAATGCCAGCCCGATCCGCCGGTCACAGGTGGGACGACCATTTGCGATGGCACCGATAATGATGGTGTTGTCATCACATCCGAGAATACGAGCGTCTCGCTATCCAGCGGTGCGCGTGTCTCTTCGTCCAGCAGCGATGCCATTTTGGTCCAGCGCGCGCATGGCGATGTCTACTCTAGCACCGTGCTGCTGAACATAGACGGTCATGTCGAGGGCGTAGGCCATGTCGGCGTCCGGTTTGATGCGGCAAGCCCCGTTTATGCATCCGACTATCTGGGTGTCGTGGTGGGATCCGGCGGTCGCATCGACGGCAGCACAGGCATTCTTCTGTCAAACGGGCCGGGCAATGCTTATGCCTCCATGACTCTGAATGTTGATAATAGTGGATCGATCACCGGCACCGATGGCTATGCCGTCCGGGATGACACCGCGAACACCGCCTACGCCTATATCAGCCTGGTCAATCGCCGGGATGGGGTCATGGGTGCGGTCAGCGGAAAGCTGACCCGATTGACCAATGACGGGCTGATCAATGGCGGGGCATGGAGTGCCATCGACGGCAAGATTGGCGATGGTTACGGCCCCAAGGCAGACCTGAACAATAACGGCATCATCCGCTCGGATAGCGCAAGTGCGACGATCGCCAACCTCGGTGCCGGGGCTGTTCTGGTAAACACCGGAACGATTGCCAATGGCAGCGGCGGCGCCGCGATCGAGGGCTATTATTATTCTGTCGATAACCAGACCGACGGCATTATCAAAGGCGGCATTATCGCGACTGGTGCGACGGCCAGTCTGCAATTGACCAATGCGGGTGTGATTGATGGCAATGTCATCACGCAGACTGCCTCCTCTCCATATTATTCGACAACGAGTAGCATCGATTCCCGCTTCGGCACGATCAACGGGGACTTGCTGCTGGGGGGCGGTCATGACTTGCTGTTTGCGACATTCGATCTGGTGGGCGGGTTGCATACCGGCGTCAGCGGGCGTGTCGATGGCGGCGAAGGGAATGACACGATTGATGTGCAGTTTGAGGCCGACGGCATCATCAATCAGCGCATCGCACTTCCCGGATTTGAACAAGTCCGCATCACAGCGCTGAACACGGCAAATGTTGCGCTAGTCGATGGTTTCGTCGCGAACGCTTCCCTGTTCATGGCCGGCAATGGAACTATCAGTAACCAGACCAGGATCATGCTGACGGAGCCGAACGCCACAATCTCGGCGGGCGACTATTATGGCTATGGCCTGACCTTCCGAAACGAGGGTATCATCAATGCCGCATACGCGGCCCCCTACACGACGGCTCTGTCGTTCGGTCAGATGACGTTCGACAATAGTGGATCGATCAGTGTCCAAGGCAATGCGCTGTCGCTCCATTCGACTAAATTCACCAATGAAGGCGATATAACCTCTACGAACCGGACGATCTACTTCGGATCGGGCAGCATGGTGAATTTCGGGACGATCCGTTCGACCAGCGATATCGCCCTGCACGTCGATACCTATTATGGTCCGTCCCTGATCAACAACGGACTGATTGATGGCGCCACCGCAGGCGTCTTGCTTAACGGCAGCCTCAAGAACAGCGGCACCATCTCCTCTCCCCAAATTGCGGTGGCGATGACCGGCGGCGGTTTGTTGAACGAAGCAGACGGTGTCATTTCGGGCGGGACTTTGGCGATTGGTCCGCAAAATTCCAACTATTCAGTCTATGGCAGCACGATTGCCAATGCGGGTACGATCAACGGAACCGTCAACCTCGCCAGCAATTCTATTTACGGCTATGGCAACAGCTACATTGCACTGCAGGGGGGGATCCTCAATGGCGACCTCATCCTGGGCAGCAGCGATACCCTCGCAGTGTCTCTACCGGTGTCGGGCGGCCCCATGTTCGATGGTTTCAACGGCACCGTCCATGGCAATGGCGCAAGTCTTCGTTACATGGCCGCAACCGATGCCAGTGCGACTCTCGGTCGCCTCGCCGGCTTCGGCGCGGTCAGCTATGAGGTCGCGCAGGATGCGACCCTCCTCCTCAGTGCGCAGGCAACACAAAGCGACAGTCTCGTTTTGGCCGGTCAAGGCACAGTCGAACTGGCTGCGGACTTCAATTTCGCGGAAGAGGGATTCCTCAGCATCGTTGATGGGATCAGACTGCCGGGCGAAAGCTACAATAATTCGGCACTGTTGGTCAGGAGCAGGGGGGCGCTGACGGCTATACGGAGCGCAACCGGCAGCTATCCTTCCTACGGCGCCATGGTCGCGCTGGGCTATGAAAGCAGCTTCATCAACGACGGCACGCTGACCTTCCAGAATTTCGCGATACCTCCATACGGCTATGTGGCCGCAATCAGTCGAGGGGTTGAGGTTACGAATAATGGCGTCATCCTTGTCGATGGCGCAGCGGCTATCAGCGGCGCGGGGCATGTATATAATAATGGCCTTATTGCCGAATTTGAAAACGGAACGACATCTGTTGGAGTTGTTGCACCATATTTGACCAATAGCGGTACGATCAGCATGAATGGTCGCGCCGTGGTTGCCGACTTTAATGCCACTAAAATCAACAACAACGGTGTGTTGCGCAGTACAAACGGGGTCGCGATCGCTGGCTCTGGATCGCTGGCTCTTGTTAACGGCGCCGATGGCACGATTGATGGCAAAAGCGGCGCGATCCAGGTCGGTAATGGCGGGTCGATCAGAAATGCGGGCATCATCACCGGCACTGTGGATATGGCCTACAGCGTTTACGGTCGCGGCTATGCCAGCGGCCTCTACATTTCCGATGGCGGTAGGCTGAATGGGGATCTGCTGTTCGGGGCAGCGAACGACATCTTTCTGTCAAAGGGGCAGGACATAGGCGTTTCGGGCATTATCGACGGGGGCGACGGATTTGACATTTTCGGCCAGACGTTTGAAAGCAGCGGGACTGTAACCCTCGGGACGGTATCGGGGGTGAATTTTGAAGCGCAGCTGGTTCGCGCGGAGGGGCTTGATACGGTTCTGACACTGGAATCAGCCGAACCCATCGCCAATGGTTTCGCGATTGGTGGCAACGGCCATATCGTCAATCGTGCGCAATCCGGCGGTGTCATAACCGGTAGTGTCTATGCTTATCCTTTCGAACTGGAGTTGGAGCCTTTAGCGAGTTTCTCCAATGAAGCGGATATTTCGGCATTTTCCGGTGCCGTGGGTGCCTTTGCAAACAGCGCGGTGATCGGAAAAGATGATACCGAATATGCGGGCGTGTCGATCACGAATATCAACACACTTTTATTTGGCAATTCAGGAATTATTAACGGCAACGATCATTACGGCCTGGCCGTTAGTTTGTATAGCAACCAACTGCGCGAAATAACCTTCAACAATGCAGGAGTAATCTCAGGTCGCGTAGAAGGCTATTTTTACGCTGACGAACCGGCCAATGTTGAAATCCGCAACGCAGGCAGGATCTCTACCGCGTTCGGGAGCGGGATAAACATCAGCCTTTCTTCCAGCAGTGCGGGAAGCGTTGTCGGTATCAGTAATAGCGGGACGATCGAATCCTCTGCCAAAGGGGGGGCGGCGATCAACCTGGATGACATCTTCGAATTAACCGGTAGTTTCATAGTTGCGAACAGCGGGGTATTACGTGCCAATAGTGGCGGTTCATTGATTTTCTACGACTATTGGGAGGATTATTTCTATACGGCACCTGCTTCGGCGATCAACGCTTCGGGGGTGTCCGGCTCGGTCTTGAAGGTCGCCAATGCGCAGGGCGGCGTCATCGAAGCGCTTGGCGATGCCTCGACCACCATTCTGTCGAGCCTGACAATCGACATCGACAACGGCGGCGAGATCAACGGTCGGACCGGGACGGTGCTCGCTTCGGACGATGGTCTGGCACTGCTGCTTGGCACGACACGTCTGGCCGGTGCGATCCAGAGCATCGGCGATCATGATGATCACCTTACCAACAGCGGCATCATCCGCGGCGATATCGACCTGGGCTTTGGCGACGATGTGATCGTCAACCGCGGCACGATCGTCGGCGATGTCTATCTGCGCGATGGCGATGACAGTTTCACCCAGCTCGCCAGCGCGATCATGCAGGGCATCGTCGATGGCGGCGCCGGCACCGACAGCTTCATCGTCGATGCCACCGGCGGCGGCGCGATCAATGCCGACCAGTTCGTCAATTTCGAGCGCTTCGCCCAGATCGGCGAAGGCGATGTCACCTATTCGGGCGACTTCAGCTTCGCCACGATCGGCCTTGACGGTGGCACGATCTCGGTGGCGGCTGGCGAAACGCTAAGCAGCGATGGTGCCTTCACCATCACCGGGGGCGCCGGCAATGACGGCGTGCGCAATGCCGGCACGATCAGCGGTGGCATCGACCTTGCTGGCGGCGATGACAGCATAGTCAATGACGGCGTCATCGGTGGCCCGGTCCTGCTCGGCGCGGGCAATGACAGCTTCACCGAAGGCGCCCGCAGCAGCGCTGGCCTAGTCGATGGCGGCGCCGGAACCGATCTGTACCGCGTCATGTTGACGGGCGACCACAGCGGCATCGGTGCTCAGGTCGGCTTCGAGCAATTGTCCGTGGAGGGACAGGGCACGCTGACGCTGGGGCTTGGCCAGGGCTATGATGCGATCACGCTGCTAGGCACGAACCTGAACCTGGCCACCAACGGCCAATTCGTCGGCCAGATATTGGGCAGCGACGGCCAGGAGCAGCTGCGCCTGACCGGCGACGTCAGTGCCGTGCAGTTCGGCGCCGGCAACGACGCGCTGACCTTCGACCTGACGCGTGCGGCAGGTCGCTATGATGGCGGCGTGGGCCAGGACAGTCTGACCTTCACCGCGCAGGGGCCGGTCACGCTGGCCGGTACCGCCATCGGCTTCGAGACCATCTCGCTGGCTGGCGGCCGCCTGACCGTCACTGGCCAGCTCGGCAGTGCCGATGGCGCGTTGCGCTTCGGCGAGACCGGCGAACAGCTCGACATCGCAGCCAGCGGCCGGCTGTTGGGGCAGATCGACATGGGTGGCGGTGACGATGTCGTGCGCCTCGCTGATGGTGCCCTGTGGCAGGGCATCTTGTCGGGCGGCGCGGGCCAGGACAGCCTGTCACTGGCGCTGGCCAATGCACGGACGCTGGACGGCCATAGCCTGAACGGGTTCGAGGCGCTCTTGGCGCAGGGCGGCGCTACGCTGACCCTGGTCAACGGCTTCACGCTGCAGAACCTGAGCGTGCAGGGCGACCTGACGCTCGCCACCGGCGCTTCACTGGCCGCCGATAGGCTGACCTTCGG
Source organism: Sphingobium scionense (assembly GCF_014197035.1). Taxonomy (GTDB): domain Bacteria; phylum Pseudomonadota; class Alphaproteobacteria; order Sphingomonadales; family Sphingomonadaceae; genus Sphingobium; species Sphingobium scionense. The sequence continues at coordinate 198,943 of NZ_JACIEU010000011.1, read as the reverse complement.
CGACGGCGACAATCGCTTCACCATCAACGGCCTGTTCGCCGGCGCAGTGGATGGCGGCGGGGGCAGCAATCGCATCCTGCTCCATGGCGGCAGCGCCAGCGCCCCTGTGCGCTTCACCACCGTCAGCAATATCGCTGGCCTGGACATGGGCCGCGGCTATGCCACCGTGTCGGGCACCGCCGATCTCGGCGCGATCGACCTGAGTGGTGGTCGCCTGGTCGGTCTTGCCGGCTCGATCATCCGGGGCAGCAGCATCCTGGTGCGCCAGGGGGCGATCTTTGGAGCGGCGGGCACCGTGATTGGCGACATCCATGTTGCAGGCACGCTGAGCCCGGGCACATCGCCCGGCACGATGATCGTTACCGGCAATGTCGCCCTGGCCGGCGGATCGACCACCCTGATGGAACTGACGCCCGCCGTCTCCGATCAGTTGGTCATTTCCGGCACGCTGACGATTGCGCAGGGTGCGAGCCTGGTGTTGAGCGCCGATCAGCAAATCAAGCCCGGTACCACACTGGATCTCATCATCGCCCATGGCGGCATTTCCGGCAGCTACAGCGAAATCGTGAAGCCCGACACGCTGTTCGGTTTCATCGTCCAGGACGATGACCGCATCCGCCTGCTCGGCCAGTTCCTCAACAATGGCAGCTATACGCGGCAGGTCCAGCGGGCGATCGACTACACCAATGCCGTGATTGCATCGGGCACGGCCAGCGAAGGGCTGATCGAAGCCCTGCCCGTGCTGGCAACGGCATCGGGCGCATCCAGCGCGGCAGCCTTTGGGCGTCTGACCGCCGAACCCTATGCCTCCGCCAGCCAGATGGGCGTGGAGAATGGCCTTGCGATCGCCAATGCTGCGCGCAGCATTGCCCGCCTGTCAGCGGACGAAGCACCCCGCGCCTTCAGCATCGGCCAGTATCTGGGCGGCCTCGGTCGGATCTCGGCGGATGACCAGACCGGCCTGTCGGCCAGTCGTTCGCGCAGCTATGGCCTGCTCGGCGGCCTGGGCATCGGAACCGATCGCTGGTCGGTTGCCGGCTTTGGCGGCTATCTCGACTCCCGCCAGACGCTGCGCCAGCTGGGATCGCAGACCGATGCCGATGGTTGGCTGGCTGGCCTTGCCGGCAGCTATGCGCTGCGGGCGCTGCGGTTCGACGCGACGCTGGCCTATCACCAACTCGACGCCGACACCGATCGCCTGACGCCCGACGGCAGCAAGGCGCATGGCCGCTTCCGCCTCAAGAACTGGATCGGCGACCTGTCGCTTTCCTATGAGGCGGCGCTGGGCGGCGATTGGGCGGCAAACCCGGATATCGGTGTCACCTATGTCGCAACGACCCGCACGGGCCTCAGCGAAGGCAGCAGCAGCGTCTGGGCGCTTGACGTTGCCAAGGACGATCATGACGCACTGTTCGCCGACGCCGGCGTCGCCTTGGGACGCAGCCGCGCTTCCAATGCCGGCTTCCGTCCCTTCGTGCGGCTGGGCGTGCAATATCAGTTGCAGGGACGCAGTGTCGAAGCGCTGGCTGGCTTCTCCGGATCCGAGCAGGGATTGCTATCGCTGGGTGCCCGTCGGGGCGGCCTGGTTGGCAGCGTAAGCGGTGGCGCGGAAATGCGGGTAGGTTCGGCTCTCTCGCTCTTTGCCAACGCGTCGCAGACCTATAGCGAGGATGATCGCCGCGCTTCGGCCAATGTCGGGATGAAATTCGCCTTCTGAGATCGTGCCGATCGCAACATTGCAGCGGCGAGGCACTTTTCACGAATTTGCCTCGCCGTCTCCATGTTGTGCCAAGGCCAGCCGTTAGCAAACAATCCACCGGACCTGACCATAGACAATGGACCATGCCCGGCCGCTCCCGCCAGTGGTTGATGGTATATCTGCGAATGCCCAGTTCTGGGAACGGAGATCGGGCAATTAAATGGGGGCATGGGCGCGTTGCGGCCCTCAGTCCATCGGTGCGCCATATATGCTATGTCGGCTTATTCCGGTTCAAAACTTTTAAGCCGACGGTCTGCAAAGTCCCATTGTTTGCCGTTGGTAGTTTGGGCGCATGCCATCTGCCGATGCAAAAAATAACCCCGCCGGAGAAATCTCATCGGCGGAGCAATAGTTCAGGGAGGGGCGCTCCCCGGGGGGATGGGGGCGACAGGCCGCATATGGTGCGCTTTGATGGCATTTCAATGACATGGCGTGTCAGGCCGTTGACAGTCCCCATGGGATTGGGCGGTTCGGATGACATGTCCTGCTTGCTGCATTCTTGAAATTGGAGGCGAAATGCCTGCATGATCGCGGTCCGGACGTTGCTCGGTCGGCGGAGCGCGCAGGTGGATTCCCTTTTGTGAAACAATATGGTTAGAAGGAGAAATGAGGACCGACCTCGATTTCCTGCCTTCGCCCAAACAGCGTGAACTCGCGCATGCTGTGCGTGTGCTCTTCGAATAATTTGAGCAAGCCCAGGCTGGACGTAACCAGAAATGGAACAAACAGGCGTGTAGCCTGAAGATCGTGCTCTACGGCTCCTATGCGCGTGGCGGCTGGGTGGATGACCCGGTGGGCGGCTATAAATCCGATTATGACCTGCTGATCGTCGTCAATGACGAGCATCTGGTCGATTTCGAATTCTGGTCTGGCGCTGACGATCGGCTGATGCGGGTGCAGAGCCCGGCAGCCGATACTGTAGCACTGCGGACCCGGGCGCCCGATATCGCCATGCGCGACCTGGTGCGCTCGACCCTGCGCCCCGATCGCATCGACCCGTGGGGAGGGGATGAGCCAGCGCGCATTGGTCTGGGCGAGAAAACGTCCCCAGGCACCCAGCGCCACGAAGTTGGTTTCGCCATTCTTCGAGCGATCGGCAGGCAGCGTCCATAGCCAATTGGAGAATTCGCAGGCGCTTGCCCCGAAGAGCACTCCGCGCCGCGCAGCGGTCAGAAGGGGAAGGAGGAGCGCGCGGCGAACGTCGAGCGGTTCGGGCGCCAGCGCCCGGAGCCAGAGGCAGAGCTCGGGTTCATCCAGGAAGCGCTGGTTGGCTGCCGGCCCCGTATCGAACCAGTTGGAATTGAGCGTCGGGGCAGGGTGGGCGGCAAGCTCGATCGCCTCCATGCGTCCCTCGCGTACCGCGCACCATTTGAGAAAATAGCTCAGCTGCCGGCCATCTTGTTGGCGCGGTAGCGCGAACCCTTCGCCTTGTCATAGACCGCGTCCCAGCAGTCATTTTCCGTGAGTTCACTCAATATCTTCGCGCCGAGGCGAGGGCCTATGTCACGATCGTAGATGCCCTGTTTGTCACTGATCGTTTCTTGCGATCCCCGCGCCTGATGGCGGTGATTTAGGCCTGATGCGCCTTGTCGAGCGTCATCGCCGTGCGTACCGCTTCGGCGCGCTGGATCGCCAGAGGATTTTCGCCTCGCTGCGTCGCTTCATTGAGTTGCATTGCCCATTGGCGGGCCGCCGCTATGGAAAAGGCAGGAAATGCACCCAACTGCTTGGTTATGATCGTTTTTGCGCGCGCGATACGGCGTCTGTACCACCAGGTGCGCCGTCCCTTGTCGTCCACTTTTAGACACAGGCCGGGCACGGCGGGATCGGAATGGCGGCCTTGTCCCAACATTTCGATCTGCGCTGGAGCCAATGTTTTCGGGGTTTCCATGATGACCTCGATCGTCTCGAGGCGAAGAAAAGCATGACACAAATTTGCGCACAATTCCTGTCAAACCGGGGCCAAATCAGGCCAATCCAGTCCATCCGGGGCATTTGCGGGAAAATTCGACATAATGCTCAACATCGCCTGTAAGTCGCTGGAAAGCGACGGTTTTGCGATCATTTCGATGTCTTGGAAATGGTAGCGGAGGAGGGACTTGAACCCCCGACACGCGGATTATGATTCCGCTGCTCTAACCAGCTGAGCTACTCCGCCCCATGGGCCTCGCAGGGGGTGTTTCCCTGCGGTGAGGCGGCGCTATACGCAGGGGATGGACAGTGGTCAACGGGTCGATTGCAAAAATCTACATTCTTTTTTGAACGCTCGACCAGCGGCCCCGTCGCGCGCTCTTCTACGCGCGTATAAACGATCGGCGCGACCTATTTCCGCAATCCTGACATGGCCGAAGGAACGCTTTTTCGGCTCCGCCATTTTTGTCTTGCAATCGCAACGATGCGGCGCACTATTGTTGCAATGCACAACCGGCCGAGGGCCGAGGGAGGAACGACAACTTGCCCTTCCATGAAATGTTTGAGCCTGATGGTTCGCTGCGCCCCTGTTACGACGAAGTGCAGAAATGGGTGGAGCGGACAGGCATAGCCGGGCTCAATCGTCGCATGGATGAGGCGGAAGCGATCTTCCGGCGCATCGGCATCACCTTCGCCGTCTATGGCGAGGGGGGCGATCCGGAACGGCTGATCCCCTTCGACCTGCTGCCCCGCATTTTCACCGCGAACGAATGGCGCATCCTCGACAAGGGCATTCGCCAGCGCGCCCGCGCGCTCAATGCCTTCCTGCACGATGTCTATCATCGCGGTGAGATCGTGAAGGCGGGCATCATGCCGGCCGACATCATCTATCGCAACAGCGCCTATCTGGCAGAAATGGCCGACTTCACCCCGCCGGGGAAGGTCTACAGCCATATCGTCGGCATCGACATCGTGCGCACCGGGCCGGGCAGTTTCGAGGTGCTGGAAGATAATTGCCGCACCCCTTCGGGCGTGTCCTACATGCTCGAAAATCGCGAGATCATGACCCGCATGTTCCCCGAACTGTTCGCGCAGGGCGTGGTCGCGCCGGTCGATGACTATCCCGCCGAACTGCTCAAGAGCCTGAAGGAAGTCGCGCCGCCCGCCTGCAAGGGCGATCCGGTGGTGGTGGTGCTGACGCCAGGCTCGCTCAACAGCGCTTATTATGAGCACAGCTTCCTCGCTGACCTGATGGGCGTCGAACTGGTCGAGCCGGCCGACCTGTTCGTCGACAATGACCGCGTCTGGATGAAGACGACGCTCGGCCCCAAGGCGGTCGATGTCATCTATCGCCGGATCGACGACGAATATATCGACCCCCTGGTCTTCCGCCCCGACAGCCTGCTCGGCGTGCCGGGCATCTTCAGCGTCTATCGCAATGGCGGCGTGACGCTGGCGTCGGCGCCCGGATCGGGCATCGCCGACGACAAGGCGGTCTATATCTATGTGCCCGAGATGATCCGTTTCTATCTGGGCGAGGAGCCGATCCTCGACAATATCCAGACTTGGCAATGTTCGAAGCCCGACGAAATGGCCTATGTGCTGGAGCATCTGCACGAGCTGGTGGCCAAGGAAGTCCATGGTTCAGGCGGCTATGGCATGCTGATCGGTCCCAAGGCGAGCAAGGCCGAGGTCGAGGCCTATGCCGAGCGGATCAAGGCCAATCCCGGCGAGTTCATCGCCCAGCCGACGCTCGACCTGTCGACCGTGCCGACGCTCGGCCCGGCCAGCGTGGTCGGTCGCCATGCCGATTTCCGTCCCTATTGCCTGGTCGGCAAGCAATTGCGGCTGGTGCCCGGTGGCCTCACCCGCGTGGCGCTGACCGAAGGATCGCTGGTGGTCAATTCCAGCCAGGGCGGCGGGGTCAAGGATACCTGGGTGTTGCAGGACTGATGGGCGCGGCCGCTTCCTTCCTTCCGATATCCCTTGATGATGCAGGGGCGGGCGCAACGACGCCGGCCCCCACGGTGAAAAGAGCCAAGACATGCTGAGCCGGACCGCCGAAAATCTCTTCTGGATGGCGCGCTATATGGAACGCGCCGAGGCCACCGCGCGGCTGCTGTCGATGGGGCAGCGGATGGCGATCCTGCCGGGCGCCAATCATCGCGACGAATGGCGATCGGTGGTGCGTGCGACCGGGGCTGGGCATCGTTTCCCGGATGGTGTGCCGGTGACGGAAAGCGACATCGTCGCCTATCTGATGCTGGATCCTGACAATCCCAGCTCGATCCGATCCTGCCTGCTGAAGGCGCGCGCCAACGCCAAGTCGGCCCGCACCATGCTCACGCAGGACATGTGGGAGGCGCTCAATGATGGCTGGCGCAAGCTTGACAGCTATGATGTGGCCGAGGCGAGGGCGCACCTGCCCGCGCTGATCGACTGGGTGAAGACGCGTGTCATGACTTTCCGCGGCGCTGCCCATTCGGGCCAGCTGCGCAACGAAGGCCATGACTTCCTGCGCTGCGGTTCGGCGCTGGAGCGGGCGCAGATGACGCTGCGGCTGCTCGACGTGAAATATTATGTGCTGTTGCCCGAGACGGAGGTTATCGGCGGCAATCGCGACCATTATCAATGGACCTCGGTGCTTTACGCGCTGTCGGGCGCGCGGGCCTATCATCATGTCTATGGCGGCACCTACACGCCCTGGCAGATCACCGATTTCCTGATGCTCAACCGGCTGTTCCCGCGCAGCGTCGCCTATTGCTGCGATCAACTGGCCTATCGGCTCAACCGGCTGGCCGGCTGGCACAATGCGCGCGGCCCCTGCCATGACACGGTGAAGCAGTTGGTGAGCGAATTGGAGGAACTGGACAGCGGCGAGATCTTCCGCCGCGGCCTGCACGAAACCGTGCAGTATAGCCTGATGATGAGCAACCGGCTCGGCGTCGAAATCGCCGAAACCTATCATTTCGGCTGAGAGGGGGGAGAGACCGTCATGAAATTGCTCGTCCGTCACCAGACCGTCTACGGCTATCCCGCTTCGGTCGGTCGTGTCGCGATGCGGCTGAAGCTCATGCCGATCGATACGCCGGGGCAGAAGGTGCATGATTGGCAGGTCAGCATCAATGGCGAGGCGCTGACCAATTTTCGTCCCAACAGCTATGGCGAGATGGAGGCGGTGTGGGTTCGCCATGACAGCCTCAGCGAGGCGGTGATCATTGCCGAGGGGCTGGTCGAGACGCGTGAGACCCATGGTATCGGCGGGCTGCCGCACTGTCGGGTCGATGCCCGCTATTTCCTGCGCGACACGGCGCTGACCAAGGCGTCGGACGCGATCCGCGCCATGGTCGCCGCCCTGCCGGAAGGAGACGGGCCGCTGGCCCAGCTTCACGCGCTGTCGGCAGCGATCAGCGATATGGTTGATTATCGTCCAGGCGTGACCGGCGCCGACACCACGGCGGCCGAAGCCTTCGCGCTGGGCGCCGGCGTGTGTCAGGATCATGCCCAGATATTCCTCGCCGGCGCGCGCCTGCTCGGCGTTCCGGCGCGCTATGTCTCTGGCTATCTGCTGGCGGGCGAAGGGGATCTGCACGAAACCCATGGCTGGGCAGAGGCGCTGGTGCCGGGGCTCGGCTGGGTCGGTTTTGATCCGTCCAATCGGGTTTGCATCACCGAACGCTATCTGCGCCTGGCCAGTGGCCTGGATGCCGATGAAGCTGCCCCGATACGGGGCTCCGTTACGGTTGCGGGCGATATCAGCATTGACGCCGATGTCAGGATCGCGCAGGCGGAGGACGGAGTCGAGGAACGGCAATTGCAACGCCAGCAACAGCAGAGCACGCCCACGCCCCGCTCCTAGGGTAGAGATAAGCAGGACTTCGGGGCGATGACCTATTGTGTGGCGGTGCGCGTGGACCAGGGGCTGGTCATGCTGTCGGACACCCGCACCAATGCGGGCATGGACAACATCGCGCGCTTTCGGAAAAGCTTCACCTATCATGTGCCGGGCGAGCGGGCGATCACCTTGCTCTGTTCGGGCAATCTGTCGATCACCCAGGGGGTGAAGACGATGTTGTCGCGAGCGATCCGCGAGGCGGAAAGCGACCCCGAGGTCGAGACCATCCTCAATTGCGACACGATGCACCGCGCGGCGCAACTGGTGGGCGACGCGATGCGCACGATGCAGGGGCGCTATCGCGAGAGTATCGCGATGGACGGGGCCGCCGCCAGCGCGTCGATCATGATCGCGGGCCAGCGCCGCGGTGGCAAGCCGCGCCTCTATCTCATCTATTCGGCTGGTAATTTCATCGAGGCGACCGAGGACACGCCCTTCTTCCAGATTGGCGAGCATAAATATGGCAAGCCGATCCTCGATCGCATCATCCAGCGCGAGACGAGCCTGGAGGATGCGACCAAGGCGGTGCTGGTATCGATGGACTCGACCCTGCGCTCCAACCTGTCGGTGGGCATGCCGCTCGACCTGACGGTGATCGAGACCGACAGTTTCGACTTCCGTGTCCGCACCCGGATCGAGGCGGATAACGAGGAGTTCGCGATGATATCGCAGGGCTGGTCCGCCGCCCTGCGCAAGGGGTTCGAGGATCTGCCCAACGTCCTCGACTAAGGGGAGGGGGCCTAACCCGCCACCTCCAGCAGCATGGTCGCGACCGCGTCCGGCTCGGTGATCATCAGGTCATGGCCGGTGTCGATCTCGAAATTGCGATGGCCGTCCAATTGGCGCGCCCGCGCCTCGTCCGGGCTGTTCTGCAAGGCCTGGATGCAATTGATGTTGGTGCGTGGCAGGCGGAAGGCGGCGTCGCCATTTTCCAGCCGCAGCGGCTGGCCAAAGCATTTCCACGGATGCGGCGTCAGTCTTTCCTCGGTCCAGGTAACATCGGCCGGATCGGTGATGCCGAAAAAGCTGGCCATGCCGGGGAAGGGCCACATCACCAGTTCGATCCCGTCGACAGAGCGGCCCATGGCACGGGTCGGTTCCATCTGCGCCGGCGCCACTATTTGCAGCGATTCTCCGTCCCGCGGATGGGCCGCGTCAAGATAGACCAACTCGCGGATACGATCCGGCACGCGGTCGGCAACGCCGGTAATGACCATGCCGCCATAGCTGTGGCCGACCAGGATGATGTCGCTCAGCCCCTCGAACGTCATCAGCGCCACCACGTCCTGAATATGGGTGTCGAGGTCGATGTCGGCGTTCAGCAGATGGGCGCGTTCGCCCAGGCCCGTCAGCGTCGGGCAATGGACCTCATGCCCCGCTGCGCGCAGCCGCCGCGCGACCTTTTGATAGCACCAGCCACCATGTCCCCCGCCATGCACCAGCACGAATGTTGCCATGCCTGATCTCTCCTGCGCGTTATCGTTGGGGCTGTTTGTGATATATTGTGGATCATAGTGCAATGATGATCTTGTCATGTGGAAAGGCCCGCATGGGCCTCTGTCTTGGGCCGCCCCAAGCAAATCTCCTGCCCAACTCCTGCTTGCGCGGGGGCTGTCAGGGCCTATCTCTGGCGGCCACACGAATCGCAGCTGGAATTATCGATGACCGCCACCCACTCCACCCGCATGCTCATTCTCGGCTCCGGCCCGGCCGGCCTGTCCGCCGCCATTTATGGCGCGCGCGCGGGCCTCGCGCCGATCGTGGTGCAGGGGATGCAGCCGGGCGGCCAGCTGACCATCACCACCGACGTCGAAAATTATCCGGGCTTCAAGGATGTGATCCAGGGGCCTTGGCTGATGGAGCAGATGCAGGCCCAGGCCGAACATGTCGGCGCGCAGATGATGTATGACCAGATCGTCGACGTCGACCTCAGCGAACGTCCCTTCAAGCTGAAGGGGGACAGCGGCACCCTCTATGTCGCCGATACGCTGGTCATCTGCACCGGTGCCCAGGCCAAGTGGCTCGGCGTCGAGGGCGAGGAGCATCTGCAGGGCAAGGGCGTCAGCGCCTGCGCCACCTGCGACGGCTTCTTCTATCGCGGCAAGAAGGTCGTGGTCATCGGCGGCGGCAATACGGCGGTCGAGGAAGCGCTCTACCTCACCAACCACAGCCATGACGTGACTCTGATCCACCGCCGCGACTCGCTGCGCGCGGAAAAGATCCTGCAGCAGCGCCTGCATGCCCATCCCAACATCAAGGTGCTGTGGAACAAGGCGGTCGACAAGTTCGTCGGCGGTGGCACGCCCGAAGGCCTGGTCGGCGTCGACCTGATCGACACCGTCACCGGCGAGAAGTCGCATGTGCCGACCGATGGCGGCTTCGTCGCGATCGGCCATCACCCCGCGACCGAATTGTTCGATGGCAAGCTGCCGCTCGACGAAGGCTATATCGTGGTGGAGAAGGGCACGACCCACACCGCCATTCCCGGCGTTTTCGCGGCCGGCGACGTGACCGACAAGATTTACCGCCAGGCGGTGACCGCGGCCGGCATGGGCTGCATGGCCGCCCTCGACGTCGAGCGCTTCCTCGCCGAAGCCGATTTCGAGCAACTGGTCGAAGCGTAAAAGCCTGTTTGAAAAATCGCGAAAGGGCGATTTTTCAGTACGGTTCCAGCCCAACCACCCGACAGGATGATACCGGATCGGGCGGTTGGGCGGGGGAGCGGGCTGGAACCGGCTTTCTCAAACGGACTCTAAGAAAAAAGGGCTGGGCCAGAAATGGCTCAGCCCGAATTCCTTGGGGGAAAGTGGCGTTTAGCCGATCTTCGCGCGCAGGAAGGTGACCAGCGTGCCGAAGGTCTCGAACGTGTCGCCGTCGATATCCTCATCCTCGATCAGGATGTCGAAGCGATCTTCCATCTCGGTGAGCAGGCCGGCAACGGCCATCGAGTCCAGCTCGGGCAATGCGCCGAACAGCGGCGTGTCGGGATCGAAGGCATCGACCCGGTCCTGCGACAGGCTCAGCACGTCGCGCAGCAGCGCCCGTACCAGGGTTTCGATATCGTCTGTCCGGTCGACCGGCTGAGAATTGTGCGCCCGCATGATGGGCGGCTATCTAATGGCTCGCCGCCTATCCGACAAGCGCGGAAATACAGGTGCGTGCGGCGGGAAACCAGCTCGATGCCCGGCGCGGATTGAACAGGTCGATCTGATGGAGCGGAATGCGCTCGTCCATCCATTCGCGCTTATAGTCATTGTCACCGGTGCCATAATCGATCGTCTCGACCCGGTCCTGGTCGATGGCATGGGCGAACATCGCATGGCTGAGCAGGGTGCCGGGCGATCCTTCGTCATGGGCGCTGTCATGGGCCAGCTTGTGGATCAGCGCCATGCCATGTTCCACCGTCCATAACTGTGTCGCCACGGCGCGGCCATCCAGCCGGGCAAAGCCCAGCCGCAAAGTGCCGGCATCGCTTTCCCGCTGTGCCATGGCGCGCAGGAAGGGCAGGCCGGGCTCGGGCGCTTTCCAGCTATGCGCCTGCACATCAACATAATCCTGCCACAGCGCATCGGTCAGTCGGTCGCTGATGCTGAGGTCATAGCGGCTCTGCCGTGCCTTGCGGCGCACCTGGTTGCGCAGCCGGCCTGGGCGCTGCGCCCAATAGCTGGCGAAATCCCGACCATCGACATGGAGCAGATAGCGCCTGCCCATGCGCCGCTGCACCGCGAACCAGCCGGCGCGACGAAAGGCGCTGACCAGCGGTTCGGGTTGGGCAAGGGGGTATAGATCGATCTGTGCCTGCTCACGCAGCAGGTGGCGGGCGATATTTTCCAGCAGGCGCGCCTGCTGCTGCGCGTCCGGGGCGCCCAGGAAGACAGGGCTCCAGGCGAAGCTATACCAGTTGGCGAGCGCAGTCAGGCGGTGGGGAACGGGGGCGAGAAGGAACAACCATGCCTCGCAGGCGTCCTCTGTCTGGTGCAGCACCCGCAACGGTGTGTCGGCAAGGCAGTGGGGGTGCAATGTCTCGAACCAGTCCAGGCGATCGAACAGGCTGCGGACATGGGCGCGGTCCATCCGGCTACCCAGCACCGAACGCACTTCCGACAGGGTCCGATATTCCCTTGGGACGAGCAACCTATTATCTCCCGGTTCTTAGACGCCCTTAGGACCAAATTCTGGACATGATGTTAAGCGACCCCCTGTTGGCTTCCAAGGCGCCGATCGACCATGCTGATGTGCAGCCGATAGACCATCTGCTGCGGCATGGCGATCCGGCACGGCCGGCGCTGGCGGGCCGATCGGGCGCGCTGGATTATGCCGAGCTGGAACAGGCACTTGGCCGTCTGGCTGGATGGCTCGCCGGTTTTGGCCTTGCATCCGGCGCGCGGGTAGCCAGTTGGGTGGCCAAGGGGCCGGTTGCCGCGCTGATGCCGCTCGCCGCGCCGCGTGCAGGCCTTGTCCATGTGCCGATCAATCCGCTGCTCAAACATGCGCAGGTCGCCCATATCCTGGCCGACAGCGGCGCCGCGCTGCTGATCGGCACGGCCAGCCGCCTATCGACGCTGGCGCCCGCCGATGTCCCGGCCGACTGCCATCTCCATCGGGAAGATGATGCGGCGGCGGGGATGAGCGGTGGCGCGGCGCTGCCGCCGTCCGATGCCACGCCCGATGCTCTGGCCGCGATCCTCTACACCAGCGGATCGACCGGCCGGCCCAAAGGGGTGATGCTCAGTCACGCCAATCTTTGGCTCGGCGCGGTGTCGGTGGCCCATTATCTGGGGCTGGCGCCGGAGGACCGGACGCTGTGCGTGCTGCCCTTCAGCTTCGACTATGGCCAGAACCAGCTGCTTTCCACCTGGTATGCGGGCGGCTGCGCCTATCCGCTCGACTATCTGACGCCGCGCGATGTGGTGAAGGCGGTCGATCGCTGGGACATCACCACCCTGGCCGGGGTGCCGCCGCTCTGGGTGCAACTCACCGAACTGGACTGGCCCGTGGAGATCGCGGCCAAGCTCCGTCGCCTGACCAATAGTGGCGGGGCGTTGACCCGGCCGCTGGTGGCGCGGCTGCGCGGGCTGTTCCCGCAGGCCGATCTCTATCCCATGTATGGCCTGACCGAAGCCTTCCGCTCCACCTATCTGTCGCCTACTCTGGTTGACAGTCACCCGGATTCGATGGGGTCTGCCATTCCCTTTGCCGAGATATTGGTGGTTCGCCCCGACGGCAGCCTTGCCGGCGATGACGAGCCGGGCGAACTGGTTCATGCCGGGCCGCTGGTGGCGCAGGGCTATTGGCAGGATGCTGCGCGCACCGCCGAGCGCTTCAAGCCGGCGCCGTCAGCCTCCCGCCATGGCGGCATTGCCGTATGGTCCGGGGATACGGTGCGCCGCGACCCGGAAGGACTGCTCTATTTCGTCGGCCGCGACGACGCGATGATCAAGTCGGCCGGCAATCGCATCAGCCCGACCGAGATCGAGGAGGCGGCGGTTGCGGTCGCCGGCGTGGCGGAGGCTGTCGCACTTGGTGTCAGGGATGAGCGGCTGGGGCAGGCGGTGCTGCTGCTGCTGCGCGCCGCCGATCCCGATATATCCGCCGCCGTCGCCGCCCACCTGAAGGCCGAACTGCCCAATTTCATGCAGCCGCGCGAGACGCTAGTGCTTGCACAGTTTCCGCGTAACCCCAATGGCAAGATCGATCGAGTCGCACTGGCCAAGGAGTATGCGTCGTGAAACCCACAGGCCCCATCCCCGCCTGGTTCGCCGAGGAAGAAGGCATGCTGCTGATCGGCGGCTGCGGCGCGGCAAGCCTGGTCGACGAAGCGGGCGACACGCCGCTGTTCGTCTATGACATGGGGATCATCGAAGCGCAGGTCCGCCGCTTCCGCGAGGCGATCCCCAAGAAGATCGACCTTCATTATGCGATCAAGGCCAATCCTTATGCGCCGCTGCTGGCGCGCATGACGGGTCTGGTAGACGGTTTCGACATTGCGTCGGGCGGTGAACTGGCAATGGCGCTGGACGCGGGCATGGACCCGGCGCGCATCAGCTTTGCCGGGCCGGGCAAGCGTAATGACGAACTGGAAGCCGCCATCCACGCCGGCATCACCATCAACCTGGAGTCCGAAGGGGAGGGCGCCCGCGCGCTCACCGTGGCAGAGCGACTGGGCAAGGTGCCGCGTCTGGCCGTGCGGGTGAACCCGGATTTCGATCTGAAAGGCTCGGGCATGCGCATGGGCGGCGGCGCCAAGCCCTTCGGCGTCGATGCCGATCGCGCGGCCGCGCTGGCCCGCACGATGATCGATGGCGGCGCGGACTGGCGTGGCTGGCATATCTTCGCCGGCAGCCAGGCGCTCGACCCGATGGCGATCATCGAGACCCAGGCGGCGACCATCGATCTGGCGGCGCGCCTGTCCGATGCGGTCGGCGCGGCGCCGCCACTGGTCAATCTGGGTGGCGGTTTCGGCATCCCCTATTTCCCCGGTGACGAGCGGCTGGACATCCGGCCGATCGGTGTCGCGCTCGACACCGCGGTCAAGGCGCTGCCGGATATCCTGAAGGACAGCGCATTCGCGATCGAACTGGGCCGCTGGCTGGTCGGGGAGGCGGGGGTCTATCTGACCCAGGTCGTCGATGTGAAGACCAGCCAGGGGGAAACCTTCGTCGTGGTCGATGGTGGCCTGCACCATCAGCTTGCCGCCAGCGGCAATTTCGGCACGGTCGTGCGGCGCAATTACCCGATCGCGGTGGCCAATCGCTTCGGGCGTGAGCCATCGACCCAGCCGGTAAATGTGGTCGGTTGTCTCTGCACGCCGATCGACCGGCTGGGGGAGAAGCTGGCGTTGCCGCCGGTCGCGCCGGGTGATTTCATCGCGATTTTCCTGGCAGGGGCATATGGCGCGTCGGCCAGTCCGGCCGCCTTTCTTGGTCATCCAAGTCCTCGCGAACTATTACTTGGCTGATTCATGCGCGACAGCAGGCCTAACCCTATCTTTACCCTTTTCCGGCAAGACGAGGATGAAGCCATGGGCCTGCGTGCGACCATATCCTGTCGGTCGCCTGTCGGCTATGATGGTATGAAGGGGTGAATTTTATGCGTTTCCAGCGGATTTCCAGGCTCCTGATCGGTGCATCGCTGCCTGCGGTGGCCCTGTCGGGCTGCGCATCGACCGGTTCCGCGCCGCAGCTTCCCCCCGCATCCTTCGTCGCGACCCAGGAAGGGCCGGGCGAGGAATATATCATCGGCCCGCTCGACAATCTGACCATCTTCGTCTGGCGCAATCCCGAACTGGGCGCGAAGGTCCAGGTGCGTCCCGACGGCCGTATCACCACGCCGCTGATCACCGACATGCCGGCCGTCGGCAAGACGCCCAAGATGCTGTCTGACGACATCAAGCTGGCACTGTCGCAATATATCGAAAATCCGCTGGTGTCGGTCATCGTCGACAATTTTTCGGGCACCTACAGCCAGCAGGTGCGCATCGTCGGCGCGACCGAAAAGCCCGCTTCCATTCCCTATCGCGCGAACATGACACTGCTTGATGCCATGATCTCGGTCGGTGGCCTCAGCGAATATGCGTCGGGCAATCGCGCGCGGCTGGTCCGCTTCGACAAGGCCAGCGGCAAGCAGAAGGAATATCAGGTTCGTCTCGGCGACCTGCTCAAGAAGGGCGATACCAAGGCAAACGTCATGCTGGCGCCCGGCGACGTCATCATCATTCCCGAAAGCATGTTCTGATCATGGCGGGTCTGTACGACGAGCTGCTGGTCCTCCTCCACGGCATATGGAGCCGGCGCTGGATCGCGCTGGCCGTGGCCTGGGGCGTATGCATGCTGGGCTGGCTGGGCGTGTCGCTCATCCCCAATGGCTATGAATCCAAGGCGCGGGTCTATGTGAACACCCAGTCGCTGCTGGAGGACAAGATCGGTATCACCCAGGTCCAGTCCCAGCAGGATCTCGACCGGGTGCGCCAGACGTTGCTCAGCGCGGAAAATCTGGAAAAGGTCGTGCGTGGCACCGACCTGGCGCAGACTATCGCCGGGCCGCGCGACGTGGCGGGCAAGATCACTACCCTGCGCGAACATATCACCGTGCTGGCCCAGGCTGATCCCAGCATGATCGACATCAGCGCGACTTCGGCCGACAGCGGCCTGTCGGACGGCGCGAATGCGCGCATCGCCCAGCAGGTGGTGCAGAAGCTGATCGACATCTTCCAGGAGGAAAATCTGACCGGGGGTCGCACCGAAACCCGTCAGAGTCTGGCGTTCCTCGACCAGCAGATCGCCGGCCGCGGCAAGCAATTGGAGGTCGCCGACAAGCGGCGCGTCGAATTCGCCCAGCGCTATGCCAGCGTGTTGCCGGGGGCCGGAACGATCAGCCAGCGGATGGATGCCGCGCGGCTGGAAATCAACAACATCGACGCCCAACTGGTGCAGGCGCAGAGCGCGCTCAGCGCAATGAACGGCCAACTGGCCGGCACCCCGGCAACCCTGCCGGGCATGACGGTCGGCGGCGGTGTGTCGCCGTTGGCACAGGCCCAGTCGGACCTTGCGGCGATGCGCGCACGCGGCTGGACCAGCAACCATCCCGACGTGATCGCGGCCCAGCGCCAGGTCGACAATCTGCGTCGCCAGGGCGGCGGCAGCGCGGCGGCCGTGGGCGGTACCCCCAACCCGGCTTATCTCTCGCTGAAATCCATGCAGGCCGAACGCGCAGCGACGGTACAGGCGCTATCGACCCGCAAGGCGCAGCTTCAGGCCGATCTCAACACCATGACGGCGCATCAGATCGATGAGCCGGGCGTGGCATCCGAACAGGAAAAGCTGGATCGCGACTATGCCGCGCTGCAGACCCAATATGACAAGCTGCTCGCCGACCGCGAGGAAATCCGCCTGCGCGGTGACGTGAAGACGGAAACCGGGGCTGTCCAGTTCCGCGTCATCCTGCCGCCGAGCCTGCCGAACGCGCCCGCAGCGCCCAACCGGCCGCTACTGTTGCTGGGCGTGCTGATCGTCGGCATTGGTGCCGGCGTCGGCGTGGCCTTTGCGATCGGTCAGCTCAAGGGCACCTTCCCGACGGCCGCTCGTCTGGAGCGGGCCGTTGGCATCCCGGTTGCCGGGTCGATCACTCAGGTCGCCAGCACGGCCCAGGTCGCCCTCGACAAGCAGCGCATGAAATGGTTTGCGGGCGCCAGCGGCGGCCTGGCGGCCCTGTGTCTGTTGCTGATCGTCGTCGAATTCATCCAGCGCGGTACGGCGTGAAGGAGCCTGATCCCATGAACCAGCATAGCCCCATCAAGGGGCGCGGCTCGCTGATCGAACGCGCCACCGAGATTTTCGATTTCCAGGCCGCCCTGCGGGGCCGCGCTGCGCCGGCGGTCGATGTGCCGGCCGATGCACCGCCACCGCCGCCGATGTTCGATCCCGCGCCGCAGGCACCGGCCACGGTCGCGTCCGGCGAGGCGCCGATCTTCCGCGCCCAGGCCTGGACCAGCCCGGCCCAGCCGGTCGATCGCGCCCGGCTGACCGAAGCCGGCTTCCTGGTGCCCGGCGCGCCGGTCACCGCGATGAGCGAGGAGTTCCGCCTGCTCAAGCGCGGGCTGCTGACCCATCTTCAGGACAATCCGCGCGGCAACCGCATCCTCCTCTGTTCGCCCCATAGTGGCGAGGGGAAGACCTTCTGCGCGATCAACCTGGCGCTCAGCCTGGCGGCTGAACAGGATCGCGAAATTTTGCTGGTCGATGCCGATTTCGGCAATCCGGGCATCCCCGAAACGCTGGGCCTGCAGGCCGGGCCGGGGTTGATGGACGCGCTCGCCGATCCGCTGGTCGCGATCGAGGATTGCGTGCTTCGCACCGACATCCCCTCGCTGTCGGTCCTGCCGGCGGGACAGCGCAGCCATGCCGATACCGAATATCTCGCCTCCGCGCGCACCGAAATGCTGCTGCAACGGCTGACCGAGGGGCGGCGCGACCGCATCATCGTGTTCGATTCGCCGCCCTTGCTCGCGGCCTCGCCCGCCGCCGTGCTGGCCAGCCATGTCGCGGTCGCGCTGCTGGTTGTGCGCGCCGACAAGACGTCGGAAAGCGCGCTGCGGGAGGCGGCCGGACTGCTCAAGGGCGGGGCGCAGGTCCAGTTGCTGCTCAACGCCGTTCGCTATACCGGCGGCGCCCGTCGCTTCGGTTCCTATTATGGCAAGGGGGAGGCGGGATGACCGCGCGCGCCCTGATCGCCGGCACCTCGCTGCTGGTGCTTGCCAGTGTCAGCGCCCCGGCGCTTGCGCAAGGCACGTCGGCGTCCACCAGGAAGGTCGACGTCACGCCCTATCTGGGCATCGACCAGGTGGTGATGGTGCCGCTCAAGGGCGACGGCGACGTCGTGACCTATACCAATCTCACCGCCGGGGTGACGATGGAAGTCCAGACCCGCCGGCTCAACGCCGCGGCGGACGTCCAGTATATGCACAGTTTCGGCTGGGGGCACGCGACCGATTCCGACGTGCTGAGTGGGATCGCCAATGCCGGCTACAAGCTGACCCCGGAACTCACCCTGCAGGCCGGCGGAATCGCCTCGCGGGTGCGGACCGATGGCTATTCGGGCGCCGCGGCGATCGACAATCGCTTTACCAGCCAGATCTGGGGCGGCTATATCGGCCCGAGCTTTGCCACGAAGGTCGGCGATCTCGACATCAAGGCCTCCTATCGGCTGGGCTATGCCCGCGTCGATGATGATGTCGATGTGAATGCCCCCGGCGCCGCGATCGCCAATGGTTCTTTTGCACAAAGCTGGTCCCATGACCTCAAAGGCTCCGTCGGTTTCGCGCCAGGCACGATCCTGCCGGTCGGCCTGACCGCCAGCGCCGGCTATAGCCGCGAGGATGCCAGCCAGCTCGATCAGCGGTTCGAGGATGTCTGGGGCCGGGTCGATGCGATCATGCCGGTCTCGCCCACGGTCGCGCTGCTCGGTGGCATCGGCTATGAGGATATCGAGATCAGCCAGCGCGCGCCCTTGCTGGACGAGGATGGCGTGCCGATCATCCGCAACGGCCGCTATGTCACCGACAAGAGTTCGCCGCGCGCGCTTTACTATGATTTCGGCGACCTGATCTGGGATGTGGGCGTGCTGTGGCGGCCCAATCGCCGTACCTCGCTGAAGGCGACGGTGGGCGAACGCTATGGCGGCATGTCCTATCAGGGCCAGTTCACCTGGCAGGGCCGCAACAGCAGCATCGGCATCGCCGTGTTCGACGGCATCGAAAGCTTCGGCCGGATGATCACGGCGGATGCGGCGGCCTTCACCGGCACCAACCTGATCGTGCCGCGCAATCCCTTCACCGGCGATCTCACCGGCTGCGCCTTCTCGCCGACCGGCGGGGGCGAATGCTTCAACGATGCGCTGGCCGGCATCACCGGCGCCAATTTCCGTTATCGTGGCGTCGCCGGGCAATATTCCACCCGGCGCGGCCCCTGGGGCTTTGGCCTGGGCGGCGGCTATTCCAACCGCAAGTTCATCACGCCGACGACCCAGAGCGTGCTGATCAGCGGTACCCGCGACCAGAATTGGTATGGCAATGGCACCGTCACCTATGCGTTCAACGACCGCGATTCCCTAGATACGGCGGTCTACATCAATTATTTCGATGCCAGCGGCGCGCGCGCCGACGTCTTGAACTATGGTGCCTTCACAAGCTATTTCAGGGGCTTGACCAGGAAGCTTACGGCATCGGCCTCGCTTGGGGTCGATGCGGCGAAGGCGGATGATTTTGATACGCTGATCAACGCGATGGGCCAGGTCGGCCTGCGTTACAGCTTTTAAGGAAATTCGGGCTATAACGGCGTTCATGCTACGCCGGTCAGCCGGATGGAGACGACAGATGTACGATCAGTTCTATGGATTGCAGGGCCGCCCGTTCCAGCTGACGCCGGACCCGCATTTCTATTTTGAGAGCACGACGCATCGCAAGGCGCTGTCCTATCTGGGCTATGGCCTGGCGCAGGGCGAGGGCTTCATCGTCATCACCGGTGACATCGGCGCCGGCAAGACGACGCTGGTAGGCCATCTGATGAGCACGATCGATCCGGCGCGCCTGACCGCGACCAAGATCGTGTCGACCCAGGTCGAGGGCGACGACATGCTGCGCCTTGCCGCGCAGAGCTTCGGCCTGGCCACCGACGGCGTCGCCAAGGCGCAGATATTGCGCCAGATCGAGGCCTATCTTCAGGGCCAGGCCCGGGCCGGCCGCCGCTCGCTGCTGATCGTGGACGAGGCGCAGAACCTGCCCGTCTCGGCGATCGAGGAACTGCGCATGCTGTCCAACTTCCAGTTGGGCGGTCAGTCGCTGTTGCAGATATTCCTTCTCGGCCAGCCCGAATTTCGCGACCTCGTCCGCTCGCCCGAGCTGGAGCAGCTGCGCCAGCGCGTGATCGCGACCCATCATCTCGACCCGATGCTGCCGCAGGAGGTGGAACCCTATATCAGCCATCGTCTGACGCTGGTCGGCTGGACCGGCAATCCCTATTTCACCGATGATGCGCTCGACGCCATCTATGCCGCCACCGGCGGCGTGCCGCGCCGCATCAACGCGCTGGTCAGTCGGGTGCTGCTGCTGGGCGCGCTGGAGCAACTGACCGAGATTGACGGTCAGGCGGTCCAGGCAGTGATCGAGGATATGGGCGTGGACGAGGATGTCAGCGCCGAACCGATCGCGCCGTCCGTGCTGGATAGTGCCGGCGAAACCGCGCCGCAACCGATCGCACCGGCCGAACCGGTTGCCGCTGCCCCCGCACCGCAGGCGGTCGCCTGGCAGGCGCCGGCGCAGCCCGATCTCGTATCGCCCGCCGTGCATGAGGAGATCGAGGCGCTGCGTGCCGAGATCGCCGCCCTGCGCGCGATGCAGAACCATGCCTCCTACGCCGCGCCGACGGTCGACCCCGAAGCGCTCAAGGGCTGCTTCGCTCTGGTCGAGGAGCGCCTGTCGGGCCTCGAATTCCGCGTCGAGGAACAGGATGCGGCGCTGCGACGCGTGCTGACCATGCTCGTGGACTGGGTCGAGCGCGACGAGCGCGTCGCCGACCCGGAGCGCAACGCCGCCTGATCGCGCCCGCGCGCGCAACCGGGACAAGATCATGATGCACAATGCCCTGTCCGTCGATGTCGAGGACTGGTTCCAGGTCGGCGCCTTCGAACGGACGATCGACCGGTCCGACTGGGAGGGGCTGACGCATCGCGTCGAGCGTAACACCGATGCGGTGCTGGACCTGTTCGCGCAGGCCGGTGTCACCGCGACCTTCTTTACGCTGGGCTGGGTCGCCGAACGCTATCCCGCGCTGATGCGCCGCATCGCCGATGCCGGGCATGAAGTCGCCAGCCATGGCTATGATCATGCCCGCGTCTTCACCTTTACGCCCGAACAGTTCCGCGCCGACCTGCGCAAGTCCCGCGCGATCCTGGAGGATGCGAGCGGGCAGAAGGTGTCGGGCTATCGCGCGCCCAGCTTCTCGATCGATCCGCGCACGCCCTGGGCGCATCCGATCCTGGCGGAGGAGGGCTATGCCTATTCCAGCAGCGTCGCGCCGATCCGGCATGATCATTATGGCTGGCCGGATTCGCCCCGCTTCGCCTGGAAACCGGTGGCGGGATCGGACCTGCTCGAACTGCCCGTAACGACGGCGAAGCTTGGCCAGCGTACGCTGGCGGCGGGGGGCGGGGGCTTTTTCCGGCTGCTGCCCTATGGCTTTTCGCGCTGGGCGATCCGCCAGGTGAATGGGCAGGCGCAGCGGCCGGCGATCATCTATTTTCACCCCTGGGAAATCGACCCGGAACAGCCGCGCGTCGCCGGCGCGCCGCTGCGCTCGCGGGTGCGCCACTATACCAATCTGTCCGTCATGGCCGCCAAGCTGCGCCGTCTGACGCAGGATTTCGCCTGGACCCGCGTCGACGCGCTGGTCGCGCAGGAAGCGGCGCGAGTCGCATGATCGCGGGTAATAGGGCCGATCTGGCGATCACCACGCTGGACCTTGCCGATCCGGCACAGGCGCAGGCGGCCGATGCCTATGTCCTCGGTCATGGCGCCAGCACGCCGTTCCATCGCCCGGCCTGGCTGATCGCGATCGAGCGGGCGACCGCGAACCGGGCGCTGATGCTCGCAGCGGTCGCGCCCTCGGGCCAGATTTGCGGCCTGCTGCCGCTCCAGCATGTGCGCAGCCGCCTGTTCGGGCAGGCGCTGGTGTCCGCCGCCTTCGCCGTTGATGGCGGCATATTGGCCGATGATCCGGCCGTGATCGCCGCCCTGGCCGCTGCCGCCCAGAACGAGGCGCGGGCGCGCGGCGATGTGCCGGTCGAACTGCGCGGTGGTGTCGCGCCGGGGGAGGGGTGGCGCGTCTGCGCGGGCGAGCATGTCGCCTTCGTCCGCCCGCTCGCCGCCGATGACGAGGCCGAACTGCTCGCCATCCCGCGCAAGCATCGCGCTGAACTGCGCAAGGCGCTGGCCAATCCGGCGCTGACCGTCGATCATGGCCGCTCGTCGGCGCATCTGCGTGACCATTATCGCATCTATGCCGAATGCGTCCGCAACCTCGGCACCCCGGTCTTCCCCGCACGCCTCTTCCGCGAGGTGATCGCCGCCTTTGGCGCGGATGCCGACATCAGCATCGTGCGCGATGGCGATAGTCCGGTCTCGGCCGTGCTGACCCTCTATCATGGCGACCGGGTCATGCCCTTCTGGGGCGGCGGCGGCGCCGATGCCCGGCGGCTGCGCTCCAACGAACTCATGTATTATCGGCTGATGGGCCATGGCCGCGCGCGCGGCGCCGGCCGCTTCGACTTTGGCCGGTCCAAGGTGGGCAGCGGGCAGGCGGCCTGGAAGAAGAGCTTCGGCTTCGAACCGCAGCCGCTCGTCTATCATGACTGGTCGCCCTCCGGTCGCTTGCGCGATGTCAGCCCGACCAGCGCAAAATATCAGCGCCGGATTGAACTGTGGAAGACATTGCCGCTCCCGGTCGCCAATCTTCTGGGGCCGATGATCAGTCGGGGTCTTGGCTGATTACCATATATTCAGCCCTTCGGGCCTATGCCGGTGCCAGGGGTACTGAGGGAATGACCAGATGAATGCGATTGTCGATCTGAGCGTCATCGTCGGAGAGGCGCGCCTGTCCGATCCGGCTGTCGTGGCGGAAGTCGATGCCTGGGTCTGCGCCCAGCCGGGCTCGACGCCCTTTCATCGACCGGCCTGGATCATGGGCGTGGAGGCCGGCACCGGCCAGAAGGCGATCATGCTGGTCGCGCGCACGCCCTCGGGCGAGATCAACGGCGTGCTGCCGCTCACCCATATCCGCTCGGCCCTGTTCGGCAAGGCGTTGGTCGGCAGCGGTTTCGCGGTCGATGGCGGCATCCTCGCGTCCCATCGCAAGGCGATTGCCAAACTTTCCGACGCGGCCTGGTATCAGGCGGAAAAGCTCGGCTGCGACACGCTGGAACTGCGCGGCGGCGAAGCGCCCG
Organism: Sphingobium scionense; assembly: GCF_014197035.1. Lineage (GTDB taxonomy): Bacteria > Pseudomonadota > Alphaproteobacteria > Sphingomonadales > Sphingomonadaceae > Sphingobium > Sphingobium scionense. The sequence continues at coordinate 175,886 of NZ_JACIEU010000011.1, read as the reverse complement.
GCGGCGCCTCATGGCAGAACAAGGCCGACGCCTATCTCGGTTTCTCGCGCGCGCTTGCCGTCGATGACGAAGCGGAACTGAAGGCGATCCCCAAGCGCCACCGCGCGGAAATCCGCAAGGGCCTTGGCAATGATCTCCAGTTCGAGACCGGCCGCGACCAGCGGCTGCGCGACATCCATTATCGCCTCTATTGCCAGAGCGTCCATAATCTGGGCACGCCGGTCTTCCCGCGCGCGCTGTTCGATGCGATTCTCGACCGGTTCGGGGCGGATGCGGACATCGCCATGGTATCGAAGGATGGCAAGCCGCTGTCGGCGGTCATCAGCCTCTATCATGGCGGCGCCTGCATGCCCTATTGGCATGGCGCCGGGCTGGAGGCGCGGGCAATGCGCTCCAACGAAGTCCTCTATTTCACCCTGATGCGCCAGGCGCGCGAGCGCGGCCTTACCCATTTCGACTTCGGCCGGTCGAAGGTCGGCACCGGCCCCGCCGCCTGGAAGAAGACATGGGGTTTCGAGGGCGATCCGCTCGGCTATCATCTGCGCACCGCGCCGGGCAAGGAGACGCGTGACGTCAATCCGCTCTCGCCCCAATATCGGCGCAAGGTGGAATTGTGGAAGAAGCTGCCGCTGCCTCTCGCCAATCTGATCGGTCCCCATATCGCGCGGGGCCTTGGATGACGGGCGAGCTTCTTTTTCTCTGCCATCGTATCCCGTTCCCGCCCGACCGGGGCGACAAGATCCGGTCCTATCATCTGCTCCAGCGGCTGGCGCAGATGGCGCCGGTCCATGTCGGCTGCTTTGCCGATGATGATCGCGACATGGGCTTTGCCCCCGACATGGCGCAACTGACGGCCAGCCAGTGCGTGCTGATGCGCGACCGTTCGCGCATGGTCGCCGGCCTCACCGGCCTGGCGCGCGGCCAGTCGCTGCTGGTGTCGCTGTTCGATCATCCGGGCCTCCATCGCTGGGTCGCGCAGGTCATGGCCGAACGGCCGATCCGCGCCGTCATTGCCTATTCGGCGCAGATGGCCCATTTCGTGCCCATGCTGCCGGCGGGGGTGCGCTTCCTGATGGATTTCGTCGATTTCGATTCGGCCAAATATGCCGCTTATGGGGCGCAGGGTTCCGGTCCGATGGGCTGGATCAACCGGCGCGAGGGGCGCGTGCTGCTCGATTTCGAGCGCAAGGTCGCGGCCCGCGCCGACATCTGCAGCTTCGTCAGCGAAGCCGAAGCGGCGTTGTTCCGCGACGCCTGCGACCTTGGCGCCGACCGGATCGTCGCGCTCGAAAATGGCGTGGCGCTCGACTATTTCGATCCGGCGGTCGATTTCCCGGCCGTCGAGAAGGGGGCGGGGCCACTGATCGTCTTCACCGGCCAGATGGACTATCGCCCCAATGTCGAGGCTGTCGAGAGTTTCGCGCGCCAGACGCTGCCCGCCATCCAGTCGGCACGCCCCGATGTGCGCTTCGCCATTGTCGGCCGCAACCCGTCGAAGCCGGTGCAGGCGCTCGCCGACCTTCCCGGCGTCGTCGTCACCGGCGGCGTGCCCGACGTGCGCGGCTGGTTGGCCGCTGCCGATCTGGTCGTGGCGCCGCTGCGCATCGCGCGCGGTATCCAGAACAAGGTGCTGGAAGCGATGGCGATGGCCCGCCCGGTCGTCGCCTCGTCGCAGGCGGCCGAAGGCATTGATGCGGTCGATGGCCGCGATTTCCTGGTCGCGGATGACCCGGCGGCCGAAGCCCAGGCGGTCCTGTGGCTGCTCGCCGATCCGGCGCGAGGAACGCAGCTCGGCTTTGCCGCTCGTCGCCGTGTCGAGGCGCGCTATCGCTGGTCGGCGACGCTGGGCGGTCTGCCCGACCTGCTGCTTGGCGCGCCGGGCAAGGCCGATCCGCAGGCGGCATGACCGATCGCGCCCGTCCCCTTGCCGACATGCCGCGCATGGGCCTTGCCGGCTGGCGTGGCCATCTGACCGCGCTGGGTGTGGTCGCGGCTGCCATATTGACGCTCTTCTTCGACGATCTCTATTCGATGGTCTCGATCTGGTGGAACGCTTCCACCTTCGGCCATTGCCTGTTCATCCCGATCCTCATCGCCTGGCTGGTGCAGCAGCGCCTGCCCGGCCTGCGCCAACTGGAGCCGGTCGCCTGGCCGCCGGGCCTGATCTGGCTTGGCCTGGGCGCCTTCGCCTGGCTGCTCGGCGCGGCGGCGGGCGTCGCGATGGTCCGCCATGGCGCCCTGGTCCTGATGCTCCAGGGTGCGGTGATCGCGCTGCTCGGGCCGATGGTGGCGCGCGCGCTGCTCTTCCCGCTCTTCTATGCCTTCTTCATGGTCCCCTTCGGTGAGGAGATCGTGCCGCATCTTCAGCTGGTAACGGCGCATCTGTCGATGATGTTCCTGACGCTGGCCGGCGTGCCCGCCCATATGGAGGGCATCTTCATCACCACCCCGACCGGCTATTTCGAGGTGGCGGAGGCCTGTTCGGGCGCCAAGTTCCTGATCGCCATGACCGCTTATGGCGCGCTGGTCTGCAATGTCTGCTTCCAGAGTTGGCCGCGCCGCATCCTGTTCATGGCCGGAGCGCTCACCTTGTCGGTGCTGGCCAATGGCGTGCGCGCATTCGCCACCATATTGGTCGCCCATCTGACCACGGTCGATGCCGCCGTCGGTTTCGACCATGTCGTCTATGGCTGGGTCTTCTTCGCGATCATCATGATCATCGTGATGGCGACCGCCTGGCCATTCTTCGATCGCAAGCCTGGCGACCCCTGGTTCGATCCCGCCCCGCTGCAGCGCACCGTCCGGCGGCAGGCGCCGGCCGGCATGATGGCGGCCATTGCGCTCGGCATCATCGTCGCCGCGCCGCTCTGGCTGGCGGCCACCGCAGCCACTGCCCGTCCGCTGCCATCGCGCATCGATCTGCCAGTGGTGCCGGGCTGGACCCGCACCAGTGCCGCCCAGACCTATCCCTGGAAACCGCGCTTCGATGGTGCCGATCATTTCATCGCTGGCCGCTACACCAACGCGCACGGACAGGTCGTGGACCTCGTCGTCGCCGCCTTTGACCGGCAGGAGGACAAGCGCGAACTGGTCGGTTTCGGCCAGGGCGCGGTCGATCCCGACAGGGAATGGACCTGGTCCTCGCCCGCACCGGCACCCGCCGACGCGCGCGGCGAGCAGATCACCGGTCCCGGTCCGCTCGTCCGCCATGTCGTCAGCTTCTATGTGGTGGGGCAGGGCGCACCGACCGGCAGCAAGCCGGAGGTGAAGGTGCAGACCATGCTCGCCCGGCTGCTCGGCCGCGATCCGCGCTCGGTCGCGATCCTTGTTTCCGCCGAAGAGCACCCCGGCTATCCCTCCGACACGGCGATCGCCGCCTTTCTGCATGATCTGGGCAATGTGAAGGAATTGGCTGACCGCAGCGCGGGCATAGGCTAGGACCGTAACAATGTGCGGAATTGCGGGCATCTTCCATCTCGAAACGGCCAAGCCGGTCGATCCTGCGCGGGTGCGCGCCATGCTGGACGTGATGCCGCATCGCGGCCCGGACGGCAGCGGTATCTGGACCGCGCCGGGCGTGGGCCTCGGGCATCTGCGCCTGTCGATCATCGATCTTGGCGGCGGCGCCCAGCCGATGCTGACCGAGGATGAAAGCCTCGTTGTCACCTTCAACGGTGAAATCTACAATTTCGCCGAGGTCCGCGCCGAACTGGAGGCAAAGGGCCATGTCTTCCGCACCGACAGCGATACCGAAGTCATCCTGCACGGCTATCGCCAATGGGGCGAGGAATGCGTCAGCCGCTTCAACGGCATGTTCGCCTTCGCCCTGTTTGACGCGCGCGCCCAGTCGCTCTGGCTGGCGCGCGACCGGCTGGGGGTGAAGCCGCTCCATTATGCGCTGCTGTCGGATGGCAGCCTGATCTTCGGATCGGAACTGAAGAGCCTGCTCGCCCATCCGCTGCTTCGCCGCGCGCCGGACCTGAGCGCGGTCGAGGATTATCTCGCCTATGGCTATGTCCCCGACGATGCCTGCATGGTCGCGGGCGTGCGCAAGCTCGGCGCGGGCGAGACGCTGCGCCTGGTGCGCGGCCGCCCGCTGCCCCATCCGCAGCGTTACTGGGACATCAGCTTTGCCGATCGCAGCAAGGCCAGGCCCGAGGCGCTGGAGGAGGAACTGGTCGCGCTGATGCGTCAGGCGGTGCGCTCGCGCATGGTGTCCGACGTGCCGCTCGGCGCCTTCCTGTCCGGCGGCGTCGACAGCAGCAGCGTCGTCGCGCTGATGGCAGAGGCGTCGAACCAGGCGGTCAAGACCTGCACCATCGGCTTCGATGTCGCCAGCCTGGACGAGACCGCCTATGCCGACCGGATCGCCCGGCGCTTCGCCACCGATCATCGCACCCGCATCGTATCACCCGATGATTATGGATTGGCCGACACGCTGGCCTTCCATTTCGACGAACCCTTTGCCGATGCCTCCGCGCTGCCGACCTACCGGGTCTGCGAACTGGCGCGCGAACAGGTGACGGTGGCGCTGTCCGGCGATGGCGCGGACGAGGCGTTCGCCGGCTATCGCCGCCACCGCTTCCAGATGCAGGGGGAAAGGCTGCGCGGCCTGATCCCCGCTTCGGTGCGTGAACCTTTGTTCGGCACGCTCGGCCGCTATTATCCCAAGGCCGACTGGGCGCCGCGCGCGCTGCGCGCCAAGTCGACCTTCCTGGAACTGGCCGGCGACGGTGGCGAGGCTTATGCCGCCTCGGTCGGGGTGACGCCCCATGCGCTGCGCCAGCGATTGTTCAGCCAGGACATGAAGAGCCGGCTGGGTGCCTATCGCGCGGAGGATCGCTATATCAAGGCGATGGCCGATGCCCCGGCGCGCGACCCGCTCGATCGCGCCCAATATGCCGATATCCGCATCTGGTTGCCTGGCGACATCCTGACCAAGAGCGACCGGATGAGCATGGCCGTCGGTCTGGAGGCGCGCGAGCCGCTGCTCGACCATCGGCTGGTCGAATTTGCCGCGCGCCTGCCGGTCGCCCAGCGCATTCGCGGCAATAGCGGCAAATATCTCATGAAGAAGGCGATGGAACCCTTCCTGCCGCAGGATATTCTCTACCGTCAGAAAATGGGCTTCGTTACGCCGATCAGCGCCTGGTTCCGTGGCGCGCTGGCGGGCGAGGCGACGGCGGTCGCGGGCGGCTCCGCGCTCGCCCGCACCGGCTGGTTCGACACGAAGATGCTGGCCAAGGTCGCGGCCGACCACAAGGCCGGCGTTTCCGACCATGGGCGCCTGCTATGGCAAATGGTGATGCTCGACAAGGCGCTCGGCCGGCTGTTCGGCGCGTGATCCCCTTGCAACCGGCCCAACCCGGTGCCAACGGGGCAGAATAATGATCATGCACAGCGCCTCATTGACCGTCTCGAAGGAAATTGTGCGGCTGCGCCTCTATGCGCTGTGCCTGGCGGGCGACATGGCAGGGCTGTTCATCGCCTTCCTTGCGGCCAACTGGTTGGTGGTAGGCGCGTTCTGGGGCGAGCCGGGCAAGCCCCATGGCCTGGTGATGTTCGCCATGGTCGCGCCGCTCTATGCGATCCTCGCGGTGCAGGGCGGGGCCTATGGCATCAACACGCTGGACCGGGTGCGACGCGGCATCTTCCGCGCGCTGCTCGCGTTGGCGCAAGCCGCGCTGCTGATGTTGCTGATCGTCTATCTGGGCAAGATCGCCGAACAGCTGTCCCGTCTGACCTTCCTGACCGGCCTGCTGCTCGGCGCGGCCACGCTGGCGCTGGTGCGCCTGGCGGTCGCGCGCCTCGCCGTCCGGGTGCTTGGCGATGTGCCGCATCTGACCGCGGTCATCATGGACGGGGTAGAGATCGCAACCGAGACCGGCGCCCATATGGATGTGATCCAGGCCGACTCTGCCAATCTCCATCCCGAACGCCATGATGCCGACATGGCTGCGCGCCTCGCCGCTGCCGTTGGCATGGCGGAACGGGTGATCGTCGCCTGTCCGCTCGAACGGATGGACGACTGGTCGGCCGCGCTCAAGTCGCTGTCGGCGCGGGGCGAAATCGTCGTCCCCGAACTGCTGCGCTTCGCGCCTGCGCGGGTCGACGAATTCGACGGCCAGCCCACGATCATCGTCGCCGGCGGCCCGCTGCAATTCCGCGATCGCCTGATCAAGCGGCTGTTCGACATCATCGTCGCCACCATCGCGACCATCGCCCTCTCGCCGATCCTGATCGGCGCTGCGCTGGCGGTGAAGCTGACCAGTCCCGGCCCGATCCTCTTCCGTCAGCCGCGCATCGGCAAGGACGCGCGACCCTTCTCCATCTACAAGTTTCGCTCGATGCGGACCGAGGTAAGCGACCACAAGGCCGCGACGCTGACGAAGCGCGACGATGATCGCGTCACCCGCGTCGGTGCCTTCCTGCGCAAGACCAGTATCGATGAACTGCCCCAGCTCTTCAACGTGCTGAACGGCGACATGAGCATCGTCGGCCCGCGGCCCCATGCCGCCGCAGCCAAGGCGGGCGACAGCCTTTATTGGGAGGTCGATGCCCGCTATTGGGAACGCCATTGCATCAAGCCTGGCATGACCGGCCTGGCCCAGGTGCGGGGACATCGCGGCGCCACCGATCATCATCAGGATCTGATCGACCGGCTGGGTTCCGACCTTGAATATGTCAGCGACTGGTCGATCTGGCGCGACCTGCGGATCATTGTCGCGACACTCGGCGTGCTGGTCCATCACAAGGCCTATTGACCGTGACCAACCTGCTGCTTGCCCTGGTCCTGCTGGCCTCGCTAATTGCCGTCGCCTGGCCCTTCCTCTTCTACCCGCTGATCCTGCGCCTGTTGCCGACCCGTGCGGAAACGCCGGTCGTTGGCCCGGTGCCCAGCGCCTCGCTGCTCTTCTGTGCCTATAATGAGGCGGCGGCGATGCCGGAAAAGCTTGCCAATCTGGCGATGCTGAAGGCGCGCCATCCGACGCTGGAAATTCTCGCCTTCGACGATGGATCGTCCGATGATACCGCCGCGCTGATCGCGGCGCAGGGCGATCTGGTCACGCTGCTGCGCGGGCCGGGGCGCAGCGGCAAGGCGCATGGCATGAAATTGCTCGCCGCCCGCGCGCGCGGCGACATACTGATCTTCACCGACGCCAATGTGCTGCTCGATCCTGACGCAATCGACAATCTGCTCGCCCGCTATGCCGATCCTGCCGTCGGCGGCGTCCTCGGCTCGCTCCATTATCTGGGCGAGGGGGACAGTGCGACCGCCGCCGTCGGCTCGCTCTACTGGCGGATCGAGGAAAGGCTGAAGGACGAGGAATCGCGCACCGGCAATGTGCTGGGGGCCGATGGCTCGATCTTCTCCATCCGTCGCAGCCTCTATCCCGAATTTCCCGATAGCGTGCTGGATGACCTTACCGTCTCCATGGCGGTGGTCTTTGCCGGCAAGCGACTGGTGAAGGCGAAGGATGTGATCGCGCGTGAACGGCTGGTGACGGGGCGCAAGGACGAATATCGGCGCAAGGTGCGGATCGCCGCCCGCGCCTGGCACACGCACCGCCATTTGCGCCCGCAACTGCGCCGCATGGCCGCGATCGACCGGTTCAAATATGCCTCGCGCAAGATCGTCCGCTGGTTCGGTGGCCTGTTCATCCTGACCGGCGCGATCGCCGCCGGGGTGCTGGCGCTGCGCCTGTCGCCGATGCTCTACATGACCGGCGCGATCGGCATTGCGCTGCTCGCCTGGATCGGCCTGCGGTCGCGCGGTGGGCCTCTGGCGGCGCTGGTCGACATACTGATCGCCTATGCCGCGACCTTGCAGGGCGTGCTCAAGGCGATGAGCGGCCGCACTGTCACGACATGGAATCCTGCCAAGTCACGCTGATCCCCCTCGCCAAAGCCGCGCCATATTGTATAGGCCGGAAGCTGATACCGAGCGGAGAATGGCGTGATTACTGTCCAGCGGGTGGCCAAGGCCGCCGGCAAGCATCTGACCAAATTGGGTCTCGACCTGCGCAAGGCACTGGGGGCTTCCGCCAATCGCGGCTGCCCGGCCTGCGGCATGACGGTCGTCGGCTTCTTCCGCTATGGCGACAATGGCGAATGGGGCTGCCCCAATTGCAACGCCTCGCCGCGCGAGCGGCTGATGAACTATTTGCTCATGAAGGGCGTGCTGACCGTGCCGACCGACGGCGCAATCCTGCACATGGCCCCCAATGAGGGGAGCCTGGTCAAGCGCTTCTCGGCGGCGGCCGACTATGTCCCGGCCGATCTCGACCCCGCGCGCTATACCGTGCCCGGCATGCACCAGGTCGACCTGATGGCACTGTCCGACAGCGATCGCTACGACCTCTTCTACGCCAGCCATGTGATGGAGCATGTGCCCGACGACATGGCCGTGCTGCGCAATATCCTGCGTGCCCTCAAGCCGGGCGGCGAAGCCTGGCTGATCGTGCCGCTGTGGGACAAGCCGACCGAGGATGGCAGTTTCGACATCCCTCCGCGCGAGCGTGAACGCCGCTTCGGCCAATGGGACCATGTCCGCCAGTACGGTCTCGACTTTGCCGATCGCATCCGCGCCGCCGGTTTCGAGTTGGAGGAAATTGACGCGCGCGACATCGACGCCGACACGCGCCATTTCTATGCGCTCGATGATCGGCTGTTCCGCGCGCGCAAACCGCTGGGAACAGCGACGCAGTGAGCATGCTTGCGCGGATGGAGGCATCCGCCCGCATCCTCGCGCTGGTCAAGCTCGCCAATGTCGGGCTGGTGATGATCTGGGGCTTCGCCGTCACCTTCGTCTTCGTGCGGGTGCTGCCGCTGGCGGAGTTCCAGGCATTCCTGCTGCTGGTCGCCTTCGGCAATTTCACCATTTCGGCGGAGTTCGGCCTCACCAGCATCATCTATGCGCGCCTGCGCCGCTTCTGGCTGGGCAGTGATGAGGAGGCGGCCGATGGCGGCTTCCGGCTGGAGGAAATGGGCGTGCTCTTCCTCTTCCTGGGGCTGCTGATTGCCGGCGCGGTCGTCCTCCTGCTCGGCGCGCTGGCGCTGGGCGGGCTGCATACTGCCATGCCGATGCTGTTCCTGCTCTTTTTCCTGACCGCCTGCCTCAACCTGCCGGCTTTGCTCGCCAAGCGGGCGCTGGCGGCGATTGACGGCAATTTTCTGTGGGAAGGGCTGGATTGCGCCCGCCGCGTGGTGACGATCGGCCTGCTGGCGGCAATCCTGTTCGGGCTCGATCCGCGTCTGTCGGTCGCGCTGCAACTGGCGATCAGCGTTCTGGTGATCGGCTATGCCATCGTCCATGTCCATCGCCGCCTCGGCATGCGCCGCAGCCACTGGTTCGCCTTCCGTGTCGGCGGCGGCCATGTGCGCCGCCATTATCTGCGCGACATCGGCGCGTCGGCTGCCTTCACCGTCTCCGACATCATCGCCTATAACGCGCCCTATTTCACCATCGCCATCGCCACCAGCGATGCCCGGCCGATGCTGCTCTTCGACTTCTTCTTCAAGATGTCGCGCTCGCTCTCGATGCTGGTGCGCGCCATGGTGGAGGCGGCCTTGCCGCGCATCACCCGCGCCTATCATGCCGGCGAAGGTGCGCGGGTGCGCCAGCTCCTGACCCGCGCGCTCGGCGCCGCGCTCTTCTTCGCGCTCGCCGGTTCGGCGCTGCTGATTCTGGTCGGCTGCTGGCTGTTCGACAAGCTGTTCGACGGCCGCGCCGCGATCGACCAGGCCGACCTTGGCCTTACCGCTCTGGCGCTGGTCGCGCTCTCGGTCGTCTGCGTCTCGGTCTATGTCCAGGCTGCGCTCGGCCGCTTTGCCCATCTGCTCCAGCGCTCGCTGCCCTTCCTTGCCGGATCATTGCTCAGCGTGCCGCTCGCCGGCGCGCTCTGGCCCGATCGCTTCGATCTCGGCTTCCTTGGCCTCTATGCCCTGACCCTGATGCTGGCCGCCGGCCTCCATCTCGTCTCGCTGCGCCGGCTGGTGCGCGCATGAAGATTGCCATGCTCGATCCCTCGCTCTTCACCGGGCGCTATGATGACGGGCTATGCGCCGGTCTGGCACAGGCGGGCGCGGACGTCACCCTGCTCGGCCGGCCGATGCGCGCCACCGATGCGATCGTGCCGCAGGGTTATAGCTACGCCCCGCGCTTCTTCCGCCACAGCGAGGCCCTGCGCGATCGGCTGGGGGAGGGGGGCGCCTTCCGCCTCGCCAAGGCGGCCGAATATGGCCTGACCTGCGCGCTCGGCAATCTCGATACGATGACCGGCGCGGACGTGACCCATGTCCAGTGGCTGCCTCTGGCACCGGCGGACAGGCTGATGCTCGATCGGCTCAAGGGGTGCACCGCGCTCGTCCATACCGTCCATAATGCCGATGCCTATCATGCCGACAGCGGCCTGCAGGGGCGCGGCTATCGCGGCCTGCTCGATCGGTTCGATGCGCTGATCGTCCATGGCGACACGACACGCGCGGCGCTGGTCGGACAGGGCGTCGATCCCACCCGTATCCATGTGACGCCGCATCCGCCGATGCGCCTTGCGCCCGCCACCCCGGCGGACCTTGCCGCCATCCCCGAACCCGCTGCGCCCCGCATCCTCTTCTTCGGCACCATCCGCCCATATAAGGGCGTCGACCTGCTCGTGGAGGCCTGCCTGTCGCTCTGGCGCGCGGGCCATCACTTCGAACTGGTGCTGGCCGGCAAGCCCTTCATGGATGTCGCGCCGATCCTTGATCCGGTCCATGCCGCCGGCTTCGGCGACCGTCTCGTCACCGATTTCGGCTTCCTCACCGAACCCCGGCTCGACGCGCACATGGCGAAAGCCGACCTGATGGCCTTTCCCTATCGCCATATCGATTCGAGCGGTGCCTTCCTGTCGGCGTTGCACCATGGCAAGGCGATGGTCACCTCCGACGCCGGCATGTTCGGCACCCTGCCGGACGGCATCACCACGCGGGTTCCGGCCGGAAATGCGGTGGCGCTCGCCCAAGCCCTCTTGCCGCTGATCGAAAGCGCGGCCATCAGGCAGGCAGCGGGTGCGCGGGCGCGCGCCTATGGAGATACTATGGGCAATTGGAAGGACATGGCCTTGGCGACGATCGATATTTACCGCCAGGTGCTGCGCGCATGAGCCGCTATGTCCGCGAATTGTCCGACCGTGCACTGGCCCTGCGCCTGGCGCTGGCCGGCCGCGTCCATCAATATCCCGAGATCCAGGCGCTCAAGCGCTTCCTGTCCGCCTTCGCGATCGACTGCCTGTTCGACGTCGGCGCCAATCGCGGCCAATATGCGACCATGGCACGCAAGGATGCGGGCTTTGCCGGCACCATCCTCTCCTTCGAGCCGAACCCGGACGTTTTCGCCGAATTGAGCAAGGCCGCCGCGTCCGACCGCAAATGGCATGTCTTCAACATGGCCCTGTCCGATTTCGACGGCACCGCCAGCTTCAACATCATGGCCGCCGACCAGTTCAGTTCGCTGAAGGCTCCCTCGGGCGCGCAGGACGCGATCTTCGCCGATCGCAACAAGGTGACGAAGACGGTGGAGATGCAGTGCCGCCGGCTCGACAGCCTGCTGCCCGAACTGCGCGCCGCCCATGGCTTCGCCCGGCCCTTCCTCAAGATGGACACGCAGGGCCATGACCTGTCGGTCTGCGAAGGGGCGGGCGCGGTCATCGCCGACATGGCCGGCATCCAGACGGAACTGGGCGTGCGTCCCATTTATGAAGGCGGCACCGGCTATCGTGCGATGATCGACTGGCTGGAGGCGCGCGCCTTCGTCCCTTCCGCCTTCTTCGCCAACAACAAGGGCCATTTCCCGCTGCTCGTTGAAATGGACGGCATCTTCGTCAACAGGGCATTGCTGGAAAGCTGATGCCGGGGGGAATGCCCTTCGTCAGCGCGCGGCGCCTGTTCCTCGCCGGGGCGATCGGTCTCGCCCTGTGGCTGGGCGCGACCTTCCTGTGGCATGTGACCTGGCGTCAGGGTGTCAGCCTCGCCGTCATCCTGTTCCTGGATCAGGATTTTCCGGCGCTGATGATCGGCCTGTTCCTGCTGGCGCTGGCTGCCCCCTTTGCGGAAGGGATGGGCTTTCGCCTGCCGCAACCGCGCGCACGGATCATCGTGCCGATCATCGTCCTGCTGGGGCTGGCCGCCTGGGCGGGCCATTATGCCCTGTTCCAGGATTATTCGGTTTCCCGCGATGAAGAGGTCGCGCGCTTCGCCGCCGCCTATATGCGCGAAGGCCTGTTCGCCCGTCCGATCCCGATCGAATGGGAACCCTATCGCCGGGCGATCATGCCCGAATTTTTCTCGCCCTTCGGCGCCGCCGACTATTGGACCGCAGCCTATCTGCCGGTGAACAGCGCGATCCAGGCCTTGTTCTGGCAGATGGGCGACCCCAATCTCGCTGGCCCGGTATTGCTGGTGCTCGGCCTCTTCTCGCTATGGCGGGTGGCGCTCCATCTCTTCCCTGACAGGCCCGATGCCGTCTGGGTGACGATGCTGCTCGGCCTGTCCTCGGCCCAGCTCTGGGTCACGGCGATGACCCCCTATGCGATGACCGGCCATTTCGCATTGAACATGGTCTGGCTGGCATTGGTGCTGCGCGGCGGCATTGCGGGGCATCTGTCGGCCGGCGTGGTCGCGCTGATCGCGGCGGGCCTGCATCAATGGCATTTCCCGCCCATCTTCATTGCCCCCTTCATCCTCTGGATGCTGCTGGCCCGGCGCTGGACCGTGGCCGCCTTCCACGCGCTGACCCTGGTGGCGATCGTCATCGTCTGGGCCAAGATCTGGCCCGGCTTCCTGCTCCACGCACTGGGCGCGCCGACCGATGTGCGCCCCTCCGCCGGCGTCGCCGACAAGGTCGGCAGCCTGTTCCAGCGCCTGGGCGACCGCTGGCAGCCGCTGGTCAATCTCAGCCGCTACGCCGCCTGGAACAACATCCTGATGGTGCCGCTCGCGGGCCTTGGCGTGCTGGCGATGCGCTGGCGCGATGCGATCCGCGGGCGTGAGATCGCCCTGCCGCTGGCGCTGGGATGCATCGCCGGCTGCGTGCTGGCGCTGGCGCAGGGCTATGGCTGGGGCTTCCGTTATGCCCATGGCTTCATCGGTCCCTTCTGCCTGCTCGGCGGCCTTGGCTGGGCGCGCTTCCGGCCACAGGGCGCGATGCGGCCGATCTTCATCGGCTTCGTGGTGACGCTGCTGGCCGCAGGCTTCCTGGTCTGGCGCACCCATGTGTTCGTCGAACCCTATGCTGCCAGCCATCGCATGATCGACGCCTCGCGCGCCGATGTCGTGCTGGTCGATCCGCGCGGCGGCCTTTACGTCACCGATCTGGTGCGCGGCCGCAACGGCGTGCCGGGCAAGCCGATGGTGATGAACCTTGGCATGCTGACGCTCGATCAGGTGGATGAACTGTGCAAGACCTATGTGGTCGAACTGTTCGACCGCGCCGAATTCCGTCCGCTCGGCGTGCCGCTGGCGCGCTGGAACCTGGGACGCATGGACACGCTGCGCGCCCATATGAAGCTGGCCGGTTGCGATCGCCCGGTCCAGCCGCCATTGCCCGAGACGATCGACGACGCGATGAACGCCGCCGATAACGCGATGTGACGCTGGCGGTCATTATCGAGCACAGATTAAGCCCGCGCGGCGTTTGAGCGTATCAAGCTGCTGATGCGTCAGCATCGCTGCAGCTTGCCATTACTGCCCCTTAACATAGACCCGCTTGCCGTTGATCCAGGTTTCCAGCACCTGCGTGCCGCGAATGTCGGTCGGGCTGGCCGTCTCGATATTGCGGTCGATCAGCAGGAAGTCCGCCCGCTGCCCCGGCACCAGGCTGCCGAATTTCTTCTCGGCAAAGCCGGCAAAGGCCGCCTGCCGGGTAAAGCCGTCCAGCGCCGCCTCGAAACCGACCTTCTGCTCGGGCAACCAGCCGCCGGCCGGCTCGCCCTTGGCATCCTGGCGCGACATGGCGGCGGCGATACCGGGGAAGGGATTGGGGCTTTCCACCGGCACGTCGGAGCCGAAGGCCAGCGGCACATGATTGTCGAGCATCGCCTTCCAGGCATAGGCGCCTTTCAGCCGGGCCTCGCCCAGCCGCGCCGTCGCCATGCGCCAGTCCGACGTCTCATGCACCGGCTGCATCGACGCGATCGTGCCATAGCGCGCAAAGCGCGGCAGGTCGGCCGGATCGATGATCTGGGCATGTTCGACCCGCCAGCGCCGGTCGCCGGTATAGGTGTCCGACATTTCCTGGATTGCATCGAGTATCTCGCCATTGGCGGCGTCGCCGATCGCGTGGACCGCGACCTGGAAATTGTCCATCGCTGCCCGGCTCATGATGTTGCGCAACTGCGTCGACGGGATCATCGGCAGGCCGCGCTGGCCCGGCGCATCGCTATAGTCCGACTTCAGCCAGGCGCCGCGCGACCCCAGCGCGCCGTCCAGCAGCAGCTTGATCCCCCCCATGCGCAGATGATCGTCATAGAGCCAGGGCGTGGGTTCCGGCCCGGCGATCAGCACCATATTGTCGAGGCCATAGGCATAGGACATGATCCGCACGCGCAGCGCGCCACGGTCGGCCGACCGGCGGAAGGCCTGCCAATCCTCGATGCTGGTGCCCATGTCGGCAATGCCGGTGATGCCGACCGCCAGCAACGCGCGCTGCGCCTTTTCCAGCGCATTGTCGCGATCCTTGGGGGCGGGGGCGGGCACGACCTTCTGGATCAGGTCCATCGCCTTGTCGACGAAGACGCCCGCCGGCTTGCCCGCCGCCATCTCGATCCGCCCGCCGGCCGGCGCCTTGGTCGTGGCGCTGACGCCGGCCGCGCGGATCGCGGCGCTGTTGGCCCAGCCGGCATGGCCGTCGACCCGCTCCAGCCAGACCGGAATGTCGTCCACGGCGGCGTCCAGTTCGGCGGCGGTCGGGAACCGGCCAAGGCCCCATGTCTCCTGGTTCCAGCCGGTGCCGATGATCCATTTGCGGCCGGTATTTTCCTGCGCATAGGCGCGGATCTTCGCCTGCGCCTCGGCCAGCGATTTCGTGTCGGACAGGTCCAGCGTGATGAGCGACAGGCCCAGGCCCATGACATGGCCATGCGCGTCGATCAGGCCCGGGATCAGCGTCTTGCCGCCCGCGTCCAGCTTGAAGCTCGGGCCTTTTGGCCGCTCGGGCCAGGGCTGGCCGCGCTTGGGCTTCTTGGGCTTATATTCGGGCTCCTGATAGCGGCCCTGGATCAGCTTCTCGACCTTGCCCTCATCGTCGATCATCAGCGCGCCGAAATGGACGATCTTGCCATCCGGCCCGATGGCGATACCGTTCACATTGTCGATCACGCCCGATGCATAAGCGGGCATGGGCAGGGCCAGAACAGTCAGGGCGGGCGCGGCGATCGCCGCCAGCATCATCTTCCTCATGCGCGGGTGATCCGCCGCACCAGCGCGCTGGTGTCCTGCCGGTGGCCGCCCATCGCCTGCACGTCGGCATAGAACTGATCGACCATCGCCGTCACCGGCAAGGTCGCGCCATTGGCCCGCGCTTCCTCCAGCGCCAGCCCCAGATCCTTGCGCATCCAGTCCACCGCAAACCCGAAATCGAAACTGTCCTGCGCCATCGTCTGCCATCTATTGTCCATCTGCCAGCTTTGCGCTGCGCCCCCCGAAATCGCCTCGAACACCTTGTCCAGGTCCACTTCCGCCGCCTGGGCAAAGCGCATCGCCTCGGCCAGGCCCTGCAGAACGCCGCCGATGCAGATCTGGTTCACCATCTTCGTCGTCTGGCCCGCGCCGGCGCCGCCGACATGGACGATGCGCGCGGCATAGGCCTGCATCACGATCGTTGCCGCCGCCACGGCCGGGGCCGAACCGCCGCACATGATCGACAACCGGCCATTTTCCGCGCCCGCCTGGCCGCCGGACACCGGTGCATCGACGCAGTGCAGGCCCAGACTCTCGCCCTCGACGAACAATTGCCGCGCGATCCGCGCCGACACTGTCGTATGGTCGATGAACAGGCCGCCCGGCTTCATCGTGCGGAACGCGCCTTCGCGGCCCAGCGTGATCTGGCTCAGGTCATCGTCGGTGCCGACGCAACTGATGACGATCTCCGCTTCCTCGGCCGCCTTGGCCGGGCTGATCGCGACTTCGCCGCCATAGGCCTCCGCCCAGCGCTTGGCCTTGCCGATCGATCGATTATAGACGGTCAGGTGGTGCCCCGCCTTGGCCAGATGTCCCGCGATCGGGGCACCCATGACCCCCAGGCCGATAAACGCGATATTAGCCATAAGCCTCGTACATTTCGTGCGTGCAGCCAAGCCATAGGGCCAGTTTTCGGCAAGTGCCAGTTTCTTCACCGGCAATTTTGCGTTAGGGGCCTGCGCCATGAACACGCTGAGCAAGATCGAGGGCGCGTTGCCGCTGCCCGTTTCCGTCGATGATATCCTTGCGGCCCGGACACGTATTTCCGGGTCGATCGTCAAGACGCCGACGCTCATTAGCCAGACCTTCTCGCAGATGCTTGGCTGCAAGGTCTTCCTGAAATTCGAAAATCTCCAGTTTACCGCCGCCTACAAGGAACGCGGCGCGCTCAATCGACTGCTGCAACTCGATGACGCGGCCAAGGCCAAGGGCGTGATCGGCGCGTCGGCCGGCAACCATGCGCAGGGCCTGGCCTATCATGGCAAGCGCCTTGGCGTGCCCGTGACCATCGTCATGCCCACGACCACGCCGATCGTGAAGGTCACCCAGACCCAGGGCCATGGTGCGACCGTCGTCCAATATGGCGAGAAGTTCGACGATGCCTATGCCCATGCCCGCAAGCTCGAGGTGGAGCAGGGCCTGACCTTCGTCCATCCGTTCGACGAACCCGAGATCATCGCGGGGCAGGGTACGGTTGCGCTCGAAATGCTGGAGGACGCGCCGGAAATCGACACGCTGATCGTGCCGATCGGCGGCGGCGGCCTGTTCTCGGGCGTCGGCACGGCCGCGCGCGCGATGAAGCCCGATATCCGCCTGATCGGCGTGCAGGCGGAACTCTATCCGTCGATGTACGACTTCATCAAGGGCGCCGACCTCGCCTGTGATGGCGATACGCTGGCCGAGGGGATCGCGGTCAAGCAGCCGGGCGAGCTTACCCGCCGCTTTGCCGAGCGGCTGGCGGACGACATATTGCTGGTCACCGAACGGCGGCTGGAAGAAGCCGTCAGCCTGCTGCTCCAGATCGAGAAGACCGTGGTCGAGGGCGCGGGCGCCGCCGGCCTTGCCGCACTGCTCAGCTATCGTGAACAATTTGTCGGCCGCAATGTCGGCCTGATCCTGACCGGCGGCAATATCGATACGCGCCTGCTGGCCAATGTGCTGCTGCGCGATCTCGCCCGATCGGGCCGTCTCGCCCGCCTGCGCATCATCCTTCAGGACCGGCCCGGCGCGCTTTTCCATGTTGCCCGCATCTTCGATCAGGAAGCGGTCAACATCCTGGAACTGTCGCACCAGCGCATTTTCACCAACCTGCCGGCCAAGGGGCTCAGCCTCGATGTCGAGTGCGAGACCCGCGACGGCGCCCATCTCCAGCGGCTGATCGCGGCGCTGGGCGCGGCTGGTTACGAGGTCGCGCCGATCGAGGTTGCCTGATTTTGGGACATGCTTAACCATCGGTAAAAATTTCGTGGTAAATGACCTTTTCATGGTTGGGCCGGGACGGCATAGTCCAATCATGAAAAGGCACATTCGCATGACTGAATCGGGGGGAGGAACATGAGCGCACCGTTCCGTTTTCCGCGCTTCTTCGTGACGAACCCCAGCCCTTGTCCCTATCTGCCGGGCAAGAGCGAGCGGAAGGTCTTTACCGAACTCAATGGCGACAATGCCTCGGAATTGAATGATGCGCTGGGCCGCATCGGTTTCCGCCGCAGCCAGAATGTCGCCTATCGCCCGAGCTGCGCGGATTGCTCGGCCTGCGTCTCGGTCCGCGTCGTCGCGCAGGAATTCAAGCCCAATTCGACGCAGCGCAAGCTGATCCGCCGCAACAGCGATCTGACTGTCACCGCCTGCAAGCCCTGGTCGACTGAAGAGCAGTTCGAACTGCTCCAGCGCTATCTGCGTGCGCGCCATCCCGGCGGCGGCATGACCGAAATGGACGAGATGGATTTCGCCGATATGGTCGAACAGACCCCGGTCGAAAGCCATGTCGTCGAATATCGCCTGCCCGGCGAGGATGGCCGTCCCGGCAAGTTGGTCGGCGCCTGCCTGACCGATCGCCAGGGTGACGGCCTGTCGATGATCTACAGCTTCTTCGACACCGAGCTGGAAGACCGCCCGGGCCTCGGCAACTTTATCATCATGGATCATATCCAGCGCGCCGCTCGCGCGGGCCTGGCCTATGTTTATCTGGGCTATTGGGTCGATGGCTCGCAGCGGATGCAGTACAAGATCCGCTATCGTCCGCTCGAAAAGCTCAGCCGCGCCGGCTGGGTCCGCTTCGATCCCGAGGAACAGGCGCAGGCGATCCGCGTCGTCATGCCGCGCGACGAGCCGCCGCTGCCGCTCGAACTGGCCGCCATATTGCGCCGCTGACGGGGCAGTTTCTGTAATTTACAGATTCCCGATCATTCCGGTTACGTGCAGGCTTGTTTAAGCTTTTCCTGCATCCTCCCTGCCATGGCGAACGGGGCGGCACGACAATCGGGGATGGGCGATGGATCGCTTCGCTGATCGGCGCTTTGTCGATGGTGCCCGCGAACTTGGCGGGCCGGCGCCGCATATGTCACCGGGCGATGGCGCCGGACGCCGGACATTATCACCTAAATTCAACCATATTGGCGCGCCGGTCATTCACTGGTTTGCGGATCATCGCGGCCGTCTGCTGACCTATTGGGTGGTGGGCAAGGTGCGGGGCGGCGGGCTTCGCACGGGGCTGCTTCGCCATGGTTGGCGCAAGGGCTTTGATTCGGTCGATATCGGGCTCATTATACGGGCCGCTGCCGCCGCGTCGCAGCCGGAACCGCTGGTCGTTCGCCTGCGTTGCGCAGACGGCGCAAGCCGATGGTGCCTGCTCCGCATGATGCGTCAGGCAATGCCTGCGGGGGCATGGCGCTGGTATGGAACGGTGGAGGATATGCATGATCGTCGCGAGAAACAGGCCGAATTGCTGGAATCCGCCCTTGCGGAAAGTCGCGAACATCATCGCTGGTCGGTAGAACTCAGCCCCCAGGTTCCCTGGACCGCCACGCCTGACGGCGCGATCGAGGAAGTGGGGCCGCGCTGGCGCGACCTGACCGGCACGTCGCCCGAACAGGCGATGGGGGCCGGCTGGATCAACGCCCTGCATCCCGACGATATGGACCGGACCCTGGCACTGTGGCGCGAACGGTTGCAGTCGGGCGATCCGGTCGATGTCGATTATCGTCTGCGCCTGCGTGACGGCAGCTATCGCTGGATGCGGGCTCGGGCCGCGGCGCGGCGTGACAGCCGGGGCGCGATCATCCGCTGGTATGGCACGCTGGAGGACGTCCATAACCAGAAGCTGGCGCAGCAGGCCGTCGCCGAAAGCGAGGAACATTTCCGCCTGGCGGTGCAGTCGGCGCGGCTGGGCATCTGGGACTATGACGCGCGGTCGGGCCAGCGCAGTTGGTCGGCGGAGTTTCGCGCGATGCTGGGCCTGACCGCGGATGCCCCAGCCACCACCGAACTGGCCCTGTCGCTCGTTCACGCGGATGATCGGCACAAGCTCAAGGTGATGATGGACGGCGTCGCCGCCAATGTCCTGCCGCCGCATTTCGAGGCGACCTTGCGCGTACATCGCGCCGACAGCGGTGCGATGCGCTGGATCCGCAGCACCGGCTGGGCGACCCGCACGGAAGTCGGCCAGTTGCGCCGGATCATCGTCACTTTCCTCGACGTCACCGAACAGCGCGATGCGGAGGAGAGGATCCGCTGGGCCGCTACTCATGATCCCATGACACGCCTGCCCAACCGGACCTTGTGGCAGGGCGTGCTGGAGGAACTGGCGGAGCAGGCGCGCGCTAACGGCATGGGTTTCGGTCTGATGCTGTTCGATATCGATGATCTCAAGCGGATCAACGATTCGCTCGGCCATGATGCCGGGGATGCCCTGCTTTGGGGCTTTGCCGAACGACTGGCGGCGGCGGCGCCCGCCGATGCCGTGGTCGGCCGCCTGGGCGGCGATGAATTCGGCCTGATTGCCGCCTCGCTGGCGGATAGCGACGCGGTTCAGGCATGCAGCCAGGCGATATTGGAAAAGATGCGGGCGCCCTTCGCCTATCAGGGGCAGTTGCTGGAAGCGGGCGTCAGCGTCGGCGGCGCCGTGTTCGGGGAACATGGCGATGACGCGCACGAATTGTTCAAGGCGGCGGATCTTGCGCTCTATGCGTCGAAGGCGACCGGCCGCAGCCGCCTCACCATGTTCCATTCCCAGTTGCGTGCCGATGCGCAGCAGCGCAGCTCGATGATCCATATGGCGCGCCAGGTGATCGCCGAACGGCTGGTGGTGCCCTATTATCAGCCCAAGGTCGACATGCGCACTGGCCAGGTGCTCGGCTATGAGGCGTTGCTCCGCTGGCAGCATCCCCGGCTCGGCGTCCAGGCGCCCGCCACCATCGCCGCCGCCTTCGAACATGGTGAGCTTGCCGTCCGCCTGACCGAATTGATGCTCGATGCCGTGCTGCACGACATGCAGGCCTGGCTCGGAGCGGGGTTCGACCCGGGCCGGGTGGCGGTCAACGCGTCGGCGGCGGACCTGCAGCAGGGCGACTTTGCCGACCATGTCCTGACCCGGCTGGAGCAGCATGGGGTGCCGGCGGAACATTTCGAGATCGAGGTGACCGAATCGGTTTTCCTGGGGCGCGGCGCGGGGCAGGTCGCCCGTGCGCTCGATCGCTTCGCCCGGGGCGGGGTGCGCATCGCCCTCGACGATTTCGGCACCGGCTTCGCCTCGCTCAGCCATCTCAAACAATATCCGGTCAATGTGCTGAAGATCGACCGCAGCTTCGTCAGCCATGTCGATCGCGATGCCGGCGACGCGGCCATCGTAGACGCCGTCATCAAGCTGGGCAGCAGCTTCCGGATGGAGGTGGTGGCCGAAGGCGTGGAGACCGCCGAACAGGCCGCGTTGCTGCTCCAGCATGGCTGCCATATCGCCCAGGGCTATCATTATGGCCGGCCGCAGCCTGCCGCGTCGGTCCTGGCGGCGCGGAACGCCCCGCCTATCGCGCTGAAAAAGTGACCGCCTCGATCTTGTTGCCATCGGGATCGCGCACGAAGGCGCCATAATAATGATCGTCATATTGCGGCCGCACGCCCGGTGGCCCGGCGTCGGTCCCGCCCAGTTCCAGCGCCAGCCGATGAAATCCGTCGACCGCGCCGCGATCGGCGGCGACGAAGCAGATATGGACGCCATTGCCCGCGCTGGCAGGAGCGCCATCGACCGGCGTCTCCACGCTGAACACCACGTCGGTCACGCCATAGTCGAGCGAATGGGGATGGTCGCGCAAACTGCGATAGCCCAGCAGCGCCATCAGCGGATCGTAGAAGGCCCGTGCCCGCGCCACATCATTGGTGCCCACCGATACATGATGCAGCATTGCGCCACTCCCGTCACCTGATCCCGCCCGTCAACGCACTGACCCATGGTCGTGGTTCCGCCAGGGCTCAGCGCGGGCTGGCTTCGGTCGCGTAACGCGTGCTCGACTGCGTCGTGCCATCAGGATTGATGATGATGGTCGTCACCAGCGGCGGCGGATAATAGAAGCCGCCCGATATATAGCCGCCGGGCGGCAGGCCGGGCACCGGCGGCGGCGCCGCCACGACGGTCGTGGTCGCCGGCTGGTTCGACCAGTGCGTGCCGCTCGTCGCCGCCACCGGAGCTGCCGGAGGCGCCGGTGCCGCCGCGACAGTCGTCACGGTCGTGGCGTTCGGGCTGACGGCGCTGCTGGCATAGGCGGGGGCATCATAATCCACGCCGGGGCGACCGGCTGGGACGGGCTGCGGCGCGCTGCTATAGGTCACGAGGTCATCGGGCGCACCATAGCCGGGGGTGCTGCCGGAACCGGCAACGGTGGCTGGCTGCGGCGTGCCTTCTTCATAGCCGCCCTCGTAGCGCGACCAGTCGATGCCGCTGCGCATGTCGCGCACCCGGCCATATTGGTCGGTCATCACCGCATCGTCATAATAGCGCGACCAGCCATAGCCGGTGGTCGGCGCCGGCAGGCCATAGACGCCATAATTGGCGATGAAGAAACGGGGGTGGACCCAGTAGGCGGGCAGGGCAAAGCCTACGCGCGGCCGCTGATAGCTTTGCCAGCCGCCCGGCGCGGACCAACCGGCATACCATCGCCCGTCATAGCGCGGTCCCCAGCGATGGGCGGTGGCGGTCGTTGTCGTGGTGCGGACCACGCTCGTGCCGGACGCGGCGGGTGTCTGCGCGGCAACCGGCCCCGCAAGGCCGGCGATCAGCGCCATGGCGCTGCTGGCGAAAAATATCCGGGCGGCCATCATCATGCTCCCTGTTCCTGCAGGGGCGTCAGGCCGCCCGCACGGTCATCATGCTAACGTGGAAATTAGCATGACGATCCGGGCAACGCCATGTTCGGCTTGCCAAATCCTGTCCCGGAACGGGGCAGGGCGGCGATCAGCCGATGCGGCCGGCGATCCGCGCGACCAGCGCTTCCAGCCCCTGTTGGTCGGCACTGTCGAACCGGGCGGGGCGGGGGCTGTCGAGGTCCAGCACGCCGATCAGCCGGCCATCATGCACCACTGGCACGACGATCTCGGACGCGCTCGCCGCGTCGCAGGCGATATGGCCGGGGAAGGCATGGACGTCGGCCACCAGCTGCGTCTCGCGCGTCTGGGCGGCCGTGCCGCACACGCCGCGGCCCAGCGGGATGCGAATGCAGGCCGCCTTGCCCTGGAAAGGCCCCAGCACCAGCTCATCCTCGACCATGCGGTAGAAGCCGGCCCAGTTGAGGTCGGGCAGGAACTGCCAGATCAGCGCCGACAGGTTCGCCATATTGGCGACCGCATCGGGTTCGTCGCGGGTCAGCGCATCGGCAGCGGACAGAAGGTCTGCGTAAAGCGTCGCCTTGTCGGCGGCGGCGGTGGGAGCGAAATCATACATGGCGTGCATATAGGATGGCCCGCCCGGCTCGGCCAGAGGCAAGGAAGCGTTAACCAAAAGCGTTTATCGCCATTGGAGACCGGCAAAAGAGGGTGTCCGATGTTCGTAGAAGCCACGCGTTCGCTGACCGACCTGCGGACCGACGCGCGTGCGATCGATGTGTCGATCATCATGCCCTGCCTCGATGAGGCGATCAGCCTGCCACATTGCATTGCCAATGCGCGCGAGGCGCTCAAGCGGATCGAGGAACAGCATGGCCTGTTCGGCGAGATCGTGATTGCCGACAATGGCTCGACCGACGGCAGCCAGAAGATCGCGACCGATCTGGGCGCTCGCGTCGTGCCGGTGGCCCGGCGCGGCTATGGCGCGGCGCTGATCGGCGGCGGCGAAGGCGCCTATGGGCGCTATCTGCTGATGGGGGATGCCGACGGCAGCTACGACTTCACCAATGGTGTGGCGATGATCGGTGAATTGCTGGCGGGCGCAGACCTGTGCATGGGGTCGCGCTTCAAGGGCGGCATCGCACCGGGCGCCATGCCCTGGAAGAACCGCTATATCGGCAATCCGGTGCTGACCGGTATCCTCAACCTCTTCTTCCGCTCCGGGATCAGCGACGCGCATTGTGGTCTGCGCGCGATCACCAGGGATTGTTTTGCCGCGCTCGGCCTGTCGGGCAGCGGCATGGAATTTGCCAGCGAGATGGTGATCAAGGCCAGCCTGCGCGATTTCCGCATCACCGAAGTGCCTGCGACCCTGTCGATCGACCTGCGTGACCGCGCCCCCCATCTGCGCCCCTGGCGCGACGGCTGGCGCCATCTGCGCTACCTGCTGATGCTGAGCCCGACCTGGCTGTTCGGCGTGCCGGCGGTGGCGGCGTTGACAGTGGGTATCATGCTATTTGCCATGGCGATAATTCAGGCATTTGCTCCCGGTAGTTTCCCTGCCGTAGGCAATTATTGGGTGGTTCTAGCCGCAGCCCTACTTTCGGGAGGGCATCTGTCGGCTGTCCTTGCGTTTGCGGGCAAGCTTTATGGTTTGCGCGCTGGCTATCGTGTCGCTCGCCCATGGGAAATATTCATGGGCGAACGGCTTTCACTCGAAGCCATGTTGATCGTTGGATTCGTTTTTGCCGCTCTGGGGGGAGCGGCACTGCTCGCTGTTTTTTGGCAGTGGGCAGAGAGAGATTTTGGCGCGGTCTATAGTATCCTGCCTGCGATTATCGGAACGAGCTTGATCAGCATTGGTATGCAGACTGTGCTGGGCGGTTTTCTGATGGCCATGATCGGGGGCAACGAATCGCGCTTTTATCGCGCGGCGCCGTTGCTGGTATAGGCACCGGTTGATGTCGCTGCGTCTTTCCGTAGTCATGCCGCTTCACGAGGGGCAGGCTTATTTCGATGCAGCTCTGTCCAGCTTGCCGGATGATCAGTCGGGTTTGCTTGAAGTCATAGTGCTTGATTCAGGCAAGCGGTCCGATTGCGCAGCAATTGCATTAGCGCATAGCGGGCGCCTGACGATACGGTATCAGCATTGCCCGGATGTTCCGTCATGGACGGAAAAAACCAATATCGCGGTGCGTATGGCCCGAGCCACTCATGTAGCAATGCTGCATCAGGATGACCTGTGGTTGCCGGACCGGCTCGACGCGGTGATCCGTGCGCTCGACACGGCGTCCGATGCCGTATTATTTCTCACGGCGGCCTACATCGTGGATGAAGACGGACGGAGATTGGGTATGTGGCGCTGCCCGCTTACGGCGCGGGCTGATTGGGATGGTGCCAGCGTTGTTGAAAGGCTTCTGGTCCAAAATTTCGTCGCTCTGCCGTCGGTGGTTATGCCGCGGGATATCTGGCTTCGCACGGGTGGCCTGGACGAAGGGCTCTGGTACACGCCCGACTGGGATCTCTACATGAAGGCGGCGATGCTCGGTCCCGTTCATTATATTGCGGAACCAACCGTGGGCTTTCGTATCCATAGCGGGTCGCAGACGATGCAGGGCAGTCGATCGCATGCCGATTTCCGCGCGCAGATGGAGATGGTCATGAACCGCTATGCCGACCGCGTGCATGGCGCCCAGGCGTCGGCTGTCCGACGTGTCGCGGCCGCCTCCGTGCGGATTAATGGTTTGCTGGCGGAGGCTATGCATGGCCGCAAAGGAGCGCTGGCGATAGCGCTCGTTGAACTGCTGCGCCTGGGTCCCCTGCATATGCCTCGCTATTTCCGTGATTCTCGGATCGTTGAAAGGGTGTTGCCCCGGCTAAGGGCACGCCTGCGGAGCGCAACTTGAATATGGCGAACTTATTGTTGTTAGCTCGTTTCGGGATTGCAGGTGGCAGTGTGACGCTCATAGGCTATCTCGTCTTTCTGACCAGTGTCGCTATGGGTCTGCACTATATTCTTGCCAGTATCGGAGCATGGGTAGCCAGTGTCTGCATCGGCTTTTTTGCGCATCGACACCTGACCTTCAGCGGCCATGCCATCCGGCGAAGCCCTATGCTGCGCTATCTGGGTATCTGCCTTATGCAGTTGTTGGTCGGAACCGCTACTTTGGCTCTCATGATCGACGTCTTCGGTCTGGTTCCCTGGATCGCCTATCCAGCCAATGTCCTGTTGACCGCCACGATCAGCTACGTACTCATGAGGCGCGCCATGTACATGGCTCATCCCGCGAAATCACTCTGAAGTCAGGGGCGGGACGGCGTACAGACGCTCCTCAGCCGTCGGAAGCGCTGTTCCTCAACCGGCTCGGCATCCAGTATCCGGCGTATAGGCTGCAACTGCGTCGATCCGACAAAGGCGACGCGATGGTCCCGGCACAGCGTGGCGACCTGCGCCACTGTCATGTTGCCGCCGAGCAGCCGGATCGGCCGGTTGGACAGATCGGGCCGGTTGACGACCAGGTCGCTGCCGAAGGCGACCGCGCCATCATCGACGATCACGATATCCGCCGGCATGGCATCGATCTGCGCCGATATCTGCGCATAGGGCAGGGTGAGCCAGGCGGCCATCGCCATATGCAGCGGCAGCAGCAGCAGGAAGGTCGCGCCATTGCCCCAGGCCCAGAGCCGCGTGCCCGGCCAATGGCCGCGCAGCGCGATCCAGCCCTGTGCGGCCAGCAGGCAGAGGCTGCCGATCAGCCCGTGCAGATAGCGATAGCCCCAGCCATGCCCCTGGAAAGCCAGCAATAGCCCGACCAGCATGATATGCAGCACGACGCCCGCCATCAATGGCCGGACCAGCGGCGCGCGCCAGGCAAGGCCCACGCCCGCAGCCGCGAGCGGCAGCAGCAGCAGATGCTGCCAGGCGATGAAGCGCAGCAGGTTCATCGCCATCAGCCACAGGCTGACGGGGCCGAACCCGGCCAGCATGTCGAAGATGCGATCCGCATAGCTCAGCCGGTCGCCGGTGCTGGATAGCGCCTCCATCGGGCCGCCGGCCCATTGCGCGATCAGATTGGGCCAGGCGAGCCAGAACAGGCCGATGACGGCATAGGCCGCCCCGTAAAGCAGCGCCAGCGGCCAGCGCCGCTGCAACAGCAGGCCGGCCAGGATCGGAAATACGAACAGCGGGTGGAATAGCGGCTGATGCAGGCCGGTCGCCAGAAAGCCGATCAGGATCGCACCGGCGTGGCTCCATCTGCCGCGCAGAAACAGCAGCAGCCAGAGCAGATTGAGCGCCAGATGCCCGGCCATGGCATGGGCCGTCATGCCCTGGATCACGACCTGCGACGATCCGGCATAGAGCAGCAGCGCCACGGTGCGGGCAGCGACATCGCCCGGCCAGAGCCGGTCCGCGATCCGCCACAGCGCCAGCGCGCCGACCCCGGTAAACAGCGGACTGGTCAGCCCGGGATCACCCGACATGCCGATCAAGGCCCGCGCAGCGGCATTGATCGGCAGATAGCTCGATACCCAGGCCTGCCGATCGGCGATCGGCAGCATGAAGAACTGGTTGAGCGCCTCGGCGATCGGCCGCCAGGCGGGCGCGATCGGCCAGAAGAGGCGTCCCTGCGCGAACATCATGGCATCGAAATTCGCCATCTGTTCGTCGCGGGTCAGGTCATAGCCGCGCAACAGCCAATGATGGCCAGCCCAGCAGAACAGGGCCAGCGCGAGGGCGATAACCCATGGCCGCTGCGCCAGCCGGTCCATCCAGCCGATCCGCGTCTGTGGCCCGATGCTCAGCCCAAACCGGCACAGCAGCGCGATCAGTATCGCCGGTGCCAGATCCTGGCGGATGAAGAGGAAGGCGGTAAACTGGCGCTTGTCCTGCACCGGGTCGATCATCACGCCCGCGAGCGCGATCGCCAGCAGCAGCCCGATCCCCACGGGCAGGATCATGGCCGCACGCCGCGACCAGGCCGCTATGGCGCCGCCCCTGTCTTCGTCCAGTCCCCCCAAAATACCCCCTTCAGTCCATCCTGACGCGGCCGCGCCCCTGCTTCACCACTGCGCGCTTGGTCTTGCCATCGACGCGGCGCTTCTGCGATGCCTTGGTCGGCTTGGTCGGGCGCCGCTTCTTGGGCACGATCGTCGCCTCGCGGATCAGCGCGAACAGCCGCTCGCGCACCTCCTGCCGGTTGAGCAACTGCGATCGCGCGCCTTCGCTGCGCAGGATCAGCACGCCCTCGCGGGTCATGCGCGATCCGGCCAGGTCCGCCAGCCGCAGCTTCACCGCCTCGGGCAGCCCCGGCGAGGCGGCGACGTCGAAGCGCAGCATCACCGCGCTGTCGGTGGTGTTCACATGCTGGCCGCCCGGCCCCGACGCGCGCGCGAAGCTCTCGACAATCTCGTCGCTGTCGATCGCGATGGAGCGGGTGACGGGGATGGCGACCATGGCGAAGGGCCGGGGCTTACAGCCCGGCTTCCTCCAATATCTCCGGGCCGAAGCCTGCATCGACGAAGCTCTGCGGCAGCGGCGCGGTCGCCTGTGCGGGGGCCTTGTTGTCGCCGCGCGGCACGCTCAGGAACCGGCTGTGCAGCAGCATCGCGCCCTGTCCGTCGCCATAGACCGGGTCGCCGACGATGCCGAAGCCCAGCCCATGCTGGGCATGGACGCGGATCTGGTGGGTGCGGCCGGTTTCGGGGGTGAAGGCGATCAGCGCGCGGCCGTCCTTCACCGCCAGCTTGCGCCAGTGGGTGACGGCCGGCTTGCCGGCCTTGGCCGCGATCATGCGCCAGCCCTGTGCCTGGGTGCTCACCTTCTTGAGCGACAATTCGATCGTGCCTTCGTCCGCCTCGGGCACACCCTCCAGCACCGCGACATAGCGCTTCTCGACCGTGCCGGCCTCGAACGCGGCGGCAAAGCGCTTGTGCGCCTTGGGGTTGCGCGCCAGCAGCAGGCAGCCGCTGGTATCGCGGTCCAGCCGATGGACCGCCAGCGGCCAGCGCTGAAAGCCGAAGGTCAGCGAGGCGAGATGGTTCTCCAGGCTGATCGATCCGTCGCGCGGCGCGTCGACCGGCAGGCCGGCGGGCTTGTCGAGGATGATGGCCTCGCCATCGATGAACAGCACTTTGTCGCTAAGCAGGGTCAAATATCAATCCGATCGGGAAATCTGGCATCCGGGTAATCTGGCTGGGCGATTGACGCCCACGCGCCATCCTATAGGGCGTGGAGCCGATGGAGAATAGGGGCCTTGCCTATCAACATGCGCCGCAGCGGCTCGACTGGGTCGATGTCGCACGCGGCATCGGCATCATCGCCGTGGTGGTCGGCCATGTCTGGACCCGCGGCGCCCTGCGTGACGGCATGTACAGCTTCCATATGCCGCTCTTCTTCCTGCTCTCGGGCATGCTCTCGCGGCCGCATCCGGTCGGCCCCTTCACCCGGCGGCAACTGGTCAGCCAGATGCGCCCCTATGCGATCTTCCTGGCGCTGCTGATCCTGGCCGATCAGGTCATCGAACCGGCCAAGGGCAATCTGCCGATCTTCCACCAATGGCCGCGCGATCTGCTGCCGATCCTGCTCGGCGGCTATTGGCTGCGCGGCCCCTATACCATCTTCTGGTTCGTGCCCTGCCTGATGATGGCGCGCATCCTGTTCAACTTCGCCCTCAACCGCTGGCCCGATCCGCGAGACCGGCGATGGGCGTTGCTGCTGATCCCGATGCTGCTGCTCGCCTATGGCATCGGCCGTGCAACACAGGCCTCGCCGCTCGGCCTCCTGAGCGTGCCGATGGCGATGATCCTGCTCTGGGTCGGCGCGCTCTGGCCCCGGCTGCACTGGCGCAACCGCTGGATAGCGCCCCTCGGCCTGCTGGCGCTGGCGGGCCTTGCCGGCTGGCTGCCGACGCTCAACATGAAGGCGGCCGACTATGGCTGGCCCTTGCTCTCGATCGCATCGGGCATCGCGACGTCGCTGCTGCTCTTCCGCCTCTCGGCGCGGCTCGCGCCAGTCGCCGCCCCGCTCGCCGCGCTTGGCCGGGCGTCACTGGTCATCATGTATCTGCACGTCGCGCTCATCCATTATGGCACGCCCTATCTGGCCAGGCCCTGGCTGCTGGTTCTCGCGCTGCTGGCACCCTTCGCCCTGTGGCACCTCATCCGCTTGTCCCCGCGCCTCAGCCGCTGGATGCTCTAGGCGGAGCCCCATCGCTGCTAGGTAAGGGGGGAAGGGGGACTGGCGGTTTCGAGTTCGATTAGCTGTTAAAAGCGCTTTATCTCTAGCGCCCATTCCGTCAGGCTGTGATCGATCGATGCCTGTTTGAGAAGCTCAGACAGTCCAGCAATGTCCTGCTCATGCTTCCACTCATTCCGCGTTTCAACTTTGTTATTTGGGCCCTCGCCTTCGGAAACGCAAAATGTCTCTTGCTCGAAATAGCGGGGGATCAAAATGTGCGCGAGTTCATCGTAACGCATCGGACCGCCTGTTCCCCAAGCGAAATCGCCAATCCACTCCTCGAATAGCTCAGTCTCAAGGGGTAGTTCGCCATACAAATATACAGCCCCAAAAGCCAAACAGTCGAAGGTGGTAAAGGTGGCTGCCGAACGTCGTATGTATGGGTTGATCTCTCCGATCGGTTCAACAGCAAGAGCGCTTCTTAGAGGAGCGTTCAAATGCCGCGCAGCAACGATCAGAAAAGTGCGTAGTTCATGCATATATTTGCGCCCATAACATTACTTCGTTTCTGAGCCTCTAATGTCCGCAGGTGGCAAACACTACGGCTAGCCTCAACGACCAAAAATGGTCGCTTCCTGCCATTCCCCAATCCGTCATGCCGGGCCTGACCCGGCATCCCGCTTCACCCCTTCTGGATCAGCGACAGGCGATGATCCTCGCCGGCGCGGGCGACCAGGGCATAGGCGGCCTGGGCGATGACCTGCGCCTGGTTCAGCGCGGCGGCGTTCTCCTGCTGGGCGGGGGCGACCGGGTCGGCGACGGCCGATGCCGCTGGCGACGCATAATAGCCCGCGTCGGATAATTGCGTGTCCAGCGTGGTTTCCGGCACGGCGACGGCCTGCGATCGCGGCGCTGGCGTGGGCGCGCTATAGGTCAGGGGCGACAGCGAAGGTGACAGGGAAACGCTGTCGCTGGCGACGACGGCTGTTTCGCTCGCGATCACCGGCGCCGGCGCGGTCGCTGCGGCAGTAGGTGTCGTTTCGACCGCCGGCTGGACGCTGGCGACCGGCTCGCTGGCCGCAACCGGCGTGGTGGCCGCAGGCGTGCTTGCCTCTGTCACTTTCGCTGTCGTGCTGCCGCCATTCTGGTTCGCCTGCCGCGCCTTTTGGGCCAGCTCTTCCATCGCCTTCTTGAACTGGCCCCAGCCATTGCCCGAGCCGCCGATCGCACCAACCATCTCTGTTTCGCTCCCGGTCCCCGATCCGGCCATGGCGCCGCAAGGGCTGCGATTTTCCCAAGGAACGGGCTTATCCGGCGGTTAAGCAATCAATGGAGATGGCGCAGCTTGTCCGGGTTGCGCATGATGTAGATGGCGGTCACCTGGCCGTCCTTTATGTCCAGCGCGGTGGTCTGCAACTCGCCATCGGCCTCGCGCGTGACGAAGCCGGGCAGGCCGTTGACCATGCAGGTGCGCAGCAGGGTCGACCCATATTTGCCGAACAGCACCGCCAGCGCCTTGTGGACCTGCATCACCTGGCCATGGCCGATCGCCGGGCGGATCGCGGCCGGGCGCTTGCCGCCGCCATCGCTGTGGAAGCTGACATCCTGTGCCAGCAGCGCGCCCAGCGCACTCATGTCGCCGCTGCGCGAGGCGGCGAAGAAGGCGCCGGCAATTTCCAGCCCGCGCTGTTTCTCGACCTGGAAGCGGGGGCGGGCGTCGCGCACATGGTCGCGCGCGCGGGCGGCGAGTTGGCGACAGGCGGCGGCATCGCGCTGGATGGTCCTCGCCACCTCGTCAAAGGCGAGGCCGAACACATCGTGCAGCAGGAAGGCGGCCCGCTCCAGCGGCGACAGCCGCTCCAATGCCAGCATCAGCGGCAGGGTGACGTCCTCTTCCTCATCTTCTTCCTCGACCACCGGTTCGGGCAGCCAGGGGCCGACATAGGTTTCGCGTTGCGCCCGCGCCGACTTCATCTGGTCCAGGCAGAGCCGGGTCACGATGCGGCGCAGAAAGGCTTCCGGTTCGCGCACATCGCTGCGGTCGGAGCCCATCCAGCGGAGGAAGGCGTCCTGGACCACATCCTCGGCATCGGCGACCGATCCGAGCATGCGATAGGCGACCCGGATCAGGCGGGGACGCAGCGGGTCGAAGCGCGCCGCCGCGTCCATCTGCGTCCCCCGCGCCATCAGGCCGCTGCCTTCATCGGCATGTCATACCAGAGGTTGAAGCCGACGGCGATGCGGTTCCAGCCATTGATGATGTTGATCATCAGGGTCAGCTTGACCTGCTCCTCCTCGGTAAATTCCCAGTTGAGCGCCTCCTTGGCGGCCTCATGGGCATGGCCCTTGGCGATTTCGGTCAGCGCCTCGGTCCAGCCCAGCGCGGCGCGCTCGCGGTCGGTGTAGCAGGGCGCCTCGCGCCAGGCGGACAGCAGGTAGATGCGCTGTTCGGTCTCGCCCTTCTCGCGCGCTTCATAGCTGTGCATGTTGATGCAGTTGGCGCAGCCGTTGATCTGCGACGAACGGATCTTCACCAGTTCGATCAGGCTCGGCTCCAGGCTGTCGGCGATCGCGGTGGAGAGCGCGGTCCAGCTCTTCATCAACTGCGGCGCGGCGGCATAGGGATTGATCTTGTCGGTCATGATACAGCTCCTTTGCTTGCTATTGCTGACATGACGAGACGGCCGCGCCCGATGTGACATGGGCGGCGACTTTTTTCGCGAGGACCGAAAATATTTTGCCGATTCCGGCTCTGGACAGGGGCAGGGGGCACCCGCTAGCCGCCGCCTATGTCTATCATTGCCACCATCATGAACACGGCCACCGGCCAGCCCATCCAGAAAATGAAGTTCGAGCGCATGCCCAAGCCCTGGGTGTCGCTGAACCTTGAAAATGGCGAACTGGTCACCGCCGACCGCGTCGTCGTCGGCAAACCCGCACCGGGCAAGTTCATCACCCCGGTCGAAGTCTGGGTCACGCCCAAGACGCTGGGATAATTCAAATAAAAAGGAGCTGGCGCGCAGTCCCGGCGTGCCAGCTCCCTACAACCTGATGGCGCACCCATGCGACCGAAGAACGCAGCCAGGCTGCGTTCCCCAGACGGCGCGCGCGGCGATTACCCGTGCAGCTTGATCGCGGTTTCGGC
The DNA here is from genome assembly GCF_014197035.1 of Sphingobium scionense. Lineage (GTDB taxonomy): Bacteria > Pseudomonadota > Alphaproteobacteria > Sphingomonadales > Sphingomonadaceae > Sphingobium > Sphingobium scionense. The sequence goes on along the minus strand of NZ_JACIEU010000011.1, from coordinate 143,037 downwards.
GATCCGGCGGCCCTGATAGCGGGCGCCGTCCAGCTCTTCCTCGCTCGGCTGGCGGCTGCCGTCGCCATCGGCCAGGGTGGTCGCGCCATAGGGCGAACCGCCGCGTACCTTGTCGACGCCCATCTGGCCGGCAAAGCCATAATCCAGCCCGACGATCGTCATGCCGAAATGCAGCAGGTTGGTGATGATCGAGAAGAGGGTGACTTCCTGGCCGCCATGCTGCGACGCGGTCGAGGTGAAGGCACCGCCGACCTTGCCATTGAGCGCACCGCGCGCCCACAGTCCGCCGGCCTGATCCAGGAACGCGGCCATCTGGCTCGACATGCGGCCAAAGCGGGTGCCGGTGCCGACGATGATCGCGTCATAATCCGCCAATTCGGCGACGGTTGCGACGGGTGCGTCCTGGTCCAGCTTGAAATGCGCATTCTGGGCGACTTCCAGCGGCGCGGTTTCGGGCACGCGCTTGATGTCGACCTGCGCGCCGGCGGCGGAAGCGCCTTCGGCCATGGCCTTGGCCATCGTTTCGATATGCCCGTAGGACGAATAATAGAGAACCAGAACCTTAGCCATTGTCATGTCTCCTCATCTGAAACTGAAAGATTGAAGGGGGTGGTCGCCCGCACAAGGGAGGGAGCATGCGGGCGACCGGGGCCGGTCCGTCTGGGGGAGGGGGGTGACGGACCGGCGTGTAAGCGTCATGTCTATTCGCTGTCGACCAGGACGATTTCGCTGTCCTCGACCGCAGTGATGGTGATGGGCGCGCCGCCGATGATGGCCGCGCCGTCCCGTGCCTCGAAGACCTGGCCATCAATCTCGATCCGGCCCGTCGCCGGGACCAGATAGAGGTGGCGGCCTTCTGCGCTTTCATAGATCACGCTTTCACCCGCCTTGATCGTGCCGCCCAGCAGCCGGGCGTCGGCCCGGATGCGCAGCGCTTCCTTGTCCTCGTCATGGCCGCTGGCCAGCACGACCAGCTTGCCGGCGCGATCGCCGTTGGGGAAAGGCTTGGCGCCCCAGCTGGGCGACCCGCCGACCGACCGGGGAATGACCCAGATCTGGAACAGGGTGGTGGTCTCGTCCTCCAGATTATATTCGGCGTGCCGGATACCGGTGCCGGCCGACATGACCTGGACGTCACCCGCTTCGGTGCGGCCCTTGTTGCCCAGGCTGTCCTGGTGGGTGATCGCGCCGGTGCGGACATAGGTGATGATCTCCATGTCGCTGTGGGGGTGCGGCGGAAAGCCCGCGCGCGGACCGATCTCGTCGTCGTTCCATACCCGGATCGCGCCCCAGCCCATGCGGGCGGGATCATAATAATTGGCGAAGGAAAAATGATGCCGTGCGTTCAGCCAGCCATGGTCGGCATGGCCGAGCGACGCGAACGGGCGGCGCTCGATGCGGCTCGCGGTTGTCGTGCTCATGGGGTCTGCCTTTCGAATGCGAATGCCGGAAGCTTCCGGCTTGCTTTCCGACAATCTAGCGATCAGGTTCGTTTCTTGAATAAGCAGTGTTGAAACGGATTGTTTCCTTATGCGCCTACCCGATTTCGAGGCCTGGGCGATGTTCGCCGCCGTGGTCGAACATCGCAGCTTTACCGACGCGGCCAAGGCGCTCAGCGTCTCCAAGGCCACCGTGTCCAAGGCGGTGACCCGGCTCGAACAGCATCTCGACACCAGCCTGTTCAGCCGCACCAGCCGCCGCCTGGCGCTGACCGAGAGCGGCCGGCGCCTGGCGGACCACGCTCAGCGTATCCTGGCCGAAGGACAGGCGGCGGAGGAGGCCGCGCGCGACGAGACTGCCGAACTCTCCGGCACGGTGCGTCTGGGCGCACCGATGAATTTCGGCCTGCTGCGGATCGCGCCGATGATCGCGCAGTTCACCAAGGAAAATCCGCTGGTCGATGTCGACCTGCATTTGTCCGACGCAAAGATCGACATCGTCGAACTCGGCCTCGACGCCACCATCCGCATCGCCGACATGCCCGACAGCTCCTTGCGCGCGCGCCGGCTGGCCGATGTCCATATGCATGTCGTCGCCTCGCCTGCCTATCTGGCCGAACGGGGGCACCCGACCCATCCGTCCGACCTCGGCAACCACGACTGCCTCTGCTATTCCAACGTCACCGCGCCCGATGTCTGGCGCTTCACCGGGCCGGGGCAGCAGAATGTGACGGTGCAGGTCCGCCCGCGCATTACCGTCAACAGTGGTGAGGCGATGATGCCCGCGCTGCGCCTTGGCGTCGGCATCGCCCGCCTGCCCGATTTCATCGTCGGCGACGCGATCCGTTCGGGTGAGCTGGAGGAGATATTGCTCGACTGGCGGCCGCCGCCCTTCGGCCTGCATCTGGTGACGCCGCCCTCGCGCCTGCGGCCGGCACGGGTGGAGGCGCTGCTCGATTTCCTGACCCGCCACCATGGTTGCTGAGGCTGGTTTACGAAGTGCAAATTTCTGCCTTGTGATCGGCGCGGATCGCTCCTGCGAAAGGCGGAACCAGGGCAGGACTTTGCTCGTTCCGTCCCGTAATCCAGCTTGACTCGGCGGGCTTCGTTACGGGGTCAACGCTTTGTAAACAGATTCGTTTTTATACGACTCGCGGATTCCTGCGGGTTAGCGAAAAATTAACCTTTGTCCTTCAGAAGTTTTTTGGTTAATGATTGCGAGCAGAAACCGTTCTGGTGGGGTGAACGGACCTGCGACACGAAGGGGCTTCCAATGCGCGTGCTGCTGATTGAGGACGAACCAACCACCGCCAAGGCGATCGAGCTGATGCTCACGACCGAGGGTTTCAATGTCTACACCACCGATCTTGGGGAAGAGGGCCTCGATCTCGGCAAGCTGTACGACTATGACATCATCTGTCTGGATCTCAACCTGCCCGACATGCACGGCTATGACGTGCTCAAGAAGCTGCGGGCGGCGCGGGTGCAGACTCCGGTGCTGATCCTGTCGGGCGTCGCCGAAATGGACAGCAAGGTCCGTTCCTTCGGCTTCGGCGCCGACGATTATGTCACCAAGCCGTTCCATCGCGAGGAACTGATCGCGCGCATCCACGCCGTGGTCCGCCGCTCGAAGGGCCATTCGCAGTCGGTCATCCGCACCGGCAAGCTGGCGGTGAACCTCGACGCGAAGACCGTGGAAGTGGACGGCAACCGCGTTCATCTGACCGGCAAGGAATATGCGATGCTGGAGCTGCTCTCGCTCCGCAAGGGCACGACCCTGACCAAGGAGATGTTCCTCAACCATCTCTATGGCGGCATGGACGAGCCCGAACTCAAGATCATCGACGTCTTCATCTGCAAGCTGCGCAAGAAGCTGGCACTGGCCTGCAGCGGCGACAATTATATCGAGACCGTCTGGGGTCGCGGCTATGTGCTGCGTGATCCCGATGAGGTCGAGGCGTTCGAAACGCGGGTTGCCTGATCGACCGCTGATTCTATGTCAGGGGGTGGAAAGGCCGGCGGTCCGAAGGGATCGCCGGCCTTTTCCGTTGGCGCCATATTGTTACAAATCATGTAATTTCTGTAGAATTAAGCCGCTATTTACCATCCGTGCCTAGGCCGGGGGTGAAGGAGTTTTATGTTCATGGGCCAGGCCATTCACCCCCATAGCCGCGATGCCGTCTGGGACGCCATTTGCCGTTCGCAGGCGGTGATCGAATTTGCGCCGGACGGCACGATCCTCTGGGCCAATGACCTGTTCCTGGCGACCATGGGCTATGCCCTCGGAGAGATTGTCGGGCGCCATCATCGCATCTTCTGTGACGAAGGGCAGGCGCGTTCGGCCGCTTATGCCGCCCTGTGGGAAAAGCTGGGGCAGGGCGATTTCGATGCCGGCGAATATCGTCGCCTGGGTAAGAATGGGCAAGAGGTGTGGCTGCAGGCCACCTATAATCCGGTCTTCAATGCCGAAGGTCGGGTCGAGCGCATCCTCAAGATCGCGACCGACACCACCCCCTCCAAGATCTTGCGCGCGGAACTCAAGAGCACCGTCGACGGGCTGGTCGACATTGTCGACACGATCAGCGGCATCGCCAACCAGACCAACCTGCTGGCGCTCAACGCCACGATCGAGGCGGCACGGGCCGGCGAGGCCGGGCGCGGCTTCGCGGTGGTCGCGGCCGAGGTCAAGAAACTGGCGGGGGACACGCGCGCGGCGACCGATCGCGCCCGCGCCATGGTGGTCGCGTCCAGCTGATCCCGTCGCCCGATTGCGGACATGATGCGGCCGGCGATCCATGAGGATCGCCGGCCGTTTCCGTCAGGTCACGGGATACGGGGTTATGGGGTCAATCCGTCGCCTGATCGGAAGAGGAAGGGGTAGCGGCCTCGCCCTGCGGCTGGCTGGTGCTGCCATGGGTCTCGCCGCTGCCCGAAAGCTGGCCGCTGGCGTCGATCGACGCGGCGCTGCCGATGGCATGGGTCGCGTTGCCCGCGACATTCCCCGCCGTCGACCGTGCGCCGCTGGCCGTCGAGCCCGCCCGATCCCGTGCGGTGGCAACCGTGCTACCTGCCCGGTCACGGGCCGATGCCACGGTGCTGCTCGCCCGGTCGCGCGCCGTCGCGACGCCGCTTTCCGCCCGGTCTCGTGCGGCGCCGGCCGTGTCGCCGGCCCGGCTGCGCGCCGCATCGGTTGCGCCGGTCACATCGCTGGTGCCCAGCGTATCGACCGCCAGATTGCCGCCGGTCGATCCCGATCCGCTGGCCGAGCGGCTCTTGCCATGACGGCTTGCCGATCCTTCGGCGCGGCCATTGCCGTTGCCGCTGGCGCCGACCCGGCCATTGTCGAGGTCGATGCTGCGATCCAGGCTACCCGATCCGCCGAACGAACCGCCCAGCGTGCCGCCCAGGCCGCCGGTGATGCCACCCAGGCCGCCACCACCCAAGGCGCCGCCACCGCCCAGCAACTGGGCAGAGGCGGGGGCTGTGGTGAGCGCCGCGAGGCAGGCGGTTGCGATGATAATCTGCGTCTTCATGGACCGTCTCCTTGGTCATCTTGATCCGATGACAGGACAACGGCGGGGCGTTTCGCTTTAATCCCGGAAGCCAGAAATTTTCTTACAAGCTACGGTAATTCAATCCATATTTCTGCACGCGTCGCACAATATGCCGGCGCCATAGCCCTTGCCGCGAGCGGGTTTTGCCTCCCGCCGCAACGCCTCGACCGATCCGCCAGCCATCAGCCGCCCGGCCACCAAAGGCGCCGCAAAGGATGTGCCGCGCACCTTGTCCCGGCCGCCCGCCATGTCGGCGGCCATCATGTCCGCGCCGGGCGCAGCGAAATCGACATGGGCCGCGCGACCGGCCTCGGGCAGCAACCGGCCGCGCCCGTCCACGCCGGTCACGGCGATCACCTGCGGGTAGGATGCGGGGTAGGCGGGCGGGGCGGCCGGGCCGTCATTGCCGACTGCCGCGACCAGCATCACCCCCTTGTCGCGCACCAGGCGGATCGCCCCGGCCAGCAAGGGATTGTCCGGCCCGACCAGGCTGATCGTCACCACCTTCGCGCCGCGCGCCGCCATCCAGCCCAGCGCGCGGACGATGGCAAAGCTGCTGCCGCCGGCCGGATCGTCGCCATAGACATCGGCGACCAGCAGCGGCGTGCCCGGCGCGGCGCCCTTCACGCGGCCACTGCCGCCGATCAGCGACGCGACCGCCGTGCCATGGGCGCTGGCCCTGGGTGCGCCGGCGACGAAGCCACGCTGTTCGATCGCGCCCGCCAGCGCCGGATGTGCGGCCACGCCGCCATCGATCAGCCCGGCCGCGCCGCGCCCGACACTGCCATGGCTCGCCAGTGTAGCGGATCGCCCCTCCGCAGCCGCGCCGCTCGGGAAATAGAGATTGTCTGCGCTCGCCTGCGCCTGCGGGGCGATCTTGCGCACGCTGCGCAGCGCCCGCGCCAGGCTCTGGCCGTCGGGCACACTCAGTCGGGTGATCGCCATGTCGATCCCCTCGGCCTCGACCCGTTCCACCCCATAGCCGGCCGCCCGCAGTTTCTCGATAGCGGCCGCATCCGCCCCGGTCAGCAGGATGATGCCGCGCCTTGCGGGTTGGCGTTGGTCGTCCAGTTCGACCGCGTCGCCATGCTGGCGCAACAGCGCGTCGATCCGCGCCGCGCGCGCCGCTGCCAGGCGATCGGCCAGCCGCGCCGGCGACAGCCGATCCAGGTCGCTCTGGTCGACGATGCCGCCCAGCCGGTCGAGCGTGTCGGGCACTATCTGGCCGACCCCGCCCAGCGCACCGCCCCCCAGCGCACCGGCGGCCGGCGCCGGCAGCAATTGCGCCTGCGCACCCGGTGCTGCGAGCCACAATCCCGCGATCAGCAACGGGCGCGTCCATCTCATCTCTGTCTCTTCCCGCCGGTCATCGCCGGCCTTTTCAGCGTCAAAATCGTCCATCGTCAAAAAAATTCCGGTTGCTGGACTTTCTGAAGGATGAAACGGCCGGGCAGGGACGTTTCATCCCTGAAGTGGTCGTTTGTAAATCCGATTGAAACCGGATTTGCTGCACCGGCCCTCTCCCCCACCCGGCCACCCAACGGCTATATTCTATGGGTGGCCGGGTGGGGGAGAGGGCCGGTGCGGTACTGAAAATGCGCTTGGGCGCATTTTCCAAACGAAGAATATTTTGGAGAAACCATGTCGTTCGAGCGCGACCTGCTGGCGATCCTGCCCCGGCTGCGGCGTTTTGCCGCCAGCCTGTCGCATGATCGCGCCGATGGCGACGATCTGTGCCAGGCGGCACTGGAAAAGGGGCTGCGCGCCCGCGACCAGTGGCAACCGGGCACGCGGCTCGACAGCTGGATGTATCGGATCATGCGCAATCTTTGGATCGATGAGGGTCGCGCCCGTCAGCGGGCCGCCAGAACCTTCGCGCCGGAAGAGGCGGGGGCCGACGTCGGTTATGCCGGCGACAAGGCGGTGGAACAGGCCATGACCCTGTCCGACGTCGACCGGGCGATGCAGGCGCTGCCGCCCGAACAGCGCGAGGCGATCGCGCTCGTGCTGGTGGAGGGGCTGTCCTACAAGGAGGCGGCTGCGATATTGAACATACCGATGGGCACGCTGACGTCGCGGCTGGTGCGCGGACGCGGCGCGCTCATCGAACTCTTGGGGGAAGCGGCATGACCGACATTGACGAAGCCATGCTGATCGCCTGGGTGGATGGCGAACTGGATGAGGTGACCCGGCGGCGCGTTGACCGCGCGGTGGCGGACGATCCCGCGCTGGCCGCCCGACTGGAGCAGCATCGCCGGCTGCGCGCGCGGCTGGCCGGCCATTTCGCGCCGATCGCGCAGGAGGATGTGCCTGCGTCGATGCAGGCCATGCTCGCCTCGCCGACGGTGGTGCCGATCGCGCGACCCTCGCGACGCTGGAGCTGGGTTACGGGCGGCGCGATCGCCGCCAGCCTGCTGCTGGGCTTGGGTATCGGCCATATGTCGGGCGGACAAGACGGACCGATTGCGGTCAGGAATGGCGCGATGCTGGCGCGGGGATCGCTCGCCACCGCGCTCGACAGCCAATTGGCCTCGGCCGGGGAGGGCGGTTCCATTCACATCGGCCTCAGCTTCCGGCGCAAGGGCGGCGGCTGGTGCCGCAGCTTCGACGGCGCGGCCATGGCCGGTGTCGCCTGCCGCACCGATGCCGGCTGGCAATTGCTGCAGGCGGTGTCCGGCAAGGGCCAGGCGAGCGAATATCGTCAGGCTGCCTCGGCCGATCCGCGCCTTCTCGCCACCATCGACGGCCTGATCGACGGCGCCCCGGTCGATGCGCAGGGCGAGCGGGCGGCGCAGGCGGCCGGCTGGCGCTAACTGCCGCTTCGCTGTCGCCTGACTGTTGCTTCCGTGTCGCTTCACCGTCGCTTCGGTGGCGCGTCAGGGAAGCCTGACAGGCGCGCTAGGCCGCAAAAACGGCCGATTTCGCGTTGCACGACACTGTGAACTTTCAACTGTCGCGTCAGAATTCCAGGTTCAGCCGCCCATAATAGAAACCGCCGCTGATCCCATAGGGGGCATAGCCATTGTAGAGGCTGCCGGCCGTCCGGTTCACCGGCCTCAATTTGTTGGGATAGGTGTTGAGCAGATTATTGGCCCCGACCGACAGCTTGACGCCCCGCGTCAGTCGGTAGCCCAGTTCGAGGTCGAGGATCGTCTTGGGGCTCAGTTTCTCGTCGACATAATCATAAAGGCAACCGGTGCTGCCTGCCGTGCAGCTTTGAAAATCCTCGGTATGATAGACGGCCGCACTGGCCCGCTGATAGATTTTGCCATAGCGGGTGGCGCGCAGGTTCAGATTGAAATCACCCTTTTCCCACAGGATGTTGCCGATCAGCTTGTCGCGCGGCGTCCCTTCGGAAAGGTCGCCCTGCTTGGCCCGGCCGATCAGCACCAGCCCGGATGCGGCGATCTCGTCGGGGACCGGGTCGATATGGGTGAAGATGGTCTTGTTGAAATTGGCGGACAGGCTGATCGTCGCGGTGCCAAGGTCGCCCAGCCCCGCCCGATAGGTGCTGACGATATCGAGGCCGCGAGTGCGCGTGTCGGCCGCGTTGGAGAAGATGAGGCCGCCGGCAATGCCCTGTATGCCCGCTGCCGCCAGCGCATTCATGACCACCGGGCCGCTCAGCGTTTCGGACAGCAGGATGCGGTCCCTGACCTTGATCTGATAGGCGTCGACCGTGACGTTGAAATTGGGCGCCGGGGTCAGGACGATGCCGGCGGAAAAGTTGGTCGACTTTTCCGGCTTCAGCGGCTGCGCCCCCAGCGCCCGCGCGGCGACGCCGTCTACCGGCAGCGCCTGCACCGGCAGCAGCTGGTTCACGCCGTTGACGGTGACGTTGATCGTGGAGGAGGACGCATAATGCTGCTGCTGCAGCGTCGGCGCGCGAAAGCCGGTGCTGGCGGTGCCGCGAATGGCAAAGCCGCGAAACGGCTCGAAGCGCAGCGACGCCTTGCCGGTATCGGTGGTGCCGAAGTCGGAATAATCCTCGTGCCGCCCGGCCAGGCCGAACTCCAGCCCCTCGATGATCTCACCTTCCAGGTTGAGATAGGCGCTCCAGTTGTCGCGGTTCCAACTGCCGGCGCCTTCGGGGACAAAGCCGGTGACGCCCTGCGACCCGACCCCGGTGCGCGTCGCCCCCGCCCACCAGCTGCCGGCCGGCGAGACATAGCCGCCATCGATATAGGATTCCGGGTCGCCTCGCCCGATCAGGAACTTGTTCTTCTTATACTCGGCACCGACCGCGACCGAAAGCGGCCCGGCGAGGCCGATGTCCAGTTCCTTGCTGAAGTCGAGATTGCTGGTCCATTCGTCGAAGCGGATCTTGCCGAGGTAGAAATGGGTGGGGCTGGCCGGCCCCATGGAGGGGTTGAGCGAGGTGGTCTGCGCATATTTGACCGCGTCCTGCGCATAGCTGGTCGACAGGTCGACATGCACCCCGCCGCCAATCTCGCCACGCAGCCCACCGGCGACCTGAAAATCCTCGTCATAGACGTGGATGCGCGGAATATAGCCTTCGGGGTAGATATCCAGGATGTTGTTGAGTGCCGCCGGGTTGCGATAGGTCAGCCAGCCGGCCGCATGCCGCTTGGAGTAAGTGCCGAAGCTGTACATCTCCATGGTCCCGCCGACCGGCATCATCGCATCATAGCTGGCATTGCCGCCGATGACCTGCGGCTGGCCATATCTGGCGCGAATGCGGTCCGGATCGGCATTGCGCGCGTCGCCGGTGGGATAGAAGGGATTGCTGGTGATCGGGCTGCTGTTCACCACCGTATTGTCCTGGAGCACGCCTTCGCCCGACAGGTGGATATAGCCGCCGTCCGGGCCGATCGCGAAGCCCTTGTCGATCTGCCAGCGGCCCTGCCAGCCGCCATTGTCGGCGGTGCTGCCCATGGTCAGCGCCGCGCCGCCCTGGGTGTCGTTCTTCAGGATGATGTTGACGACGCCGGCGATCGCGTCCGACCCATATTGGGCCGATGCGCCGTCGCGCAGCACCTCGATCCGCTGGATCGCATTGCCGGGGATCAGGTCCAGGTCCGGCGGCGACTGGCCATTCTGGACCGATCCGTTGATGAACAGGGTGGCGGTATTATGGCGCCGCTTGCCATTGACCAGCACCAGCAACTGGTCGCCGCCCAGGCCGCGCAGCGACAGGGTGCGCACCGCCCAGCTGGCGCCGGCGCCATTGTTCGACACGTTGATCGACGGGACGAGCGTGCCCAGCAGGTCGCGCACCGACTGCTTGCCGCTCGCTTCCAGATCCTTTTCGCCCAGCACGTCGATCGGCGCCAGGCTTTCGGCGACGGTGCGGGTCGTCTGGCGGGTGCCCGTGACGATGATGGGGGCGGATTCGGCCGCCGGCTCGGGCGCCGGGGCCATGGCCAGGCCATCGAGCGTGGATGAACCGCTGGCCTGCGCGAACTGGATCGCCAGCGGGCGTCGCCGCACGGCGCTGCGGTTTTGCGGGGTGACGAGCGCGATGACGCCTGCGCCGGCCGGGGAACGGCGCAATGCGGTGCCGGCGAGCAACTGGTTCAGCGCTTCGTCGGTGCTCAGCCATCCTTCGACCCGACGGCTGCGGATGCTCGCGACCTCGTCATAGGGGAAGAGGATGCGAATGCCGGCCTGCGCCGACAGCGCCCGCAGCGCGCCGCTCAGGGGCTGGGACGGGATAGAGAATTTGTGCCGCTGCGACAGGCTGGTGTCCGGCGCAGGGGCGGCAAGCAGTTGGGTCGGCGCGAGGCATGTAGCGAGCGACATGCCCGCCAGAACATGGCGTATCTGCATGATATGTCCCCTGCTGATCGGCGCTTTCTGCCGTTTGTCATGGGAACGAAATATCAGGGATGATCCGCCATCGGCTGGCAACAAAAGCGCGGGGCCACGGCGGTCTCGACGAACGGAATCAATTCTCGCCGGTCTGCAGGAACCAGCGATCCGCGCCCTCCAGGCCGATAGCGGTCAGGCGCCCGGAATAATAAGCGCCGGTGTCGATGCCGATGCGGTTTGTGAGATTTTCGACCTCGGGCGTGATGCTGTGGCCATGAACGACCATCTTGTCGTGCCGGCCGGCATGGTTGAGGAAATCGCCGCGTATCCAGCGCAGGTCGGACGGTCGCTGCTCGGCGATGGCCACCCTCGGACGGATGCCGGCATGGACAAACAGATAGTCGCCGACCGTCATATGATCGACGAAGCTGTCGAGGAAGTCGACATCCGCGCGCGGAATATGGTTCAGCATCCAGTGGGCGATCGCCTGGTCGTCCATGTCTGCGCTCAGCGAAGGGGGCAGGCCGTAGCTGGCGAGCGTTTCCACGCCGCCGATGCGGCGGAAAAAGCCGACCGCACCCTGGTCGCCGCGCGCGGCCATGACGAAAATCTCTTCATGATTGCCTTTGACCAGCCCGATATTGCCGCCCGATCCATGCAGCGCCCGGACCCGCTCTATGACCTGGGCGGAATGAGGCCCCCGATCGATGAGGTCGCCTAGCAGGATAAGGCGGCGCTGCTTGGTCGGGCGCAGTGCATTGTCGGCGACCAGCATGCCGAGCAACTGGTCGAGCAAATCCAGCCGGCCATGAATGTCGCCGATCGCATAGATGCGCCGGTCATCCCCCACGCTGGGGGGCGTCCCGTCCACGCCATCGGACCGGCGCAGGAATTTCAGCATCGGGAGGACCATGGGCGATTCATGGCCCGCGATGCTGCCACAGCATCACAGGCGCGGCAATGTCACGCCCTGCTGTCCCATATATTTTCCGGCCCGGTCGGCATAGCTGACCTCGCAAGGCTCGTTGCCCTTCAGGAACAGGAACTGGCAGGCGCCTTCATTGGCGTAGATTTTGGCGGGCAGCGGCGTGGTATTGGAAAATTCCAGCGTCACATGGCCCTCCCAGCCCGGCTCCAGCGGCGTCACGTTCACGATGATGCCGCAGCGGGCGTAAGTGGACTTGCCGAGGCAGATCACCAGCACGTCGCGCGGCACGCGGAAATATTCGACCGTGCGGGCAAGGGCGAAGCTGTTGGGCGGGATGATGCAGACGTCGGTCTTGCGGTCGACGAAGCTGTTGGCGGCAAAATCCTTGGGATCGACCACGGCGCTGTCGACATTGGTGAAGATCTTGAACTCGTCGGCGACGCGCGCGTCATAGCCATAGGAGGACAGGCCATAGCTGATGCAGCCGTCGCGGCGCTGGTTCTCGACGAACGGCTCAATCATGCGGGTCGACAGGGCCTGTTCGCGGATCCAGCGGTCGGAAAGGATGGACATGGGTCTGTCAGCTCTTCTGAGTAGGAGTGATGCCAAGGTCGGCCGGGCCGAAGGCGTGGGGCAAAAGGCCGGCAACGCTATGCTGGACCAGGCCGTCGCCTTCGGGCGCGATGCAATAGATGGCGAGGGTGCGGCCGGCCATCTGTTCGGCCTCGTTGATGACCTGGCGGCACCGGCCGCAGGGGCTGACGATTGCCTCGCCGCCGACGCTGCCGTCCGCCGCCATGCCGCCGCCGACGACGGCGATCTCCGCGACATCGGTCAGGCGTCCCTGGGCATTGACGGTGGCCAGTGCGACCGTTTCGGCGCAGAGCGACAGGCCGTAGCTGGCATTTTCGAAGTTGCTGCCGGTGACGATGCTGCCATCGGTCAGGCGCACGGCGGCGCCCACGGCAAAGCGGCTATAGGGCGCATGGGCATGGGCCATGGCGCCGCGTGCTGCCGCGACCAGCGCGGCGATATTCTTGTCTTCTGCACTCATGGTGCCACCACATCCCATCTGATCGGTCCGTCGACGCCGTCGATATGCCGCATGTCGCTGGCTGTCCACATCACCCATGGCCGTTTGGCATAATCGGGCGCGAAGAAATTGCCATCGACCCACAATGTCCGGTTGATGCCGCTCGCGATGTCATATGTCGCGTCGAAATCGGGGCTGATGTTGAGCAGCGCGGGCTTGCCGGCATGGCTTTCGACCAGATTGACCAGCGTGTTGAGTTCCGACAGCACCTGGTCGCGGCCGGGGCGCGTGGCACAGGAGGGATCGAACCCCAGCCGGATGACCGGGGGCAAGGCGGCATTGTCGCGCGGCACGGTGGTCATGAACTGGGTGGCCTGGTCGACCGCCTTGGCGCACAGGCTATAGTCCAGCGCGGCACCATAGCGCATGCCCGCGCCGCGCGCGCCGCGCCAGTTGGCGGCGAACAGGGGGTCGCGCATGCTGGCGCCCCGGGCCGCGCGAATATAGGCGAAATCCGCCCCCTGGGCCGCAAGCGTGCCCCATTCGACCAGGCCAGTGTCGGATGTCACCGACACGCCCTGGGTCGGATATTCGTCGCGGTTTGGTGCCCATCCGCGTGCATAGATCCATAGTGCCGAACCCAGCACCATGATGATTGCCAGAACCGCCCCCAAGCGGACCAGCAAGCCCCCCAAAGTCAAACGCCCGATGATGTTACCCCTTGATATGCAATACGCAGATGAGTGTGAACAGGCGGCGCGCGGTATCGAAATCGACCGCAATCTTCCCCTCCAGCCGCTCCTTCAACATCTCGGCCGCGTCGTTGTGAATGCCTCGCCGTGCCATGTCGACGGTTTCGATCTGCGCTGGCGAGGCATTGCTGATCGCCTGATAATAGCTGTCGCAGATGGCGAAATATTCGCGGATCGGCCGGCGAAAACGGCCCAGGCCCAGGATGATCGCCTCCAGCGGGCTGTCATCCGCACGGTTGATCTCGATGACCAGGCGCCCTTCCTCGACCCGCAGCACCACTTTATAGGGTCCGGCATAGCCGTCGGCATGGGCGCGTTGCGGCGCGAAATGATTGTCCTCCAGCAGGTCGAAAATGGCGATGCGCCGTTCCTGCTCGACATCCGCGTTGCGCCACAGGATCGTGCGCTCGTCGAGCTTGATGTCTATGATGCGCGGGTCGGCCATGGCGGGTCTGCTGTCAGTGCGGCGACGGGCCACGAAAAGCAAGCGCGACTTGTGGACGAGCGCGATGTGCGGTCGTTTCAACCTTCGCCCTTGCGCGACCCGCGTGGTGGCGCGATGAGGGCGCCATGGTCGAACTGGTGAAACTCAATGCAGCCCCCGAAGAGGGCGGGCTGGAACTCCCCCGCAATGTCGAAGCGGAGGCCGCCCTGCTGGGCGCGCTGATGATCGACAACCGGATTGCGGAGGATGTGCAGATCAAGCTGAAAGCGGAGCATTTCTTCGAGCCGCTGCATGGCCGTATCTATGATGCGGTGATGCGCCTGGTCGAGCGCGACATGATCGCCAATCCAGTGACGCTCAAGCCGATGCTGGAACAGGATCCGGCGCTCAAGGAGCTGGGCGGCGCGGCCTATCTGGCGCAGCTGACCGGCAATGGTGCGGCGCTGCTGGGCGCACGCGACTTCGCGGCGCAGATCTATGACCTTGCCCTGCTCAGGCAGCTGGTGAATGTCGGCCGTGAACTGGTTGAAAATGCGATGGACACCAGCGAGGATGTCAATCCGCGCGAGCAGATCGAGCAGGCCGAAGTCTCGCTCTACAAAGTGTCCGAAGGCGAGGGGGAGACCGGGTCGGTCAAGAGCTTCCTGTCCGCCTCGACGGCGGCGGTGCAGGTGGCCGAACGCGCGCTCAACAGCGGCGGCCATGTGTCGGGTATCACCACCGGCATCAACAGCCTCAACGAGAAGATCGGTGGTCTGCACAATTCCGACTTGATGATCCTGGCCGGGCGTCCGGGCATGGGCAAGACGTCGCTGGCGACCAATATCGCCTATAATGCGGCGTCGCGCTGGCTGCGGGACAATAGCGACGGCATTCCGCCGGAAAAGAATATGGGCGCCAAGACCGCCTTCTTCAGCCTCGAAATGTCGGCCGATCAGCTCGCTACCCGCGTTCTGGCCGAACAGTCGGGCATCAGCGGCGAAGCGTTGCGCATGGGCAAGATCAGCCGGGCGGACTTCCAGAACCTGTCGCGCGCCGCGCGCGACCTGCAGGAACTGCCGCTGTTCATCGACGATACGCCGGGCCTGACGATCGCGGCGCTGCGCACCCGTGCCCGTCGCCTCAAGCGCCGCCATGATGTCGGCTTCATCGTGGTCGACTATCTCCAACTGCTGCAGGGCACCGGCAAGGGCGACAATCGCGTCAACGAAATTTCGGAAATTTCCCGTGGTTTGAAGACCCTGGCGAAGGAACTTAATTGTCCGGTGCTGGCGCTGTCGCAGCTTAGCCGTGCGGTCGAACAGCGCGAGGACAAGCGCCCGCAGCTGTCCGACCTTCGCGAATCGGGCTCGATCGAGCAGGACGCGGACATGGTCTGGTTCGTGTTCCGCGAGGATTATTATGTTGCCGCCAAGGAGCCGGGCAACAAGGAAGGCCCCGAGCATCAGGAATGGGTGCAGGAGATGGAGCGCATCTACGGCCTCGCCGAAGTGATCGTCGCCAAACAGCGTCACGGTTCGACCGGGCGTATCCGCATGAAGTTCGACGCCAAGATCACCCGCTTTTCGGATCTGGCCGAGGGCACGTCCTATCTGGAAGACCTGGAATAGTCAGGCGTGGCGGCGGGTGCCTCCGCCGCCACCCCGGTCAACCGGCGACGAATGCCTTGAAGATGATGCACAGGCCTATCATGCTGGCGAGATAGGCGAGCGAGCGGACCACCGGCACGCCCAGGCCATAGAGCGGCAGATAGAGCGCGCGCGAGACCAGCCATAGCCAGCCGCCGATCGCGGTCCATTCGCTGGTGCGGTCCGCCACGACCACGCCGAACAGAACGATGATCGCGATCGGGAAGGTTTCCAGGAAATTAGCCTGGGCACGGACTAGCCGCCCGCCGACGGGATCGAGCGGGGGCAGGTTTTCATCCCGCGCTCCGGTATTCCATTTCAGGCCATATTGCTTGGTCTTGAGGTGCGCCGCCGCAAAGATATGGACCAGCAGCAGGACGCAGGCCCAGGCTAGGATCTTCAGTTCAACTGCCATCATGCCCTCCCTTGATCGCGGCGGCGCATTGCCATCCGCTTATTTGACGATCGGCAACCATATCGCGCTGGCGCCCGCCGCGCCATATTGCACGCTCTGGGTCGCCGGCTTGTAGTCGCCCGGCTTCGCATCGAAGATCGAGGGCACATAGGTCTGCGGGTTGCGGTCATAGACCGGGAACAGGCTGGACTGGATCTGCACCATGATGCGGTGGCCCGGCTTGAACACATGGTTTACGTTCGGAAGGCCAAACTTGTAATTTTCCGCCTTGCCCGGCGTCAGCGCCTGCGGCTTGTCGAAGCCATGGGCATAGCGACCCCGGAAGATATCGATGCCGATCGGCAGTTCATAGCCGGCCATCACCGGATTGGCGGTATTTTCCTCCGGATAGACGTCGATCAGCTTCACCACCCAGTCGCTGTCGGTGCCACTGGTGGCGGCGAACAGGTCGACCATCGGCTGGCCGGCGATATGGACGTCCTTGTCCAGCACCGGCGTCACATAGGTCAGCACATCGGGGCGGCCATCGACGAAACGCTGGTCCTTCACCAGCCAGGTGCGCCAGGCCTCATTCTGGTCCTGATGGATCGGCCGGGGCAGATAGGGGACCGGCTTGGCCGGATCGGACACATAGGAATCGCTGCCGGCGGCTGCCGGCTTGGCCCAGGACAGGCTGTAACTGGCGCCGAGATAGAGCGGGGTCGGTGTGCCGCCGGGCCATTTGGCGCGGGTTTCCCACTTGTCGATGCCAGTCGCATAGGTGAGCGAGCCGGGCATGGTGTAGCCGGCCGGCGGATTGTCCTTGAGATAATGGTCGAGGAAGGGCTTCATCGTGCCGACGCGGAACTGGCGGCCGGTATCCCCCTCGAACTGGAGGTCGCCCAGGCTCCGGCCCTCATAATTGACGCCGCTATGGCGCCAGGGACCGATCACCAGGCTGACCATGTCGTTCTTCTTGTCCTGCGGTTCCAGCGCCTTGTAGACCGCTGGCGCGCCATAGCTGTCCTCCTGGTCCCACTGGCCCACGACCAGCATGGTCGGCACGGTCAGCGTGCGCCTGGCCAGCAGCTTGTCGACCGCCTGTTCCTGCCAATAGGGGTCATAGGCGGGGTGTTCGAGCAGCTTGCGGACCGAGGGGAAGGCGTCGAGACCATAGGCGCGGGCGAAGTCGCCGGCCGATCCGGCGTTCAGCATCGTCGTATATTCGTCGCCATTGCCCATCGGGATCGCGCCGCCGCCCTTCTTGGCGGTCTGCGACAGGCTGTAGCCGAAGCCGAAATTGCGGAAGGCGCCATTGTGGAACCAGTCGTCGCCCATCCAGCCGTCGACCATCGGGCTCTGCGGCACGGCGGCCTTCAATGCAGGGTGCGGATCGATCAGCGCCATCAGCGAGGTGAAGCCGGGATAGGAGGAGCCGGTGATCGCGACCTTGCCGTTGGTTTCCGGCACATTCTTCACCAGCCAGTCGATCGTGTCATAGGCGTCGGTGCTGTTGTCGACGTCGGTCTTGTTGAGCGGGCCACGCAGCGGGCGGGTCATGACATAGTCGCCCTCCGACCCCTTCAGGCCGCGCACGTCCTGATAGACGCGGATATAGCCGTCATTGACGAAATCCGCGTCCATGACCGGCAGGATTTCCTCGATCTTCTGGCTGCGGTTGCGGCTGGTCGCCTTGCCCGCATCATAGGGGGTGCGGGTCAGCAGGATCGGGCCATGGCTGGTGCCCTTGCGCATGACGATGACGGTGAACAGCTTCACCCCGTCGCGCATCGGGATCATCACTTCCTTGCGCACATAGTCCGCCTGCGGCCGCGCCGGATCATAGACATCGACCTTGTCCGGGGTCATCGGATCGGTCTGCGCGGCGATCGGCGCGGCGAGCGCAGCGATCATCAGGGCGGCAGCGGAAATCTGTGCGGCACGAAGCATGGCGATACCCCTTTGTTCTTTTGCGATCATGCAACGGGTCCGGCCTTGAGGGAAGGCCGGACCCGCTTGTCTTTTATCAGGCCTGAATGAGCGCCCGGGCGCGATCCTCGATCCGCTTTTCCAGGATCGACAGCGGCATCGCGCCTTCCTCAAGAACCGCGTGGAACTGCTTGATATCGAACTTGTCACCCAGCAGCGCCTGCGCCTTTTCGCGCGCCTTGGTCCAGCTGCCATGGCCGACCTTGTAGCTGGTCGCCTGGCCCGGCTGGGTGCAATAGCGCTCGACTTCGCGTTGGCAGCGGGGGCGAGCGAAGCCGGTCTTCTCGACCATGTAATCGGTCGCCTGCTTGACGCTCCATTGCTTGGAGTGGATGCCGGTGTCGACCACCAGGCGGGCGGCGCGGAACAGGAAGGACTGGAGATAGCCGGCGCGGTCGATCGGCGTCGCATAGCCGCCCAGTTCGTCGGCCAGTTGCTCGGCATAGAGCGCCCAGCCTTCGCTATAGGCGCTCATGAAGGCGATCTTGCGCAGCATGGGAACGTCGCCGGCGGTCTGTGCGGTCGAGATCTGGAGGTGATGACCCGGCACGCCTTCATGATAGGTGAGCGCGGGCAGGCCATATTTCGGCCAGTCGCCGACATCCTTCAGATTGATGAAGTAGATGGCCGGGCGCGAACCGTCGAGCGCGGCGCGGTTATAATAGCCGTTGGAGGCGCCGTCCTGGATCTCGACCGGCACGGCGCGGATTTCGAGCGGCGTGTTGGGGATCGTCGTGAACGCCTGGGGCAGCTTCGCCTTCATCGCGTCGAGATCGCGGTTGAGCTGGGCGAGCAGGGCGGCGCGGCCGTCCGGGCTGTCGGCATAGAGCTGGGCCGGGTCGACATTGAGCGCGGCGAGCTTTTCGCCGACGCTGCCCTTGGTGAAGCCGGCATCGTTCAGGATCACGTCCAGCTTGGCGCTGATGTCGGCAACCTGCTCCAGTCCCATGGCGTGAATCTGGTCGGCGCTAAGGTCAGTGGTGGTCGCCTGCTTCAAGGCGGCGGCGTAGATTTCATCGCCGCGCGGGGTCCGCCACACGCCGTCGCCTGCGACGGTCTTGGGCTTCAATGCCTCGATCGCGGCGATCTGCTCGTCGAGTGCGGGGTAGATCGACTTTTCGACGATCGCGGCGGCCTGTGCCTGCCAGTCGCCGGTCACGCCCTTGGCAGCGGCGCGCTTCACCAGCGACTGGACCAGGCTGCTGGTCGCGGCCGGCTGGCCACGCAGCTTCTTCATCTGGCCAAGCGTCAGGTCGAGCGACCAGCCCGGCGCCAGATAGCCGCGCGCGGCTTCGTCCCGCTGCAGCGCGGTGTCGGTCCGCAGGTTGCGGGCGAAGGCGTCGAGCCGGGCGACATAGGCCTCACAATCACCGGCAGTGTTGATGGTGTGGGCGGTGTTCAGGAAATCGGGCGTCTGGAAATAGCTGCCGCCCTGCTGGAAGATGCGATAGGGGCGCTGGACGCTGTTGAGGCCGAACTTGGCCGGGGCGACGGTCTGCTGGTCGAGCGAATAGAGGATCACCTCCAGGTTCAGGCGCTGCGCATCCGACAAGGCGGCGCCCTCATATCCCTTGAATTCCTTGATCACGGCCTGGGTCGCGGCCAGCTTCTTCATCGTGCCCGACTTGCTGTTGTCATCGAGCTGGCTCTTGGCGGCGGAACGCGCACCCTTGTCGAGGCCGAGGCTGGTGACCATGGCGGGCGACAGGTCGAGCTGGCGCTCGAAGGCGGTGGCGAAGGCTGCCGACAGGCGCGCATCATCGGCGCCAGCGGCTTGGGCCAGCGCGCGGGGCGCAGCGGTGGCGAGCGCAACCGCGCCCGAGGAAAGCAGGAATTGACGACGATCCATGGAGCGACTCCCTTAAGTCCCGTGGGAAAGGGGGGAGTGTATTGCGCTGCTGACACGACAGGTCCAGCGCGCGCCCGCGCTTGTTACGCAATGTTACAATAAGATAGGGCCGGTCGCCCCGCAGGGCGCCCGGTCCGATCAGAAGGCAGGCAGGTTTGCCGGGTCTTCGGGATCGATGACGGGAATAGGCGAAATCGGCGAATGGATGCCGCATTCCACCTTGTCCCAGCCACGCCAGCGACCGGCGCGGGGATCTTCGCCCGGCAGAACCTTGGACGTGCAGGGCTCGCAGCCGATCGACAGATAGCCCTGCGCCTCCAGCGGGTGGCGGGGCAATTGTTCGGCCTCGAAATAGGCTTCCAGATCGGTTTTGGTCCAGTCGCCCAGCGGATTGATCTTGAGCCGGCCGTCCTCGACCTCGAAGCGCGGCAGGTTCTGGCGCGTCACCGACTGGAACGCCTTACGGCCCGAAATCCAGGCGTCCAGGCTTGCCTTGGCGCGCTTCATCGGCTCGACCTTGCGGATTTCGCAGCAGCCGTCGGGATCATAGGACCAGCGCAGGCCGGTCTCATCCTTCTTGGCCAGCACCGCCGCATCGGGCGCGACCACGCTGCTGTTGGTGAAGCCCAGCCGCGCAACCAGCGTGTCGCGATAATTGAGCGTCTCGGCGAACATCTTTTGCGTATCGACGAAGATTACCGGGATGGCCTTGTCGGCCTTGGCCACCAGATCGAGCAGCACCGCGCTTTCCGTGCCGAAGGAAGAGACGACACCGACATTGCCGGCGAGGCCTTCCGCAAACACGGTCTTGAGCATGGTCAGCGTATCGACGCCCTCGAAACGCGCGTTAAGCGCGTCGGCTTGCCCCTGGGTAAAGAGGGGACGGGCATCGATCACATCGATCTGGCGGGCAGGTTCAGCCATCAATTTTCTCCGGATGCCGTTTCGCCCAGACGGGCTGACGGCCATCGATCGTCTTCTGATAGACGTCGGCATAGCGGGTGAGCGCACGCTCCACGGCGGCGTCATCCAGGGCCTTGGCGGGGTGGAAACTGTCGAAGCCGCAGCGGCGCATGGCGTTGATCTGGTCGACCAGCACGTCGCCCACGGCGCGCAATTCGCCCTGATAGCCTGATTCCCGCAGGATACGGGCGGCCGAATAGCCGCGCCCGTCACCATAGGCCGGGAAATTCACCTCGACCAGCGAGAGGCGATCGAGGTGGGGCAGCAGTTCGCGCGCATCTTCGCCCGGCTCGATACGGACGGCGGTGGCGTTGGACTGCCCGGTGAAGGATTCGACCGTGACGGCCGGTTCCTGGCCGGATTCACCGTCGCGGAACGAGAGAAATTCAACCATATTAAAAATTCCGTTCGGGCTGAGCGAAGTCGAAGCCCTTCAAGCGAGTCACGTGCCTCGCTTGAACTGAGCGGAGCGAAGACACCTCACTACGTTCGGTGGAGCCCTTCGACAGGCTCAGGGCGAACGGTTGTTGTTTGCACTCAACCATAGATCGCCTCCTTGAAGGGCTTCATGCCGATGCGGCGATAAGTGTCGAGGAAACGCTCCCCGTCGGTGCGTTCGGCGAGATAGATGTCCGTGACCTTCTCGATCGCGTCGACCACGCCGTCCTCGGAGAAGCCGGGGCCGGTGATCTGGCCGAGCGAAGCATCCTCTGCGCCCGATCCGCCGAGGAGAAGCTGGAAATTCTCCACGCCCTTACGGTCCACGCCCAAAATGCCGATATGGCCGGCATGATGGTGGCCGCAGGCGTTGATGCAGCCCGAAATCTTGAGCTTCAGCTCGCCCAGTTCCGCCTGACGCTCGGCTGCGGCAAAGCGCTGCGCGATCTTCTGCGCCAGCGGGATCGAACGCGCATTGGCGAGCGCGCAATAATCGAGGCCAGGGCAGGCGATGATGTCGGTGATAAGGTCAAGATTGGCCTCGGCCAGACCCGCTTCCTCCAACTGCTGCCAGATAGCGGGCAGGTCGGCCTTCTTCACATGCGGCAGGACCAGGTTCTGCGCATGGGTGACGCGCAGTTCGTCGAGCGAATATTGCTCGGCCAACGACGCGACCAGTTCGATCTGCTCGGCCGACGCGTCGCCGGGGATGCCGGTCAGCGGCTTCAGGCTGATATTGACGATCGCATAGCCCGGCGCCTTGTGCGCTGCGACCTGACGGTCGACCCATAGCGCGAAGGCCGGATCGGCACGGTCGATGTCTTCGCTCAGGCCCGTGTCATAGGCCGGATTGGCGAAGAAGGCGCGGATGCGGTCCAGTTCTTCGGTCGGCGGGTTGAGGCCCAGTTCGCGCATATGCGCAAACTCTTCCTCGACCTGACGCTTATATTCCTCGACGCCGATCTCGTGCACCAGGATCTTGATCCGCGCCTTATATTTGTTGTCGCGGCGGCCGTAGCGATTATAGACGCGCAGGCAGGCTTCCAGATAGGAGACGATCTCCTCTTCGGCCACGAAATCCCTGATCTGCGGCGCGACCATCGGGGTGCGGCCCATGCCGCCGCCGGCATAGACTTCGGCGCCGATCACACCATCCTTCGACACCAGCTTAAGGCCGATATCGTGGAGCTTCATCGCCGCGCGATCATCGTCGCTGGCGATCACGCAAATCTTGAACTTGCGCGGCAGATAGGTGAATTCCGGGTGGAAGCTCGACCATTGGCGCAGCAGTTCGGCCCAGGGGCGGGGGTCCGCCACCTCGTCGGCGCTGACGCCGGCATATTGGTCCGAACTGATGTTGCGGATGCAGTTGCCGCTGGTCTGGATGGCATGCATCTCCACGCTCGCCAGTTCGGCGAGGATGTCAGGCGCATCGGCCAGCTTGATCCAGTTATATTGCAGGTTCTGGCGCGTGGTGAAGTGGCCATAGCCCTTGTCATATTTCGCCGCGATTTCGCCCAGCTTGCGCATCTGTTTGCCGCTGAGCGTGCCATAGGGAATGGCGACGCGCAGCATATAGGCGTGAAGCTGGAGATAGAGGCCGTTCATCAGCCGCAGCGGCTTGAACTGATCCTCGGTCAGCGCGCCGGTCAGGCGGCGCTGCACCTGATCGCGAAATTCATCGACGCGGGCGTCGACGATGGACTGGTCATAGCTGTCGTAGCGATACATGTCAGATCACCCAGTTGCCGGCGTCGGCGTCATTCGGTTTCAAATTGAGGTCGGGACGCACGGTCGGGCCAAGGGCGCGGATGCGGTCCTTGATATGGGCCGGGCGCACGCCCTCGTCCGTGACGGTCGCGTCGATCACATAGGCGCCGACGACGCGCAGCGCCGCTTCCTCGGTGCGGACGAGGTCGTCGCCCTGTTCGCCGACATCGGCGCTGTCGCCGACCTGGCGCGACCAGCCATCGCCGGCCCACCAGATGACATCGCCGGTCACCAGATCATTGCCCGTCAGGATCTTCACGAACGCATCTCCGAAATATTCTCCCCTTTTGCCGCCCAGTCCGCCAGCACATCATGTGCCAGGGCATGGGCTGCCACGTCGCCGACCACGATCAGGGCCGGGCTTTTGACTTCTTCACGCACCACCATGTCGCCCAGATCGGCGAGCAGGGTGCGCAGGCTGCGCATATTGGCGCGCGTGCCATTTTCCAGCACCGCGACCGGGATTGCCGGCGACACGCCGTCGGCGATCAGCTTGTCGGCAATGTCGGCGGCGGTCGCGACGCCCATATAGATGACGAGCGTGCGGCCTTTTCCCGCAAGGCCGGACCAGTTCTGATCGGCAAGACCCTTGCACTGGCCGGCGACGAAGCTGACCGCGCTCGACGCTTCGCGATGGGTCAGCGGCAGTTGCGCCTGGGCGGCGGCACCGATCGCGGCGCTGATCCCCGGCACGACCTCGACCGGGACGCCGGCAGCGCGGCAGGCGTCGACTTCCTCGCCACCACGGCCGAAGATAAAGGGATCGCCGCCCTTCAGGCGGACGACCGGCTCACCAGCCAGGGCGAAGCGGACCAGCAGGGCGTTGATCGCCTCCTGCGGCATGGAGTGGCGGCTGCGCTGCTTGGCGACCGACACCAGTTCGGTCTGCGGCCCGGCCAGCGCCAATATATCGTCGGACACCAGCCCGTCATGCACGATCAGGCGCGCGTCGCGGATCAGGCGCACGGCCTTGATGGTCAGCAGTTCCGGGTCGCCCGGTCCCGCGCCCACCAGGTGGACGGTAGCAGGTGCAATGTCAGCCATGCTCGCCACATGGCGAAAGGGCGGGCGGAGTTCAATTCAGAATGGATATGGAGGGGCTTAGGAAATGTTTTGTCCAGTAGCCGGGTTGTCAATCACCCATGGCGCTGACGTCGATATCCTTGAGGCCGATGCCGATGGTGGCGCGGGGCTGTTCGATTTCGGCCGATGCGACCGGATAGGCGCAATAGTCGGCCGCATAATAGGCGCTGGGGCGGTGGTTGCCGGACACGCCGACGCCGCCGAACGGCGCGGTGCCCGATGCGCCGTTGGTGGGCCGGTTCCAGTTGATGACGCCGGCGCGGACATTGCCCCAGAATTGCGCATAATGTTCGGGATTGCCGCCGACCAGCGCGGCGGACAGGCCGTAGCGGCTGCTATTGGCTTCGGCGATGGCGGTTTCGAAATCCGGCACGCGCACGACCTGAAGCAGCGGGCCGAACAGTTCGACATCGGGCCGTTCCTTCATCGCGGTCACGTCGATGATCGCGGGCGTCAGGAAGGGCAGGCCCTTTTGCGGGCGGACCATATGCTTGATCGGCCGGCCGCCATGGCTCATCAGATAGAGGAAGCTTTCGGTCAGGCCATCGGCGGTCGGATTGTCGATGACCGGCCCCATATAGGGCTGCGGATCGGCATGGGGATGATCGACGATCAGCCGGTCGGCGAGCTTCTTGACCTCCGCGATCAGGGCGTCGGCCATGGCGTCGCGGACGATCAGCCGGCTGGCCGCGGTGCAGCGCTGGCCGCTCGACAGGAAGGCGGACTGGATGACCAGCGCGGCGGCGGCGCCGATCTCCGGCGTGTCCCACACCACCAGCGGATTGTTGCCGCCCATTTCGAGCGCCAGGATCTTGCCCGGCTGGGTGGCGAACTGGCGGTTGATGGCGATGCCGGTCTGGGCCGATCCGGTGAACAATATGCCCGCGACATCGGCATGGGCGGCGAGCGCCTTGCCTTCCTCCGCGCCGCCGAGCAGCAACTGGACGGCATCGGTCGGGACGCCCGCCTCATGATAGAAGCGCACCAGCATCTCGCCCACGGCCGGCGTCTTTTCCGATGGCTTGAAGATGACGGCATTGCCCGCCAGCAATGCCGGGATGATGTGGCCGTTGGGCAGGTGGGCCGGAAAATTATAGGGGCCAAGCACTGCCATCACGCCATGCGGCTTGTGCCGCACCGACTGGCGGGCGCCCAGATTGGCCTCCAGCCGGCGCTGGCCGGTGCGTTCGGAATAGGCGGCGACCGACGTGTCGATCTTGGCCATCACCGCCGTCACCTCGGTCCGGGCGTCCCATAACGGCTTGCCGGTTTCCCGCGCGATCAGGTCGGCCAGTGCCTCCTCATGGGCGCGCACGACATTGACGAAGCGGCGCAACGTTTCGATGCGGAAGGCGACCGGCTGGGCGGCCCAGCGCGGCCAGGCGGTACGGGCGCGGGCGACGATATCGTCCACGTCGCCGCTTTCGCCCTGCCACAGCAGGGCGCCGGTCGCGGGTTCATGGGACGTCAGCGAGGCGGGCATGGTGCAGGATATGGCCGAAAATGGTTAACGAAGGAAGAGCGCGGTGTGGAGGGCGCCCGTCTACGTTCGGCCCATAGGAAATGTTCCGCTTAACTTCCCATATTTCCCGCAGATTTCGACATTTAAGAACCGAAGTTGGAAATTTTATGATGCCGGGTCGATCCGGCCGGGATGGGCGCCCATGCCGGATCGATCCTGTAGCATCCCGCTGCCGAATAGGACAGCGCTGCCGCCTGTAAACGGCGCTCAGAAGCCGTAGCGGATCGACATTTCGGCGCTGCGCCGGGCCTCTTCGCTGCGGACGGCGGCAAGGTCGGTCGGCGCTGTCCGATCGGTCAGGCGATTGAGCAGGAACTGGCCGAAACTCCATTCGCCCAGATCCGACGCCGCGTTGATATGGCCGCTCTCGCCTGCGTCGGCGAACTGGCTGCCCCAGAATTGGGCGAGCCGCCGGGCGCTGGCAAAATCGATATAGGGATCGTTGCGGCTGGCGACGACGATCGAGGGAAAGGGGAGCAAGTCCTTGGGCGTGGGGCCAAAGCCGACCAGCCGGCGATCGACCGCGCCGCTGTCCACTTCGGGTGGGGCGACCAGCAGGGCGCCGGCCACCTTGTCCCGCAATTGTCCGGTTTCGAACGCTGCCCACCAGGCGACCG
Source organism: Sphingobium scionense (assembly GCF_014197035.1). Classification (GTDB taxonomy): domain Bacteria; phylum Pseudomonadota; class Alphaproteobacteria; order Sphingomonadales; family Sphingomonadaceae; genus Sphingobium; species Sphingobium scionense. The sequence goes on along the minus strand of NZ_JACIEU010000011.1, from coordinate 116,861 downwards.
CATGACAGCCAAGGCTGTGTGCGGCAAGAATTACGGGGCCGTCGACCTGGGCGATGGCATGGCCCAGATTGGTGATCCAGGCGTTGCGATGGGGCACGTCCCAACTGCCCAGTTCGACCCGATGGCAATCGGGAAGCGCCTGTTCCCAAAGGCTTTGCCAATGATCCGGGCCGCTGTTCATCAGGCCGGGAACGGTCAGGATGGTGGGGGTCTGGTCATGCGACTGGGCGTGAATCGTCATCTGCACCTCCAAATCTATGGAGCGATATTATCACTACTCATTTGATTGACAATAAAGCTTTGCTGATGCGTGGCGAAGGTGGGTTGAGTGGATGTGTGAATGAAATACCAAATATAATAATATGGCACCGACTATTGGTGTAATTTTCATGAGATTAATATGAAATGCGTGACGATGGGGCCAATTTTCCGGGCTTTCGGCAAATTGGCACGACCCCTGCAATGCTCCTGGCATGACCCGATCGGGGTCATGGATCGAGATTTCAGGGAAGGAATTTACACATGAAGACCATCGCCATCATCGCCGCCGCTGCCGCCATGACCGTCGCCGCCGCGCCCGCCTTCGCCCAGCCGGCAGGCAAGTTCGGCAACGCCACTGTCCGTTACGAAGAAAAGACCGACCGCTATTGCTTCCGCGAAGTGCAGCCCAGCACGCTGGTGCCGCGCGTCGATTGCCGCAGCAAGCAGGACTGGGCTGAAGCCGGTCTGGCCATCAGCCGCAAGCCAGCCGTCCAGCTTGCCCAGCGCTGAGATACTGCGCGTTCGATCAAGCAAGATCAGGGAAGGAATTTACCGATGAAGACCATCGCCATCATCGCCGCCGCTGCCGCCATGACCGTCGCCGCCGCGCCCGCCTTTGCTCAGCCGGCAGGCAAATTCGGCAACGCTACCGTTCGCTACGAAGAAAAGACCGACCGCTATTGCTTCCGCGAAGTGCAGCCCGGCACACTGGTGCCGCGCGTCGATTGCCGCAGCAAGCAGGACTGGGCTGAAGCTGGTCTGGCCATCAACCGCAAGCCGGCTGTCCAGCTTGCCCGGCGCTGAGCCGCAATGCCTCCCGGCAATACGAAGTCGGGCGGCTACCCGAATGGGCCAGGCTTTGCGGCAGGTCGCGCCAGGCCCGCGATCAACGCCGGAACGGTATCGCTCCCATGCCGTTGGTTCGTCGGACGCGGCCCGCGCATGGTTATCACGGGGCGGCCTGCGACCGATGGAGCGTCCCGTCCCGCCTTCCGGGGCAAAGGCGGGACGCTTTTTCTGTTTGGGACATTGACCAGGCCGCGTGGACAAGTCCGGTGCTCGCCCAAAGGCCGGGATGGCGGAGTTGGGTGGATTGCGGATCGTCTGCTTTCAGGCAACCAATACAAGAAAGCAGACCTGAGCTTGGATGCTATCTGAGCAGTAAGCGGTTCACACCGTCACCGGAAACGAATCTAATTGCTCCTGTGACAGCGCCCGGCTGGGGATAAAATTCATGAGGGCATCGCTTTGACGAAGGATAATGGTGTCCTGCCCCTTCACGATTTTCACGAAATCTGACCATGAGAACTGAGAATGGCCACGGGATGAAGTAAACGAGACGCCACTTTCCGACCATTCTACAGTAGTATTGTCGTGCAAGGACTTCTGTTGACCGAAGATGCGTCTGACTTGGCAAGGAAGCCGCAGATAGGCCGAAAAAAATATCAATGAAAGGAACGCAATCCAGTACCCAAGACCAATTGCAGCGGCAATTGGAACGGAAACAATATCCCATTGCCAAGCAGCTGCCATCGCCATCGCGGCAAGTGTTGCACCCCCACCAACATAGGCTCGGATCACCCGTTTTGACTTGAGTGTCACTCGGAAATTGAGCCTATAGGCTCCGAGCAAGTCTTCTGGTGTGGCTTGAAATGAGACCGTTTGCATTGCCAATTAAATGCCGACGTTCGAAAGGCCATGCAAGGTCCGCTTTTTGGCAAATCAATTGCCGGGGTAATGGGCAACTTTTGGTCGCTTCCTGCCATCCCCCAATCCGTCATGCCAGGCTTGACCCGGCATCCCGCTTTTCTTCGTCCAACAGAAAAGCAGTGGGATCCCGGCTCGAGGCCGGGTTGACGTTGGAAAATGGTCGCTTTCGGCTCGTTCGAATTTTTCCATGCGGGCCAAAGGCCGTAACCAGAGTGGGCGTGAGCGGTGCGGCAGAATCTGCCCTCTTTCAAAATAGGATTTCGTCTGATCTATCCTTGTCGATGGAACAGCAAAGCCCCAAACCGCCCGCGCTCGGCGCGATCCCGACCATCAGCCTGCCCGCCGAGCGCGTCCGCTGGACGCCGGAGCGGCAGAGGCTCTTTCTCACCAGCTTGCTGGCTACCGCCAATGTGACGCAGGCTGCGCGGGCGGCCGGCATGTCGCCCGCCAGCGCACATCGCCTGCGCAAACGGCTGGCCGGCACGCCGTTCGATCGGACATGGGCGCGTGCGCTCGCGCTTCATGCCCAGAGTCTGGCTGATCCCTTTGCCGATCCGGCGGCCCGGGCCGTGACCACGCCGGTGCGTCGCTGACGCGTCGCCGGCGCGTGACTGTGCCCCTGGGGGCGCACCGGCCTGACCCGACTGGCGCACGGGCGACGCGTCGCAGGCGCAGGAGCGTCATTTTTCCCCATTCTTGCGCCGCATCAACGGTGTGAACTTTGCCAGAATGACCCGATGATGACCCTGATCCGTGCCTCTCCCGATCCCCTTTGTCCCATTGCGGGGCAAGCGCGATTGGACGGTCCGAGTGCCTTGGCCTGCATCCGATATCGGCCTATCGTTCCGGTCATGCGCATCCTCTCGACCCTGCTGCTGGTGTCCGCAGCCATCACCGCATCGGCCTTTGCGCAGAGCGCGCCGGCCCCGTTCACCCTTGCCGAAAATGGCCGGGGCTTCGCCTCCCTGTCCGATGCGATCGGCGCGATCGGCGATGGCAAGGGCACGGTCATCGTCGCGCCCGGCACCTATCGCCAGTGCGCCGTGCAGAATGGCGGCGAGGTGACGATCAAGGCGGCGACGCCGGGCAGCGCGATCTTTGACGGGGCAATTTGCGAGGACAAGGCGGCCTTGGTGCTGCGCGGCCGGGCCACCATGGTCGATGGCCTGATCTTCCAGAATCTGCGTGTCCCCGACGGCAATGGGTCGGGCATCCGCCTCGAAAAGGGCAATCTCACCGTCAGCAACAGCCTGTTCCGCAACAGCGAGCAGGGCATATTGAGCAATGAGGATCGGGTGGCCACGATCCTGATCGACAAGTCGACCTTCCGCCACCTTGGCCGTTGCGACCGTGATCTCGACTGCGCCCATGGCATCTATATCGGCCGGGTCGCGCGCCTGACCGTCACCCGCTCGCGTTTCGACCAGGGCGATGGCGGCCATTATCTCAAGAGCCGCGCCGCACAGGTCGACATTCGCGACAATAGTTTCGACGACAGCGGCGGCCACCTCACCAATTACATGATCGACCTCAGCAACGGGGCGAACGGCCAGATCGTCGGCAATGACATGGTGCAGGGCAAGGACAAGGATAATTGGTCCGCCTTCATCACCGTCGCGCCCGAGGGCCGCGAGCATGACAGCAGCGCCCTGGTGATCGAGGGGAACAAGGCCGGCTTCGTGCCGGGCCTCGCACGCGGTTCGACCTTCGTCGCCAATTTCACCGACGATGCGGTGCGGATCGGCCAGAACCAGCTCGCCCCCAGCATGAAGATCAAGGATCGGCGCTGACGTGGTCGCGCCGATCTGATAGGGAGGAGCCATGCGCACCACCTATGACAACGCGACCGTCCGCCTCTATCATCTGGGCGACGACGGCGCGGCGATGACCATTATGTATGGCCCCTTGAGCGAGGCCCTGCGCGTCGCCGAGCAACAGCCGCAGGAGGTGCAGGAGGGGCTGTTCCTCGCCACCGACAATGATGTCGTCGCCTATCTCGACCTGATCGAAAGCTGACCCGCCTGCCGCGTCCTGGATGAGGGAGCGATATATTGCTTCGCTCGTGCCCCCTCTCACGGCAGGTCCGGGGCTGCTCCATGCGCCTCGCCCATGCGGCGGATGGCAGCGACCTTGGCCTGGAGCGGGGACCAGTCGTCGGACTGGTCGATCGCGCTCCAGATCGCTTCGACCTCGTCGATATGCATGGAGCAGGGCGTTTCGTCCGACCAATAGGCGTGGTCGCGGGCGCCGGGAGTGGGCGGGTGGTCAGCCAGCGTGTCGCGCAGTTCGGCCCAGATCGGCGCGCTGTAGCGGGCGGGATCACGGGGCGTCCCGCCGCGCCAGTCGTGGAAGAAGATGTCGATCGGCGTCGCGGTGGTCATCATCGCGCGCACGGCGGTTTCGGTCATGGCGGCGCTGTCCGCACCCGGCCGGACGCCGAGGCGCCAGCAGAAGCGGCGCTGCATCGCCTGCGCATAGAGGGCGGGGAAGCGTTCGAGCTGTTCGATCAGCGGCGGCGCCTGCGTCAGCGGGCGCAGCGATACGGCGAGCTGGGCGACGTCCCAGTGGATCGCCTCGGCCTGGCGCGCGAAGGCGTAGAGGCCGGCATGGTCGAAATAGGCGGCGGTGAAGCCGGCGTCCCAGAGCGGCGTGAAGCGCCAGGGGCCATAGTCGAAGCTTTCGCCGGTGACATTGATATTGTCGCTGTTGAGCACGCCATGGACGAAGCCGGCGACCATGTAGCTGGCGGCAAGGTCGGCGGTGCGATCGACCACGCGGCCGAGCAGCTGGGCGGGCGGATTGTCGCCGGGCTGCTCCCCATAGAGGCGGGTGAGGGCGTAGTCGGTCAGCTTTTCGAGCAACCTATTATCCTCGATATAGGCGGCGCGCTGGAAGCTGCCGATGCGGATATGCGAATGGCTGAGCCGGACCATCGCCGCGCCGCGCGTGGGCGAGGGTTCGTCATTGCGCTCCAGCGCCTCGCCGGTCTCGATGATCGAGAAGGTCTTCGACGTGTTGACGCCGAGTGCTTCGAGCATCTCCGTCGCCAATATCTCGCGCACGCCGCCCTTGAGCGTCAGGCGCCCATCGCCGAAGCGGCTATAGGGGGTCTGGCCCGATCCCTTGGTGCCAAGGTCCAGCAGGCGGCCGTCCTGGTCACGCAGTTGGGCGAAGAGGAAGCCGCGGCCGTCGCCGATGTCGGGATTATAATGGCGGAACTGATGACCATGATAGCGCAGGGCGAGCGGTTGGGGGAGTGTGTCGGGCAGGGGCGTAAAGCGGCCGAAATGGGCGATCCACTCTTCGTCGCTCAGATGATCGAGGCCGACCGATGCGGCGGCGCGGTCATTGCGGAAACGCAGCAGCGTCTGGGGAAAGTCCGCAGCATGCACCGGATCGGCGATGTCGGGCATCAGCGCGGTGATTTCCGTGGCGGGGCTGTAATTGGCGGCTTGCGGCTTGTTGTCCATGCGGCGATATGGGGGAGTATGGGCGGAAGGATCAAGCTTGACCGGCTATAGTGACGGATATTGGTGGTCCCCGGATGGACTGCGGCTGCATTATCGCGACTATGCGGGCGGCGAGGACGGGCGGCCGCCCTTGCTGTGCCTGCCGGGGCTGACCCGCAATGCGCGCGATTTCGAGCCGCTGGCGCAGCGGTTGGCGGGCGAGTGGCGGGTGATATGCCCGGATATGCGCGGGCGCGCGGAAAGCGCCTATGCCAAGGATCCGATGAGCTATGTGCCGCTCACCTATTTGCAGGATATCGGCCGGTTGCTGGCGGACCTGGCGATCACCCGCTTCGTGGCGGTCGGCACGTCGCTGGGCGGGATCATCACGATGCTGATCGCTGCGACCCATCGCGAATGGCTGGCGGGCGCGGTGCTGAACGATGTCGGCCCGACGCTGGACGAAGCAGGGCTGGAGCGGATTCGCGGCTATGTGGGCGTCGGCCAGTCGCACCCGAGCTGGGTCCATGCGGCCCGCGCGCTGGAGGAGGCGAATGGCGATGTCTATCCGGCTTATGGGCTGGAGCAATGGCTGGCGATGGCCAAGCGCCTCTATCGGCTGAACAGCGGCGGGCGCATCGTGCTCGACTATGACATGCGGATTGCCGAGCCGCTGCGCGCGCCGGGCGGCGAGGCGGGTGTCGACATGTGGCCGGTGATGGCGGCGTTTCAGGGCATTCCGACCCTGTTGCTGCGCGGGGACCGGTCGGACCTGTTGAGCGCGCCGACGGCGGAGCGGATGGCGCGCGAGGTTGGGGCAAGCGTGGAACTGGTGACGGTGCCCGATGTCGGCCATGCGCCGGCTCTGGATGAGCCGGAGGCGGCGGCCGGGATCGACCGTTTGCTGGAACGCGTCCTGCGTGGCTGATGGCGGCGGCGTGATGCGGGGCAATCCGCCGCGCATCCTGCATATCCATGGCAGCTTCACGCTGGGCGGCAAGGAAGCCCGCGCGATCCGGCTGATGAACATCTGGGGGGAGCGGGCACGGCACAGCATCGTCAGCGCGGCGCCCGAGGCGCTCAGTGCCCGCAGCGCGATCGAGCCGCAGGTCGCGGTCGATTTTCCCGCTGCGCCGCCCTTTGCCGGGCGGCCGGGACTGGCGCGGTTTCGCGCGATCGCGCAGTTCCTGTCCGGCTATGACCTGGTGCTGGGCTATAATTGGGGGGCGATGGACGGGGTGATGGCGCACCGGCTGTTCGCCCGGTCGATGCGCCTGCCGCCGCTGATCCATCATGAGGATGGCTTCAATGCCGATGAGGCTACGGGACTGAAGCCGCAGCGCAATCTTTATCGGCGCATGGCGCTGGGGCGGGCGCAGGCACTGGTCGTGCCGTCGGCCCGGTTGGAACGGATCGCGCATCAGGCGTGGAAGCAGCCAGCGGGCAAGGTCCATTTGATCCGCAACGGCATCGATGTGGCGCGTTATGCCGAGGCGCCGGCACCGGATGCGATACCGGGGCTGGTGCGCACGCCGGGCAAGCTGTTGGTGGGCACGCTGGCGGGGCTGCGCGCGGTCAAGAATATCCCGCGGCTGGTGCGCGCCGTGGCGGTCCATCGCGCGCGGCTGCAACTGGTGGTGGTGGGCGAGGGGCCGGAGCGCGACGCAATATTGGCCGAGGCGGCGGCGCAGGGGCTGGACGATATCTGCCTGGCCGGGTTCATGACCGATCCCTGGCGCTTTGTCGGCCTGTTCGACATTTTTGCCCTGTCGTCGGACAGCGAGCAGTTCCCGATCTCGCTGGTGGAGGCGATGGCGGCCGGGCTGCCGGTGGCATCCACCGATGTCGGCGACGTCGCCAATATGGTGGCGCCCGCCAACCGGCCCTTCGTTGCGGCTGATGAGCCGGGGCTGGCGGATGCGCTGGGGGTACTGGCGGCCGACCCGGAATTGCGTGCCGCATTGGGTGCCGCCAATCGGGCGCGGGCGCAGCGTGATTATGACGAGAAGACCATGGTTGATGCCTATGCCGCATTATATGGCGAGGCTCTGGCCAGCCCTCATATTTTGCGCTAGGGCGCGCGTCAGTTCGTCATCCCTGACAAAAACTGTTATAGGACGACATTTCAACCGGTCTGGGGAGGCCGGTTCATTTCGCGGGAGAAGTCGTTGTTCAAGGGTTTGAAACCCATCGTCTATGGTGGCCGCGAAGTCTGGCCGCTGGTCGAAGGTGGCAAGGGTGTTGCTGTTTCCAACCATGCCAGCTCGGGCGCCTGGGCGGCTGCCGGCGGCATCGGCACGGTATCGGCGGTCAACGCCGACAGCTATGACTCCATGGGCAATATCATCCCGCAAATCTATCATGGCCGCACCCGCCGCGACCGCCATGAGGAACTGATCGCCTATGCCATCGACGGTGCCGTCGAGCAGGTAAAACGCGCCTATGAGATTGCCGGCGGCAAGGGCGCGATCAACATCAATGTGCTGTGGGAAATGGGCGGTGCGCAGCGCGTGCTGCACGGCGTGCTGGAAAAGACCAAGGGGATGGTCGCCGGCGTCACCTGTGGCGCGGGCATGCCCTATAAGCTCAGCGAAATCGCTGCCTCCTACAATGTCAGCTATCTGCCGATCGTGTCGTCGGGCCGCGCCTTTCGCGCGCTGTGGAAGCGGGCTTACTCCAAGGCGTCGGAATGGCTGGGCGCGGTGGTCTATGAGGATCCCTGGCTGGCCGGCGGCCATAACGGCCTGTCGAACGCGGAAGATCCGCGCGCGCCGCAGGATCCCTATCCCCGCGTTCGTGACCTGCGCGCCACCATGCGCGAGGGCGGCATTTCCGACGACGTGCCGATCGTCATGGCCGGCGGCGTATGGGCGCTCAAGGACTGGAACGACTGGATCGACAATCCCGAACTCGGCGCGATCATGTTCCAGTTCGGCACCCGCCCGCTGCTGACCCAGGAAAGCCCGATCCCGCAGGATTGGAAGGACCGGCTGATGCAGCTGGAGCCGGGCGACGTGCTGCTGCACAAATTCTCCCCCACCGGCTTCTACAGCTCGGCGATCCGCAATCCCTTCCTGCGTTCGCTGGAAGCGCGGTCGGACCGCCAGATCCCGTTCAGCACCGAGCAGGCGGGCGACCATACCCATCAGCTCGACGCGGGCGTGAAGGGCAAGAATTTCTGGGTGACGGTCGGCGACCTGCTGCGCGCGCGCGAATGGGTGGGGCAGGGCTTCACCTCCGCACTCAAGACGCCGGACAACACGCTCGTCTTCGTGACCGAGGAAGAGAAGGCGGAAATCCGCAAGGACCAGACCGACTGCATGGGCTGTCTGTCGCAGTGCAGCTTCTCCAGCTGGATGGACAGCGAGACCAACTCGACCGGTCGCCTGGCCGATCCGCGCAGCTTCTGCATCCAGAAGTCGCTGCAGGAATCGGTGCATGGCGGTGATCTGGACAAGAATCTGCTGTTCGCCGGCCATGCCGCCTATCGCTTCAAGCAGGATCCCTTCTATTCGAACGGGTTCGTGCCGACCGTGAAGCAGTTGGTCGACCGCATCCTGACCGGCGACTGATGGCGTCGATGACAACAGGCGATATCCAGGGCCTTGCGGTGCTGCATTATGACACGCCGCATTTCGACATGGTACGGCCGGGGCAGTTCGTGCTCTGCGCCGTATCGGGTGCGCGAATCGACCTCGACGACCTGAAATATTGGAGCGCCGAGTTTCAGGAAGCCTATCGCGGGCCGGAGGAGGCGACCGCCTCCTTTCTGCGCCACCGCGGTGCAGCATTTCGCTGAACTGCGGTAAGTGCCTGCTACTATTCGGCTTTCTGTTGCTATTCAATTAGTTGAATGATCGCTGTGCGCGGCGGCGAAAATTTCAAGATGTTGCAATTTCCATTCATCGCTCCGGCGGAACGGTCTGTCGCGAGATTGCTGTTCCCACGCCCTTTTATCTGATGTATTCTTCCTCAACAGGCGGCGCAGATCGTCTTTTGGGTGAAGGATGTGTCAGATGTCTCGGATTGATGTCTTTGGTGATCGTATCTGTCTTGTGAGCAGCCTGCTGATCCTGGGCTGGTTCATTTACAACGTGTCCTTCTAAACAGGGCGCGACCGAGAAAGGCAGGACGACCCATTCGGCGATGCAAGTCGCTGGATGTGTTTTGTTTTTTTCAATTTATTCCGGATTTTCCTCTCCTTTTGACCGCGGTATCGGCTGGCAATTGCTGCCGGAACCGATATGAACGCCGGGAATGCTTTTAACAGGGCGTCCCCGGGGCGCCCGTTCACGCCAGTCATGGGAGTTGCCCGCCGTGAAAACCCGCGCCGCCGTCGCCTTCGAAGCGAAAAAGCCCCTCGAAATCGTCGAAGTCGATCTGGAAGGCCCCAAGGCGGGCGAAGTCCTGGTCGAGATCATGGCCACCGGAATCTGCCATACTGATGCCTATACGCTCGACGGATTCGACAGCGAGGGCATCTTCCCCTCGATCCTGGGCCATGAGGGCGCGGGTATCGTCCGCGAAGTGGGGGCCGGCGTCACCAGTCTGGTGCCGGGCGACCATGTCATCCCGCTCTACACCCCCGAATGCCGCCAGTGTAAGTCGTGCCTGAGCGGCAAGACGAACCTGTGCACCGCGATCCGCGCGACCCAGGGCAAGGGGCTGATGCCCGATGGCACGACCCGCTTTTCTTACAAGGGGCAGCCGATCTTCCATTATATGGGCTGCTCGACCTTCTCCAACTTCACCGTCCTGCCCGAGATCGCGCTGGCCAAGATCCGTGAGGACGCGCCGTTCCAGAGCAGCTGCTATATCGGCTGCGGCGTCACTACGGGCGTCGGCGCGGTGATCAATACTGCCAAGGTGCAGGTGGGCGACAATGTCGTGATCTTCGGCCTGGGCGGAATCGGCCTCAACGTCATCCAGGGCGCGCGCCTGGCCGGCGCGAACAAGATCATCGGCGTCGACATCAATCCCGATCGCGAGGAATGGGGCCGCAGGTTCGGCATGACCGAATTCCTCAACTCCAAGGGCATGAGCCGTGAAGAGGTGGTCGCCGCGATCGTCGCGATGACCGATGGCGGTGCGGATTACACGTTCGACGCCACCGGCAATACCGACGTGATGCGCGTGGCGCTGGAGGCCTGCCATCGCGGCTGGGGTACCAGCATCATCATCGGCGTGGCCGAAGCCGGAAAGGAAATCAGCACCCGTCCGTTCCAGCTGGTCACGGGCCGCAACTGGCGCGGCACGGCCTTTGGCGGTGCCAAGGGGCGCACCGACGTGCCCAAGATCGTCGACATGTACATGACCGGCAAGATCGAGATCGACCCGATGATCACCCACGTCATGGGGCTGGAGGACATCAACAAGGGGTTCGACCTGATGCATGCGGGCGAGAGCATCCGCAGCGTCGTCGTCTTCTGAACCGATAATCCAGCAGGAGAGAGACCATGTTCAGCCATGTTATGGTGGGATCGAACGATCTCGACGTTTCGCGCGCCTTTTATGATGCGCTGTTCGGTTCGGTCGGCGGCAAGCCGGCGATGCAGGACGACAAGGGACGGCTGATCTACATGCATGACGGCGCGCTGTTCATGGTCACCAAACCGATCGACGGGGAAGCCGCCTGTCATGCCAATGGCGGCACGATCGGTTTCCGCATGGCATCGACCGAGCAGGCCGATGCCTGGCATGCGGCCGGCGTCGCAGCGGGCGGCACGGCTTGCGAAGATCCGCCGGGCGTGCGCGAGGGCGGCTTCGGCAGGCTCTATCTCGCCTATCTGCGCGATCCCGCCGGCAACAAGCTGTGCGGCCTGCATCGGATCGGCTGAGGAAGGAAGAGCGGGTGGAGACGGTTTCGACCAACAGGGCCTTTGGCGGCATCCAGGGCGTCTATCGCCATGCCTCGCGCGAGACGGGAACGGAGATGACCTTCTCCGTCTTCGTGCCGCCGCATGCGCCGGGGGCGAAGCTGCCGGTGGTCTGGTATCTTTCCGGCCTTACCTGCACCCATGCCAATGTGACGGAAAAGGGCGAGTTTCGCCGGGCCTGCGCGGAACTGGGCCTGATCTTCGTCGCGCCCGATACCTCGCCGCGGGGCGAGGGCGTGGCCGACGATCCGGATGGTGCATGGGACTTTGGCCTGGGCGCAGGCTTCTATGTCGACGCGACGCAGGCGCCCTACGCTGCCCATTATCGCATGTGGTCCTATGTGACGCAGGAATTGCCGGCGCTGATCGCGGACCAGTTCCCTGCTGACATGGATCGCCAGTCGATCATGGGGCACAGCATGGGTGGCCATGGTGCGCTGACCATCGGCCTCACCTATCCCGAGCGTTATCGCGCGGTGTCGGCCTTTGCGCCGATCGTGGCGCCGGGCCAGGTGCCCTGGGGCGAGAAGGCGCTGGGCGGCTATCTGGGCGAGGACCGGGCGGCTTGGCGCAAGCATGACGCGGTCGCGCTGATCGAGGATGGTGCACGGATCGACGCGCTGCTGGTGGACCAGGGCGCGGGGGACAGCTTCCTGGAGGAGCAGCTACGCCCCCAATTGCTGCGCACGGCCTGTGACGCGGCGGGCATCGACCTGTCGCTCAATCTGCGTGAGGGCTATGACCACAGCTATTATTTCATCTCCAGTTTCATGGACGATCATCTGCGCTGGCACGCTGCGCGGCTTATTTAGGACGCGATGCGTCTGCCGGGCCGCAAGGCAGCTTGTCTCCGGGGTTTGGCTTTCGGGCAAATGGGCGCTCTTTCCTGCGGCTGACAAGGGCTGCCCGCAACAGGAAAGAGCGCCCGTCGACAGGCTCCGGTAATGCCTCAAAGGCCGCCATCTGCCTGTCGCTGCGAAACCCTCATGGTAGCGTAGAGGCCTCCGCATTCTCGATCGTCATGATGCCCGGTGGCATACCGCGCTCTGCCTTCTGCCTGGCGACCATGGCGCGGACTTCAGCGCGCAACGCCTTTGCATCATAGATGATGCCGTCCTTGATCGTGTAGTCGACGCCGCCGACCCGATCGACCTTGCCGGTCGCGTCATCGAGCCTGATCGATCCGGTGCCGAACAGCAATTTCATGTTGGCCAGCGGGTTGCCCTTGATGACCACGAGATCCGCCTTGCGGCCGACGCGAATGGTGCCGATCTGGTCCTCATGGCCGAGCAGCCGAGCGCCTTCCTGCGTGGCGGCGTGGATCACTTCCAACGGGCTGAAGCCGGCCTCGCGCAGCAACTCCATCTCCTGAATATAGCCGAAGCCGTAGAGATTGTAGATATAGCCGGAATCGCTGCCCACGGTGACGCGGCCGCCACGGTTCTTGTAGTCGTTCACGAACCGCATCCAGCGGCGATAATTGTCCTTCCACGCCATTTCATGCTCGGTGGTCCAGTCGAACCAGTAGGCGCCATGATTGGTGCGGCTCGGGCGGTAATAATCCCACAGCGCGGGCATGGTATAGTCCGCATGCCACTGCGCCCGGCTCATCCGCATGAAGTCGCGGCTGGTGAGATAGGCGGTGAAGGTGGGATCGAGGGTGAAGCCGCGTTCCAGCAGCGTGTCCATCACCTTGTTCCACTGGTCCGACCCCGGATCGGCCGCCTGCGCCCACAGCCGCCCGGCCTCGCCGAAGCGCATCTGCTCGTCATTGTTGATGAAGTCGGTGGGAAAGGCCTGGATGCGCTGGTCGGTGAACATCGCCTCGGGCAGGCCATACCAATGTTCCATGCTTTCCAGCCCCGCGCCCGACGTGCCCAGCACATTGGCATAGGCAACCAGTTGCTGGGCATGGTGCATGGTGCTGTGCAGGCCGAGCTTCTTCGTTTCGTCGAGCGCGGCATAGAGCACATCCTCCGGCGCGCCGCCGATGAACTTGATACCGTCGGCGCCGCGCTTCTTGGCTTCCTGGATCACCGCGCGGGCGGTGGCGGCATCATTCACTGGGCCGCGTATCTGGTGGAACATCGGATAGATGTCGATGCGCGGGGCGACGATCTCGTTGCGGGCGCTGCGGGCCTTGATGTCGGCCAGCCATTCGATCGGATGGCCGCTGCCCAGATCGCGGACGGAGGTGATGCCATGCGCCATCCAGAGCTTGAGGATATAGTCGGACGGCACCTTCTGCGCATCACTCAGGGAATGAAGATGGACATGGGCATCGACGAAGCCGGGCATGACATAGGCACCGGCCAGGTCGATCTCATGGTCGCCGGGCGCGGCGCGCAACGCCGGATTGATCGCGCCGGGCGCGCCGATCGCCTTGATTTCGGCGATGCGGTCGTTCGACAGGACGATGTCGAACGGTCCCTGGGCCGGGGCGCCGGTGCCGTCGATCATATAGACATGGCGCAGCACCGTGCGCTGGAACGGCCCTGCGCCCTGGTTGCGGGCGGGAATGGGATCGGCGGTCTTTGCCGCCGGCGCATTGGATGCTTCGGGCGCCGCGAGCGCGCTGCCGCTCAGGAGCAGCGCCGCCAGGGCGAGAATGGGACCGGACCGGACGGCCATGCGACGCTCTCCTCTATAGCTGTTGTGAGTGGCGGGCGGGAGCGCCACGGCCCCGGCCCGCCTGCTCATTGGATCAGAACTTCATCCGCGCGCCGACGAAGTAGCGGCGGCCCAGCGTGTCATAGAGCGACACGTCGGTATTGGCGTCGCCGACCAGCGTCGTGCCCAGGACCGGCGGCTGCCGGTCGAGCATATTGTTGACGCCGCCGAAGAAGGAGAAGGTCTCCGTCGCGTCGATCGAGAAGCTGGTGTCGAGATACCAGACCGGGTCCACCGACTTCACCACATTGGTCGCGGTCGGATAGAGCTTCAGGTCGCCGATCATCCGGCCCTGCAGGCGGAAGCTCAGCGGGCCGCTGGCATAGGTGGCGCCCAGGTTCAGCTTGAAGTCCGGGGTGATGAAGCCGCCGGTGCCGACCGAGCAGCCCGCGCCATAATAGCCGGCGCAATCCTGCGGCGCGGAGGTGGCGAGCACCTGCGTCGTACGCTCGAACAGCCAGCTGGCGATCGCCTGCAGCGACAGGCTGGCATCGTCGCCGAGCGACAGCGCACCGGGCAGCGGCACGCGATAGTCGACCTGCGCGTCGATGCCGTTGACCTTGAGCGAGCCGATATTGTTGCTCGACACGCTGACATAGTCGAGCTGGCCATTGCCCAGGCGCGTGATCGCCCGGCAGGTCGGGCTGCCGGCATCCATCATCGTGTAGCAGTCGTTCATCGTCTGCTGCGCGTTGACGGTCATGATCGCGTCGTCGACCTTCACGTTGAAATAGTCGACCGTGATGTTGAGGCGCGGGATGAAGGGCGGCGAGATGACCGCGCCGATCGTGTAGGTCTTCGACTTTTCCTCATGCAGGTTCGGGTTACCGCCGCTGTCCTGGTTGAGTCCCAGCGTCGCCTGGGTGAAGTTGGCGATTTCGCCCGCCGGCACGCCGGTGGCGACGCAGAAATTCTTGAGCGCGTCGCTGCGATTGTCCCCGCCCGATGTCGGGATGGCACAGGGATCGGTGCCGCTGGAATAGCCGCGCGTCACCGCCGTATAGAGTTCGGCGATATTGGGCGCGCGGATCGCGCTGTTATAGGCGCCACGGATGCGGATCCAGCTGACCGGGGCATATTCGCCGCCCAGCTTCCAGGTGAAGACCTTGCCGACCGAGCTGTAATCCGAATAGCGGGCCGCGCCTTCGATCGCGAGCGTATCGAAGAAGGGCATGTCCGCCAGGATCGGGATGCGCAGTTCGCCGAACAGTTCCTTGACGTCATAGGCGCCGGCCAGAGCCTTTTGCGACACCGCGCCATATTCATTGGCGAGATCGAGCGGGCTGGGGCTGAACGTATATTTGTCCTTGCGATACTCGGCACCCAGCGCGACCGAGACCGGGCCGGCCGGCAGTTCGAACAGAGTGCCGGCGATGCTGGCGCCCGCGACCTGGCGGGTGAAGATGTCATGGCTTTCGCGCACCGGGGTCAGGAAGGCGCCGGCTTCTTGGCTGATCGAATTGAGGCCCAGGATCGACACCGGCACGCAGCCCAGCGACTGGTTGCGACAGACGACATTGCCGGAAGAGTCGATGACCGCGTCCAGGCCCATCGACAGACGGGTCTGCGAGATCAGCCCCTCATTCCGGGTGTCGGTGCGGTTGCGCATATATTGGTAGAAGGCGTCCCACTTCCAGTCGCTGCCCAGCAGCGACACATCACCGCGCAGGCCGGTGGTGATCTGGTAGGATTGCCGTTCATAGCGATAGTTGCGCGTGCCCAGTTCGTCGGCGCGGCGGCCGCCGCCGACGATTTCCGCCGTGCCGTCGCCATTGGTGTCGAAGATGGCGGCATTGTTGGTGAAGAACTGGCGCAGGCTTTCGGGTAGCACCGGGTTGCTGGCATAGTTGGGGATCAGCAATGTCGAGGAGGCGGCGCCGGGCGTCAGCGGGGTGAAGCTGTCGGGCGCCAGGATCATGTCATTCTTGGCGTTGACGAAATAGGCCTCGGCATAGGCGGTGATCTTGTCGGCCACCTCATAATGGGCGTTGGCGGCGACGTTGAAGCGATCGAGCGGACGCTGCAGCAGATTATAGGGCGCGTAATTATAGGTGTCTTCGGGCTGGCAATAGGGCAGCACGGTGCCATTCTCGCCAAAACGAATCCCGGTGACCGATGTGCAGCTGCCACCGGGGGTCAGGTTGACGCCGGTCAGGGCGGCACGCTGCGCGGCGCTCAGCGGGACTCGGGTGCCGGGGATGCTGCCCGAACCCGAATAGACCAGCTGGCCGTTGACTTCGCCGAGCGGCGTGCGGCTGAAACCACGATCATTCTGGGTGATCGACGACTGGCGCGTCCAACTGCCTGACAGGGTGACATTGCCCCGGCCATCGGCGGTACTGGTGCCGAACGTCAGGTCGAGCTTCTTCGATTCGGCGTCGCCGCGATCGCTGATGCCATATTGGGCGCTGGCTTCCACGCCCTCGAACTTGTCGTCGAGGATGAAGTTGACCGCGCCGGCGATCGCATCGGAGCCATAGACGGCCGACGCGCCGCCGGTGATGATCTCGACCCGCTTGATCAGCGCGTCGGGAATGGAGGCAAGGTCGACATTGCCGTTGGAATCGGCAGGGATGAAGCGGCGGCCATTGACCAGCACCAGCGTGCGGGTGTTGCCCAGGCCACGCAGATTGGCGGTCAGCACGCCCGACCCGCCGCCATTATTGACGGTGGAGGTGTTGCCCGACGCCAGCTGCGGCATCTCGTTCAGGGTCTTTTCCAGCGTGACGTTGCCCGACAGCTTCACATCTTCGCTGCCCATGACCGAGATCGGGCTGGGCGCGGTCAGATCGGTGCGGACGAGCCGCGACCCGGTGACGACGATATCGGTGGAGGGCTGGGCGGCCTCCTGGGCCTGGGCGGTGGAACCCAAGCCGCCGCCAGCCAGGATGGTCGACAACAACAGCAAGGTATTGCGGCGGCCGTACAGGCCCGCCGGTCGGATCGTCATCATTAGTCTATCCCCTTGTAATCGCTAGGATTCAATTCATTCGACACAGATTATGATTTTGCATGCGCAGCAATGTGGGATGCTGCGCCGATGTCGGCTCCTGCGTACCGGACCGCCTGACGGTCCCCCGGACGGGTTTTCAGCTCCTCTCTCTCTGTCTTTGCGGCTCTTTGACCGCTTCAATGTATATTGAATATCGTATACTTTAATCATGCTGAGGCTGCATGAGGCTGTCAAGATTGCAGTTAAATGTCAGTCCGCAGTCGCCTGCGAAAAGCGTCGAACGGGGAGTTAGTATTATGAAAATAAACAGAAAAAATGTTCGTTCCCTGCTGTTGTCTGGAGCGGCTCTGGGCCTGCTTCGGCCCGATATTGTTGCGGCTGAAACAATCTGGATACGCGACGTAACCGTCATCGACGGCACCGGGGCCGCAGCAAAGGCGGGGCAGGACGTGCTCGTTGCGGATGGGAAGGTCGCAGCGGTCGGCGCAAAGCTGAAGGCGCCGGCCTCAGCCAGGCAGGTCGATGGTCGCGGACGTTATCTGCTGCCCGGCTTCATCGACTCCAATGTCCATGCGACCGTCTATGGCAACCCGGCGCGCCGCGACACGTCATCGCGCTATGCGGATCGGAACGAGGAACTGGCGCTCGAATTTTCCCAGCGCCAGCTGCGCGCGGGCGTCACCACCATGCGCGACAGCTATGGCGTGCTGCCGCCGCTGCTGGCGGTGCGCGACCGGATCGCCAGCGGCCAGGCGATCGGCGCGCGCATGCTGGTGGCGGGCAATATATTGGGCTGGGGCGGGCCATTTTCGCTGACCTATTCACTGACCGGCGATCGCGACCTGACCCTGTTTCAGGAACAGTGGAACGACCTGCTGGCCCAGGGCATGGGCGAGGAACTGATGGACATGACGCCGGAGCAATTGCGCGCCGCCGTCAGCGCCTATCTCGACCGGGGCGTCGATTTCCTCAAATATGGCGGCACCAGCCATTTCATGATGCCCTCGCTGATCGGCTTTTCGCCGCGCCAGCAGGCGGTGATCGTGGCGGAGGCGCACAAGCGCGGCAAGATGGCCGAAACCCATGCCACCAGTTCGGAAGGGCTGCGCCTGGCGGTCGAGGCGGGGATCGACCTGATCCAGCATCCCGAGATATTGAGCCGCGACTATCCCGACGATCTGATCGCGCTGATCCTGTCAAAGGGGACATTGTGCGCGATGCGGTCCAACATGGTCACCGGCGCGGTGCGACAGAAGCAGATCGCCCGGCGCGCCAAGGCGGTGGCGGACATTGCGCAGATGCCGCCGGCGCTGACCAGCACGGAACTGCGTCGCCGGGCAGCGATGCGCGGCGACGATGCGGAGATCGAGCGGCGCAATGCCGAGCGACTGGTCGCGGCGGGATGTCCCGTCACGATCGCGACCGACAATTATCTGGGCGATGCGCCCGAGTTTCGCCGCAGCCCCAAATCGCCGGAGCAGGAGCCGGGCGAGGGGAGCCTGCTGGCGATCGAGGGACTGGTGGAACTGGGCATGACGCCGATGCAGGCGATCGTCGCGGCAACCCGCAACGGGGCACGGGCGGCCGGCCGGCTCCAGGATCTGGGCACGGTGGAGCCGGGCAAGATCGCCGACCTGCTGCTGCTCGATGCCGATCCGCTGGCCGACATCCATAATATCCGCGGCCTCGGCCGGCTGTTCGTTGCGGGCAAGGAGGTCGATCTTCAGGCCCTGCCGCAGACGCACCTGTTCGTGGTCGCGGACAAGCGCTGAGCATAAGCGGCGCCGCATCCTAATGGACGCGGCGCCGATGGCTCACATGGCGCTGTCGTAGAAGGCCAGCAGGTCGCGGCGCAGGCCCTTCATGGACTCCGGGTGGATGTAGATCATGTGCCCGGATTCATAATAGCGATAGCTGATATTGGCCTGCAGCGCCTTGTCGAGCTGCATATGCTTCAGGTCATATTCGGCGCCGGCAAAGGGCGTTGCCATGTCATAATAGCCGTTGAGCGACAGCACTTTGAGATGGCTGTTGGTGCGCATCGCGCGGGCCAGGTCCAGTGCGGTGTCCGCCGCCGGCATCGGCCGGCCACCGCCGCCCGGCGCGCGGTGGCGCTGGTCCCAGGCCGGGCTGATCTCCTTGTAGAAATTCGGGCGGTAGCTGAGCGGCGTCTTGTAGCCGAGCGTGCCGAACAGGTAGGAATTGAGCGCCGCGATATAGGCGCCGCTGATCGAGGTGTCGGCCGCGTCAAATTCGGGATCGGCGGCGCTGTCGTCGACATCGATGCCGACGAAGCGGGAATCCAGCCGGCCGACGGTGCGGCTGCTGTCGCGCATCAGCTCCTTGCGGAACCGGCC
This sequence comes from Sphingobium scionense, assembly GCF_014197035.1. Lineage (GTDB taxonomy): Bacteria > Pseudomonadota > Alphaproteobacteria > Sphingomonadales > Sphingomonadaceae > Sphingobium > Sphingobium scionense. The sequence continues at coordinate 97,585 of NZ_JACIEU010000011.1, read as the reverse complement.
GAGGTCGATGCGCAGCTTGTTCTGGAGGATGAAGCCCTTCGACAGGCCGGTATAGGCGGCGAGCTGGGTCGCGATCGCATCGCGCTCACCATCGGGCAGGTCGTCGCCCTTGGCCAGCGCGGACAGATAGGGGCCAAGGGCAAAGGCGCGCACTTCGCTCAGGAACGGCTCCAGCGTCGCCGGCCGGTTGGGCAGGCGGTTATGATACCAGGCGGTGGCCGCATAGCTGGGCAGATAGGTGACGTTGATCTGGTCATAGCCCGGATTGCGGATGCCATAGTTCAGGATCGACGACAGCAGCACCACGCCGTTCATCTGCACGCCGCGTTCCTGCAACGTGTTGACCAGGCCCGCGGCGCGCAGCGTGCCATAGCTTTCGCCGAGCAGGAATTTGGGCGCATTCCAGCGATTGTTGATCGTCAGATAGCGTTGGATGGCGCTGGCAAAGGCATCGATGTCCGGATCCACGCCCCAGAAATCCTTGCCCTGCGCCTTGCCGAGCGGGCGCGACAGGCCGGTGCCGATCGCGTCGATGAAGACCAGGTCGCTGCGGTCGATCAGGCTGTCGGGATTGGGGCCGATGGCGAAGGGCGCAGGGCGGGCTGTATCGGGGGTCGGCGTATCCACCCTGACGGGGCCAAAGGAGCCGATGTGCAGCCACATGGTCGACGAACCCGGACCGCCGTTGAACAGGAAGGTCACGGGACGTTCCTTCGCGCCCTTGGCCCGATCGGCGACATAGGCGGTGTAGAACATGCTCGCGATCGGCTCGCCGGCATCGTTGCGGATCGTCAGCGTGCCGGGCGTCGCGCTGTAGTGGATCAGCTTGCCGGCGACGGTCACCGACGCGCGGCTGGGCATCGCCTGTTCCTCGACCGGGGCGACGGCGCTATCGTCCTTCTTCGTCTCTTCCTTCTCCGCCGGGGCGGGCTTGTCGGCGGCGATCGACGGCGCGGCCAGCGCCGTCAGCAGCAGGGGAAGGGCGGAATATGCGATGTTTTTCGGGATCATGACTCTGCCTGTTGCCTTCATTTGCCGCGAACCGTACATCGTATACCAAATCTGTCAAATGCGCATATGCGTCATCTTCGTAAAGTTCCAAGGGAGGACCAGACATATGAAAAACCGATGGCCCCGGCTCGCCGCCGCTGCCGCACTGCTGCTCGCCACGCCGGCACTGGCGCAGGGCTTCGATGCCGCGCAGGTCAAGCAGGGCGACCATGTCATCCGCGACTTTGCTTTCCGTTCGGGTGAGAAGCTGCCGGAACTGCGGATGCATTATCGCACCATCGGCACGCCGCATCGCGATGCCAAGGGGCGGATCGACAATGCGGTGATGATTCTGCACGGCACCGGCGGATCAGGCGCGCAATTCCTGCAACCGCAATTTGCTGATGAACTTTATGGCCCCGGCCAGCCGCTCGACGTCCGCCGCTATTTCATCATCCTGCCCGACAATATCGGTCATGGCGACTCCTCCAAGCCCAGCGACGGCCTGCGCATGGCCTTCCCCCATTATGATTATGACGACATGGTCGAGGCGCAGCGCCGCATGCTGGTCGACGGACTGAAGGTCGATCATCTGCGGCTGACCTTCGGCACCTCGATGGGCTGCATGCACATCTTCGTCTGGGGCGAGAAGCATCCCGGCTTTGCCAGTGCGCTGATGCCCATGGCGTGTCAGGCAGCGCCGATCGCCGGGCGCAACCGGATGTGGCGCAAGGCGGCAATGGACGGCATCCGCGCCGATCCCGCCTGGCAGGACGGCAATTACAAGGCGCAGCCGTTGCTCGGCCTGCGCACCGCATCCAGCCTGTCGCAGATCGCCGGCGCCGCTGCCTGGTACATGCAGGTGCAATTTCCCACACGCGACGCGGTCGACGCCTATTGGAAGGAGCGGTTCGATCGCGACATCACCAGCCGCGACGCCAATGATTATCTCTATCAGCTCGATTCCTCGCGCGATTATGATCCGTCCGCCGACCTGGAGAAGATCAGCGCGCCGATGACCTGGATCAACTCCTCCGACGATTTCATCAATCCGCCGGAAATGGGCATGGCCGAAACTGCGGCCAAGCGCCTGAAGACCACCCGCTACAAGCTGATCCCCTATTCGCCCGAGACGCGGGGGCACAGCACCCACACATGGGCGAAATTCTGGAAGGATGAACTGGTCGCGCTGCTGGCGCGGAGTTGATCTTTGATGCGCCTGTCGGCGCATGGCGGCTCCAGCCCGCTCCCCCACCCGGCCACCCATAGAATACTGCCGTTGGGTGGCCGGGTGGGGGAGCGGGCCGGTACGGAAGGGAAATGCGCTCTTCCGCGCATTTCCCAAAAGACGCTATCGGCCGCCTTGTTGCATGAGGCGGCCGATACGCGGCGACACGATCAGGATGATGAGTCCGATCAGCATGGCAAGACCGCCGATCCGGCCATAGGCGGCGAGCACCGTGCTTGCTTGATCCGCGCCGGCCGATGCACCGATGGCGGCGGCGATCACGCCCGACATGAAATTGCCGCCCGCCGTCGCCAGGAACCAGGTGCCCATCATCAGCCCCAGCATATGGGGCGGCGACAGGCGCGACATCGCTGCCAATCCGACCGGCGACAGGCATAGTTCGCCCATGGTGTGGAGCAGGTAGAGCAGCAGGATGAAGAGCATCGGCATCTTTGCGCCTGGCAGCATCATGCCCGCGCCGACCAGCAGCAGGAAGCCAGCCCCGACCTGTATGATCGCCAGGCCGAACTTGGCGGGGGTGGATGGTTCCAGCCCGCGCCGGCCGAGCTTCAGCCATAGCCAGGCGAAGAAGGGCGCGAGCAGGAAGATCGAGAAGGGACCGACCGCCTGGAACAGCGAGGCCGGCACCGTGATGCCGAATAGCGTGCGGTCGACATGCCGATCGATGAACAGGTTGAGCGAGGAACCGGTCTGTTCGAAGAGGCCCCAGAAGACGGGCTGCACCACCAGCAGGAAGATCGCGACCAGCAACCGTCCCCGCGCCGCCGGGTCGAGCTTCAGGTAGGCATAGGCGACCAGGCCGATGCCCATGGCAAAGCCGCTTGCGCTCAGCAGATAGCCGACCGAGGCGGGGCTGGCGAGCAGGGCGAGCATCGCCGCGGTGAAGGGCAGGGCGCTGGCATAAAGCCAATATTCGCGGGGGATGCCGAACAGCGGGCTCGCCAGCCAGGCCGGATCGGGCGCCTCGCCCTGGCCCTGCAATGATGGCCTGCCCATGACGAAGACGATGATGCCCAGGATCATGCCCAGTGCGGCCGCGCCAAAGCCCCAGGACCAGCCGATCGTTTCGCCGAGCAGGCCGCAGACGAGCGGGCCGAGCGCGCCGCCAAGGTTAATCCCCATGTAGAAGATGGTATAGGCCGGATCGCGGCGCATGTCGTCGCGGGGATAGAGCTGGCCGACCAGCACCGAGACATTGGCCTTGAGGAAGCCGGTGCCGACCACGATCACCGCCATGCCGGCGAGGAAGATGCGGGTCGCACTTTCACGGTCTCCGCCCAGCGCATCGAGGCCGAGCAGGATATGGCCGCAGGCGATGACGATGCCGCCGAACAGCACTGCCTTGCGTGCGCCGAGGTAGCGATCGGCCAGCCAGCCGCCGACCAGCGGGCTGACAAACACCAGCGCGATATAGGCACCATAGAGCATGCCCGCGCGCTCGTCGGAAAAGAGGAACTGCTTGGTCAGGTAGAAGATCAGCAGCGCCCGCATGCCGTAGAAGGAGAAACGCTCCCACAATTCGGTGAAGAAGAGGATGAACAGCCCACGCGGATGGCCGAGGAAGGTGGCAGTGGCGGGATGATTGGCTGGGGACATGTCACTCATAGGCAATAGGCGGGGTGGGTCGCGTCCGGCTCGAACGCCGACACATGGTTGACGGCGATCACCCAGCGGCCCTCGACCTTGCGCATCAGCCGCGTGTTGATGCCGGACTGGCCGGGTTTGGCGGCAAGGTGGAAGCGGCTGATGAGCTGGGCCGCGTCGGGCGCCAGCATCTCGATCCTGATATCGCAGAAATGGAGCGCGCCGCGGGTTTCGGGCGAGGCACCATAGTCGCGGACATAATGGTCGAGCGTCCCCTGCCAGTCGCGCTGGAACTGGCCGCGCGACACGAAAATGACGCCGGGGTTGAGGAAGCCCGCCATATAGCCGCGAAAATCGCCCCGGTTCCAGGCCGCTTCCATATCGGCGATCACCTGGCGGATCGCCGCCTTCTCCGTCTCCGCCGAAGGGGGGATCGGCGCGGCACCCATGCAGAGCGCCGCGCCGATCAGGGAGAGGAGAATGCGCTTACTGCGCCGCACCGGAAGCCCCGGCTGCGGCCTTGGCCTTTTCCGCCTGGATGAAGCGGTCAAGCTCCGCCTCCATCACCGGCAGCGGCACCGACCCCATGGTCAGCAGCGTGTCGTGGAACGGGCGCTGGTCGAACTTGTCGCCCAGTTCCGCCTCGGCCTTGGCGCGCATCTTGCGGATCGACAATTCGCCCAGCTTGTAAGCCAGCGCCTGCGCCGGCCAGGCGATATAGCGATCGACCTCATTGGTGATGTCGAGCTTCGCGAGCGCGGTATGGCTGGCCATATAGTCGATCGCCTGCTGCCGCGTCCAACCCATGGAGTGCATGCCGGTGTCGATCACCAGCCGGACCGCGCGCCACATCTCGAACGTCTCGCGGCCGAATTCCTCATAGGGCGTCTCATACATGCCCAGCTTGGTGCCCAGCCATTCGGTATAGAGGCCCCAGCCCTCGCCATAGCCCGAGAAATAGGTCTGGCCACGGAAGGCCGGGCGGTTGGGGGCTTCCAGCGCGTAGGCGGCCTGGAAGCTGTGGCCCGGATTGCATTCGTGCAGCGTCAGCGCGGTCAGATTGTAGAGCGGCCGCGAGGGCAGGTCATAGGTGTTCATCAGGCAGGATTCGAGCCCGCCGCGACCCGAGGTGTAGATGGGCGCGATCTCATCTGGCACCGGCAGGATGGTGAAGCGATAGCGCGGCAGGTTGTTGAACGTGTCCTTGAGTCTGCCGTCCATCTTCTTGGTGACATAGGCGGAATAGGAGAGCAGCTCGCGCGGGGTCTTGGCGTAGAATTGCGGATCGGTACGCATGAATTCCAGGAACTCGGCAAAGCTGCCCTGGAATTTTGCGTCGGCCATCGTCTTCTTCATGTCTGCGTCGATGCGCGCGACTTCCTTGAGGCCGATCTCGTGGATCTGCTGGGGCGTCAGGTCGAGCGTCGTATATTCGCGGATCTGATCCTGGTAGAATGCCTTGCCGTCGGGCAGCGAATAGGCGTCGATCGTCTTGCGCGCCTTGGGCATATATTCGCCGCGCATGAAGGTCAGCAGCTTCTGATAGCTGGGGGCGACGGCATCGCGGATCAGTGCCTGTGCCTGTGCCTGCATCGCCTGACGCTGGTCGGCCGGGATGGTGTCCGGCATTGCGGCGAATGCCTTGTAGAAGGGATTGTCGGTGCCGGCGGCCAGGAACGGCTCGATCGTCTTGTCACGTCCCTCGATCGATACGCGCGGTACGGTATAGCCGCGCTTCAGGCCCGCCTGCATGTTCGCGATCTGCTCGTCGAAATAGCGCGGGATGTCCTTCATCCGGCCGAGATAGCGACGATAATTGTCGGCAGTGGAGAAGGGCGTGCGCGGGTTGATGCCGGTCCAGAAGAAGGTGTCGCTGTTGAACGGCGCCTCATAGGTCTTGTATTTGATCTTCGTGGCATTCTCCCAGACCGAGGTCTTGAACACCGCCTTGTTGATATATTCCTCATGCGACAGCTGGGCGTCAGGGATCTGGTCGAGCTGTTTGAGGATGTCGCTCCAATAGGCATAGCGGCGTTGCTGGGTGGCGGGCGTCACGCTGGGCAAATGGTCGTCGGCGCCGCCTTCGGTCCGGCCGCTGCCGGGCAGGCGGGCAAATTCCTTCTGGCGCCAGGTCCATTCGGCGTCATACAGCGCCTTGAGCTTCAGGTCGGCGGCGGTCGGCTGTGCGGCCGGGACGTCAGCGGCCGGTGCGGTCTGGGCGACGGCGACCGGCGCCGTGCCGGCGAGCCAGGCGATGGCGAGCAAGGATGCGGCATGGGGCATTTTCATGAATGTCTCTTTTCCCTGTTCGGCGACGCGACCCGGCGCCTCGCTCCTGTCAATAATGTATACGATATACCTTGATTGATGCGGGTCAAGTGCGCGTTTCACCGGCGGGCGTGAAAATGCGCGCGCCGAACATCGGGCCGGCGCGCGTCATGCCGGGTGCCGGCTGGACACGGATCATCACCGCGCTCTTGCCGCGCGTCAGTGTCTCGGGAATAGCGTATGTGACATCGAAAAATTCGCCGGGCCGGTCGGCATCCAGTTTCTGCGTCGCGATCTTCTGGCCGTCGACCAATATGTCGAACAGCCGGTTGCGCTCCTCGCCCCAATAGGTGGCCTGCAGGATCAGCGGGCCGGGCTTCACCTTCATGCGGAACTGGAAATGGCCGTCGGTACGCGCGTCGCGCCCATGTCGTCCGCGATAGGTGGTGGTGTAGGAGAGTTTCGCCTCCAGCGCATGGTCGCGTTCGGGCTGCATCTCGCCCAGGTGCATGACGTCGACCGAGCGCCGCTCCAAATCACGGAGCCGGGCCTGCTCGACGGCAAAGGCCTGTTGCTCGACGCCCCATTCCTGCTGGGTGAAGCGTTTGAAATAGACGGCGGTGCGCCGGTCGCGTTGCTGGAAGAAGGGCGCGAAGCTGAGGTCGGCAGGTTTGCCGATGCCGGCGGTGCGATAGGTAGGGAGGGCGCCGGGGTTGGCGGCAAAGCTCTGCGTTACATCGGCGGCGACCAGCGCCGGGGCCGGACCGTCAAAGGGCTGGTCGGCCGCGCCCAGATCGGCGGCCAGCACGATCGGGCCGTGCAGCAGGGCAATGGTACGGGCATCATCTGGCGTCGCTTCAACCCGCAATGCCATTGGCAGGTCCAGCGTCACCCGGTCGCCGGCCTTCCACTTGCGATCGATCAGGGCATAGCCATCGACGATGCGTGGAGTGGGCAGGGGCGTGCCGTTGACGGCGATGCGCGCGCCCTGGCACCAGCCGGGAATACGCAGGGCCAGGGTGAACCGGCCGGCGCGCGCCAGTTTCGGGATCGACAGGGCGATGTGGCCGTCGAAGGGATAGCCGGTCTCGATCCGCAGCTTTGCCCCCCGCGCGGCCCAGTCGGCTTCGCTGGGGATATAGAGATTGGCGATCAGCATGTCGGCTGGCCGGTCGGCATCTTCCCACCAGATGGATTCGCCATGCTTGGCATGGCTTTCCATGCCGCTGCCGACGCAGCACCAGAAATCGTCGAACGGTTCCGACCAGACGCGGTGCGCCCCCGACATCAGCGGCACCATATAGGCGAACATGCCGGTGGCCGGGTTCTGGTGCGCCAGGATATGGTTGATATGGGCGCGCTCATAATAGTCGAACAGGCGCGCTTCAGGCTTCCAGGCATAGAGATGCCGGGTCAGCTTCAGCATGTTGTAGCTGTTGCAGCTTTCGCAGGTCTGTTCGGTGATATGCTTGGAAATGGTGCCGGGATCGGGGAAATATTCCCGGTCGGCATTGCCGCCGATGACATAGCTATACTGGCCGACCACGGTTTCCCAGAAGAAGTTGGCGGCGATCGCATCGGCGGCATTGCCGGTGATCTCGTGCAGGCGGGCAAGTCCGATCAGCTTGGGGATCTGGGTATTGGCGTGGATCCAGGGCAGGCTGCTCTGCCGCTGCGCCAGCGGGTCGAGCACCTTGCGATGGCGCAGGCGTGTCGCCAGCGCCAACCAGCGCGGATCGCCGGTGCGAGCATGGAGTTCGGCAAAGCTCTCGTTGATACCGCCATGTTCGCAGTCGAGCACCTGCTGCACCTGCGCATCGTCCAGTTTCGCGAACACGGTATCGATATAGGCAGCCAGGGCCAGCGCTACGCCGCGCGCCTGGCTGTTGCCCAGATGGGTCTCGGCGTCGAACAGGCCGGCGAACAGCTTGTGCCAATTATAGAAGGGTACCCAGCAGCCGTTGAGGTCAAAGCCGGCCGAGCGGATGTCGCCGCGCATGATCTCCGGAAAGATCAGCCTGCCATCCTCGATCACATCGTCGCGGCGGCGAGTGAACCCGGCGGCATAGCCGTCGCCCGCCGCCGCCTGACAGGCAGCGAGTTCGTCGATGATATAGGCGGCCCGGCGCGCGCATTCGGTGTCGCCGGTCTGGGCGTGCATCAGCGCCAACGCGGTCAGATAATGGCCCAGTGTGTGGCCGGCGATGGTGTCATTTTCCCAGCCGCCATAGATGGCGCCTTTGGGCGTCAGCCCGGCATGTTTGCGGAAATTGTGCAGCAGCCGGTCCGGCTCCAGCCGCAGCAGATAGAGACGGTTTCCCTCGACCGCGTCGGCAAAGGGCGAGGGAAGAAGCCGGGTCGCCTGCAGCGGCAAGGCGCGTGCCGATTCGGGGAGGACGCTGCTGGTTGCGGCATGGGCGACGCTGCTCCATCCCTGCCAGGCAGGGGCGGTTACGGCGGCGGTCGCGGCCAGCAACATGGCCCTGCGGCTGAGGGGCGTGTGACGGTGGGACATGTCGGCTCCGGCTTGTCTGTAATCGTTATACCGTATACGATATTGCGATTATGGTTCGTGATCAAGACGGAGGATGCATGTCTATATTCAACGCCGCGGCATGGGCAATAGCGGCATGAGTGCTGACGAAAGCGTCACGCTGACGTTGCAGCAGGTCGCGGATCTGGCCCATGCCGTGCTGCGCCGCCATGGTCTGGCGGAGGCGCATGTCGGCCCGGTTGCCGCGACGATCATCGCTGGTGAACGCGACGAATGCGCGTCGCATGGCGTCTATCGCCTGCTCAACTGCGTCCATACGCTGAACGGCGGCAAGGTTGTGCCGGACGCCGTGCCGGTGGTCGACCCCGTCTCGCCGGCGCTGTTGCGCGTGGACGCGGCCGGCGGCTTCGCTCAACTGGCTTTCGCCACCGGCCTGCCGCTGCTGGTGGAAAAGGCGCGGGCGATGGGCATCGCCGCCATGGGCATCAATCGCTGTGTCCATTTTGCCGCGCTCTGGCCGGAGATCGAATCGCTCACGGATCAGGGCCTCATTGCCTTCGCTTGCACCCCCAGCCATGCCTGGGTCGCGCCGGCCGGCGGCACTTCCCCGCTGTTCGGCACCAACCCGATCGCCTTTGGCTGGCCGCGTCCCGGCGGCGATCCCTTCGTCTTCGATTTCGCCACCAGCGCGGTCGCGCGTGGCGAGATCGAACTGCATCGCCGCGCCGGCAAGCCGATCCCGGAAGGCTGGACGATAGATGCACAGGGCCATCCGACAACGGATGCGGAAGCGGGTCTCGCCGGCGCATTGCTGACCTTTGGCGGGCACAAGGGATCGGCACTGTCGGCGATGGTTGAGCTGATTGCCGGGCCGCTGATCGGCGACATGACCAGCGCGGAATCACTGGCGCATGATGATGGCGCGAAAGCATCGCCCTATGGCGGCGAACTCATCATCGCCATCGATCCGGCAGGCTTCCTGGGCGCGACGGCCGCCGAGCATATGCAGCGGGCCGAGGCGCTGTTCGACGGCATTACCGGCCAGGGCGCGCGCCTGCCATCCCAGCGGCGCTTCGCGGCGCGTCGTCGCACCCCCGAACAGGGCTGCCGCATTCCCCGTGCGTTCTATGAGGAACTGGCGGCACTCAGTTAGGCGCCGCCAATAATTCAGGCAAAAGGCTGGTCGATCGCGACCGAGGGCGGGGTGAACCAGGCCGCCCCGGTCTCGGTCACGTAAAAATGATCCTCCAGCCGCACGCCGAAGCGATCCGGCACGACGATCATCGGCTCGTTGGAGAAGCACATGCCCGGCTCCAATGGGGTCATGTCGCCGCGCACCAGATAGGGCGCCTCATGGATCGACAGGCCGATGCCATGGCCGGTGCGATGCGGCAGGCCGGGCAGGCGATAGTCGGGACCAAGGCCGGCCGCTTCCAGCACGCGCCGCGCCGCCGCATCGATCGCCCCACAGGCGACGTCGGGCTTGACCGCATCGAACGCGGCCTGCTGCGCTTCCTTTTCCAGTGCCCAGATGCGCCGCTGCTCGGCGTCCGCGTCGCCATAGACATAGGATCGGGTGATGTCGCTATGATAGCCGCCGATGGTGCAGCCGGTATCGATCAGCACCATGTCGCCTTCGGCCAGCACGCTCTCGCCAGGCAGGCCGTGGGGATAGGCGGTCGATCGGCCGAACTGGACGATGCAGAAGCTGCTCCCCGACGCACCCAGCACCCGGTGCGCGGCCTCGATGAAGCGACGCACCTCGGTCGCGGTGATGCCGGGGCGCAGGATGCGTGCGGCGCGGCGATGCACTTCCAGCGTCATCGACTTGGCCTGCTGCATCAGCGCCAGTTCGGCGGCCGACTTGCGGCTGCGGCAGCCGTCGATCACGGCCGACGCGGCAATCAGCGTCACGTCCGGTGCGGCGGCCCGAATGCGCTCGACGAACAGGAAGGCCATGGCCGGGTCGATCCCCAGCCGGGCGACGCCCAATGACTTCAGCGCATCGGCAACCAGCGCGGACGGGCTTTCATCCTCTTCCCAAAGGCGCAGGTCACCGGCATCGATCTTGAGATCGGCTTCCAGCGATCCGCGCTCGAAGCGCGGGCAGATCAGGATCGGCTCGCCGCTGAGCGGCAGCAGCATCGCCACCAGTCGCTCGCTCGCGCCCCAGGGGACGCCGGCGAAATAGGCGAGGCTGGTCCCGGCATCGATCAGCAGCGCGTCGAGTCCCTCCTGCGCCATCAGGGTACGGGCCTTGGCAATGCGCGCCTGATATTCGGCGGCGCCGATGGCCGGTGCGCGATCGGACCAGGGCTGGAGGCTGGCCAGTTCGGTGGCGGCGTCCGAACCGCCGATCTGCTGTGTCATAATCCTATCCTTCAAAGCGGCGGAGCGAAAAGGGCGTGGCGTCGACCGGCGGCGGTGCGCCGGTGGCGAGCGCGGCGATGATTTCCCCGGTCAGCGGTCCCAATGTAAGCCCCAGATGCTGGTGACCGAATGCATAGAGCAGGTTGTCCGCGCGGTCACTCCGGCCGATCGCGGGGAGATAGTCGGGCAGGGTCGGGCGCGCGCCGATCCAGGGCCTGGCGTCCGCCTCGATCGGCAGGCCGAGCGCGGTCGCATGGGCGCGCAGCCTTTGCCATTTGCGCAGATCGGGCGGGGCGGAGAGGCTGGAAAATTCGACGAAACTTGCCGCGCGCAGGCCGCTCTCGAACCGGGTGACGATCATCGATCGATCCTCGAACACCACCGGCGGCATGTCCATCGGCCAGCCTGCGGGCGGGTGTGGCGTGTGCAAATGATAGCCGCGCTCGGCGATGATCGGCACCTTGTGGCCCAGCGGGCGCAGCAGCGCGTCCGATGCGGCACCGGTCGCGACGATGATATGGTTCGCGTCCAGCGTCCGGCCGTCAGCCAGTTGCACCTGCGCCTGTCCGTCATGTGTGGGAAGGGCGGTGACATCTGCCTGCTCGATCCGCCCACCTGCCGCCAGTAGCGTATCCTTCAGATCCTGCGCCAGCCGGGTCGGGTCAGCGATACGGCCGCTGCCCTCGCAGCGAATCGCGGCAATGATCGGATGCGGGAACAGGGCTTCGAGCAGGGCCAACTCGCGTGGGGTCGCGTCGCGGAAGTGCGCCGTACCGCAATCGGCCGCCATCCAAGCGCAGCGCCCGGCCAGCGCGCTCGCCTCGCTTTCCCAGACGATGAAATGCCCATCCTCGATCAGGCGGCTTGGACCGGCGCACAGCCCATCGATCCGCTGCCATGCCGGCATCGCCTCACCCAGCAGCGCCTTTAATGCCGTGCGTCCGGCAGCAAAGCGCGACGGGCGCGCGGCGCTCAACAGACGTAGCGAGAAGGGGAGCCAGCGACCGATATCGCGCCAGGGCAGGTCGAGAGCGCCGCCGCGCCAGAATAGCCGCCGGGGGAAGCTCTTCACCGTTGCCATCGACGCGAGCGGATCAATCTGTTCCACTGCAATATGGCCTGCATTGCCCCAGGACGCGCCGCGGAGCGGGCTTTCCCGTTCGATCAGCAGCGTTGAGATTCCCTTTTCCTGCAATCGGATAGCGCAGGATGTTCCGACGATGCCGCCGCCGATGATGATTGCGTGTTGGGTCAATTGACTTCTTTTCACTTGGCGTTGACGATTAGATACCGTATACGATCCTCAGTTTCAACGGAGGCTTATGTGAATTCCTCAAAATTGACGTGGCGTGGTGTCTACCCTGCCGCCACCACCCAGTTCACCCCCGATCTGGACGTTGATATCCCCGCAACCCAGGCTGTCCTGGATGCGCTGGTGAAGGATGGCGTCGACGGCCTCATCATCGCTGGCACCTGCGGTGAGAACAACTCGCTGGAAGCCGAAGAAAAGCGTGCTGTCGTCAAGGCGGCGGTCGAGGTCGTGGATGGCCGCGTGCCGATCCTGGTCGGTGTGTCCGAATTCACCACCCGCCGCGCGGTCACCTTCGCGCAGGATGCCGAAAAGCTGGGCGTCGACGGGCTGATGGTGCTGCCCGCGATGGTCTATGTGCCGACCGTGGGCGAACTCTGCACCCATTTCGAGACGGTGGCCAAGGCGACGTCGTTGCCGATCATGCTCTACAACAACCCGCCGGCCTATCGCGTGAATATCGGCATCGACGCGCTCACCCGCCTCGCCGACACGCCCAATATCGTCGCGGTCAAGGAAAGCGCACCCGATCCGCGTCGCTTCACCGACCTGATCAACGCCTTTGGCGACCGCTATATCCTGATGGCGGGCCTGGACGATGTTGCGTTCGAAGGCCTGTTGCTCGGCGCGCATGGCTGGATTTCCGGCCTCACCAGCGCTTTCCCGCGCGAATCCGTGGCGCTGGTCGCGGCAATCAACCGGGGCGACCTGGAAGAAGCACTGCGCATCTATCGCTGGTTCATGCCGCTGCTGCATCTCGATGCCGATCATGATCTGGTCCAGTCGATCAAGCTGGCCGAAAGCATCATGGGACGCGGCACCGAGCATGTCCGCCTGCCGCGCATGCCGCTGGAAGGCCAGCGCCGCGCCGACGTCATCCGCTGGGTCGAGCAGTGCGCCGCCACCCAGCCCAGCCTGACGGCGGCCTGATGTCCGCGGTGCGCCACACATTCTTCTGCATAGACGGCCATACGGCGGGCAACCCCGTCCGTCTGGTCGCGGGCGGCGCGCCGCTGCTCAAGGGAAAGTCCATGGCGGAACGCCGCCTGGACTTTCTCAATCGCTTCGACTGGATCCGCACCAGTCTCTGCTTCGAGCCGCGCGGCCATGACATGATGTCGGGCGGCTTCCTCTATCCCTCGACGCGCGACGATACCGACATCGGTATCCTCTTCATCGAGACCAGCGGATGCCTGCCGATGTGCGGCCATGGCACGATCGGCATGGTGACGTTCGGCCTGGAAAATGGCCTAATCCAGCCGGCGACGCCGGGCAGGCTGCGGGTAGAAGTGCCCGCCGGCATCATCGACATCGACTATACGACCGACGGCAAGCGCGTGACTTCGGTCAAGATCCGCAACGTCCCCGCCTATCTGGCAGCGGAGGGCATCGCAATCGATGTGCCGGGTTTCGGGCCGCTCAGCGTCGATGTCTCCTATGGCGGCAATTACTATGCGATCGTCGAACCGCAGAGTGGCTATACTGGCCTTGATGACCTCGGCGCATCGCGCATCGTCGAACTGAGCCGGATCATTCGCGAATTGGTGCGCGAGAAGTATCAGCCGGTCCATCCGCTCGAGCCCAGTATCAAGGGGGTCAGCCATGTCCTGTGGGCCGACAAGCCCAAGGGCGAGGGCGCCGACGGCCGCAACGCCGTCTTCTATGGCGAGCGGGCGATCGACCGCAGCCCCTGTGGCACCGGCACATCCGCGCGGCTGGCGCATCTGGCGGCCAAGGGCAGGCTGAAGGTCGGCGACCGGTTCGTGCATGAAAGCTATATCTGCAGCCGCTTTATCGGTCGGGTCGAGGCCGAGACGATGATCGGCGACCAGAAGGCGATCATCCCCTCGATCGAGGGATCGGCGATCGCCACCGGCTTCAACACCATCTGGGTCGATCGCGCAGACCCGTTCTGGGCCGGCTTCACGGTCGTATGAAATCAAAGGCGCAGAGCGGATGGACGGGATCGTTCATCATATACGAAGTTGTATTCCGCCGTCCGCTCTGTGCTATGTTCGCTTCATGAGCCTAATCATCCGAAATCTGTCCGACCAGCTGGTCGACCTTGTCCGTGAGCGCATCTTGTCTGGCCGAGTGCCGCCCGACGGGCCGATCCGCCAGGACGCGCTGGCGGCCGAACTGGGGATCAGCAAGATTCCGCTGCGCGAGGCGTTGGCCCGGCTGGAGCAGGAAGGGCTGCTCAAGTCGCAGGCCAATCGCGGTTTCTTCGTGCGCAGCCTCAATCGGGTGGAAGCGGACGAGGTCTATGCGCTGCGGTTGAAGCTGGAGCCCGACGTGATGGCGCTGGCTGCAGAACGGGCAGACGAGGCGGAGCATCAGGCAGCGATCAACACGCTCGCGACCCTCTATCAGGTCACCGACGAAGGCGGCGACGGGGTGGGCGCGTTCAATCGCGCCTTCCACATGGCGCTGCTGCGTCCCAGTTGCCAGCCTTTGTCTGTCAATATTCTGGAACGGCTTCATATCCTGTCGGAACGCTATGTCCGCAAGCATCTGGAACCGCTCGGCCGCGACGAGCGTGCCAATGACGAGCATCGCGAGATGCTCGATGCCTGGGTTGCGCGCGACAGCCAACTGATCCGCGAACTCACAGTCGCACATATCCGCAAAACCATGGACGATCTCATGGTTCAGCTCGACGCCGACGACTGAACCATGACCGTGCAACCGGAACGTCCATAAGAACAAGGAAGGAAATTTCGGTTGAGCACTGGTTTTTGGGGACCGATCAAGCCGATCGGCGCCAGTCATCACGCGCAGCATCAGCAGTTGCGCAAGACATTGTCCTGGCCGCATCTGATCGCGCTGGGGGTCGGGGCGATCGTCGGTACTGGCATCTATACGCTGACCGGTGTGGGTGCTGACCGGGCGGGGCCGGCGGTGATCCTGGCCTTTGCCATTGCGGGGGCCGTGTGCGCCTGCGCGGCGCTGGCCTATGCCGAACTTGCCACGCTGATCCCGACCGCCGGCAGCGCCTATACCTACACTTATTCGGTGCTGGGGGAGACGCTGGCATGGGTGGTGGGATGGAGCCTGATTCTGGAATATTCGCTGGCGTGCAGCACCGTGGCGGTCGGCTGGTCGGGCTATCTGGTCGGCTGGATCCAGCAGGCGGGGATCAGCCTGCCACCGATGCTGCTGGCCGGGCCGCATGGCGGCGGGATCGTCAACCTGCCGGCCGTGCTGGTGGCTCTGGCGATCGCGGGCATGCTGATCGCGGGCACGCGTGAAAGTGCGACGCTCAACATCGTTTTGGTGGTCATCAAACTGACCGCGCTGGCCGCCTTCGTCGCGCTGGCGCTGCCCGCCTTCCAGTCCGACCATCTCCAGCCCTTCATGCCTTATGGTTTCGTCAGCCATGTGGAGGGCGGTATGACGCGCGGCGTGATGGCCGCGGCGGCGATCGTCTTCTTCGCCTTCTACGGCTTCGATGCGGTCGCGACCTCGGCCGAGGAAGCGCGCAATCCAGGCCGAGACCTCACCATCGGTATCATCGGGTCGATGGCGGTCTGCACCCTCATCTACATGGCGGTTGCGGTCGCGGCGATCGGTGCGCTTGATTTCCGGGCGCTGGCCGGTTCATCCGAACCGCTGGCGCTGGTGTTGCGCTCGCTGGATCATCCGCTGGCCGCCTGGCTGGTGGCGGGCGCCGCGCTGGTCGCGCTGCCCTCCGTCATTCTGGTCATGATGTATGGCCAGAGCCGTATCTTCTTCGTGATGGCGCGCGACGGGCTGCTGCCGCGTTCGCTCAGCAAAGTGTCGGAAAAGACAGGATCGCCCGTGCGCATCACGGCGATCACCGGCGTCTTCGTCGCCGCCGTCGCCGGCTTCTTCCGCCTCGACGAGATCGCTGAACTGGCCAATGCGGGCACGCTGATCGCCTTCATCGCGGTCGCCGGCTGCATGATGGCGCTGCGCCGCAAGGCACCCGAGATGAAGCGCGTCTTCCGCTGCCCGCAGCCTTATCTGGTCGGCACGCTGGCGATCGTCGGCTGTATCTATCTGCTGATCAGCCTGCCGGAAAAGACGCTGCTGCGCTTTGGCCTGTGGAACCTCGTCGGCCTGGCTCTTTATTTCGCCTATAGCCGTGGCCGCAGCCTGCTGCGCACGACCGGGCATGCTGCGAGTGAGGGAGGTTTGCCGGAATGACGTTGGGGACCGGTCCAAATCTGGGCCGGCTGCCCGTCTGAAATCTTTGCCCGTCGGTGCCGGCTGAATGGCACAGACGTTATCAACCAATCTAATGCTTTGCGAAGACGAGGGGGCATATTGTGCTCGTCGAACGCAAGAAGCAAAGAGAATCCGTCGCCAATAAACGGGCGGCGCGCGCATGACGGCCTGGTCATTTGGTTCGGTCGCCGACCGCCTCGTCGCCAACAACAAGCCCGGCCGGCGCACTGAAGAGCCGGTCCGCCGGCACAGCTACGACGTCAACGACCGACGGGCTCAGGTCTTCCGGCCGATAGGTGACGGGACGAAAGTCGGCGCCATGCGCTGGCGCGATCGCTATCTGCAGACCGCCGAAGAATATGATCGGCAGATGAAGAAGAAGGGGGAGCGGCACCCGCTCGGCGCTAACGCGCTGCGCGTGCTGAAGGCGCTGCTCTGGCTTCCGGGGCTGGACTTCAAGACCGGCCGGCTCGAGCCGGCGATCGCCACCATCCAGGACCTGACCGGCTACGCGCGCAAGACCGTGGTCGACGCCATGCGGCGGCTGAAGGACCATGGCTTCCTGAATTGGGTGCGGCGCACGGAGAAGACCGGCAACGAGCCGGGCGAGGGGCCGCGTGTGAAGCAGGCCACCAATGCCTATTTCTTCGACCTGCACCGGCTGCACAAGCGAGCGCAGATGCGCCTGGCGCAGTTGCTGAGGAAGTGCATGCCCGCGGCCGGGACCTCCACTGCTGATAGCCTGGAGGGCGCTGAGGTGGCCCGGGAACCGGCCTGCGATCCCAAACTCGCATCTATCCTGGCTCGCATGGAGGCGGCCTTCGAAGGGGAGGGTGCGAGTTCAGATACGGGTCGGAATCCCGGGGAAGAATTATAAGAGGGATAAGGACTGCCTTCGGCAGGCGCTATTAGCGGTCACGCACGCACCCCCACCCCCAGATTTTACACCCCAGGCGCTCCCCCGCGCCGTAGGGGGCGGGAAGGCTGTGGCCTTCCCGCTTGGCTCCCCAGGGCGCCAAGAGGTTAGGATCGTGGTTTTGATCCAGCCTCAGGGCATGCGGCCCGGTCGAGCGGGAAATTGGCGATGATCAGCTCGCCAGCGCGGGCCGAATTGGTGCCAGCGGAGATGGTATAGGTCACATCGACCGCTTGAAGATTGAACCGCGAAAAGACAGCGCGCGCGCCGGGCGTGTCATTGATCGAGAGAATGAACTGGCCGCAGATGCCGGCAAGCTGCTCGGCCAGGCGCTCGAAATCTTCTCGCGCGAAGACCCCGGCGCCGTAATCGGCCTCGCAATCCCAATAGGGCGGATCAAGATAGAAGAGCATGCCCGGCCGATCATAGCGCCGGATGAAGTCGCCATAGGGAAGGCGCTCGATGACGACCGGCTGCAGCCGGTCCCGAATAGACGATAGGGTGGCGCGCAGCCGTACGAGATTGAAGCGGGCGGGGCCGCTGGTCTGCACACCATAGGTTCGGCCGACGACTTTGCCGCCGAAGGCCAGGCGCTGCAGATAGAGGAAGCGCGCAGCGCGTTCGATGTCGGTGAGGCAAGCCGAATCGATTGCACGCAGTCGATCGAACTCCTCGCGGCTGGCCAGCGTCCATTCCAGCTCGTCGACCAGGGCCTGATAATGCCGGCGCACCACACGGAACAGCGTGGTGACATCGCCGGATATATCATTGATCGCTTCGAAACGCGGCCGGGCCGCACGGCGAAAGAATATCCCGCCCATGCCGACGAACGGCTCGGCATAACCGTCATGGTCTACCGACTGGATGATGCTACAGATCCGGCGCGCCAGGTTGCGCTTGCCGCCGAGATAGCCGGCAGCCGGGGAAATGGGGGAGATGGTTTCGAGGGTCATGGTCAAGCCTTCCGGCGGCCGCTCGATCGGCGGTCGGGTTCGGGCTCACGGGCCTCAGGGAATTGAAAGTGCCGCAGCGGCGACACTTGATCTCAATGACGCCGGCGATCGCGCCGGGCTCGGATTTGAAGAGCAGTGCGCGGCAGGACGCGCAGCGATTGGATACGCAGGTGAAATCATTTGACGAATGCATGAGGGTTCGCTCCAACACCCCAGCCCGTTGCGCGGGTGCGGGGCGGCCAGTCGGCCAGCTGTGTCGTGGCGAGTTGTACTCTCGTCGGTTCATCGGGTGGCAGCCCGGTAGCCCCCGCTCCCGGCGCCAGACGCGCGGAAAGGGGAGCACATAAATTTATGTGTTCAGCATCGCGCCCCATCGATCGAACAGGCTGCAACGCTGATCGAGCAGCTGGGCGCGGTTATAGGCGGCCTCGCTTTCGCTAGCGCCCTTGGGCGCATGGGCCAGAGCCAGGTCGATGGCAGCGCGTTCGAGCGGAAACCGCTCATTCATGATCGTCGAGAAGGACGCCCGCCAGCCATGGGGAACGTGGCGGCCGGCATAGCCCGCGCGCTTGTAGAGCGCGCCGATCGCCGCCTCGTTGATCGGAAACACCGCGCCGGATCGGGTATCATACCCGATCTTCGCGATCTCCTTCAGGACGGCGACCGCCGCGGCGCTGAGCGGCACGATATGATCATTGCAGGCGTCGGCTTTGCGCGCCTTCTTCAGCTTCATCCGCTCGGCCGGGATGCGCCATAGCGGCGCGGCTCCGTCCAGATCCTCGAATTCTTCCCAGCGCGCGCCCAGCAGCGCGCCCATCCGCACGGCGGTCAATGCCAGGAAGCGCGACGCCAGGCGCACGATCGGTGGGCCGCCGGCGCGATCGCAGGCGGCGAGTAACGCACGCAGCTGATCGACATCGAGGAGCGCGGGCTGGTGGCGCGCGATCGGCGCCGGGCGCAGCGCGCGGGTGACGACTGCTGCAGGATCCTGATCGATCAGGCCCTCGGCGATCGCGAAGCAGAAGACGGCCGAGATACGCTGGCGGATGCGCCGGGCCGTCTCGATCGATCCGCGTGCTTCGATATCGCGCAGGACCTGCAGCACCGCGGGCGCGCCGATCGCGCCGATCGGCAGCGCGCCGAGCTCGGGAAAGACATCGCGCGCTAGGCTGTCGATGACGTCGGCGCCGTGGCGATCGGTCCAGTGCTCCAGCTGCAGAGCATGCCATTGCCGCGCCACGGATTCGAACGTGCAAATTTGCACGGCGACTTTCCGCACCGACGGATCCACGCCTTGGGCGACCAGGCCCCGCGCGCCTTCGGCGCGATCGCGTGCGTCGACCAGCTGCAGGTCGGGCCATTGGCCCAAGCACAGCAGCTTCTCCCGGCCGTCGATCCGGTACCGCAGCCGCCAGCTGCGCAGGCCGGTGGGCGTGACAAACAGGAACAGGCCCCGCTCGTCGAACATCTTAAAGGCGCGCGATCGCGGCCGCGCGGCTTTCACCGCAGCATTTGATAGGGGCATGGTAGCCTCAAGATATGGGATGACTTTTCCGGCCACGGATGTTTAATTCATGACAGGAACTAGGAGGCGCAAGATGAAGCCAACCAGCATTCAGATTAGAATGGCCCAAGCTGTTGAAGAGCATTTGAAGCCTGGCTTTACAGCCATGGTTTTTACTGCTGGCCACCATTTCAGCCTTACGAACGCGAAGGTCGAGGGCGGGGTACTGGGCGCCTTGATTCTAGGTGTGGATACAGGCGGGCATCTTGTGGAGATCGATGTCACGCAGATTCTGGCAGTGAGGCTCGATAGTCGCGCTCAAGGGGCCTTCACCCCGTGAACAGTCAGACGGACAACCCCTCCGTCGCGCCCAGTCCATTAATGGCGGTTTACCGCGATAAATTGGGTATGCGCCCAACGGGCGATACCCCACGCGATACCCCTGCTAGACTTGGCTTTCGGCCCGATCCTCGTTAGAGGGGACGGGATCCCGACGCATACTGTCATCGCGGCGGTCGTCGGGGTCACCTTCCCGCGTCAGGCGATCGATCGCCGCCTGGGCAAATGCGACGGCGATGGTGCGGCCGATCCAGGCCGCGATCTTTCCGACCGGGATCTTCATGCGCATTTCTCCAGGGGGACGTTGCCAATCCGCAGGTTGACCCAGCCGTTGCGGAAAACCTTCAGCTTTGCATTCGCCGCGATCAGTCGATCATATTCGGCGAGCTGCTTGGCATCGAGGCGGGGGAGTATTGCTCGGCACAGCAGGATGCGCTGGCAGCTACGAAAGCCGGCGACGGTCGCCGGGCCGACCTGGCCGTCCACCTTCAGCTTCATCGTTGGGCAGACTTCGTTGAGCGATTGCTGGAAGAAGCGCGACGGCCGCGCCGGGCCCATATTGACGCTGGTGTCGAACAACTCGGTGGTGACCGCCGGATCCAGGTCAATCAGCGGGACGAAGCCGGGCTTCACCAGATAGCCCTGATAATAGATGCTGTTGACGACGGCATCCGGGATCGACTTCATCGGGCCGGTATAGCCATATTCGATGGCGACCTTCTTGGTGATCCCCTTGTTGGTCTCGCCGCCCGGGTCGCTGGGATGGTTCACATAGCCGCCTTCGACCTTCTTGGTCGGCGCCATGATTTCCAGGGCGATCGGCGACAAGGCAGTGAGCGCCGCGGCGGAGGCCGCGACGACAATCTTCATCTTGTTCATGATGTCAGTCCTTTCGGCCGGTCAGCCGCTTGGCAGTGTCGGTTTCCCAGATCCGGATCGCGGTCCAGATGATCGTCATCAGCGCGGCGATCGAGGGCAGGATGTTGGCGATCGTGCCCAGCAGGACGCCAAAAGAGAGGCCATCGGCGACGTGTTTCATCGCCGCCTGGTCAAAGTCGTTCATTTTGCTGTCTCTGCTGTTATGGGATTTGTGACCCAAGCGTGACGACGCGCGGGTTGCCGGCGTCTCAGCGGTTGCCGGCGATCCCGGCGCCTGCCCTCACTTGCAACCAGGCGCCGGGATCATTGATGTCTCACACCCCGAGCCCGCGGTTAGCTTCACGCATGGCGAGCCAGTCATAGAAGTCCGCCAGTTCCTGATCGGAAAGCAGGCGGGAATAGATGGCCGCGCCACACATCCGAAATTCATCGTCACCGCCACCAACCATGGCGCTGCCCAGACGCAGAAGGCCGCTCGCCTTGTCGCGCACATTACCTGCCGTGATCGCTACCGTAGTCGTGCCGGAGCCAGTCGTCAGAATGTTGTGCTTGGCTTCGGTCAGGCTAAAACGTCCCGCATGAGTCATATATGACCCGGCAGCGCCGCCGTTGACCACGGCAGTGTGCGAGACGTTGGCCTGTGTGCCATTAGACGTGTTGTCGTTGCTGGCGCGGTATCCCATCGAACTATAGTTCTGCTTGCCGGTCGCCGGGCTGGCACCGCCGCCGACGCGCATGGAAAGGCCGTATGAGTTCCCGGTCCCGCCCTGCCGCGTCGTCCACGAGTTGGAGACTGCGTTGAAGTTGAGATACTCAGCAGTGTGCCACGCGATGATGGTCATCTCGTCAACTTCGACAATCTGCGTCTGCAAATAGGCGATCTGATTTTTGAGCAGCAGATAATTGTCTTCGACACCGGGAGAGCCGATGGCAACCGCGTTCGCTTTGCCGGCGAGGGGCGAGCGGTTGATAACACTTTCCTCAATGGACTCCCCGAGGAAGAGCAGGCCTTCCAGACCCAGCACGCTAGGCGGGTAGACCTTGCCGGTGCGAACGGCAGCCGACGAGACGCCGGGTGATTGAATGGCGAGAGCAGTCATATCGATACCTTTCGATCAGGAGTTTTTGAGGAATTGGGCGCGGGACAGTCTGACGACGGCGGTCCCGCCCGCGCCGCCGAAGGTCAGCTTGAACCGCAGGGTTGGATCGACGAGCGTACCGCTGGGCACGCTGGCCTTGCCGGTTTTCATGACACCGCCAACAAGGTCGGATTGGTCGTAGAACTGGTGTCCCCAGCCGGCGTTGTCGTTAACCGTAGCGTCTCGCTCTAGCGTGGAAATCTGCGGAAACACCGATCCGTTACTGAGGCTACAGGTCAATTCATGGCCCTTGACCTTCGCCATGCCGGTTATGTCTACCTGCATCGCGGCTTCCACGATGTCGCCAGCGGTGAGGCGCGTGGCTAGTGAGGGACAGACCACATGGAGCGTGTCGCCATCAGCTCCGGTATTATTGACAGTAATGACCAGATCGCTACCGTAGCCATCCGAGCGGGCAACAGTGGAGCTGGTGACGTAACCGCTGCCCCACGTCCCGCCCGTCGTCAGCCTCAATCCAGCCGGGATCGTGCCGGAAATCACTGAGGGGTTGGAGTTCGTGCCGCCAGAGCCGGTCATGAGCGGATTGTCGAGAAGCTGGCGGCTTGTGGACGAGTTGCCATAGGTATCGGCGGCGGAGGCAATCAGAATATCCATGAGCGGAAAGCCTGCGGCGATAAGGCGCTGAGCCATCATGTAGCCGATTGCCCTTGCGCCCCATGGGGCCTGATGGATTTTATCGTCTCCTTGCAGCATATACTGCTTGGCCGAGCCGATCGGTGAAAGCGGATCGATGATGACCGCGTTCGCATCGAAGGCGAGGAGTCCGTGCTTGTAGGCTGGAGCGCGCAGCATGGCCCGATTGACGCGGTTCAGCTTGGCAAGGTTCGCTGCTGCGTTCACGCCCGTGATGTCTTCGTGACCTTCGTACCATGTCGGATCAGTCAGCCATGCTGTGCGGATGCCCGCGTCCTGGAGCAAGCCGAGGATCGAACCGCTGCTCTCCTCCGTCTCCGTCCCCAGCTGCAAGGCGATGATCTGATCCGCCGTCATTCCGCCGTGAATGGAGTTGCAGGTGCCGCCCATGACGAAGCACCATGCGGGGTCTTTAGCGATAACGTCATTGGCAACGCGGGCGAGAATCTGAGCGTCATTTTCGCTTCCGACACCCGCGTTGAAGAGCCAGTTGATCGAACCGCGCAGGTAATAGTCAGCCCACGCGAGCCAGCCAACGTCGGCCTTGCGAGCTACGCCGCCGGGGTTGCTGGGGGTGAACGGCCCCTGCCACGAGTTCTGTGCTGTTTTGGAGTGGCCAAGCGTGATCACGCTATTGGCCGGCCGCGCCTTTTTAAGCACTGCCGCCTCATCGAGCGGAGCTGTATCAGAGCCTGATCCGGCGGCGGCGACACCGTTGCCGACCGCATCAACAAACACGATGCCCTCGACACCTTCGACCAGCCGCGCGGTCAATGGCCCAGCCTTGAGCGTTCCCGTATCCGCGCGCATATGAGGTAGCCGCAGCGGTTGCGTATCCATCGGGATGAAACCGACCTCGTTGCCGATATCGTCGAGGATCGCGAGGCCACCAACGCCGTCGACCGAAACCGTCCGCAGCGGCCCGATGCGCGCCGTCGATGTATCTGCGCGCACATAGGGGAGAATGAGCGCCCGAACGGCGTCCATCGGGATGAAGCCGACCTCATTGCCGACCTGGTCAAGGATGACGACGCCAGGGTTATCGCCATCAATCTTGACGACAGTGGTGGAGAGATCATCGAGCGACGCCCGCTCCCCCACCGTCATGCTGACCTTGACGGTGCCGTCGGTCACATCGTCTGCTGATACGGAGATATCGACCTCGCCGGACTCGATGCTCGCCACCACCGAGGCGGCGATGTCCTTCCGCATCTTCCGCGATACGTCAGTAATATCAGGCATCGATTAGGCTCCAGTCTGGTCGCCGACAGCGACGCCGGCAGTATCGGTGGTGGGATCGGGTGCGGCTTTGGTGCGCCAGGTGCCGGCGGCGGTGGGCCACAGGGCGAAGCCGCCAATGCGCATTGGCTTGGCGTAGGTGATGGTCGGGAAATCCATGCCGCCGGCTGCCAGGCTACGCTGCTCGACGATGACATCCTCGCCGGTCGCGCGCAGGGACTGCTGGGTACCGTCCGGCGTCTGCTGGATCTGGTACCGGAATTCGCTGCCCACGAGCCAGGTGACATTGGCCTTGTAGCCGGTCGGCGCCCGGACGGAGATGTTGGTGTCGGCCGCGCCGGCCATGTCGCCCACGACGACATTGCCGTTGACCTCGAAGCCGCTGTTGACCGTCGCGAAGGCCACCGGCGTGCTGAAGCCATGGACCGGCGCCGCCATGTCCATATTGCCCACCGCGACGGCGGCATCGCCGACATTGACGACAGGCACCGTCCCGAACGTGTTGAGGTTGCGCGCGCCGGACACCTCGACATGATTGACGCTGGCGCCGTTGAGCATGACCGCGCCCTGCATGGTACGGCTCGCACCCGCCCGCGTGTCGATTGCCACGGGATCTCGAACGAACAATGGCCCCTTGGCGCCCCAGACCTCGACCGCAAAGGCGCGGTCCGTGGTCAGACCACAATCGGTGGCGCGGACATGGCCGCACCAGCCCGAACAATAATCCAGGCGCACCGCGCTCTTCTTCGTCCCCTCGACGATCGTGCCATCCGGTATCAGGATCTCCGCATAGTTGCTGATCCAGATGGCGTGCGCGTAATGGCCGGTGATGCGGGGCGAGGCATCGAAGCTGAAGCCATAAAGCCCGGTCGGGAGGATCGCCGCGCCTTCGCTGTCATAGGTGACGCCATGGCAGCGGATCGCATCCACCGATCCGCCATTTTCCGGGACCAGCATGTGGCCGGTCATATCTTCGTCATGGGGCCGCGCCAGCGTGCAACGGCCGATCCGGACATTGGCAAAATTATAGTTGGTGAGGCAGGCCTGCACGCCGATCAGCTCGCCGATCGTGACATTGATGCCTCGCCCATCGAACGCATTGTCGACGAACAGATCATAGAAGTCGGAGACGCTCACGATCCGGCGCGTCATGCGGCGCGCGGCCTCTCGTTCCGCCGCATTGGTGATGCCCGGGGTACGCTCGGTTGGCGACAGGCCGGTCGTGAAGTCCGCGACGATG
Source organism: Sphingobium scionense (assembly GCF_014197035.1). GTDB lineage: Bacteria > Pseudomonadota > Alphaproteobacteria > Sphingomonadales > Sphingomonadaceae > Sphingobium > Sphingobium scionense. Next base: position 72,267 of record NZ_JACIEU010000011.1, on the reverse strand, counting down.
CGACCCACATGGATATTCATGATCTGGTCGTCGTTCGAATGGCGCTCGATATTGAGCAAGGCCACCCACAGGCCGTTGCCGCCGCGCCAGATCAGCTCGCCGATCGTGAGCGCGCGGCAATTATAGATGCCGAGTGCCTCGCGGAAGATGTCCGCCGGGTCCAGTCGCTCGATCTGGCAAGCCGCAATCCAGTTGTCCGTGCTGCTGGTCATGCCGATTTCAAGGCCGTTGCCGCGCATGTTGATGCACTTGGCCCGGCCGATCGTGATCGTGCCGCTCGACTTGTAGACGCTGATGCCGTGCTGAAACTGGTAGACGGCGCCCTCATCGAACACGCCGGCCCCATCGCGGCCATCATCGAACGGGATGCCGCCGGGGTTGCGCTCGGCATCATACATGTTGCCATCGAGCGTGAAGTCGCCCAGCACGCCCGCATTGCCCAGGTCTGGCCAGTTCCATTTGTGATGGCCGAACATGGTCGGGCCGTTCTTGTCATGGTCCGCCGCCTTGATCTGCAGCGTCGCGCCCCAGATCGCGATCTGCACGTCGGGGCGCAGCGACATGACGCCGCGCTGGAAGGTGCTGCCGGGATCGGTCGGGTCGGTCTTGCCCAGCCCCTCGATCAGATAGGGGGCCGCTCCCTCGCCGTAGAGGGTGCAAAGGCTTTGGCCCATCTCATAGGCCAGCTGCATAGTCTCATCGATGGCGGCCGCGCTGTCCTGGCCCGATCGCGCGCCCAGCATCTTGGCATCGATCAGATCTTCTGCGATCCGAAAGCCACGGCCGTTGGCGGTCATCACCGACGATCGCGGATGATCTTCGACATAGGCGGCGTCGACGGCTGCGTCATAGACATAGCGAGCCGCGCCTATGCCCTTGGCCGAATGGCCGCTGGTCTGCACCGCGTCCATGCCCAGCGGGATCCACCGCCCGGCCAGATCGGTAAAGAGCGAGACGGCCAGCACCTTGAGCGTGGCGCGGTCGGAGTAGGGGATTTCCTCCGCGCTCGATGGCCCGGTCTTAACCCCGGAATACCAACGCCCGCTGCCATCGGTCTCCCACACGTCGAATGCGTCGCCGGTTTCCAGATCGCCATCGGCAGCACCGGCCGCCAGGCTGCCATAGCGAAAGCCCACCGCCTGGTCGGACGCGACCTGCGCGGCGGCCTGCGAAGTGGACGCGCCGTCGAGCGCTTCGACATTGCTGGCGGCGGCATCGGCGGCGGCGTCCTGCGCGGCCAATGCATCGGCCGCCACGCCGGCAACCTTGCCGTCGATCTCGGCGGTCGCGGTGCCGACATAGCGCGCGAGCAGGTCGACGCTCTGCAGCTGGACGACATTCTGCTTCTTCACGAGCTCGAAGGAAGCGGTCATATCTGGGTGCTCCCCGGCACGATGATGAAATTACCCGCGAACCAGCGGGCCTTGCGCATGCCCACGACGGTGATCAGCATGTCCCAGGACAGTTTGATCTCGGCGCCGGGCTCCGTGCCGTTGGTGGCGAAGGGCAGCAGCTGCTCGATCGTCGTCTCGTTGATCAGCATCCGGATCGTGCTCACCGGCACGCCGGCGTCGTCTGCGACCGATACCGACAGGCCCTGGGCGAGCGGCGCCGTCTGCTCGAGGCTGATCAGCGGATCGCCGGGCGCGTCGGGATAGAGCCGGATCTGCGCCTTCAGGGCTGCACCGGTCATGTCGACGCCGCGTATGATGATCTTGTCATCGTACGGCACCCAGCGCTTGGCGCGCAGGTGCAGCACCGCCGGTTCGGTCGGATTGGACATGGTTGCTCCGATTAGGGCGATTAGGGGATGTCGGCGGCGTCGAGCCGGTTGAGGATCGCAGTGATGTCGGCGGCGGTGTACGTGCCGCCCAGCTGGGCGGCGTTGCCGGCGTTTGTCGCGGTGTCGGCCGTCGCCGCCGACGATGCGGTCAGCGTGCCGACCGTGACCGGCCCGAGGATCAGCCAGGGAGTTTCCCCATTGAACGCCCGCAGATAACGGATGCCCACCTGATAGCTGCCACCGGATGCAAGGCCGGTGATTTCCTTGCCTTTGCTGTCCGCGCGCACGGTCACCTGGTCACTCCAGTCGGATGCGCCAACGGGGCGATACGCAAATTCGATCCACATCGCGTTCGATGATTCACATTCGCCCGCGATGATCAGTGAAGGGACGGATCCGCTGCCCGCTGAGACACTCCAACTGCCTGCGTCCGGCGCGCCCGGTTCGGACGGGGTTGACGGTTCGGTGATCGGCGCCGGTACGCCTACCTGTGCCAATGCGATGGGATATTTACTCATATCCTCCGTCAGGAATGTCAGCGTTGGGTGCCCTTTGACTGGGTCCAGACTACGCTCGCGGATTAGGGCGATCTTGCCCGACAGATCGCCCATGCCTTCGGGCAATATCCAGCAATCGCCGAACCGCGCACCGATCCACCGGGGCTTGAGCGGCAACACGATCGGCCCGGCCTCCCGCGCGGCAGCGGCGTCCAGATAGGCCAGCGCCGCCGCCTGGTCGGGCGTGTCGCCGGCAGAGCACTGGACCAGGCCATAATCGATCCGCCGCGTTCTGGTGTCGCCATCGGCGGTGACGGCCGCCGCTACGCTGACCGCGCCGGCGTCGACCATCTCATAATCATGATCAGCCGATCGATAGCGTGGAATGACGGAATTGATGCGGTCCCGGCGGGTCTGCATCTGGGGCAGGGTTGCGTCGCCGACGATATCGCTGCGAGGAATCGTTCCCAGCACCACGCGCGGTTTGCGCACCAGGCAGGCCAGGCGCGCGCCCTGCCACACAGGTTCGCATCCACCGGCCTGCAGGAACAGCTTCAGATTGTTCCACTTGCCTTTGGCCAGGTCGACTTGGCCGTCACAGGTCCATCCGTTAGCGTCGGCCCAGTTGGCGCCCTCGACAAAGCTTGCAACATCGACCGCGTCGATCGGCGAACCGATGCCGCCCATCCGCTTGCCACCTTCCCATCGGCCGATCGCCCAGGTCAGCGCATGTAGCGGCCCGTTGCGGGTGAAGACATAGGTGTCTTCCTGCAGGGCGCGGCACGGACCACTGCCGCCGGGATAGGTGTCGTCCAGGCGCGGGTCATAGGCCAGCACATAGCGGCCTCGCCACGCCATCTTGGGCGTGGAAACCAGCGTATCGTCACCCTTGGCGTCGTACAGCATCGTCAGCTGGGTCGCGGCCAGGCTCGGCAATGTGCTGGCCGACGTCCAGCCCGGCGGGACGCCAACGCCAGTGGACAGCTGCGCCGGCTCGGGGCGAATGCCCATCTGGGCATCCTGCCAGATCCGGTTCTTCCCGCCGATGGCATAAGGACCATAAATGCCACCGGCAAAATTGATGTCATCGCCATCCATGACCGTCTGGTCGATGCCGGCGATTGGGCCGCAACCGCTCAATATGGTGGTGATGGTCTGGTACGGATTTTCGTCGGGGCCGTGGCTTTTCCAATAGACGATGTTGCCGCTGACCTGCGTTTCGCCGACGACATAGGGCACCGCCGCGTCCGGATCGGCCTTGAAACTGGTCTGCGATCCGGCCCCGCTCGAACTGGGGCGCTTGGCAGTCATTGATGCGACCATGCCGGCGACGCTGCTGATGGTGGCGAGCGTGGATACGGACAGGCTTCCTACGCCAGCGATACCGACCGTAGTGGCGCCCAAGGTCGAGAGCGAGGCGCCCAGCGCCAGGCCGCCGATCGCGCCGACACCAGTGGCGACCAGCGCCACCGCGCCGATCGCCAGCGCGGCCTTTCGCGCGAAATTGCTCATTGCGGCACCACCTGCCAGCAGATCAGGTCGGCGCCGGCTTCCAGCCGCAGCGGCCCGGCCTTGCCGTCCTGAAAGCCCAGCACCGCCTGGTTGCCGAGGTAGATGCCCAGTGCATGAAAAGCCTCAACGCCCTCGCCGGCGATGATGTCGCCCTCCATCGCCATCGACAATGGAATGCGGGGCAGCAGCTGGGCATCAAGCGCAGCTGCGAGATCAGCATGACCCATCCGCTGAAGCACGCGGCGTGCGCCGAGCGCGGTCTTATATCCGCCTCGCGCCCCGATCCTCACCTTGCGGCCCATGGCTTTTAGGTGATCGCGCGCAATGCGGGCGCAATCGGCGCTGCCCCACGCGAACGAACGCCCGGTCCATTGATCCAGGGTGGCCTGCGTGATTTCGACCCGGCGGGACGCGATGATCATGAATAGGTCACCTTGTCCTTGGGTTCATTCTGGCCCCAGTAGATCTGCTGGGTCACGCCGGTGACATGATCCAGGCCGCCGGCGTCAGGGAAATAGGTTTTCAGCCAGGTCGGATTGAGCCGGATCCACTCGTCATCCTCGAACAGCCGTTCGAAGGCCGACGTGCAGTCCAGATCGACGGCAAGGGTTTTCGATCCCAGCCTGATGGTCGCGATATCCAGTTCGCCGTCGAAAACCGCATAGGGGTCGGGAATGACCTGGCCGGTTACCATCGAATAACAGGCCACCCACAGCCGGACCCGGCTGCCCTGCAGCGTCGACCAGGGGATGACGTCGATCATGTCAACCGGCGGAATGATGGAGCATCGCAGCGACGGGGCAGATTCCGATGCACCGTCCTCGATCGCGCGCATTGCGGAAAGCACGCCGAACTGTGCGTGGCGTCCCGCAAAGATATTGCCGCTCCACCGCAACACGCCTGCGCCGTCGAGCAGGCGGATTGCGCCATAGTCCGCCGTGTCCAGCTGGAACAGGCCGGCCATGGGGATACGGTCGCCGCTAAGCACGGCGTCCATTTCCGGCGTCGTTTCCATGACTATTCCCGTTCGGTGATCGTGAATTTAAGACCGGCGGTCTGCGCGCGCTGCAGCGTCCATCCCGCTTCCTGGCCGGTCAGCACGCCTTCGATCTGCGGATCGGCGAAATCGATCATGTCGCCATCCGCAGGAATTATGCGGAGCATCGGCCAGAAACTGACGGTCAACGCGCCGTCGGTACCTGTAAGGGCCCTTTGCGTGACCATCTTCAGGTACCTGCGTCCATTATGGATCAGGTTGAAGAACTGTCCCTCCTGCGCGGCATAGCCCCATGGACCGCCGCCGCGCAGCTGCAGAGTTGATCCCTGCTGGTCTCCGCCGTCGACCACATAGGGGCCAGGTGACCGGACATCGAAGCCGGGTTGGGGCCATTTCATGCGGACGTCGGCGCCGATCGACCGGATCAGCGCCGCCACCCATCGCCGGCCGTCCGGCTCGGGCTTCAGCCTGCCGGTAACGACATCGATGGCCCAACGGTCGCCGATCCGGTGCAGGTCGACCGATGACCCGCCCAGGATCGCCTGCAGCGTATCGCCATAGCGCACTGGGCGCGGCACGGTGCCCGGCGCCAACGCGCGGGTGAGAGGCAGCAACTCCGACATCGATTATCTGCCCTCAAGCGATCGCGACGATCCATAGCGGCTTTCCGCCAGCGCGCGGGACGCGCCTTCGGACGCCCCATATTGGCCAGCTGCAGCAGCCATGGCCTGCATTTGCATTAGCAGATCTTCAGTCATCACGGCGTTCCGGAGATCCGGCGCGAAGATAACCGGCGATCCGCTCCCGCCGTTCGACAGGATTCGGCGTGTCTCGGCCGCCGGCGTCACCTTCGATCCGCGCGGCAATTGCACGAGCTCGGGGCCATTCTCGGCAAGCCAGGTCGCGCCGCCCGACGCATATTCGGTGCCGATCGCGGCACCGCCCGCTTCCGCAGCGGCCAGGCCGCGAAGATCATTGATCCCGATCGCCGTCCCAAGCGCGGTGGCGCTGCTCCCGCCAAGCAGGCCAGCCAGGCCGCTACTGCCGAACAGGGTGGGCAGGCTGCCGCCGCTGATAAGGTTCTTCAGCGGATTGATCGCCGCCAGCTTCCAGAGTTCGTTGCGCAATTCCTGCAGGATGCTCTTGCCAGCATCGCCCCAATCCCTGAAATTGTCGGGGTTGAGAACCGTGTCGACCATATGCTCGCCTGCGTCGGTCAGTTCCTCCCAGGCGGCATGCTGCCGATCCAGTATCTCGGTCAGGTCGAGCAGTTCGGCGCGCTGCGCGACCAGCTTCGCCAATTCTTCATCGCTGATCGTGGCATTCTTGCGCTTCAGGTCGATCCTGAAGCGCTCGAGCTCCAGAATGCGAGCTTCCTGCGCGCCAATGCGGCCGCGATAGACCAGTTCTAACTGGGCAAGCTGCAGCTGGTCGCTGCCCTGCTCGTAAATCTCCTTCAGCCGGTTCTTGCGCTCCTGCTCCGCTTCCTCTTCGGCGGCAAAGGGCGCGAGCCGATCCTTGAGATCGGGGAGAAAGGCATTGGCGCGGCTCTGCGCTCGCCAGTTGGTGGCGACGTCGCTGGATAACATCCCCTTGGTCGCAAGGGCCGATATCTGCTCGAGCTCTTCCTTATATTCGCGCGCCGCTGCCGCCGTTGGATCGAACCGCTTTTCCAGCGACGCAAGCGCCTGATCGAGCTCGCGCTGATCTTTGGCGGCCTCGCGCGCGTCCTTGGCGGAATCCCGGCGCGATTGCCCCGCATGCCGCTCACGATCGCGGACCTGCTCCACCTCTAGATTGGCCGCTTTTACGACCTTCGTATATTCCGCTTCGGCAGCGGTGCGCGCGGCCGTCCCTGCCTGGGTCGCCTCCATGCGAATACGTGCTTCGCGCTCGATGATGTCGCGCTGTGCCGTCGCTCGGCCGACCGCGTCTGTTGCCGTCGCCAGTTTCAGCCGTGCATCGCGCAGGCTGCTGTCATTGGTCAGGGCTACGCGCAGCGTCGTCGTGCTCACGCGATTGAGAATATTGTCATAGCGCTCCAGCGACGCGGTGCTGGCATCATATTGCTGCTGCGCTTCGCGGCGCTCGCGATCGAGCAAGGAACCTTGTCCACGTGCGCGCCGATCGCTGATGGGTACGTCCTCAGTCGTCGTGACTGTTCGCCGTGCCCGGCTACCAGGAACGACCTCAATTCTGGTGACCTGGCGCTGTTCGGACCCATCGGCGATATCATCCAGCCGCTTGCGCGCCGCAGCCTGTGCCAAAGCCGCTTCTGCGCGGGCCGCCTGAAGCGTGGCAACGGACTGCTGCATGCGCGCGCCGGCAAGATCGCGTGCGGCTGCTGCGACATCGCCGCTCTTGTCGAGCGCCATGACCCGATTGACTTCGGTCTGGGCATCGGCAAGCGACAGTGTAGACTTGCCGGCCTTTTCGGCAGCGTCACCCCCACTGAGGATATTTTCCGCCAGCATCCCGACCAACGGAATGCCGATGCCAAGGGCTACACCCCAGGGGCCACCCAGTATGCGCGCAAATGTCGCAAATTTGCCCGCGCCGGTTTCCGCGCCGCTGCTCATCACCTGTAGCGAGCCGATAAACTGGGGCGCCTGCATCGAAAAGGCCCGGACGGCATCGGTGCCGCCGGCAACCTGGACGAAGAAGTCCTGCACCTGGTAACCGGCCTGCTGCATGCCGGCACGGAAAGCACCGCTGGCCGCCGTGGCACGCTGGTGACTGTTGACGGTTGAATCCAGCTCCATTTTCAGGCGGGCTTCGGCCTGGGCCAATTCGTCCACCGTCAGGTGCGGCGCCATGGCCTTGAGCTCGGCCATCTCCGCATTGAACCGGTTCTGGGCGGCGGTGACGGGATCCAGCACGGCCTTCAGCGCCGTGGCCTTGGCGATCAGCGCTTCTTCCCGGTTCAACAATTCCTGGATTGCGTAGGCGCTCGCCCGGGCGGACCCTTCGAACTGGGGCAGCCCGCTCGCTGCACCCAGATCCTGTTCGACCCGCCCGCCGCCGGCATAGGATCCGGATGCATTTTCGATCTGCATCTGCAGGGCGGTTTTGGGCATGATCGCCGACAGCTTCGCCGCTTGCGCGGCGCGCCGCCGGTCGGCGTCGAACGCAACGTCGAATGCCCGATCGGCTCGGGACGCCGCACGCTCATAGGCGGACGCTATCCGCTCGGCTTCGCGGGACGCTTCCTGGCCCAACTGCCGGGCACTGTCGCCAATGCCATCGAACGTGCGTTCACCTGCCTGACGGATATCCGCGAGGTCGGATTTGACCCCGGCCTTTCCTTCAGTGTTCAGGCGGATCGCGACGCCTGGCTTACTCGCCATGATCTACCTCCGCCCCATCCGCATCATCGCCGCCATCGCCATTCGCACGCCGAACCAGCGCGGATTCGACGTCTGGCAGGATCTCCGCCAGCAATTCCATGTCGGCGCTGAGCGCCGAGCCGAGCGCCAGAGCGGCGCCATAATCCAGGCCGAACACGCCGCCCATCGGCGCGACGCGCAACTGGCCGCCCAGGCGCGTTACGACGTCCCAGACACTTTCGCCGGCGTCGCTACGCGGCTCTTCTTTGCGGTACGGGCAGGCTTGGCACCTTTGTCCTTCGCTTTCCGCGCCGGCGCAGCTGAGGTTGCAATAGTCATGTCCTGCGTCGCCCTCGCCGAAATGCCATCGGACGAGGGCGCGGATACGTTTTTTTCCGCGTCCTGCAGCGCCCATGGCAGGACATAGGCGTCGTCGGCCGCTTCAACCAGGATCGCGCGCTGCATGAACGTGTCTAGCGCACCTGGGGTACTGGGCTGGATGACGTTGCCGTCGATATCGCCAATACCTTCCCACTCGCGCATGCCGGCGCGGATCAGCGTCTGGCTGAAGATATCGCTCACCCGCTCCTGACGATCGACTTCCTCCAGATCCGGATTTTCATCCAGGAACAGGCGTACGGCACGGCGCGCGGCGCGCACCATGACGCGGTCGATCGGGTCGAAGCGGGCACGCACACCCGGCATCAGGGTCAGCCACCCGTGCGGTGGTTCCTCCAGCCGGATCATCAATAGGTCGCCACATCGTTGGTCAGCGTGGCAGTCAGGCATGGGCCATCCTGTCCGCTCGACTGCCAGTTATAGGTGGCCTGGACGCCGCCCGGGCCGGTGATCGGGTGCTTCACCCGGGGCAGGAACACGCGCGGGCAGGTCAGCACCAGGCTGAAATCGTCGCCAAAGGTCCATCCCCAGCTGAGCTCGACAGGAAGGCCGTTCGACGCGTCCAGACGCAGGATGTCGTTGTCATAGCGCGCGACCAGGCTGCCGCTTGCCGTCGCGGTACCGCCATCGGCATCCTCGATCTCGCCATCCTCCTGGATGGTCTCGATCTTGTCCAGATTGTTGGTGAAGCCGAAATCGGCGGACACGATGCTGCCCAGCTTCACGCCTTCGCGCTCGATCTTGCCGCGCGCCTGCGGGAAGCGGCTCATCTCCAGCACGGCGGCCAGCACCCCGGCGTCGCTGGCACCCGCCGGCTCGCTTTCGCCCTTGCCGACCAGGCTGATCGTCGCGCTCAGCAATCCGCGACGCTGCATCTGGATGCGCAGCTGGTTCGCCTTCAGTCCATAGGACATGGCGTAGCTCGGGCGATCGGGGAATTGCGTCTCTATCGACATGCTGGGCAAATTGACTGCGCCGGACGTGAACACGTGCGCATAGGGATCGCCACTGCCGCCGGTCGTTGCCGGCGCCCCCAGCAGCAGCTTCAGCCAATAGCCGAAATAGCGGACATCGACGGGAACGACCACGTCGCCATCATTGGTCACCACGTCGGGCGTCGGATCATAGGCCTCGCGGCCATTGCCCAGCAGGTCGCTCTCCTGAAGCGGCTGTTCGGCGCCCAGATTACTGCTGGCGAAGGGGAAGCCGCGAAAGCCGTTCGCCGGCGGCGTCCCGTAATTGGTCTCGAATGCGCCCGCCAGTTTGGCGTTGGCGCCGCGTGCGCGACCCATGGGCTATTCTCCTTGGAAAGATCAGTTCAGCGGATTGCTGGTCGAATAATCGGCGATGACAGCCGTCTCGCCCTTGCCGGCCGCCTGCGCGGCGGTGATGAAGATATCGTCGGTGATCAGGGGCTCGGGCTCGATCCATTCGGCCAGGCCGCCCAATGTGCGGTCCGCCTCGATCGCGTCGCCGATCGCCGCTGCCATCTCGTCCAACACCTTCCCGCGGCTGTCGGCCGACGTGGGATAGGCAGTCAGTTCGATCGGGATTCGGTGCGAATAATGATAGGTCAGCAGGCCAAGCGTCACTTCAGGATCGCCCGGATCGCCGCTGCGTATCACCACGCGGCCGCCAGGTGCCAGGCGCGTTGGCGCCGGGTCTTCGTCATCCAATACCATTACGTCGGCGTTGGGTAGGGCGATGGCGGCCAGCGCCCTCAGCGCGGCGATGACGTCGTGACGCTTGGACATGGGCCCTCAACTCAGCAGGGAAACGAGGTAGCGGCCCGCACGATCTGCGGCGGCCTGCAGGTTCAGCCGCAACGGCATCTTCGCCTGGCGGACGAGGACGAACATGAGGACGCGCTTCACTGCGCGCGGAGCCATCCCTTTGCGCCCCTTCAGTCGGCCAGCGCTTGCCTGCCGGAAGCCCCTGCCGTTATTTGCGCCAACGACGTCGATCAGCGCCAGCAGGGAGCCTCGCTTGCCCTTTTGGATGATCAACTCGCTGTTGAAAGTCAGTTCGACTTCCTCCGGTGACATGCGAGTGCCGCGCGCTCGCTTTCCCAGGCTGGAGGCGTAGCTGCCGGATCGCCGCCGCGGCGGGACATTCTTGGTCGGAATCCATAGATAGCCTTCGCCGTCTACAGGGCGGATCGTCACTCCGCGGGAAAAGGCATCAACGATCTGTGGAGCTTTCGACCAGACGAACCCCGCTGGTCCTAGAGAATGTCCGTTCCTGGGATAGACTTGGCTCCGCCACGTCTTTGCCAGCCTCTGACCCATGCCAGCACTCAGGACGTCATTCCGCAGCAATTCCTTCAGATAGTCAGTGGCCTCAGCCATCGCTGCGGTCACATCACGGCCAAGATCCTCTATCGCAGCCCGCTCGATTTCCGCAAAATCGGGCATCGTGACTTTGATATCGAGCATATCAGGCCGGCTGTGTCGGGCAGGTCCAGCTCAGCCCTTCATTATCGAGCAGGCAGTCGCCATTGATGCGGAAATCGCCGGCGGCGATGGATATGACGCCATTATGCTCGGGCATGTCGACGTCGCTGCGAAAGATGACGAAGCTATGCTTGTCCATCACCAGCTCACCGTCGTCGCTGATCTCGCTGGGCTGGCTGTGGATGACACGGATATCTTCCACAGCAGGCCCTGACGGTGGCGAATATCGGCCCGCGACCGACGCGGCCGACGCGCGCAGCGTGGCCATGCCGGTCGCGAACGGATCAGCCATCAGGCTTCAGCCGGAAGGGCCGTGCCGTTGAGGCGAACGCGGCCGATCACTTCGCCGGCGGTGTTGCCGACCGCCAGCAGGGCGACGCCGATCAGGGTGTTGCCCGATGCGACAGTGGTGCAGCGCCTGTTGGTATTGTCCCAATAGATCAGCGCGCCGACCGCCCATGCCTGGGTGCCGATCTTGGTCAGGTCGAAAACGCCGTGCGTCTTCCACTCGCCCTCGGCGCCATTGGCATAATCGGCGCAGGCCACCGCAAACAGCTGGCCGATCAAGGCGCCCTGGCCCGACGTGCGCGCATAGGGCGCGTTGGCGGTGATCGTACCGCCATCCTGTACGAAATTCTTCATGGAGATGCTCCCGAAAGGAGAAGGGGGAGGGGACGGTCAGGCAACCGCCCCCGAGCTCGATCAGCCGCCGTTCTTGTAAAGGCCGCGGTGGTCGATCGTGGCCGCCGCGAAATCGAGGCTGGCCTTCAGTTCGACGCCGTCGACCGTGAAGCCGATCCGGCTCGACAGCTGAACGCCCTCGGCACCTTCGAGATAGGTATATTCGATGGTGTCGCACTGCTCGTTGCCGGCAGCCATGTACCAGGCGGTGGTCGACGCCGCGTCCAGCACCGATTCCACGATCGGCTCGACCGCGGTGCGGCCGCCGGCGCGGAATTCGTTGGTGTCGGTCTGCTTGGCCGGCACATACTGGCTCGACGTATACTGATAGGCCAGCTGCTCCTGGGTGGCCGGCACGATCAGCCAGCGCGGCGCCAGATTGAGCTCTTCCTTCTGCAGGCCCTTCTGCAGACGCATGGCAGTGCGGCCAGCGCCCAGCGTGGTGGCCGAGATGGGGCCGCCGGCGCCGGCCAGATTGCCATGGTCGGCGTGGAACAGCGCCGTGGTATCGTAACTCATCGTCGGATTGGCGGTGAGCTGCGAATAGACGGTGCGGTTTTCCAGGCGGGCGGCCGATCCGGCAAAGCCGGTGGTCATCCGTTCCAGCGCGCGCAGATCGTCGTTGATCAGCGTCTGGCGGGAAATCCCGATGATGCGGCCGTAGGTGACGACGGCATAGCTGACCTTGCCGTCGCTGATCGTGCCATATTTGAACTCACCGGCCTCGTTGACCTTCAGCAGGTCGGGCATGGCCGACGTCTGGATGACGTCGATCGAGCGGAAGTCCGGCGCGTTCGGCGCGCGGCGTGCCCAGCGACGATAGCTGGGCTGATTTTCCTCATAGGCGGCACGCAGGCGACGGTTCATCGCATTGCCCATCAGCGCCGGGAAGTCCGACGTGCTGTGCAGCGCGCGCTCGGCGATCTCATGGGCGGTCATGCCGCGCATCGAAATGCCGCTGGAGCCCAGATATTCTTCCGCCATGCGCAGCAGGCTCATGCCGCGGAAATTGCGCGCATCCGCCGACAGTTCGCTGCCGGGCGACATGCGGTGGAACAATGCATCGCCCATCGCGCGTGCCATTGTCACGCCGTTGCCGGCACTGGCAGGGACACGATTGGCGGTGCGGACATTGCTGTCGCGCTCAGCGAAGCGACGGCCGATATCGGCCATCAGGGCGTCACGGGTGAACGGGTTAGCCTCGTGCCGCTCGATCAGCTCGAACACGGCATCGGTGTCCAGGCCGGCGTTGGTGCCGGCGGTGCGGATAGCCTGCACCGTGACGGCATCGGCCTGGCGCTGGGCGGGCTCGATGGCAGGCGCGGGTGCTGGCGCCGGCGCGGCAGGTTCGGATCGGGTCGTCTGTGCCGGTTCCACCGATGCGGCGGGATTGGCAGCAGCAGCTGCGGGGGCGGCCGCAGCCGCGCCGCCGGGGAGGTTGCGTCGCATATCGTCTTCCTCTTGGTTTCCGTGCGAAGGGTTTTGGGGGGCTGATCGAACCACGGCGTTCGGATCGGCAGGAACGGGGACGAAACTGGCCTCGAGCAATTCCCAGGCGACAGCGCGCCAGGTCTCATGGTCAGTGTCGTCAGTGGCGGTGATCTGCCATTTGGTGACGCGGTACCCGATGGAGATCGCACGGATCTCGCCGGCAGCAACGCGCGCCTCGATGTCGCGGCCCGCTGGCGTATCGGCGAACTGCAGGACACCGATCAGCTGACCGTCCTCGATCCGGACGGAAAGGACACGGCCGATCACGCCGTCGAGCTGATACTGATTATGGGTGTCGAGCAGCGGACAGATGCCGCCAGTCACGCGGGCGAGGTCGATCGCCTCGGCGCTGATCTCCAGCTCTTCGGTGAACCAGTAGCGCCGGACAGCGGAACCCGCCGACAGCACCGCTTCGACGGTCCGGGCAGCGGAATCATAGCTGTCGGGCGTGACCGCCAGGCTGCGGTTACCCCGGCCGCCCGTCATGGGCTGCCGCCTTTCCTCCGGATCGCCGCCTTCCGCCGGCGTATTGCGGGTGAGGACGCCGCCGCCGATCAGGTTGGCGGCAATATCCAGCAGCGCTGTCGTACGGGGGTGGCGGTGGATCAGCGCGGTCAGGCGGCCACGTGCGGGCGGCGGCGCCGGCGGCACCTTGCTTTTGTCGTTCATGATGTCTCCGAAGGTCAGGCCGCCGCGGCGGCATCTTCATCCTTGGCGCTGGCGGCCTGGTCGTTGTCGGGCTTCGCCTGGTTCAGCACCTTGCGGGGGTCGCCATCGAACATGAAGTCGGGGCCCAATATCTCGCCCATGGCCTTTATGTCGTCGGCCAGGCGCTGCAGATGCTCGACATAATCCCAGCCTCGCTCTTCCACGAGCTCGCTGAGCGTGACCTTGCCCATGCGCAGGTTGGCGAGATCCGCCTTGGCATCCTTGTCTGGATCGACCGAAATGAAGCCCGGCGGCGTATGACGCCATCCGCCCGGGATGGCGCTCAGCAGCCCAGCGGCCAAAACGGATTCGGTGAAGCGCGCCACGATCGGCCGCGATGCGCTGTGGATGAAGGCCCATTGTCGACGCTCGGTCCGGCGTCGAAAGCCATGACCGCCCGCACGGAAGCTGGAATAATTTACCCGGCTGAAATCACCGGTCGCCTGCTCGAACATCACGCCGGCGGCCGCAGCGCTCTCCCGCAAATATTGCGTGGCCATGGCATCAACGCCGGAATCGCCCGGCACATTGTTGAAGGTGATTTCCTCGCCCGGCCGCAGCCGCTGCAGCAGACCCGGCTCCATCTTCTGCGTCTGGGTGCCGTTGGGCGTCTTGCCCGGCTCGGTGCCGACCTGAATATCGCCATCCTGGCTGGTGATGAAGCCGACCATGCAGGCTGCGATGCGTTTGCGCACCAACTCCGCCTGGAAATAGCTGCGCAGATCCTGCAGCGTCAGGATCGCCGGCGCCAGCACCGGCATGCCGCGATCCTGCCCAGGCCGAAGCTTGTCGAACAGATAGACCAGCTCATTGGCGGGCACCCGCTCGCTGGTCATACTGAACGCGCGCCAGCTCGCCACGTCGCCGGGATGGGCGGGCAGCAACCAGAATGCGACGCGGCGGCCCTCGCTGTCATATTCGATGCCGCGATCGATCCAGCCGCCGTTGGCGGTCGTGCCGGTCTTCATCACGTCGATGAAATCGGGCTCCAGCAGCTGCAGCTTCAGCGGTGCGCGCGTGGCAGAGGCATCGAACTGCTGACGTCGAAACCGTACGATCGCCGATCCGCTTTCGCGCTGCGCCTTCTCGGCCGACCAGCACAGGCCATTCAGGTCCTGGTCGCCGTCAAAGTCGCATTCGTCGACAAAGCCGCTCCACAGATCCTTGACCCGCTTCAGGTTGCGGCCCTTCAGGCCGATCGGTGCAGACACGATCCCGGTACCGACAACATGGTCGGCAATCGTCTCGACGATCTGCAGCGCATAGCCATTGTTGCGCACCAGGTCGCGGGATCGATTGCGCACGACCTCCTCGGCCGTGGCGATCTCCGCATTGGCGCTGCCGCCAGCAGCCTGCCAGCTGGCGGTGCGATGGTCGCGCTTGGCGCCATCATAGGCGCGCGCGTGAATGTCCATCGCCCGCCGGGCCTGCATCCGGCGCATGCCGGATACGGGGGACAGCCAGCCAATCGCGGAATCGAGCCACGTCATCAGAAGCTGGCCAGGAACCCGCGCGAATTACCGCTCGATGCCGGCGTGACCTCAGCCTGCATGATGGTCAGCGTCTCCCGCATTTCGGCAAGTGTGCGATACTGGACTTCACGACCGTCGGCGTAACGTACGCGCAGCGCGCCGGTGGCGATGGCCTTCTTCAGTTCGTCGATGTCAGCCTGGGTGAACAAGGCAATCTCCTCTACAGCCAGCTGCTCTCGCCGCCGCCAATCCATCCGCCGCCACGATCGCCCCAGCCTTGCGGCTCGGCGCTGGTGATGACGGGCTCGGGGGTCCATCGTGCCGCGACTTCCGCGACACGGTCATTCAGTCTGAAGCCGAAGTGGATCAGGCCCTGCAGCGCGGCATAGGCATTGACCCGGCAGTCCAGCGCCTCGTTGGCCTTGCCCTTGGGGCACTCCCAAACGGTGAACCGCTTGCCGGCCGTGATCTTCAGCGCCAGCCGCTCGACCAACAGCTGTTCATACCAACTCAATTCGCGCCGGGCGTGGAAGTGGCAATAGCCCGCGCCCGGCTCGGTCAGCGCCAGGCGTGACCTGATCGTGTCCTTCGCGGCGTTGGTGCCGACGATGACGGGCTTGTACTGGCCTTTCTTGCGGTTCGTCGGCTTGACCGTTGGCCAGACCGGCTGCCGCGCACCACCACGTTCCGATGCACCCTTGGTCGCCCAGATCTTGCGGCCCAGGCGCGCGCGCGAAAAGCGATAGACCTCCTGCGTCCGGTGACCACCGGAATCGATGCAGGCGGCTTCCACCGTGAACTCGCGGCCATCTGCCCGGCGGAACCGGCGCAGCAGCTGCTCGTCCACACGATCCCAGAGCTCCTCCTTCGACGTGTCGCCCTCGATGACGACATAGCCGATCGACCAGCTTTCCTCGTTCGTGCCCCAGCCAGTAAACTCCAGTTCGACGCGATCGTCCTGTGTATCGCCGCCAACGGTGATGACGCCGACGCCGTCCGGAACCTCGCCCGGCCATTGCTCGGCGCGCGATGCCAGCGCTTCGGCTTTCAGATCCTTGCCCGTCGCGCGGCGATGGGGGCGACCGCGCTGCGTGTTGTCGAACACGACGCGCAGATCCGGATCATCCTTGGCTGCAAGCCATTTGGCCGCCTGTTTGGGCGGCGCGTCCTTTGGCCAGGGCGAAAACAACTTGCCGGCGGTGAAGCTGGCATGCTCATTGTCCACCGCCCAGCTGCCGCAGTCACAGCAGCGGGCCCGATAGACGGCGTGACGATCGCTGCTCCACCAATCCCAGATTGCGGCGACCGGATCTGCAGGCCTCGCCTCCTCCGGTGCCTTCCATGCTTCCACATAGGCGGCGGCAGGATCCTGATGCTTGCCGCAGCACAGAAATGGCCGCGTCTGATGCCAGCGGGTCGTTGCCAGCGCCTTCAGTCGCTCGCCTTCGCTCCAACCGGTACCGCATGCCTCGCAATAGATCTGCGCGGTCTTGGGGAAGTGAATGCCGCTGTCGGCGTCCTTGTCCCAATGAACGTGGCGAAAGAACTCCAGAAAGTTGCGGTGGCCGCAGTGCGGGCATTTGACGGATGCCTGCCGCTGATCGCCGTCCAGGAAGCTCGCCTCGATCCGGCTTTCGCCCTCGATCGTCGGCGAACATGCCCGCACAGACAGGTAATTGGCAAAGGTCGCCTGGCGCTCATCGCCCAGGCCAATCGGATCGCCCTCGCGCGTGATGACATATTTGTCCGTCTCGTCGTACATGGTGATACGGACGGGGCGGCGGGCCAGATTGTCGGGAGAGCCCGCGCCCACCATGGCGAGGAAGCCGCCAGGGAACGCCTTGTAGGTCAGCGTCTCGTCGGCCGACCGGCTCTTTTTCGATCCGACCAGCTCGCGCAGGACGGGGGTAGACCGGATCAGCGGCCCGATACGCTCCTTGCTGAAGGCCTCGACCGCCTCATCCTTTGGCTGCACCAGCAGCATGGGGCAGGGGTCGAGGTGGGCATGGAAGCCCGTGATATTCTCGATGAAGGCGGTCTTCATCAACTGGGTGCATACCATCAGGGTGATGACATGCACGCCCGGCTCTGTCGCCGCGAGCATGGGCCCGCGCGACGCTTCGACGGTCGACGTCCGCCATTTGCCCGACGTCGATCCAGCCTCCTTCGCCAGCCTGCGATATCGGTCCGCCCACTCCGGCACGCTGATGCGCGGCGGCGGCGTCATGCCGCGGCGCCACGATCGCGCTAGGCGCTCAGCTTTCTCTTCCGGCAAACTCCGGGTCGGGTTCGCCAAGGTCGTTGAGCAGCTGCTGGACATGTTTATTGAGCGTCTCCACGACCGGATCGGCGGAAACGCCGAGCTCGGCCGCGATCAACGGCCCCACGCGCACAGGCCAGTTCATCCAGGCGTCGCGAAATTGCCGTGCCTGTTCGAACAGGACGGCCTCTGCCACCTCCAGATCGACGACATCGCCGGCGTCGCGGCGCATCGCCAGCAGATGCTTGCCGGCCAGCGCATTCTCTTTGACCATCTCGGCCGCGCCGGTGATCGCGAACCGTCCTGCCAGAACCGCGGCTATGAAATCTTCGTCGCCGAGTTCCGCCAGCGCCATAGCGGAGCTGATGGTGTCCGCTGTCTTGGGTGCGGACTTTTTCGGTTTGTCCGCACCTTTGTCCGCACCAGGGGCGGCCTTCCTGTTGGCCTTGCGCCAACCCGTTCCCGCCTGGGAAGCGTCAACCTTCCCGTCTTCGGAAACCCGCAGTTTTCCTTGCTTTATCGCCCTGCGGACAAGCGCTTCATTGCACCCATCAAGGACAGCAAATTTCCGAATGGCGACGAAGTCTTCATCTGCGGACATTTTGGTGCGGACACCTTTCACAATCCGTAGCTGGGCACTTCATGAGCCTTTGCTGCCCGTGATTCTCGGGTGGGGGAAGGACCCAGACCGGGGGGGAGGGGGTGGCCCCCCGTCCGGCTCAGGCGATCAGGTTGGTGACGTTGGTGCGAACCCGCGCGGCCCTCTCGGCCTCGCTCACGGCCTCTGCGGCAGAGGCAGAGGCCTTTTCCGCTTCGAGGCGCAGTTGAAGGGCTCGGTTCGAGAGGTCGTCAGCCTTGGCGTTCTGCGCCGCTTCTGCAAGCGCCAGACGATCAGCGACCTTTGTCAGGACGGATACGATGCCATCGACGGATTTGGTGGGGAGAAGCAGGGCGATGAGACCTGCGATGATGCTGGACGCGTTCATTGTGTCAGTCCTTCTGATCTGCCGGCGTGCCGGCTAAAGCTGCGTTGATAGACGTCTCGACCCTGCCCAGTGTCGGCTACGCCTCACGAACGGTCGTCACGCTGAGATCGGCGATCACGCCATCGCCTGACGCTTCGACATTGTGGACGTCCATATTGACCAGCACGAAGCCCGGGACATAGAGCGCATCATCGTCCAGCGTGTCGAGCCAGGCGCGATTGGCCGCGCCCTCGACCTGCATGGAGATGGCATGATCGACCAGATCATAGCGCGGATGGTTCACCGGTGTTGAGCCATCGCCAATGAAGTCGACGGTGCATCCGGCCATCTCGGCCGAGCGCTCCAGCTCGCGCTTCAGCCGGTCCATGGCCATCACCACGAAGCTCATCCCGCCGACACGTCGATCGTGATGCTGGTCCAGGGCGCCTGTGTGTTGGCGCGCTGATACATGCGGATGTAGCGCTTGGAGCCAACGATGCGGAAGCTGTCGCGGATCGCCTTCATCCCGTGCAGCCACCGCTCGTCGGTGATGTCCAGGCGGAGCAGCGAGAACAGATCGCTGCGGTTGATCCGGCCCTGGCTGTCGACGGCAAAGGCGCGGTTGATGATCGCGCGGATCTCGATGCGGCTGTCGGCCGACCATTCGCGCAGGCACTCATCGACGATGCCTTTGGCGACCTGCAACTCGGGACCGAACTCGATGGCCTCTGCCACGGCCACGACGATCTTGAACAGGCCGTCATAGCTGGTGAAGGTGAGGTTGCCCTTCGATCCGCCACGCTTGGCCTGATATTCCTGCTCCAGCAGTTCGACGAACTCGTCGACATCGTCGAAGCTATGCTGGCGAAACCGCGCGACCTGGGCAGAGAGGGGGAGGGCAAATCCGACGATCTTGCGGACCAGCTCGTCCTGCAGCTTGTCGGCCGACTTGACCGCGCCGTCGGGGATCAGCCCGCCGTCAGCGTTGGTCCAGTAGATCGCGCCATCGATCTCGCGGCGCCCGGGCGGGGGAGACACAGCGCCGTCGCCGGGGGAAGCGCTCGCTGTGCCGCCGGGAGATACGCCGGTCATGCGCAGGCGCTCCCGGCGATGCGCTGGGCGGTTGGACAGGCGGGGTGACCAGATTGCGATCGCGCAACGTGGCCAAGCAAGGCGCGCATCAGCTTCTTGCCGACGCGCATCTCGCCCTCGCCCTGGGCAAGCCGGTGCAGCTGGGCGAGATCCTGCCCGTTCACGCTGCAGCTGCCTTGCGCAGGTCCACGATGCGCGGCCAGCGATAGCCGATCGGCTCCATCTCTGGTTCGGGGCTCAGGATCAGCCCGCCGCGCGCGACGCGCATCGGCCGCTCAATGCCCAGTGCATCCTTCATGATGCGATAGGGCGTGCGACCATAGCCGCGCGCTTTCAGGCCGCGGATCTCCATCCGGCGGGGGAGGCTGCTCATGGGCTTTCCTTCAGTACCAGGCTTCGGACTTGTTGCCCTGCGTCCGCCGATAGCGCGGCTTTCCGCTCGAAGGGGGCGACGATGGAAGCGGCGATGGCCCGGGCCCGCTCTTCCAGGTTCGCCAGACGATCGTCGTGGCGGCCACGGTGGGGCAGCAGGGCATCGTGGATCAGCCGGTCCAGCGCATGGCTGGCATTTTCAAGGCTTTCAGGGATCGAGGGCCGGGGGGAAGCTCGATCGTTCGTGGCCATGGCGGGCCTCCATCGACGCAAAAAGCCCGCCGACCTGGGGGATCGACGGGCTCTGGACGCAGTTCATGCGGGGTCGGATTTGCCAGTTACGTGGCCATTTGGGGAGGCTCGTTTTCGTAACGGCCCGCATTTTCTTCAGCGATTGACAAAATGTACCATATATGGCACATGCAAGCCGACCGGGCAGTGGTCCGGGTGTATGCTCAGATTGAGCAGAAGGTAACCGCGGCAATAATGCCGCAAAACCGCGGCGATCCCGCCGCATGTAATGGAGGACCGTATGAGAAAGAGACGATGTTAGGAGCCAAATATGTACCAGGTGGTGTTTTATCGGACTGCAAGCGGTAACGATGTAGTCCAGTCATTTCTTCGCAACTTACCCAGTGACGATAAGAAGGCGGTTGGCGCAGACCTCAAGACATTGCAGTTCGGATATCCCATTGGGATGCCGCTCTGTAGGTCATGCGGCCCTAAGCTTATGGAGCTTCGCAGCTCTTTGCCTTCCAAGCGAGAACTTAGGCTTCTCTGGTTTTTCGACAAGGCATCACAGCAGATTGTGGTCGTGCATGCCTTTATTAAGAAAACCCAAAAAACGCCAAATCAGGATCGCGAACTGGGGGAAAAGCGCAGGAGTGAATGCGAGTAGGAGTATAGAATGGTGGAAACAAGGGATCGGCTTGATCCCCGCGAATTTTCGTCTCTCGACAGCTGGCTGGATGAGGAAGGCATTCGTGAAGAAGTAACCGCCGTGGCGATTAAGCGTGTAATCGCCCATACCCTTCGTGAGGCAATGAAAGAACAGGGCCTCACGAAGGCTGCCATGGCATCTAGAATGCAAACCAGCAGAACCCAGCTTGATCGGGTGTTGGATCCCAACGAACATAATGTGACGCTTGATACGCTCGCACGCGCTGCGAACAGCATTGGGCGGAAGCTGGTGGTGGAACTGGTTTAATTCAGTTCCGCCCCTTTTTCAGTCATACTGGTACCCGCGACTTGAGCGGTGCCGCCTGCGCTTCACTGCTGACAAGTCGGCCTATCCGCCTGACTGTCGAACCGCGTTCCTAGAACAGGCCCGCCTGCGCGGCGGCAACATCCGCCTCGCTGACGTCCCGGCGCACGTGCATATGAATCCGCGCCCACAGGTGAAGCCCATCGACCAGCATCTTGCGGGCCCGGCGTACATGCATGCCATGGGCGGCTGCGGCGCGGACCAGGCCGACATCATGCACGATGACATCCAGCAGCATGGTGGCGCCGGCGCCGATCTGCGCGCGCCAGCGGGAATAGGCCATCTCGCTCCAGACGGCGCCGAGTGCTTCGTGAAAGGCATGATCATGGCGGGCGTCGTCGATCCGTGCTTCCAGGCTGCAGGTCCGAACGTTGGCCACGGCCATGATCCGCTCGGCCGCCGCCGCTATTTCCTGTGACCAGGCCAACTCGTCATCCGACAGATATCCCGACGCGTGCAGTCGCGCGATCGCGCCGGCACGGCGCTGTCGATGCGCCTCATGCGTTTCTGGCGTCCCCGCATTTTTGTGATGCCATCGGTCGAGCAGCTTCGCGCGCGCCTTGCGGAAGCCGCGCTCCTCGATCGCGCGCGCGGGATGGCGCCCCGCCCACGCGCGCCGGCCCATCTCCGCATGGCTCAGCCCTTTATAAGGACCTTCCTTTATCAAATTCCCCGTCATGCCCGTCCCGCTCATCAGATTGGCCGGCACCATGCACGCACGGGTGCGCGGGCGGGAGGCTCGCATTCGTAACGGTATCTGCGCTGACGACCAGGCGGCCGTCCTGGTCCAGGTCGATCAGGGGTGTGCCCGGCGGGTTGATGATATAGCCGCGTGCTTCCAGTTCTCGCAGCACCATGTCCGCATGATGGCGCGAAGGGATGGTACCGCCCTTTTTGCCGGGCGTGCGATGAACCAGCTGCTCGCGCTCCAGCTTGCGGATTGCGTCCTGTACGCGCGCCTTGTTGGTGTGGCATGCGGCCGCGATCGCGGAGAGCGACGGCCCGGAAAGGTAGCGATCATGATAGTCGCAAAGGAACCGATAGACCTGATCTTTCCGGCTCGGCATGTCCGGCGCCAGGCGGACCGCCTTGATCTCCATGCTCCACGCCTCCCTGCTTGCGGGAATGTATGGAGGATACGCTTGAAAATCCAGTAAGTCGGCCGTCTCAGATCAATGCTGGGTTGAAACGCCGGGCTGTGTATCGCCATCGGATGCGATCCGCTTGAAAAGCTCGACGATAGACATCGGGCAGAACTCGGGAAGGGTGAAGATGACGCGTTTCACCACTTGGAATTTCGGCCCCTCAGCCAGTCTGTTTGCTTTCAGCCAGGGAAGCTTTGCGACCACGCGTTCTTCCAAGGGGTGAGCGGGATATTGCGCCATTGCTGTCGGCACTTCGATGCTTCGCCCATTTCGGTAGAGGACCTTTGTGATGTCCCCGGCCTTGTCGAAGCCAAGTGTGTCATATGCAATGACGTCAGCCAACTGTTGTAGTTCCGAGTCAGGGCATTCTGTGACTTGGGTAATCCTAGGGTGGGGTTCTGGGAATTTGCGCTCATAGATCGCGAGCAATGCGAGCAGCAGCGGATCCAGAATTACGTTTTCCAGCGCATAATGCGTGCCTTCGGCCAGCACGAACACGGGGCCTTGGTCTTCTGCTTTCAAATCCCAGTCGACGACACCGTAAACATTCCCCTCGGTGACACCATGTACGGCGCTGACGATCTTTCTCACAATCGCGCAACCAGTGTTGATGTCGGTTTCACCGACTTTGACGTCCTCGGTCGAAGGTTTGATCTTAAGTCCGCAACTGGAGAAAACGAGGTTCCGGGGCAACCCAAGGTCAGCGGCCAGTACGCCGTGCAGTTCATTGAGAACCATTGTATCGACGTCGCTTTCGGTGAAAACCTGTCGATTGGCATTGACGTTGATGGATAGCGTCGGAATGCCGAAAGTCAGTTTTCTTATGGCCGTCTGGCGGTCGATTTTCTGAGGCGCGGTAACACCTTCCAGCTTCTCATAGATGCAGTCGCCCGGAGCAACGGCAACGGTGGTGGGGGTGTGCGTGGCGATGATGCATTTTATTCCGCGCTTCAGCACGAACTCTCGGTGGATCGCTTCCAGCCATGTTTGCACCATCGGGGGGTGTAGGGACGCGTCGACTTCGTCGAGCAACAGCAGCTTTGGATGTGCCTTCCTCATCGACCGCGGATCTCCCTGAAAGAAGGACAGCAGGAAGCGCAGGATTGTCGTTTCGCCCGATGAGAGGCTGCTGATGTCGACCATGGCGCCGGTCTTTGTATGTCTCAGACGAAGTGGCCACTTATCAGATTTTATTAGATTGGTATCGTCATTATGAGGAATTGTGTAAGGCAAATTAAACTGCTGCATCAATTCAGATAGCTCATCTGCTGGGTTTGGCCCGTATTTTTTTATAAACTCTTCATTCGTTAGGGCGGGCTGGCCACGGTGTCGCGCGTATCTCACTGTGTGAATGTCATTTTCTAGCTCAAGAACGTTGTATCTATGGAGGACGTCGGCAAAATTAATTTCCAGTGAATTGACATCTATTCCTTCTACGTAAATTGAGAAGTCGTCATACTTTACGTCGAAAACTGAACATTGGAGTGTTTCTGCTGTCGCGCGCAGAGCACTATTGAATTGGGCTGAGGCATGATCGTAGCGCGCGCCTCTGCCAGGGAACGCATTTTCGGCCTCTGTGAAGGCGTCTCGTACAGCATGTTCTGCGTCTTCCACTTCAAAAGCTGTTATGAAATGTTCAGGGCCAAGGCTCCATTCGTCCCAATCTTCGGGAAGAACCTTGTCATCGGTAGCGAGAATTCCTGTTAGGATGCGACGAGGCGTACTGAGCGCTGAGGACCGCCGCGCATCGAAGCTTGCCTGGTCCAATCTGAATTCTGGCGGAGGGATTTTCTGCCATTTAGCAAGATCCGACACTCCAGCGATCGAAATTGCCATGCTATCCAGCATGACAACGTCTTTGAGCTTTCCTCCAGTTTTAACATCGAGATCTTCAACGGAAATATTTCCATGCATTATACTCTGCAGGAGCTGGCTTTTGCCTGATCCGTTCGGTCCAATAATCACCGTAAAATCGGGAAGTTCAAAAGGATCGCTGCATTTGATGGATCGATATGATTTAGAGCAAATTAGCTTCAAGTCACTCCCTCCCCTGTTGGTGTGAGTTGCGCAGGCTCGCTGGATGATAATCTTCTGAATGCGTAGTTATGCAGCTGGTATCGACGGCGGTAAAGTGTGGTTGATCATGGCAGTGGATCCAGCATCTCCAGGATCCGTCCGCGCACGGCTGAAATGGCGTCGGCGGCGTCATCCGTCCGATCCTCCCAATCTTCGCCGCCCAATGTGCGGGCGACCTCCTCGACGATCGCAGCATGATCGCTGACGGCCGCGCGAATGATCGCGTCGATTACACGGACCATGCGAAAACTCCCGTCGATCTCGACGGAGGTGCCATGACTGCTCACGCTTTCGTCGCCCAGCTGCCGGCGCAATTCGTCCAGCGCCGCATCGGTTACCTTCTGTCGGAAGTCATCCATCGCGATCATCCTCCTGTTGAACTGGTTCGACCCGGCCGCCCTGGTACCGGCCTTCAACGCTCGAAATAGCGTGACCGCGCGAGGATGGCCTCGCCCTGCGCGGTAAGGATGTCGCCGCCCAGCAAGGTGCGGATCAGATTCTTGTTGATCAGCTCCGCGCGAGATCGGGGCGCGATAGCCAGGCCGCGCTTGACGCGGTGAAGCGCAAGCAGATCTTCGTCGGTCAGCCGCAATTGCCTATCCATGCTCGCTGCGCCTCCCGCGACAGGAAAGGCAGGGGCCGATATCGGCAAGGGTGCCGCCGCCGCTCACAGCAGCTTCACCGCCACGACCAGCATGATCAGGATCAGCGAAGCCACAACCATGCCGCCGCTGAAGATTTCCGGCCGCCTCATTGGGGGGCCGTTTTGATGGACAGGATTTTTCGCTGGGGCTTGGTGGCGTGCTCTGCCGCGTCCGCCTTTTGCCCGGTTGCTATTCCCCCCTCATTTCGGTCGGCGCAATCACCCCTTTGCTTGATGATGTCCGCCAGATCCCCGTTTTCAACAGCATGATCCCCCGATCTGCTCACCTATTTTCTCCCGCTTGAATCTGATCGTTGATGACGGCTTACTGCGGTCGGTCCGCCTCCGGATCTATTCCCGCGGCAATGAGACTTCTTTCGAGCTCCAGTTGTTCTTTCTTCCGTTCATCTCTCGGTGGAGAGGAGGTGGTCGCATAACTCCCTTCCTTTGCTTGTATCGAAGGCTGCTGCACGGAAGCTCGATGCTTCGGTTCGATATGCTGATCCCTTTTATTAGATCTATCCGCACCGACCGTTGGGCCTAAGCTTACGCTGCTGCGCAGTTCGCTATGGCCAGCGCTTCGAGCAGCGTTATCTGCGGCATCGATCGCTGAGTTCATGGCCTCGTCTGCAGCCCGCGCGGCATTTTCAGCTGCACTTTCAATATTGATCTCATCGGGCACGGTCTGCCTCGTCACTCCCGTAATTCCAAAAACGACCAGAACAATCACCCCGACAACGATCACGCCACCTATGATACGCTTGTTGCGCTCAACTTCATCTGGAAGAGGGGAAATGTGACCATTCGCATCCGCAACAGGACTTCTCTGATCTGGCGCAGCTAGTGTGCCCGCGACATCGTCTCTTTCTGCGACTGTTGGCCTCGCAGCTGCATTGCCACGCAGCCGACCGTCCAATACCCCGCCAACAAGCAGAATGCAGCCACCCAAGAAGAGCATCCCTCCACCATGGAATACAAGCTCCCGTAGTTGTGCGCGCGGCATGTTGTAGGTTGCCGTGGAGCGGCCGGAGCCGACGAGGGAGCCGCTATATGGCATCGTCACCATTTCTGGGGTGGTGACCGTCGACGGCATGAACATCAGCGCGAAGGCAGCGATCACAAAGCCAATGCCGATTAGACCTAGTCCGCAATACTTCATCCGTCCCCCCAACATCGATGCGATGGATGCCGTCGCTCAAGCCTTAGTCTTGGGAGCTTGGAACTCATGACCGCAATGTTTGCATACCAGTGCATCCGGTTTCACCAACTCGGCGCAACGTGGGCATTTCTTGCTGTCACCGGCGGCGATTTTGGCGGCATCGGCTTTTTGCTCGTTGCCCATGAAGAATGCTGCGATAATTCCAAATGGGCCGAATAACAGACCGACTACAAAGCCGATGGGGCCACTGCCGCCTTTGCTAGAGGCAATCATCGCCGCGATCCCGCCGCAGACGAGCCAAACAATTACGAACTCCATTTCCCCCACCCCTATGATTTAATGGATGCGTGTCATCGTTCCTCGCCGTTATCCAAGCCAGGCTCGCTGTCTTCCCCCCGATAACCCCGCGAGGGGGCATGCACCGTGTCTGACGGCGTGCCACCTCCCGCCATCGACCGCGCTATTTGCAGCAGGGCGCGGCGATCGGCCGGGGCGAGGTGACCGAAGTGTTCCATCATTTCCCGAGATTCAGAATCCGCAGCAGGGGGAGCGGGCGCATCCTCGTTTGGATCATCGACCTCGCCCTCTAGGTAGGCTGGCGTCGTCCCCAGTTCGCGCGCAATGCGATGCAGATAGCGCGAGCCGCTACTGGCACCTTGGAATAGCTTGGCAATCGTCTGTTGAGAGACGCCCACGCGCCGCGCCAGTTCTGCTTGGGAGATCTGGCGCTCTCCCATCACATCTCGCAGGCGGTCAGAATAGATCATCGCGCGATTTTACACCCGTGGTTGTGGCACGAAATTGAATTTGTGCTCTTGACTGGCCATCAACCTAGGTTGTAACAACCCTGTATGAATCAGAAATCACCCATGGTTGTTACTGCGCCTCGCATTGCTGAGGCTTTGGGGTCGCAGTCGGCGCTCGCCAGGCTTTGTGGTGTGAGCCAGCAGTCCGTATCTAAATGGGTGCTGCGCAATAAGGAGCTTCCCGCCGAACATGTTCTCGCCGTGGAACATGCCACCGGCATTTCGCGCCACGATCTGCGCCCGGATATCTACCCGCGCGAGGCCAGCGCCGCTGCCGGCGACGATCGTATCGAAGGGGTGCGGCCATGAGCTCACCCTTCACGCCCGAACAGGAAGCGCGCTTGGTCGAGCTCATCCGCGAGCACTGCAAGCCTTACGATGCGGCGCTCGACGTGGTCATGGCTGTGACTGAGCTCTCGCGCCAGGCGACTGTGTCGCGCAGCTGGCGCTTTGGGGTCACGCGGTCGGATCGTCCAGTCGAAGATGCTGGTGGAGATCCGAAATGAAGCGGCCCACCTCGCCCTCTTGGCCGCTGCCTTGCGCAGCCACGGCGATCTGCTTGCAGGTTTCATCGAAATGCTCGCGGCTGATCGCGCCGGTGCGGACCAGCCCTGCCAGTACGCCGCGCAGGATGACTGCTGTCGCCTTGTCCATGAAGTTTGCCTTTCGTGTGGTTGTGGCATTTCACACGATAGCCGGAAGGGGCCGGGCGTCCAGCCCGGCCCTGGAAGGTCCAATTTCTCTGCGCGCGCGCCGTTCATATTCCGGCGCTATCGCCGCTGCACCGCCCCGTCTCGGGCGTTCGCCGCACGCTTTTGCCCGCTTCCTTACCCCCGGCTCCCGACGTCGACCCGACTTCGCCGGGCAAACTGCCGCCGCCGGCACTGATCTGAATAACCGTCCGGCGGCGGCTCTTCTCTTTCCGATGGGGCGCGCCGGTCGCTCCGGATCTGCTGCAGCCAATCTGGTCGATGGCGCGCGGTCCATCCCCTGCCTTCGGGTCGCACCTTTGCGGGGAGCCGGCAAATCATGACCCTGTCACGTCCACCCTTGTCCCTGGATGCCGCGCTGGCGCGCATCGCTGGCCAGCTGCCCGGCGATTGGGAAAGAATGGCCGCGCTGACCGGCTATCAGAAACGTACCGTCCAGAAATGGGGGGCGTTCGATGTCGCCTCGGATGAGGGGGAGGCGCGGGACATTCCGATGCGCGCCGCCATCGTCCTGGATATCGAATATCGCCGCGCCGGCGGCGCCGGTCGCCCCATCTACGACGCCTATGGCTATCTGCTGGGTGTCGACGAGGAAGAGCGTTTTGCCGATGCCTTCGACATCCTGCGCCACGCGGTCGATGTCGTGCGCGAAGTGGGCCAGGCCAAGGCCGCCCTGCTCGAGGCCGCTTTGCCCGACGCGACCGACGCCGATCGGCGCGATGCGCAGCGCGAAATCATCGAAGCGATCGAGGCGATGAAAGCCGCGCTGCTCAATCTGGAGCGGCAGACGCCGCCGCGCCTGGTGGCGCCGCCGTAAGGCGCGACCAGCGGCCCCCGCCGAAACGAACCGCCACCAATGCCCGGCCGGCCCGATGCGAATGCGCGCTTTCGGGAAGGCTTTTCTGTCGCCCGGAGTATCGTCATGAAAACCGATCGCCTGCTGCTGTCTGAGTTTCGCGCCGCCCTCCATGACATGGACAGCGACCTGATCGGCGTACGTCTGAATATCTGTCCCGGCGCCCGCTCCGCAGCGATCGAGCGGGCACGTGCCCACCTCCGCGCAGCAATCGGCGAACTGACCGACGTCATGGCTGGTCCGCTGCTCGGGGATCGGACGGCGGCATGATGACGCCGGGCAGCTATCTCAAACTGCGCCGCCAGGCGGCGGGCCTGTCGGTCGACGATGTCGCCGGCCTGGTCCATACCGCCCCGCATCTGGGCGCCTTCGATCGCTCCGCCTGGATCGGGCGGATCGAAAGCGACGTCGCCGCCATCAGCCCGGATGTCGTGCGCGCACTGGCGTCCGCTTTTCGCTTCGATCGGCGTGTGCTGCTGCGGCTGATCGATCTGCGCAGCTACGGCACCGATATCGGCGTCACCCCGCGCATCTGCGCAATCTGCGCCTGCAGCGACGCCGATCCGTGCCTGGACGAACAGACCCACCGGGCCTGCGCCTGGGTCAGTGCCGATCTCTGCAGCGGCTGCGCGCCCACCGCGAAAGAGGAGACCGCCCGTGCGGCCTGAAACCATCCATCCCATGGGCTGCGAATGCGGCCGTTGCAACGCGCCTCGCCGCCATCCGCTTTATCAGCAACCGGTCGTCGATCCGCGTGACATCGATGCCGCGCGCAAGGGGCTGATCGCCGGGCTCTGGGTCGGGGGCATCCTGACCGCCAGCAAATTTGGCCCCTCCATCATCGACTGGATGACGTCGCGGTGACCATGTCCCTTTCCCGTCAGGATATGCAGTCCATCGAACGCGTCAGCCAGGCAATGTCGTCCGGCTTCATCATGGCCGGCAGCACGATCATGCTGCCCTTCGCCAATGATCCGCAAATCAGTCCGCTCGGCATGCTGCTCGGCATCGCCCAGGCGCACATCGATGGGCTGGCATCCGCGCTGACCACGCTCGAGCCCGAAACCCGCGAAAACATCATCGCCACCGTCCCGCAGCAGCTGCGGGCGATTATCGAAAGGACGCAAGGATGAGCGAGGGCAATATCGCAGCCGACCAGCTGCGCCTTCTGATCGAGCGCATCGAGCGCCTCGAGGAAGAGAAGAAGGGCCTCGGCGACGACATCAAGGACGTCTATCTGGAAGCCAAGGCGACCGGCTACGATGCCAAGATCATGCGCCAGATCATCCGCCTGCGTAAGATGCAGCCGCATGATCGCCAGGAGCAGGAGGCCATCCTTCAGACCTATCTCGCTGCGCTGGGGATGGAATGATGGGCGCAGCGTCCGAAATCCTGCCGCCGATCGACAGCGCGCCGCTCGAGCCCTTCGCCATCCCGATCCTGCTGGACGAAGAGGGCTATGCCTGGATCCCGCACGGCTTTCGGGCCGGCTTGTTCATGTGGATGCATGTGGGCGAGGGGGCGGCCATCGGCTGGGCGCCCATCCCTGAACTGGACAAGGCCCTCGTCACCATCTGGGGCGGCAACCCCTTCGCGCCCACGGACGAGGCGATCGCCTTCGTCGTCAGCCGGCGCGGCCTGCGTGGCATCATCGACATGCTGACGTCGATCGAGCGGCAGATGGAGCCGCACCCATGAACGAGCCGCGTACCGACAGCAACTGGAGCTTCTGGCTCATTTTTGCCGCCACCTTGCTGCTCGCCGGCATCGGCGGCATGTGGCCCCTGATCGAGGCTTGCCTGCTGTGAAGCGGTCGCCGGCGCCTTCCTGCGGGTCCTGTACCCTTTGCTGTACGGTGATGAAGGTCACCATGGCGAACAAGGTCAAGCCGGCGCACAGCAAGTGCGAACATTGCACCGATCGCGGCTGCGCCATCTATGCCGATCGGCCGGAAGTCTGCGCGACATTCGAATGTCTGTGGCTGGCGACACAGCAATCGCCGGCGCTGGCGCTTCCCGCCGCGATGCGGCCCGACCGATGCGGCGTCGTGATAGATTTGAATTGCGCCGGCACACTGCTGGCGCACTGCGCCTATCCTTCATCCTGGAAAAGGGCGCCGATGCGACAATGGCTGCTCTCCTTGGCCAGGGGCGGACATAATGTCTTGCTCGACAGCAATGAAGGCACCGCGCTGCTGCGCGCGGACGGTAGCACGCTCGCCCTGCGCTGTATCGGCGTCGATCCTGTGTCCAACAACAGGGTCTATGTGGCGGAGAGCGCGATATGAGCCCCGGACCGGTCTCGTCCAGCCATACCGGCCCTGCCGATGATGCGCCCTATGTGCCGTCCTGGTGCTACCCACGCGGTCCCAGGCAATGCCCCTGCGGCCACCATGAAGGCTATCATAACGATGTCGGGGCATGCCTGCTTGCGGCCACCTGTGCTTGCACGGGGCTGCCGGACCATTGCCGCTCTTCCGATGAGGAGATGCGGCCGTGAAGACTGCCGCCCTCTGCAGCTGCGCGGCATGCCATGCGCTTGACGCCGAATATCCGAACGATGGACGCCAGCTGGCTCTGGTCACCTGCCCGGAGCCGACGCTGATCGCTTCCCACCCCGATCGCTCGCCTGCCACTCCCCCCATTCGCCGGCAGGCGATGCGACCCCGCGCCGGGCGAATGCCCTGTCCCGGCGCGGGGAAACTTTCCCGTCAAAACCTCCCCACCAAGGAGAATCCATCCAGGAGAAGTCCCATGCCCTTTACGACAATGACGATCGGCGAGCTATGTGTTTCGCCCTATAACGTCCGCACCAATGAAGCGGACGCCAATGCGATCGCGGGGATGGCGGAATCGCTTCTCAACCGCGGTCAACTCTATCCCCTCGTCGTCCATCCCATGCCCGGGACCAAGGGCAAGAAAAAGCAATGGGGGGCGCTCGCTGGCGGCCGCCGCTATCGCGCCTTCAGCATGCTCATCACCCAGGGCAAGCTGCCGGCAGATCATCCCATCGATGTCATCGTCCGCGACATCACCGACGAAGGCGAATTGCGCGAGCTCAGCCTGGCTGAAAATATCGTTCGCCGGGATCTGCGTGATTATGAGAAATATGCGGCCGTCGCGATCGCGCATGCCAAGGGGCGCAGCTTCCAGGATATCGCCGACACCAACGGCCAGACCATTGAGGTCATCCGCCAGTGGAACCGGCTGGGCAATCTGGAGCCCACCATTTTCGCAGCGCTGGAAGCGGGCCAGATCGGGACCAGGCACGCGATGGCATTCGGTGCGACCAGCGATCACCAGATGCAACTGCGCGCCTTCGACATCTTCATGCAGCGCGGCGATCGCGATCAACCCCATGCGCCTGGCATCATCCGCAAGCTGCTGAAGGTGGGCGATAGCGAGCAGGCCAAATATCTGCGCTTCGTTGGCGAAAAGGCCTATGTGGACGCTGGCGGCCGATATGAGCTCGACCTGTTTGCCGATCAGGCGGAAGAGCGCGGTTGCGTCCGCGACGAGGCGCTGCTCCTGCAGCTGGTCGACGCGAAGCTGACCAGGCAAAAGGATCTGCTGCGCCTGCAGGTGGCGAACCATAGCCCCGGCCGGGATTTGCGGTTTGAGGCACATCCGCCGCGCGACGCCAATTTTGGCGGCCCCGCCCGCGATCTGGAGATCGTTGCCGAACCTGCGGCGGCACATCCCGACGATGCCGATCGGGCCGAGCATATCCAGAACGAGATGATCGAACTGGAGAAGCGCGCGGAGCTCCTGCTCGCCGATCCCGCACTGGACCAGGCGGCGAAGGACAATGCGATCGCGACGATTGATATCGACTATGATCCGCTTCAGGCGGAACTGGCGGCGATCGACGCCCGCCGTCTCCTGGTGCTGCCGGCGGGCGACGTCATGGCGACGCTCGATATCGAGCAGGATGGCAGCCTGGAAACGCGCTTCTGGTGGGCCAGCCGCAAGGCGAAGCGCGCGGCGGAAAAGCCGGCCGACGCGACCAGGCCGGTGTCGGCCGGTCCCATCGCCAAGCCGGAGGCCGCCGCGGCCATGCGCGAGATGATGCCAAAGCCGGCGCCAGGCGGTCGCGCGATCGACCAGAGCTACGGCTATGGTGAACGGCAGAAAGCGGACACGGCGATCCGGGAGGAGCATGGCCTTACGGCAGATGCCCTGCAGATCATGCGCAGCCTGCGGCGAGAGGTGTTGCGCAGCGTCCTTCTCGACGCCGCAGAGGCTGATGATGCCGTCGGCCGGGACTATGCGATGTGGAGCCTGCTGCGGTTCGAGCTGGCTGGCGGCTACGGGTTCGAGATCGGCGCCCGGCGTCTTTCCACCGGATATGAGCCTTCGATCGAGCATTCAGCGGCAGTGTTGCCCCATGTCGAGCGCTCGATCGCCGGCATGCGCTGGCGCAAGCAATTGTCGGACCTGCATGGCCATCCCAGCATGAGCGGGGACCTGGTCGACGCATTCCGCGCGTTCATGGCGGAAAGTGAGGGGTGGAAGCTGAAGGCCGGCGCCGTGCTCGCCGGGCTCATGCTGGAGCGGAGCCTGGGTGCGCCAGGCTATCAGATCCCCGTGCATGATCTGCTGGCCGATCGGACGGGCCTGAAGGACGCGGACATTCGCGCCTATGTCGAGCCGACGGAGGAACTGGTCGACTTGCTGCCCAAGGCGCAGCGCCTGGCGCTGGCGCAACCGCATGTCGACAAGACGGCATTCGGTACATGGGGCAAGCTGAAGGCGGGCGAATTGACCGCTCCGGTCACCCGCGCCCTGCGCCAGGCGAAGAACTGGGTTCACCCGCTGATGCGCTTCGATCGTCCGCCGGCGCCGGCACCGGCTGAGATGCGGGAGGCGGCGGAATGACGACGGATTATCTGCACCGCGAAATGGCGGAAGAGATCATGCAGATCGGGGAGGAGATCGGACCGCAGATCGACGCCCTGATGCGCGAGGCGTTTGATCGCGCGATGCAGGTCGCCGATCTGGGGGATGAACGGCATCATGACGCGCTTTCGCTCAGCTTCCAGCTATGCGCGGTCATGGTTGCGAAGGCGACGATCCTCCTCGGCGATCGCTACCCGCTCGCGGATCCTCAGCGCGTGTGGACGACCGCCATGACCGACCTGCAACTGCGCACGCAACTTGCCATGCAGCAGATGCAGGAAGGGCGCTTCCGTGCCGGGGGCGCAGTTCAGTGAAGGATCGCAGGATGACAGTCCCCGCACCCATTGCCGAGGATATCTCTCGGCGTCTCAACCAGATCGCATCGCATTTTTCCGGCACGCCAAAGATCACGCTGCTCGTCCGCAACGACCTTGGCCCTGAAAAGGATGGCGACCTCGTCATGACGAATGACGAACTCCCGATCGCAATTGCAGCGCTTGAGATGCGTCATGCGAAGGATGTGGGGAAACGGTCATGAGCAGTTTCTTCGACATGATCCTCGCCGTCGTTCTCGCGCGTCTCCCGCGCCCGACCGAAGACTGGCAAGTCGGGGACCTCGCGATTTGCATCGGGACGGAGCATTTCGCGGGGGATCCTGCCGACCCCAAGCCGGAGGACATGTTGCGTGTGAAGCATGTCTGTACTGTCGGGCTATTTCTGCACTTCGACGGCAAGCCGGACAATAAGCACTGGATCGCCGCGAATTTCCGCAAGGTGAAGCCGGACAGGGAGCCTGCCGCCGATGAGGAATGGGTGGAGCAGCTTCAGCGCTTCCGCAGGAAAGAAGTCGCATGAGCCTGGATTATATCCGCCAGGCTTACCGCGTCCCCGCCTATCCGCGGCGGCGCATCCGGTATACCGGCGGCCATAAGCCTTGCCTCGGTACGATCGAGGGAGCCAGCAGCGCGCACCTTCTTGTCCGGCTCGACGGCATGCCGGATGCGCTGCCTTATCATCCCACCTGGGAAATCGAGTATCTCGATCCGGCAGCGGCGGAGGGCGGTCATGCCCTGTGAAGTGGTACCGATGCCGTCCGGAGGGGCCGCGATCATCTGCTCGACCGGTCCCCGCAAGCGCTGCGCCTGCGGAAAACCGGCGCCGTTCCTCTGTGACTGGAAGGTGCCGGCGCGCCGCAGCGGCACCTGCGACGCGCCGCTCTGCGCGACCTGCGCGACGTCACCAGCTGAGGAAAAGCACCTCTGCCTCGCCCATGCGCAGGCCTATAAGCAATGGAAGGCCGCCCGCGCATGAGCGTCGATATCGCCCCCGGCTATCCGCTGGACTGGCCGACGGCTCGGCCGCGCACCGCTAAGCCGAAGCCCGCCCTGTTCCGGCATGATGGCCGTTCGCTCACGCTGACGACCGCCAAGCGCCGGCTGAGCGAGCAATTGACCGCCATGACAAGGAGCGGTCAGAAGTGGCGCACCACCGACATCATCCTGACCTGCAACATTCGCTACACCGCGTCCGGCGCGCGCGATCAGAAGCTGAGCCGGCGGGATCCCGACGATGCCGGCGTCGCCCTTTACTTCGATTTGGACGGGCGCCCCCATGTGCTTGCCTGCGATCGTTGGGACACGGTCCAGGATAATATCGCGGCGATCGCCGCGCACATTGAGGCGCTGCGCGGGCAGGAGCGCTGGGGCGTCGCCGATCTGCAGCAGGCGTTTGCTGGCCACATGGCTCTGCCTCGTCCGTCTCCCTGGTGGGAAATCCTGCAGGTCGCGCGCGATGCGACCCTCGCTGAGATCGGCGCTGCCTATCGCGCCCCCGCCAAGTCCGCCCACCCCAATGCCGGCGGCGATCGCGCCGCGTGGGATAGGCTTTCCGCTGCATTTGAAGAGGCCAAAAAGGCCAGGGCCACCCATCCATGAACGTAAGGAGTTTGTCATGGGACAACATCAACGGCTCGATCCGGCAGTCGCCCGAGTCATCGAAACGCTCGCCGATCTCATGGCCGAGCGCGATTTCCACGGCCGCAGTGCGCGCCTGACAGATGCGCACCATCCTCTACGCCCGCTATTCGAGCGACCTGCAGAACGCCCTTTCGACCGCTGATCAGCTTGCCGGGCTGAAGGAGCGCGTCGAACGGGAGGGCTGGACCGTTGTCGGCAGCTTTCACGACGATGAAATCAGCGGCCGTGCCGGCATCGGCGAGATGCAGCGGCCGGGGCTCAATGCCATGCTCGCGCGCGTCGAACTGGGCGATGTCGATCAGGTGCTGGCCGAAGCCACCGACCGGATCGCGCGCCACAGCGGCGACGCGCATGCGGTCCGGGAGCATCTCGAACATTTTGGCGCCCGGCTCTTCACGCTGGCGGACGGACATGTCGACGAAATCACGGGGACCATCAAGGGGCTGATGGATTCCCGCTTCCTGAAGGATCTCGCTGATCGTGTCCGGCGCGGACAACGCGGCCAGCATAGTCGGGGCTTCAACGCTGGCGGCCGGGCCTATGGCTATCGCGTCGTCAAGCCGATCGGCCCGGACGGTGAAGTGGTCCGCGGAATCCTGGAGATCAACGAAGAGGAAGCCGCCGTCATTCGTCGGATCTTCGACGAGGTTATCGAGGGGCGATCGGCCTATGCCATTGTGCGCCAACTCAATGCCGAGGGCATTGCAGCGCCGGCCGGGGGCAAGTGGCGGATCGGCACCATCCATGGCGATCGCGCCCGCGCCAATGGCATCCTGCGCAACAATCTCTATCGCGGCATCATGGTCTACAACCGGACCAAACGCGTCTACCATCCCAAGACCCGCCGACGCCTGGTGCGGACCAATCCTCCCGAGCAATGGTATATGGTTGATGTCCCGCACCTGCGGATTGTCAGCGATGCTCAATGGGTGGCGATCGAAGCGCAATATGCGGCGTTTGATGGGACCAAGCTGGAAAAGAGGCGGCGTCCCAAACGCCTGCTCTCGAAGCTGGGGCGCTGCTCTGTATGCGGCGGCGCCTGGACGATCGTCAGCCCCGATAAATGGGGTTGCTCGGAGCGTAAGACGCGCGACGGCTGCAGCAACACCCGTACCATCTCGAACCGCAAATATGAGGCGAGGGTTCTGGGCGATCTCAAGCAGATCCTGCTCGATACCGATGCCGTCGCGCTGTTTATCGATCGCTACAATGCCGGCATTCGGAAACGTCAAGCAGAGGCGATCGCTGCTCGTGATCCGCTAGAGCGCAAGCTGATCGAGGCGCGCGGACGTGTCTCGCGCCTCGTCGATGCCATCGCCGACGGTGCCGGCGAATTCCAGGAAGTGAAGGATCGACTGCGCAAGGCTCGCGCCGAGCTAGCCGAACTGGAGCGCAAGCTGGGCGACTTGATCACCCCGCCACCCATTACCGTTTCTCAGGATCTTGGCGACCGCTATCGCGAATATGTCGACCATCTGGATACCGCATTGGCGGCCGATGGCATGGCACGCGAGCGCGCTGTCGCTGCGATCCGATCCCTGATCGATGTCATCATCCTCAGCCCGGCGGCTGAGGGGCGTGGCGTGGATGTCCGCGTAGAGGGCCGCATGGCCGAGATCATCAACCTGGCAAAGCAGGAAGAAAGGTATGCTAACGTCGGTGCCGGCTGAGGGGATCGAACCCCCGACCTTCGGTTTACAAAACCGCTGCACTACCGCTGTGCTAAGCCGGCACACCTGACGGGTCGGACGCCCTTACTATCAGATCACGCCGAACGTCCAGCCCTCAGTGCGCGCAATTTCGTCGGACATGGCTGCTGCTGCCCAAAGTGCCGGATTTTCGCCCATCGCGCGCATCCAGGCCGCAGTCAGCAGGGCGTCGGTCTGATGGTCGGCGATGATCGGACCGGCGTAGGGAGCGGTCGAGAACGTCGTCAACGCGTCATTCAGGGCGGTCAGATCGCGCATCTTGGTTCGCCCCTTGGGCCGCCCGGCTGCGCGCGCAGCGATACTGGTGTAGATTTCGACGATCAATGATCCTGTGTCGGGCCTTAGATCGAAGGGCCAGACCGGCACATGCGGGCGGACCTGATGGAGCAGACGCATGCCGGCAAAGCTGGCCTTGGCCACCTGCGCGGCGCCGATCGCGTCATAGATGGTCGAGGGCTTGCCGCCGCCGGCGGCGTTATAATGGGCTTCGCAAGCCCGATTGTGCAGGAAGGCGGCCTTTATTCCATCGGCCTTGCCGAAATAGAAATGGCGACGATGGGTGGTTTCCAGCAGACTGGCTGCGCCCAGGTCGGGGTCGTCGCAGACCGCATCGACATAAGCCCAGAAGGCAGGGGCTTCCGTCGGCGTCGGATCGCCCGGCAGATAGGCGCCGCGCGCCACGAAGGGCGGAGCGAAACTGAAGTCGAAGCCGAACAGGGTCGGCGCTTCCCGCGCGGCGGCGATCAGCCAGTCGGCGACGGCCCGACGTGACCAGATTCCGCCCGGCGCCTCGACCAGTTCCGGCGCGTCCCGACCGGTGCCGCAGATCGCGACCGCTATCCCCTTGTGCCGCGTGCCCTTGGCGCCCGACCAGTCGATCGCCGCGAAGCGCGCGAAACGCGGCGTCACGCCGCGCCGCGCTCGGCGCGCAGCTTGTTCCAATAGGCGATACGTTCAGCGATCCGCGCCTCGAACCCGCGCTCCGTCGGGGTGTAGAAAGTCTGCGGGCTCATTTCCTCGGGCCAGTAATTGGCGCCGGAAAATCCGCCCTCGGCATCATGGTCATATTGGTAATTCTTGCCATAGCCGACCTGCTTCATCAGCTTGGTGGGCGCATTGACGATATTCATCGGCGGCATCAGCGACCCGGTTTCGCGCGCGGTACGGAAGGCCGTCTTCATCGCCATATAGCCGGCGTTCGACTTGGGCGCTGTGGCGCAATAGATGCAGGCCTGAACGATCGCCAGTTCGCCTTCTGGCGAGCCGAGAAACTCATAGGCGTCCTTGGCGGCGAGGCACTGCACCACCGCCTGCGGGTCGGCGAGGCCGATATCCTCGGTCGCGAAGCGGACGAGCCGGCGCAGCACATAGAGCGGCTCCTCGCCAGCGGTCAGCATCCGCGCCATATAATAAAGCGCGGCCTGGGGATCGGAGCCGCGCAGCGATTTGTGGAGGGCGGAGATGAGGTTGTAATGGCCCTCGCGATCCTTGTCATAGACCGCGACGCGGCGATGGAGCAGGGCGGAGAGGCCGGCCGGATCGAGCGGCGTGGGAATGTCGATAGAATAGAGCGTCTCGACCTGGTTGAGCAGGAAGCGACCGTCGCCGTCTGCGCTGGCCAGCAGCGCTTCGCGCGCGGCGGCATCGAGCGGTAGCGGCCGGCCGATCAGTGCTTCGGCCCGGTCCAGCAATTGTTCAAGCGCGGCGGTGTCGAGCCGGCGCAGGATCAGCACCTGTGCGCGGGACAAGAGCGCGGCGTTCAGTTCGAAACTGGGATTTTCCGTCGTGGCGCCGACCAGCGTGACCGTGCCGTCCTCGACGAAGGGCAGGAAGCTGTCCTGCTGGGCACGGTTGAAGCGGTGGATTTCGTCCACGAACAACAGGGTCTTTTCGCCGCGCCGGCCATGCTCCTTTGCGGCGGCGAACACCTTCTTGAGATCGGCGACGCCGGAAAAGACGGCGGAGATCGGCTCGAACCGCATGCCGACGGCATCGGCCAGCAGCCGCGATATCGTCGTCTTGCCGGTGCCGGGTGGTCCCCAGAAGAGGATCGACGAGAGGCGGCCGGCCGCCACCATTCGGCCGATCGCGCCGTCAGGCCCGGTCAGATGTTCCTGGCCGACGACATCGGCCAGGACCGCCGGACGCAATCGATCGGCGAGGGGGGCATGGTCGGCACCGGCCGGAAGAACATCATCGGAAGAGAAAAGATCAGCCATCGTCCCTGATATAGGCAAGCGGGGCCGATCAGGGAACAGGGCTGGAACGGATCTTGGCGCCTTGGGTGCGTTGGCGGATGATCCGCAAATAGGTGTCGACCAGTGCCTGGTTGACCCGGTCCCAGCCGAAATGTTCGGCCTGGGCTTCGGCGGCCGCACCTGCGCTGGCACGGGCGGCGGCGTCGGTGCAGTAGATTTGCAGGGCATCGGCGAACTTGCCGATCGCGCCGGGGCGGATCAGCCGGCCCGTTATGCCTTCCTGCACCAGGTTTTCGCTGCCGGTGGCGCGGGCGGCGACGGTCGGCAGGCGGCAGGCCATCGCTTCCAGCGTCACATTGCCAAAGGTCTCGGTGACCGACGGGTTGAACAGCATGTCCATGCTGGCGACCGCGCGGCCCAGGTTGGCGCCGCCCTGGAAGCCGGTGAAGACGGCGTCGGGCAAGCGATTCTGGAACCATTCGCGCGCCGGGCCTTCGCCGACCACCAGCACCTTGTGCGGCACCTTGCGGGCGGTCAGTTGGTCGATCGTGTCGGAAAAGACGTCGAGCCCCTTTTCCATCACCTGGCGGCCGATGAAGCCGATCACTGGCACATCGTCGGCAAAGCCGAGCGAACGGCGCCAGTCGAGATCGCGGCGCTGTGGATTGAAGATTTCGCGATCGATGCCCCGGGTCCAGATGCCGACATCATAGCTCATCCGCTGCTCGCGCAGCAGCTGGGCCATGGATTCCGATGGGGCGACAATGGCGTCGCAGCGGCGATAGAAGCGGCGCAAGATGCCCTCGATCGCCGGCTCCAGGAAGGCGAGGCCATAATAGCGCGGATAGGTCTCGAACCGGGTATGGACCGACGCCACCGCAGGCAGATTGCGGTCACGCGCCCAACTCAAGGCCCGATGGCCCAGCGGATCGGGGCTCGACAGGTGGATCATGTTGGGCGCGAATATCTTCAGGTCGCGCCGGGCTGCACGCGACAGGTGCGTAGGGATGCGATACTCCGGGCGGCCGGGCACAGGGATCGACGGCGTGCTGACCAGATCGCCGGTCGGCGGGAAGGCGGGTGTGTCGGTGGTCGGGGCATAGACGCGCACCTGTGCGCCCTGGCGCAGCAGATAGCCTACGAAACGGTTGAGCGCCTGGTTTGCACCGTCGCGCACATAATTATAATTGCCGCTGAACAGCGCGACACGAAGTCCGGTAACATCCATCGCGGCCCCTTAGACCAGACCGGCGAAAAACCCAAGGAACCAGAGCGGGCCTCGGGAATTTTGCTGAAGCTGACCGGGAAAGCCGGCCGGCATGATTGCCCCTGAAGGAGAGGATGTCTGCTGATGGCCGAGAGATTCCGTATGGGAACACGGGTCAAGTGGAATTGGGGGCAGGGTGTCGGCCGGGGACGCATAGCTGAACGGTTCGAGCGGCATGTGGAGCGGATGATCGCCGGCTCGCTGATCCGTCGCAACGGGTCTACCCGCGATCCCGCCTATCTGGTCCAGACCGACAAGGGCGACTTGGTACTCAAGCTTGGGTCAGAACTGAGCGCCGCCTGAGCTACGGGCGGACGGGTCAAGCTGACCGCAACTGGCCATCGTCATCGCGCTGCAACCATGGCATGGAGCAGCATGACCCAGTCTTTCATGACCATCGACGCGTTACTGATCGGCATGCCCCGGCCCTTTCGCGATGACGAACATAGTGCCATCGGCAAGCAGCCGGTCGCCGGCCCGATCCGCATCAACTGGCTGGGCTTCGAGGGCGACGGGGTGGCCGATACCGTCCATCATGGCGGCTGGGACAAGGCGATCCACCTCTATCCGCAGGATCATTATGGCTGGTGGCGCGACAGGAAGCCCGATCATCCGCTGCTCGATGCGCCCGGTGCCTTTGGCGAGAATATCGCGAGCCGGGGCATGACCGAGAGCGACATCTGCCTGGGCGACCGGTTCAGTCTGGGCAGCGCGATGGTGGAGGTGAGCCATGGCCGCCAGCCTTGCTGGAAGCTCGACCATCGTTTCGGTGCCCGCGATGTGATGGCGACGATCGTCAAGACCGCCCGTTGCGGCATCTATTTCCGGGTCGTCAAGGAAGGGGAGGCGGAGGCTGGCACGCAGATGGCGCTGCTCGACCGCCCCTTGCCGGACTGGAGCATCGAGCGGGTCTTTCGCCTGCTGATCGGCGGTGGCCACAAGGCCGATCCCGATGCGGTGCGGGCACTGGCCGAGATGCCGGTTCTGGCGGAGGCCTGGCGTGAACGGGCCCGCAAGCTCGCCGCTTGATCGGCAAGGCTTGGATCGTTTTTTCGACATGTCAAAGAAGCGGTGAAGGCTAGGCCGGCAGAGGCGTTGTAGGACAGCGAAAAATGCGGTCCGGCATCGTCGCGCTGGCGCTCGGCTGACGCGACAGTGGATTTCCTACGAAGTTCACAGTGTCGTCGGGTGATTAGGCCTGTGATGCGCCCGTGACGCATCGATAACGCGCCACTCACGCGTCCGTGACGCGACAGTCAGGCCGAAATCAGGATCACCGCCACGCGCCATCGACGCGACAGTCGGGCGACAGTGAAGCGACGGTATGGAGAGCGAGAGACGGCATGCGGGGAAGCTTTCCATCATCGGAGTAGATCAGCCTGACCCGAATAGGAAAGGTCGGCTCTGTTGAGCCCATGATTAGGAATGGCGCCTTGCGAGCTGAAGCGGACCTAACCTTCATCGTCACCCTGAACTTGTTTCAGGGTCCATTCCTCCCAACAGTCGATGCTTTGTGGGGCTTGGTGGATGCTGAAACAAGTTCAGCATGACGTTGGTGGAATAGGGGGGGGCTTTTTTGCCCTCCCGCTTCGCGTTCAACTCAGCAGGTCGATCGCGTCGCTGTCGAGACCGCCGGGGATGATCATGATCGGGCAGGGCATCTTGCCCGCATCCGATCCGGTGAAGTGGGATACCAGCGCGCCGGGTGGGCCGCTGGCGGCGGCGCCCAGCACCAGGGCGGCAACGTCGTCCATTTCCTCCAGCGTCTTGCGCACGACCGCGACGGGGTCGCCCTGGCGCACGGTGATGCTGGGGCGGATGCCGGATTCGTCGGTCAGCGTGCCGGCCGCACTGGTCACCAGCGCTTCGGCCCGTTGCAGCGCCTCATCCTCCATTGTCGCCTGGACGCCGCCCCACTGGACGAACTCGGATGGCGGGATCAGCGCCAGGATG
The DNA here is from genome assembly GCF_014197035.1 of Sphingobium scionense. Taxonomy (GTDB): domain Bacteria; phylum Pseudomonadota; class Alphaproteobacteria; order Sphingomonadales; family Sphingomonadaceae; genus Sphingobium; species Sphingobium scionense. The sequence continues at coordinate 29,599 of NZ_JACIEU010000011.1, read as the reverse complement.
CGGATCGTGCCGGCCGTCTTGGCGGCGCGGCGGGCCGCGAAGCGCAACGCGGTTTCCGCCTCGGGCGATTCGTCCACGACCACCAGATATGTCCGCATTGTTCGATATCCCCGAGAAACAAAAGTCGGCCTTGCCGGGCCGTCAAAACCACCCCGACGAACCAACGAGGTGAAATGTGGGGCATTATCGCCCCTCGCGCAAGGCGTGGCCTTGACCGTTCCGGCCAAAGGGTGAAAACGGGCACCGAAACGGCGCGTGCCAGATAATCAAGAAGAGGCCCCGAACGCATGAGCAAGACGATCCAGATGCCTGCCCTGTCCCCCACCATGGAAGAAGGGACGCTGGCCAAATGGCTGGTCAAGGAAGGGGACAAGGTGTCGTCCGGCGACCTTCTCGCCGAGATCGAAACCGACAAGGCAACCATGGAGTTCGAGGCCGTCGATGAAGGCATCGTCGCCAAGATCCTGGTGTCGGAAGGCGCCGAGGGCGTGAAGGTCGGCACCGTCATCGCGATCATCGCCGAAGAGGGCGAAGATGTTGCCGAAGCCGCTGCCGGCGGTGGCGCTGCGCCCGCTCCCAAGGCCGATGCGGTGCCGGCCAAGGCCGAAGCCGCCGCACCTGCAGCCAAGGCTGATCCAGTTCCGGCCAAGGCCGACGCAGTCGCGCCTGCCGCCGCCCCGGCGGAAGGTCGCGTGAAGGCGAGTCCGCTCGCCCGTCGCCTGGCCGAAGCCAAGGGTGTCGACCTGGCTGCCGTCGCTGGCTCCGGCCCCAATGGCCGCATCGTGAAGGCCGACCTGGATGGCGCTGCCGCTGCGCCCGCCAAGGCGGCTGCGCCTGCCGCTACCCCGGCTGCTGCTGCACCCGTCGCTGCCCCGGCGCCGATTGCCGCCGCCGCGCAGGATTTCGGCATCCCCAACGAGGTCATCAAGCTCAGCGGCATGCGCAAGACGATCGCGCGCCGCCTGACAGAGTCCAAGCAGCAGGTGCCGCACATCTACCTGACCGTGGACGTGCAGCTCGACAAGCTGCTGAAGCTGCGCGGCGAGCTGAATGCCGGCCTGTCGGGCCGTGGCGTCAAGCTGTCGGTCAACGATCTGTTGATCAAGGCGCTGGGCGTGGCCCTGATGCAGGTGCCCGAGTGCAACGTGCAGTTCGCCGGCGACCAGATGCTGCAGTTCAAGCGCGCCGATATTTCGGTGGCCGTGTCGATCCCCGGTGGCCTGATCACCCCGATCGTCACCGGCGCCGACATCAAGGGCGTGGCCGCCATCTCGAACGAGATGAAGGACCTGGCCGAGCGCGCCAAGGCCGGCAAGCTGCAGCCGAGCGAATATCAGGGTGGCACCGCGTCACTGTCGAACATGGGCATGTTCGGCATCAAGCAGTTCGAAGCGGTCATCAATCCGCCGCAGGGCATGATCATGGCGATCGGCGCGGGCGAAAAGCGGCCCTTCGTGGTCGATGACAGCCTGCAGATCGCGACCGTCATGTCGGCGACCGGCAGCTTCGACCATCGCGCGATCGACGGTGCCGACGGCGCCCGTCTGATGAAGGCATTCCGCGAACTGATCGAAAATCCGCTGGGCATGCTGGCCTGATGGCGAAGATCGACGAGCAGCCGCCGGTCGAAAGCCCGGCGGTGCGCGTCATCGCCATGCCCGCCGATACCAATCCCCACGGGGATATTTTCGGCGGCTGGCTGATGAGCCTGATGGATTCGGCTGCGGGTTCGGTCGCGGCACGCTACAGCCACGGTCGTGCGGTGACGATCGCGGTGGAGGGCATGACCTTCCACCGTCCGGTCATCGTCGGCGACGAGGTATCGGTGTTCGCGACGCTCAAGTCGGTCGGCCGCACATCGATGAAGATCGATGTCGAGGCGTGGCGTCGTGCCCGTCACGACGATCGATCCTATCGCGTGACCCAGGCGACCTTCACCTTCGTGGCGATCGGTGAGGATCGCCAGCCCCGTTCCGTGCCGCCGCTGCCTGCTCAATAAGGGCGCGGCCTGACCAAGATATCGAAATAGCGAGAGAGACCATGGCTGATACCTATGACCTGATCGTCCTCGGCTCCGGCCCGGGCGGCTATGTTGCCGCCATCCGGGCGGCGCAACTGGGCCTCAAGACCGCGATCGTGGAGCGCGAAAATCTGGGCGGCATCTGCCTCAACTGGGGCTGCATTCCGACCAAGGCGCTGCTGCGTTCGGCCGAAATCTTCCATTATATGCAGCACGCCAAGGACTATGGCCTGGCGGCCGAGAAGATCAGCGCCGACATCGAGGCGGTGGTGAAGCGTTCGCGCGGCGTTGCCAAGCAGCTCAATCAGGGCGTCACGCACCTGATGAAGAAGAACAAGATCACCGTCCATATGGGCGATGGCAAGCTGACCGGAAAGGGCAAGCTGACCGTCACCAAGGACGGCAAGAGCGAAGAGCTGACCGCCAAGCATATCATCATCGCGACCGGCGCGCGCGCCCGCGACCTGCCGCAGCTCAAGGCCGACGGCAAGCGCGTGTGGACCTATCGCCACGCCATGACCCCGGCGGAAATGCCGACCAAGCTGCTGGTCATCGGTTCGGGCGCGATCGGTATCGAATTCGCCAGCTTCTACAACGACATGGGCGCCGACGTGACCGTGGTCGAGATGATGGACCGGATCGTCCCCGTAGAGGATGCCGATGTCTCGGCGTTCCTGGAGAAGGCGGTCAAGAAGCAGGGCATGACCATCCTGACCGGCGCCAAGATCGAGAAGATCGCCGCGACCGACAAGGCCGTGACCGCCACCATCAAGGACAAGGCCGGCAAGGACATCACCGCCGAATACAGCCATGTCATCGTGGCGATCGGCATCGTCCCCAATGTCGAGAATATCGGCCTGGAAGATGTCGGCGTCGAGCCCGACCAGCGCTATCATATCAAGACCGACGCCTATGGCCGCACCAATGTCGACGGCATCTGGGCGATCGGCGACGTGACCGCGCCGCCATGGCTGGCCCACAAGGCGAGCCATGAAGCCGTGACCACGGTCGAGGCGATCGCGCAGGCGCTGGGCAACAAGGATGTCCACCCGCATGCGATGGACGTGCGCAACATCCCGGGCTGCACCTATTGCCACCCGCAGATCGCGTCGGTGGGCCTGACCGAAGCCAAGGCCAAGGAAGCGGGCTACGACGTCAAGGTCGGCATGTTCCCCTTCATCGGCAATGGCAAGGCGATCGCGCTGGGCGAGGCCGAGGGTTTCACCAAGACCGTGTTCGACGCCAAGACCGGCGAATTGCTGGGCGCCCACATGATCGGCGCGGAAGTGACCGAGATGATCCAGGGCTATACCATCGGCAAGACGCTGGAGACCACCGAGGCCGAACTGATGCAGACGGTGTTCCCGCACCCGACCATCTCGGAATCGATGCATGAAAGCGTGCTCGCCGCTTATGGGCGTGCGCTCCATATCTGATCGGCAGCTCATGCTGGCAAAGGGCGCGGGGATATTCATCCTCGCGCTTTTTTGCGTGCTGGCGATCGCGCTGGCGCAGCGAAACGGGTTGCTCGACGATCTGAACATCGGCCTGATGGGCTGGGCTGGGCAGGGGCGCGAGACCGCGCTTGGCGGGCATGTGACCATGGTCATGCGGCTAGCTTCGGCGATCGGCGGCACGGCGATCCGCATCATCCTGTCGCTGGTCGTGCTGGGTGCGCTGGCCTTTACCGGGCGGCGTGCGGCGGCCTTGTGGTTTGCCGGGGTGGAGATTGGCGGCACGCTGCTCAACCTGATCCTCAAGCAGATCTTCGCCGCGCCGCGGCCCGACCTGCTGCCGCATCTCGACATCGTCCATAGCTATAGTTTTCCCAGCGGCCATGCGGCGGGGAACATGATGTTCTTCGGCGCGCTGGCGATGCTGGCCGGGCGGCGCTGGGCCTATGGCGCGGGTGGGGCGATGATCGCGCTGATCGGCGCCAGCCGGGTGTGGCTGGGCGTGCATTGGCCAAGTGATGTGTTGGCCGGATGGATCGAGGGGCTGGGCTGGCTTGTGCTGTGCGCGGCCTGGCTACCAGCGCGGCGAGGGCAGCAGTAAGGCGCGGGTGATACTGCCGTGCGGCGGCATGCCGTCGGCGGTGACGAAGCCATGGACCCAGAAACTGTCCCAGGCGCTGAGCATCGCGATGATGAGCAGGGCCAGGCCCGCGCCGGCGCAGAGCAGGCGGGCGCCGCGCAGCGGATTGGCCGGCATCAGTGCCAGCAGCACAAGCGGCAGCAGCGGCAGGAAGTAGCGGCCCTGCGTCCCCTGGACATAATCGGCGCCGAGCGGCGTGCCGGTCAGATACATGGCGGTTTCGATCAGCAGCGCGGTGCCGGCCGCGATCGCCAGCCACCAGAGGCGCTGGCCAAGGCCGAAGCGCGCACCTGATCCGCTCAGCACCGCGCTGCCCAGCATCAGCAGGGCGAGTGGGTAGGCCAGCAGCGGCAGCAGGATCGCGTTCCAGCCGAGGCGGCCGACGATCTGAAGTGCATAGACGGGAGCGCGTTCGACGATGCTGGACGCGAGGACGCGGGCATAGCCGGCCGGATCGGCCAGGATCACGGCCAGTTGCTGCGCCAGCGGCGCGGTCAGCACGCTCTCCCCTGTCTTGCGCGAGGTGATGTGATAGAGCGCCTGGCTGCCGCCATTGGCCTTCATCCAGACAGCGAAGATGACAGCTCCGAGCAGCATCGCGCCAAGGATCAGGGCGTTGCGCGACAGGGTGAAGCGGGTGGGCCAGCGCAGGCCGGCGGCCATCAGCGGCAGATAGACGCCCTTGGCCAGCGCCAGCAGCGGTGCGGTGACGAGTGTGGCGACCGTGCTGGCGGGGGTCGGCGTCATGAAGCCGATCCGTAGCGCCAGAGCGAGGCCGAGAAAGCCGATGCCGTTGATGACCGCATCGGGCGAGAGCGAGCCGATCTGATAGCAGAAGGTCGGTAGCAGCGCGGTGCCGAGCAGCGCCATCCGGCCGAAGGGAATGAGGCATAGCGCAGCGGCAAGGAGGAGCAGCGCGGTCAGTGCATTGGAGATACGGCCGGCATAGAAGGCGCCGATGCGCGGCAGGCCCAGCGCGTCGCCGACCCAAAGGCCGACGGCGCCGGGGGCATAGAGGGTCGGCGCATAGCTGGCGACATTGGGAAATTCGGCAAAGCGCGTGCCAGTGCGGGCGGCGTCGGCGGACCAGGCCCGGTCGATCATGCCCTTGTCATAGCGATGGAGTTGGCCGTCCGGTTCGGTCGGGAAATCGACGGCGTGGAGGCCGACCGCCGCTCGCGGCAGGTCTGCGCCGATCCGGTCGTCCTGGATTTCCGTCACGACATGGCCCTGCGACAGGGCCAGTGCCTTCATATAATGTTGGTTTTCATCCGGCGCCTGAAAGGGCGGAGTCAGGATCACGCAGAACAGCGTCGCGAGGGATATGGCGAGAAACAATATTTGTTCGAGGCGCGGCCATGGCGCGACGACTGTCATGTCGGCATAAGGATTGGTCCTGAAAGAAGATCGCGCGTTCCGCATGCCTGCCGTTCGAATGAGTATTGATACGTCCTAGATATGTCCCGTTAACATTTTGCCATGCGAAAGACGAAGGTCGAAAATATGAACCAGGGCGATAATTTCGGAGCGCATCGGCAATTCTGATGGTCGGGAAAGGACCATTTTTTGCTACGCTCGCAATGACAATACCGGATTTTGACTGCTGGCGACCAGTTGCAGACTGTTTCCCCTCCCGTTTACGGGAGGGGGTGATGGGAGGCATGTGACTCTCATCAAGGGGGCGGGCTGGACGTCGGACAAGCCCACCCCACTGCGACTAACGCGCTGCGCGCGCAAGTCTCGCAGCCCCTCCCGTTTACGGGAGGGGCGTGGCGGGAAACCAACCAACATGGCCACCCAAAAAAAGGCTGCGCTCAGGAGAGCAGGCGCTAACATGCCCAAGGCCCCTGCCTTCAAGCTGTCGATAGTGACGTAGAAGCGGAAAGAGACCCTCAGGCCTCTTCCGCTTCCAGTTCCTGTTCGACCGGCGGGTGGAGCCGCAGGCGGGTGACGCGGCGGCCGTCGCTGGCCAATATTTCCAGTTTCCAGCCGCTCTGTTCATGCGGGAGGATCTCGCCCGGCTCGGGGACGCGACCGGCCAGTACGAAGGCGAGGCCGCCCAGCGTATCGACATCTTCCTCGATCTCGCCCAGGCGCGGGTCGATTTCTTCAGCGACGTCGTCCAGTTCGGCGCGGGCGTCTGCATCCCACATGCCGCCTTCCAGCGGCACCAGCATGGCTTCGGGCGCGTCGTCATGCTCGTCCTCGACCTCGCCGACGATTTCCTCGACCAGATCCTCGAAAGTCAGCAGCCCTTCGGTCCCAGAATATTCGTCGAGCACGATGGCCAGATGGGTGCGCTTGGCACGCATTTCGGCGAGCAGGTCGAGCGCGCCCATGCTTTCGGGCACATAGAGCGGCTGGCGGATCAGCGGCTCCAACGTGTCGGGCACCGGCGCCTTGCCTGCCAGGATTGCGAAGGCATCGCGGATATGGATCATGCCGACGATCGTATCGAGCGTTTCGCGATAGACCGGGATGCGGCTGTGACCGGCCTCGGCGAACAGTTCTGCCAGTTCGGCAAAGCTCGCCTTCTCCTCGATCGCGACGATGTCGGAGCGGGGCACGGCAACATCGTCGACCGTATGTTCTGAAAAATGCAGCAGATTGCGGACCATCTGCCGCTCGATTGCGGACAGGTCGCCCTTGGCAGGCGGGGCCGCGCCCTCTTCCTGCTCATCCTCATCATATTCGTCGAGCGCCTCTTCCAGTTCCTTGCGGAGGCTGGGGGCTTCATTCTCGCCGAACAGGAGCGACTTCAGGCCGCTCCATAAACCGCCCTCGTTACTACTGTCCGCTTCCTTGGAACCGGCGCTATCCTTCGGGCTGCCTTCAGCCATCGTATTTCCTATTTCCCTGTTTCTCTATCCCCGTAGGGATCAGCCAGACCAAGGCTGAGAAGCGTGCGGATTTCCAGCGCTTCCATCGCCTCGGCTTCATTGTCGTCCATATGGTCATATCCAAGCAAATGAAAAGTCCCGTGGACGATCAGATGCGTGGCATGGTCGGCGACCGATATGCCCTTTTCCGCAGCTTCGGCGGTACAGACCCCCTCGGCCAGGACGATATCGCCCAGCAGCACTTCGCCATCGTCGGTATTGGCCGTCACTTCCAGCAAATCTTCCTGCACCATCGGGAAGGACAGGACGTTGGTCGGCTTGTCCTTCTCGCGATAGGCGCGGTTGAGCTGGTGCACCTCGGCGTCGTCGGTCAGCTTGACCGCGACTTCATAGAGGGTGGCATCGGTAGCGAATGCGGCATAGGGACTGTGCGCAATGGCGGCCGAAACCGCCTGTTGCGCGAGAAATTCCCAGTCCGTGCCGGGCCAGCCTTCTTCATGAAGGACAGCGACTTCAATCATATATTTGAGATCCGTTGTGAAGATTTATGCATCCGGCCCCTCATAGGCCTGGACGATGCGGCCGACCACCGGATGGCGGACGACGTCGCCGATGCCGAAGGGGACCATGGCAATGCCCTCGACCCCGTCCAGCCGCGCGACCGCGTCGGCCAGGCCGGAAATGCCGGGCTGCGGCAGATCGACCTGCTTGGGATCGCCGCAGATGACCATGCGGCTGCCTTCGCCAAAGCGGGTCAAGAACATCTTCATCTGGGCGATGGTGGTGTTCTGCGCCTCGTCCAGCACGATGAAGGCGTTGGCCAGGGTGCGGCCGCGCATGAAGGCCAGCGGGGCGATCTCGATCTCGCCGCTGGCGATCCGCCGTTCGACCTGTTCGGCCGGCAGTGTGTCGTGCAACGCATCGTAGATCGGCCGCAGATAGGGATCGACCTTTTCCTTCATGTCGCCGGGCAGAAAGCCGAGCTTCTCGCCCGCTTCGACGGCGGGGCGGGACAGGATCAGGCGGTCGACGCTGCCGGTAATCAGCTGGCTGACCGCCTGGGCGACGGCCAGATAGGTCTTGCCGGTGCCTGCCGGGCCGAGCGCGAAGATGATGTCGTTCCGGGTCAGTGCCTCCATATAGGTGACCTGGGTGGCGGAACGGGGGACGATCGTCTTCTTGCGGGTGCGGATCATCACCTTGGGCGGTTCGGCGACGTCATGCCGGATGATGCCGTCCAGGGTCGGTTCGGCCGACATGGCGATCACGGCTTCCACCGCGCCGCCGTCGATTTCCTGTCCGGCGACGATGCGGTTGTAGAGGCCGGTCATGACGTCGCGGGCGCGGGCGGCGGCTTCGGCCTCGCCCTCGATCTGCAGCTTGTTGCCGCGCGCGGCGATATAGACGCCGAGCCGGTTTTCGATCGCGACCAAATTCTGGTCATATTGGCCGAACAGCGCACCCAGAAGATGCGGCTTTTCGAACGTCACTTCCAGGCGCGCGCGCTCGGCAATGTCGGTGCGGGGATGGTGTGGTTTCTTGCCCATTCAAAAGCCTCCCTGGCTCGTCATGCATCTCGTCAAGGCCGGTCGCGACCGGGTTTCGGGGAGATGGCTTCCCAACGGTGCGGGAATGACGAGGCTTTGGTTCAAGCGGCTTTCCTCCTGCTGATTTCGCCGGCCAGGCTGTTCGGGCCGGCGCTGATGATATCGACATCGACCATATCGCCAATAGCAAATTCGGGCGCGGTGACATGGACGGATTGCAGCCAGGGCGTCTTGCCGATCAGCTGGCCGGGATAGCGGCCCTTGCGTTCGAGCAGGATGCTGGTGGTGCGGCCCACCGTGGCGCTGTTGAAATCGACCTGATGGCGGTTGATCGCGGCCTGCAGCCGGGCCAGCCTTTCGTCCATCACCGCCGCCGGGATCTGATGATCCATGTCCGCCGCCGGGGTGCCGGGGCGGGGGCTGTATTTGAAGGAATAGCATTGCGCGTAGCGCACCTGGTCGACGATCTTGAGAGTATCTTCGAACTCCGCGTCACTCTCGCCGGGGAAGCCGACGATGAAGTCGCCCGACAAGGCGATGTCGGGCCGGGCCTCGCGCACGCGCTCGATGATGCGCAGATAGCTGTCGACCGTGTGGCTGCGGTTCATGGCCTTGAGAATACGGTCATTGCCCGACTGCACCGGCAGATGGAGGAAGGGCATCAGCTTGGGCTCGTCGCCATGGGCGGCGATCAGGCCATCGCTCATGTCGTTGGGATGGCTGGTGGTGTAGCGGATCCGCTCCAGCCCGCCGAGCCGGGCCAGTTCGCGGGCCAGGCCGTCCATGCCCTGCAACCGGCCCCGGTCGTCCTCGCCGGTCCAGGCATTGACGTTCTGGCCGAGCAGGGTGATCTCGCGCACGCCGCCATCGACCAGCGCCTTGGCTTCGTCCAGGATCGCGGTCCAACTGCGGCTGATTTCCGCGCCGCGCGTATAGGGCACGACGCAATAGGTGCAGAATTTGTCGCAGCCTTCCATGATCGTCAGGAAGGCGGTCGGCCGAGCCTGCTTGGTGCGGCCGGGCAGGGCGGCGAATTTGGAATTGGCCGGCATGTCGGTGTCGACAGCCTCCTCGCCGCGCTGCGCCTTGCCGATCAGGTCGGGCAAGCGGTGATAGGCCTGCGGGCCGACGACGATGTCGACATTGCGGGCGCGGCGCTGGATTTCGCCGCCCTCGGCCTGGGCGACGCAGCCGGCGACGGCGATCATCGGGCGAGTGCCATCCTCGCGGGTCAGGCGGCCAATGTCGGAATAGACCTTGTCCACCGCCTTTTCGCGGATGTGGCAGGTGTTGAGAATGACGAGGTCGGCCTCTGCGCCGTCGGCAGCGGCGGTCATGCCGCGCTCGCCCAGCATTTCGGCCATGCGTTCGCCATCATAGACGTTCATCTGGCAGCCGAAGGATTTGACCTGGAAGGTGGCCGGGCCCTTGCCGGCTGTAAGTTCAGGGGCGTCGTTACGATTCATGCCGTCCAGCTATACAGGCGCTTGGCGCGAAGAGGAAGGTGGCAGGTGCGCGGCAATGCTCGCGGCGATCCGCTGGTGCGCGGTGGCGGCCAATATCTTGCGATCGGCGCAACTGGCCGGGTCGAACGGCTCCAGGAACCGGATGGTGACGGGCAGGCGGCCCTTGCGCTCCAGCAGTCGCTTCGCATTGGTGCCGGCCGGTTCGTCGCCATGCCAGGCGATCTGAGCCGTGGCCGCGCCATAGTCGATATGCACCGGCTGGATCATCACCGCGCGGGGCGGCGGCATCAGCACGGCGAGCAGCGAGGGCTTGAAGGGCAGCAGGCCGCTGCCGTCGCTGGTCGTGCCTTCGGGAAAGAGGGCGACCGGCTGATGGCCGGCGAGCGCGGCGCGCAGCGCGTCGAGCTGGCCCGACAGGCTGCCGCGCTTCTCGCGCGAGACGAACAAGGTGTTGTTCTGGGCGGCGAGCCAGCCGATCACCGGCCAGCGGGCGATGCCGTCATGGGCGACGAAAGCGGCGCCGGTCGCATCGGCCAGCGCCAATATGTCGACCCAACTGACATGGTTGGCGATCAGGAACATGTCGCTCTCGACCGGGCGGCCTTCCACCCGGATGCGGGCGCCGACTGCCCGCGCCGCCATCCCCAGGAAACGGCGTGGCCAAGGAGATGGGCGGCGAAACAGGCGCCACAAGAGATGCGGGGGCAGGCAGAATAGCAGGCTGCCGAACAGGGCGGCGATGCGGCCGGCCCGGCGCAGTGGCGCCAAGGCGTCAGTCCTTGCGGTCGAGGGCGACGCCGTAAAGTTCCATGCGATGGTCGACCAGGCGGAAGCCGAGCTTTTCGGCGATCTGCTTCTGCAGCAGTTCCAGTTCGGGATCGACGAACTCGATGACGTTGCCGGTTTCGACGTCGATCAGATGGTCATGATGCGATTCCGGGGCCGCTTCGTAGCGGGCGCGGCCGTCGCCAAAGTCATGCCGTTCCAGAATGCCGGCTTCTTCGAAGAGGCGCACGGTGCGGTACACAGTGGCGATAGAGATGCCCGGATCGATAGCGGCAGCGCGTTTGTGCAGTTCCTCGACATCGGGATGGTCGGTCGCGTCGCTCAGCACCTGGGCGATAACCCGGCGCTGTTCGGTGATGCGCAGGCCCTTTTCGTGGCAGAGGGCTTCGACGTCGATCTTGCGGTTCATGCGGGGGGCTGGCTCGCTTCAAAAATGGGAAAGTCGGACATTGCCTAGCCGCTTTTGTTGCAACGGAAAAGGGGCGCATCGTCGATGCGCCCCTTTCGCAATAGGTAAATACCGAAAGTGTGGGGCTTATTTGCCGGCACGGGTCCGGCGGCGCTTGGTGCCCAGGCCAATCTTCTTGGCCAGGTTGCGGCGCTGTTCGGCATAATTGGGGGCAACCATCGGGTAATCGGCCGGCAGGCCCCACTTGGCGCGATAATCGTCCGGGGTCATCTGATAATGGGTCATCAGGTGCCGCTTGAGCATCTTCAGCTTCTTGCCGTCTTCCAGGCAGATGATGAAGTCGGGCTTGATCGATGCGCGCACCGAAACAGCCGGTTCCGGCTTCACTTCGGGGGCGGGCGCCGGGGTCGAAAGACCCGACAGCGCGGTATGAACATTCTGGATCAGTGTCGCAACGTCGGACACAGCAACGCTGTTATTCGAGACGTGCGCAGCGACAATGTCGGAGGTCAGAGTGATGAGCAGTTCGCTCTGTGCCGATTCGTTTTCCATTTTTCTTGTTTCCTGCAAAGGCTTCTATTGTGCGACCCGCCCGAGGAAATGGATTCAGAGCGGTATATCTTGGCTAGACCCTGTAGCCAGGCTTCGCAAGAGAAGATTGCCTTAAACAAGCATGTCGATGCGAAAGCTCAAGGCATCATGAAGCTTGCCATCATTGCCGCGATAGTAACCGGGGCGACGATGTACGTATTCGAAGCCAATATTCTCGTAGAGTTTGACCGCCATGTTCGATGCGCGGACTTCCAGATTCATCGATGTGATGCCGCGGCGACGCGCAAGTGTCAGGCTGTGTCCAAGCAAGGCCCGGCCGATGCCGCGGCCGCGCCATAGCGGATCGACCGCCAGTAGCAGCAATTCGCATTCGTCCAACACCGACCGGATCAGCGCGAAGCCCAGCGGGGCGGCATCGATATGGGCGATGGTGAGCCATGTGCCGGGCATGGTCATGACGCCCGACAATTGGGGCAGGGTCCAGGCCTCGCCGAAGAGCGGGTCGAATGCACGGGTCATGACGTCCATGGCGTCGGCGAGCGCGTTGCGCTCTCCCGCTTCATAGGTATCGAGCGTCAGGCCGGCGGGGATCATGAAGCTGCACGCTCCGCGATCGTCTTGGCATCCGCCGCGCGGCCATAGAGGGGCGAGGAGGAGAGGGGGGGCAGGCCGGCAATCAGGCTGTAGCGGGCGGCCTCTGGGTAGAGCGCGATCGCCGTGCCATCGCCGCGTGCGGTCACCAGCGCCTCGGCGCCGGTGCCGTAAAATTGGGCCATGTCGAGTTGGGTCGCGAGCGTGCTGATGGGGGTGGAGGCGGGCTGGGTCGTGGCAATGCGGCCGTCCGCCTCGAAGACTTGCCAGAATAGTTCGCCATGACCACCCGTAATGGTGACCGCGATCGGCCCATCCCGATGGTCGTCGGCAGCCATCGCGGCGATGAGCGAGAAGGCACTATAGCCATGGAGCGGCACCGACCAGGCGAGCGCCAGCGCGCGGGCGGCAGCGATGCCGATGCGCACGCCGGTGAAGCTGCCCGGACCGACATCGACCGCGATCGCGTCGGCGCGCCCGCCATCAGGCAGCGCGGCGATCGCGGGTAGCAGGGCTTCGGCATGGCCGCGCCCGACGATTTCATGAAAATGGCCGATCGGCCGGCCGTCTTCCAGCAGCGCAACGGACAGCGCCTGCGTGGCGGTGTCGATGACCAATATGCGCAAATTCACTCCCCCGAAGCCACGATGCCGATATGGATATGGCTGCGGTTAATCGATCCGGCGCGATTTGCCAAATCCGGTCATCGCAGGGTCAGACTGCGCGGACTTCCGTCACTTCGGGCACATAATGCTTGAGCAACTGCTCGATGCCGTTCTTGAGCGTGGCGGAGGAGGAGGGGCAGCCGGCGCAGGCCCCCTGCATGCGCAGATAGACCGTGCCCTTGTCGAAGCCGCGATAGATGATGTCGCCACCGTCATTGGCGACAGCCGGGCGCACGCGGGTTTCGATCAGATCCTTGATCTGGTCGACGATCTCGGCATCTTCCGGATCATCGGTGAAGGCCTCTTCCTCGGCCGGGACGCTGAAGCCGGCAGCGCTGCCCGCGGCGAAGAGCGGCATGTTGGCCGAAAAATGGTCGAGCAGGATCGAGAGGATTTCGGGCTTCACATCGCTCCATTCGGCGCCCGGTGCGATCGTGACGGAAATGAAGTCGGCACCGAAGAAGACGCCGGTCACGTCGCCGAGGCCGAACAGCGCGTCGGCCAGCGGCGATGCTTCCGCCTCCTCGGGGGTGGCGAAGTCGCGGGTGCCGGCGGCACCCATTACGGCCTGGCCCGGGAGGAATTTGACGGTCGCCGGATTGGGCGTGAGTTCGGTCTCGATCAGCATAGTCGCTATGTGGCGACGTGCGAGCGCGAGATCAAGTCGGCAAACGGAACTTCCCTTGCCACCGGCCATTGATTGGGAAAGGTCAACCAAGGAGAGCCATGATGAGTGCCGATGAGAATATTCGCGACCGTTTCTGGGCGGATCTGTCGAGCAGTCCCTTCCTGATGGTCGGACTGCAGGGAAGTGGCGCGCACAGCGTGCCGATGACCGCGCAACTCGACCCGGACGCCAATCATTGCTTCTGGTTCTATACGAGCCGGGACAACAGGCTGGCGGCGGGTGGCCCGGCCATGGCGCAGTTCGCGGCCAAGGACCACTATCTGTTCGCCTGCATCAACGGGACGCTGGTGCCGGAAACCGACGAGGCAGTCATCGACCGCTATTGGTCGAAGCAGGTGGAAGCCTGGTATCCGGGCGGACGGCAGGATCCCAACCTGCTGATGCTGCGCCTCGATCTGGGCACGGCGGAAATCTGGCGCGCCGATCTGTCGATAGGTGGCGTATTCAAGATGATGTTTGGCGGCGATGTACGGGCCGAGTTGCAGGACAAGCACGCCGAAATCGCACTATGAAGGTGTGAATATGAAGCGGCGGCTGCGGACAACGGGTCCGTGGCCGCTTGCTTTTCCGGCCGATCTCATTCATATGTGATGCAGCGCAGCATGGCCCGGAAGGCCCTATAGCGATTGGCAGCGTGATCGTCCCGTGCTTTGACAAGTCATGCGGACCGGCCAATGACAGTCTGCGCCAAGCTTGAGGCTTCCCTTTTCACGCGGGTCGTTTCGTAACCCGCCTCGCGCCCTCCCTGCGTCCGCAGGACGAGTTGGCGCCCGGCCGACTTGTGAGTTTTTCATGCAATTCAATGAACTTGGCCTTTCCGAGCCGATCATCAAGGCGCTGACCGCCAAAAATTATGCCCAACCCACGCCAATCCAGCAAAAGGCCATTCCGGTCCTGCTGGAAGGCCGCGACCTGTGCGGCATCGCCCAGACCGGCACCGGCAAGACCGCGGCCTTCGCGCTGCCCAGCCTCGACTATTTTGCGCGCAACCCCAAACCGACTCCGATCAAGGGCTGTCGCATGCTGGTGCTGTCGCCGACCCGCGAACTGGCCGCGCAGATCGCCCAGAGCTTCCGCGACTATGGCCGTTTCATGCGTCTGTCGGTCGAAACCGTGTTTGGCGGCGTGCCGGTCAACAAGCAGATCCGTGCCCTTTCGGCCGGTGTCGACATCGTCGTCGCCACGCCTGGCCGCCTGCTCGACCTGATCGACCAGCGCGCCTTCACCATCAAGGACACGGAAATTTTCGTCCTCGACGAAGCCGACCAGATGATGGACATGGGTTTCATCCACCCGCTCAAGCGCATCGCCAAGCTGTTGCCGCGTGATCGCCAGAACCTGTTCTTCTCGGCCACCATGCCCAAGGAAATCGAGGCGCTGGCTGGCCAGTTCCTCAATGATCCGGTCAAGGTCAGCGTGGCGCCGCAGTCGACCACGGCCGAGCGTGTCCGCCAGCAGCTGACCTTCGTCAACCAGGCGGAGAAGCAGGCACTGCTGCATATCGTGCTGAAGACCGAAGAGATCGACCGCGCGCTGATCTTCACCCGCACCAAGCATGGCGCCGATCGCGTCGTGCGCTTTCTGGAAGGCGCCGGCATCGATGCATTCGCGATCCACGGCAACAAGAGCCAGGGCCAGCGCACCACCGCATTGCAGGCGTTCCGCCAGGGCAAGGTGAAGCTGCTGGTGGCGACCGACATCGCCGCGCGCGGCATCGACGTGTCGGGTGTCAGCCATGTCATCAATTTCGAAATCCCGAACGTGCCGGAACAGTATGTCCACCGCATCGGGCGCACGGCGCGCGCAGGGGCGGATGGCATCGCCATCAGCTTCGTGGCGGATGACGAGCGGCCCTATCTGAAGGCGATTGAACGGGCGACCAAGGTAAAGCCCGAAATCGTGCCGCTGCCGGAGAATTTCCTGGAGGCGGTGCGTAACCTGCCCAAGCCGGCTGCGCCGCGCAAGGGGCCGAGCCAGAGCCCGGCCCAGCAGGCCAAGCGGGCCGAAGGCCAGCGTCGGTATCAGGATGGGCAGAAGGCCCAGCGTGGCGCGCCCGACAAGGCGCATCGTGGCGAAGGCGATGGCGCGAAGAAGCCGTTTCGTCGCCGTCGCGGCGGCGGCGGCAGCGTCGGTGCGCACAAGGGCGCGGTTCAGCGCACCGGCGCGCCGCGCTGATCGCTGATCCCGGGAGGCGCGATGCAGCCGCATCAAGCCCTCCTGGTCTCGTTGCTGTAAGCCATGGATTCCCCCGGGGCCTGATGAGCGATGCTCGTCAGGCCCCGTCCATTTTCCTGCTCCTTCAGTCGACATCACAAGGCAAAGCGGGTGGAAGCCGGGACGTGACCATCATTGTCAGTGGTCATTCAGGAAAATGCCGCTAGGCTCCCCTGCCTATGCGTTTGACCCCCCGCCGTTCGGCCGCTTCGCTCACCATCCTTGCCCTGCTTTTGTCGGGCTCCCCCCTGCCGCTTGCGGCGAAAACCGATCCGGCGATTGCCAGCGGCAAGGTCGCGTCGGGTGGCAGTCAGGCGGATATCCGCCCCTGGCTCTACGAAAATAGCGATGTGCCGATCGATGCGGCCTGGCGCTTTGGTACCCTGTCCAACGGCCTGCGCTATGCCATTCGCCGCAACGGCGTGCCGCCGGGGCAGGTGTCCGTTCGCCTGCGGATCGATGCCGGATCGCTGATGGAGCGGCCCGATGAGCAAGGCTATGCCCATTTCATGGAGCATCTGTCGATGCGCGGGTCGCGCCATGTGCCCGACGGCGAATCGAAGCGCATCTGGCAGCGGCTGGGCGTGACCTTTGGCAGCGACAGCAATGCCGCGACCACGCCGACCGGCACCACCTATGCGCTTGACCTGCCCCAGGCCAATCAGACGAGCCTTGGCGAAAGCCTGAAGATCCTGGCCGGCATGATGACCGATCCCAATATCGTCGACAGTGCGGTTGACGCCGAACGGGCGGTGGTACTGGCCGAACGGCGCGAGAGCGACGGGCCGCAGATGCGGATTTCCGATGCCAGTCGCCAGCATTTCTTTGCCGGCCAGCCGCTTGCCGATCATGCGCCGATCGGCACTGTCGCGACCCTGAACGCGGTGACGGCGGCCAAAGCCGAAGCCTTCCACCAGCGCTGGTATCGCCCTGAAAACACCGTGATCGCGATCGCCGGGGATATCGATCCCGCGCTGGCCGAACAGTTGCTCAAGGATAATTTCGCCAGCTGGCAGGATAGTGGCAAGGGCGCGGAGCAGCCTGATTTCGGCGAGCCCGACGCCAAGGCGCCGGCCACCCGCGTCGTGGTGGAACCCGGCGCGCCGACGGGCCTCACCATGGCCTGGCTGCGCCCGTGGAAGCCGCATGCCGACACTATCGTCTATAATCAGGACAAGCTGACCGACATGCTGGCGTTGCAGATCGTCAGCCGGCGCCTGGAGCAGGCCGCGCGGGCAGGGGGCAGCTTTCTGGCGGCGGGCGTCGACCAGCAGGACATCAGCCGATCGGCCGATGGCACTTTTCTGACCATCACGCCGACCGGCGACAATTGGGAAAAGGCGCTGGCCGATGTGCGCGCGATCATCGAGGATGCCAAGGCCGCGCCGCCGACCCAGCAGGAAATCGATCGCGAATATGCGCAACTCGACACGGCGCTGGCGATTCAGGTTGAAAATGCCGACACGGAAGCCGGCGCCAAGCAGGCGAGCGATCTGGTGAGTGCGGTCGATATCCGCGAAACTACCGTCAGTCCGCAGGCTGCGCTGGATATCTTCCGTTCGGGCAGGCCTGCGATGACGCCGCAGAAGATCCTCGATTCCACCCGTCGGCTGTTCTCCGCCGGCGTGTTCCGCGCGATGCTGATCACTGGCAAGGTCGAGGCGGGGCAGGACCAGAAGCTGGCCGCCGCGCTCGCTGCGCCGGTCAAGGCGGCGACCAATGCCCGTCTGGCCGACAAGGCGGTGACGATGGACGACCTGCCCAAATTCGGCGCGCCCGCGACGGTGGTGTCGCGCACTCCGGTCGCGTTGCAGGGCATGGAGAGCATCACTTTCTCCAACGGCGTCAAGCTGACGCTGTTCGCCAATGATGCCGAGACCGAAAAGGTGCGCATCAATGTCCGCTTCGGCCATGGCCAGCAGGCCTTTTCCCCGACCAATCCCGTCGCAAGCTGGGCTGCGGGCTACGCGCTGGTGGCGAGCGGCATCGGCAAGCTGGGCCAGCGTGAGCTGGATGACCTGACCAACGGTCGTCGCATGGGCATGGATTTTTCGACCGACGATGACGCGTTCGAATTGCAGGCCGTGACCCGTCCGGCGGATTATAAGGATCAACTGCGCCTATTTGCGGCCAAGCTGTACCAGCCCGGCTGGGATCCGGCGCCGATCGCGCGGGTGAAAACCGGCGCGTCGGTGGCCTATGATGCGATGTCGCGGGCGCCCGATAGCGTGCTGGCGCGCGATCTCAACTGGTTGCTGCATGACAAGGATGTGCGGTTCCGCACGCCGTCCAAGGCGGAGATCAACGCGTTGACGCCGCAGAGCTTCCGCCAGACCTGGGAACCGATCCTGGGGTCCGGCCCGATCGAGATCCAGATTTTCGGTCAGGTGAAGGCCGAGGAGGCAATTGAGGCCGCGGCCGCGACTTTTGGCGCGATGCCGGCGCGCCCGGACGTGCCGGTGCCGGCCGCGAACAAGGTGCAGCGTTTCCCCGCCCATGTCGAACAGCCGGTCATCCTGCGCCATGATGGCGACAAGGAACAGGCGGCTGCCGTCATGGCCTGGCCGACATCGGGCGGTTTTGCGCTGACGAAGGAAGCACGCCAGCTCGAAATCCTGACCCAGATCTTCAATGATCGCCTGTTCGACAAGCTGCGCTCGACCGAGGGTGCGGCCTATTCGCCCAGCGTGCAGAATAGCTGGCCCTTCTCCTATGACAGTGGCGGCTACATATTGGTGACGAGCCAGGTGCGGCCCGACCGGGTCAATTATTTCTACAGCGTCGTGAAGGAAACGGCGGCGGATCTGGTCAAGGCACCGATCAGCGCCGACGAATTGCAACGCGCGGTGGTGCCGATGCGTCAGCAACTGATGCGGGCCAGCACCGGCAATGCCTTCTGGATGAGCCAGATGGAGGGGGCAACCCATGACCCCCGGTATATCCAGGCAATGCAGACGATGAGCCAGGATCTGCTCAACCTTACGCCGGCCGATATCCAGTCGCTGGCGACCAAATATCTGGTGCCGGGCAAGAGTTGGTCGGCGGTGGTGCTGCCGCAGGGTATGGCCGCCAAATAGGTGGCAGGATCAGGCGGAGGCAACTTGCATTTCCTCCGCCTGCAAAAATTGCTGATAGAAACGCGCCTATTCCAGATGCATGTTGCGCAGCGTCGATGTGGCGTATCGCGCGACGAACTGGCGGCTGCGGTCGCGCCGCTGCTCGAACTAGGCGCGGCCGAAATTCGCTTCCAGGTCCATGAAATACCTCGCTCGATCGACATGCCAAGGGTCGAGCGGCGAACGGGTTGTGGGCGAAGCGAGGGCTTGCGATGGACGGGGTCGAAACAGTTGGCGGCCTTCCATCTTTGTCCTTGCCGCTGGTCGGCTTTGGCCGCTAGGTCAGGGGCTTGAGGGCAGCGATGATCCGGCCAAGAAGGGCAAGGCAGCGCTGGTCCCAGGGGGATTTACATCGCATGTTGAAGACTGTCCGGGCATCGGCCATGGCCGCCACCATCCTGTTGTCGCTGGCCGCCGCGCCGGCGCTTGCCGCGCAGGTGGTCGTCACCGCGGACCATATGGTCGATGTGCTGGCCGGCAAGACGATCGATTATCCGGCTGTCTTCATCACCGACGGCCGCATCACCGGCATCGCCGATGCCCGGACCGTGCGCTGGGGCAGCGATGTCAAGCATATCGACCTGTCGGGCAAGACCATATTGCCGGGCCTGATCGACATGCATGTCCACCTCACCAGCCTGGCCGAAGTGGGCGGGTATCAAGGGCTGCGTTATACCGACAGTTTCTGGACAGCCGTGGGCGTCAAGAATGCGCGGATCACGCTGAAGGCCGGTTTCACCACGGTGCGCAATGTCGGTTCGGCCGATTTTGCCGATGTGGGCCTGAAGCAGGCTATCGAGGAAAGGCAGATCGTCGGGCCGCGGATCATTCCGGCCGGCTATGCGATCGGCGCGACCGGCGGCCATTGCGATGGCGGCGGCCTGCCACCCTCGATGGATCGCAAGGAGCCGTCGGTGGTCGACAGCCCGCAGGAGGCGCGCGCCAAGGTGCGCTGGCTGCACAAATATGGCGCACGGGTGATCAAGATCTGCGCGACCGGTGGCGTCTTCTCGCTGGGTGATGCGGTCGGCGCGCAGCAACTGAGCCTTGACGAGATGAAGGCGATCGCCGACGAGGCGCATATGCTGGGCCTGAAGGTCGCGGCGCATGCCCATGGCAATGACGGCATCCGCACCGCGATCGAGGCGGGGATCGACACGATCGAACATTGCAGCCTGGCGGATGACGAGACGATCAAGCTGGCGGCGAGCAGCAAGACCTGGTTCGACATGGATATCTATAATGACGATTATATCCTGGCGACCGGCACGGCCAATGGCACCGAACAGGAGAGCCTGGACAAGGAAAAGCTGATCGGGCGTCTCCAGCGGGAAACCTTTCGCAAGGCGGTGAAGGCGGGCGTGCCGATGTTGTTCGGCACCGATGCCGGCGTCTATCCCCATGGCGACAATGGCAAGCAGTTCGCCAAGATGGTCGAATGGGGCATGACGCCGATGCAGGCGATCCAGGCGGCGACCGTCAGCGGTGCCAGGGCGTTGGGCTGGGAAGCCGACGTCGGCGCGATCGCGGTCGGCCGCTATGGCGACATCGTCGCGGTGCAGGGCGATCCGCTCAAGGACGTGACCTTGCTGGAGCATGTGAGTGACGTGGTGAAGGGCGGCGAACTGGTCGAATGAGCGTGAAGGTCATCTTGTCGGTCGAGGCGCTGGAGCCGCGCCTGTCCGGTATCGGTCGCTATAGTTGGGAACTGGCGCAGCGCATCGGTGATGCGCCTGAGGTGGATGGTGTCCGCTTCTATCGCAATGGCGAATGGATCGCTGACCCGACAAAGCTGCTGGAAGAGCCCGTCACGCCCAAGCAGCGGCACAAGGTCCATCGCTGGCTGCGCAAGCGCACCACTGGCTTGCGCAAGTGGGGACGGGACATGCGCGATGCGGCCGTCATGCGGTCGCATCTGTTCCATGGGCCTAATTATTTCCTGCCGGCGGCAGCCGAGGGGGGCGTCATCACCGTCCATGACCTGTCGGTCTTCCGTTATCCCGAAACCCATCCAGCGGCGCGATTGCAGCAGTTCGAACGGAATTTCGCGGCATCGATTGCCCGCGCGGCCCATATCATCACCGACAGTGCGACCACGCGGGACGAGGTGATCGATTTTCTCTCGCTTTCGCCCGCGCAGGTCACCGCGGTGCCATTGGCGGCCAGCCCGGCCTTCATGCCGCGTGATGCTGCCCAATTGCAGCCGGCGCTCGCGCGCTATGATCTGGCACCACAAGGCTATGCCCTGTGCGTGTCGACGGTGGAGCCGCGCAAGCGCATCCCGCAGTTGTTGCAGGCATGGGAAATGCTGCCCTCGTCGGTGCGCGGCCGTTGGCCGTTGATGGTGACGGGCGGGGCCGGTTGGCTGAGTGACGATGTTCAGGCGCTAATGGCGCGTGGCGCCCGCGAGGGCTGGGTGCGCTATCTCGGCTTCGTACCGGAGGAGGATCTGCCGCTGCTTTATGCTGGTGCGGCGCTGTTCGTCTATCCGTCCGTTTATGAAGGCTTTGGCCTGCCGCCGGTCGAGGCCATGGCGAGTGGGGTGCCGACCGTCGTCGCCAATGCCTCCTGCCTGCCCGAAGTGACGGGTGGCGCGGCCATGCTGGTCGAGCCGGAGGATATCGACGATTTCGCGCATCGGCTGGAGCGGGCTCTGGTCGATGCCGAATGGCGGACGCGAGCGCGTGATGCCGGACTGGCCGTCGCCGGCGGCTATAGCTGGGATCGGTGCGCGCGTGAAACGGTAGCGCTTTATGGCCAGGTGGCAGGCGGTTAACGCACCGCTTTCAATCCGGCGACGATCATCTGGGCGGCGCGCCGGGCTGATGCTTCCGGGCTGAGGTTGGGACGCGACAGGCTGCGATGGCCCAGGCCGAACATGCAGGCCAGGATCATCTCCTCTGCGCCATCCAGCGCCTCGCCTGACAGGTCAGGGTTGGCGGCGCAGGCAAAGTCACGAATATCGTCGCGGAAGCGGCCGCACATGGTGCCGATCATTTCCCCGACCGTCGGATTGCGGAAGCTTTCGGCCAGGATGTCGAAGGAGAGCGCCTCATCCTTTTCGTCAATGACGTGCAGCATCAGTTGCTCGAACGTATCGTCGATGCTCAACTCGCCACTGTCGAGCCGTTTGCGCAGGATATCGACATCCTCCGCCCACTGATCGGCGTCGGCGTGGACGATGGCCTCAATGATATCTTCCTTTCCTTTGAAAAGTCGATATATTTGCCCCACTGATACCTGTGCGGCGGAAGCGAGTTCGGCCATGGACGTCTGGTGGAAACCATGGCTGTTGAACAGGTCTCGCGCCGCTGCAAGAACACGGTCGCGACTGCTTTTTTCATGCTGCGCTGCAACCATTTTACCCTCGGAAATTTGTTTTTCTCTTGAATTCCCTCTGACAGCTTCTTAGGTGCGCGGCAAGCGGAATGAACGTTCATTCCGGTCCTGCGATATTTATCGGATTGGGAAAATCGATGCAAAAGGGGAACTTGTTCGGATTGCTGGCCTGCGTTTCGGCCCTCGCGCTGAGCGCTTGCGGTCAGGAAGCACCGCCCGCACCGCCGCCGCCCAGCGTGGGCGTGGTGACGCTCAAGACCGAGTCGGCGCCGTTGCTCAACGAGCTTCCGGGCCGTATCTCGGCCTTCGAAACGGCCGAAGTCCGGCCGCAGATCAGCGGCATCATCCGCCGTCGCCTGTTTACCGAGGGCGGCAACGTCCAGGCCGGGCAGATGCTCTACGAGATTGACGACGCGCCCTATCGGGCTGCCCTCGCTCAGGCGCAGGGTTCGCTGGCCAATGCCCAGGCGGCGATCCGCTCGACCGGGCTGCAGGCGCAGCGCTACAAGGATCTGGTCGGCATCAACGCGGTGTCGAAGCAGGAATATGACGATGCCGCAGCGGCTGCCCAGCAGGCGCGCGCCAATGTTGCGGCGCAGCAGGGTGCGGTCCAGGCCGCGCAGGTGAACCAGAATTTCACCCGCATCCGCGCACCTATCTCCGGTCGTATCGGCCGCTCGCTCCAGACTCCCGGCGCGCTGGTCCAGACCGGCCAGACCGAGGCACTGACGACGATCCAGCGCACCGACCGTGTCTATGTTGATGTCACCCAGTCGGCGGCGCAGATCATCGACCTCAAGCAGGCGATGAAGGCCGGCGGCATCAGCGAGGCGCAGGGTGCCCGCATTCAGCTGATCCTGCCCAATGGCAGCATCTATCCGGTCGAAGGCCGGTTGGAATTTGCGGACGTCACGGTGGATTCCAGCTCGGGCGCGGTCACGCTGCGTGCGATTTTCCCCAATCCCGATGGCCTGCTGCTGCCGGGCATGTATGTCCGCGCCAAGCTGATCGAAGGCGAACGCACCCAGGCGATCCTGGCGCCGCAGCAGGGCATTTCGCGCGATGCGCGCGGCCGCGCTACGGCGATGGTCGTGGGCAAGGACAACAAGGTCGAGATGCGCCAGGTCACCGTCGACCGCGCGATCGGCGACAAATGGATCGTCACCAGCGGGCTGAAGCCCGGCGACAAGTTGATCGTGGAGGGGCTGGTCAATCTGCGCCCCGGCACGGTGGTTAAGCCCGGCGCCCCGCAGCAGGTCACCGCGCCCGAAGGTAGCGCGGCTGCGCAGGGTGGCGCGAAGGCGGCTGCCGGATCGAACGCAGGCGAGGCGCACTAAGTCATGGCCCGCTATTTTATCGACAGGCCCATCTTTGCATGGGTCATCGCCATCGTCATCATGCTTGCGGGTTTGCTCGCGGTCCGGTCGCTGCCGGTCGCGCAGTTCCCGGAAATCGCCCCGCCGGCAGTGACGATCCAGACCACCTATCCCGGTGCCAACGCCCAGACGCTGGAAAGCACGACGACGCAGATCATCGAGCAGCAGCTCAAGGGCATCGACAATCTGCGCTATTTCGCGTCCACCAGCGATGGTTCGGGCAATCTTAGCATCACCCTGACCTTCGAGCAGGGCACCGACCCTGACATCGCGCAGGTGCAGGTGCAGAACAAGCTGTCGCAGGCGACCCCCTTGTTGCCGCAGGAAGTGCAGCAGCAGGGCCTGCGCGTCGGCAAGTCCACGTCCAGCTTCCTGCTGATCATGGCCGCCTATTCGGACGACGGCATCCATGACCAGGAGGATGCTGCGGACTTCATCGCGTCGAGCCTTCAGGATCCGTTGAGCCGCGTGACCGGCGTCGGCGATACCCAGTTGTTCGGTTCGCAATATGCGATGCGCATCTGGCTCGACCCCTACAAGATGGCCAATCTGGGCGTGACCACCGGTGACGTGAAGTCGGCGATCACCGCGCAGAACGCCCAGGTGTCGGCCGGCCAGATCGGTGGCTCGCCCTCGCCCAAGGGGCAGGCGCTCAACGCCACCGTCACCGCCCAGTCGCGCCTGCGCACGCCCGAAGAATTCAGCAATATCCGCCTGCGCAGCAACAGCGACGGCTCGGTCGTGCTGATGAAGGACGTTGCCAAGGTTGAACTGGGCGCGGAAACCTATGGTTTCGGGGTGAAGTTCAACGGCCATCCGGCCTCGGGCTTCGGCATCAAGCTGGCGCCGGGTGCGAATGCGCTCGACACGGTGGAAGCCGTGAAGGCGCGCGTGGACCAACTGTCGAAGAATTTTCCGAGCTGGGTCAAATATGACTTCCCGGTCGACAACTCGACCTTCGTCAAGCTGTCGGTGGAACAGGTGGTTCATACCCTGTTCGAAGCCGTGCTGCTGGTGTTCGTGGTCATGTTCCTGTTTCTGCAGAACTGGCGTGCGACGCTGATCCCCACCATCGCGGTGCCGGTGGTGTTGCTGGGCGCGCTTGCGATCCTCAGCGCGGCGGGCTTCACCATCAATACCCTGACGCTGTTCGGCATGGTGCTGGCGATCGGCCTGCTGGTCGACGACGCGATCGTCGTCGTCGAGAATGTCGAGCGTCTGATCCAGGATGAGGGGCTAAGCCCCAAGGAAGCAGCCAAGAAGTCGATGGACGAGATCAGCGGCGCGCTGATCGGCATCGGCCTGGTGCTGTCGGCGGTGTTCCTGCCCATGGCCTTCTTCGGCGGCTCGACCGGCGTCATCTTCCGCCAGTTCTCGATCACCATCGTGTCGTCGATGATCCTGTCGGTGCTGGTCGCGTTGATCCTGACCCCGGCGCTGTGCGCCACCATCCTGAAGCCCGCTTCGCACGGGCATAGCTGGAACGGGCCGATCGGTTCTGTCCTGGGCCGCTTCTTCGACTGGTTCAACCGGACCTTCGACAAGGGGGTCGTGCGCTATGGCGCGGGCGTCGAGAAGGTCGAGCGCAGCTGGGTTCGCACCATGCTGATCTATGGTCTGGTCGTGGTCGGCATGGCTTTCATCTTCCTGCGGCTGCCCAGCGGCTTCCTGCCGGACGAGGATCAGGGCATCATCATCAACCAGGTGTCGCTGCCTGCGGGTACGACGCTGGAAGAGACCGAACGGGCGTTGGCCCGGATGCGCGACCACTATCTGGTGGATGAAAAGGCCAATGTTTCGGCTGTCTTCACCGTCGCGGGCTTCGGCTTCGTCGGTCAGGGCCAGAATGTCGGCATCGTCTTTGCCCGCATGAAGGATTGGCACGAGCGCACGAGTGCCGACAGCCGCGTGCCCGCGATTGCCCTGCGCGCCAATATGGCGTTCCAGAAGATTTCTTCGGGCATGGCCTTCGCCTTCGTGCCGCCGGCGGTGCAGGAACTGGGCAACGCGTCCGGCTTCGACTTCCAGCTGCTCGATCAGGCCAATCTGGGTCATGAGAAACTGCTGGAAGCCCGTAACCAACTGCTGGGCATGGCGATGGGCGACAAGCGCCTGGCGCAGGTCCGTCCCAATGGTCTGGAAGATACGCCACAGTTGAAGCTCAACGTCGATCAGGCAGCGGCCGGTGCGCTGGGCATCGCCCAGTCGGACGTCAATGATACGATCAGCACCAATCTGGGCGGATCCTATATCAACGACTTCATCGACCGCGACCGCGTGAAGCGTGTCTATGTCCAGGCCGATGCGCCCTTCCGGACCTCGGCCGATGCGATCAACGCCTATCATGTGCGTGGCAGCACGGGCGTGATGGCACCGCTCTCCGCCTTCTCCACCACGGAATGGGTCCAGGGTCCGGCCCGTCTGGAGCGCTATAATGGCGTGCCGTCGATGAACATCCAGGGCGCCCCGGCGCCCGGCGTGTCCAGCGGCACCGCGATGAAGGCGATGGAGGAGTTCGCGGCCAAGCTGCCGGCCGGTATCGGCTATGCCTGGAACGGCATTTCCTATGAGGAACAGACCTCCGGTGGTCAGGCGCCCTATGTCTATGCGCTCTCGATGCTGATCGTCTTCCTCTGCCTGGCTGCGCTCTATGAAAGCTGGTCGGTGCCGATCGCGGTCATGCTGGTCGTGCCGCTGGGCGTGCTCGGCGCGGTGATCGCGGCGACGCTGGCGGGTCTCAACAACGACATCTATCTGCAGGTGGGTCTGATCACGACCATCGGCGTGTCGGCCAAGAACGCGATCCTGATCGTGGAATTTGCCGAAGAGAAGATGCGGGAAGGGCTGTCGCCCGCCAAGGCGGCACTGGAAGCGGGCAAGCTGCGTCTGCGGCCGATCCTGATGACCAGCTTCGCCTTCATCTTCGGCGTGCTGCCGCTGGCCGTGTCCAAGGGCGCGGGTGCGGGTGGCCAGAACGCCATCGGCTGGGCCGTGGTCGGCGGCATGCTGTCTGCCACCGTCCTCGCCATCTTCTTCGTGCCGGTCTTCTTCACCGTGGTGAAGCGGTTGTTCCGCGAACATCATGAAGGGGAAGAACAGCGAAACGCCGACGGCGAAACGCCGAACGCACCGCAGGAGGCATAAGAATGTTGCGTAATATCAAAGCAATGTCGGTCGCCTCTCTGGCGCTGACGCTGGCCGCCTGTGACATGGCGCCCAAATATGCCCGCCCCGAACTGCCGGTGCCGCAGGCCAGCCCCCAGGGGCCGGCCTATGCGGCCGCGGCGGACGGCGGCGCGGCGATCGTGCCGGCCGACACCGCCTGGCGCGATTTCTTCACCGACCCGCGTCTGGTGCGGGTGATCGAGACCAGCCTGGCCAATAATCGCGACCTGCGCATTGCGATCGCCAATGTCGAACAGGCGCGGGCGCAGTATAAGGTGCAACGGGCCGATCTGCTGCCGACCGTCGGAGCGACCGGCACGGCGACCTATTCGGAACAGCCGCTGGTCCAGTTCGGCCAGAGCCAGCGCCTCAACACCGACGTCTATCAGGCGCAGGTCGGCATCTCGTCCTGGGAAATCGACCTGTTCGGCCGGGTGCGCAACCTGACCAAGGCGGCGCAGGAGCAATATTTCGCCTCGGTCGAAAACCGTAATGCGGCCCAGACCGCATTGGTAGCGGAAGTGGCGACGGCATGGGTGAACATGGCCGCCGATCAGGAATTGCTGTCGATCTCGCGCACGCTGGCGACCGCGTTCAAGGAGACGCTGGACCTCAACCAGGCGCGCTTCGACAAGGGCATCGCCTCCGAACTGGAAGTGCGTGAGGCACAGACCAGCTATGACCAGGCGCGCGCCGCCATTGCCAGCGCCACCACGCTGGTTGTGCAGGACCAGAATGCACTGAACCTGCTGGCGGGCACGACGCTTGGCAGCGATGATCTGCCGTCGGCGCTGCCGGAAGGGCATGTCACGCTCGACAATCTGCCGGCGGAACTGCCCTCGACCCTGTTGCTGCGCCGGCCCGACATCGCGTCGGCCGAGCATCAACTGATCGCGGCCAATGCCAATATCGGCGCGGCACGGGCGGCCTTCTTCCCGCAGTTGTCGCTGACGGCCGCGCTGGGCACGGTCAGCCTTGGCCTGTCCGGCCTGTTCAAATCGGGCAGCGACACCTGGTCGGTGGCGCCCAGCGCCACCCTGCCGATCTTCGACTTCGGCCGGAACAAGGGCAATCTGCGCTACGCCAGGGCGACCTATGACGCGATGCTCGCCACTTATGAAAAGAGCGTGCAGACCGGCTTCCGCGAGGTCGCCGATGGGCTCGCGCGGCGCGGTACGATGACCGATCAGGTCGAGGCGCAGACCTCGCAGCGCGATGCCGCCCGCAAGGCCTATGACCTGACGCAGGCTCGCTTCCGTGCGGGTGTCGACGGCTTCCTGCCGACCCTGGTGTCGCAGCGGACCCTGTCGACCGCGGAGCAGAGCCTGGTGACGACGCGCCTGGCGCGGCTCACCAACATGATCGAACTGTATCGTGCCATGGGTGGCGGCCTGAAATGATGCGGCCTGCCGCTTGCGGGCTTTGACCGCAAGCGGCAGGAAGCGGGGGCGGGGATCATCGCCTATCTCCAGCGATGACGCATGGAGGATGACGATGACCCTGGCCTGTATGACGATGACGTCGCCGGTGGGCGACCTGACGCTGGTCGCGAGTGACGAAGGACTGATGGCGGTCCTGTGGCCCGACGATGATCCCGCCCGCGTCCGCCTGGGCACCCGGTCCGAAACAACCGACCATCCGGTGTTGCGCGACACGGCCTCCCAGCTATCGGAATATTTCGCCGGCCAGCGGCAGCATTTCTCCGTCCCGCTGCATTTCCAGGGCACGGATTTCCAGCGCCAGGTCTGGGCTGCGCTGCTCGATATCCCGTTCGGCGAAACGCGCAGCTATGCCGACATCGCCCGCGCCATCGGCCGCCCGACCGCGACCCGCGCCGTCGGCGCCGCCAATGGCCGCAACCCGATCTCGATCATCGCGCCCTGTCACCGGGTGGTCGGTAGCAACGGTGCGCTCACCGGCTTTGCCGGCGGCGTCGAGACCAAGAAATATCTGCTCGATCTGGAGCAGGGTGGGGACGATCTTTTTTCGTTTGCGCCAGCGCCGTTTGTCGACGCCGGAGCGGGATAGTGCCAGACCAGCCTCATGTCATTGCGCGTCGATCGCCCTATGACACTGGGCGCTAGGGCCAATCGACATTCAGCCCTGACGGCCTGCAAATGGCGGTTCTCCGCGCTTCCGGTGCTCACGTACTTTAAGTACGCTGCGCTCCGGGTCACGGAAAACCACCATTTTCGTCACGTCATCATCTGAATGTCGATCGCCCCTAGTGCATCATGCCGAAGCTGGCCTTCAAAAAGAGGCCGAGGATTAGATTATTTTCATCGGATGCGTAGCCGATCTTGAAGCCGGGCAGGACGGGCGATTTTGCCGTGGGTACGAAATAGATCGGTAGTTCTGCACCAAAATCATCATTCAGGCTGTCATAGGTGAATTTGGGCGAATAGGCGATATTTGCCCCGAAAATGCTGAGGCCCGTCGCGCGCCGATATTCGATGGAGAGGTTCAGCGAATCCCCGCGATCGGGGCCTTTCGGAGCCGCCTTGGCGCAATCCTTGTCCGGATCGGTCACGACGGCTTTGCACAGGATCTGCTCTTCCGCCGCTTCATAGCTGGACTGATAGTCTATGCCGAAACTCACCATACTCCTGCGATCGCTGGGGTAGAAGGCGAGAAAACGTTAGCGTCCGCGCTCGTGGTGTAATTTCCGGTGTAGATTGAGGCGATCGCATGGGTGGGGCATGCCCCACCCATGCGAATTCGATCTCGGTGG
>NZ_JACIEU010000010.1 GCF_014197035.1 Sphingobium scionense | reverse complement strand
CACATAATCGCCCAGTGTCGCGGGATGGAGCAGCCCGGTAGCTCGTCAGGCTCATAACCTGAAGGTCGTAGGTTCAAATCCTACTCCCGCAACCATACACACACATAAACAGCCGTCTTGGATCAGCCGCGGCGGCTTTTTTGTGCCCCGAAATCATCGCGAGCGCTCGCCCCGTTCCGCCTCAACGATCTTGCAGCCGGGCCACAGCAATCCGCGCGCAAGCCTCGTACAGACCCTGAACGCCGCTCAGCGAACCGCCCGATACCGCAACAATCGCCACCATCACGACATCACGGATCACCGGAAAGCCACCGCCGCGCAAAATCCCAATCTCCAGGTCCAAGCCTGCCTCCGCGACCAGGCCCGGATCGGACTGCGATTGCCTTTCCATGTCGCCCGCGTCGAACCGGTCTCCCGCCATTCGCGAACACCACATGAAGAACGCTGCGGGCCCATCGGCGTCGCAAGCACAAGCTTCCACGCCCCCTCAATCCCAACCGGAATGGCTGGCGCGACCGGCGGGGGAGAGGGCTTTACCGGGGCAGGGGCTTCGACCTCCAGCACCCGATGATCGGGATGGAAGCGGCTGACCGGACGCTCAGGCCAGAGCCGCCCCTCGATCATCGTCAGCAGCTTGGCCGGCGTCAGCGGCAGGTCCACCGCCACCTCTCCAAACGGCGCAAGCGCATCCGCAAACGCATCACGCACGCAACATTGCGTCTACGTGCGCAACAGGGCGTCCGCAGCCTCAGAGGCAGATGGAATCGATCGGGCGCCAGACATATTGCAAGCGTCGCCAAATAAACTGTCAGTGAGGCGCTCTACCCATCGGCTTCGCCTGCGCGGTTCGAGGTGCGCCTGCCGGTTGGTATGGCGACCTAACAGCTACATGTTCGGCAGCAGTTCTGCTCTTGACTCTGCGATGGTCTGAAAGGGGCTTCCTGCAGAGGTGCAATTCCCGGTGGGAAACTTTTGAGTTGCAGGAAAAAAGGAAGAAATGGTGCTGCCGGCGAGGATTGAACTCGCGACCTCAGCCTTACCAAGGATGCGCTCTACCACTGAGCTACGGCAGCACTCTATTTCGTCTCCGTCGCGTTGTGCGCTTCGGAGGTCGCGCCTATGGCCGCCCCCGCGCGTCCTGTCAAGGCGGGTTGCGGTAGATTATGCATTTTGCTTATGCGCTTTGTCATGAGCGAGACCCAGGACGAAAAGAAAGCCAGGCTGGCGCAGGCGCTGCGCGACAATTTGCGGCGGCGCAAGGCCCAGAGCCGCGATGTGGCGCGGGAGGGGACTGAGCCCGCCCCCGCGCCGGAACCGTCGAAAGACTGATCCGCGTTACAGGGCTGCGCAGGCCGCCTGCAGCCAGGCCAGGGCCTCGCCATCGAGCTGTGGGCCGACCACGGCCAGCACCTGCGCATGATAGGCGTCGACCCAGGCACGCTCGCCTGCATCCAGCAGGTCGGTGACGATGGCATTGCGGTCGATTGGCGCGAAGGTCAGGGTTTCAAAGCCCAGCATGGGCTTTTCGCCGCCGGCGATCGCCCGTTCCTCGACCAGCACCAGATTCTCGATGCGGATGCCATATTCGCCGGTCTTGTAATAGCCCGGCTCGTTCGAGAGGATCATGCCCGCCACCAGCGGCTCGTCGCCGCCGCCGAAGGTCGCGATCCGCTGCGGCCCTTCATGCACCGACAGGAAGCTGCCGACGCCATGGCCGGTGCCATGGGCATAATCCAGACCCTGCGCCCACAGATATTGGCGCGCCAGCACGTCGAGCTGGCCGCCGCGCGTGCCGACCGGGAAGACGGCGCGAGCAAGCGCGATATGCCCCTTCAGCACCAGGGTGAAGCGCTGCTTCATCTCTTCGCTCGGCGTACCGATGGCGATGGTGCGGGTCACGTCGGTGGTGCCGTCGCGATACTGGCCGCCCGAATCGACCAGGTAGAAGCTGCCCGTCTCGATCGGGCGGTTGGTCTTTTCCTCGACCTTGTAATGAACGACCGCGCCATTGGGGCCGGCGCCGCTGATCGTGTCGAACGACAGATCCTGCAGCAGGCCGGTATCCTGACGGAAGGCTTCCAGCCGGTCGGCCGCGCTCATCTCATCCAGGCCGCCCTTGGGAGCCTCGACCGCGATCCAGTGGAGGAAGCGGCTGAGTGCCGCGCCATCGCGCGCTTGCGCCGCCTTGTGCCCGGCGATCTCGGTATCATTCTTGATCGCCTTGGGCAGGACCACGGGGTCGCGCAGGCTGAGTATCTGCGCGCCGCCCGCGTCGAGTGCTTCGAAGATCGCGGCGACGGCGCGCTCGGGGTCGGCGACGACGCTCTTGCCGCTCAGCGCTGCCAGCGCATCGGCAAAGGCGGCGCGGTCATGGATGCGCACGGCATTGCCCAAATGCTTGGCGACCGCCTCGTCCATCTTTTCCGGCGCGACATAGAGGTCGGCGGTCGCATCGGCATGGACGATGGCATAGGCCAGCGCGACCGGGGTGCGCTCGACATCCTTGCCGCGGATGTTGAAGGCCCAGGCGATCGAATCGAGCGCGGAGAGGACGGCGGCGTCTGCCTTCTTCGACACCAGCCAGTCGGCGATATCGGCACGCTTCTCGGCCGCATTCTTGCCGGCATAGCGATCCTCATGGACCACCAGCTTGGCGTCGCTGGGCGCCGGGCGATCGGGCCAGACGGCATCGACGGGGTTGGTGTCGACCGCGACCAGCTCGGCGCCCTTGTCCGCTAGGGCCTGTGTCGCCTGCTTCACCCAGGCGCGGGTGTGCAGCCAGGAATCATAGCCGATGCGCGCGCCTTCGCCCGCATGATCCTTCAGCCAGGCGGCGATCGAGGTCTGCGGCACGCTTTGATATTGCCAATGGGCGCCGTCCACCTGCTCGCGCACCTGTAGCGTGTAGCGGCCGTCGACGAAGATCGCGGCCGCCTCCGGCAGGACCACGGCGCTGCCGGCCGAACCCTGGAAACCGGTCAGCCAGGCGAGCCGCTGGGCATAGGCGCCGACATATTCGCTCATATGCTCGTCGGTCAGGGGGACCACGAAACCATCGAGCTTCTGGCGCACCAACTGGGCACGCAGGGCCTTCAGGCGATCTTCATAACTGGACATCGAACTTCCCTTGGATCATTCCGGCCTCTTGCGTTGGCCATAATGCCGACAACATAGAGGGACCGGCACGCTTATTCCAGCGCAGCCCCCGTCTGGACCATGGATAGTTAATGACCGATCAAATGCAGCCGCCCCTGTCCCCGCCGATCGCCGAGCGCCGCGCGCACAGTTTCGCGCATCATGGCATCACGGTGGACGATCCTTACGCATGGCTGCGCGATCCCGGTTACCCTGACGTCAAGGACAAGGATGTGCTGGCCTATCTGGAGGCTGAGAACGCCTGGTTCGAGGGGGCGATGGCGCCGCACAAGCCGCTGCTCGACACGCTGTTCCACGAGATGAAGGGGCGCATCAAGGAGGATGACCAGTCGGTCCCGCAGAAGGATGGCGACTATATCTACTGGCGTGCGTTCGAGACCGGCGCCCAATATCGCAAATGGTATCGCAAGCCCGCAGCAGGCGGTGACGACCAGCTGATCCTGGACGAACCCGCACTGGCGCAGGGGCATGACTATTTCCGCCTGGGCGCCATGTCGGTCAGCCCGGACGGCCGCTACCTTGCCTATGCGATCGACACCAATGGTTCCGAACGGTTCGAGGCGCGGATCAAGGATCTCTTCTCGGGCGAAATCCTGCCCGAAGTCATTCCCGACACATTGTCGTCGCTGGTGTGGACCAGCGATTCCAAGGGGCTGCTCTATGGCCTCGCCAACGAGAATTGGCGGACCGACAATGCGCGGCTGCACTGGCTGGGCCAGGATGTCGCCAGCGACGTCGAACTGTTCCATGAGGATGACGAGGGCTTTCGCGTTTCGATCGGCCTCACTTCCTCGGAAAAATGGATCGTCATCGCGACCGGCGACCATGTCACCAGCGAAGCTTGGCTGGTGCCCGCCGACAATCCGACCGCGACGCCGCTGCTCGTCGCCGCGCGCCAGGCCGGCCGCGAATATGACGTCGATGAGCATGAGGGCACGCTCTACATCAAGACCAACGACACCCATCCCAATTTCCGACTGGTGAAGGCGACGCTGGGCGCGCCCGACCAGTGGGAGGAAGTGATCGGCGCGGACGCGCATTTCTACCTGACCGATTTCACCCTGTTCAAGACCTTCTACGTCACCGAGGGGCGGCAGGACGGGCTCGACCAGATCGAGCTGCGCGATTATGCGACCCACAGCGCCAAGCGCATTCCGTTCCCGGAAGCCAGCTATTCGGCGAGCCTCGACGACAATCCCGAATATGAGGTGACGAAGCTGCGCATCGGTTATGAATCGATGGTCACGCCCGACACCATCTATGATTATCATCTGGAAACGGGTGAGCTGGAGATACTCAAGGTCCAGGAAATTCCCTCGGGCTATGACGCCAGCCTTTATGCCACCGAGCGGCTGATGATCGCGGCGCGCGACGGCACGCAGATTCCGGTGTCGATCGTCTATCCCGCCGATTTCCCCCGCGACGGCAGCGCGCCGCTGCACCTTTATGGCTATGGCGCCTATGGTCTGGCGATGGAGCCGGGCTTCTCGACCAGCCGCCTGTCGCTGCTGGATCGCGGCTTTGCCTTTGCCATCGCCCATATTCGCGGCGGCGACGACATGGGCCAGCAATGGTATCTGGACGGCAAGCTCGACAAGCGCACCAACACCTTCACCGATTTCGTCGATGTCGCGAAGGGGCTGATCGATCTTGGCTATTCGACCAGGGGCAGGATCAGCATTTCGGGCGGATCGGCCGGCGGCGAGCTGATGGGTGCGGTTATCAACTCCGATCCCGATCTGTGGGGCGCGGTGGTGGCGCATGTGCCGTTCGTCGACGTGCTGAACACCATGCTGGACGAGACGCTTCCGCTGACGCCGGGCGAATGGCCCGAATGGGGCAATCCGATCGAGGATGAGGACGCATTCCGCACCATCCAGTCCTATGATCCCTACACCCATGTCAGTGCGCAGGCCTATCCGCCGCTGATGGTGACCGCCGGGCTCAACGATCCGCGCGTGACCTATTGGGAGCCGGCCAAATGGGTGGCGAAGCTGCGCGCGACCAAGACCGACAGCAATATCCTGTTGCTCAAGACCAATATGGGCGCAGGCCATGGCGGCAAGTCCGGGCGGTTCGAAAGCCTGCACGAAACCGCCGAGGAATTCGCGTTCATCCTGTGGCAGCTGGGAGTGGAAGGCTGATGGCGTCGAGCTTCACCAAGTCCTTCACCGCGCGGCCCGAGCATATCGATGTGCTGGGCCATGTGAACAACGCGGTGTGGGTGCAGTGGATGGAGCAATTGTCGGTCGAACATTGGACGACCGATGCCGATCCCGCCCATGTCGACGCCTATATCTGGGTCGTGACCCGGCATGAGGTCGATTATCGCGGTAACGTGACCGAGGGCGATGTCGTGTCGGGCCGCACCTGGATTCCGGAAGGACCGCGCGGCGCGCGGTTCGATCGGCTGATCGAGTTCACCGGGCCGGACGGCAAGGTGAAGGTGTCGGCCCGCTCGACCTGGGCGATGATCGACAAGGCAAGCGGTCGGCTGATGCGGGTGCCGCCCGAAGTTGCGGCGAATTTCGTCGAGGGCTGAGCCGCCGGCAGCGCTCAGCGAGTGCTGACGGCCTGTGACAGGGCGCGGGCCGCCTGCACATAGGCCGGCCCGCCGCACACGGTCCAGGCCTGGGGCAGGCTGATGCGCGGTATGTCGCGCAGCACGGGATGATGCAGCATTTCGGTGCCCTGGTCGGTGATCCGGTCGGTCGCGCTCTCGACGATCAAATAGTCGGGCCGGGCCGCGACCATTTCCTCCAGGCTGACCTGCGCGATCGCCGGCTTGCCAAGGTCGGCGGCCAGATTGCGCAGCCCCGCCCGCGTCATCAGGTCGTCGACCAGCGTGCCGGTGCCGGTCATGTAGCCGCGCCGCTGATAATAGGCAGCGACCTTCTGCCGGGGCGCTCGGGGCAGGGCCGCTAGGTCACGGTCCATCCGCGCGATCATCGCTTCGCCGCGGTCCGTGTGGCCGATCGCCTGCGCCACGGTGCGAATCGACGCGACGATATCGGCGTAGCTATCGGCGCTTTTCAGATCGACTGCGGGGTAATGTTGCGCCTTGAGGATCGCGATTGCCGGATTGCGTCGCGCCGGCATGCCGATCACCAGATCGGGATTGGTCGCCAATATCTGCTCGGCGGAACCGTTCAGAATCGGCAGCCCTCGGGTCGCGGCAGCCACCGCCGACATCTGGCGGTCCGGGGCATTATGGGTCAGGCCGGCAATCTGGTCGCGATCGGCCAGCGCCACCAGCAACTGGTCGGCGCACAGGTTCAGCGACACGATCCGTTGCGGACGTTTGCCTGCATTGGCAGGCGGACGCGTGGCGGCCGCCCATAATGTGGCACCGCCGATCAGGGCGATCATCAGGGCGATCATCCCCTTGCCGGGGCCGATGGGCGCAAATATCCGCATGGCCTTCTCCCTTAGCCGGGAGGCTGCTCCAGGCAAGGAAGATTGACGCTCCCGCCGCGCTCGCCTATCGCCCGGGCTGCGACAGGTTTCCCGGCAACGGGGATGAAAAGGGAATGGGGTTCAAGACCCCGGCTGCCCCTGCAACTGTGAGCGGCGAGCCTTTGTGCCACATGCCATTGGGGCCGCAAGGTTCTGAGAAGGCGGCACGAATAAGCGACGACCCGCAAGCCAGGAGACCTGCCCGTCGCGGTCGTCCTTCGCGCGGACAGGGTGTGCCGAGCGGACGGGGGTGAACCCGCGTGACGACAGGTGGACCGCATCTTGCGGGGGCCATGTCGCGTCCGTCCGGGCACCGATAACGTCTCCAGGATATGGTCCCTCGTCCGGGGGCTTGCATGTTCAAATATCTGACTTTCTGTTCTTTCCTTCTCTCCACCACCGCTTTCGCCGAAACGGCGCAACAGGCACCACCGCCCGATGCCGCCGCCGATGCCGGGGCATCCTCGATCCTCGTCACCGCGACCCGCCTCGCCACGCCGGTCGATCAGGTGCCGGCCTCCGTCACCGTGCTCGACAAGGCGGCGATCGACCGGGCGCAGGATCTGGGCGTCACCGAATTGCTGCTGCGCACGCCGGGCGTCAGCATCTCGCGCAACGGCGGCTATGGCACGGCGACCTCGCTGCGCATTCGGGGCGCGGAATCCGACCAGACCGTGGTGGTGATCGACGGCGTGAAGCTCAACGATCCCTCCTCGGCCGGCGGGGGCTATAATTTCGCCAACCTGCTGGTCGGCGATGCCTCGCGCATAGAAGTGCTGCGCGGCCCCCAGTCGACCCTGTGGGGCAGCCAGGCGATCGGCGGCGTCGTCAATGTCGTCACCGCCATGCCCGAACAGGCGCTGGAGGGTAGCTTCGACATAGAGGCGGGGTCGCGCGATACGGTCAGCGCCCGCGCGGCGTTGGGCGGGAAGACCGGCCCGGTCAGTTGGCGGATCGGCGGCCAGAGCTTCACCACCAACGGCATTTCGGCGATCAGCCCGGCCTTTGGCGGCAAGGAGAAGGACGGCTATACCAATCGCAGCGTCACCGGCCGGGTAGAGGTGGCTCTGGCCGACGGGATCAGCGCGGACCTGCGCGGCTATTATTCCGACGGCCGGGTCGATTTCGACGGGACCAGCGCGGACAGCCCGGCCTATGGCACCAATCGCGAATTTGTCGGCTATGCCGGTCTCAACCTGGCGCTGCTCGACGGTCGGTTCCGCAACCGTTTCGGCTATGGCTATACCGACACCGATCGTGACAATTACGACCCGCGCAACCAGCGCAAGCAGAGCTTCGATGCAGCGGGGCGCAACCAGCGGCTGGAATATCAGGGCAGCTTCGCGATCGCCGACGGCTGGACCGCGCTGTTCGGGGTGGAGAATGAGAATAGCCGCTTCCGCAGCGTGTCACCTTCGGCGTCGCTGTCGGTGCCGATTCCCGATCCGGCTCGCGGCAAGGCGGAGATCACGAGCGTCTATGGCCAGCTCAATGCCCAGCCGATTACAGGCCTGACCCTGACCGGCGGTGTGCGTTACGACGATCATGACCGCTATGGCGGCCACACCCTCTTTTCCGCCGGCGGCGTCTGGGCGCTGCCGACCGGGACGGTGCTGCGCGCCAGCTATGGCGAGGGGTTCAAGGCGCCGACCCTCTATCAGCTCTATTCCGAATATGGGAACCAGGCGCTCGATCCCGAACGCGCCCATGGCTGGGAAGCCGGCGCGGAGCAGCGTTTCTTTGGCGAGAAACTTCGGCTGGGCGCGACCTGGTTCGACCGGACCACGACCGACCAGATCATCTATAATAGCTGTTCCACCAGTTCGACCGATCCGCTCTGCTTCACGCCCGGCACCACCACTCGCCGCTATGGCTATTATCTCAATGTCGCGCGCGCCAAGGCACATGGCGTAGAGGCGCAGGCGGCGGTCGAGCCGGTCAAGGGGCTGACCATCGACGGCAATTATAGCTGGACGGTAGCGGAGGATCGTTCGGAGGGGACCGCGAACGAGGGCAACTGGCTGCCGCGTCGGCCGCGCAACAGCGCCAATGGCGCGATCAGCTATGCCTGGCCCTTCGGCCTCACCACCGGCGCGGCGGTGCGCTGGTCCGGCCACAGCTATGACAATGCGGCCAACACGACGCGGCTGGACGATTATACGCTGGTCGACCTGCGCGCCGAATATGCGCTGACTCCGGCGTTGCGGCTCTTTGCCCGCGTCGAGAATCTCTTCGACGAGAATTATATGACGGCCTATCGCTATGGCACGCTCGGCCGCAGCCTCTATGCCGGCTTCCGGGGGCGCTTCTGATGCTGCGCCCTGTCGAACCCGGCCCCGCCATCGTCACCTGCAATACCTGCCGTCATTCGGCGACGATGCGGGAGGATGAGGAGGGCGTGCGCGGCGGGGCACGACTGGCGGAGGCGCTGCGCAGCGTGCAGGCCTCCGACCCGCGCTATGCCGCCGTGGCGGTGCAGGACACGCCCTGCCTGTTCGCCTGCCAGGATCATTGCACCGTCCATCTGCGCGCGCCGGGCAAGGTCGGCTATGTTCTGGGGCGCTTTGCTCCGGATGCCGATGCGGCACGCGCGATCCTCGATTACGCCATTGCCTATACCGTCAGCGAGCATGGCCGCGTCGCCTTTCGCGAATGGCCCGAAGGCGTGAAGGGCCATTTCATCACCCGTACCCCGCCGGAAGGATTTGTCGTCGAATGAGCTTCGCCTCGATCACCGATTTCGAAAATGCCCTGGCCAACCTGCCGCCGGCCGAGGAACTGGCCAGCACGGCTGCACGGGCGCGGCAGGCCGAACTGACCAAGCCATTGGGGGCGCTCGGCCGGCTGGAGGATGTCGCGATCTTCATGGCAAGCTGGCAGGGACGCGCGGTGCCGCGCCTGAAGCGGGCGCGTGCCGCGATCTTTGCCGGCAATCATGGCTTCACCGTCCATGGCGTCAGCGCCTATCCCGCCGCCGTGACCGCGCAGATGGTCGCCAATTTCGCCGCTGGCGGCGCGGCGATCAATGCGCTGGCTGGCGTGGCGGGGCTGGAGCTGGCGGTCCGCTCCATCGACCTGGACCGGCCGACGGCGGACTTCACCATTGCCCCCGCCATGACCGAGGAGGAGTGCCTGACCGCGCTGTCGATCGGCGCGGCGGCGGCCGAGGAGGATCTGGACCTGCTGGTCGTGGGCGAAATGGGGATCGGCAATTCGACCGCCGCCGCAGCCCTGAGCGCCCGCAGCTTTGGCGGAAACGTCAGTGACTGGGTTGGTCCCGGCACGGGCGTCGATGGCGAGGGGATTGCGCGCAAGATAGCGACGATCGATCGCGCGCTGGCCTTCCATGCCGATGCGCCGGACGGTGCCTTCGAAACGCTGCGCCGGCTGGGCGGGCGCGAACTGGCGGCGATTGCCGGCGCGGTGCTGCGGGCACGCCAGCTGGGTGTGCCGGTGCTGCTCGACGGTTTCATCAGTTGCGCCGCGATCGCGCCGCTGGTGGCGCAGGTGCCGGCCTTTGCCGACCATTGCCTGGCCGGCCATTGCTCGGCCGAGCCGGGCCATGGCCTGCTGCTGGAGCGGATGGGCCTTGAACCGCTGCTGCGCCTCGACATGCGGCTGGGGGAAGGCAGCGGCGCGGCGGTAGCGGCCAATATCATCCGCGCAGCGGTGGCGGCCCATGCCGGCATGGCGACCTTTGCCGAAGCGGCGGTGTCGACCGCGACATGATGGGCATGCCGCTCCATCTGCTGCGGCATGGTGCGCCCGAGACGCCCGGCCTGTTGCTGGGGCGCACCGACAGCGTGCCGACGCGCGCGGGCATCGACGCCTGCCTGGCGCAGGCGGAGGGGCTGGAGATCGAGATGATCGTGACGTCCGACCTGCAGCGCGCCCGGCAGGCGGCGACGGCGATCGGCGAGCGCGCCGGGTTGCCGGTATGGGTCGATCCGCGCTGGCGGGAACTGGATTTCGGCATCTGGGACGGTCTGGCCCCGGCCGATGTCGATCCCGAGGCGCTCGCCCGTTTCTGGCAGGATCCCGATGGCTTCGCGCCGCCGGGCAGCGAGGGCTGGACGGCATTGTTGGGGCGGATTGCCGATGCGGTCGAGGATCTGCCGCGCGTGCCAACCTTGGTGCTGACCCATGGCGGGGCGATGCGCGCGGCGCTGGCCCATCTGTGCGGGTTCAGCGTGCAGCAGAGCTGGAGCTTCGGCCTGCCCTATGCCGCCTTGCTGTCGCTGGAACGCTGGACCGGGGAGCCGCCGCTCGCCCGTATCACGGGCCTGCGCCCATGAAGGGGCTGGTCCTTGCCATCCAGTTTCTCACCCGCCTGCCGATGCCAAAGGTGACAGCGAACGAGACAGACTTCGCACGGTCGATCCGATGGTTTCCGGCGGTCGGCGCGATGGTCGGTCTATCTGTCATGTTCGCTGTCAATCTTGGCGTGCGCATCGATCCCTGGATCGGGGCGCTGGCCGGGCTGCTCTGCTGGGTCGGCGTGACCGGGGCGCTGCATCTCGACGGGCTCGGCGACATCGCCGACGCCTGCGGCGCGGTGCATAAGGGGCGCGACCGGCTGCTGGCGGTGCTGGCCGACCCGCATGTCGGCAGTTTCGGCGTGGTGGCGATCGGCCTGCAACTGATCGCCAAGCTGCTGCTGCTCCACGCGCTGGTCGAACGGGGCATGATGCTGCCGCTGCTGCTCATTCCCTTTGCCGCGCGGATCGGGCCGCTGCTGTGGGCGCGGATGCTGCCGCCCCTGCATGCAGGGCTGGGCGCGCGCTTTGCCGATACCGTCAAAACGATCCACATCGCCCTGTGGATAAGTTTGTTGATAATCGCTGCCTGGTGGCTGCCGGCCTTGCTCGCTGCGCCGCTGCTGATGCTGCTCTGGGGCCTGTGGCTGAAGCGCAGGCTGGGCGGCATTTCCGGCGATGGCCATGGCGCGGGTATCGAACTGGTTGAAAGCGGGCTGCTTTTCGTCGTCCTGATCGCTGGCGGCGCGACATGACGGCGCGCTGGACATGGCATGGCGGCGGCGTCGCGGCGGCGAGCGCGCATTTCGGTGGCGCGCCCGAAAGCTGGCTCGACTTATCCACAGGCATCAATCCCCATGCCTGGCCCGGCGCTGCCGAGCAGGCCATCGACTGGCGCGTCTTGCCCGACGAGCAGGGGCTGCGCGCGCTCGAACAGGCGGCGGCCGATCATTTCGGCGTCGCGGCCGATCATGTCTGCGCGCTGCCGGGGACGGAGGTTGGCCTGCGCCTCGTCGGCACTTTGCTTGACGGCTCGGTCCGCCATGCCAGCCCAGCCTATCGCACCCATGGCGCGATGGTGCCCGGCGCAGCGCCGGTCGATATCGACCGTCTGGGCGATGCGGACGGGCAGACGCTTATCCTCGCCAATCCGAATAACCCCGACGGGCGCTTTCATGACGCGGCCGATCTTGTGGCACTGCTCGACCGGCGCGGGCCGGACGGCTGGCTGGTGGTGGACGAGGCCTTTGCCGATGGCCATCCCGGCATCAGCCTGGCGCCCTTCGTGGCCGACGATCGCCGCCTCATGCTGCTGCGCTCCTTCGGCAAG
Organism: Sphingobium scionense; assembly: GCF_014197035.1. GTDB lineage: Bacteria > Pseudomonadota > Alphaproteobacteria > Sphingomonadales > Sphingomonadaceae > Sphingobium > Sphingobium scionense. The sequence goes on along the minus strand of NZ_JACIEU010000010.1, from coordinate 207,272 downwards.
TTTTTCGGGCTTGCCGGCCTGCGCCTCGGCTTTCTGGTGGCGCCGCGCGCGATCATCGCGCGGGTCCGGGAGCGGCTGGGTGCCTGGCCGGTGTCGGCCGCCGCCATTGCCATCGGCACGGCCGCCTATCGCGATAGCGGTTGGATAGAAGCGATGCGCGACCAGCTCCAGCGGGAGGCGCAGGCGCTCGACGCGTTACTGGTCCACTACGGTTATCAGCCCATGGGCCAAAGCCCGCTCTTCCGCCTGATCGAAACAGCCGATGCCATGGCCCTGTTCGAGCGGCTGGCCGGGCAGGCGATCCTGACCCGGCCGTTCGAGGCCCAGCCGAACTGGCTGCGTATCGGTCTGCCTGCGGATGCTATCGGTCTTGCACGGCTGAAGCAGGCGCTCCGCCATGGCTGACCCGGTTGCGCTGATCGCGCTGACACTCGACGCAGTGGTCGGCTGGCCGGCGGCGCTTTATCGCCGGATCGGCCATCCGGTCGGCGGCTTTGCGCGTCTCATCGATCATTGTGCTGCATGCTGGAACGATCCCATCCGCAGCGCGCTTGCCCGGCGGGTTGGCGGCATCGCGACCCTGCTGGTCCTGCTGCTCGTCTCGGGTGGCGGCGGATGGCTGGTCCAGCATCTGCTGCGGCTCTGGCTGCCGGCACCCTTGAGCTGGATGCTGATCGGCCTGCTGGCCTATCCGGCGCTTGCACTGCGCAGCCTGCACAGCCATGTCCGCGCCGTCCACCGCGCATTGGTGGCCGATGATCTGCCGGCGGCGCGGGAGGCGGTCGGCATGATCGTCGGCCGCGATACCGCCAGCCTGGATGCCGCCGGCGTGACCCGCGCCGCGATCGAGAGTCTGGCGGAAAGCTTCTGCGACGGAGTCGTCGCGCCCTTCTTCTGGTTGCTGCTGCTGGGCCTGCCGGGCGTCTGGGCCTATAAGGCGATCAACACCGCCGACAGCATGATCGGCCATCGCGAAGCCCCCTGGGGGCCGTTCGGCTGGGCGGCGGCGCGCACCGATGACCTCATGAACCTGATCCCGGCGCGGCTGGCCGGTTGCCTGCTCTGCCTGGCCGGTGGTGGCGGCTGGCGGGTGATGTGGCGGGACGCGCGCAACCATGCCTCGCCCAATGCCGGCTGGCCCGAAGCGGCGATGGCGGGCGCGCTCGACCTGCGGCTGGCCGGACCGATCCGCTATGATGGCGTGCGCCATGACAAGCCCTGGATCGGCAACGGACGGACTGATGCCGATCCGCTCGACCTGCGCTGGGCGCTTGCCATCTATGTCCAGGCCTGCCTGCTGCTCTGGCTGGTGGCGGGGCTGCAGGCGCTGTTTGCCGGAGACAGGATATGACAAGCAGCCTGCTGGTGCTGGGCGGTGCGCGATCGGGCAAGAGCCGCCATGCCCAGGCGGCGGCCGAAGCGCTGCCCGGCGCGCGCCTCTTCATCGCCACGGCCGAGATTTGGGATGCGGAAATGGCCGACCGGATTGCACGGCACCGGGCCGATCGAGGGCCGGAATGGGAAACGGTGGAGGCGCCGATCGACCTGCCGGGCGCGCTCGCGGCGGCGCGGGGCAAGACCGTGCTGGTCGATTGCCTGACATTGTGGGCGAGCAACCTGCTGCTGGCGGAACGGGATGGGGAGGCTGCGGCCGATGCGCTCTGCGCCGCGATCCAGGCCCATGACGGGGCGATCATTCTGGTCGCCAATGAAGTGGGGCTGGGCATCGTGCCGGACAATGCGCTGGCACGGCGTTTTCGCGACCTGGCCGGGACGTTGAACCAGCGGGTCGCGGCGGTGGCCGATCGGGTCGTGTTCGTCGCGGCTGGTTTGCCGCTTGCCCTGAAAGGGTGAAGGGGCGGCGGACCGCCCCTTCCGGATATTAGTCGCGCAGCAGTTCGTTGATGCCGGTTTTCGACCGGGTCTGGGCGTCGACGCGCTTGACGATCACGGCGCAATAGAGGCTGGGGCCGGGCGTACCGTCGGGCAGCGGCTTGCCGGGCAGCGAGCCGGGGACGACGACCGAGTAGGGCGGCACTTCGCCGATGAAGACCTCGCCGGTGGCGCGATCGACGATCTTGGTCGACATGCCGATGAACACGCCCATCGACAGCACCGACCCCTTGCCGATGCGCACGCCTTCGACCACTTCCGAACGGGCGCCGATGAAGCAGTCATCCTCGATGATGACCGGATCGGCCTGCAGCGGTTCCAGCACGCCGCCAATGCCGACGCCCCCCGACAGATGGACATTCTTGCCGATCTGGGCGCAGCTGCCGACCGTCACCCAGGTGTCGACCATCGTGCCTTCATCGACGAAGGCGCCGATGTTGACGAAGCTGGGCATCAGGATGACATTCTTGGCGATGTGCGATCCGGCGCGGGCGAAGCTGCCCGGCACGGCGCGGAAACCGGCGGCGCGGAAGGCAGCCTCGTCCCAGCCGGCGAACTTGCTCGGCACCTTGTCCCACCAGTGGCCGGCGCCCGGACCATTGTCGATCATGACATTGTCGTTGAGGCGGAAGGAGAGCAGCACGGCCTTCTTCGCCCACTGGTTGACCTGCCAGCCAGCCTCAGTGGGCTCGGCGACGCGCAACTCGCCCTTGTCGAGCAGGGCCAGCGCCTTGTCGACCGCCTGGCGGACTTCGCCCTGGGTCGACAGGTTGATGTTGGCCCGGTCCTCCCAGGCGGCGTCGATGATCGCGATAAGGTCTTGGCTCATGGTCTTTCCCCAAAAATATTCGCCAGGAACGGCGTCAGATGGTCGGTTTCATAATCGATGAAATCGGGATGATGATCGTGATTGCCCGCTTCCGACCCGTTATTGACCCAGATGGTGGTCATGCCGATCGCCTTGGCAGGCTTCAGATTGCGCGCCATGTCCTCGAAAAAGGCGGCGCGGGTCGGGTCGACGGCGTGGACGCTGCACAACTCGGCATAGCCCGACGGATCGGGCTTGGGCACATAGCGGCAGGCATGGATGTCGTGGATCAGTTCGAACGCGCCGGCGAGGCCCAGCCGGTCGAGCACGCGGCCGGCATAGGTGGCGTCGCCATTGGTGAAGATCAGCCGGCGGCCGGGCAGGGCGGCGATATGGGCGTTGAGATCGGGATCGACCGCCAGCCGCTCCATCGAAATATCGTGGACATAGTCGAGAAATGCGCGCGGCTCGATGCCATGATGGTGCATCAGCCCGGACAGGGTCGTGCCATGCTCCATGAAATAGCGTTTCTGGACAGTCCGCGCCTCGGCCGGGTCGCAGCCCAGCAGGCCCTGGATGAACTCGCCCATCTTCACGTCGATCAGCGCGAACAGGTCCGCCTTCGCCGGATAGAGCGTATTGTCCAGATCGAAGATCCAGGTGTCGACATGGGCCAGGTCCGCGCGCATGGCCGCGCCCTAATCCCCTGTGGATGGAAGGGCAAGCGTGCAGGGGCTTTTGCGCAACATCCGTTCGTTTCGCGCCATCGGGAAACGAACGGATGCGTGCTGCCGGATCAGCAGCCGGGCGTCTCGCTGTCGTGGTAGAAGTCCTGCACGGCCGTCCAGGCGTCCTCGGCGGTCTCGACCCAGGTCAGCAGGTTGAGGTCCGCGTGCGAAATCACGCCCTCATCCGCCAGCGCCTCGAAATCCACGACCCGATTCCAGAAATCCTTGCCGAACAGCAGGATCGGGATCGGCTTCATCTTGCCGGTCTGGATCAGGGTCAGCAGTTCGAACATCTCGTCGAACGTGCCGAACCCGCCTGGGAAAACGGCGAGCGCGCGGGCGCGGAGCAGGAAATGCATCTTGCGCAGCGCGAAATAGTGGAACTGGAAGCTCAGTTCCGGCGTGACGAACAGGTTGGGCGCCTGCTCGTGCGGCAGGACGATGTTCATGCCGATCGTGGTCTGGCCGACATCGACCGCGCCGCGATTGGCCGCTTCCATGATCGAGGGACCGCCGCCCGAGCAGACGACGAAGTGACGGCAGCCGGCGGCATTGACCGGATATTGCGCCGCGATCCGCGCCAGCTTGCGCGCTTCCTCATAATAGCGGGCCTTCTTGCCCAGATTCTCCGCGATCTTCTTCTGTTCGGGCGTATTGGCTGCGTCGATCCGCGCCTGGACCTGGTCGGGTTCGGGAATGCGGGCGGAGCCGTAAAAGACGAAGGTGGATTCGATCCGCGCCTCGTCCATCAGCAACTGGGGTTTGAGCAATTCGAGCTGGAAGCGCACCGGCCGCAGATCCTCGCGCAGCAGGAACTCATTGTCCTGGAAGGCGAGCTTGTAGGCGGCGCTGCTGGTCTGGGGGGTTTCGATCGCCTTCTTGGCGTCGTCCGCTTCCTGGCGTGCGGGGCGGAATTTGCGTTCTTCAATTTCTTTCTTGGTCATTCCCAACAAGCTAGGCGCGGCAGGTGACAATGCCAAGACCGTTCAGCGGCAAAATCCGCCAAGTTTTCGATTTTCGCTCAGCGGCAAAAGCCGCCGCATCTCTGATTTCCGCTTAGCGGCAAAAGCCGCCGCGGCCGCCCATGTCGAAATGGAAATGGTCGCGATGGGCGGCATTATAGTTGGGCGACAGCACCGTGTTGAACCGCTTGCAGGCGCTCGCATGAACCACTTCCAGAAACTGGCGGGTGCGCTTGTCACCATTCCAGTCCTTCTCGACGCTGATCCGGCGCCCATCGCTCAGGACGAAGGCGGACACATCGATCGCATTGCTATGCGCATGTTCGCTGAGCTTGCCGCTGCCTGCGATCGGCCGACAATTATAGGTGCCGAACGTCTCGATCTTCTCGATCTCCGCGCCCAGGATCAGCCGGGCGGCGGGCTGCACGGCATGGCGCGACCAGGCCGCGAAATTGGCGGCAAGGTTGCAGGTCATGGCGCCCAGGCCCGAAGTCGGCACACCGATGTCGAGCAGCTTGACGCTGCCGATTGCGCTGCATCCGCCGCCGAAATTCTGGTCGGGCAGGGGGGTGAAGGCGACCGACTGGGATTGCAGCTTGGCGAAGCATTGCCGGGTTTCGAGCGGGGGCGGCGCGGGCGGTGTCGCCGGGCGCGCGCTCTTCACCGGCTTGGATGCGCGTGCGACTCGGCCCTTGGGGACCAGATCACCGCTGCACGCCGCCAGCATGGCCGCCATCGTCGCGGCCAGGGCCGCGCTGCGCCACACCGAATATCTCGTCGCCAGCTCCACCATCAATCCTGCATTTACCACGGCTTTCCAGGCCGATGGGTTAACGGCGCGGTCGTTTCGTCGCATTTTGCTGCAGCTTGACTCTTTTTCGGAAATCTTTAGGGCGGCCGACGGGCCACGCGGTCCCAACGCCGCGCGTGCTCTCTGTAAGGAGACGCATTACATGACTGATCTGACTGCCGTTGACGCCACCCTTGCGCCTGCCGCAAAGCCTGCAACCCGTCCGGCTCGCCCCTTTTTCTCTTCCGGTCCCTGCGCCAAGCCTCCGGGCTGGGATGCCGCCAAGCTGGCCACGCAGTCGCTGGGCCGTTCGCACCGCGCCAAGATCGGCAAGACTCGCCTTGCCTACAGCATCGACCTGATGCGCGAGCTGCTGAACCTGCCCGACACCCACCGCATCGGCATCGTGCCGGGTAGCGACACCGGCGCCTTCGAAATGGCGATGTGGACGATGCTGGGCGCCCGCCCGGTGACGACGCTGGCCTGGGAAAGCTTCGGCGAAGGCTGGGTGACGGATGCCGCCAAGCAGCTCAAGCTCGATCCGACCGTGATCCGCGCCGACTATGGCCAGCTGCCCGACCTTTCCACCGTCGACTTCTCGAACGACGTGCTGTTCACCTGGAACGGCACGACCTCGGGCGTGCGGGTGCCCAATGCCGACTGGATTCCGGCCGACCGCGAGGGCCTGACCTTCGCCGACGCCACCAGCGCGGTCTTCGCCTATGAGATCGACTGGACCAAGATCGACGTCGCTACCTTCTCCTGGCAGAAGGTGCTGGGCGGCGAGGGCGGCCATGGCGTGCTGATCCTCGGCCCCCGTGCCGTCGAGCGTCTGGAAACCCACACCCCCGCATGGCCGCTGCCCAAGGTGTTCCGCCTGATGGCCAAGGGCAAGCTGGCCGAAGGCGTGTTCAAGGGCGAAACCATCAACACGCCGTCGATGCTGGCCGTCGAGGACGCGATCTTCGCGCTGGAATGGGGCAAGTCGCTGGGCGGCCTCAATGGCTTGATCGCGCGCAGCAACGCCAATGCGGCGGCGCTGGGCAAGATCGTCGCCGACCGCGACTGGCTCGGCCATCTCGCCGTCGATGAAGCCTCGCGCTCGACCACCAGCGTCTGCCTGACCGTCGCGGGCGCCGACGAAGCCTTCATCAAGGCCTTCGCCGGCCTGCTGGAGAAGGAAGGCGCCGCCTATGACGTGGCGGGCTATCGCGACGCCCCGGCGGGCCTGCGCATCTGGTGCGGCGCCACGGTCGAGACCGCCGATATCGAGGCGCTCGGTCCCTGGCTCGACTGGGCCTATGCCCAGACCAAGGCTGCTTAAAATCAAGCGTCACCCCAGCGAAAGCTGGGGTCTCACTTCCTTTCAAGAACAAGAGAGATCCCAGCCTTCGCTGGGATGACGGCTCGTAAATTCAAGGATCAAATCCATGCCCAAGGTTCTTATTTCCGACAAGATGGACCCCCGCGCAGCCGCGATCTTCCGCGAGCGTGGTGTCGAGGTCGACGTCATCACCGGCCAGACGCCCGAAGAACTGGCCGCGATGATCGGCGCCTATGATGGCCTCGCCATCCGCAGCTCGACCAAGGTCACCAAGGCGATCCTCGACGCCGCGACCAACCTCAAGGTCATCGGCCGCGCCGGCATCGGCGTCGACAATGTCGACATCCCGGCCGCCTCGGCCCAGGGCGTTATCGTGATGAACACGCCGTTCGGCAACTCGATCACCACCGCTGAACATGCCATCGCGCTGATGTTCGCGCTGGCCCGCCAGATCCCCGAAGCCAATGCCCAGACGCAGCAGGGCCTGTGGCCCAAGAATGGCTTCATGGGTGTGGAAGTCACCGGCAAGACGCTCGGCCTGATCGGCGCCGGCAATATCGGCTCGATCGTCGCCAGCCGCGCGCTCGGCCTCAAGATGAAGGTCGTCGCCTTCGATCCGTTCCTGACGCCCGAGCGTGCCGTGGAAATGGGTGTGGAAAAGGCCGATCTCGACACGCTGCTGGCCAAGGCCGACTTCATCACGCTGCACACGCCGCTGACCGACCAGACCCGTAACATCCTGTCGAAGGAAAACCTGGCCAAGACCAAGAAGGGCGTGCGTATCGTCAACTGTGCCCGTGGTGGCCTGATCGACGAAGCGGCGCTGAAGGACGCGCTGGATTCGGGGCATGTCGCGGGTGCTGCGCTCGACGTGTTCCAGACCGAGCCGGCCAAGGAATCGCCGCTGTTCGACACGCCGAACTTCATCTGCACCCCGCATCTGGGCGCATCGACCGACGAAGCGCAGGTCAATGTCGCGCTGCAGGTGGCCGAACAGCTCAGCGACTATCTGCTCGACGGCGGCATCACCAATGCGCTGAACGTCCCCAGCCTGTCGGCCGAGGAAGCGCCGAAGCTGAAGCCCTATATGGCGCTCGCGGAAAAGCTGGGCAGCCTGATCGGACAGCTGGAAGGTGACCAGATCACCGGCGTGTCAGTCGAGGTCGAGGGCCATGCCGCTGAACTCAACCAGAAGCCGATCACCGCCGCAGTGCTGGCTGGCCTGATGCGCGTCTATTCCGACACGGTGAACATGGTCAACGCGCCCTTCCTGGCGAAGGAACGCGGTCTGGACGTGCGTGAAGTGCGCCATGACCGCGAGGGCGACTATCAAACGCTGGTGCGCGTCACCGTTTCGACCGAAGCGGGCGACAAGTCGGTCGCCGGCACGCTGTTCGGCCACGCCCAGCCGCGCCTGGTCGAGCTGTTCGGCATCAAGGTGGAGGCCGATCTCGACGGCCACATGCTCTACATCGTCAACCAGGACGCGCCCGGCTTCATCGGCCGTCTGGGCTCGAAGCTGGGCGAATCGGACGTCAATATCGGCACCTTCCACCTGGGTCGTCGCAACCAGGGCGGCGAAGCCGTGCTGCTGCTGTCGGTCGACGGCACCGTCACCGAACCGCTGCGCTGGGCGATCTGCAACCTCGCCGGCGTGAAGCAGGTGAAGCTGCTGCGCTTCGCCTGATTCTCAATTCCGTTCGTGCTGAGTAGGGGCTGAGCCTGTCGAAGTCCCGTATCGAAGCATCCTTCGATACGCCATTTCGACTTCGCTCAATGGCTACTCAGGACGAACGGAGTAGAATTGGCCGCGTTTTGCGCTAAAGGGCCTGTCCCATGACCATGATCCCGCCAAGCCTGCTCCCGGAGGGGCTCTCCGATCGCCTGCCGCCGCAGGCCGAAGCCTCCGCGCGCCTGGCGCGCCGCGTGCTCGATACGGTCGCGACCCATGGCTATGAACGGGTCATGCCGCCGCTGGCGGAGTTCGAGGATACGCTGACCCAGCGCCTCAAGTCGATGCGCGCGCAGGATCTGGTCCGCGCCGTCGACCCGGTGTCGCAGCGCACCTTGGCCTTCCGCCCCGACATGACCGCGCAGGTCGGCCGCATCGCTGCCACCCGCCTGCGCAGCGCGCCGCGTCCGCTGCGCCTGTCCTATGCCGGCCCGGTGATCCGCCAGAAGGCGAGCCAGCTGCGCCCCGAGCGCGAGAAGATGCAGCTGGGCGCCGAACTGATCGGCAGCGACAGCAATGCCGCCGCCGTCGAGATCGTCAACATCGCGATCGAGGCACTGACCGCCGCCGGCGTGACCGGCATCACCATCGATTTCACCTTGCCCGACCTGATCGACGCGCTGGCCGCCGGTCCGTTGCCGCTGGGCGCCGAAGAACTGGAAGCCGTGCGCGCCGAACTGGACGCCAAGGATGCCGGTGCGCTGGTGGCGATCAGCCCGGCCGCCGCCGCCTATCTGCCGCTGATCGAGGCGACCGGTCCCTTCCATGCCGCGATGGAACGGCTGGAGGCGTTCAGCGCCAGTCTGGACGGCGCCATCGACAGCCGGATCGCGGGCCTGCGCGCAATTGCCAAGCCGATCGGCTGGGACATCACCCTGACCCTCGATCCGACCGAACGGCACGGTTTCGAGTTCCAGAACTGGTTTGGCTTCTCCATCTTTGCCGAGGGCTTCATCGGCGAGATCGGCCGGGGTGGCAGCTATGCCATCGCCCGCGCTGGCGAGACGGACGAGCCCGCCATGGGCTTTTCCCTTTATCCCGATCCGCTGATTGATGCGGGCTTTGGCGACGAACGGCCCCGGCGCCTGTTTCTGCCGGTGGGTCATGATGCGGTGCGCGCGGCCGCGCTGCGGGCCGAAGGCTGGCACACGGTTGCGGCCCTGGCTGACGGTGAAGATGGCGCTGCTCAGCGCTGCTCGCACTGGCTGGATGGCAGCGAGCCCCGCGCTTACTGACCGAACAGGCGGCGCAGCCAGGCGTCCACAATGCCGGTGCCGGCATAGTCGGCATCGCCCATCTCGCGATTGATCTGCATATGGCCGCGCAGGCCGCGTCCAGGGAGCGCATGGATTTCCACTGGCGTGCCCGCCTTGCGCAGCGCTGCGGCGAGCGCATTGGACTGGGCGGTGCCGTCGACCCGATCGACATGCAGCAACAGGAAATCGGGGGCATTGGGCTTTGCCGCCTGCAAGGACGGTGATAGCGCCTTCTGCCGCGCCGGATCGGTGCCGAACGCCTGTTCATAGGTCTTCGCCATGAAGCGGCCGCCCTGCGCCATCTGGGTCGGCACGTCATAGGCTGCACCATCCAGCGCGACGATGCCGCGCACGGCATCGGGCTTCAGCCCGGCCCTGGCGAAATAGCGCATGTCGGTGCCGACCAGCGCGACCAGATGCGCGCCGGCGCTGTGGCCCATCAGCGTGATGCGGTCGGGATCGATACCCAGCGTCGTCGCCTGGCTGCGCAGATGGGCGACCGCATCGGCGACATCCTGCGCCTGCTGTTCGACCGTTGCATCGGGCACCAGCCGGTAATTGATCGAGGCGAAGGCATAGCCAAGGGCGCCATAATGGGGCGCCTTGGCCGCGCCGGTGGTATTATCCTTGCTGCCGCGCTTCCAACCGCCGCCATGGACGAAGAGGACAAGCGGCGCCTTCGTGCCCTTGCCCGGCCAGAAATCGATCGCCTGCAATGGATCATGGCCATAGGTCATGGCCTGCGGGGTGGCGGCGGTTGTCTGGGCCTGCGCGGCCAGCGGTGTGCCTGCGAGCAGGGAGAGAATCAGGATGGGAATCGGCCGTCTGCGCATCTGGTCGTCCTTCGCTGCCCCTGAGTTGGCATGATCGCGAGGGCGCATCGTGCCGTAAAGCCGGCAGCTGGTATCAAAGTGTAATGCTCCTCCAACCTTGACGCATCGGCGCCACCCGGCTAACCCGCGCCCCGCACAGGGCGCCCTTGACTCAGGTTGACGCGCCCATCCTATTCCACCGGCATGCCGAGTCCCGTCGAAGGGCATGGCCGGTCCGCGCGGCGGGCGGAGGAGTGTATCCATGGCAAATGTTACCGTGATCGGCGCCCAATGGGGTGACGAAGGCAAGGGCAAGATCGTCGACTGGCTGTCGGAGCGCGCCGATGTCGTCGCCCGTTTCCAGGGCGGCCATAATGCCGGCCACACGCTGGTCGTCGGCGAAAAGGTCTACAAGCTCTCGCTGCTGCCGTCGGGCATCGTGCGCGGCACCTTGTCGGTGATCGGCAATGGCGTGGTGCTGGACCCCTGGCACTTCCGCGACGAGGTCGCCAAGCTCAAGGGCCAGGGCGTCGAGATCAATCCCGACAATCTGCAGATCGCCGAGACCTGCCCGCTGATCCTGCCCTTCCACCGCGACCTCGACGGTTTGCGCGAGGACGCGTCGGGCGCCGGCAAGATCGGCACCACCCGTCGTGGTATCGGTCCGGCCTATGAGGACAAGGTCGGCCGCCGTGCCATCCGCGTCTGCGATCTGGCCCATCTCGACGATCTCGACCTGCAGATCGACCGCCTGACCGCCCATCATGACGCGCTGCGCGCTGGTTTTGGCGAAGCGCCGATCGACCGCGCCCAGTTGATGGCCGACCTGACCGAAATCGCCGCCTTCATCCTGCCTTTCGTCAAGCCGGTCTGGCTGACGCTCAACAAGGCGAAGTCGGAAGGCAAGCGCATCCTGTTCGAGGGCGCGCAGGGCACTTTGCTCGACATCGACCATGGCACCTATCCCTTCGTCACCTCGTCCAACACGGTGGCGGGCACGGCGGCGAGCGGCACCGGCCTTGGCCCGAACGCTGCCGGTTTCGTGCTGGGCATCGTCAAGGCCTATACCACCCGCGTCGGCTCCGGTCCGTTCCCCAGCGAGCAGGAAAATGACGTCGGCCAGCGTCTGGGCGAACGCGGCCATGAATTCGGCACCGTCACTGGTCGCAAGCGCCGCTGCGGCTGGTTCGACGCGGTGCTGGTGCGCCAGTCGGTCGCGGTGTCGGGCGTGACCGGCATTGCGCTGACCAAGCTGGACGTGCTCGACGGCTTCGAGGAGCTGAAGATCTGCGTCGGCTACAAGATCGGCGACCAGAGCTTCGACTATCTGCCCGCCCATGCGCAGGACCAGGCCAAGGCCGAGCCGATCTATGAAAGCATCGCTGGCTGGAGCGAAACCACCGCCGGCGCGCGCAGCTGGGCGGACCTTCCGGCCCAGGCGATCAAATATATCCGCCGCATCGAAGAACTGATCGGTTGCCCGGTCACGCTCGTGTCGACCAGCCCGGAACGCGACGACACGATCCTCGTCCGCGATCCGTTTGCGGATTGATTTTTCTGAGTTTCAGCTAAGCTGAAACAGATCGGCACCAGCCCGCTCCCCCACCCGACCACCCATATGATACTGCCGTTGGGTGGCCGGGTGAGGGAGCGGGCTGGTGCGGTTCTCCAAACAAAGGACATTCCGATGGGCGAACAGCGCTTCGAGCGGCACAAGCAGCCCTGGACCCAGGATGAGGTCCAGAAGCTGCATACGCTCGCCAAGAAAGGCATGGCGCTGAAGGCGATCGCCAAGGCGCTGACCCGCAGCGAGGAATCGGTGAAGACCCGGGCCAAGCAGGACGGGCTGTCGATCGCCAAGCTGCGCTGAGAGATTGAGGGGCCGGGCGGTAACGTCCGGCCTTTCCTCATTCCGGGGCGTGGCGCTGGACCGGCAGGATGGCGCCGTCCTTGGCATAGGTCAGCGGCGCAATGGTGATCGACCGCCGATGATCGCCGCCACCGGGCAACAGCTTGTCATGATAGAAGAGCCAGCTCTTGCCCTGGCGTTCGACGATCGCCTGGTGATTGGTCGAGATCGGCAGATAGTCAAGGATCACGCCGCCATAGGCGAAGGGGCCGAGCGGCGAGGCGGCGGTGCCGTAGATGATCTGGCCGGGCCAGCCGGTCGAGAAGCTGAAATAATAGCGGCCGTCATGGGCGTGGAGATAGGGCGCTTCGCCATATTTCTTCTTGGGGTCGCTTGCCGGCAGTCCGGTGACGACGACATCCATGATCGGGCCGTCGACATGGATCATGTCCGGCTTCAGCCGCACCACCTTGGGCACGCGGGTGCCGAAATAGAGATAGGCCTGTCCGTCCTTGTCAATGAAGACGGCTGGGTCGATCGGCTCGGCACCGGCATTGGCGTCGCGCGCCTTGTCGATCAACGCGTCGCCGCGCGCGTCGCGATAGGGGCCTTGGGGATGGTCAGCCACCGCGACGCCGATCCGGTCGCCGCCGATCGGCGCGTAGAAATAATAGCGTCCGTTGCGCCGGGCGACTTCGGGTGCCCAGGCCTTGGCATCGGGCCGTGCCCATGTGAAGGTGGTGACATCGAGAAAGGCGCCGTCATCCTGCCAGCTTTGCATGTCGGCCGAACTGTAGAGGCGCCAGCTGGTGCTGTCCCAATAGCGGCCGGAATTGGATGCATCGTCGGTGGCGTAGAGATACCAGCGGTCGTCGAACCAGTGCGGCGAGGGATCGCCGGCGAAGCGCGGGCTGATCGGCTGGCCCGGTTCGGCATCACCATTGGCCATCAGCAGGCCCATATAGGCCAGCAGTGCCATCCTCTTCATCCACATCCTCCCTGATCGATATTTGATGCGATGATGGTGTTCCGCCATGTGAAATGCAATTTCGCATCATGGAATTTGCAGGATTTCAACACCGGCTGGACCCGATCGGGGCAGGATGCGACAAGTCTTGCGACATCAAAGCAGGAGGCTCCGCATGGCACTCGATATCCTCGTCCTCTACGGCTCCTATCGGCGCGGCCGGCTCGGTATCCGGCTGGCGGATTATCTGATCCGCGGCTTTGAAGGGCTGGGGCACAAGGCGGAACTGGTCGATGCCAAGGCGATCGATCTGCCGATGCTCGACCTGCGCTACAGCGACTATCCGGCTGGTGAGGCGCCCGCCGCCATGGCGCAGCTTGCCGAGCGTCTGTCCGCTGCCGATGCCTTCGTGTTCGTCGCGGGCGAATATAATCGCGGCATGCAGCCCGGCCTCAAGGATATGGTCGACCATTATCTCAAGGAGTTCGACCGCCGGCCGGCGGCGATCGCGAGCTATTCGATGGGCCGCTTCGCCGGGGTGAACAGCCATGCCGACTGGACGGTGACGTTGTCCGCCATGGGCATGGCGGTGATACCCGAACGGCTGAGTGTCGGCCAGATCGGGCAGACGCTGGACGAGCAGGCCCGGCCCCAGGGGGAGGGCGGAGCGGCACTGGACCGCGGCTTTGCTGGTTTCGCCGACACGCTCATCTGGTGGGCGCAGGCGGCAAAGGCGCAGCGCTGATCTCCTCAAGCGCCGATATCACCGTCGCGGCCACCAGGTCGCCGGTGACGTTGAGCGCGGTGCGGCACATGTCGAGCAGCCGGTCGACGCCCAGCACCAGTCCGATTCCCTCTGGCGGGATGCCGACCATCGCCAGGATCATCGCGACCACCGGCAGCGATCCGGCCGGCACGCCCGCCGTGCCGACTCCGCCCAATATGCAGACCAGCATCACCATCAACTGCTGGCCAAGGCTGAGGTCGACATGGAAGAATTGGGCGAGGAACAGGACGGTGATCCCTTCGAACATCGCCGTGCCATTCTGGTTGGCGGTGGCGCCGATGGTGAGGACGAAGCGGGCGATGCGGCGCGGCAGGTGCAGATTCTCTTCCGCGACGCGGATGGCGGTCGGCAGGGTAGCGTTGGAGGAGGCGGTGGCAAAAGCCATGACGCTCGCTTCCTGCACGGCGGCGAAGAAGCGCAACGGCGACCGGCGCGCGAGCAGGGCGATCAACAGCGAATAGATGCCGAACATTTGGATTGCGAGCGCCAGCAGCACGACCCCGACATAGGCGGACAGGCGCAGGAGCAGATCCCAGCCGAACTGGGCGGCGAGGTTGAACATGAAGCAGGCGATGGCGATCGGCGCCAGGCGGATGACGATGCCGATCAGGCGCATCGACACTTCGAACACCCCCTCCATGGCATTAAGCAGCAGTTTCGATTGCTCGGTCTGCACCAGCACCAGTCCGATGCCGAAGAAGAGGGCGAAGACCATCACCGCCAATATGTCATTGTCGACCATCGCCGCGATCACATTGTCGGGGATGATCGCGATCAGCGCCTGCATGCCGGTCGGCGTGTCGGCGCCGCGGTCAAGGATCGCCTTCGCCCCCTGTCCTGCATCGGCCAGCAGGGCGCGTGCCTGTGCCGGGTCTACCCCGGTGCCGGGCTGCAGCAGATTGACCAGCGCCAGACTGATGACGACCGCGATGCCCGACACGACCAGCGTATAGATGAGAGTGCGCAGGCCCACCCGTCGCAGCGAGCGCATCTCGCCCATTTCGGCGATGCCGACGATCAGCGCGGAGACCAGCAGCGGGATCACCAGCATGAACAGCAGCCGCAGGAAAATCTGGCCGATCGGGCCGGTGGCATAGGTGGTGACCGCGTCGATCCAGGGCGCGCCGGGCGTGGCGGTGTATGCGACCAGTCCGGCGACAAGGCCGATCAGGAAACCGGCCAGCATCTGCCATTGCAGCGAGAAGGCCGCGCGCCTGCCATCCTTTTCCTCTGTGCCCATATCAGTCATGGCCTCTCCCTGTCTCCCTAACCAACGAGCCATGCGGATGGCGGTTGCGCTGTGGGCAATATTTCGTTTCGATAGGGCATCGATGGAGCATAGCCGCATGCTCAGGCGTTGCGCCGGTTCATCAGAAGGAGTCTTGCATGATCGTTGATGCCGTCCCCAGCATGCGCCGGATCGCATCGGAAGTATGGAAGCCGCTGACCGCGCTGTTCGTGTGGGACTGTGCCGTTACGGCTGCCTATTATCTGCTGCCCTTCAAGGCGCCGTCATTGCCGCTCACCATCTTCGGTTCGGCGCTGGCGCTGTTCCTGGGCTTCCGATCGAACAGCAGCTATCAGCGCTGGTGGGAAGGGCGCGTGTTGTGGGGCGCGATGATCAATGCCTCGCGCAGCCTGGCGCGTTCGGCGCGCAACTTCCTGCCCGACCCGGAGGGGCGTGAGTTGAAGCGCGAAATTGTGCGACGTCAGATCGCCTATGTTAATGCGCTGCGCTGCCAACTGCGGCGCCAGCCGATCGGCGAGGATGTGACGAAATTCCTGCGGGAGGAGGATCAGGGCAAGGCTCTGGCCCGCGTCAATCCGGCCAACGGCCTGCTCGACAGCACCGGCCGGCGAATCGACATGGCCCGACAGGAAGGCTGGATCGACACCATCCAGCAGACCCAGATGGAGAAGGTGCTGGTCGATATCGCCAATGCCCAGGGCGGGATGGAGCGGCTGAAGAACACCCCGCTGCCATTTCAGTATCGATTGCTGCCGGTGGTCTTCACCCACCTCTTCTGCATCCTGTTGCCGATCGGGCTGGTCGAGACGCTGGGCCTTGCGACGCCGCTCGGTTCGACCGTCGCGGGCCTGATGTTCATGGCCGTGCTGCGGATCGGTGACGATCTGACCGATCCCTTTGCCGACAGTGTCCATGACGTGCCGCTGACCGCCATGTGCCGCACGATCGAGATCGACTTGCTCCAGTCGATCGGTGATCCGGCACCCGCACCCGTAGAGCCGGTGCGCGGCGTTCTTTGGTAGGCAGAAAAAAGCCCCGCTTGCATGCCGCAGGCGGGGCCTTTTCCTTTGGTCGGGGAAAGGGCGTCAGCCCTTGCGATCCTCGTCTACCATGTCGGATGCCAGCTCCAGTCCCGCCCGGCCGTGCGAGGGGGTGTGGGTCGGCGCCCTGGGATGGGGCACGTCGACCGGCTCCTCCACCTCCAGCATGCCTTCCCACTTGGTGATGACCGAGGTGGCGATGGCGTTGCCCAGAACGTTGGTCGCGGTGCGGCCCATGTCCATGAAATGGTCGACCGCCAGGATGAAGGCGACGCCCTCGACCGGCAGGTCGAACTGGCCCAGGGTGGCGGCGACGACGACGAGTGAGGCGCGCGGCACGGCGGCGATGCCCTTGCTCGTCACCATCAGCACCAGCAGGATCGTGATCTGGGTCGCGATCGGCAGGTCGATGCCATAGGCCTGGGCGATGAAGATGGTCGCGAAGGTCGCATACATCATCGAGCCGTCGAGGTTGAAGCTGTAGCCCAGCGGCAGAACGAAGCTGTAGATGCGGCGCGGTACGCCGAACCGGTCGAGTTGCTCCAGCATCTTGGGATAGGCGGCTTCCGACGAAGCGGTGGAGAAGGCGATCAGGATCGGCTCGCGGACATAGCGGATCAGCTTGAACATCCGCTTGCCAAGGAAGATCGCGCCCGCGCCGAACAGCAGCACCCACAGGCAGATGAGGGCGATGTAGAATTCGCCGACCAGCGCGCCATAGGTCTTGAGCACGCCAAGCCCCTGCACCGTCACCGACGAAGCGAGCGCGCCGAACACGGCGAGCGGGGCGACCCGCATGACATAGCCGGTGACCTGCAGCATCAGTTCGACCAATGCCTCGATCACGGTGATGATCGGCTTGCCCTTTTCGCCGATGGCGGTCAGCGCCACGCCGACGAACAGCGAGAAGACGACGATCTGCAGGATCTGATTGTCCGCCATCGCCCCGATCATCGACGTCGGGAAGACGTGCAGGATGAAGTCGCGGAAATTGAGCGCTTCGGTGTTCACGCCCGCATCCGCGCCCGACCGGACGAGGTTGAGGCCGGCGCCCGGCTCGAAGAAATTGACGAAGATCAGGCCCAGGGTCAGCGAGATCAGGCTGGCGATGATGAACCAGGCGAGCGCGCGCCCGCCGATCCGCCCCAGCGCCGCGCTGTCGCCCATATGGGCGATGCCCGCGACCAGCGTGGAAAAGACCAAAGGCGCGATGATCATCTTGATCAGATGGAGGAAGATGTCGGCCAGAAGATGGAAGTAGCCTGCCACATCTTTGGCCAGCGCTTCATCCCCGCCGACCCAGAGATTGGCCACGAAGCCCACGATCACGCCCAGGACCATGCCTGTCAGGATGTAGGCCGTCAGTCGATTTCGCATTATATTCCTCTAGCCAGCGAGCGGTCCGCCCGCGCATTCATTCTGGTCCTGCTGGGTGCTGACACCTAACAGGCGCCCGGCTGGCCCGCAATCGGGCACGCTTGGGCTGTGCGGGGATAGACGAATGAGCCACCATATTCCGCGCCCTGTTTTACGGCAGGACAATGGCATGGTGCTCGCTCAGGGATAGAGAAGCCCTTCGTTCCAGCCATTTTCCTGGCGGGTGAAGACGCGCCGCTCATGCAGGCGATGCTCGCGATCCTGCCAGAACTCGATCCGTTCCGGGGTCAGGCGGAAGCCCGACCAGTGGGGTGGGCGTGACACCGGGCCGCCCTCGAACCGGGCGCGCACCGCTTCATAGCGATCCATGAAGGCGTCGCGTGAGGGCAGGGGGCGGGACTGGTCGGACGCCCAGGCGCCCAGCTGGCTGTCGCGGCTGCGGGTAGCGAAATAGGCATCGGCGGTAGCGTCGTCGACCGGGCCGACGCGGCCTTCGATCCGGATCTGGCGGCGCACCGACTTCCAGTGGAACAGCAGGGCGGCATGCGGATTGGCGAGCAGGTCGCCTGCCTTGCGTCCTTCGAAATTGGTGTAAAAAATGAAGCCGTCGGGGCCATGCCCCTTGAGCAGCACCATGCGGACCGAGGGGCGGCCTTGGGCATCGGCCGTGGCCAGCGCCATGGCGTTGCTATCGTTGATCTCGGTTTCGCGCGCCTGCGCGTACCACTCGTCGAAAAGGGCGAAGGGATCGGTCATGACCCTGCCTTAGTTTCCCGGCACCGCACTGTCGATACGGATGCGCCGCAGCTTGAACGATGCCCGGCCTTCCGCCACATAGGGGGCATTATGGCCGCGACGCGGCAGATACCGGTTTCAACATAACAGGATGATAGATGGCGGATCCCTATTCCACTCTGGGTGTGGCGCGCAGCGCGAGCGAAGCGGAGATCAAGTCCGCCTATCGCAAGCTGGCCAAGCAATATCACCCCGACAAGAATCAGGACAATCCGAAGGCGGCGGAGAAATTCTCGGCCGTGACCAACGCCTATGACCTGTTGTCGGACAAGGACAAGCGCGCCCGCTTCGACCGGGGCGAGATCGATGCCGACGGCAATCCGACCGCGCCTTTCGGCTTTGGCGGCGGCGGTGGCCGCGGGCGGCCCGGCGGGTTCGAGTTCAATGAGGGCGGCGCCGATTTCGGCGACATCTTCGAAGGCCTGTTCGGCGGTGCGGGCCGTCGCGCCGGGGGTGGCGGCGGTTTTGGTGGCTTCGGTCGCGGCGCGCCACCGGCCAAGGGCGCTAATGTCGCCTATCGGCTGGCAGTGCAGTTCGTCGACGCGGCGACGCTGGCGCCGCAGCGCATCACCTTGCAGGACGGCAAGACGCTCGACCTGAAGCTGCCCGCCGGGGTCGAGACGGGGACGCAGATGCGCCTGTCGGGCAAGGGGCAGCCTGGGGCTGGCGGCGCGGGCGACGCGATCGTCACCATCGAGGTGAAGCCGCATCCCTTCTTCAGGCGCGACGGCGACAATGTGCTGCTCGACCTGCCGATCACCCTCAACGAGGCGGTGAAGGGCGGCAAGGTCAAGGTGCCGACCGTCGACGGTCCGGTGATGCTGGGCGTGCCCGCCGGCACCACGTCGGGCAAGGCGCTGCGCCTGCGCGGGAAGGGCTTTACCGGCAAGGATGGCCAGCGCGGCGACCAGTTGGTGACGCTGCTGATCGATGTGCCCGCCGATGATCCGGTGATCCTCCATCTGGTCGAGGATTGGCAGGATGGTCGGGCGGTCCGGACCCATCTGGGCGTCTAGGACGTTCGGCAAGGGTGCCGCTGCCCTCCCCCTACAGCCCTGAGTCGCGCCGCCACATGGCGGCGCAGGCACAGGAAAAGCTTCATCGCCAGATCGATCGGGTCCGGCCTGGATCGCGCAGCTTCGAGATCGCCAAGCGGGTGGCCGTCGGCGTCTACAGCGACGGGTTCATCCATGCGGGGAACCTGGCCTATCTCTCGTTGATGACGTTGTTCCCCTTCTTCATCGTCGCGGCCGCGGTCGCCAGCGTCTTTGGCCGCA
Source organism: Sphingobium scionense (assembly GCF_014197035.1). Lineage (GTDB taxonomy): Bacteria > Pseudomonadota > Alphaproteobacteria > Sphingomonadales > Sphingomonadaceae > Sphingobium > Sphingobium scionense. The sequence continues at coordinate 187,626 of NZ_JACIEU010000010.1, read as the reverse complement.
CGTCGGACGGGCTGTCGGCGGTCAATGCCTTTCTCTATACCGTGCCGCGTGGCGTGGCCGATGTGGTGCGCCAGCCGATCAGCGACGTGTTGCAGGCGCGTTCCGGCCATCTGCTCTGGTTCGGCGGTTTGGTCGGCCTGTGGACGGTGGGCAGCCTGATCGAGACGATCCGCGACATATTGCGCCGCGCCTATGGCACGAAGAGCACCAAGCCCTTCTGGCGTTATCGCCTGGCGGCAGTGGGCATAACCCTGGTCAGCGTGCTGGCAGTGATGTTTGCCTTTTCGCTCCAGGTGGCGATTACCGCTGTCGATCAGTTGCTCCACCGGCTGCTACCCTTCGCCGATGAGGCGATCGCCTGGGTTTCCTCGGCGAAGCTGGTGCCGATGGCCATCCTGTGCGTGGCGCTCCATTCGCTTTATGTGTCGCTGACGCCATCGGTTTATCGCGACAAGCGCTTCCCCAAATGGCCCGGCGCGATCGCCACCGCGCTGTGGTGGTATGCCGTCACCCTGTTGCTGCCGATCACCTTGTCGATGCTTGGCGGCTATGACCGGACCTATGGCAGTCTGGCCGGTGTCATGATCACCCTCATTTTTTTCTTCCTCGTTGGGCTTGGCGTGGTAATTGGCGCCGAATTGAATGCGGCACTGGCGGAATTTCCGGAAGACGAAGCGGCCGGCACCGTGCAGGATAAAGGGAACGGAACGACGATATGACAGGCTTGATGGCGGGAAAGCGCGGGCTGATCATGGGGCTGGCGAACGAAAAGTCGCTGGCTTGGGGTATTTCGCAGCAATTGCATGCGCAGGGCGCGGAACTGGCCTTCTCCTATCAGGGCGAGGCGCTGGCCAAGCGCGTGAAGCCGCTGGCCGAGCAACTGGGCTCGGACTTTCTGATCGATTGCGACGTATCCGACATGGCGAAGCTGGACGAGGCCTTTGCCGAGATCGAGGCGCGCTGGGGCAAGCTGGATTTTGTCGTCCATGCGATCGGCTTTTCCGACAAGAATGAACTGCGCGGCCTCTATGCCGACACCAGTCTCGACAATTTCCTGATGACCATGAACATCTCGGTCTACAGCTTCGTGGCCGTTGCGGCGCGCGCGCGCAAGCTGATGAAGGAAGGCGGCAGCCTGCTGACGCTGAGCTATTATGGTGCGGAAAAGGTCATCCCGCATTATAACGTCATGGGCGTGGCCAAGGCAGCGCTGGAAACCAGCGTCAAATATCTGGCGATGGACCTCGGCCCGGAAAATATCCGCGTCAATGCGATCTCGGCCGGTCCGATCAAGACGCTGGCGGCCAGCGGCATTGGCGATTTCCGCTATATCCTCAAGTGGAACGAGCTGAACTCGCCGCTGCGTCGCAACGTCACCATCGACGATGTCGGCGGCGCCGGCCTCTATCTCCTGTCGGACCTGGCCTCGGGCGTGACCGGCGAGATCCACCATGTCGATGCGGGCTATAATGTCATTGGCATGAAGGCCGAGGACGCGCCCGATATCGCGCTGGACAAGTAAGAACGACGCGACCGGATTGGGATAGATATGAGCTTCAACAGTTTCGGTCGCGTATTCCGCTTTTCGACCTGGGGTGAAAGCCATGGTCCGGCCATCGGTGCGATGGTGGATGGCTGCCCTCCGGGGCTTGAGCTGAGCGAGGCGGACATCCAGCCCTGGCTCGACCTGCGCAAGCCGGGCACGTCGAAGTTCACGACCCAGCGGCGCGAGGCCGATGAGGTGCGCATCCTGTCGGGTGTGTTCGATGGCAAGACCACCGGCACGCCGATCAGCCTGATGATCGAGAACACCGATCAGAGATCGAAGGATTATTCGGAGGTCGCCAAGGCCTATCGCCCCGGCCATGCCGACTATGCCTATGACGCCAAATATGGCTTTCGCGATTATCGCGGCGGCGGGCGGTCCTCGGCGCGCGAGACCGCCAGCCGGGTGGCGGCTGGCGCGGTCGCGCGGCTGGTCATCCCGGAAGTCGATATCTTCGCCTATGTGAGCGAGATTGGCGGCGACGCGATCGACTATGGCAATTTCGACGCTTCGCAGATCGGCCAGAACCCCTTCTTCTGCCCGGACGCTGCAGCCGCCGTGCGTTGGGAAGCGCTGGTCGATGGTGCGCGCAAGGATGGCTCTTCGCTCGGCGCGGTGGTCGAATGCGTCGCATCGGGCGTGCCGGCCGGCTGGGGCGCGCCGCTCTATGCCAAACTCGACAGCGAACTGGCGAGCGCGATGATGAGCATCAACGCGGTCAAGGGCGTGGAGATTGGCGATGGCTTCGCGGCCGCCCGGCTGCGTGGCGAACAGAATGCCGATCCGATGCGGCCCGGCAACGATGGCCCGGTCTTTCTCGCCAACCATGCCGGCGGCATTGCCGGGGGGATTTCCACCGGCCAGCCGGTCAAGGTGCGGATCGCCTTCAAGCCGACCAGTTCGATCCTGATCCCGGTCGAAACGGTGACGCGCGAAGGCGATGCGTCGGACATCATCACCAAGGGGCGCCATGACCCCTGTGTCGGCATTCGCGGCGTGCCGGTGGTCGAAGCGATGATGGCGCTGGTGCTGGCAGACCAGAAGCTGCTGCACCGCGCCCAGTGTGGCGCCGACTGACGCGCCGAACTGCGCCAATCGCGCGCCGAATGTGCAAATGACAAGAGACGACTCGCCCATATTACGCTAGGATGACAGATGTCACCCGCGGGAGGGTGAGCGGCAGAGCGTAAGCCTGGGGAGCGTCAGCGCGCCAAGCGCGGTTTGACGGTCAAAACGTCCCCTGACGCCGCGACACGGGCCAGCCATGCAACCATGGCTGGCCCATTTCGTTTCACCTCCGTCAGAGACGCGATCACGCGATCAACGGGGGCAATGACCAGATGCATTTCATCACCGCGTTGCTGGGCATCTACCGCGCGGAAATCAGTCTCCTGATCCTGGCCTGTATGTTCGTCGCCTTCGTGCGCGAACGTTATTCGCCGACCGTCGTGTCGGTGCTGGGCGCTTGTGCTTTCGCGCTGCTGGGGCTGCTCGACGAGAAATCGCTCTTTTCGGTCTTCTCCAATAGTGCGCCGCTGACTGTCGGCGCGATGTTCGTGCTGTCGGGGGCGCTCATTCGCACCGGCACGATCAACCGCATCGCCGAACTGGTGATGGTGCGGGCGCAAAAGCGGCCCCGGCTGGCGCTCGCCGAAGTCACGCTGGGCACCGTGCTGCTGTCCGCTTTCCTCAACAACACGCCGGTCGTCGTGCTGTTGATCCCGATCATGTTCCGCCTGGCGCAGGCGACCGGCTATCCGGTGAAGAAGTTGCTCATCCCGATGAACGCGATCGCCGTGCTGGGCGGCTGCATCACGTTGATCGGCACGTCGACCAATTTGATCGTCGCGGGCATCGCGGCCGATCAGGGCATGGTGCCGTTCGGCATTTTCGACATCACCCCCTATGGCCTGGCCGGCGTTGCGGCCGGTATCCTGACCCTCGTCAGTCTCAGCTTCCTGCTGCCCAGCGACCCGCCCTCGATCGGCGGGGAACATGGCGGCAATGTCCAGGAATATCTGACCGAACTGGTGGTGACGCCGGATAGCGATCTGATCGGCCGCGAGATTGGCGACCTGTCGGTGCTGGGCCGGTCGGTGACGCTGATCGGGCTCAAGCGCGCGGGCGAGATACGGCGCCACGACCTGGCGCAGGAGGAACTGCATGTCGGTGACCGGTTGATCGTTCGCGCCGATGGCACGGCGATCATGACGCTGCGCGAGTCGGGCGATTTCGAACTGGGCATCGCGGCCGATTCCGAAACCTCCGCGCGCGAGGGCACGGTGATCGAGGCGATGGTCGCGCCCAGCCATCCCTCGATCGGCGAGCGGCTGATCGACATTCCCTTCCTCCACGCGTTGCGCGTCCGCCTGATCGGCATCCATCGCGCGCGGCATCTGCCGGGGCCGGATCTGGCCGATACACGGGTGCGGGGCGCCGACCGGCTGCTGGTGGCGGGCAGCGACGATGCGATGCGTTCGCTGAAAGACAATCCCAACCTGATCGGCGTCGACATCAGCCGCACCCGCGCCTTCCGCCCGCGCAAGGCATGGATCGCGATCCTGGCGATGGCGGCGGTGGTGATCCTGTCTGCGCTGGACGTGATCGGCATCGGCCTGGGTGCCTTCATCGCCGTCGGCGTGATTCTGGTCACCCGCTGCATCGACGCGGAGGAGGCCTGGGCGGCGATCGACGGCGATGTGCTGATCCTGATCTTTGCCATGCTGGCGGTGGGGCTTGCGCTGGAACAGGCGGGCAGCGTCGCGCTGATGGTGGGCTGGATCACGCCGCTGATGCAGGTCGCGCCGCAATGGAGCCTGGTCTTCATCGTCTATTTCGCCGCGCTGATCCTGTCCGAACTGCTCAGCAACAATGCGGTCGCGGCGCTGCTGACCCCGCTCACCATCGCGCTGGCGCATCAACTGGGCACCGATCCACGTCCGCTGGTGATCGCGCTGATGATCGGGGCATCGGCCTGTTTTGCGACGCCGATCGGCTATCAGACCAACGCGCTGGTCTATGCCGCGGGCGATTATCGCTTCGCCGATTTCGTGCGCATCGGCGTGCCGCTCAACCTGATCGTCGGCGGTGCCGTATGCACGGCGCTGGTCATTTTGGGCTAGCGTTGCGCCGCCGATCACCGTTCGCCCTGAGCGAAGTCGAAGGGCTCACCCGACCGACGGGAGGGTACTTCGCTCCGCTCAGTCGATGGCTTCGACTTCGCGCAGCCCGAACGGGATTTTAAACGTGCCTGCTAAGGGACCAATTCCCCGCGTCCGGCCCTGTCGGGGGTGGTGCGCGCCCGGCATGAAGGCGTCGATCCATCAGGAGTATCGTCCATGACCCGCCTTCGCTTCACCCAGGTCGACGCCTTTGCCGACGCGCCCTTCACCGGCAATCCGGCAGCGGTGATGCCGCTCGACGCCTGGCTGGACGATGCGGTGCTGCAGGCGATCGCCGCAGAAAACAATCTGTCGGAAACCGCCTTCACCGTGCCGACGCCGGGCGATGCGGACGCCGATTATGCGCTGCGCTGGTTCACCCCGGCGGTCGAGGTGAAGCTGTGCGGCCATGCCACGCTGGCGAGCGGGCATGTGCTGATGCAGGGTGATACCATCCGCTTTCGCACGCGCCATGCCGGGGTGCTGACCGTGAGCCGCGCGGGCGAGGGCTATGAACTGTCGCTGCCGGCCTGGACCAGCGAACCCAAGCCTCTGCCGGAGCTGGCGGCGGGGATGGGCGGCGACATCGTCGAAACCCGGTGGCGCGATGGCGGCTATGCGATCTTCGTCTATCGTGATGCTGCGGCGATCCGCGCGCTGGAGCCTGATTTCGCGACCCTGCGCAAGTTGGGCGACACTCTGCTGATGGCGACCGCGCCGGGCGACGACAGCGACATCATCAGCCGCGTCTTCGTGCCCGGCGGCGGAATCGACGAGGATCCGGTGACCGGATCGGCCCATGGCCTGCTGACGCCCTATTGGGCGGAGCGGCTCGGCAAGGATGCGATCAGCGCAATCCAAGCTTCGGCGCGGGGCGGGCGGCTCGGCTGCCGGCTGGAGGGCGACCGGGTGGTGATGACCGGCGCATGTCGCACGGTCATCGAAGGCACCTTCACCCTTTAACCGGGGAAGAGGCCGATCAGCCGGGCAAGCTGCGCCTTCACGGCGCTGCGCTGTTCCTTCTCCGGCGACATGCCGATCCGCACGATCGTCAGCCGCTGACCGGGCGCGACCAATATATATTGGCCATTATGGCCGACGCAGCCGAACAGGCTGGCCGAGGCGAGGCCGGGCATCAGCGCGCTCTCGCGGGCGTCGCGGTTGAGCCAGAGATGGGCGCCATAGGCCGCGTTCCGGGGCGAGGGCGCGCGCATATAGTCGACCCATTTTTCCGGTACGATCTGATGGCCGTTGGGCGAGCGGCCATGGTTGCGCAGCAATTCGCCGAAGCGGCCATAGTCGCGCGCGGTCATGTGCATGATCGACCCGCCGATCAGCGTGCCGTTGGCGTCATATTCCGGGGTCAGGCTGGACAGCTTGCCCGGCGCCTTCAGCCGGCCGTCGATGAACATCTGCATTGCCCGGCGGCGCACGTCGGGATGGTTGCTGTTGGTCAGCATCCGGGTCATCAGGTCCGACAGGATCATCGTGCTGCCGGTGGAGTAGGAAAATGTCTCGCCGGGATTATGCGCGAGTGGCTTGGATTCGGCATAGGCCGCCATGTCCTGCGCGCCGTCCATGAACAGCATGCGCACGGTATCGCCCTCGGTGATCGGCTCGTCATCCTCGGCATGGTCGAGGCCCGAGGTCATCGACAGCAACTGGCGCAGGGTGATGCGGCCGCGCGGATCGCCCGGCTGGCTCCAGGCCGCGACCGGCACCGGCGAATCGAGCGCCAGCCGCCCGTCCGACACCATCAGCCCGACCAGCACCCCGGTCACGCTCTTGGCCATCGACCAGGACAGCAATTTCGTGTCGGGGGTGATGCCGGGGGCATAGCGCTCGGCAATCACCTTGCCGTCGCGCATGACCAGCAGGGCGCGGGTTTCGCCCATTGCCTTGTCGTCGAACAGCGGATCGATCGCGCCGCGCAGCGCGCTGGCGCTGACCACCGCGTCGGTGTCTACGCTATAGACGGGCTCGGGCGCATGGGCGGCGCGCCCCGCCAGCGTGCCGGCGAGGACGAGCGCCACCAGTCCGGCACCCATGGCAAGGCGCTTTACGATTCGCTTCTCGATCTGCATAAGCCGGCGCCCTTAGCATGGAGGCGGGAAGAAGGACCATGGCGGTTCGTGGTAAATGGTGGATCGTCGCCGGACTGATCCTCTTCGCGTTGCTGGCGGCGCTGGCGTGGAACTGGTCGACGCTGCGTGCCCGCGCGCAGCTCGGCTCGGCCTATGGCGCGCGGCTGACCTGTTCCTGCCGCTATGTCGAAGGGCGTGCCATGGGAAGCTGCCAGGGCGACAAGGAGCCGGGCATGGCGATGGTGCGGCTGACCGACAAGCCGGAGGAGCGGGCGGTAGAGGCCCATGTGCCGCTGCTGGCGTCGCGCACTGCGCGGTTCAAGCCGGGCTGGGGCTGTCTGCTCGATCCGGTGGGTTAAGGGAGCTGGTGCCGGAATGCGCTGGATGGCGCATTCTCAAACCGGCACTTCGCGCCACTGGCACCGTTGGTCTTGAGTCGCTAAGGCCGCTGGATGCCCCGCGACATTCCCACGCTGCTCCATGATATTTTCGGCTTCACGACTTTCCGCGGGGTGCAGGAACAGGTGGTCGGCCGTGTCATGGCCGGGCAGCCGACCCTGGCGATCATGCCGACCGGCGCGGGCAAGTCGCTCTGCTACCAGCTGCCGGCCGTGGCGCTCGATGGCTGTTGCGTGGTGGTATCGCCGCTGATCGCGTTGATGCATGACCAGCTGCGCGCGGCGACCGCCGTGGGCATCCGCGCCGCCAGCCTGACCAGCGTCGATGCCGACTGGCGCGAGACGCAGGATCGGCTGCGCAATGGCGAGCTGGACCTGCTCTATGTCGCGCCGGAACGGGCGAGCGGTGAGGGGTTCCGCAATCTGCTGCGCTCGGCGAAGGTTGCGCTGTTCGCGATCGACGAAGCGCATTGCGTGTCCGAATGGGGACATGATTTCCGCCCCGACTATCGGTTGCTGCGGCCGCTGCTCGATGAATTTCCCGATGTCCCGCGGCTGGCGCTGACGGCGACGGCGGACGCGCATACCCGCAAGGATATATTGGTCCAGCTCGGCATTCCCGAGGATGGCCTGATTATCTCGGGCTTCGACCGGCCGAATATCCGCTATGCCGTCCATCCGCGCGACGGGCTGACGCGTCAACTGGCCGACCTGCTCGCCGCCAATCCGGGGCCGGGCGTGGTCTATGCGCCGACCCGCGCGGCGACCGAGAAGCTGGCCGAGACGCTGGGGCGCGGTGGCCGGGCGGTGCGTGCCTATCATGCCGGCATGGACCCGGCCCAGCGCGCCGCCAACCAGGCCGCCTTTATCGCCAGCGAGGATATGGTGATGGTCGCCACCGTCGCCTTTGGCATGGGGATCGACAAGCCCGACGTGCGCTTCGTCGCCCATGCCGGCCTGCCCAAGTCGATCGAGGGCTATTATCAGGAATCGGGTCGCGCCGGCCGCGATGGTGAACCGGCGGTGGCGCATCTCTTCTGGGGGGCGGAGGATTTCGCCCGCGCCCGCCAGCGCATCATGGAGCTGGAACCGGCGCGCCAGCAGGGCGAGCGGGCGCGGATCGCGGCGCTGGGCGCGCTGGTGGAGACCGCGACCTGCCGTCGCGCGATATTGCTGCGGCACTTCGGGGAAGACCCGTCGCCGACCTGCGGCAATTGCGACAATTGCCTGACCCCGCCGGCCAGCGTCGACGCAACCGAGACCGCGCGCAAATATCTGTCGGCGGTCTATCGCACCGGCCAGAGTTTCGGCGCGGGGCATATCGAGGCGGTGCTGAGCGGGGCGGTGACCGACAAGATTCGCGAGCGCGGGCATGACAGGATCTCCGTCTATGCGATCGTCGATGGCGACGAGACGGCCTTGCTGCGGCCGGTGTCGCGCGCGCTGCTGGTGCGCGACGCGCTGGAGACGACCGAGCATGGCGGGCTGATGCTCGGCCCCAATGCCCGGCCGATCCTGCGTGGCGAGGAGGAGGTGCGCATCCTGGTGCCGCCCCGGCGCGAGCGGAAGAAGCGCAACGCTCGCAATGGCAGCGACGCCAATCCGGTCGGCGATCCGCTGTTCGACGCGCTGCGCACCTGTCGCCGCGAACTGGCGCAGGACGCGGGGGTGCCGCCCTATGTTATCTTCCATGATTCGACGCTGCGGGAAATGGCGGAGCAGCGGCCCGCGACCATCCATGAACTGGGCACGGTCAGTGGCGTCGGGCAGAAGAAGCTGGACGCCTATGGCGATGCCTTCCTGGCGGCGATCCGGCCCTATCTGTAGCGGCTGAGCTTGTGGCCCCGTTTCTCGACAGGCTCGAAACGAACGGATGAAGGGGCATCAATGCCGGGTGGGCGTTCAGACGCTTGAATCCTGCGGCGGGCGGGCGCATGGCGGGGGCGAAGGAGATTTGCCCATGTTCCGCCAGCTGACCGACCGCCTCTATGTCTCGCCCCAGATCAGCGTCGATCAGGTGGAGACCGCCAAGGCGCTGGGCGTGACCATGATCATCAACAACCGCCCCGATGACGAGGAGCCGGGGCAGACCAACGGCGCTGCGGTCGAGGCGGCGGCGATCGATGCCGGTGTCGCCTATGCCGCCGTGCCGGTCGCCCATGGCGGCTTCGCGCCCTGGCAGCTCGACGGCATGGCCGCCGCGATCGAGCAGGCGGGCGAGGGCAAGATCCTGGCCTATTGCCGGTCGGGCACGCGTAGCACCTTGCTGTGGGCACTGACCCGGGCGCGGGCGGGCGACAATGCCAATGTGCTGGCGGCGCAGGCCGAGGCGGCTGGCTATGACCTGACCCCGGTGCGCCAGATCATGGATGCGTTGAAGCCCGCCTGAAAATAGGATTTCGTCCGCTTAACTTCGCATATTTCCCGCACATTTCGACATTTCCTTGCTCCTGTAGGAAATCATCTTGCGAAGGAGATGGGTGCGCCGGACGATAGGAAAGAGCCGGGCGCAGCCTAACATAGGCCCGGCTCTGTAGGACAGGTGCGGGGGTTTAGCCGCACTCCACCGTGACATGCTCCATGCGCGGCAGGCTGCGGACCCGTTCGCGGACCCTGGCGCCGTCGGCGCCGGGGGCGAGGCTGATGATCGCGGCATGGGCGTGCGGGCCGATACGCCAAACATGGAGATCGCGGATGGTGGCGCCTTCGGCTTCGACCATTCCGCGCACCCTGGCCATTAATGCGGGTTCGGCGGTGTCGAGCAGGATGGCGGCGGTGTCCTTCATCAGGCCCCAGGCCCAGCGGGCGATGACCACTGCGCCCAGGAGGCCGACCGCCGGATCGAGCCACCACCAGCCCAGATAGCGACCGGCGAGAAGCGCAGCGATCGCCAGCACCGACGTCAGCGCATCGGTCAGCACATGGACATAGGCGGCGCGCAGGTTGTTGTCGGCATGGCCGCCCTTCTGGTCGGGACCATGGTCATGATCGTCATGGGCATGGCCATGCGAATGATCATGGCTATGGTCGTGGCCGAGCAGCAGGGCGCTCACCAGATTGATGGCAAGACCGACCACCGCGACCAGGGTCGCCTCGCCAAAGGCGACCTGCACCGGCTCGAACAGGCGCATGCCGGACTCGATCGCGATGAAGAGCGCGGTCAGCAGCAGCAGGAGCGCAGAGGCGAAGCCGGACAGGTCGCCGACCTTGCCGGTGCCGAAGGTGTAGCGCGGGTTGCGGGCATGGCGCCTGGCATAGCTGTAGGCCGCCGCGGCCACGGCCAGCGCGCCGGCATGGGTCGCCATGTGGAAGCCGTCGGCCAGCAGCGCCATCGACCCGGTGATCCAGCCGAAGGCGATCTCCACCACCATGGTCGCGGCAGTCAGCCAGACGACCCACAGGGTGCGCCTGGCATTTTTGTCATGCCCTGCGCTCAAATAGATATGGTCGAAATAATGGCGTTCCTCGCCATCCTTGTCGGTCGGCGGCGGCGGCGGGGCGGGATGATGCGCATGCTCATGGTTGCAGCCCGCGCCATGATGATGGTGCCCATGGGCGTGATCGTCGTGCATGGTCATTTCCCGTAGCGGCGGATCAGCGCCAGCATTTCTTCGGTGGCGGCCGTGCGCGCTTCGTCGGTCAGGCCGGGGCGGGCGACATGCTCGCGCATATGCTGCTCGATCAGTTCCTCCATCAGGCTGCCGACCGCGCCACGCACCGAGGCGACCAGCTGGAGTGTTTCCGAGCAGCCCGCATCGCCCGCCAACTGGCGCTCGACGGCGTTGACCTGCCCCGCGATGCGGCGCACCCGCGCCAGCAATTTGTCCTGATCCGCGATGATGTGCATAGGATACCCCCCTATACTATGTGAATGAGTTGGACAAGACGCTCTCATCGTTGGGGAGGGGGCTGGCGGTGCGTAGAGGCCGGGGCTTATTGCGCGGCCAGGGCGCGGCGGAGGGCGGCAAGGCGCATCGTCTGGAGCGCCTGCATCTGCGGCGTATCGGGGCCGGCAAGGCCGAAGCCATGATAGGCGCCGGGCGTGACATGGAGTTCGACCGCGATGCCCAGCGCCATCAGCCGGCGGGCGAAGTCGATATCCTCCTCCAGAAACAAGTCGAGCGCGCCGACGCTGATGAAGGCAGGCGGCAGGCCGGACAGGTCGGGGCAGCGGGCCGGCACGGCGTCGGTCGGGACATGGTCGGTCCCGGCTTCCTGCCCGAGCAGTGCCCCCCAGCCATAGCGATTCTGCACCGGCGTCCAGACGAACCGGCCAGTGACGGGGTGGAGCGGCGCGCTGCTGCCGGTGCGATCGTCGAGCATCGGCGCATCGAGCAGCATGAAGCAGATCGGATAGGTGCCCTGGTCGCGGGCATGGATCGCCAGCGCCACGGCATGGCCGCCGCCCGCGCTCTCGCCGCCGATCGCGATACGGCTGCGGTCGATGCCCAGCGCCTCGGCCTGGTCATGCAGCCAGGCGAGCGCGACATGGCAATCGTCGCGCGCACCGGGAAACGGCGTCTCGGGCGCCAGCCGATAATCGACCGACAGGACGACACAGCCCAGTTGCGCCACCCAGGCCCGATTGGACAGGTCGCTCATGTCGGCCATGCCCAGCACGAAGCCGCCGCCATGAATATGGAGATAGGCCGGCCGCAGCGCGTCGCCAACGGTCTCCGTCGGGCGATAGAGCAGGCAGCGCACATCGGGCGATCCGGGCGCGCCGGGCAGGAAGACTTCTTCGCGCTGCACGGCGGCCAGCGCTTCGGGCATGGGCTCGGCCGGGCGGGTGGCAAAGGGCTGGCGGAAGGCGGCGATATTCTGATCGCTCAGGTCGAGCGGCGGGAAGAGGTCGAGCGCCGCGCGCAATTCGGGAGCTACCAGTTTCCGCGCCTCGTCCATCGTCCCGTTTCCTCTATCCTGCGTCGCGCGGCCGGTCATAGGCGGCGCCGTCAAAATGGTCGAGCGGCACCAAAGGTTCGGCGGTAAAGTCGACCACCCGGCCGACACGCTGCGCCTTGACCGCATTTTCCGGCTGGAAGGTGAAGCAGTTGGGCGGGACGCGGGTCGCGGTCGATTGCCGCTCCATCGGAATGAGCCGGCCATTGGCGAGGATCGTGCCCCATTGCAGCAGCCGGGCGGCCTCCCGCTCTGGCTGGTCCAGCGCATCGATCCACGGCCGCAGCTTCATCAGCGACTGGCCGGCCATCTCGGCCGGCGCGACCATGACATGGCGGCGATGCGCCCATTGCAGCAGCGGCATGCCGTCGCGGCGAATCTCAGCCACGGCCAGATCCTCCTCGACCGGATCGCAGGCGAGAATCTCGTAGCGGGTCGGCGCCTCGTCGTCGGCATGGGCCGCGGCCAGCACGGCCAGATCATGCAAATGAGTGCAGTTCGCCTTCTTCTCGCCGCGCGCCGCAACATTGGCGAGCGCGACCCCGGTGAAGGTCGCCTGAAGCACGGCGGGCGCGCCCGGACAAGTGGTCCAGGGCACCCGCTCCATGATCGATTCGACGTCGGTGATGCGCGCGCCGTCATGGTGAAGGATGACCGCCATCGAATGATAATCATCCTCGACCGCGGCCGTCACCCGGCCGGGCAGCGGCGTCACCAGGAAGCGACGGCGAAAGCCGGGCAGCAGGTCGAGCATCCCGCTGTCCATGCGTGTCAGTCCCTGGCCAGCAGCAGCGCCGCCGCCATCGGGCCGCCACCCGATGTCGCCACGGCCACCTTCGGGTCGCCAGCGATCTGGCGCGCACCGCCTTCGCCGCGCAACTGCACCACCGATTCATAGGCAAAGCCGAAGCCGTGCAGACGCCCCCAGCCAAGCTGGCCGCCGCCGGTGTTCATCGGCAGTTCGCCGTCGAGCGCGATGCGCTTGCCGCCTTCGAGGAACTGGCCGCCCTCGCCGACATCGCAGAAGCCCAGCCCTTCGAGCCAGGTGATCGGCTGGAAGGCGAAGCCGTCATAGAATTGGACGGTATCGACATCCTTGGCGCTATAGTCCGTGTTCTTCCACAGGTCGCGCCCGGTCGGATAGGCGCTCGCCCATTCGGCCTGATCCCAGCTGTAGCGCTCGACTGATCCGGCGCTGGCGGCGATGCGGACCGGTGTCGTCTTCACCTCATCCAGCGCATCGCCCGCCGACACGATCAGCACGGTCGATGCATCGGTGAAGCGGTCGCAATCATAGAGGCAGAAGGGCGAACTGATCATCCGCGCCGCCATATAGTCGTCCATGGTCAGCGGCTTCTTGACGATCGCGCGCGGGTTGCGCGCCGCATTGGCATGATCGTTCAGCGCCACCTGGGCGAGCTGTTCGCGGGTCAGGCCATAGCGCTTCATGTGGCGCATCGCGAATTGCGCGGTCCAGTTGGCGGCCGAGAAGGCGCCGAAGGGCGAGACCCATTGCGAATTGCCCGACACATCCTTGCGCCGTTCCATCGGCGGGAATTCCTCGGGGCGGGCCAGCGCCGCCGCTTCATAGACGGTGCGGAAACACAGGACATGGCGGGCAAGGCCGGCCTTCACCGCCATCGCCGCCTCGGCGATCGCGCCCAGCTGCGCCGTCGCCTCCGCCGCGCCGATATGCCAGCGCGTGTTGAGGCCCAATATCTCGATCACATCGTCGGCACTGACCGGCGAGAAGCCGAGGAAGGTCGACATCTTGCCGGGATAGGTGGCGACGCCGTCAATCTGGTCGAGCGTCAGGCCCGCGTCGGCAATCGCCTCGCGCACGGCGTCCAGCGTCAGGCCCAGCGGCGACCGGGTCAGCCGCACGCCGACCTCCGACATGCCGATGCCGGTAATATAGGCTTCGCGCGCCATGCTCATGCGACCTTCTCGAACAGGGGGAACCAGATGCCGTCCTGCTCCTCGAAGGTGACGCGGACGCGGTCATCCATGTCGACGGCATCGACCGGGCAATTGACGATATTGGTGGTGAGATAGACCCCCGGCACATCGTCGAGCCGGACACGGGCGATGACGAAGGGCACCTCCATATCCTTGGCCCAGGCCTGATAGTTGATCGTATAGGTATCGACCGCGCCGGTGCCGGCGACCGCATGCGGGCCGACATGTTCCGACTGGCAATGGCGGCAGATTTCGCGCGGGGGATGGGTGAACTGGCCGCAGTCGTCGCAGCGGGTGATGTTGAGCTTCCCCTCCGCCCCGCCGGTCCAGAAGGCACGATTTTCCCGGTCGAGGCGCGGGCGCGAACGTTGCCAGACCATCAGGCGTCCCAGACCAGATTGAGCGTCTCTATGCCGATCACATGGCCGCCGTGGAAGACTGTGGGCTTGGCAGGATCGAGCCGGAACTGCGGCATGCGCGCCAGCATCTCCTCATAGAGAACCTGCAGCTCGATGCGGGCGAGGTGCGAGCCGAGGCAGCGATGCGGACCAACGCCAAAGGCAATGTGAACATTGTTCTCGCGATCGAGATCATAGCTGTCTGGCTGCGGGAACTCCTTCGCGTCGAGATCGGCGGCGGGCAGGAACAGCTTGAGCATGTCGCCCGGCATCAGCTTGGCCCCGGCCAGCTCCGCCGGCTTCTTGATGACCCGCATCGGCACGGTGAAGGTGAAGCGACGCAGCATTTCCTCGGCGGCTTCCGCCACCAGTTTCGGCTCGGCACGCAGCTTGTCCTGCAACGGCAGGTCGAGCGCGAGGCCGCGCATGGCGAGACCCATGCCGTTCATCACCGTGTCGAGGCCCGCGATGAACAGCAGCACGCCGTAATTTTCCATGTCGGCAAGCGTGCTCGGCTGGCCGTCCACCTCCAGCTTCCACAGCATGGAGATGATGTCATCCTTCGGATTGTCCTTCCGGTCGAGCACGGTGTCGCGCATCGCCGCGGCAATGCGCTGCAGGCGGCGCATCGATCCTTCGCGATCGGTATCGATCGCTTCCATATGCTCCTTCACAATCTGGCGATATTCCGGCAGCCGGTCGAGCGGCAGGCCCAGCATCTTGAGGAAGACCTGCACCGGCAGCGGCTCGGCCACCGTGCTCATGAACTCGCACTGGCCATCGGCCTTGATCGCGTCGATCAGTTCGCCCGCCAGTTCGCGGATGCTGTCCTTCAGGGCCGCGATCGTCTTGGGCGAGAAGACCTTCTGCAGCGGCTGGCGATATTTGGTGTGCTCGGGCGGGTCGAGCGTGATCGGGATCGGCTGCGGGATATGCGGTGCGCCCGGCGGCAATGAGGCGAGCAGCGCCTTCATCTTGTCGGCCGGCACGAATTCGCTGGAATAGGTCTCGGTATCGCGCGACGCCTCATAATTGGCCGCGTGGGTCAGCGCGACCCAGCCGCCGCCATTGCGCGGCGTCCAGAAGACCGGCGGGGCATTTTTGAGCATGTCGAGGATGCGGGCATGCGGATCGGCGAGCAGGCCGGGATCGGCGTGGATATCGAAATCATAGACGAGCGCGTCGGGCACATGGGCCGGCTGCGGCGCGGCGGCGCTCAAGGTGGCGTGGGCCATAATTCTCTCCGTCTGTCCCTGCGTGGGCGAGCGCGCGCAGGGCGCGTCCCTTCTTGTCGGACCCGTTTTGCCCGGCGGCCCGGCAAAGGCAAAGGGGCAGGGGGCGCCGCCGCCAGATAACGCACCGACGATCCGCGTCCCCGCTGCCGTATCGCGATGGCGATTGTGCCGCAGGCCACGTTGATCGGCTGGGCAATCTCCTTTCTAAGGAAGGTCAGAATAGCCGGAGAGGGCCGATGAAGATCCGCATCGAAAAATCAGGCTGCGTGGGCAATGCCCGCTGCGCCGCCGTGTCCGAGGACATGTATCCGCTGGACGAGGACGGCTATATCGCGACCGGGGGTTTCGACGTGGCAGACGGTGAACAGCAGACCGCCAAGCGCGGCGCGCGCGCCTGCCCCGAACGCATCATCTTCGTCGAAGAAGATGATGGCAGCATCAGCTGGCCGCCCAAGGCCAAGGCATAATCAGAGATTCCAGGAGAGCGAGATGAGCGACATTTTGGGCTATAAGGGCAAGCGCGTGATCGTGAGCGGCTGCTTCTCCGGCATGGGGGAGGCGACCGCCAAGCTGCTGCTGGAGCTGGGCGCCGAGGTCCATGGCCTGGACTTCAAGGACAGCAGCCTGCCGCTCGCCTCCTTCACCAATGTCGACCTGCGCGATCCGGCCTCGATCGAGGCGGCGGTGGCCGGCATCGGCGGCAAGGTCGATGCGCTGTTCAACTGCGCCGGCCTGCCGCAGTCCTTCCCGCCGCTCGACGTCATGAAGGTGAACTTCATCGGCCTGCGCCACCTGACCGAACAGGTTTTGCCGCTGATGGGGCCGGGCGGCGCGATCGCCAGCATCGCCTCCACCGGAGGGCTGGGTTGGAGCCGTCGCATCCCGACCAACATGGAATTCGTCACCACCAAGGGCTATGATGCCGCCGTCGCCTGGTGCGAGGCGCATCTCGATGATGTGGTCAAGGAAGGCTACAGCTTCTCCAAGGAGAATGTGATCGTCTGGACCCAGTATATGGGCGCGCATCTCATCAAGAAGGGCATCCGCATCAATTGCACCCTGCCTTCGCCCACCCAGACGCCGATGATGGCGACGTTCGAGGCCGCGTCCGGCAAGGATGTTGTCGCCGCCGCCGCCGAGCCGATGGGCCGCTATTCCACGCCGGCCGAGCAGGCGAGCGGCATCGTGCTGCTGAACAGCGACCTCGCCTCCATCGTCAACGGCGTGGTCTTCCCGGTCGATGGCGGCTTCATGGGCGGCGTCGCCACCGGCCAGGTGGACCTGAGCGTCATGATGCGGCGTTCGGCGCCCGCCGAGGCCTGAACCCCATGAATTTCGACCTGACCGACGATCAGGACATGATGCGCGACATGTTCGCGCGCTTCCTGGACGAGCATAGCAGCATGGCGCGCGTGCGCGCGGCCGAACCGACCGGATTCGACCCGGCCCTGTGGCAGGGGCTGGCGGAGCTGGGGGCGCTGTCGATCCGCGTACCCGAAGAGGCGGGTGGCCTTGGCCTCGGCCTCTTCGACGCGACCATCCTGATGGAGGAAGCAGGCCGGACGCTGGCATCAGGGCCGCTGGCCGAAGTGCTGGTGACGGCGCGCTTGCTGGCGCAACTGGGCGGTGAAACCACCGCTGATCTGCTCGGCCGGGTGCTGGCGGGCGATGCGGTTGTAGGTTTCGCCTTCGAGGATGTGGCGGGCACGCCCGTCCAGTGGGTTGGCGGCGGTCTGGTGGC
Organism: Sphingobium scionense; assembly: GCF_014197035.1. GTDB lineage: Bacteria > Pseudomonadota > Alphaproteobacteria > Sphingomonadales > Sphingomonadaceae > Sphingobium > Sphingobium scionense. Next base: position 170,205 of record NZ_JACIEU010000010.1, on the reverse strand, counting down.
CGAAGCGGTGCTGGCCCGGTCAGGCGACGACATCATCCTCGTCACCGTGCCGGCAGACGCGCGCAAGGCGGAGGACAATCTCGCCTCCACCCCGATCGCGGAGATCGACCTGTCGGTGCATTCCCGCACGGTGCTGGCATCGGGAGCCGAGGCGCTGGCGACCTTCGCCGCCGGGATCGAGGAATGGAAGCTGCTGATCGCCGCCGGTCTGGCCGGTATCGGTCGCGAGGCGCTGAAGCTTGCCGCTGCCTATGCCTGCGAGCGCAAGCAGTTCGACCAGTATATCGGCCAGTTCCAGGCCATTTCCCATCCGCTGGCCGACATTCTCTGCGAGATTGACGGCGGCAAATTCCTGGTTTGGAAGGCGATCCGCGACCTGGCCGACGGCGCGCCCGAAGCTGGAGGCGCGATCTCGATCGCGGCCTGGTGGAATGCGCAGAGCGCGGCCAAGGCGGTGGCGCAATCGCTCCACACCTTCGGCGGCTATGGCCTCACCACCGAATATGACATCTTCCTCTATAATCTGCGGGCCAAGGCCTGGCCGCTGATCGGCGGCGATCCGCAGCGCTGGCTCGACGAGGCCGGGCGCCGGCTCTACGCCGATGAGGCCGCATCGCTGCCCGATGCCGGGCCGATGCCGGTCGATTTCGACCTGGGCGAGGCGGCGCAGGCGATCAAGGACGAGATCAACGCCTTCTTCGCCGCCAATGTGACGCCGGAGATGCGGGCGACCTTCCACTATAGCTGGGAGGGCTATAACCCCGCACTCAACCGCAAGCTGGCGGCACAGAATCTCCTCTATCTCGGCCTGCCCAAGGATGTGGGTGGCCGGGGCCTGTCCGCCTATGAAAAGACGGCGGCGATGGATGCGTTCGAGGAGCAGGGCTATAACAACCCCGCGGCCAATGTGACGCAGATGGTGTCGCTCATCATCCACCGCTTCGGCACCGAGGAATTGAAGCAGGCGGTGCTGCCGGAAATCATGCGCGGCGAGGTGATCTGCTCGCTTGGCTATTCCGAACCCGGCTCGGGTTCCGACGTGTTCGCCGCGCAATGCCGCGCGACGCAGGAGGCGGATGGCAGCTGGCGGATCGACGGCACCAAGATGTTCACATCGGGCGCCAATCTTTCCAGCTATGTGCTGATGCTCTGCCGCACCAACCCGGACGTAGCCAAGCACAAGGGCCTAACCATGTTCATCGTGCCGCTGAAGGCCGATGGCGTGACGGTGCAACCGGTCCACACCTTCCAGGACGAGCGCACCAACATCACCTTCTATGATGGCGTGCGCATCCCCGACAGCTGGCGGCTGGGCACGATCGACGGCGGCGTGCGCACCATGAGCGCCAGCCTGGAACTGGAACATGGCGGCGGCTTCGCCAAATATCAGCGCAAGATGCTGCACGCCGGCGAGGCGTTGTGCCGGGAAGTTATCCACAGGGGCAGGCCGCTGATCGAGGATGGCGGCGCTCAGGCGCGGCTCGCCCGCACCGCCGCCAATCTGTGGGCGTCGGAACTCATCGCCTTCCGCGCGCAGTGGGTGAGCATGGAGAACAAGCCGAACCTGGCCTATGGCCCGATGGCCAAGATGTTCAGTTCGGAGAAATTCCTGACCGACGCGCGCGACCTGCTCGACCTCACCGCCCCGGCCTCGCTCTCCAAGCGCAAGGGGCCGGCGGAGGAGATCAACATGTTCTATCGCCACGCCCAGGGCGCAACCATCTATGGCGGCACCAGCGAGGTCCATCGCAGCATGATCGCGGAAAAGGGCCTGGGCCTGCCGCGCACCCGCGCCTGAGGAAGATCGCATGTCGGACGACGCTCCCCATCTGCTGACCGAAGTTCAGGATGGCATATTGATTGCCACGCTGAACCGGCCGGACAAGCTCAATGCCCTGTCGGCCGAAACGATGGCGCTGTTCGAGGCGGCGCTGATCCGCTTCCGCGACACGCCCGACCTCAAGGTGATGCTGATCCGGTCGACCGGCCGCTATTTCTGTTCGGGCGCGGACATGAAAAGCGGCGGGTCGCCCAGGGAATATCCCCGCACGCCCAGCGGCATCCGCGAAAATCACCGGCTCCAGCTCAACGGCATGCAGCGCATCTATGACGAGATGGAGCATGTGGAAAAGCCGATCGTCTGCGCCATCCACGCCACCTGCGTCGGCGGCGGGCTGGAAATGGCGCTGTCCTGCGATTTCCGCCTGGCGGCCAAGTCGGCGGCCTTCTCCTTCCCCGAAGGACTGTTCGGCGTGCTGCCGGCCTCCAACGGGGTCAGCCGCCTGACCCGCATCTGTGGCCCGCACTGGGCGCGCTGGCTGATCATGGGCAACCAGAAGGCCGATGCCGACCGCGCACTCATCATGGGCCTGGTGCATGACGTGATGCCGGACGAGGGTTTCGAGGACGCTGCCCTCGCCTTCTGTCGCCACCTCACCAAGCAGAATGGCGAGCAGATGGGCGCCGCCAAGATCGCGATCGAACTGGCCGCCGAAGTCGGTCCGTCCATGGGCCGCCATGTCGAGCGCATGGCCAATAGCGCGCTGATGCTGAACCCCGCCTATCTGGAGGGGATGGAACGCTATCTGAAGGGCATTGGCGGCAAGAAGGAATAAAAGTCCGTTTGGAGAAATGCGCCTCCGGCGCATCGGCACCAGCCCACACCCCCACCCGGCCGCCCAGACATGGTACCCTGATGGGCGGCCGGGTGGGGGTGTGGGCTGGTGCGGCGCAATCCGGCTACGGCCGGATTTTCCAACACAGGCTAAGCGCCTTCATCTGTCCACAGACTTATCCACAGCTTTTCCCACAGAGGGGTGTGGGAAAAGCTGTGGATAACTTCTGTCGATAAGCCTGTGGATAAGTCGACCCGCGCCGGTCTCAGGCGCGCGCGTCGCGGAGCATCGCGCGATAGTCGCGGATGCCCAGTTCCATCAGCCGCGCTTCGGCCCGCAGCAAATGGGTGCGCGCCAGCGGATGCGGGGAATGGAGGATATTCTGCAGCGCCATGTCGGTGGTGACGGTGACGACACGCTCCAGCCCGGTCATCAGCGCGGTGCCCATGCTGAACACCGGCGATCCGGCCGCCTCGGTGCCGCCATCCATCTGGTCGACCAGCAGCCGCATCACCGGCTGGGCGGCATGGACGCGATGCAGCATCATCCGTTCATTCTGACGATCGGCCATATTGTTGCGCAAATGGAGCAGGCGCGAATGCTTGACCCAGAAGCCATGATAGGCGGTGACGAAGGCCAGCGCCCTCTCGCCCAGTTCCTCCTCGCTCCATCGGGTCCGCAGCAGGCCGACATAGTCGGCCTCCGCCGTCGCCATTACCGGCTCCAGCACGGCGAGCAGCAATTCGGTGAGGTCTGAGAAATAATTATAGAGCGACGTCATGCCGAGCGAGGCCTGGCGCGCGACGGCGCTTAGCGACAGCTCGACATCGACCGGCCCGGCCAGCAGTTCATTGGTCGCCGCCAGGATGCGCTCACGTGTATCGCGCCCCTTGCGACCCAGCCGCTGGCCATTGAGATTATGGCTCAGCGCCTTGGTGGTCCGTCCCCGGCCCTTGGGTTCCGACGGCCCTTCCGCCGCGATCGATGCCTTTGCCGTCAAAACCCGTCCTATCCATGCCCTGTCGCGCGGTTCAGGCCGCGCGCCAGGCAATCAGCTTGGTCTCCAGGAACTCCTCGATCCCTTCGAGGCCCCATTCGCGGCCAACACCACTGGCCTTGTAGCCACCGAAAGGCAAGTCGCCGGCGATGCACATGCCGCCATTGACGCTGATCGAACCGCTGCGAATCTGCTTGGCGACATTGATCGCCCGGTCAAGATTGCCCGAACTGACGCCGCCCGACAGGCCATAGCTGCTTTCATTGGCGATGCGCACCGCGTCGGCATCATCCTCGAACGGGATGACCACCAGCACCGGTCCGAAAATCTCTTCCTGGGCGATGCGCATGTCGTTGGTGACGTCGGCGAAGCAGGTCGGCTCGATGAAATAGCCACCGCCCTTGTCCGGCCGCGCCTTGCCACCGGCCAGCAGGGTCGCACCCTCGGCCTGGCCGATTTCGACATAGGACAGCACCCGGTCACGCTGCCGCTGCGAAATGACCGGCCCCATGATGTGCTGGGGATTGTCGAAATCGCCCCAATTATCGCCGAAGCTGGCATAGGCGTGCTTGAGGATCGCCTTCGCCTCCTCATAGCGGCTGCGCGGCACCAGCAGGCGCGAATGCACGGCGCAGCCCTGGCCGGCATGGAAGACCAGCATGGTCTGGGCGACGTCCATCGCGAAATTGGCGGAATCGTCGAGCACGATCTTGGCCGACTTGCCACCCAGTTCCAGGAAGACGCGCTTCAGCGTGGCGGCGCCCTGTTCCATGATGCGCTTGCCGACGCCGGTCGAGCCGGTGAAGGAAATGAGATCGACGCGCGGATCGGTGACCAGCATCTCGCCGGCCAGCGCCGGATCGCTGCCGAACACGACGTTGATGACGCCGGCAGGGAAGCCCGCCTCCGCCGCCAGTTCGCCGAAGATCGCGCCCATGCCCGGCGTGTTGGGCGCGGGCTTCAGGATCACGGTGCAGCCCGCCAGCAGTGCGGCCACCACCTTGCCGACATTCACATAGAGCGGCACGTTCCAGGGGGTGATCGCCGCGACCACGCCGACCGGTTCATAGACCGCCTTGCGCAGGCTTTCAAAGCCATAGCCGGTGCGGCCGCCATAATCCTTGTCCCATTTGAGCTGGGGGAAGACGGCGAGATAATCGTCCCAGCCGTCGAGCGCCATGTCGACATGGGCACGGCCGACAGCCCCCAGCGCGGCGCCGGCCTCATGCCGGGCGAGGTCCGACAGCCGTTCCTTGTTCGCCTGGAACAGGTCGCGCAGCTTCGTCACCAGCGCGACGCGCAGGTCGACATTGGTCGACCAGTCGGTTTCGTCAAAGGCGCGGCGGGCGGCGACGATCGCGGCCTCGACATCGGCGGCTGAGGCATCGGCGGCGACGCCGACCGGTTCGCCGGTCCAGGGGCCGATCACGTCAAAGGTCTTGCCGCCTTCGGCACCGCGCAGCACGCCGTCGATATAGAGCTTGGCTTCGGGAAGAGTGGCCATGATCGCCTTCCTGTGGATAACTTCTGTGGATAACTTTTGTCGACGTTGGGGATAAGTCGCCCGGTCAGCGCTTGCGCGCGCTCAGGGCGACCGATCCGATGTGGAGGTCCGCCGGCATGTCGAGCACGGCGCGGAACACGTCGGTCACCGAATTATAATGGCTGATGCCGCGCTCGCGCAGGTTGAGGCCGACCTTGGCATTTTCCTGGGCGAAGCGGATCGACACGTCCATCGGCCAGCTGCTGCCGGTCTTGGTCTCGTCCATCATCATGCCCGCCTGGACCACGGTGACGCGCACGCCCTCGGGCTCCAGTTCGCGCGCCCACATGTCCGACATCAGTTCGAGGCCCGCCTTACCGCCGGCATAGAGCCACAGCATCGGCATTTTCAGCGGCACGGATTCGCTGGTGACGTTGATGATATGGCCGCCACCGCGCAGCAGCGGCAGCGCCTCGCGCGCGCAATAGATCGGGCCTGCGACATTGGTAGCGAGCGATGCTGCGATCTGCTCGTCGCGCACCTCGGCCAGGGTGAATGGTTCGTAGATCGCGGCATTGTTGATCAGCACGTCGATCCTGGGGTGGCGCTGTGCAATCGCGGCAAAGGCGGCGCGAACAGAGTCGGGGTTCCCGACATCGCATGCGACGGCAAAATGGGGTTCGCCCAGTTCCTGCGCGACCGCCTCGACCTTCGCCAGGGTGCGGCCCAGCAGGATGACGGTTTCGCCGTCGCGCACGAACCGCCGCGCCAATGCGCGTCCCAGCCCGTCGCCCGCACCGGTAATGACGATGACCTTGCTCACCTCTCGCTCCACCTGTTCTTTTCAAACTTCATGCTAATAGCGCACGGGATCTTCGGCCCGGCAAGGCCATGCCGCATCGCGCTTGCGATGGTTCCCCGGTTCAGCCCGCCGGCCGCGCGAAATCGGCCGGATAGACGGACAGGTCGCCATCATAGGCGATGCCGCCAGGCCAGAAGCGGGTGCCGCTGGCCCTGGCGAAATAATGGACCGTGCGGGCGAAGGAACCCGCCGAGGAGCGCGGTTGGAAGGCGACGCCGCTGGGGCTGACGCCGCGCGCGCGCGCGCTGAAATCCTTGACCGTGAACAGCAGGTCGTCGGTCTGCTGGGCGCAGAAGACCAGGTCGCTGCCGGGACAATAGCGCCGCGGTTCGACCTGGAGCGGCGACAGCCGGCCGCGCTTCATCGCCACCTTGCCTGGCACGCGCGTCACTTCGGGGCCATGGACCGTGTCGTACCAATGATGATATTCCGCCTCCCGCCCGGCGACAAAATTGGCGAGGATGATCGAGACCCCGGAAAAGGGCTGGTCGGCCCGGTGATTGGGGCTGGCGACCCAGTCCGAATACATCGCATAGCTGTGAATGCGCTCGCTTTCGTCGCTGTCGTCGATCAGCCCCGCGTCGCGCGCCTGCGCCAGCAAGGGCGCGAGCGCGGGCAGGTCGATCTCCGGCGCGGCATAATCGAATTCATAGACCGACAGGAAACGCCAGGGCTGGGGAATGTCGGGCATGATCTGTTGCGGCGTCACCTCGTAGCGATCGGCCGAACGAAAGCCGCGCAACCGGGCGAGATCCTGCTGATGCGCGCCGTCGAACCAGCGCGCATAATCCTCCGCCCGGCCGGCCGCGACATTGTGCAGATGGATGGTGGTATACAGGCTCATTCCTCGTCCCCGGCTGCCCGGCCGGCTGGTCCCGGCCCATTATGCGGCGGCAATCCAGCATGGATGCCCGGGGGATGCCAGAGCCGCCGGCCAATGATCGCCGGGGCATTGAGAAGCGGGCACGAATTGACCCTGTCGGCAGCGCTCCGCATCCTGACGCCGCAATCATGCCGGAAGGATGGGTGATGACCGACCCTGTAGCCGCGCCCCGCTTCGCCCTGTTCCGTGCGAAGGACGCCACCGATTTCGAGGAAAGCGGCCTGATGGCGACGGTGCCGCCGACGCCGATCGAGATGGCAGGATCAATCGCCGCGGTCGAGGCCGGCATGCTGGAAGGCACGCGGGTGAAGCTGCTCTTCGCCATGCCGGGCCTCAGCCTCACCCATGCCTGGTTCCGCAGCGGCTTTCCGCTGCCGCGCCATAGCCATGATGTCGACTGCCTCTATTTCATCCTGGCCGGATCGCTGCGCATCGGCACGGAGGAACTGGGTGCGGGCGACGGCTTCTTCGTCGGCGCGAATGTCCCCTACACCTATGTCCCCGGCGAGCAGGGGGTCGAGGTGCTGGAGTTCCGTGGAGCGAACAGTTTCGACATCAGGATGCTGGCCAACAATCCCGCCTATTGGGACCGGGCCGTGGCGCAGGTCGTCACCCAGCGAGAGCGGTGGACGCATGAAACGCCGCCTTCGGGCCTGATGTTCGGGCAGGGTTAGGTCAAGGCCATTATCGACCATCGTGCTTTGCCTTCGTTACCGCCATCGCTAACAGGGGTGGGTGGTTGATCTGGACTGTGATCTTGCAATTGTTGGCGGCGGCCTTGCCGGGGGGCTGATCGCGCTTGCCTTTGCCGAGCGGCGGCCGGGCACGCGCCTATTGCTGATCGAGCAGGCCGATCATGTGGGGGGCAACCATATCTGGTCCTTCTTCGATGGCGATGTCGATACGCGCGATCGCTGGCTGGTCGATCCGCTGGTCAGCCGCCGCTGGTCGCAGGGGCATGAAGTGCGCTTTCCCGGTTATGGGCGACAGCTCGATACGCCCTATAACAGCATCGCCTCCCCCCGTTTCGATGCGCATGTCCGTTCGGCGCTGGGCGATCGGCTGCTGACCGGCGCGGCGGTGGACGAGGTCGCGCCGGATCGGGTGCGGCTGGCCGATGGGCGGCGAATCGCCGCGCGGGCGGTGATCGATGCGCGGGGCGCGGGCGACCTGTCGGCGCTGCGCTGTGGCTGGCAGAAATTCGTCGGGCAGACGCTGCGGCTGGCGCAGCCGCACGGGGTCGAGCGGCCGGTGATCATGGATGCCACGGTCGAGCAGATCGACGGCTATCGCTTCGTCTATCTGTTGCCGCGCGACGCCTGGACGATCTTTGTCGAGGATACCTATTATAGCGACGGGCCGGAACTGGACGCGACCGGAATCGCGGAACGAATTGCGGCCTATGCGCAGGCGCAGGGCTGGCAGGTGGAGGAAATTATCCACAGCGAGAGCGGGGTGCTGCCGGTGGTCCATGGCGGCGATTTCGACCGTTACTGGCCAGCCGATGACCCGGTCGCGCGGGCCGGGGTGAAGGCCGGGCTGTTCCAGCCGATGACCGGCTATTCGCTGCCCGATGCGGTACGATTCGCGGCCTGGCTGGTGGAGCAGCCCTTGAAGGGGGTGCCAGCGGCGACGCGGGCCTATGCTGCGGCGCACTGGAAACAGGGGTTTTATTATCGGCTGCTTGGCCGGATGCTCTTCGGCGCTGCGGTGCCGGCCCAGCGCTGGCGCATCTTTGCCCGCTTCTATCGGTTGCGGCCGGGGCTGATCCAGCGCTTCTATGCCGGACGATCGACCATCGCCGATCGCATCCGCATCTTGTGCGGGCGCCCGCCGGTGCGCATAAGGGACGCCATGCACGCATTGTTGAACCCACCCGCCTGATGGAGCGGAAAGCGATTGTCATTGGCGCGGGCTTTGGCGGCCTGGCGCTGGCCATCCGTCTGCAGTCGGCCGGGGTGGCGACCACCCTGATCGAGGCGCGCGACCGGCCCGGTGGCCGCGCCTATATGTGGGAGAAGGACGGCTTTACCTTTGACGCGGGGCCGACGGTCATCACCGATCCCGCCTGCCTGGCCGAACTGTGGCGCCTGTCGGGGAACGACATGGCGCAGGATGTCAGCCTGGTGCCGGTGTCGCCCTTCTACCGGCTCAACTGGCGCGACGGCACCAATTTCGACTATTCCAACGATGAAGTGGCGCTGCGCGCGCAGATCGCCAAGCTCAATCCCGAGGATGTCGCGGGCTATGAGCGGTTTCTAGCCTATGCCGACGGCGTCTATGAGGAAGGCTATCGCAAGCTCGGCTCGGTCGCCTTTCTCGACTTTGCCTCGATGGTGCGGGCGGGGCCGAGTCTCGCCAAATATCAGGCCTGGCGGTCAGTCTATTCGATCGTGTCGAGCCATGTGAAGGATGAGCGCCTGCGCCAGGCCCTGTCCTTCCACAGCCTGCTGGTCGGCGGCAATCCGATGACCACCAGCGGCATCTATGCCCTGATCCACAAGCTGGAGAAGGATGGCGGGGTGTGGTTCGCCAAGGGCGGGACCAACCGGCTGGTGCAGGGCATGGCGACCCATTTCGAGCGGCTGGGCGGCGTGCTGCGGCTGGGCGACGCGGTGGTCGAGATCGAGACCCATGGCGACCGGGCAGTGGCGGTGCGCACCGCGTCGGGCTGGCGCGGGGAGGCCGATGCGATCGCCAGCAATGGCGACCTGATGCACAGCTATCGCGACTTGCTGGGTCATCATCCGCGCGGGCGCAAGCAGGCGGAAAAGCTGCAGCACAAGAAATGGTCGCCCAGCCTGTTCGTGCTGCATTTCGGCATCAAGGGCAGCTGGCCGGGCATTCCCCACCATATGATCCTGTTCGGTCCGCGCTATGAGGGGCTGCTGACCGATATCTACAGCCATGGCGTGCTGCCGGCGGATTTCTCGCTCTATCTGCATCACCCGACCGTGACCGATCCGTCGATGGCGCCGGAGGGCTATTCGACCTTCTATGCACTCGCGCCGGTGCCGCACATGGGCAAGTTGCCGATCGACTGGGACCGGTTTGGCCCGGCCTATGCCGAGCGTATCCTGGACGAGATCCAGCATCGGCTTATCCCCGACATACGATCACGCATCGTGACCCAGTTCCATTATGCGCCGAGCGACTTCGGCCGCGACCTCAATGCCCATCTGGGGAGCGGGTTCAGCCTGGAGCCGCTGTTGACCCAGAGCGCCTGGTTCCGCGCCCATAATCGCGACGATGTCATTCCCAACCTTTATCTGGTAGGGGCCGGCACCCATCCGGGCGCGGGCATCCCCGGCGTGGTGGGCAGCGCCAAGGCGACCGCGGCGCTGATGCTGCAGGACATGGCTTGAGGAGCGCGCGGCGCTTCGGGACTGGAAGATGATGAAAAGACTGGCTGTTTATTGCGGTTCGGCGACGCCGGCCGACCTCACCTATATCGACGCGGCGCGCCATGTCGGCCGCACTTTGGCACAGCGCGGCATCGGCGTCGTCTATGGCGGCGGACGGCTGGGCCTGATGGGCGCGGTGGCGGACGCGGCGCTGGAGGCGGGCGGCGAGGTGATCGGCGTGATCCCCGAGGCGCTGGTCGGCGCCGAAGTGGCGCATCGCGGCTGCACTGAATTGCACGTCGTCCAGACCATGCACCAGCGCAAGCAGTTCTTCACCGACCTGTCGGACGGCTTCGTCACTATTCCGGGCGGCGTCGGCACGATGGACGAGCTGTGGGAAGCGATCAGCTGGGCGCAGCTGGGCTATCATAACAAGCCGGTCGGCCTGCTCAATGTCGCGGGCTTCTATGACCAGCTGATCGGCTTCAACCGGCAGATGGTGGAAGCCGGCTTCATCCGGCCGCAGCATGCCGGCATCATGATCCATGATGACAGCATCGAAGGGCTGCTGGACCAGATGGCTGCCTATCAGCCGCATGAGACGATCTTCGCGATGAAGGCCGCGCGGCTCTGAAATAATATTCCCCTCCCGCTTGCGGGAGGGGTGAGGGGAGGGCATGTCCGCTTCATGGACTTAACAGGCCCTCCCCCGGCCCCTCCCGCAGGCGGGAGGGGAGAATGGAATCGCCCCGCCCTGGTCGCCCATGCCCGCGACAGCATCGCGCGAGGGTCCAGGAGTTTTGCCATGGCGTCGAAGCTGTTCGACCGGGAGACGCGCGAGCGGGCCTGGCTGCTCTATGCCTGGTGCCGCAAATGCGACGATATCGCCGATGGGCAGGACCATGGCGGGACGATGACCGGCGTCGCCGACGGGCAGGCGCGGCTGTCGACGCTGCGGGTGCTGACCGATGCGGCGCTGCGTGGCGAGCCGACCGGCGACCCGGCCTTTGACGGCTTTGGCGTCGTCATGCGCGAATGCGCGATCCCGCACCGCTATGCCCATGACCTGCTGGAGGGATTTGCGCTCGACGCGCGCGACTGGCGGCCGCGCAGTGAGGCGGACATGCTGCGCTATTGCTATCATGTCGCGGGCGCCGTCGGCTGCATGATGGCGGTGCTGATGGGCGTCGATCCCGATGACGAGGCGACGCTGGACCGCGCCTGCGACCTGGGCATCGCCTTCCAGCTCGCCAATATCGCCCGCGACATCAGCGAGGATGAACTGGCCGATCGCTGTTACCTGCCGGTCGAATGGCTGGTGGAAATGGACATGCCGCCCGGCGAGCATATGAAGCCCTGGCTGCGGCCGCAGCTGGCGATATTGGGCCGGCGGCTGGCCGACATGGCGGCCGCCTATGAGGATAGTGCGCGCCATGGCACTGGCGCGCTGCCGGCACGGGCGGCCTGGGCGGTGCTGGCGGCGGCGGGCATCTATGGCGACATCGCGCGCGAAGTGGCGCGGCGGGGCGAGCATGCCTGGGACCATCGCGTGGTGACGCCGGGGCGCGAGAAGCTGGGCTGGGTGATCCGCGCGGGCCGGCAGGTGCCGGGCCGGGCGCGGCGCTGGCCGGCGGGGGTGGCGCGGGCTGCCGGGTTGTGGACGCGACCGACTGTTTGATTGGGGTGGTGAGCGGAACGTCCGCTAAGGTTTACGTCGACGCCAAATGGCATAGGCGAGCGAGACTGGTACAGCTGCCAAGAGATATGCACTGGGAAAAACAAATCCCCAGACCAACATGGCGGCGAAATCGCTACGGCCGGGATTTCCGTGAACATTTGGATCGTAATTCGTGGGAATTGGCGTCGGATAAACGGCAATATAGGCGGCCGCCCCGAAGCAAAGCATTGGGATGAGCCCCAGGCGCAGTATCCACCACCGCAAAGGGTAAGCTGGCCCAAAAACCCCGCCCAGCAACATGCCAAGGCCAATTGTAAACAATGGCGGGATGATAAGGGCAACCGGCATGAGCCTATCATGCGCTGGATGAAGCATGTCTGCAAATGGTCGTACCTGGCCCATTGAACTCGACCCGCTGCCTGCCCTGTGGATAAAAATAGGGCCGGTGTTTTCACACCGGCCCCAAGGCATGTTCGCAGGAGGAACAAGGTGAGGCGGGCGGCCCTGGCCCGTGGGATGGGCCGCCCTGCCAATCTCAGTAATTGTAGGCGCGCTCGCCATGCTCGCCGAGGTCGAGGCCTTCATATTCGACCTCCTGGCTGACCCGCAGGCCGGTGATGGCCTTGGCGATGAAGATGGCGATGGCGGTGCCGATCGAGGCCCAGATGATGGTCACGACGACCGCTTCGATCTGGACGAGCAGCTTGGCGCCGATTTCATAGTCCGCCGCGCCGGGGCCGCCGAGGGCCGGCGAATAGACGATCGCAGTGCCGATGGCGCCGATCATGCCGCCGATGCCGTGGATGCCGAAGGCGTCCAGGCTGTCGTCATAGCCAAGCTTGGGCTTGAGCACGGTGACGGCATAGAAGCAGACGATCGAGGCAACAGCGCCCAGGACGATCGCACCGAACGGACCGGAGTTGCCGGCGGCCGGGGTGATGGCGACGAGGCCGGCGATGATGCCCGAGCAGAAGCCCAGAGCCGATGCCTTGTGGCCATTGACCTTTTCAGCCAGCATCCAGAACAGACCGGCCGATGCGGTGGCGACGAAGGTGTTGATCATGGCGAGGGCGGCCGAGCCATTGGCTTCGAGTGCCGAACCGGCGTTGAAGCCGAACCAGCCGACCCACAGCAGGCCGGTGCCGACGGCGGTCAGCGTCAGGCTGTGCGGGGCCATCGGTTCCTTGGGATAGCCGATACGCTTGCCCAGGATGATGCAGGCCACCAGCGCCGAGACGCCGGCGTTGATGTGGACCACGGTGCCGCCCGCGAAATCGAGCGCGCCGGCCTTGAAGAAATAGCCCGAAGCGGCCCAGACCATGTGCGCGATCGGGAAATAGACGATCGTCAGCCAGACGGCGGCAAACACCATCACGGCCGAGAATTTGATGCGTTCGACCACCGAACCCAGCACCAGCGCGACCGTGATCGCGGCGAAGGTCATCTGGAAGGAGACGAAGACATATTCAGGGATCTCGACGCCGGCGGTGAAGGTCGCGGCCTGCGAAGCGGGCGTGATGCCCTTCAGGAACGCCTTGTCGAAGGTCGAGATGAAGTTGGAGAGGCCGCTGGTATAATCGGGGCCGAAGGCCATCGAATAGCCGTACATGACCCAGATCAGCATGGCGAGGCAGGCGGCGGCGCCGATCTGCGTCATCACCGACAGCATGTTCTTGCTGCGGACGAGACCGCCGTAGAACAGGGCCAGGCCCGGCAGGATCATCGCCAGCACCAGGATGGTGGAGGTCATCATCCAGGCGACGTCGCCCTTGTCCACGGTCGCGGCCGGCGCGGCCGCGTCCTGTGCCCAGGCGGGCAGTGCGGCGAACAGCGAAAGGCCGGTGGCCCCCAGCGCGCCGCAGAGTTTCTTCGAAAAGGTCATTATTCCCCCCTTCTTACAGCGCGGTTTCGCCGGTCTCGCCGGTGCGGATGCGCACGGCCTGGCCGACATCGAGGACGAAGATCTTGCCATCGCCGATGGCGCCCGAATTGGCGGCGGCCTGCGTCGCTTCCACCACGCGCGGCGCGAGGTCGTCGTCGCAGACCACCTCGATCTTGATCTTGGGAACCATGTTGGTGGAATATTCGGCGCCGCGATAGATTTCGGTCTGGCCCTTCTGGCGACCAAAGCCCTTCACTTCGCTGACCGTCATACCGGCGATGCCAAGCGAGGAAAGAGCCTCGCGGACATCGTCAAGCTTGAACGGCTTGATGATAGCCATGACAAGTTTCATGTCGCCCCCTTATTTGGTGTGCGGCGACATACCAGCAAGAGGCGTGCCAATTTTCTAATGACGCATTAACGCGGGATTTCCACTAGGGGAGATTGTTGCGGCGCCGAAAAAATGTGCAGATGCACAGCCATGCCTAAAAAATAGGCATGTTCTCGCCTACCATTGCGATCCTTCGGCAACCGCTGCTGCCTCGGCGGGCAGGGTAGTGCGGCCAAGGGCAGCGTTGCGATGGGGGAAACGGCCGAAGCGCGCGATGGTTGCATGATGCTGGCGGGCAAAATCGAGCGACCGGGCGTCGCCGGCCCCTTCGAACAGGGTGAGCGACAATTCCTGATCGGCCAGATCCTCGCTATGCTGGAAGGGCATGTAGAAGAAGAGCCGGCCGGCGCCGCCGATCTGGATGTCATAGCCCAGAGCAATGGCGCCGCGCGCCACCTCACGGGCGATCGGGTCGGTGGCAAAGGCCTGGGCCTGAGCGCGGAACATGTTGCGGGGCAGCTGGTCGAACAGCAGCACCGCGGCCAGCGCATCGTCGGCGCGGTCGAGGAAGTTTTCCGGCGGAAGCGTCCGCTTTTCGCTCCACAGAACGGCGAAACGGTCGATGCAATGCTGGTCGAGCGCCGGATCATGGCTGTACCAGCCCGTTTCGCCCACCTGGTTGAACCAGAAGTCGAGCAGGGCCGCCGCCCAGTCGGCGGTCACGGCGTCATGGCTGTCGGTCAGCATGTTCATGACCTTAACAAGTGCTGGAAAAGGCCGGAGGTTCCTCGGCCCGTGGCAGCGTTGCGTCAGGTCGCCGCGCTGCCACGGGATGACGCGGGTCAGGCGGCGGTGCCGCCGACGGTAAGGCCATCCATCAGCAGCGTCGGCTGGCCGACGCCGGCGGGCACGCTCTGCCCGCCCTTGCCGCACATGCCGATACCTTCGTCGAGTGCCCAGTCATGGCCGATGCCGATCACCTTGGTCAGCGCGGTCGGGCCGTCGCCGATCAGGGTCGCGCCCTTGATCGGATCGCCGATCTTGCCGTTCTCGACCTTATAGGCTTCGGTGCAGGAGAAGACGAACTTGCCCGAGACGATGTCGACCTGGCCGCCGCCGAAGCTCTTGGCGAAGATGCCCGACTTGACGCGCGACAGCAGCTCTTCCGGATCGTCCTGACCGCCCTTGATGAAAGTGTTGGTCATGCGCGGCATCGGCGCATGGGCATAGGATTCGCGGCGGCCATTGCCGGTCGGCGCGACGCCCATCAGCCGGGCGTTGAGGCGATCCTGCATATAGCCCTTGAGGATGCCATCCTCGATCAGGATATTTTCCTGGGTCGGCGTGCCTTCATCGTCGATCGACAGCGATCCGCGGCGATCGAGGATGCTGCCATCGTCGACCACGGTGACGCCCGGCGCGGCGACGCGCTGGCCGATGCGGCCGGAAAAGGCGCTGGTGCCCTTGCGGTTGAAATCGCCTTCCAGGCCATGGCCGATCGCTTCATGGACCAGCACGCCCGGCCAGCCGGGGCCGAGCAGCACGGTCATTTCGCCGGCAGGCGCGGCGACCGAGCGGAGATTGACCTGCGCCTGGGCCAGCGCCTCGTCGATGGCGCGGTTCCAGATGCTGGGGTCCATCACCTGATCGTAGAGATAGCGGCCGCCAATGCCGAACACGCCGGTTTCGCGCCGGCCATTTTCTTCGAGGATGACCGAGACGTTGAGGCGGACGAGCGGGCGGATGTCGCTGGCGGTGAAGCCGTCGGCGCGGACGATTTCGATCGCCGACCAGCTGCCGGCGAGGCTGACCGAGACCTGGGCGACGCGCGGGTCGCGGGCGCGGGCGGCGGCATCGATCGCGGCGCACAGGGTCACCTTCTCGGCGAAGGGCACCAGCTCCAGCGGATTGGCGTCGGTATATAGGTGGCGATTGGTGCGCTGGGGCGGCGGGGCGGGCTGGCCCTTGGCCGGATCGAGCAGGGTCAGCGTCTGCGCCGCCTTGCGGATTGCCGCTTCGCTGAGATCGTTGGCATGGGCAAAGCCGGTCATCTCGCCCGAAACGCCGCGCAGGCCGAAGCCGGCATCGGTCGAATAGTCGGCGGTCTTGAGGCGGCCGTCGTCGAAGCCGAAGCTCTCGCTGGCGCGATACTGGAGGTATAGCTCGCCATCGTCGCAGGCCTTGAGGGCATCGGCGGTCAGGCGCCGGGCGCCATCGGGATCGAGCAGGCCCGGACGATAAAGCAGGCCGCGGGCATCAGTGAATTGCGAAGCGAGATCGGTCATGCCGCCCGATATAGGCGCGGCATGACGGATGCCCAATGGAAATTTTAAAGGCTGGCGCCCGAAGCGATGTCCGGCTTGTTGCCGAGATCGGCATTGTCGGCGACGCCGCCAGCCAGCACGAAGCGGCGATCACAATAGCCGCAATCGACATAGCCATGCTCGTCGATTTCCAGGAAGACGCGCGGATGGCCAAGGGCGGCGGGAATGTCACCCGAACCGTCGCAGGAGACGCGGGACTTGGTGACTCGGATGATTTCGGGCGGCTGGATCATGGGAGGCGGAATTAGCAGCGGCGGCGCTGCGCCGCAATATCCGTTGCGCGTGATTACATCAACGCAAAGCGGGGCTGGGTGCAGCCTGCAGCACGGTCGGATGCCTTGGTGAGGTTGACCGTCTTCGTCGTGGGTTGCCAGTCGGCGCAATTGCCGACCGCCATCACCGCGAAGGGCGACAGCATCAGCAGGATCGGCGCGACGGAGCCGCCAAGGAAGAAGCTGATCGGCATGGCAGGCAGGATGCCGGAACCATGCTTGCTGCAGGATGAATGTTACGGGTGCGGAGTGGGGCTGGTTTTGCCGGGGTGGCCAGACCGGCTGTCGCTCGGTAGTTTTGCGGGAAAATGTCCCCCGGACATTTTCTCAAACCGCAAAACTGGTGGGCGATGACGGGCTCGAACCGCCGACATTCTCGGTGTAAACGAGACGCTCTACCAACTGAGCTAATCGCCCCCATGGGGTGCGGGCGCTTCTAGGGGATTTTGGGCAGCGGTCAAGATCGGTTTTCGGGCCATGGCGTTGGTTCGAGAAAAAGCCGTGGCTTTGGCGGCAGCGCCTTGACCCCATGCCCCATATTTGCCCTATCTGATCCACTGGCGGAGCAGGGATGATGAAACGGAAATCGAATATCTGGACCCGGATCGTCGACTATGTTGCATCACAGAATGCGGAGTTCGAGCGGTCGGACGGGCCGGTCGATGATGAGCGCTGGCTGGCAGACCGCGATCGCTGGCGACAAACCAAATATCTGGCCTACGCCATGGGGCTTATCCTGACGTTCAGTGCGTTGACGCTGATCAGCGAATAAGGCTGGCAATAGAATCAGGCATTCAGATAGCGACGGCTGGCGCCGAACCAGCGGGTCAGTTGTTCGGCCGCGTCATCGGCCAGCGCGATGAAGATGCGGCGGCCGTCATGCGGATCGGCGCGGCGTTCGACCAGGGCCTTGTCGGTGAGCGTGCGAATCCAGCGCAGCGCCGTGGTCGGCGGCACGGCCGAGGCAATACACAGGCTGGATACCGAAACATGGGCCTGTTCCAGTCGCGCGGCGAGCAGGTCGAGCATCATGTCCCACGCCGGATCGGCGAACAGGTCACCGGGCAGGAAATCGGCGCGCAGCCGGCGCGCGCGCAGCAGGTCGCGCACCTGGGCGGCTGTAACGGGGGAGGCATCCAGCACGGTGGTTGTCGCGCCGATCGGGGCCATGGCGGGCATGGCGGCATAGCTGCCCTGGCGATCGGCGATGCGGGCCGGCATTTCGAACGAGGGGCGCGCGGGGCGCGGGCGATCGGTCAAGGCCTCGATCGTGCGGGCGAGGCGACTGACCTCCTCGCTCAGCCGTTGTAGCCGGTTGCCGTCGCTTTCGTGGGTGGCATCGTGCAGATTATGGGGCAGGGCATCGCTGTGTGCGGCGGCGATCAGGGCGGCAGCGATGTCGCCAGTGTCGGGGTTGCACAGCAATTGGGTCTGCGGACTGCGCATGCAGGCATAGGCCATGTCGAGCGTATCGATCCCCGCGAGCAGCACGACCGCCATGCGGCTCTGGATCGCGATGGTTTCGACCTGGACGATCAGCCGTTCAAGCAACGGATCGGGCTGGCGGCAGAGCAGCAGGACGACGTCGCACCCGACCTGCATGTCGAGCCGGGCGGCGGCCTGATCGAGCGGCACGGTGCCGAGCAGGCGCAGGCCGGCGGCATTCGCCAAGCTATCGGCATCGTCGATCCATGCCCCGTCCGCCACGATCAGAAGCCCACGCCGATCGTCTGGCGCGGCGAAGGGACTATCATGATCGGTCGAGAAGGGATCGGCCATCACCACGTAATCTCCCGTGCCTGTTATGTTCCAAAGCTTAGTCGCTTGCCCGCCGAGTGCAGCCTGGGCTGACTCCATAATGGCGCAATTGCACGGGTCTGTCGTGATGGCCGTCACGCGGCACGGTTATCGGCCGGAGGGTGGAAGAGAACGGGGCGCCGGCTGGGTGCAGGCGCCCTGTTCGTCCTATTCGATCCGAAATGGAGTCATTTCGCCGCAGGTCACACCGCAGTGCGGCGGGCGAAGTCGATATAGAGTTCGCGCAGCCGGGTCGCGACCGGGCCGGGGGTGCCGTCACCGACCGGCTGGCCGTCGATCCTGACGATCGAAAGACAGAATGTCGAGGCGCTGGTCATGAAGGCTTCCTTGGCCGCGAGCGCCTCGGCGAGGGTGAAGGGGCGGCGGATGACGGCGATGCCGCTTTCTTCCGCAAGGGCCGTCAGCGCCGCGCCGGTACAGCCGGCCAGCACCGACTGGCTGTAGGGGCGGGTGACGATGCCTTCGTCGGTGACGATGAAGGCGGTGGAGGAGGCGCCTTCGGTGATGAAGCCATCCTCGATCATCCAGGCTTCCTGCGCGCCGGCTTCCTTGGCCGCCATCTTGGCCATCGCCTGGGCGAGCAGGCCGACGCTCTTGATGTCGCGCCGCGCCCAGCGCAGGTCGGCCATGGTGGCGACCGCGACACCGGTTTTGGCGGCGGGCACGTCGAGGAAGCTCTTGTCCTGGACGAACATGAACAGCGTCGGCTGCAGCCCGGCGGGCGGGATGAAGTCGCGGGTGACATCGGCGCCGCGGGTGATCTGCAGATAGACGAGGCCCTCGCCAAGGCCGTTATGGGCGACGAGTGCCTTTTGTGCCGCCTCGATCTCGTCCAAGGTCAGCGGCAGGGCGATGCCGATTTCGGTGCAGGAGCGTTCCAGCCGGGCGAGATGGCTGGCGCTGTCGACCAGCCGGC
Organism: Sphingobium scionense; assembly: GCF_014197035.1. GTDB lineage: Bacteria > Pseudomonadota > Alphaproteobacteria > Sphingomonadales > Sphingomonadaceae > Sphingobium > Sphingobium scionense. The sequence continues at coordinate 150,800 of NZ_JACIEU010000010.1, read as the reverse complement.
CATCGATCACGGCCGCCACTTCATAAATGCCGTCGGCGAACAGGAAGCCGCGATCGAGCGGGGAGATGCGGACGTCTTCGAGCGGCAGATACTGGCCGTTGAGATAGGCGACGGACATGGCGGCGGGCGATCCTTGGTCTGATGATTTACGCCGCCGCTTTTGCCGCCGCGACGGCCGGGGTCAAGGCAGCGGAATAGGATTTGCGCCGCTTAACTTCGCATATTTCCCGCACATCGTGACATTATCTTGCGCTGGCTTGATCCTATCGAAAAGTGAAGCGAAGCCGGTCCCGATGATAGAGGAAAGGGCCGCTGTAGGACAGGCTCAGGCAGCCTTGCCCTTGAGCGCCTTTTGCCGGCGGCGCTGGACCGAGGAGCCGATGCCCATGGATTCGCGATATTTGGCGACGGTGCGGCGGGCGATGTCCATGCCCTTGGCGCGCAGCAGGTCGACCAATGTGTCGTCGGAGAGGATGGCATGGGCCTCCTCCGCGCCGATCAGCGTCTTGATATGGCTCTTCACCGCCTCGGCCGAGACGGCGCCGTCGCCATCCGCCGCCGCGACACCGCTGGTGAAGAAATATTTGAGTTCGTAGAGGCCGCGCGGGCAGGAGAGATATTTGTTCGAGGTGACGCGGCTGACGGTCGATTCATGCATCTCGATCGCGTCGGCGACCGCGCGCAGGGTCAGGGGCTTCAGATAGGCGACGCCGTTGCGGAAGAAATCCTCCTGCTGGCGGACGATCTCGCTCGCGACCTTGATGATCGTCTTCTGTCGCTGGTCGAGCGCCTTGACCAGCCAGTTGGCGCTGGCAAGGCAGTCGGCCAGCCAGGCCTTGCTTGCCTTGTCCTGCGGGCCGCTCGCCAGTTCGACATAATAGGTGCGGTTGACCAGCACGCGCGGCAGGGTGGCACTGTTGACCTCTATGCCCCAGCCCTCGCGGGTGCGGCTGACGAACAGGTCGGGCGTGACCGGCGTGGCGCTGTCGCTGGCGAAGCGCAGGCCGGGCTTGGGATCATAGCCGCGCAGTTCGCGGATCATGTCGGCCAGATCCTCTTCATCGACGCCGCAGATGCGGCGCAACTGGGGCAGGGCGCCCTTGGCCAGAAGGTCGAGATTGGCGAGCAGCCGCTGGATGCAGGGATCGTAGCGGTTCGCCTCCTTCGCCTGAAGGGCGAGGCATTCGGCGAGCGAACGGGCGCCGACGCCGGTGGGATCGAAGCTGTGGATAACTTCCAGCACGCCCTCCACCGCAAAGAGCGGCACGCCCAGGCCATGGGCGGTCTGGAGCAGATTGGCCTCCAGATAGCCCGCTTCGCTGATCTGGCCGATCAACTGGGTGGCGATCAGCAGGTCCATGTCCGACAGCGTGCTGCGGGCCTGGTCCATCAGATGTTCCTGCAGGCTGGGCGCGGCATTGGCGAAACTGTCGAAATCGACCGCTTCGCCCGAGCCGCTGCCGCCGCCGAGCATGTCGAGCGAGCCAGAGCCGCTGCCCGCGGCCATGCGGTCGGCCGGGCCATCGTCGATGAAGGTTTCCGCGCCATGATCGACGTCGAGCGGACTGTCGGCGCTGCCCAGCCCCTGGGCGATCAGATCGTCGCTGGCGCCGGTTTCGGCGGCCAATGTCGGCGCCTCCACCTCACGGTCGACGCCGCTGCCTTCACGGCCGCCGTCATCGGCGGCGCCCTGTTCAAGCAGCGGGTTCTTTTCCAGTTCACCCGCGACGAAGGATTCGATTTCCAGGTTGGACAGCGCCAGCAGCTTGATCGCCTGCTGGAGCTGCGGCGTCATCACCAGAGACTGGCTCTGGCGGATGTCGAGGCGTGGCCCCAGCGCCATCAGCCGGGCCGTCCTGCATCAGCGAGGGCGTACCGGCTGGCCATGTCAGAGCTGGAAATTCTCGCCCAGATAGAGGCGACGGACATCGGGGTGAGCGACCAGTTCGGTCGGGCTGCCGGCGAACAGCACCTGGCCGCTGTAGATGATGCAGGCGCGGTCGACGATTTCCAGCGTCTCGCGCACATTATGGTCGGTGATGAGGACGCCGATGCCGCGTGTCTTGAGCTGTTTCACCAGGTCGCGAATGTCCGAGATCGACAGCGGATCGATGCCGGCGAACGGCTCGTCGAGCAGCACGATCGAGGGATCGGCGGCAAGCGCACGGGCGATTTCGCAGCGGCGCCGTTCACCGCCCGATAGCGCCATGGCGGCGGAATCGCGCAAACGGGTGAGGCCGAATTCGTCGAGCAGCTGTTCCAGCTTGGCGGCGCGGGCGGCCTTGTCCGGCTCGGCCATTTCCAGCACGGCGCCGATATTCTGGGCGACGGTCAGGCCCCGGAAGATCGAGGTTTCCTGCGGCAGATAGCCCAGGCCCAGGATCGCGCGGCGATACATGGGCAGGCCGGTAATATCCTGGCCGTCGAGGATGATGCGGCCCTGGTCGGGACGGACGAGGCCCATGACCGAATAGAAGCAGGTCGTCTTGCCCGCGCCATTGGGGCCGAGCAGGCCGACGACCTCGCCCTTGCCCACGGTCAGCGACACGTCGGACAGGACGACGCGCTTGTCATAGCTTTTCGCGATCGAGATGACGGACAGGCCCTCGCCCACTTCCTGCGGGGCGAGCGGTCGCGCGGAGGCGGCCCTTTCCTGGGCGGCCCTGTCCTGGATCGTCACATCGTCCATCACTTCAATCCTTGCGCCGCCAGATCGGGGTGCGGCGGACATGGGTCCGCCCGCGGCAATTGGCAAGCTTTGTGCATGGGATCGCCGCCGGGGCAAGGGGAAAATGCGATGAAGAAGAGGGGGATGGGTGCGCCATCCCCCTCATGCGCGGGTCATTCCACCATGATGCGCGGGTTGGGCAGGACGACGCCGACATCGCTGGCATAGGCGTCCCACGCCTTTTCCAGCGCCGCGCGGCGCGCCGGTTCGCGGGTGGACAGGTCCGTGGTTTCGCCCGGATCGGCGGCGATGTTGAACAGATGCCATTGGCCATCGCCGGCATCCGTGATCTTCCAGTCGCCCTGACGCAGCGCGCGCGAGCCGAACAATTCGGTGCCGATCGCCTCGCTGGCGGGATGGACCGTCGGCGCCGTGCCGGCAAGCCAGGGCGCCCAGCTGGTGCCTCGGATCGGCTGGACGGTGCGGCCCTGGAACGTCCCCTTGGGCGGGGCGATGCCGGCAAGGTCGATCAGGGTGGGGGCGACGTCCATGACATTGAGATAGTCATGGGCGATGCTGCCGGGCTTCTTGACGGCCGGGCCGGAGAGGAAGGCGGTGGTGCGGGTGCCGCCCTCGGTCGCGAACGCCTTGTAGAGCCAGGAGGGGGTGGTCGCCGCCTGCGCCCAGCCCGGACCATAGCTGATATAGCTGCTGTCCTTGCCGAGATTGTCATAGCTGTTGTCGGCGGCTTCGGCGCGGGCGCGGAAGCGGGGATTGCGGGCATGGACCAGATCCATCCCCTCGGCGCCATTGTCGGCGAGGAAGAGGATGACGGTATTGTCATACTCGCCGCTGGCCTTGAGCGCATCGATCACCCGGCCGACATTCTGGTCGAGCCGGTCGACCATCGCGGCATAGATTTCCATCGTCCGCGACGCGGTCTTCTTCTCGTCCGGGGTCAACTGCGCCCAGGGCTTGCTGTTTTCGAGGGGGTGCTGGGCGGCGCTGGCCGGGACCAGGCCGAGCGCGACCTGCTTCTTGAGCCGCTCGGCGCGCAGCGCTTCATAGCCCGCCTCATAGCGGCCCTGATATTTGGCGATGGTTTCGGCCGGAGCCTGCAGCGGCCAGTGCGGCGCGGTGAAGGCGAGATAGGCGAAGAAGGGCTTGTCGTCCTTCGTCGTCTTGATCTGGTCGATCAGCTTGGTGGCGAAGGCGTCGGAGGAATAATAATCCTTGGGCAGGCTTTCGAGCGTGCGGCCATCCTCCCGATAGGTGGTGAAGCCGGGCTTGGGCGTGGCCGAAATGTCGGTGCCATAATGATTGCCCGCCCCCTGCAGCAGCGCGAAGCTGTGCTGGAAACCGCGCGCATGGGGATCCTGCTCGGGTGTGAGGCCGAGATGCCATTTGCCCGAAAAGAGGGTGCGGTAGCCGCCGGCGGTCAGGACTTCGGGCAGGGCAGCGATGTCGGTGCGCAGATAGCCTTCATGGCCGGGCTTGCCGACCTGATTGGGGGCCTGCATTTCCGCCATGGTGCCAAGGCCGGCGCGATGATTGTCGGTGCCCGACAACAGCATAGAGCGGGTCGGCGAGCAGGTCGGCGCGGTGTGGAAGCCGGTCAGGCGCACGCCCGACAAAGCGAGCCGGTCGAGATTGGGGGTGGATATCTCGCTGCCAAAGGCGCCGAGATCGGAATAGCCCAGGTCGTCGGCGACGATCACCAGGAAATTGGGACGCTTTTCCTGCGCCGCCGCGGGCGTGGTGAGGGCGGTGGCCAGCGCCAGGCTGGCAAGGACAGTGCGGAGCTTCATGGGGTCTTCCGTGAAAAGGGGCCGCGTCCGAATGGAACGCGGCCCAGTGTGCCGAAGGTCAGGGTCAGGGTAAGGGGGTGAGCAAGCCCTGCTCAGGCGGCTTCGGCAATCTTGCCATCTTCCTTCTTGATGATGCGGCTGTTGCGGCCGTCGATCGAGACCGGGACGGTGCCGGCGATGGTGGCGCGGCGGAGCTGGCGATGCTGGGTGCCGAAATCGGCGATGGCGCGATGCTGGGTGGCGCGATTGTCCCAGATGGCGACGTCGCCCGGCTGCCAGCGCCAGCGCACGGTGTTTTCCGGCCGGGTCACGGCGTCCTGGAAGGTGGCGAACAGGCGCTGGCTGTCGGCCTGGCTGAGGCCGACGAACTGCTTGAAGAAATGGCCCAGGATCAGCGAGCGCTCGCCGCTTTCGGGATGGACATGGACCAGCGGATGTTCGGTTTCATAGACGGTCGAGGCGAAGACTTCGCGATAGCGCTTCACCGCTTCCTCGTTCGCGTTGGTGACGACCGAGGCATAGTCGTAGAGGTTGGAATGGACCGCCCACAGGCTGTTGGCGAGTTGACGCAGCGGTTCGGGCAGTTCCTCATAGGCGGCCGCCGTATTGGCCCAGAGCGTGTCGCCGCCGGCCTGCGGGATGACGATGGCGCGCAGGATCGAGGATTCGGGATAGGCGGGAACGAAGGTGACGTCGGTGTGCCAGCTCGATGCGGCGCGGCCTTCCTTCGAATCCAGCTCCAGCAGATATTTGGAGCCGGGCACGACCGGCACGGTCGGGTGGGCGACGGGCTTGCCGAAGCGTTCGGCAAAGGCTTCCTGGCCGGCATCGTCGAGATGATGCTGCTGCCGGAAGAAGATCACCTTGTGACGGACGAGCGCGGCGCGGATCGCGGCGATGGTGGCATCGTCGAGGTCGCCGCCCAGCGCAACGCCGCGAATCTCCGCGCCGATGCGGCCGGCGACGGGAACGATATCGAGCGGACCGTCGGCATCGGCGGCGTTGAGGAAGCTCTGGGTCAATATGGTCATGGCAGGTCTCCTTGAAATTATGCGTGGACGGTCAGGCGGGGATCGCGTCGCGCTGGTCGAGGGCGCGGCGGATTTCGGCATGGGCGGCTTCGTCGAGCGGGAAGCGCCAGATGATGAGGGTGGCGATGATGTGGGCCAGGGCCGGACCGAGGGCGAAGACGGTCTTCAATCCTTCGAGCGCGGTGGGATCATTGTGCGGGCCGGCGGCAAAGCCGAGCCAGGCGATGAGCGGCAAAGCGATGCCGATGCCGATCGCCGGGCCGAGCTTGGCCGAGAGGGCGAAGACCGAGAAGAAGAGGCCGGTGCGGTCATGGCCGGTGCGCAGCCGGTGGGCGTCCGACACGTCGGCAACCATGGCGCGCAGCATGAGGTTGCCCGACCCCTGGGTCAGCCCCTGGGCGATGGTGAGGGCGAGCAGCAGCGGCAGGCCGCCGGGGAAAACGAAGAGCAGGCCGATATTGATCGCGGCCTGGGCGATTTCGCCGCAGATCGCCGCCTGGCGCTTGCCGATGCGGGTGCCGATGCGCAGCCAGATCGGCGCGGCGGCGACGCCGAAGACGAACTGGAGCAGATAGAGGCCGCTCGCCCAGGCGGGCAGGCCCATATACCAGACGGCGAAGAAGACGATCAGGCTGGCGCGGATCGACTGGCCGGCGGTGACCACCGCGTCGGAGGCGAGGACGCGCAGCAGCAGTCGGTCGGAGAAGATGACGCTGGTGGCGCGCCAGAAGCTCTGGCGGACCGGCGGGGTGGCGGGCACCGGCGGTTCGGGCACGGAAAAGAGGGTGAGGGCCAGGCTGGGGATGAGCGTGGCGATGATGAAGCCGCCGACCAGCTGGAGCTTCAGCGTGCCATTGCCCGGTTCGACCTGGTCTAGGATGGTCGGCAGCACCAGCACGGCGAGCAGGCCGATGGCGCGCAGCAGCGCCTGATAGCTGACCACGCGGGTGCGGCCATGATAATGGCGCGACAGCTCGCCGGCCCAGGCGGAGGCCGGGATCTCGATCATCGACCAGCCGAGATAGAAGAAGAAGAGGGCGGCGCCGAGATAGGCGGGCGTCACCAGCGCGGCGGGCGGGAAGAAGAGCAGGGCCGAGGACAGGCCGAACAACAGCCCGCCGGCGGCGATCCACGGGCGGCGCCGGCCGAAGCGGCTGCGGGTGCGGTCGCTGAGCGCGCCGACCAGCGGATCGGCGCTGACATCCCAGATGCGGCCCAGCAGGAAGATGAAGCCGATGGTCGCCAGCGAGAGGCCGAACTGGGTGGCGTAAAGCTGGGGCACGAACAAGGCGAGCGGCAGGCCGGCGCCGGCGATCGGCACCGCGATCGAGGCGAAGCCGGTGAGGCGCAGGCGCGAGGGTTCCCCCTCCCCGACGCGGGCGGGTTCTTCCGGCCGGACCCGTTGCCGGGTCCGGTCATCCAGATAGTCTGCGTAGGGAAGGGTAGCCATGATCTTGCCTCCGTATTGGGGGTCAGAATTTGCTGCGCAGCGTGACGCCGATGGTGCGGGGATCGCCAACGGTGGCGGTGACGAGGCCGGTGTTCGCGACCGAGAGCGTGTCGACATAATCCTTGTCGAACAGGTTCTTGGCCCAGAGCGACAGGTCGATCAGGCCATCGTCCAGCCGCACGCCGATGCGCGCATTGGCGACGCCGTAGCTGGGCACCAGCGAGTAGCGGCTGTCCGACACGGCGGTGTAGTAGGAGGAGCGCCAGCTATAGTCGGCGCGGCCATAGAATTGCGCGTCGCCCCATTTGGTGGTGCCGAGCGGAATGGCGAAGTCGCCGCCCGCGCTCCACGACCATTCGGGCACGCCCGACAGGGGCTTGCCGCTGAGGTCGGTTACCGCCGAGCCGCCGGTGGTCGGGTTCAGCGCCTCGACCGGGGTCGGGCCGTTCTTGAAGTCGACATAATAGGCGTCGGTGTAGGCAAGCGAGGCGTTCAGGTTGACATAGCGGCTGAGCGCCAGCGCACCGTCCAGCTCGAAGCCGCGCGCGCGGGCCTCGGGAATGTTGGTGATATAGTTGCGGGTGCTGTTGGTGCCGACAATCTGTTCGGTGATCGCGGTCTGATAGTCGAAGATGTTGGTCCAGAAGGCGGCGGCGTTGAGCGTCGCCTTGCCGCCCCAGAACTGGCTCTTCACGCCCGCTTCGTAATTGTCGACCTTCTCGCCGCCGACATCGGGGCTGACCCCGGCCGGGATGTTGGTGAGGTTGAGGCCGCCCGACTTGTTGCCGCGCGAATAAGTGGCATAGACCAGCACGTCGGGCGTCACCTTGTAGGACAAGGTGGCAAGGCCCGAGAGGCTGTTGTCGGTGAAGCCGGTCGAGTAACTGGTGACGGGGTTGAGGCTGTTGCGCAGCGCGATCGCGGCGGTGCGCTGGGCGGCGGTCAGGCTGGAAAGATCATTCCCTTCCGCCCACCACTGGCTGTAGCTGCCCTGCTTCTTCTCATGGGTGTAGCGCAGGCCGAGCGTCAGCGAGAGGCTGTCGGGGATGATGGCATAGCTGGCCTGGCCGAACAGCGCGGCGCTCTTCGTCTCGGGGTTGGAGCTGGAGCGGGCGACGAAGCCATTGAGGGCGGCGTTGCTGACCACCGGATCGGCATTGGGGAAGAGCCAGCGCGGCGCGTCCGGGCCATAGCCGGCGGCGCCCGACCCGTTGATGATCTGCCAGAAATAATAGGCGCCCAGCACATAGGAGAGGCGGGTGTCGCCATTGGAGGCGACGCGAAATTCCTGGCTGAACTGGCGCTGGTTATTTTCCTGATGATTGAGCGTGTTGACCGAGAGCGAGGTCGCGTCGCTGTCGTTGCGCGGATACCAGTTCCAGGCGCGATAGGCGGTGATGGAGCTGAGCGTGACCGGGCCGACATCCCAGTCGGCCTTGCCCGAGACGCCCCACTGATTCATGTTCGCCTGGAACTGGCCGTCGACATCGACCTTGCGAGCGAAGGGATCGGTCGGCAGCGGCGTGTAGCCGGCACGGGCGGCGCGGATGTTGAAATTGTTCGCGATCGTGTTGCCGTCATCATAGGTGGTGAAGACGGTGCTGGGCAGGCGGACGCAGCAATTGAGCGTCTGTTTCGAATAGTCGCCGATCAGGCGCAGGCTGAAGCCTTCACCCTGGGTCAGCAGCAACTGGCCGCGCGCGGTGAAATTATCGTAATCATGGACTTTCTTGCCGTTATAGACATTGGTCAGGAAGCCATCGCGATGGGTGTCGGCGATACTGACGCGCACCGCCGCCCAGTCGGTGAGGCCACCGGTGACCGTGCCGCGCAGCTGGCGGAAGCCATAATCGCCCAGCGTTGCTTCCACCTGGCCGCCGAAATCGAAGCTCGGCTGGCGGGTGGTGATGTTGATCGCGCCGGCGGTGGTGTTCTTGCCGAACAGCGTGCCCTGCGGCCCGCGCAGCACCTCGATCCGTTCAAGGTCGACCAGGTCGAACTGGCTGGCGCCGACGCGGCCATAATAGACATCGTCAATATAGACGCCGACGCCATTTTCGAGGCCGTCATTGGTCAGTGCGACGTTGGAGCCGAGGCCGCGAATGTTGATGTTGGTGTTGCGGGGGTTGAAGCTGAACAGCTGGAGGCTGGGCGCGACCTGCTGCACGGCGGCGAGGGTGTAGTTGCCGCGCTGTTCGAACAGGTCGCCACCGACGACGGAGAGGGCGACCGGCACGTCCTGCGCCTTTTCGGCGCGGCGGCGGGCGGTGACGAGGATGGGCGCGCCATAATCGCCTTCATCCAGGGCCGCTTCGGGCGCAGGAGCGGCGGCAGCGGCAGCGGGTTCGTCGGCAGCGTGGGCGGTGGTCGGCAGCAGGCCGGCAGCAACGCCGGTGAGCAGCAGACGACGCAAGAGAAGGCCGTGCCGGGGTCGGCTGGGCGCGAGAATATCGGACATGAAGAGGCTTACTCCCTGAATTTTTTGTCTGGTTTTCGCGTGGCGCAGGGCTGTGGGCGCAATGCATCGTCGCGCACGGCGCTGAGGCCGTAGAGCGCGGCGGCCGCCTGCAGCAGCGACACGGAATAGGCTGGGCGCGGTGACGGGCGCCGGCCGTGATGGTCCACGGGCATGCAATCCCCCTTTCCCGCGCGCATGATCGGCGGTGGACGGGCGGATGGAGGCACGCTGACAGGCAGCGTGCAGCGTGGCGGGCGTCAGCCCCTAATGTCTATGTGGATGGCACATCGTTTCATTCCCCGTTCCAGTTGGGGGGAACACGAAGCTGGCGTCGTCGCCCGAGCATCGTGCGCTTTAGCTGTTGGTGACGCGGAGCAAGCTGCATCCCGATCAAAAGCCGCGGGTCCGGTGCCGATGTCGTCATCCGGGCGGGGACCAGTCCGCTCCGTTTCAGGCAATCTCTACTTATAAGATAGAGTGCGATGCTCAACCAAGTTTTGCTTGGCCGTGCCCAAATTGCGCTGCGTGGCGTGTTTGCCCGGATACAGGGCGACCGGTGCCAGCATGGGTCGACCCCTATGAGCTATGGTATCAGTCGGCGAGCGCCAGCATAGCGTCGCGCCGGGCGAGGGTGACCAGGCGCAGGCCGGCATCGCCGGCGCGATCGAGGGCGAGGCTGGTGGGGGCGGAGACGGTGACCAGCAGCGGGCAGTCGGCAAGGACCGCCTTTTCCACCAACTCATAGGAGCAGCGCGAGGAGAGGAGGGCGAAGCCGCCGTCCCAGCCGAGACCGGCGCGGGCCATGGCGCCGATCAGCTTGTCGAACGCGTTGTGGCGCCCGACATCCTCGCGCACGAGGCGGAGCATGCCGTCTGGCGCGGCGAGGGCGGCGGCATGCAGCGCGCCGGTACGCTGGTTGACCGGCTGGCGGGCGTCGAGCGCGTCGAGCGCACGAAACAGCGCGCCGTCATTCGCCTGGCTGGTCGTGGTGATGCGCGGCAGCGGGCGAAGCGCCTGCTCCAGATTCTCTATGCCGCACAGGCCACAGGAGGATTCTGCGACGCGGTGACGGACGCGGGCGAGGATGCGGTCATGGCGCCCGGCGAGCAGCCGAATGCGCAGCAACAGGCCCTGGGGCGCTTCATGGATGTCGATGTCGATGATGTCGGCGGCGCGATCGATCAGCCGTTCGGACAAAGCGAAGCCGGTCGCGAGATCGTCGAGATCGGCCGGGGTCGCCATCAGCACGGCATAGCCGATGCCATTATATTCGAGCGCCACCGGGCATTCGACCGCGACGGCGCGGGTCAGGTCTTCGCGCTCGCCGTCCGGCGAGATGCGGGTGAAGCGGACGGGCCGGTCAGCCGTCATCGGGCAGCGCACACCGTCACGGGAATCGATTTATAGGCGGGCGTGCCGCTGGCGGGATCAAAATCGTCGAGCGGGACGAGATTGTTCGCCTCGGGATAATAGGCCGCGAGTGAGCCGCGGGCGATAGCATGGCTGACGATGGTGAAGCCGCGCAATTCGCGCCCGGCCGGCGTCGTCAGGTCCACCTTGTCGCCATGGGCAAGGCCCATCTCGGCCAGGTCGACCTCGTTGGCGAAGATGATGTCGCGCCGGCCATGGATGCCGCGATAGCGATCATCATAGCTGTAGATGGTCGTATTATACTGGTCATGGCTGCGGATGGTGGTGAGCAGCAGCGGCAGCGCGCCCTCGTCCGGCGCGGCCGGATGGGTGATGAACTGCGCCTTGCCGCTGGGCGTGGTCCAGATCCGCTCGCTGGGGCCGATGGTCAGGCGGAAACCGCCGGGTTCGCGCACCCGGACGTTGAAATCGTGGAAATCGGGATAGACCGCCTCGATCCCGTCGCGGATGCGGTCATAATCGGCGACCATGCCGTCCCAGTCGGTGCGGCTGGCGGGCATGGCGGCCTTGGCGAGGCCGGCGACGATCGCCGGTTCGGACCGGACATGGGGCGAGGGGGGCTTCAGCTTGCCGCGCGAGGCATGGACCATCGACATGCTGTCCTCCACCGTCACCCATTGCGGGCCGGCGGCCTGCAGATCCAGTTCGGTGCGGCCAAGGCAGGGCAGGACCAGGGTCTCGCGCGCGGTCAGCAGGCAGGTGCGGTTGAATTTGGTAAGGATGTTGACCGACAGGTCGAGGTGGCGCACGGCAGCGAAACAGGCGTCAGGATCGGGCATGGCAACGGCGAGATTGCCGCCAAGCGCAATCAGCGCCTTGGATTCGCCGGCATGCATGGCGGCGAGCGCCTCGACCGCATTATGGCCATGTTTGCGCGGCGACTGGATGGCAAAGGCGGCGTCGAGCCGGTGCAGCATCGCTTCGGTCGGCAGTTCGGTGATGCCGACGGTGCGGTCGCCCTGCACATTGCTATGGCCGCGCAGCGGGCAGATGCCGGCGCCGGGCTTGCCGAAATTGCCGCGCAGCAGCAGCAGGTTCGCGAGCGCCTGCACATTCTGCGTGCCGTGGCGATGCTGGGTGATGCCCATGCCATAGCAGATGATGACCCGATCGGCCTTGGCATAGACATGGGTCATGCTCTCGATCGCCTCGCGGGTGAGGCCGGACAGGCGCTCGATCCAGGGCCAGTCGGTGGCTTCGATATCGGCGCGCAGGGCGTCGAAGCCCTCGGTATGCTGGGCGATGAAGCCGTGATCGAGCGTGCCGGGCTGCTGTGCCTCGATCGCCAGCAGCGCCTTCATCATCCCCTTGAGCATCGCCATGTCGCCGCCGATCCGCACCTGATGATAGGCCGAGGCGAGCGGGGTGGCGCCGGGCGAGAGCATTTCGGTGGGATGCTGGGGCGATTTGAAGCGTTCCAGCCCGCGCTCGCGCATCGGATTGGCGACGATGATCGGCACGCCGCGCTTGGACGCGGTGGCGAGCGTGCTCAGCATGCGGGGATGGTTGGTGCCCGGATTATGGCCGATGCAGAAGATCGCATCGGCATGGTCGAAATCCTCCAGCGTCACGGTGCCCTTGCCGATGCCGATCGACTTGGGGAGGCCGGTACTGGTCGCTTCATGGCACATGTTCGAACAGTCGGGGAAATTGTTGGTGCCGAACTCGCGCGCGAAGAGCTGGTAGAGGAAGGCGGCTTCGTTCGACGCGCGGCCCGAGCAGTAGAATTCCGCCTGATCGGCATGGTCGAGCGCCTGCAAGGCGGCGCCGGCGCGGGCAAAGGCCTCGTCCCAGCTGATCGGCACGAAATGGTCGGTCGCCGCGTCATAGCGCAGCGGCTCGGTCAGGCGGCCGGCATCTTCGAGTTTGTGGTCGGTCCAGTCCCACAATTCGCTGACGCTGTGGCGGGCGAAGAAATCGGGATCGACGCGCTTGACCGTCGCTTCCCAGGTGACGGCCTTGGCGCCATTCTCGCAGAACTCGAACGAAGAGGTGTGCTTGGGGTCGGGCCAGGCGCAGCCGGGACAGTCGAACCCGTCGGGCTGGTTCATCTGGAGCAGGGCGCGGGTGTCGGGGCTGGCGCGCATCTGTTCGGCAACGGTTCTGGCGACGGCGCGCAGCGCGCCCCAGCCGCCGGCCGGGCCGTCATAGCTGGATACGCCTTCCACCGTGTCGGGGATCAGGTCTTCGGTGGATTTGTCCATGGTCGTCTGTCCCACATCATCGCGGTGCCCCGCCACGGATATAGGAAAATTCGGCTGGCTAACCAAGGCCAAGCCGGCACGACGAGAGGCGCCCGGTGGGGCGTGATATCGTCATCTGCTACTGTCAGGAGAATGATGGTGCGGTCGAGAAGACTCGAACTTCCACGGCCTTTCGGCCACAACGACCTCAACGTTGCGCGTCTACCAATTCCGCCACGACCGCACATCAACAGGGAAACCGGCGGGGCCGGTGTCTTGGTAGGAGGCGGCCCTTAGCAAAGGCTTTTGGGTCATGCAACCAGTGATCGGCATCAACGTTATCTTTGTTTGGCAGAAAGTCGGTTGCGAAAGGGGGCTGGCCCCATGTCGTTGCATTTCTGGGTAGGATCGGGCGGCGCGCTGGTGGTCGCCGCGGTCATGGGCCTGGGCCTGGGCGCCTATGTCACAAGTCCGCAAAAGCCGGGGCAGCCGGCGCTGGAGGCGGAATTTGATAGCGGCGCCATGGCGATGGCGCAGGATCTGCCCGAGGCCGAACGGGGGCCAGCGATCGTGACCTGTACCGGATGCGGGCCGACGCTGGAGCAACGTCGGATGGCGGCCGACATGGCAGGGCTCGATGCCGATGGCATGATCGGCGAATCACAGGATTCGGCGGTGCGCGATTATCTGGCGCAGGAGGATATGTCGGTCGAATCGGCAGCACTGGGCGATCCGCCGCTGCCGCAGCCAAGCGTTCGGGTCGATCGCCTGCCGCCGCGGATCGAGCGATTCGCGGCGGGCGAGGCGGAACCGGGACCAGCGTTGATGCCGGTCGCGGCGACGACGGCGCTGCCTCCGCCGGTTCCCGCAGAACCGACAGAGGCAAGAGTGCCGCAGTAATTATTCGGCGGCGACCGAGGTCGATGCGTCGCTCAGCGGCTGGGCCAGGCGATTGACCATTTCCTTCGGGCAGACCTGCCAGATGTACCGGCGCCAGCGATCCCAATCCTCCAGGATGGTGTTCGACCATTTGCTGTCGGTCGCGACCGCATGTTCCGCGATCAGCGCCTTGAGTTCGCCTTCCCAATGGGCGCTGTCCAGCCGCTGCCAGACGATGCTTTCCGGGTTGGCGCGGCTCGGGAAGCTGCCATCCTCGTCGAGGATGAAGGCCATGCCGCCGGTCATGCCCGCGCCGAAATTGGCGCCGGTCTTGCCCAGGATCACGGCGGTGCCGCCGGTCATATATTCGCAGCCATTGGCGCCGCATCCTTCGACCACCACCTTCGCGCCCGAATTGCGGACCGCGAAGCGCTCGCCGGCCTGGCCCGCCGCGAACAGCTTGCCGCTGGTCGCGCCGTAGAGGACGGTGTTGCCGATGATCGTGTTGTCCTTCGACGAGAGCGGCGAGGAGACGGTGGTGCGCACCTTGATGATGCCGCCCGAAAGCCCCTTGCCGACATAGTCGTTGGCGTCGCCGAACACTTCGAGCGTGATGCCCTTGCAGAGGAAGGCGCCGAGCGACTGGCCGGCCGAACCGCGCAGGCGGACGGTCAGATGGCCGTCGGCCAGGGTCGACATGCCGAACTTGTCGGTCACGGCCGAGGAGAGGCGGGTGCCGACGGCGCGGTGCGTGTTGCGCACCGTGTAGGTCAGCTGCATCTTCTCGCCGCGCTCGAACACGGCGCGGGCGTCCTTCATCATCTGCGCGTCGAGGCTGTCGGGCACTTCGTTGCGCCATTGGGGCAGGCTGAAGCGGCGATGCTCGTCGGGGGCGTCGACCTTGGCCAGGATCGGGTTGAGATCGAGATCGTCGAGATGTTCGGCACCGCGATTGACCTGCTTCAACAGTTCGGTGCGGCCGATCACTTCGTCCAGGCTGCGGAAGCCCAGACGCGCCAGGATTTCGCGCACTTCCTCGGCGATGAAGGTCATCAGGTTGATGACCTTTTCCGGGGTGCCGGTGAACTTCTGGCGCAGCTTTTCATCCTGCACGCAGACGCCCACGGGGCAGGTGTTGCTGTGGCACTGGCGCACCATGATGCAGCCCATAGCGACCAGCGACAGCGTGCCGATGCCGAACTCTTCGGCGCCCAGGATCGCAGCGATGACGATGTCGCGCCCGGTCTTGAGGCCGCCATCGGTGCGCAGCTTCACGCGGTGGCGCAGACCGTTGAGGGTCAGCACCTGATTGGCTTCCGACAGGCCCATTTCCCAGGGCGTGCCGGCATATTTGATCGAGGTTTGCGGGCTGGCGCCGGTGCCGCCGACATGGCCGGCGACCAGGATGACGTCGGCATGCGCCTTGGCCACGCCGGCCGCGACCGTGCCGATGCCGGCCTGGCTGACCAGCTTGACGCAGACGCGGGCGCGCGGGTTGATCATCTTGCAGTCGTAGATGAGCTGCGCGAGATCCTCGATCGAGTAGATGTCATGGTGCGGCGGCGGCGAGATCAGCGTCACGCCGGGCGTCGAGTGACGCAGGCGGGCGATGAATTCGGTCACCTTGAAGCCGGGCAACTGGCCGCCCTCGCCGGGCTTGGCGCCCTGTGCGACCTTGATCTCGATTTCCTCGGCGCTGGCCAGATATTCGGCATGGACGCCGAAACGGCCCGACGCGATCTGCTTGATCACCGAATTGGCGTTGTCGCCATTCTCATAGGGCTTGAAGCGCGCGGCATCCTCGCCACCCTCGCCCGACACCGCCTTGGCGCCGATGCGGTTCATGGCGATCGCCAGCGTCTCATGCGCCTCCGGGCTGAGCGCGCCGAGCGACATGCCTGGCGTCACGAAGCGCTTGCGGATTTCGGTGGTGGCTTCGACCTCGTCGATCGGCACCGCCTCGCGAGCGAAGTTGAACTCCATCAGGTCGCGCAGATAGACCGGCGGCAGGTCGCGCACGCCGCGCGAGAATTGCAGATAGGTCGAATAGCTGTCGGTGCCGACGGCGGTCTGCAGCAGGTGCATCAACTGGGCGGAATAGGCATGGGCCTCGCCACCGTTGCGCTGGCGATAGAAGCCGCCGATCGGCAGGCGGACGACCGCGCTGTCATAGGCCTTGTCGTGGCGCAGCATCGCCGAATAGTGGAGCGAGGCATAGCCTTCGCCCGAAATCTTCGCCGGCATGCCGGGGAAGAGATCGTTGACCAGAGCGCGCGACAGGCCGACCGCTTCGAAATTATAGCCGCCGCGATAGGAGCTGACGACCGCGATGCCCATCTTGGACATGATCTTGAGCAGGCCCTCGTTGATCGCGGTGCGCTGACGCTCGAAACACTGGTCGAGGGTCAGGTCGCCGAACAGGCCGCGGGCGTGGCGATCGGCGATGCTGGCTTCGGCCAGATAGGCGTTCACCGTGGTCGCGCCGACGCCGATCAGCACCGCGAAATAATGGGTGTCGAGCGCTTCGGCCGAGCGCACGTTGATTGACGCGTAGCTGCGCAACCCCTTGCGGACGAGATGGGTGTGGACGGCCGCGGCCGCCAGCACGCCCTGGATCGCGACCCGGTCCTGCCCGGCGCGTTCGTCGGTCAGGAACAGTTCGCTGCGCCCTTCGCGCACCGCCTGCTCGGCTTCCTCACGGATGCGGGCGATCGCCGCGCGCAGCTGTTCCTGGCCGCCGGTCGAGGGGAAGGTGCAGTCGATTTCCGCCACGGCCGGACCGAAATAGGCCTTGAGCCGCGCCCATTCGGCGCTGTTGAGCACCGGCGATTCCAGCACCAGCACATGGCTGTTCTGGGCGCCTTCCTCCAGGATGTTGTGGAGGTTGGAGAAGCGCGTCTTGAGGCTCATCACATGCCGTTCGCGCAACGGGTCGATCGGCGGGTTGGTGACCTGGCTGAAATTCTGGCGGAAGAAATGGCTGATGGTGCGCGGCTTGTCGGAGATGACCGCCAGCGGCGTGTCGTCGCCCATCGAGCCGATCGCTTCCTTGGCATCCTCGACCATCGGCGCGAGGATCAGTTCCATATCCTCCAGCGTCATGTTGGCCGCGACCTGGCGACGGGTCAGTTCCGCCTTGTCCCATGCCGGCAGCGCGCTGGGGACGTCGGGCAGGTCGCCGATGTCGAGGAAGTCCTTGATCAGGTCGCCATAGGGACGTTCGCCCGCGATCCGATCCTTGATCGCGCGGTCGTCATAGACTTCGCCTTCCTGCAGATCGATCGCGATCATCTGGCCCGGACCCATGCGGCCCTTCTGGACGATGGTGGTTTCGGGCACGACGACCATGCCGGTTTCCGAGCCCACGATCAGCAGATTGTCGCCGGTCAGCGTGTAGCGCAGCGGGCGCAGCGCGTTGCGGTCGACGCCGGCCACGACCCAGCGGCCATCGGTCATCGCGAGCGCGGCCGGGCCGTCCCACGGCTCCATCACGGAGGCGAGATATTCATACATGTCGGCATGCGCCTTGGGCAGCTCGGCACTGTCGTCCTGCCATGCCTCGGGCACCAGCATCAGCTTGGCCGTGGGCGCATCGCGGCCCGAGCGGCAGATCGCCTCGAACACGGCGTCCAGTGCGGCGGTATCCGACGCGCCGGCCGGGATCACCGGCTTGATGTCCTCCGACTGCTCGCCAAAGGCCAGAGAGGCCATCTTGATCTCGTGGCTCTTCATCCAGTTCTTGTTGCCGCGGATCGTGTTGATCTCGCCATTATGGGCGAGGGTGCGGAACGGCTGGGCCAGCCACCATTGCGGGAAGGTGTTGGTCGAATAGCGCTGGTGGAAGATGGCGACGCGGCTCTCGAACCGTTCATCCTGCAGGTCCGGATAGAAGACAGACAGCGATTCGGCGAGGAACAGGCCCTTGTAGATGATCGAGCGGCACGACAGCGAGCAGACGTAGAAGTCGCTGATCTGCGCTTCGATCACCTTCTTCTCGATGCGGCGGCGGATCAGGTAGAGATCCTTCTCGAACTCGCCGACGTCGCGTTCCTCCGGCATCGGGCCGGCGATCATGATCTGCTCGATCTCGGGACGGGTGCGCTGCGCCTTCTCGCCGATGACGGAGACGTCGACCGGCACCTGGCGCCAGCCATAGATGGTGTAGCCCGCGTCGATGATTTCCGATTCGACGATGGTGCGGCAGGTTTCCTGGGCGCTGAGGTCGGTGCGCGGCAGGAAGATCATGCCGACGGCGAGGCGGTTGGGCAGCGGCTTGTGACCCGAATCCGCGATCGCATCGTCGAAGAAGCGGACCGGCAGGTCGACATGGATGCCGGCACCGTCGCCGGTCTTGCCATCGGCATCGACCGCGCCGCGGTGCCACACCGCCTTGAGCGCATCGATTGCGGAGGAGACGACGCGGCGGCTGGGCCGGCCGTCGGTCGCGGCGACCAGGCCGACGCCGCAGGCATCGCCCTCCATCTCGGGATGATACATGCCCTCGGCAGCGATGCGTGCCCGTTCCTCGGGGCTGGCCATATAGGGGGTGTCGGTCATGTTGCTATCCAATCCTGTCGTTCGGTTCGAGCCTGTCGAAATCTGGCGCCGCGTTCTGGACAAGCTCGAACCGAACGGACGGAAGGGGGATCTCAGGCGGCGACGCGCTCGCTGGCGGCGGCGACGGCCTTGGCCTTGAGATATTTGTGCATATGGTCGGTCACGTCGCGGCCGTCGCGGATGGCCCAGACCACCAGCGATGCGCCGCGCACGATGTCGCCGGCGGCGAAGACGCCGTCCATGCTGGTCATCATCGTCTTGTGATCGACGCGCAGCGTGCCCCAGCGGGTTACCGAGAGGTCGTCGGCGCCGAACAGGCGGGGCAGGTCTTCGGGGTCATAGCCCAGCGCCTTGATGACCAGATCGGCTTCCAGCGTATGTTCGCTGCCCGGATCGGGCTCGGGCGCGCGGCGGCCCGATGCGTCGGGCGAACCCAGGCGCATCTTGGTGACCTTGACGCCGGTGACATGTTCCGTGCCCTCGAAGGCGATCGGCGCGGTCAGCCAGACGAACTCGACGCCTTCCTCCTCGGCATTGGCGACTTCGCGCTGCGAGCCGGGCATATTGTCGCGGTCGCGGCGATAGAGGCACTTCACCGACTTGGCGCCCTGGCGGATGGCGGTGCGGACGCAGTCCATCGCGGTGTCGCCGCCGCCGATCACAACGACATTCTTGCCGGTGGCGAGCAGGGTGCCATCCTCATGGCCGGGCACGGCATCGCCGAAGCCCGCCTTGTTGGAGGCGGTGAGATAGTCGAGCGCCTTGACCACGCCCGGCGCGCCGACGCCCGGCGCCTTGATGTCGCGGGCCTTGTAGACGCCGGTGGCGATCAGGATCGCGTCATGCTTCGCGCGCAGCTGTTCCATGCTGGCGTCGCGGCCGACTTCGAACCCTTCGTGGAAGATGATGCCGCCGTCCTTGAGGCGCTGGACGCGGCGCATGACGACATCCTTTTCCAGCTTGAAGCCGGGGATGCCGTAGGTCAGCAGGCCGCCGGCGCGGTCGTGCCGGTCATAGACATGCACTTCATAGCCCGCGACGCGCAGATATTCGGCGGTGGTGAGGCCAGCGGGGCCGGCACCGATGACGCCGACCGACTGGCCGCGCGCGGCGCCGGGGACGAGCGGTTCGACCCAGCCTTCCTTCCAGGCGGTGTCGGTGATGAACTTTTCCACCGAGCCGATGGTGACCGATCCGTGGCCGGAAAATTCGATCACGCAATTGCCCTCGCACAGACGGTCCTGCGGGCAGATGCGACCGCAGATTTCCGGCATGGTGCTGGTCAGGTTCGACAGCTCATAGGCTTCGCGCAGGCGCCCTTCGGCGGTCAGCCGCAGCCAGTCGGGGATATGATTGTGCAGCGGGCAATGGGTCGAGCAATAGGGTACGCCGCATTGCGAGCAGCGCGACGCTTGTTCCTCGGCCTTGTCCAGGATGAAGGACTTGCTGATTTCCAGAAAGTCCTCGGCGCGCGCGTCGGCGCCGCGCTTTTCCGGATAGGCCTGTTCCTTGCCCACGAACTTCAGCATCGGATTTTCAGCCATGGCATTTCCCTGCAACGATTGTTTGCAGTGCGCATAGCAGGAAAACCCGCGGAGTCACGCGGATTCTGGCAAATAAGACAGTTAAGCTGACCTATTATCTGGCGATATTGGAAAAGACTGTCGCGACGATGTAATTATCTTTCAATTATTAGGTCCGTATCGGCCTTATCTCAGGGTGAGCCATACCAGGGCGCCGATGCCGGCAATGATTCGATACCAGGCGAAGGGGGCGAAGCCATGGCGCGACACCAGGCCAACGAACCATTTGATTACCAGCAGCGCGACGATGAAGGAGACGACGAAGCCGAGCGCAATGCTGTCCCAGCCGACCTGGGCGCTGGTGAGCTGGTCGCCCTTCTTGAGCAGTTCGAGCGTCGAGGCGCCGAGCATGGTCGGGATGGCGAGGAAGAAGCTGAATTCGGCGGCGGTGCGACGCTCGACGCCCAGGGCAAGGGCGCCCATGATGGTCGCGCCCGATCGGCTGACGCCCGGCACCATGGCGAGGCACTGGATGAAGCCGATGCCGATCACGCGGACCAGCGGAATGTCGGCGATGCCGTGGAAGCGCTGTTCCTTGATCAGGCGCTCGATCACCAGGATGGCGATGCCGCCGACCACCAGCGCGCAGGCGACGACGCGGGGCGAACCGAGCAGCGTGTCGATATAGTCGTGCAGGGCAAGGCCGATGACGACGGCGGGGATGAAGGCGACGAGCAGGTTGCGCACGAAGCGGATGCTGACCGGGTCGAGGCGGAGCAGGCCCATGGCCACCGCCCAGAAGGTGCGCCAGTAAAGGACGACGACAGCGAGGATCGCGCCGAGCTGGATCATGACATTGAACATCGCCCAGACCGAGGCATCATAGCCAAGCAGTTCGCTTGCCAGGATCAAGTGGCCGGTCGAGGACACGGGGAGAAATTCGGTCAATCCCTCCACGATGCCGAGCAGGATGACCGTCAGATAATGCATGTCCATGGGGATGTCGGATCCTCAAGCAGGGGGGCGCATAAGCCAAGCCCTCCCCCCGCGAAGGGAGAGGGCCGGGCAATGCCTATATGTCAGGGATGCACCATGCCGCAGTGCAGCGAAAAGGCAAAGCGGCATGGCCACGGTCGGTCGCGGTCGATCATCGGCCCGTCGAGCCGATGGCGGGAATGGGTCAGGCCTTGGCGCGGCCGGCGAAGCGGCCATGCCTGCGATAGGGGACCATCCAGCGTTCGGCGATGGCGGCCATCGGCGTGGGGGCGACGCCCAGCGCTTCAAGGCCCGGCGCGCCGGGGGCGGCGACATTGTCCTGGCCCAGCATGGCGAGCTGGTCGCGGGTGATCGGGCCGCCGGGCAGCATCGCCAGCAGCGAGGCGAAGGCGCCGGGCACTTCGACCAGCGGCTTGTCGCCACGGCCGATCGCCTTGGCGACCCAGGCGTTGATTTCCTTCATGCTCATGACCTGCGGGCCGGCGAGTTCGAAGGTTTTGCCGCCGTAGACGCCGGGCTGCTGCGCCGCATTGGCGATCGCTTCGGCCAGGTCGCCGACATAGACGGGCTGGAATTTGGTCGCGGCACCGATCACCGGGACGACCGGGCCGCTGCTGGCGACGCCGGCGAAGCGGTTGAGGAACTGGTCCTCCTGGCCGAAGATGATCGACGGGCGAATGATGGTCGCGGTCGGGAAGGCGGCCAGCACGGCGGCTTCGCCTGCGGCCTTGGACCGGCCATAGGCCGAGGGGCTGTTGGCGTCGGCGCCGATCGCCGAGATATGGACCAGCGCGGTGACGCCGGCGGCGGCCGCCGCCTTGGCGACATTGGCGGCGCCCTCATGCTGGACGGCGTCGAAATCTCCGCTGAGGATGCCGACCAGGTTGATGACGATGTCGCTGCCGTGGAGGGCGCGGGCGACGGTGTCGGGCTTGCGGATATTGGCCGCGACGAACTGGGTCTGGCCCAGATTGCCGAGCGCCTTCACCTTGACCGAGTTGGCGAGGTCGCGCTGGGCGATGCGCACGCGGGCGCCGCGCGCCATCAGCGCCTGAGCGACCTGGCGCCCGAGAAAGCCGCCGCCGCCGAAGATGGTTACCAGATTGTCCTGCATCACGCGCGTCCCATGCTGTTCGAAAAGGGGAAAGTTCGTGCCGTTTCCCTTGCAACTTCCGCCGCCCGCTGACAACCGCCCGCCGGCGGCGGCGTTCCAATTTTACCCGATCCAGCCCTGCAATCCGGCGATCATCCACAGGCCCAGCAGCAGGAAGAGCAGTGCCGCGCCGATCTGCAGCGCGCGCATCGGCACGCGCTTCGCCAGCGCTTCGCCGAACAGCACGGCGGGCACATTGGCCAGCATCATGCCGCAGGTGGTGCCGGCGGTGACGGCGAGCAGATTGTCGAACTGGGCGCCCAGCGCCACGGTCGCCACCTGGGTCTTGTCGCCCATCTCGACCAGGAAGAAGGCGACCAGCGTGGTCACGAACACGCCGGCCTTCGACGGGGCCTTCAGCGGCGCATCCTCATCGATCTTGTCGGGCACCAGCGTCCAGAGCGCCATGGCGATGAAGCTGCCCGCCACGGCATAGCGGAACCAGGGCCGGGTCAGCACGCCGGCGATCGAATGGCCGACCAGCGCGGCGAGGAAATGATTGGCGATGGTGGCGACGAAGATGCCCAGGATGACCGGCACCGGCTTGCGAAAGCGGGTGGCGAGCAGCATGGCCAGCAGCTGCGTCTTGTCGCCCATTTCGGCGAGCGCGACGAGGGCGGTGGAGGTGAGGAAGGCTTCCATGAATAGCGTCCGGGCCGGGCTCTGACAAAAAGACACAATGCCACCGTCTTCCCCGCCCGGCCGGACTGGGAAGCCGATGCCATTGGTCTCGCCCGACGCAGCTAGATACTGCGTCCCATATGCCATGGCCTCTCGGCCAAATATGTTGACATATGGCCCGTCCCGTCAGTGGAACGGCTGGCTACTCCCCAGATGACGCGCTAGCCTGTAGTCGGACAGGCCGCGAAAGGCAAGCCGATGGGAACCGGTGAGAACAAGACCATGGAGACGGCGGCGGACGTTGCCGCCTATCTCGACACGGTCGAACCGGCCGAGCGACAGGCGGATGGACGCGCTATTACGGTGTTGATGGCGCTGCTGTCGGGTGAGCCACCGCGGCTGTGGGGGCCGAGCATCATCGGCTTTGGCCGCTATCATTATCGCTATGACAGCGGGCGCGAGGGCGACATGTGCCGGATCGGCTTTGCGCCGCGCAAGGCGGAACTGGTCTTCTATCTGGCCGGTCTCGACGACGCGGATTTCATGGCATTAGGCAAGCATCGACGCGGCAAGGGCTGCCTCTATGTCAAGCGGCTGGCCGATATCGACATGGGCGCGCTGGAGGCGCTGATCGTGCAGAGCCTGGCGCATATGGACGGGCTGTATCCGCGCTAGGACAAGCGTTCAGGGCGTGCTGCTGCTCTGCTGCATCCGCCGTTCGGCGAACCATTGTTGCAGCATCTGCGCGGTGCAGCCGGTGAAGCCGTTGCTGCCGATGGCCGAGCAGCTGTTGGGCAGGATCTGGCGCTGGGTCTGTTCCATCGTCGCGACCTGGCTGCCCCAGCCGGGGCCACCCACCTCTTCGGGCTTTTCGCGCAGTTTCTTGGGGATGCGATAGCGTTCGGATTCGGGTTTGCGGGCGCAGACCACGATTTCCTCGCCCGCGCCGGTCGGGCAGGGATCATCGCCAAAGACGATGAGGTTGAAGATCTTCTGCGGCGGATCGTCCTGGGCGACGGCCGGCGCGGCGGGCAGCATCAGCGCGGCCAGGCCGGCGATCAGCAGGGGGCGGGAGAGACGCATCATCAATTCCTTCATTCGCCCCGGTTGCACCCCGTCCGTCCCGCGCTGCACTGGCGCGGGATCGATATGAACAGACGTCGCAGGACGCCCCATGCCGTCACGGCCGGGGCGGGACTTCCTGCTCCTGCGCCTTCTTGGCATCGGCGTCGGCCTTTTCCTCGGCCAGGACGCGCTTTTCGATCGCTTCGCTGTCAGCGTCGATGGTCGACAGGCGCTTGGCGCGCTCGGCTGCGACCAGATCCTTCCAACTGGCATTGTCGGCCTGCTGCCGTTCCGCCTTGGCGAGGCGCGACAGCTTGGCGAAGCAGCCGGTGGCGCCGCCGCCGCCGACCGGCGAGCAGCTTTCGGTGCCGTCGCGGCCGACATATTCCATCGACTTCACCCGCTCGCCCCAGGCCTGGTTGCTGGGCTTGTTGGGATCGCCGCGCAGTGGCTCGGGAATGCGATAGCGTTCTTCCTCGCCCTTGCGCGCGCACACGACGATGCCATCGCCCGCGCTCTGCGGGCAGGCATCATCGCCATAGACGATGACCAGATTGATCTTTTCGGAGCCGGTGCTGGCGGCGGCTGGCGCGCTGTCCTGCTGTGCGAGCGCGGGGGCGGCGGTGCCCAGCATCAGGCTGGCGGCCAGAGCGATCAACGGGGTCTTCATCATCGGTCCGTCCCTTGTTCAGATGCGCTTCGAGAGCGCGATGGCGGCGCGGCAACCCAGGCGGATCGCGCCGGACAGCAGCGGATAGGCCGGGGCCTGTTCCGCGCCATGGGCGATGGCGGCGTCGCGATGCTCGACCTCCTCCGCCTGGAAATCCTTTATCAGTGCAGAGAGTTCCGGGTCGTCCTCGCCCAGTTGCTGCAACTGTTCCTCATAATGAAGGTCGATCTCGGTCTCGATCGCGGCGGTGCAGGCCATGGCGGCCTTCGGCCCCATCGCGGCGGTCACGGCGCCCAGCGCGAAGCCGGCGACATTCCAGATCGGGTGGATAGCGGTCGGGCGCACGCCGCGTTTGGCGATCAGCGCGTCGAAAGCGGCACGGTGGCGTTCCTCCTGCGCGGCCATGCCGGCGATCAGCCGGCCATAGGGATGGCGATCGCCCATCACGGCAAGCTGCCCGGCATAGATGCGCACCGCGCCGAATTCGCCTGCCTGGTCGACGCGCACCATGGAGGCGCGGTCGGTGACGTTGGTGCGGCGTCCCGGCCTGGGAAAATCAGGACGCGGGAAATCCCTGGTGGCGCTCATGCCTTCCTCGCTTTCAGCAGCAGGGCCAAGATGGCGAGCGCGGCCGCGCCCGACAAGAGGCCGTTATAGCCTGCCAGCGAAATGCCGAAGAGGCTCCAGGGCGCGACATCGCAGCGGGTGATCGGCGTCGCCATGATCTGGCTCAAAATATCGGCGCTGTTGCCGCCGGTCGGGGTGGTCGAGCAGGCGGTCAGCCCTTCCCACCAGCCATATTCGACCCCGGCATGGAACAGGCCGATGGCGCCGCTGATGCCGATGGCGATGCCGGCGAAACCGGCGAACAGCCCGCTCATGCAGGCGCGGCCGCGCAGGGCATAGGCGACCAGCGCCAGCGGGATCGCCGCCATATGGGGATAACGCTGCCACCAGCACATGTCGCACGGATGCAGCCCGCCCAGATATTGGGAGGCATAGGCCGTGCCCAGCGCAATCACGGGCACGAGCAGGGCAGCCAAGCGGGCGCGGCCCAGGGCGGGGGACAAGCTGTTCATATCGCCCGCTTAAACCCTTGTCCGCCTTTCGTCATGCTGAACTTGCCCGTCCGGTCATCCGAACGGGCACGATTCATTTCGCGCCGGGCTTGCGCGCGGCGGCCTGTTGCGCCTGGGCGATGGTGGCGCCGGGCGTGCCGGCAAGGCGCGAAATGGTCTTGAGCGCATAGTCGAGCTGGAAGTCCTCGACCCCCTTCTTCTTCAGATCCTCGGCGGACATGGCGAAGCGCGGATCGTCCTTGCTATCCTCTTCCAGCGCGGCGTCGTCAGTCTTGATCTCGTTGATCAGGTGGCGGCGCAGGTCGCTCTCGCGGAACTTGGGCCGATTCTTGTAATCGGGGTCGCTGAGCTGCGGCACCTTGATATCCGGCTGGATGCCGCCTTCCTGCACGCTGCGGCCCGACGGGGTGAAATAGCGCGCGGTGGTGAGCTTGAGGGCGGTGGTGTTCGACAGCGGCAACATGGTCTGGACCGAGCCCTTGCCGAAGCTGCGTTCGCCCATGACGAGCGCGCGATGCTGATCCTGCAGCGCGCCGGCTACGATTTCGGAAGCCGAGGCGGAACCCGCATCGACCAGCACGATCACCGGCAGGCCCTTCGCGTCATCGCCCGGCTTGGCATAATAGCGTTCGACATCGCCCTTGTTGCGGCCGCGCTGCGACACGATCTCGCCGCGCTCCAGGAAGACGTCGCTGGTCGACACCGCTTCGTCCAGCAGGCCGCCGGGGTTGGAGCGCAGGTCGAGGATATAGCCGGTCGGCTTGTGGCCCAGGCTCTTGTCGATGCTGCGGATCGCCGAGCGGACATCGGCGCCGGTATTGGCCGAGAAGCTGACGATGTTGATGACACCGATATTGTTCTTCACTTCCCACTTCACCGGCTTGATCTCGATGATCTCGCGGGTGAGGCTCATCTCGATCGGCTTGTCGCGGCCGGTGCGCACGATGGTGAGCTTGAGGCTGGTACCCGGCGCGCCGCGCATCTTGTCGACCGCCTCGTCCAGCGTGCCGCCATAGATGAGCTGGCCGTCGATATGGGTGATATAGTCGCCCGCCTTGATCCCGGCGCGCCAGGCCGGCGTGTCCTGGGTCGGGGCGATCACCTTGACCGCGCCATCCTCCTGCGTGACCGACAGGCCAAGGCCGCCGTAGCTGCCCTCGGTCTGGGTGCGCAGATTCTGGAAATCGCGCGCGTCGAGGAAGCTGCTGTGCGGATCGAGGCTGGCGAGCATGCCGTCGATCGCGCCCTTGATCAGCTTTTCATCGTCGACCTTCTCGACATAGTCGCTGCGGACCTTCTGGAAGACGTCCATGAATTCGTCGAGCGCCTTGTAGCTCGATGCCTCGCCATCGGCGAGCGCCGCGGTGGTGGCGGGGATGAGCGCAAGCGCGCCGAGCGCGACCGCGCCCTGCAGGAAGGTGGATTTCATGGCTGTCCTTGGAGTCCGCATCAAGGGATCGATATACGTCGATTCGCTATCCAACGCAAAAGCGCGCTTCGACCAATGTTGCCTGGCGTCGATGAGCGGGGGGTTAATGGGGGCGGTCCATGGGGCGATCGACACCTAATAATGCCGCCGCTTGCAACAATCTGCGATCCCGTGTCCAGATCGACGCGCCGGGCGTCAGCTGCACCGAAACGAGCAGATGCGCGTCGATATAGCCGATGCCGAGGTTGAACAGGGGGATTTGCTCGATCAGCATGTCCACCTCGGCATTGCGCGCCTGAACGACTTCCGGCAGGCGGCGCAACATGTGGAGGATGGTGCGCCGGTTGCGCATGCTGCCCAACGCGATTTCGCCAATGATGAAAGGATGCGTCAAAATACGGCCGGCGTTCAGCATGGCGGCCATGTCGCGATCCGTATCGCGCAGATGATCGATCCAGATCGAGCTGTCGGCAAGGATCATGCGATTCCGGCGCTACGCAATAGCAGCGCGGCGGCGCGGGGGCAGTTCCAGATCTGGTTCCGTGCCACCCAATAGCGCTAGACGGCGCGCGGCTTCGCGCTGAATCAGGGCTTTGAGCGCTTCGCGAACGAGCGCCGATTTCTCTGTCAGGCCGGTCAATTCCTGAGCCTCGGCTAGAAGTTCATCATCAAGAGCCAGTGTCGTGCGCATTTGTCATGCTCCTTAGGCACGATATTTATCATCATATGATGATACTTTCAATGCCTCAGCCCAGGCCCACCAGCGGCACGATGTCCACCGGGCGGCCGTTGCGGCGCAGTTCGATCGTCACTGTCGGGCGGCCCTGGGCGGCGGTGAGGCCGACCGGGTCGCCCTGGCGCACGGTCTCGCCGACCTGGGCGGTGACGCGGTGCAGGCCGGTGATGAGGGTGGTCCAGCCCTGGCCATGGTCGATGATGAGAATCTGGCCATAACCGCGATAGGGGCCGGCAAAGGCGATGCGGCCGGCGGTCGGTGCGACCGCCTGGGCGCCGGCCTGGGTCACCAGGGTCAGGCCGCGCGAGCGCACGCCGCCGTCATTCACCTCGCCCATGCCGGTGACGAGCTGGCCGACGACCGGCAGGCGATAGGGCGGCGGGCCGCTGTCCAGCGTCTCGCGGTCGGGCGCGGGGGCGCCGGCCCGGTCGGGGCGGGCGGGGCGCAGCATCGGACCGGACAGTTGCGCCAGGCGATCACGCAGGTCGCTCGCCACCTCAAGCTGGTCCATCAGGTCGACAATGTCGCGCGCCTTTTCACCCAGCGCCAGCGCGCGTTCGCTCTCCAGCCCGGCATTGGCGCGATAGTCGCGGGCGGCGACGCGCTTTTGCGTTTCGAGCTGGCGCAGGGCGGCCTGTCGATCGGTGAGGGCGCGGCGGCTGTTTGTCAGGGCGTCGGCGGCCTGCTGGGCGGTGGCGCGGATCGCGCGGCTGCGGTCCAGTTCGGCGCGCAGGCCGGCGGTGCGCTGCTCGATCACTGGCAGCACCTGTCCCAGCACCGCGCGCATATGGACGGCGTCGCTGATCGATCCGGGCTGGACCAGGGCAAGGGCGAGCGGGCGGCGGCTCATCATCTGCAGCGCGGCGGTCAGGCGCACCACCGGTTCCTGCCTGGCGGCGAGGCGCGCGGCCTGGGCGCGTTGCATCCGGGCGATGATGGCGATGCGGGCCTGGGCGGCCTGTACATCGGCCTCGGCCTGCTGGATGCGGGCGGCCATGGCGGCGGCGCGGCGGCCGGCCTGTTCGGCCTCGTCCCGGGCCATGCCGGCCTGGCGCTCCAGCCGGACCGACCGGTCGGCGGCCTCCACCGACTGGCGGCGGGCGTCGCGCAGCGCCTTCTGTTCCTGTGCCAGTGTGGTGCCGGCGGTGCCGGGCAGGATGATCGCGGCATCGTCGGCCGCGGGCAGGCGCGTGGCGACGAGGGCCGCGATGCCCGCCAATGCGATGCCCGTGATGATGCTGCGCTTCAACCGCTTGTCCCGCCCGATAGGGCTTTGACTAGGCGCAAGCAGCCGGCATGTCGAGCCTCAGCCTTCGCGGTGATAGGGGTGGTTGGCGAGGATCGAGCAGGCGCGCCATAGCTGTTCGGCGAGCATGGCGCGGGCGATCATGTGCGGCCAGGTCATGGCGCCGAAAGCGATCAGCAGGTCGGCATTGGTCCGTTCGGCATCGTCGAAGCCATCGGCCGCGCCGATCAGGAAGCGAATCTCGCGCGTGCCGGTGTCACGCCAGCCCTCGATCCGCCGGGCAAAGTCCATCGAGGAGAGCTGCTTGCCCTTTTCATCGAGCATCACCGTCACCGTGCCGGGACCGACGGGCGGCAGCTTGCCGCCCCGGTCGGGCATTTCGGTGATCTTGTGCGGCATGGTCAGCCGCTTGACATAGCGGTCGACCAGATCGGCTTCGGGCGAGCGCCCGATCTTGCCGCGTGCGATGATGTGGAGGAGCATGGCTCCTCCCTAGCCTGTCATCGCGCCCCTGTCGAAGGGCGCGACGGCAAGGATCAGGCGTTGCCCGCGACCGGCGCGTCGACGAAGCCCCACATCCGTTCCAGATTGTAGAAGCTGCGCACTTCCGGCTTGAACAGGTGGACGATCACGTCGCCGGCATCGATCAGCACCCAGTCGGCGACCGGCAGGCCTTCGACCCGTGCGGAACGGCCGGTTTCCTTCTTGATGCGTTCGGCCAGATGCTGGGCGATCGCCGCGACCTGACGCGACGAGCGCCCGCTCGCGATCACCATATGATCGGCGATGCTGCTCTTGCCTTCCAGGGGGATGGAGATGGTTTCCTGTGCCTGGTCGTCGTCGAGCGACTGCATGACAAGGGCGTGCAGGGCGGCCACGCTATCGGCGGCGGGCGCCGTATCGTTGGCAGGGGCGAGGTTAGTCAATTAAACTCCAATCTAGACGATCAACCGGCGCGTGAGCGGATCGCGCACACACGTTGCTTCATATTCGCGATGCCAGAGGGGGTCCGCCTGCCGCAGCAGGGTTGCCGATCTTGGATCAGGGCGAAAGCGCAATAGCACGAGCGCCGGTGGTCTCCAATTCGTCCAATCTGCACTCTGGCGCGCGGACCGGACGAAGCGCCGCAGCCAGCTCATGGCCGTAGAGCCACGGGCAGCGTCATCATAACCCGGACGGGCGATTACGGCAATGGGCATCTGACGTGCAATGCCACGCCAGTCGCGCCATTGGCCAAATTGCGCCAGATTATCGGCGCCCATCAGCCATATGAAGCGATGACGGGGGTAGCGCTGGCAGAGCGCACGCAGCGTGTCGATGGTGTAGCGGGTGTGTAAGTGCCGCTCGATCGCGGTGGCACGAATCGGCGCGCGGCGGGCGATTCTCTGCGCATGGGCCAGGCGGGTGGGCAGCGGCGCCATGCCCTTGGCCGGCTTCAACGGGTTGCCCGGCGAGACCAGCCACCACACTTCATCCAGGCCCAATGCTTCCCGGGCGAACAATGAAATGGCGCGGTGCCCGCCATGCGCCGGGTTGAAGGAGCCGCCGAGCAGGCCGATCTTTTTCATGGAGCAAGCCATGCCAGCGCCGGGGCAGGGCGGCAATGGGCAGATTCTTAAGGCTTGTCCGCTACATCGACGCCATGCAGGGGCGGCTGATCGGATTCGATGGACTGCGCGGGATCGCCGCGCTCAGCGTTCTGCTGTTCCACGCGCTCACCTGGACTAGGGGAGAGGCGCGGGGCAACGGCTATCTCGCGGTCGATTTCTTCTTCATGCTGAGCGGCTATGTGATGGCACGCACCTATGAAGCGCGGCTGGGGCAGGGGCTGTCGACCATCGCCTTCGTTCGGGCGCGGATCGGGCGCTTTCTGCCGGTCATGGCAATCGCCGGCCTGATTGCACTGCCCTGGTTTTTCATCACTTATGGGGCAAGCGCCTGGCCGATCGCGCTCGCGAATCTGCTGCTGATCCCGGCCTTCTGCTTCCAGCGCGTCTATCCGCTCAACGGCCCGGCCTGGTCTATCCTTCTGGAACTGGTCGCCAATGCCGTTCACGGGTTGATCCTGCGGCGCTTGTCGATGGGCATGCTGATTTTGGTGACGCTGATCGGCGCCATAATGTTTGCGGTCAGTGCGAGCCGGATCGGGATAGACGTCGGTGCCCAGCCCGCCAGCTTTGTCTTTGGCCTGCAAAGGGTGATGCTGGCCTATGGCATGGGCATCCTCCTGTGGCGTTGGTGGCGCGATCGACCGCCTCTTGCGGTCCCGCCGTTGGTGGCGCTGGCGGCGATGCCGCTTTATTTCGGGATTGGCACGATGGTCGATGCGCAGGGCTGGATCAGCGGCATGATCTTCATCTTGCTGGTCTGTCCCCTGATGCTGGCCGGGGCCTTGCGCTGGCAGCGCGAATCCCGATGGATGAGGGTGGCCGGCGCCATGTCCTTCCCGCTCTATGCCGTGCATGCGCCAATCGGCATGATGGCGCTGCTGCTGGGTGTGCCGATGATCGGCAGCGTGGTGGCCAGCCTGGCGGTTGCAGTTCTGGTCGCCTGGATTCAGACCCGGCCGCGTGGTCCAGCTGCTGGGAGGCCGCACTCCGTGCCGCTGCCGGCGCGATAGGCGGCGCCTTCGTTATTCCGCCGCCGGCAGCGCCCGCGCCTCGTCGGCCTGGGCGTCGCGGGCGAGGACGTCGAGCGGTTCCATCGCCTCGATTTCCTTGCCGCCGGTCTCGATGTCGAGATCGCGGAACTTGCGTCCGGTGGAGAGGACGCGGGTCTCGAAGCTGCCGATGAAGCTGTTGTAATTGGAGACGGCGCTGTTGAGGCCGGAGCCGAGGCGTTTGAGGTGCGTCGCGGCAACGGCGAGGCGCTCATAGAGTTCCTTGCCGAGCTGGCCGACCTGCTGCGCCTGTTCCTGCATCTTGGCCTGTCGCCAATGGCCCGCCAGGGTGCGGGCGAGGGGCAGGAAGGTGGCGGGGCCGCAGATGATGACGCGATTCTTGGCGGCGCGCTCCCACAATTCCATGTCCGCTTCCAGCGCGGCGGTGACGAAATTGTCGCCCGGCACATACATGATGACGAAGTCGGGCGCCTTGTCGAACTGTTCCCAATAGGCCTTGCGCCCCAGCGCGTCGGCATGGGTGCGCATCGCGCGGGCATGGTCGAGCATATGGGCATCGCGCTGTGCGGGATCGACCTGGTCGACGGCATTCAGATAGGCGACGAGCGAGCATTTGACGTCGACCACCATCTGCTGGTCGCCGGGCAGGTTGATGACGAAGTCCGGGCGCAGGCGGCCGTCTTCGACCGCGACCGACACTTCCTCCTTGAAGTCGACGAAGGGGGAAAGGCCGGCGGTCTCGATCAGATTCTTGAACTGCTGCTCGCCCCAGCGGCCGCGCGTCTTGGGCGCGGCGCGCAGGGCGTTGACCAGCTTGGCGGTTTCCTCGCGCACCTGGCCTTGGCCCAGATGAACCTGCTGCACCGCTTCGCGCAGTTCGGCATAGCTGCCGACCCGATCCTTCTCGACGCGGGCGAGGCCCTCCTCATAGCGTTTCAGCGTCGTTTCGACCGGGTTGAGCAGCGTCTTCAACTGCGCTTCGCTCTTCTCGTTCGCCTGGGCGAAGCGCTGGTCAGCGCGGGTCAGGAACTGGGCCTGGGCGGATTCGAGCAATTTGCCGCCGATTTCGCTGAACTGGGCGGAGAGCTGTTCCTTGGCATCCTTGAGTGCGGCGATCTGCTGCTCGAACGCCTGGGTGCGGGCATGGATATCGGACTGGAGCGCGGCGAGGTCGCGCAGCGCGGCCTCGCGCTCGGTCTGGATCGCCTCGATGCGCTGGCTGGCGGCGGCCTGCAGCGCCTCGATCCGCTGGTCGGACGCGGCCAGCGCGGATTCGAGCCGGGCGAGCTGGCTCATGCCCTGAGCGACCCGTTCCTTCTCCACCGCCAGTTCGGCGATCGCGCCGTTGCGCTGGGCGGCGGCGATGTCGAGCTTGCCGGCCAGATCGGCCTTTTCGGCGGTCAGCGGCGCCAGCACCTTGCCCTTGAGCAGCCAGCCGACGGCCAGGCCGATCAGCAGCGCGACGGGAATGAGAAGGGCGGCGAGGCTGTCCATAACTATCCTTTTTGGGAACGAAACGGGAACCTAGCGGGCCGCGTCGAAGGTCGCAAGAACCTTCCTCGTGCGTGCCGTCATGCCGCCTGCGCGCTGGGCGCCGCGAAGCGGGCGCGATAGTCGCCGGGCGACAGGCCGACCAGGCGGTGGAACAGCTTGCGGAAGGCGGCGGCATCCTCATAGCCGACGCTCCAGGCGATCTGGTCGATCGTGCGCCGGGTAAATTCCAGATGCTCGCGCGCCCGTGCGACGCGCAGATGCTGGACATATTCGATCGGGGTCATGGCAGTCGCCGCCTTGAACCGGCGCTGGAAGGTGCGTTCCTCCAGCGCGGCCTGCGCCGCCATCTCGGTGACGCTGACCGCCTTCGCCTCCCGCGCGGCGAGCCAGTGCTGCACCTTCAAGATCGGCTCGTCGCCATGGGTCAGGCGCGGCAGGAAGCGGGCGAAATGCTTCTGTTCCCGCCCGGCCGTGTCGATCAGCAGGAATTTGGCGGTGTCGAGCATCACCGTGGGGCCGAGCAGCCGGTCGACCAGCCGCATGCCAAGGTCGGTCCAGGCCATCAGGCCGCCGGCAGTGACGATGTCGCCATCGTCGATGACGATGCGGTCGCAATCGAGCTTCACGGCAGGGAAGCGGGCGCGGAAGGCGTCGGCGAACCACCAGTGGGTGGTGGCAGGACGGCCATCGAGCAGGCCGGTCGCCGCCAGCAGGAAGGCGCCGCCGCAATTGGAGGCGAGCGTCGCTCCCGCGGCATGGCGATCCAGAAGCCAGCGGGCATAGGGTGCGGCCTCCTCCGCCTCGGGAACGCCGGTCAGGCGGCCGGGGACCAGCCAGATGTCGGGGGTGCCGCCAAGCCCTTCATGCGTGTCATGGCTGCGGGCGAAGCAGCCGTCATCGCCCATCTGCCAATGGCTGACGCGCACCACCGGGCCGCCATGCTGGACCGAGAACTGCCCGGCAATGTCGATCAGGTCGGTCATGCCATGGACCATCGCCTGCTGACAGTTGCGGTAGAGCAGGATGCCCACCTCGGCACGCGGAAGGCTGGTGTCGGCCATGTCCTGATCCTTTGTCGGAATCAGCCCGCTTAATGTCGGAACCGCCAATCCCGATCCTCCGCCATTGCCCTTAATAGTGCAAGCACAGGGCGTGAGGGACGCCCTCTCTGAAACGAGAAGGGAATTTCACATGAGCAACTTTGTCACCACCAGGGACGGCACCCGCATCTTCTACAAGGATTGGGGGCCACGCGATGGCCAGCCGATTATCTTCTCCCATGGCTGGCCGCTCAGCGCCGACGCCTGGGACGCGCAGATGGTCTATTTCGCCAATCAGGGCTTCCGCACCATCGCCCATGACCGCCGCAGCCATGGCCGTTCGGACCAGGTGTGGGATAACAACAATATGGACCAATATGCCGACGATCTGGCCGACCTGATCGCGGCGCTGGACCTGTCCGACGTCATCCTGGTCGGTCATTCGACCGGCGGCGGCGAAGTCACCCGCTATATCGGCCGCCATGGCACCGGCCGGGTCGCCAAGCTGGCGCTGATCGGCGCGGTGCCGCCGCTGATGCTGAAGACCGAAGCCAATCCCGGCGGTCTGCCGATCGACGTGTTCGACGGCATCCGCAAGGGCACGTTCGACAATCGCAGCCAGTTCTTCAAGGATCTGACCATCCCCTTCTATGGCTATAACCGGGACGGCGCGGTCATCTCCGAGGGCATTCGCGACGAGTTCTGGCGGCAGGGGATGATGGGCGGCCTCAAGGGCCAGCTCGACTCGATCCGCGCCTTTTCCGAAAGTGATTTCCATGCCGACCTGGCGAAGGTCGATGTGCCCACGCTGGTCCTGCATGGCGATGACGACCAGATCGTGCCGATCGGCGCGGCCGCCCTGTCGACCATCAAGGTCGTTACGGATGCGGTGCTGATCGTGTATGAAGGCGCCGACCATGGGCTGACGCAGACTCACCAGGACCGGTTCAACGCCGACCTGCTCGATTTCATCAACGGCTGACACAGATACCGTTCGCCCTGAGCGAAGTCGAAGGGTTCCACCGAGCGGAGCGAGGTGCCTTCGCTTCGCGCAGGCCAGGCTTCGACTTCGCTCAGCCCGAACGGGAAAATAGTCTTTCAAAGGAGACATCCCATGACCAAAGAAACCATTCTCATCACCGGCGCGTCGGACGGTATCGGCGCGGTCTATGCCGATCGCTTTGCCAAGCGCGGCGCCAATCTGATCCTGGTCGCTCGTCGCGCCGAGAAGCTGGAGGCGCTGGCTACCCGCCTGCGCGCCGATGCCGGCGTCAGCGTGGAAGTGATCGCCGCCGACTTGTCACAAGCCGACGATCTGGCGCGGGTCGAAGCGCGGCTGCGTGACGATGACGCGATCACCGGCCTCGTCAACAATGCCGGCATCGCCGGGGAGCAGGCCTTTGTCGAGACCGACCCGGCCTATCTCACCGGCCTCATCAACCTCAACATCCTGGCGGTGACGCGGCTGTCCCGTGCGATCGCCCCGCGGCTGGCGGCGAAGGGCGCAGGCACACTGGTCAACATCACGTCGGTCACCGCGCTGATGCCGGACGGCTTCACCGCCGTCTATCCCGCGACCAAGGCCTATGTGCTGGCCTTTACCGAAGCGTTGCAGGTCGAACTGGGCGGCAAGGGCGTGAAGGTGCAGGCGGTGCTGCCCGGCATCACCCGCACGGCCATCTGGACGGCGGAACAGATTGCCGGCCTGCCGCCGCATATGGTGATGGATGTCGAGGTGATGGTCGACGCGGCACTGGCCGGGCTCGACATGGGCGAGGCGATCACCATCCCGGCCCTGCCGGACAATGCCGATCTCGACGCCTATCTCGCCGCGCGGGCCGCGCTGCGGCCCAACCTGTCGCTCAAGGACGCGGCGCCCCGTTATCGGGTGGAAGCATGAAAATCCGTTCTTGCTGAGTAGGGGCTGAGCTTGTCGAAGACCCGTATCGAAGCATCGATCCTTCGATACGCCATTTCGACAAGCTCAATGGCTACTCAGGACGAACGGCATTGGTTAGTTTTCCAAGGAGAGAAATCATGATCCTCGGTCTTTCCATTCCCGCCTTCATCGCCCTGCATGTCGCGATCAGCCTGATCGGCATCGTCAGCGGCCTTGTCGCCCTTCCGGCCATGGCCAGGGGGCATGGCCTGCCAAAAGTGCAGGGCCTGTTCCTGGTGACGACCCTGCTCACCAGCCTGACCGGCTTCCTCTTCCCCTTTCGCGGCTTCACCCCGGCGATCGGCGTCGGCACCCTCTCGACGCTGGTGCTGATTATCGCTTTCGCTGCCTTTTACGGCCTTGGCCTGCGGGGCCGGGCACGGGGCATTTATGCGGTGACCGCGACCATCGCCCTGTGGCTCAACCTGTTCGTGGCTGTCGTGCAGAGCTTCCTCAAGGTGCCGGCGCTCAACCGGCTGGCGCCGACCGGCACGGAGCCGCCCTTCCTGGCCGCACAGGGACTGCTCCTGATCCTCATGCTGATCCTGGGCGCGGCGATCCTGCGTCAGACCAGGCTGGCGCGGAAGGTGGCGAGCCGCTCGATTGCCTGATCCAGCGTCGCGTCCGACTTGGAGAAGCAGAGGCGGACCAGATGGGTGACCGGATCGTCGGGGTAGAAGGCGGAGATCGGGATCGCCGCCACCCCGGCTTCGTCGATGATCCGGTTGCAGAAGGTCACATCGTCCATCGCGATGCCCGACGCGGGCAGGTCGATCGACAGGAACCAGGTGGCGCCGCTGGGCTGCACGACATAGCCCGCCTTGATGAGCCCCGCAGCCAGCCGGTCGCGCGACGCCTGATAGGCGGCGCGCTGGTCGTTCAGCCATTGGTCGGGCCAGCCCAGTCCCTGCGCCACCGCCCATTGCAGATTGGGCGGGGTGGTGAAGGTCAGGAACTGGTGCGCGCGGGCGAGCAGGGTGGCGATCGGTGGCGCAGCGCACATCCAGCCGACCTTCCAGCCGGTGACGGAGAAGATCTTGCCCGCCGACCCGATCTTGACCGTGCGCTCGCGCATGCCGGGGAAACCGATCAGCGGGCGATGCGGCAGGCCGTCATAGACGGTTTCCTCCCATACCTCGTCGCACAGCGCGATCAGGTCATGGCCGACGCAGAGATCGGCCAGCAGTGCCAGTTCCGCCTCGCGCAGCACGATGCCGGTGGGATTGACCGGATTGTTCATCAGCAGGATGCGGGTCTTGGGCGTAATCGCCGCCTCCAGCGCATCGCGGGTGACGCGCCAGTCGGGCGGCGTCAGCTTCACCACCCTGGCCACGCCGCCGACCCGCTCGACCAGCGGCAGATAGGCGTCATAGAGCGGCGCCAGCATCAGCACCTCGTCCCCCGGTCGCACCAGCGCCAGCAGGCTGGCGGCAATCGCCTCGGTCGCGCCCGATGTGACGATGATTTCCTGTGGGCTGAGGTCGAGGCCCTGGCGCCGGGCATAATGATCGGCCAGCGCGGTGCGCAGCTCGATCAGGCCCGGCATTGGCGGATATTGGCTGGAGCGGGTGAGCAGCGCGTCGGCCGCTGCCTGCAGCACATCCTGTGGCCCCGGCCCTTCGGGGAAACCCTGCCCCAGATTGATCGCGCCGGTTTCGCGCGCACGGGCCGACATATGCTCGAAGATGGTGGTCGGCATGTCGCGATAGACGGGATGGCCAAGTCGGGTGTCGGGCAAGCGGGGCTCCATCGGATCGGCGGCGATGGACCGATCTAGAGCCTGATCGTTTGAGGTGGAAGCGCCTTGCGCTTCTACCGATCACGTGAATCAGGCTCTGCTTCTTGATCCAGGTCTTTCCATTGCCTCGCGCAAACCGGTCCGGCATCATGACGCCTCCTCATCACAGGGAGACAGACCCATGTGTTCGGACGTCGATGGCATGCATGACAAGCCGCACGGGACGCAGGAGGAGGATGGCGCCGCGCCCTCCCGCCGCGCCTTTCTGACAGCGATGACGATGGCGGGTGGGGTGGCCATGGCCGCCTTGCCGGCCGTACCCGCAATGGCGGCGGCGTCCGCCGACGGCCCGGACGCATCGATGACGCCGGACGCGGCGCTGGCCGAGATCGTGGCGGGCAATGCCCGTTTCGTCGCCGGCAAGCCGACCGCCCATCTGCAGGATCTGGCGATCATCAAGGCGCGCGCGGCCGAGGGGCAATGGCCGGTGGTCGGCGTCCTGTCCTGCGCCGACTCGCGCGTGCCGGTGGAGATGCTGTTCGACGAATATATCGGCCGGCTGTTCGTCACCCGCATCGCCGGCAACATCACCACGCCGGAAATCGTCGCCAGCCTGGAATATGGCGTGGCGGTGCTGGGGCTGAAGGCGCTGGTCGTCATGGGCCACAGCAATTGCGGCGCGGTGAAGGCGGCAATCGACAATCCCGAGGTGCCAGGCCAGATCAGCGCGCTCTTCCCCGCGATCCTGCCCGCCCTCTATCTCGCCCGCAGCAAGGATGCGGCCATCGTCACCCGCACCAATGCGCTGGTGCAGGCGGCGACTCTGGTCAACGCCTCCCCCGTGATCGAGGAGAAGGTGAAGGCGGGCACGCTGAAGGTGGTCGCCGCCGTCTATGATGTGGCAAGCGGCAAGGTCGACATCCTGCCGGTGCCGGCCGACATGCTGATGCGCGGCTGACCCGTCAGGGCTGGGGCGCCGCCGCATTCCAGGCGGCGACCTTCGCCTTCGTCTCTGCCAGCAGCGCGTCGAGCCGGGCGCGGTCCTGCAACGTGCCGCGCAGGATCACCGCTTCGATCGCCCTGGTGGCGTGGATATCCTCCAGCGGATTGGCGGTCAGCAGGACCATATCCGCCTGCTTGCCCTCCGCCACCGCGCCATAGCGGTCGAGCAGGCCGAACCAGGCCGGGCCGGCGCGGGTGGCGCTGGCCAGGGCCTGGGCCGGGGTCAGGCCGCGATCGACATAGAGGGCCAGTTCCTGGTGCAGGGCAAAGCCGGGATAGTCGAAACTATTGAGGAAGCCCGCATCGGTGCCGGCCATGATGGTGACGCCGGCTTGCTGCAACAGCGGCAGGACCGCGGCATTATGTTCGTAGATGGCGTGGCGCTGGGCGATCTGATCCGGTGTCGCCTTG
This sequence comes from Sphingobium scionense, assembly GCF_014197035.1. Taxonomy (GTDB): domain Bacteria; phylum Pseudomonadota; class Alphaproteobacteria; order Sphingomonadales; family Sphingomonadaceae; genus Sphingobium; species Sphingobium scionense. Next base: position 111,573 of record NZ_JACIEU010000010.1, on the reverse strand, counting down.
GCCGCGCGCTCGATCCGCCAGTCATAGGTCTTGCGCAGGCGCGGGCCGATATAGGCCAGTTCGGGATCGGAGCCATGATCCTCGCGGTCGAGATAGGCGACGGTGCGCGAAATGCTGAGCGTGGGCGTCACGAACACGCCGCGCGCAGCCATGTCGCGATAGGCGGCCATGGCGGTGGTTTCGTCAAAGCCGGCGTCCATCTGCGCGCTGGCCTGTGCCCGGTCGATCTTGCCGGCGGCGAAATCGGCGGTGATCCGCGCCTCATCCTTCACGCCCGCCTTGTGGGCATAGTCGATATGCTCGATCGAACTGATCCCGGCCTCGATCGCCTGGCCGACGGTCAGCGCCATGGGGATATGGCCCGACGCGCGCAGCCCGGCGGCGCGCGCCTGGCGCACGGCATAGAGGAAGAGTTCGGGCTTTAGCGTGCTGTCGGTGATCTTGACGAAATTGACGTCCAGTTGCTTGAGCCTGGCGATCGCTTCGTCGACATCGGCCTGTGACCCGGTTTCCAGCGTGCCCTTCCATACCGGCTTGATCCCCTCGATCTTGGGGCCGGAACTCAGCAGGGACGGGCCGAACAGGCGACCGTCGGCAATCTCGCCGCGCCAACGCAGCACATCATAGGGCAGGTCGCCCGACGCATCGCGCACGGTGGTGATGCCATTGGCGATATAGAGCGGCAGCAGCGCCTTATTCTCTTCGATCAGATCCGGCCCGCCGCCGAAATGGACATGCATGTCCCACAGGCCGGGGATCAGATAGCGACCCTTCGCCTCGACGCTCTTGCCCGCGCGCCAGGCGGCGGCGATCGTGGCGTCGTCGCCGACCGCAACGATCCGGTCCCCCCTGGTCGCGACCGCTTGATCGGGGACCAGACGGCCATGCTCGACATCGACCAGCGTCGCATGGCGGATCAGCAGGTCGGCGTGGGCCGGTGCGGACTTTGCCGTTGCGGGCAGGGGCAACAGGGCAGTGGCGGCCAGCAAGGTGGCCAGAAGCGTTTTCATCTTTCTTCCTCTCGTTCGTAGCTGCCATCCTCGTGCTGGATTGCGCGGAACCACTCCCGCTTCTCCGCCAATTCCGATAGGATAGCCGCGACCCCCAGCAAATGAGCGCAAAGCGATGATCGATCAACTCTTCCTGAAACATCCGCGCGAAGTGGATGAAAGCTATGGCCAGCATATGGGGGTGGCGATGCGCTTCGGCTTTTTGATGGTGCGGTCGGGGTTGGCCTGCATGATCCATGGCATCGTGCCGGCGTGGTTCACGCGCACCGGCAGTTCGACGGTCAAGCACCTCTATGGCGAAATGCGTCAGCGCCAGCCCGATCTGGCGGAAAGGACGCCCGCCTATCTCAGCCCGCAATGGCGGCCGGAATATGAGATTTGAGGGATAAGAAAAAAGCCGCCCGGGGAGGGCGGCTTCTTGGCATGTGAAAGTCGCGATTGCTTGCGCGGCTTTATTCCCACTCGATCGTGCCGGGGGGCTTGCTGGTATAGTCGTAGACGACGCGGTTGATGCCCTTGACCTCGTTGATGATGCGGGTCGCGACGCGGCTGAGGAAGGCGGCGTCAAAGGGGTAGATGTCGGCGGTCATGCCGTCGGTCGAAGTGACCGCGCGCACCGCGCAGACGCTGTCATAGGTGCGGTAATCGCCCATCACGCCGACGGTACGGACCGGCAGCAGCACGGCGAAGGCCTGCCAGATCGCGTCGTAGAGGCCGGCGTTGCGGATTTCCTCCAGATAGATGAAGTCCGCCTTGCGCAAAATGTCGCAGCGTTCCTTGGTGACTTCGCCGGGAATGCGGATGGCGAGGCCGGGGCCAGGGAAGGGATGGCGGCCGACGAAGATGTCGGGCAGGCCCAGTTCCTTGCCCAGCACGCGAACTTCGTCCTTGAACAGTTCGCGCAGCGGTTCGACCAGCTTCATGTTCATGCGTTCGGGCAGGCCGCCGACATTATGGTGCGACTTGATTGTGACCGACGGGCCGCCGGTGAACGACACCGATTCAATGACGTCGGGATAGAGGGTGCCCTGCGCCAGATAGTCGGCACCGCCGATCTTGGCGGCTTCCTCCTCGAACACGGCGATGAATTCGCCGCCGATGAACTTGCGCTTCTTTTCCGGGTCGGTGAGGCCGGCGAGACCGCCCAGGAAGCGCTCCTCGGCATTCACATGAACGAGCTTGATGCCATAATGTTCGCGGAACAGGCTGACGACCTGCTCGGCTTCGCCCAGGCGCATCAGGCCATGGTCGACGAACACGCAGGTCAGCTGGTCGCCGATCGCTTCATGGATCAGCACGGCGGCCACGGCGGAATCGACGCCGCCCGACAGGCCGCAGATGACCCGGCCGGTGCCGACCTGTTCGCGGATCTCGGCGATCTTGACCTGGCGGAACTCGGCCATGGTCCAGTCGCCGGCCAGGCCGCAGACATGGCGGACGAAATTGGCGATCAGCTTGCCGCCGTCGGGCGTATGCACGACTTCCGGGTGGAACTGCGTGCCGTAGAATTTCCGCTCCTCGTCGGCGATCACCGCGAAGGGTGCGCCGTCCGACACGGCCACGATCTTGAAGCCGGGCGCGAATTTCGTGACCTTGTCGCCATGGCTCATCCACACCTGATGGCGTTCGCCGACTTCCCACAGCCCGTCGAACAGGGCGCAGGGTTCGGTCACGGTCAGGAAGGCGCGGCCGAATTCGCCGCCTTCGCCGGTCTCGTGACCGGGGCGCACTTCGCCGCCGAGCTGATGGCTCATCACCTGCTGGCCGTAGCAGATGCCCAGGATCGGCACGCCGGCATCGAACAGCGCCTGCGGCGCACGCGGGCTGCCTTCTTCCGGCACGCCAGCGGGCGAACCCGACAGGATGATGCCCTTGGGCTTCATGCGGTCGAACGCGGCCTGGGCCTGAGTGAAGGGGGCGATCTCGGAATAGACGCCGGCTTCGCGGACGCGCCGGGCGATGAGCTGAGTCACCTGGCTGCCGAAGTCCACGATAAGGATGGAATCCTGAAGGGGCAGCGTCATCGAATCGCCTTTATATCGAGCGGTGGAAGGGATTCGCGCCCGGTTAGTCGCCCTGCCCCGATATGTCCAGTTTTCCCGGTTCAGAGCATCATCCGATTAGGGTGAATCGGATGATGCTCTGATTTCTTTTTGTTTGCCGCATTCTGCGAGTCGTCGGCTGTTCCAGCCGACTTCAGAATGCTCTAGGCATGCGCATGGCGATCCTGTTTGCGCCCCGCGGCCCGACCGAGCAATGCGGCACCGGCCAGCACCAGCGCCGCAATCAGGAAGGCGCTGCCGATGAAGGGCAGGATCGGGCGAGCGCCGACCGAGGCGGAATAGACCGCGCCGAAGAAGAGCGGGGAAACGATGCCGGCGATCGCGCCGACGCTGTTGTTGGCGCCCTGCAACTGGCCCTGTTCGCTCTCGGAGACGCGCTGGGTCATCAGCGACTGGATGGTCGGCATGGCCAGGCCCCAGAGCGCATTGGGGAACATGGCGGCGACGAACAGCCAGCCTGTGGGGGCCAGGCCCATGGCGGCGATGCCGACCGCACCGAAGCCGAGGCCCACGACCATGGTGGTGCGATCGCCCAGCCGTTTTACCACCGGGCCGACCAGCAGGCCCTGAACCCCCATGTCCATCAGCCCGACCAGCGCCAGCAGGGTGCCGACCTGCCAGGCGCCCCAGCCATAGCGGTCGCCGGCATAGAGGACGAACACGGCCGAGAAGAGATGATGGGCGAAATAGAGGAGGAAGTTGACGATTGCGAGGCTCGACAGCTCGGGGTGCGAGCGCAGCAGTCGCAGCGCGCCAAAGGGGTTGGCGCGGCGCCAGCTGAACGCCATGCGCTTTTCCGGGGAGAGCGATTCCGGCAGCACGATGAGGCCATAGAGGAAGGCGAGGCCGGACAGGCCGGCCGCCGCCCAGAAAGGCGCACGGTGCGAGATTTCACCCAGCACCCCGCCCAGCAGCGGCCCGGCGACGAAGCCCGCGCTGAACGCCGCGCCGATCAGGCCATAGCCGCGCGCCCGACCCTCGGGCGGGGTGATGTCGGCCATATAGGCGAAGGTGGAGGTGAAGCTGGACGAAGTGATGCCGGCGAGGATGCGGCCCAGCGCCAGCCACCAGAGATTGGGTGCGAGCGCCATCAGCACATAGTCGAGTGCCAGACCCGCGACCGAGATCAGGATCACCGGCCGGCGCCCGAAGCGATCGGACAGCGAACCGATCACCGGCGAGCAGAGAAACTGCATCGCCGCCCAGAGCGCGACGAACAGGCCGTTCCACAGGCCTGCGCTGGTGCTGGAGCCCGATAGCGTTTCGATCAGCTGCGGCAGCACCGGAATGATGATGCCCATCGACATGACGTCGAGCAGGGCCGTCACCAGGATGAAGGCGATGGCGGCGGTGCGGCGCGGATGGGCGGGGGCGGTCATGGCGCAGGCGCTATCCTGCCCGGATGGCGATGCCAAGCGCGGCGGTTGGATAATGGGTGGGTCACAGGGCGAAGTTCACAGTGTCGTCGAGCGATTCCGGCCCGATGCACCCGGAACGCGTCTGCGAAGCGACCATGGTGCGCCATGTGGATCATCCTGACGCGACGCCGGCGCGACAAGGCGGTCAGACTTGCGCGTCGCCGGGGTTGCTGTGACGCGTCTATGGGTGAGAAGGCGAAGGCAAGCGGTGGATCCATCGGAAAGGATAGATCAGGAATAATCCTATTTGGGAAGAAATTTGGATTTTGGGGGAGGGGCGGCCGGGAAGGGTGGTTTCCTGCCATTCCCCTCCCGTTTACGGGAGGGGGAACAGGTCTGCTTCTGGTCGCTTGCCGCCGCTGCTGAGGTCGCTGTATCGATATTCGATACGTGCGCTAACCTTGTCGGCGACGAAACGCTCGACCCCCGGCGCCCACGCTCCAGCCGTCGAAACTGTCATGGCCCGACAGGGAGCCGCTGGCATCGCTGGGGGCGACGCGGGCGCGCATATTTCATAGCTGCCCCGGGCATAGAGCAGGGCATTGCCACCGACGACATAGCCGGCCCGCGCGCCGATATCGAAGCTGGAATTGCGGGCGATCAGCGACCCGCCGACGCGCGATGCGTCATCGGCGGCGACGTCGAAACCGGGCTCCCGACCGACCATGATCCTGTCGGTAAGCTGAGGATCATAAATGGCAACTCCGCCGCCGAAAAGGCGTCGCGCGATTCATGCATGTCGAGGCGGCCGATATCGCTGTTGGCGCTGCCGATGCTGTCGCGGTTCCAGTCCGCCTGGACGCCGATATAGCGGAATGGGCGGACATGATAAGCCGGCGGCGGCGCACCAGACTGTCTCATTAGGCGAGGCAATCCGGTGGCCGGTCGATGCGGCAATGGGGAAGGATCAGTCCTGGGGCTGGCCCTTCTTCGGCAGGATCTTCTCGACGATGACGGGGGCCACCGGTGCGGGATCGACCGCGCTCTTGACCAGGTTGTCGAGACTGGAACCGTCGAGGCCCAGTTCCTTCATCAGCCCGTCGATCACCGGCGCCTGGGCACGGTAGCGCAACGCAGCGGAGACGGCCGCGCTGGCGAGATTCTGGTCGCCGCCGGCGCTTACCAATCCGTCCGTGCCGCCGTTGCCGCCGCCAGTGAGGCCGTCGACCTGCACGATCTTGATCGAGTCGATGGCTTCCATGGGCTTGGCTGCTTCGCGCACCAGCTCGGGCAGCACCTTGAGCAAGGCCAGCTTGGTCTGCAGCGACATCTGGTCGGAGGAGAGGAGGTTTGCCGCCTCGTTAACGGCGCGCTGCCCCGCGGCCTCCACCTCGAAGCGGACGCGATCGGCCTCGGCGCGCAGCTTGGCGGCTTCCGCTTCGCCCTCGGCCGCGACGCGCAACGCCTCGGCCCGGTCGGCGGCGACCTGCTTCTCGGCCTCCGCCTCGACGCGGATCGAGATGGCGGCGCGCTCGGCTTCGCGGGAGGCGTCGATCAGTTCGATCCGCTTGGCGCGCTCGGCGATTTCGGTGGCGCGCGACGTCTGCACCTGTTCCTCGGCGGCGACGGCCTTGGCCCGGGCTTCGTCGGCCTGCGCCTTGGCCTGGCTTTCCTCGCGGCTCTTGTTCTGGACAGCGATCTGCTGTTCCTGCCGGGCGAGTTCGAGCGCCTGGGCCTGGGCGATCTTGGCCTGCTGCACGGCACGATCGGCCTCGATCTGCTGGCTGTCGACCAGCTTTTTCGCTTCGATCTTGGCCTGCTCGGCCTCCTGCTGGCGCAGCGACTGTTCGCGGGCGACTTCGGCCGATTGTACGGCACGGCGCATTTCGACCTCGCGTTCCTGCTCCAGCCGGGCAAATTCGGTGTCGCGTGCGATCAGCATCGACTGGCGCTCCGCCTCCAGATTCTTCGTCTCGATCTGGACACGGGTATCCTGTTCGATGTCGTTGCGGGCCTTCTTGCGCAGTTCGATCTGCTCGGTCAGCTTGGTCAGGCCCTCGGCATCGAAGGCGTTATTGGCGTTGAAATGTTCGATCGACGTCTGATCGAGGCCCGTGAGCGAGACGCTTTCCAGCTCCAGACCGTTCATCGCGAGGTCGACGGACGACACCTGCTGCACCTTCTGCACGAAATCGCCGCGCTGTTCGTGCAACTGGTTCATAGTCATGCCGGCCGCGACCGAGCGGAGCGCGTCGACGAACTTGCCTTCGACCAGTTCTTTCAGCGCTTCAGGGTTCATGGTGCGCATGCCGAGCGTCTGGGCGGCGGTGGCGATCGACTGGGCATCGGGGCGGACGCGGACGTAGAATTCCGCCTTCACATCGATGCGCAGCCGATCGAGCGTGATGAGCGCGTCGCTATTCTTGCGCTCGACGGCAAGGCGGACGGTGTTCATGTTGACCGGCATGGTCTCGTGGAAGATCGGCAGCACCAGCGCGCCGCCGTTCATCACCACCTTTTCCCCGCCGAAGCCGGTGCGAACAAAGCCGATTTCCTTGGATGCGCGCTTGTAGAGGCGGGCGATGACGATGCCCAGCACGATCAGGACGAGCAGGCCGCTGCCGGCGATCATCGCATAGGGCAGGATGGAGAAACTCTCCTGCACGGCGGGAAGATTCATGACTCTCTCCTAGAGACGGGGAAGATAATGGTCGCCATGCGAGATGGCGCGGAACAGATGCTCTTCGCGGCGCACGAGCAGGATGGTCTCGCCTTCCTCCAGCACCTGGCCATCATTGTCGGGCTCGACCATGACATAATGGGCCTGGCCATGATGATCCTCGACCCGCGCGCGGGCGGGGGAGCCGCGGATCGCGCGGCCGGTGACGATGCGGGCGCGGTTGCCGACCAGATGGTCGAGCGGAATGGCGGTGCTGTGGTCGCGGGGCAGCAGCGGCGCGAGCAGGCGGGCGGCAAGGCCGGTGGCGGGCAGGGCGGCGGCGCCGGCGGCCGGAACCGCAATCCAGGGCGACAGCATCGCGCCCAGCAGGTCATGCGCCGCCTGCTGGCCAAGCAGCCCGATGACGGCGAAGCAGGTCAGGAACAGCGCGATCAGCGCCAGCAGCGGCAGACGACCAAAGCCCAGCCAGCCGAGCAGGTCGGCATCCGCATCCAGATCGAGATCGGCGTCGCCGGCCAGGCCCAGCGCCTGGACGCCACCGATCAGCAGCATCAGCAGCAGGGCCGATACGAAGACGATATTTTCCGGCGCGAGAAGAAAGCCTGCCACCCATAACCCCCTGATTCGGAGGCGATGCTATCCGACGAAATGACGCCGGGACAGGATAAAGCGACGCGCTGTCTTAGTTCAGTGCATCGCCACGTCGCGGCTGAGATAGACCTCTGCCACGCGGCCATCCTTCATCGCGCAGGTGAAGCGGCGGGTGGTGCCTTCGGTGGCGCGATAGCTGGCGCGGGTCTCGACCTCGCCATCGATATTATAGCCGCCAGCGGTCGCGCGCGGCTCGTCGATGTGGCGGATTTCGGCATAGCCGGCCTGCCCCTGTGCCTCGTCCCGTGCGGCAAGCGCGCAGGCGTCGGTCAACTGGTCATTGCTCTGGTTGGTGGCGGCGACGTCGGAAAAATCATCCGCAGGGGGTGGCGGTTCGGCATAGCCGGCATCCTGCCCGCCGACATCCGCGCCATAGTCGGTGCCGCCGGCCGGGGGCGGGGCATCATTGTCGGCATAGGGCCGATTATCCGTATCGGTGCCGCGCGGTTCCTTGCGGTCCTTCGAAACGGAATTGGCGACCACCACGGCGGCGCCCAGCAGCGCGGCGATGCCGACCGCGTCGCCAAAGCCGAAGCCATTGCCGCGATCATGGCGGTGATGCCAGCCGCGATCGTCATAACGGGGGCGCGCCTGCGCCGGAGCGACGCTGCCCAGCAGCAGTCCTGCGCCGACCAGCGCTCCCGTCATCCACCGCGTCCTGTTCCCGATCATCTGCCTGTCTCCTGCGATGGAAAGAGCCATAGCCACGTCGGGCTGTCCAGAGGCTGAATGGGCTCAGTCCGGCTTGCGCTGGATGTCGAGCCCGGTGAAATGGGCGGCAAAGGCATAGCTGTCGGCATATTCCTCGATCAGCTTGTCGATCGGCTTGCCCGCGCCATGGCCGGCGCGGTTTTCCACCCGCAGCAGATGCGGCTTGTCGCCGATCGACGCGGCCTGCAGCGCGGCGGCATATTTGAAGCTGTGCGCCGGCACGACCCGGTCGTCGGTGTCCGCCGTGGTCACCAGGATCGCCGGATAATCCTTGCCGCTCAGGATATTATGATAGGGCGAATAGCCATAGAGCAGGGGGAAGTCGCGCGCATTGTCGGGCGATCCATAATCGTCGACCCAATAGCGGCCGGCGGTGAAACGGTCGAAGCGCAGCATGTCCATCACACCGACCGCGGGCAAGGCGGCGGCGAACAGGTCGGGCCGCTGGTTCACCACTGCGCCGACCAGCAGGCCGCCATTGGAGCGGCCCTCGATCGCCAGGCCATCCTTGGGGGTATAGCCCTGGGCCTTGAGATATTCGGCCGCGGCGATGAAATCGTCGAACACATTCTGCTTGTTGGCGCCGCGCCCGGCGTCGTGCCAGGCCTTGCCGAATTCGCCGCCGCCGCGCAGATTGGCGATGGCATAGGCACCGCCCTGTTCCAGCCAGGCCATGCGGGTCGCCGAATAGCCGGGCGTCAGCGCGATGTTGAAGCCGCCATAGCCGTAGAGGATGGTCGGCACCGCTTGCGCATGGTCGGCCAGTATCTTCTTACGCAGGATCGTCATCGGGATCAGCGTGCCGTCCTTCGAGGGATAGCTGACCTGTTCGACGCCATAATCGGCGGGATTGAAGGGCAGGTCGGGCTGGGCGAAGAGCTGGGTCTGCTGGGTCGCCGTGTCAAAGCGGTAGATGCTGGCGGGTGTCACGAAGCCGGAGAAGGAGAAGAAGGTTTCCGGGTCGCCATCGCGCCCGCCAAAGCCGGCAGCGGTGCCCATGCCGGGCAGCGGCACGTCGCCGACCTTGCGGCCGTCCAGCTCGACCAGTTCGGCGACGGTCTCCGCTTCCGTCATATAGGCGAGGATGAAGCGGTTGCCGACCAGCGATCCGCCGGCCAGCGTATCGGCGCGTTCGGCGACCAATGGCTTTTCGCTGCGGCCTGCCCTTAGGGCGTCGAGTGTCACCAGGCGCATATGGGCGGCCTTGCGGTCAGTGACGAAATAGAGGGTCGATCCCCGGCTGCCGATCAGGCGCCAGTCATTGGCGAGGCCCTTCACCAGTGTCCGCAATTTGACCGGTCCGCCATCGAGCGCGGCGACATGGAGTTCGCGGCGCGGGTCCATGCCGGCAAAGCTGCTGACGATCAGCCAGCGGCCGTCGCTCGTCACCTGGGCAGTATGGCTGAGGCCCGGGCGATCGGGCGTCGCATAGATGAGCTGGTCCTGCGCCTGGGGCGTGCCGATGCGATGATAATAAAGCTGCTGGTCGCTGTTGGTCGATTGATAGGCTTCGCCGGCGACCGGCGCGGCATAGCGGGAATAGAAAAAGCCTTCGCCCCGGCCGTCCCAGGCGGTCTGGGAGAATTTGGCCCATTCGACCTTGTCATCGAGGATCTTGCCGCTGTCGACGTCGAGCACGCGCAGCGTGCGCCAGTCGCTGCCGGCGTCCTGCACCCCATAGGCGAGGAAGCGGCCGTCGGGCGAGGGCGTCCATTCGGCCAGCGCGCTCGCGCCGTCCCTGGCCCAGCGATTGGGATCGAGCAGCAGCCGCTGTTCGCCGGCCAGTCCTTCACGGACATAGAGCGGCGTCTGGTTCTGCAGCCCCTTGTTATAGCCGTAGAAATAGCGGGTGCCGGCCTTGCGCGGCACGGTGAAGCGGCCATGGGCGAAGAGCGCCTGCATCCGCGTCTTGAGCGCGTCGCGGCCGGGCAGGTCGTCGATATAGCGGCGGGTGAGATCATTTTCCCGGCCGACCCAGTCGCGCACGGCGGGGTCGGTGCGGACGTCATTTTCCAGCCAGCGATAGGGATCGGTCACCTTCACGCCGAAATGATCCTCGACCAGATCCTGGCGGCGGGTGAGCGGGTAATGGAGGCCGTTGTCCGGCGGCGTCGCGTCGATCGCGGCCGGGGTCGCATCGCCCGAGGCGGCGGCCACAGCAGAGGCCGGCGCGGCGGCGATCACTGCCAGCAGGGCCGGCAGCGGCCAGATCAGGCGGCGAAGCGCGCGCATCCTCTCGACCCTATTGTCCTTGAAAAGAAAACAGGCCGCAGCTTCGGATGAAGCCGCGGCCTGTTCGACTATCGTCTATCCACCGTTACCGGCGGAACCGCGATCAGGCGGCTTCGAATTCGTCTTCGTCGACGGTGTTGACCGGACCGGAGTCCTGGCCCTTGGCATCGACGTCACGATCAACCAGTTCGATGATCGCGATCGGCGCCGCGTCCGAAGCGCGGAAACCGGCCTTGATCACGCGGGTGTAGCCACCGTTGCGATCCTTGTAGCGCTCGGCCAGGACTTCGAACAGCTTGGTCAGCTGCGCATCGTCCTTCAGGCGGGCGTCGGCCAGACGACGGTTGGACAGGCCACCCTTCTTGGCGAGGGTGATCAGCTTCTCGACGTAGGGACGCAGTTCCTTCGCCTTCGGCGTGGTGGTCAGGATCTGCTCATGCTTGATGAGCGAGGCAGCCAGGTTGCGAAGCAGGGCGGTACGATGACCGGTGCTGCGCTGAAGCTTACGATGACCAACTTTATGACGCATGTCTCATTCCTTCGTTCGTTAAGGGGCCGGATGAGGTACCCCAGACCAGGCGGTTTTCATGGGGACCGCCTAATACCCCATTGACCGTCCGGCGACCGTCACGGGAGTAAATCCCGTGACGTCAGACGACGCTGTGCGTCGCTGGCCGGTCGTTCGCGTTCGCGTTGCGAACCGCCGCGCTGCTGCGCTGCGCGGCTCGCTCCGACTTAGCCCAGCAGCTCCTGTTCGAGCTTCTTGGCCATTTCCTCGATATTTTCCGGCGGCCAGCCGGGGATGTCCATGCCCAGGCGCAGGCCCATGGACGACAGCACTTCCTTGATTTCGTTCAGCGACTTGCGGCCGAAATTGGGGGTGCGCAGCATCTCGGCTTCGGTCTTCTGGACCAGATCGCCGATATAGATGATGTTGTCGTTCTTGAGGCAGTTGGCCGAGCGGACCGACAGTTCCAGTTCGTCCACCTTCTTGAGCAGATAGCGGTTGATCTGGTTGGTGTCGCTTTCGCCTTCCGACGCAGCGGCAGCGGCATGGCCGGCAGCCGGGGCAGCGGCAGGCAGCGCGTCCTCGAAGTGGACGAACAGCTGGAGCTGGTCCTGCAGGATGCGGGCTGCGTAAGCAATCGCATCTTCCGGCGTCACGGTGCCGTCGGTTTCCAGCGTCAGCGACAGCTTGTCATAGTCCAGTTCCTGGCCGACGCGGGTGTTATCCACCTTGTAGGCGACCTGGCGGACCGGCGAGTAGAGCGCATCGATCGGGATCAGGCCGATCGGTGCGTCAGCCGGGCGGTTGGCGACGGCGGGGACATAGCCCTTGCCGATGTCAGCCGTCAGTTCCATGTTCAGCGTCGCGCCCTGATCGAGGTGACAGATCACCAGATCGGGGTTCATCACTTCGATGTCGCCGACGACGGCAATGTCGCCTGCCTTCACCACGGCCGGGCCGGTGGCGGACAGCTGCAGACGCTTGGGGCCTTCGCCTTCCATCTTCAGCGCGACCTGCTTGATGTTCAGGACGATGTCGGTGACGTCTTCACGCACACCAGCGAGCGACGAGAATTCGTGCAGGACATTCTCGATCTTGATCGAGGTGACCGCCGCGCCCTGGAGCGAGGAGAGAAGAACCCGGCGCAGCGCGTTGCCGAGCGTCAGGCCAAAACCGCGCTCAAGCGGTTCGGCAACGAAGGTCGCCTTGCGCTTGCCGTCGCCGGTCGGCTTGATCTCGAGGGCGTTGGGCTTCTTCAATTCCTGCCAGTTCTTCATGTTGACAGTCATGTACTTCCCCTGGGGATGTGGCCGTAACGGGTAGATCCTGGACCCATCAGGACGTTCCGGCCGATGCAAACGGGTAAGCGGGCGACGCGTCCGCCGCCCGCCTTCAAGCCTCTAGCGAAGCTTAATTAGACGCGGCGACGCTTCGAAGGACGCACACCATTGTGCGGGATCGGCGTCACGTCGCGGATCGAGGTGATGTGGAAGCCGACGGCCTGCAGCGCGCGCAGAGCCGATTCACGGCCCGAACCCGGACCCTTGACTTCGACTTCGAGGGTGCGGACGCCATGTTCGGCGGCCTTGCGGCCGGCGTCTTCGGCGCACACCTGAGCGGCATACGGGGTCGACTTGCGGCTGCCCTTGAAGCCCATCATGCCGGCCGAGGACCACGAAATCGCGTTGCCCTGGGCGTCGGTGATGGTCACCATGGTGTTGTTGAAGCTGGCGTTGACGTGCGCGACGCCGGCCGAGATGTTCTTGCGTTCGCGGCGCTTAATGCGCTGGGGTTCGCGTGCCATTTTGCTCTAATCCTACAAAAATCGTTCAAAAGCAGAAGTCGCCGGAGGGTCTGTCCAAAGGACCAACCCTCAACGATTACTTCTTCTTGCCGGCGATCGGCTTCGCCTTGCCCTTGCGGGTGCGCGCATTGGTGTGCGTGCGCTGGCCGCGAACCGGCAGGCCCTTGCGATGACGCAGGCCGCGATAGCAGGCCAGATCCATCAGGCGCTTGATGTTCATCGCGGTTTCGCGACGCAGATCGCCTTCGACGGTCAGGTCGGCGTCGATGGCTTCGCGGATCTGCAGGACTTCGGCGTCCGACAGGTCCTGCACGCGGCGCGCATGATCGATGCCCAGCTTGTCGGCGAGGTCAACGGCGGTCTTGCGACCGATGCCGTGGATGTAGGTGAGCGCGATGATTACGCGCTTGTTGGTCGGGATGTTAACACCCGCAATACGTGCCATGGTAATTAAATCTCCTGCTCCACGGGGCAGTTGGCGCCGCCCCATCTCAAAGCGTTCGGACCTCTTTCCTGGCAAGGAAAAATAGGCCATGATGTTGCTTCCCAAGACGCAAAAAAGACGGCCAGTGCAGGAAGCACTGCCGCTATTACGCGTGTAGGGAACGGCGGCCTTTATCGATTCGCCCCAAAACTGTCAATATCCGGCGCTTTTTTGACGCGATCCGTGCGATGAACGGAGCGGCCACGCGTCCGTGCGGGCGGCGACGGCCGTGGTCGGCTATCCGCCTCTGCTGTCGCCCTGCCCCTTTTCGGGTTGAGCGCTCCGGCCGGCTCGGGCATGGAAGCGCCATGCGTCTGACCCGATTTCTTGTGTCCGCCCCGGCCCTTGCAGCGCCGCTGACCCTGTTGGTGGCAGGTTGCGTCGCGCCGCCCTCCGCGCCGGCACCGCGCCCAGCGCCAGCACCCCGGCCTGCGCCGGTGCCCCCAGCCGAGCCGGCTGCGCCCGCGGCGGTCGAGTGGCAATATCGCCCTGCGACGCCGGGCAACTGGACCTATCGTGCCGACCCGGCCGGACCGGTGGCGCTGTTCGGCCTGTCGGCCAATGATCCCCGTTTGACGCTGCGCTGCGACCGGGCGACGCGGCGGATCAGCCTCAGCCGCGCCGGCGGCGGGCAGGGGGCGATCACGGTGCGGACGAGCTATGGCGCGAGCAGCTGGCCGGCGGTGATGGCGGGGACGCAGGTGCCGCAGCTGACCGCCGTGCGCGGCGCGAGCGACGCGGTGCTGGACCAGCTCGCCTATAGCCGGGGTCGTTTTGCGGTCGAGGTGCAGGGGCAGGAGACGCTGATCGTGCCGGCCTGGGCCGAAATATCGCGCGTGATCGAGGATTGTCGGGGCTGAAACGGGCGGTCCCGCCGTTTCGGCGCGGACGTTCAAGTATGATTCCAAAAAAGAATATTACAAGTCTTGATCCTGCGATCCGTCTGATTCACAGTCCGTCTCGTGGCTGATCGCGGCGCAGTCCAAAGCCGGCCACGCGGGCTTCAACAAGCGAAAGGAGGTGATCCGATGTCTCATGGTTCAGCAATGGGGTCGGTCAAGTCCATTCGGAAAATGCGCCGCTGACGACGCCGGAGCGTCGGTACAAACCCTTCATGGTGTAGAGACCCAGAGCGCCGACATACAGGCCGTCTCCGCCAGGGGCTTTAGCGCGAACTTGTCTTCCTTCTGGGCGGTTTCCGGCCGCTGACCATGCACATGATGGGCCGTCGGGCATTACGTCCCGGCGGCCCCTCTCATGTCCGGGGTGCGGCACCTGTTCGGGAAACCGCGAAAGGGCGGCTTCCCGATGCGGTGCCGGCCCGCTCCCCCGCCCAACCACCCGACAGGATGACACTGGATCGGGCGGTTGGGCGGGGGAGTGGGCTGGAACCGGCTTTCTCAAACAGGATTCTTACCGCCGGCGGGTTGCGAACCAGATGACGTGGCGCGGCCCCTTGCCATTGTCGCGCGCCTTGACCGCGACTTCTTCCACCGCGAAGCCCGCATTCTGCAATCGCCGGGTGAAGGCGGCGTCCGATCCCGCCGACCAGATCGCCAATATGCCGCCGGGCTTGAGCGCGCGCATCGCGCTGCCCAAGCCCGCATTGGTATAGAGCCGGTCATTGGCGTCGGCGGTCAGGCCGTCGGGGCCATTGTCGACATCCAGCAGGATCGCGTCATAGCTGCCATGGCCGGCGGCAATCACATGGGCGACATCGTCCATCACCAGCCGCACGCGCGGATCGTCGAGGCAGCCGGCGGCAAGATCGACCATCGGGCCGCGCGCCCATTCGATGATTTCGGGCACCAGTTCGGCCAGCGTGATCTGTGCCCTGGCATCCATTTCCGCGAGCGCCGCACGCAGGGTGAAGCCCATGCCATAGCCGCCGATCAGCATATGGAGGCCGGCGCGCTTGCCCAGCCGTTCCAGCGTCATCAGCGCCAGCGCCTTTTCAGACCCGCTCATCCGGCTGCTCATCAGCTCGTTGCGGTCGAGCACGATCATGAAGTCGCCGCCGCGGCGATAGAGGCGCAGTTCCTGCCCACCCGGAACGGCGGCGGTGCCCAGCAATTCGCGGGGTGTCATGGCAATGGTCCTTCAAGTGCGACGGGGAAAGCGGCCGCATGACAGGTCGCGCGCCGCTGTGCAATGGCGGCAAACGGGACGGTTTGCCGCCTATGGGCTGGTCAGCGGCGGCGCGCGGGTCTATCGGCACCGCCATCATGCGTTATTTTCTCGATACCGAATTCAACGGCTTTGGTGGCACTCTGATCAGCGTGGCGCTGGTGCCGGAACATGGCGACGATGATTTCTATGCGTCGCTGCCGCTGCCTGAAGCGATCGAACCCTGGGTCGAGCGCCATGTCATTCCCTATCTGCGTCATGTGCCACCGGGGCTGGACCATGAATTGAGCCGAGTCGAGGCGGCGGACCATATCGCTGCCTATCTGGATGGCGATTCCGACCCGGTCATCATCGCCGACTGGCCCGAGGATCTGGCCCATTTCTGCGCATTGCTGGCGACCGGGCCGGGGCAGATGGCGGCGATCGACTATGGATTGCGGCTGGAACTGATCAATGCGGCGGGCTTCAGCGCGGCGGCGAACAGCCGGGTGCCGCACAATGCCCTGCATGATGCGCGGGCACTGCGCGACTTCTACGTCAACAATTGAGCGGGAAGGGGCGGGTGCGGTTTGCGCCCCGCCCCTCGCGTTTCAGCGCTCCGTGCCCCGCGCCTTGCCCCAGGCATGGGCCGCCGTATAGCCCAGATAGGCTGTGCCGAAGAGGGCGTAGAGCGGCTCGGGCAGGGCGTCGAGATAGGCGCGCATGCCCGCGATGATCGCGCCCGCCACCTCCGGCTGCGAGCCCGAGATCAGCCCCATCGGGATCGACCAGAGCAGCAGCGCATAGATGACGTAGAGAAAGGCTGGCCGCGACCGCTGGGTCCACAGGTCGGTCGGCTCGGAGGGGAGAGGAATGTCGTCGGTCTTCATCATGATCGCGTCTCCCTTCAGCCGATGCGGTTGGCGAGCCAGCCATAGAGAAAGGCCTCGTTGGCCGGGCGGCTTTCGGCCAGCGCCAGATAGCGTTCGCCCTGCAATGCCTCGATCGCCTTGATCAGCACGGCGTCGCCCGCCGCGCCGCGCAGGGTGCGGAAGGCGCGTAGCGCTTCGAGCGTGCGGGGGCCGATCGCGCCGTCGGCCTGGAGGTCGGGATAGTCGTGCTGGTTGCGGTTGAGCGCGTTGAGCGCCCGCTGGAGAAAGGCGCTGGCGACCCCCGGCCCCATGTTGACGGCGGTGTCGAACAGTTCGGCGGCGAGCGCCATGCTCTGCTGCGCGACCGCGGCATAGCCCGGCCCATCCCAGTAAAGCTGGCGATAGATGGCGCGGGCGGTGGCGGGCGGCAGGCGCCGCATGTCGCCGGCAAAGCCGTTCGCCCGCGCGACGCCCAGCGTGATGCCCATATTGGTCGGCCCGCCGCGATCGGCCGGATGGTCGACATAGCCACCCTCCCGCGCGATCAGTTCGTCCAGCAATGTATCGATGTCCATGATCTGCCTTTCCATGGTTCGTGAATGGCGAATCATTTATCCCATATGGTTATCTGTAGGACAGGGTGAGTTGAAGGTGGTTGGCGCTTTTGCGGTCGCACGGTAGACATGACGGGGCGATGGCGCCGCGCCGGTTGCGTGTCTGCTGCATGGGCGATAGCCTGACAGACTTACATTCCTGTCGAGTGCCCCTGTGTCGATGCATCCTGTCGCCTGCCGTGTTGTCGCTGTCCTGCTTGCCCTGTTTCCCGTGCTGGCCATGGCCCAGCCGACCAATCGACCGACCCCCGGCTACACGCGGGTAGCGATCGACACGTCGGTCGGTACGATCATCGTGGCGCTCGACCAGCGCCGGGCACCGCTGACAAGTGCCAATTTCCTGGCCTATGCCGATGACCAGCGGCTCGACGGCACGGTCTTCTACCGCGCGGCGCGGCGCAAGAGCGATCCGAAATTCGGGCTGATCCAAGGCGGAATCGACACCGACCTGCGCCGGGCCTTGCCGCCGGTCCGGCATGAGCCGACCAGCCAGACCGGGATCAGGCATCTCGACGCGACATTGTCGATGGCGCGGCCGGACCGGCCCAATTCGGCTTCGGGCAATTTCTTCATCACGGTGGGGCCGACGCCGACGATGGACGCGCAGGGCAGTTCCATCGGCTATGCCGCCTTTGGCCATGTGGTGGCCGGCATGGACGTGGTGCGCCGCATCCTGGCGGTGCCGACCTGCTGCGGCACGGGGCCGATGCGCGGACAGATGATCATCAAGCCCGTCACCATCCTGCATGTGCGACGGCTGGATGGGCAGGCACGGCCGACCGGCAAGGTGAAGCCCTGGCTGATCCCGCGCGCGAAGCCGCGCCCGCAAAAGTGACGGATCAGGCGATCGCCGCCTGACCGCGCCTCCAGTCGCGCCCCGCATTGCGCGGCGGCCGGGCGGTGAAGCGCTTCCAGGCCTGTTCGTGAAAGAAGAAGGCGACCGCATTGACCATCGGTTCGACGAGCGCGATGCCGCCGGCCAGCGCGACCGATCCGGTCATCAGATAGGCGACGGTGAAGCCCACGGTGAGATGGATCGACAAATAGGTGGCGGTCTTGATGAGATCGAGCGACATGGCGGAACCCCTTTGAAAACTGTTGCTCGATAATTAAGAATTATTCGCAATAATCGCCAATGGCTTTTCCCGCTGGCTCTGATCGTTCCGGGCGATCAATATGGCGCAGGGAGGATCTTCATGACGGGACGGATCAGGGTCGGCATCGGCGGATGGGTCTATGAACCCTGGCGCGGCAGCTTCTATCCGGCTGGCATGCGCCAGAAGGATGAACTGGCCTATGTCGGCGTGCAACTGACCGCGACGGAGATCAACGCGACCTATTATAGCAGCCAGAAGCCGGCGACCTTTGCCGGCTGGGCGCAGGCCGTGCCCGACGGCTTCCAGTTCGCGGTCAAGGCATCGCGATTCTGCACCAACCGGCGCGTGCTGGCGGAGGCGGGCGAGTCAATTCAGAAATTCGTTCATCAGGGGATCGTCGAACTGGGCGACCGGCTGGGGCCGATTCTGTGGCAGTTCATGCCGACCAAGAAATTCGATCCCGATGATTTCGGCGCCTTCCTGAAACTGTTGCCGGCCAGCGTCGATGGCGTGGCGCTGCGTCATGCGCTGGAGGTGCGACATGAAAGCTTCGACGATCCGGCCTTTCTGGCGCTGGCACGGGACGCGGGGGCGGTGGTGGTGCTGGCCGATCATGACGACTATCCGGCAATCACCGGCCATGATGTCGGCTTTTCCTACAGCCGGCTGATGCGCAGCCGGGAGGACGAGGAGACCGGCTATAGCGCGACGGACATCGCCGGCTGGGCCGATCGCGCAAAGGCGCAGGCGGCGCAGGGTGACGCCTATCTCTTCTACATCAGCGGCGCCAAGGTCCGGAACCCGGCAGCGGCGCGTGCGACCATCATGGCTCTGGAGCAACAGCTGTGACATCATTGCGTTTGATGCAATTGGCATGTCAGGCTTTGCGATTGTTACAATGATGTGAAATCATCATATGGCCGTCCATCCCGATCCGGGGTGTCGTTCCAATGATGGAGTCCAATATGCGTCAGGCCTTTCAGGCGACTGCGCTGGTGGTTGCGGTCAGCGTCCAGATGCTGACCTTCTACTCGGTGCTATACGCTTAAGCGCATTTTTTGCGCATGTCTTTGTCCCGTCGATGCGGGGCATAAAAAGGCCGCCCAGGGCATATGCCGGGGCGGCGCTTTTGTATCCGGAAACCCTGCCTTCCGGCGGCGGCGAGGGATCAACCCTCGGCCAGCCAGCCGGCGAGCAGATAGGCCACGACGCCGATCGGACCCAGGGCGCACAGGGTCAGCAGCACCAGGGCGACGCGGATCAGCGTGACATCCAGCCCGGTGCGGTTGGCGACGCCCGCGCACACGCCCATGATCTTCGCGTTGCGGCGGTCGAGGGTGAAGCTGTTGTTCATGGATCTGGCCTTCAATAGTATCTGTGATGGGAAAGGGGCGGTTGCCCTATCAGGCGATCGGGGCAACCGGAACCGCCGCGCCGACGAACAGGCTGGCGAAGATGACGGCGCCGACAAAGGCAAGGGCGACGCTCTGGAACTTGGCGATGGACATGATATTTACTCCCTAGATATTTGCTGGCCGGACCGTCCGGCCTTGATGCCAGACGATATTGCAGGCGGCGTGCCAGTTTCGATTTTTGGCGGAAATGCGTGGGTTCTCTTCGATCACCTATTTTTTCGCCATGCGAAAAAATCCGATGGTTGGGAAAATTTGCCGTCAATCGGTGAAAAGTTACAGGTAGGCAATGAATAGGCCCTTGCTCTTCGTTTATGGCACGCTGCGGCCGGGCTTTGACGGGCCGATGGCGCATTGGCTGGCCGATCGCGCCGAGTGGGTCGGGGCAGGCTGGATCGGCGGCAGACTCTATCAGGTGGCGGATTATCCCGGTTTCGTGCCGGGGGAGGCGGGGCGCGTGCGTGGCGACCTGCTCGCGCTACCCGATGCGGAGGGGCTGCTGGCGCGGCTCGACGCCTATGAAGAATGCCGGCCCGACGATCCGCAGCCGCATGAATATCGGCGCGAACGCAGAGTGGTGGAAACCGCGAATGGGCCTGTCGAGGCTTGGGTCTATCTGTACGCCCTGTCCGTTACCGGACATAGGGTGATCGCCAGCGGCGATTATCTGGCGGAACGCTGACGCGCCGACGAAGCGAACGAAAAAGGGGCGCTCCCGGCAGGAGCGCCCCTTTCTATTTCCGTCCGGTCCGCTGCCTTCAGAAGGGCAGCTTGTAGAGGTTCACTGCATTGTCCTGCAGCACCTTCTTCTTCACCGCGAAGTCGTAGCCGCCCAGCACATCCTTGAGATGCTCCTGCACGCCCGGATAGAGCGAGGTGGGGTGCGGGAAGTCGGTTTCGAACATCAGCTTGTCGACGCCGATCGTTTCCAGCAGCAGCTTGGGCGCGACCTTCTCGAACCAGAAGGTGACCCAGAAATGGTCGCGGAAATATTCCCACGGCCGTTTATGCAACATGCCCATCTTGCTCGGCAGCATCTCGTTGAACTGATGCTCCAGCGCCTCGATCGCGAAGGGCACCCAGCCCGCGCCGCTCTCGATCAGGCCGATCTTGAGCTTGGGATGGCGGTCCAGGCGGCCCGACACCATCCAGTTGCCCAGCGTCGCGGCATTGCCGATCGAGAACATGGTGGCGACCACCGACAGCGTCTGTTCAAAGCCGAAGCCATCCCAGGTGAGCGTATTGGGATCGATCGCCGCATTGAGGTGGAAATTGATCGGCAGGCTTTCGGCCTCGCACATTTCCAGGAAGGGCGTCCAATAGTCATTGAGGAAGCTCGGCACGCCGACGCGCTCGGGCGTATCGGGCAGCACGAAGCCGCGCAGACCCATGTCGACGCAGCGCCGCGCTTCGGTCTCCATCGCCTTCTGGTCCCAGAAGGGCAGATGGGCCATGTTGAAGATGCGCTCGCCCGACACCTGCTGATATTCGGCCGATGCGTCGTTATACATCTGGATGATCGCGACCGCGAGGTGGGGGTCGCCCAGCGACATCAGCGACCCGGCCTGGGTCACGCCCGAATTCTGGAAGCCGATCTGGGCATAGATGCCCATATCGTCCATCGCCTGCAGCCGTTCCTTCATCAGGTGGCCGCCCGGATGTGCCTGTTCCAGTTTGGGGAAGGCGAGGCGGCCGAGCAGCTTGTTATTGTCGGCGCGAATGACGTTGCCGCCCATCGATCCGAAATTGCGGTCGCCCACATACCAGCGTTCGACCCCGTCGGCGTCCTGCTTCACATAGGGCACCTTGGCCTTGTACTTGGCCGGCGCGCGCGAAGTGAACAGGTCGGGCGCCTCGGTGATATGGGTGTCGGTATCGACGATCTTGATGCCGGCCAGCGACGGGTCGAGCCCGCCCGACTGGGTGCTGTAATCGACCTCGCGGATGACGCCGCCTTCGGTATAGCCTTCGGCCGACCAATATTTGCGGGCGGCCTGGGCGTCGGCGACGTCCTTGTCCTTCACATCAGCCATGCTTCACCTCCAGCGCGCCCTGCCAGCTGGCCGATTCGAAGATCGGCTGGACGGAGGCGGCCGGCGACTGTTCCTCGACCGAGCGGCGGACAGCTTCATTAAGCGTGCGCTGCAGGCCGGCGGCATCGATCTGGTCGGACGGTTCATAGACGAAACCGATCGCCAGCGGCTGGCCGTCGGGCATATGGGGCAGCAGCATGGCGGTGACGTCGGCGATCGAACCGAAGCCGGCAAAACCACTGATATGACCCTCGTCACGGCAGCGCTGCACCTGACCGGCGACATCGGCGAAGACGAACTTGCGCTCCTGCGGCGCTTCGGCATTGAGGCGGCGGATCAGGCCGTCGCGGCGCGGCTGCGGCACGGTCGACAGCATCAGCAGGCCGGCAGCGGAATCGGTCAGTCGTTCCTGCCGGCCACCGGCGAGGCCATTATTGGCCGAGGTGCGCAGCGCCTTCTTGCCGGCGCGCCAGTGAACGATCTGGATGTTGAGGCCGACCATGCCGAACACGGCAATGCCAAGGCCGGTCTGGGCCGACAGGCGGTCGATCAGGCCGTTGAGGACACCATCGCGCACCATGCGCGGCTGGATTGCTGCACCCAGCATCGCGGCGCGCGGGGTCGGCGAATAGGCGCGCGAACCCGGATCCTTGTGGAGCAGGCCCAGATCGACCAGGCTCGACAGCAATTCGGACGTGCTCGACTGCGGGCGGTCGAAGCGACGGACAATGTCCATCACCGTCGCCTGCGGATGATCCTCGTCGAAAAATTCCAGTACCTCGACCACGCGCTTGGCGATCTTCGCCTTGTTGGACTCGGTCTTGGCTACCCTCGGCTTATGGGACTCGATCAGAGCCATGGTTCCTCTCCTTCGTTATTGAACATGGTTGTTCACTAACGCTGGAGGACTGTCAACAAAAAATGAGATGCCCTCGTTTATGTGATATTCTCTGTCTCATTCTGCGTGCCGTGCGACATATTCGCAAAGAGAGTCTGAAGCGCGCGTCGATCCGTCTTGAGCGATGGGGTGCGCGGCAAGGTGCTGACAAACATCCATTTTACGGGAACGTGGGTGGCCGGAAGATGATGGCGCACATGCGCTTCCAATGCTGCGCTCGCTGGTGCAGCATGACCGGGGTGCAGACGGATCGCAGCGACGGGTACTTGCCCCAGCCGGTCGTCCGCCATGCCTGTCACCGCTGCCTCGGCGACGCCGGGGTGCAGCATCAGTGCCCGCTCGATCGACTCGGGCAGCAATTTGAAGCCGCCCCGGATGATCGCGCCGTCTGCCCGGCCGCGCAGGAACAGAAAATCATCGGCGTCGATCAGGGCGATGTCGGACGTGCGAATCCAGTCCGGGCCGATCCGGGGCGAAATGACTTCCAGCAGTCCTTCGGTGTCGGGTGGCAGCGCCATGCCGGTTTCGGCATCGACGATGCGCAACTGCGCGCCCGGCATGGCGCGGCCCACCGATCCGATCTTGCGGGCACCCCATTCGGCATGGAGCGCGGCGGTCATCGACGCCACCGGTCCGGCAAATTCGGTGGCGCCGTAGGAGAGCAGGATGGGGATGCCGTAGCGCGCCTCGAACGCCTGCTGGACGCCGGGATCGAGCGGCGCCGCGCCGCAACCGATTGCGCGGAGCGAAGCGAGGTCTTCGACCGGTATGTCGGCGTCCAGCACGGCCTGCACGCTGACCGGCGGCAGGCCGCCATGGCTGGGCCGCCAGCGCCGCACATCGGCATGCCAGGCGGCGAGCGAGAAGCGCTCCAGCAGCTCGACCCGCTGCCCGCGTAGCAGCATCGGCAAGGTCGAATAGAGACCGGTGATATTGCCGAGCGGAAAATAGAGGAGGAAGGGCGGTGCGGCCTGTGGATCGTCCGCCTGCTGCCGGGTCAGCGGGGTCGAGAGGAAATGCCGTTCGAGCAGCGCATAGGGCACGGCGAAGCTTTTCGGCGGGCCGGTGGTGCCGCTGGTCAAAATCTCGATCTGTGGCGCGGCAGGGCCATGGCGCTGCCGCGCCAGAGGCGATGCCAGTGCATGGCCGGGCAGGGCGGCCGCGATCATGCCGTCGATCGCGACCGCTACTATAGCTTCGGCGGCCAGCACCGCTCGAATCTCCGGCCCGATATCCTCGGCAAAGGCGACCAGCGCGGCGGGCGCCATGCGCGCCAGATCGCGGGCGATCGCGGCGTCCGACTGAAAGGCATAGATCATGCGAATCGTCCGCCCCCGCGCAATCAGGCCCAGCAGCGCGGCGAGCGCCGCCGGCCGATTGCGCGCGACGAAGGCGACTGGAGCGTCCGGGGCAATGCCGCTCGCATCCAGCGCGGCCTGGATCTCTTCGGCTACCGCGCGCAGCGCTCCCCAAGCGATCCATTCGCCCTCATAAAGGATCACTGCCTGATCGGCGGGCCGTTGTAGGGCGGCGGCGGCGAGCGCGCGCAGACTGGGATGATCCGTCTCCATGGCGCGATATTGCGGTAGAGCGCGGCGTTGGTCAGCCATTGTCCGCAACGCCCTGGCGATCAGTGCTGCGTCCGCCTTTGCCGCGCGTTGGCCCGGTCCTACCCTGCCACCCATGTCCGGCCCTGCCGCCCTGATCGACCCCGATGGCCTGACGCTGCCCTGGACCGGGGAGGCGCAACCCTATGGCCTGATCGATCTCGACCAGGCGCCGCGCACTGATGCCCCGCTGCATCTGCCGCCCTTTCCCTTGCTGGGGATCGGCGACCCGAGCCATCCGCTCGCGCCGCGGCTCGATGCGTTGGTCGAACTGCCGGTGTCGCTCGGTGCGATCACGCAGCAGATCGCGGCCCAGCCGGAAGCGGCGCGGGTGCTGGTGCAATTGCTGCGGCTGATCGATAGGATGGACCCGGCCCAGGCGCTGGTCGCCGAATCGCTCGCTTATGGTCTGCTTCAGGGCAGCGCCGGTCATGCTCGCTGGCTGGCCGCGCAAATGCCCGCGCCGGTGCAATCGCCCGGCACCATCCGGGTCGATCGGGATGGCGACCGGCTGTCGATCCTGATCGATCGGCCCGACGCCCATAATGCCATCGACCGCGATCTGCGCGACGGGCTGCGCGCGGCGTTCGATATTGCCGCGTTCGATCCCGATATCAGCCATGTCAGCCTGCGCGGGGCCGGGCGCAGCTTCTGCACCGGCGCGGACCTCAGCGAATTCGGCACCACGCGCGATCCGGCGACTGCCCATGATATCAGGATGCAGACGCTGCCGGCCCATGCGCTGCTGGGATGCGGCGACCGGCTGTCGGTCCATGTACAGGGCGGTTGCGTTGGATCGGGCCTGGAAATGGCGGCCTTTGCCGGGCACATCACAGCCAGCGCCGACGCCTGGTTCCATCTGCCTGAACTGGCGATGGCGATCATTCCGGGCGCGGGCGGCTGCGTCTCGCTCAGCCGCCGGATCGGGCGTCAGCGCGCAGCGCTGATGATCCTCTCGGGCAAGCGGATCAATGCCCGCACGGCCTTAGGCTGGGGTCTGGTTGATACGATCATGGACGATTGATCCACCGATCCACGTCATCGCCACATCCTGCGCCAATAAGCGGACCCGTGCCTGCCCCCAGGGGCGATCCAGCAGGCACAGGTCGGCCGGCGCGCCGATGGCGATACTGCGCTGTCGGCGCAGGTCCAGCGGATCGGCGTGATAGAGGGCCAGCGCCGCTTCGGGCGTCAGCGCCTCGTCCTGCCCGATCACTGCGCCATCTGCCGTTTCGCGCGATACCGCCGCGCGCATCGCCGCCCAGGGATCGGCAACGCCATAAGGCGCGTCGCTCCCCGCCGCCAGCACCAGCCCGGCGCGGGCGAAGCCACCCAGCCGATAGAGCAAGGGCCGCTCGCGCGGTTCGACATCGCGCAGATACTGATCGCCGCGCTCGGCGATGAAATGCGGCTGGCTCACCACCTGCACGCCAAGCTCGACCATCTGTTCCAGCAGCAGGTCTGGCGTGATGCCGGCATGTTCAATCCGGTCGCCCGGCCGCGCGCCGGCCTGTGCCAGCGCGGCAAGGGTGAAGACCAGTTCGGTCTCGGTCGTGCAATGGCTGGCGATCGCCCGGCCCTGATCATGGGCGGCGCGCAGGAAGGCGACGCACTGGTCGAAGTCGGGCAGGGCATTTTCATGCAGATGCAGCTTGGCCGGGCCGACCGCGATGCCGGGCGGGGGGGGCGCGTCGCCCGATGCGAGCGTGCCGGCGGCGACCAGATGCTGCGGCAGGTGGCCGGCCGCCCGTTCGGCGGCGAAATAGCGCAGGCTCGCGCCATCATTGCCGGGCGACATGTCGGTAACGCCGGTGACGCCATGGCGCGCCAGTTCTGTCCCCACCGCATCCAGCGCCGGTGGCGTGCCGCCCAGCACCCGGCGCAGCCAGCCATCCTCGTCGAACAAGCGCCCGGTCCAGCGCCCGTCGATCCACTCCAGTCCCGGCGGCGGGGCATCCAGTGCCAGCAACAGGTCGAGCGCCCGGCTGTTGAGCAGCCACATGCGCCCCGACCGATGCTGGATGCGCACCGGCCGTTTCGCCTGCCACCGGTCGATCGCCATCGCATCGGGCAAGCCGGCGACGCTTTCATGATAGCCGATGCCGCGCAGCCAGCCCTCGCCCGGCTGCGCCAGCGCGGCGGCCAGATCGGCTTCGTTCAACACGGCCGGCGGTCCGCAGGGCAGTGAGGCGCGGGCGACGGCATGGGCGGCGAGATGGATATGATGGTCGTGCAGGCCGGGCAGCAGGGCGCTGCCGCGTGCGTCGACCACAGGCTCACCGGGGAGCGTGGCAAGCACGCCGATCGCCGCGATCCGTCCGTTGGCGATGCGCAGGTCGGCGCGGCCCATGCCCCATGGTTCGGCGTCGCGGATCAGCACAGCCAGGCCCCATTATCCTGTCCCAGCGCCGCGACCGGTCCCGTGGTTCGCGCCGCAACGACGGGGAAGGGGGCGCCCTCGGCTTCGGTCCAGCGTTGCAGTGTCGCGGTAAAGCCGGCTGCGTCACGCGCTCGTTCCCAGCCGATCGCCTCGGCCACCACGGCGCTCATCGACAGCATCAGATGCGCGCCCGTGCCTTTATGCCACTGCGCCAATGCCTGCCGCGCAGCATGGAGGCCGGTCAGCGGGTCGGCGCAGGCATCGCCGCCAAAGCCGATCCGCCCGCTCGCCTCTCGCAGCGCGGCGCTCAGTCCCCCGGCGACGCTGCAATCATCGCCAAAGCCGATCCAGTGGGCGGCGTCGCCGTCTGCGCCATGGCCGGTGATCGTCACCCAGACCAGCCCCGGCACGTCGCGCACCAGTGCGTCGGCATCGATCCCCAGTTGCGCCAGCGCGCGGGGCCGGGCGGCGGCGATCACCATGTCGGCGCGGCGGATCAGCGCGATCAGCGCCGCCCTATCCTCCGTATCGCGCAGGTCGATCGCGACATTGGCCTTGTGCTGGTTCAGCCGCGCGAACAGCATCGGGTCGCCCTCGCGCATCCGGTCGGACCGGTTGCGGCTCTCCACCTTGACGACCTGCGCGCCGGCCAGCCCCAGCAAATGCCCGGCCAGCGGCCCGGCCCACAGCGCCGACAGGTCGATCACCAGCGGCGGACGGTCGCGCTTCGGCCGCGCACCCCCTGTCACCCTCAGGCGACAGGCGGGGCTGGCCGGCACTTCGTCGATCGCCGCGATCGCGAGGCCGAGCTGGCGCCCCTGTGTCACGATCGCGTTGGTCTGCGCAGTAGCGAAAGCCGTGACAATATCGCTGTCACTTTCGATGGTCGCATCACCGAACAGCGCCGGCATCAAGTCTCGGTCGTCGGTCCGCGCCAGGGTGAGCGCGACCTGTCCGTCGATCGTGT
The DNA here is from genome assembly GCF_014197035.1 of Sphingobium scionense. Taxonomy (GTDB): domain Bacteria; phylum Pseudomonadota; class Alphaproteobacteria; order Sphingomonadales; family Sphingomonadaceae; genus Sphingobium; species Sphingobium scionense. Next base: position 84,086 of record NZ_JACIEU010000010.1, on the reverse strand, counting down.
CGTAGAGATGGCACCCCCCACCGGCCGAGCGCCGGCCCGGTATCGAAAAGCCGTTCAGCGCCGCCCGCTCGCCCAGCAGTTGCACGCCGCTCAAACCATCCAGCGCCGGCGTTCCCGCCAGCGCCCGGATCGCCTCCAGTTGCGCCTCGGCCCAGCCGGCAAGCGGCAGGGCGAGAGCCATGTCAGGCTGCGAACAGCTTCTTGATTTCCCGGCGGAGGAGCTTGCCCATTTCATTATAGGGCAGGCTCTTAGCAAAGAGCACGCGCTCGGGCACCCGCGAAGAACGCAGCCGGGCGCGGATGACCTGCTTCAGCTCCTCGTCGGCCGGCGCCTCATGGCCGTCGCGCACGACCAAGATCAGGCCGACCGCCTCGCCCCATTCGGCCGACGGAATGGCGACCGCCGCCGCCTCGGCAATGGCGGGCAGGGCCAGCATCACATCCTCGATCTCGCCGGGCGAGATATTCTCGCCGCCGCGCACGATCACGTCGTCGGCGCGGCCCGACAGGAACAGATAGCCCTCGGCATCGATATAGCCGGCGTCGCGGGTCGGGAACCAACCATCGGCGTCGAGCGCGCTGCGCTCGCGATATTCGCCCGACACCTGGTCGCCACGGACATAGATTTCGCCCGGCTCGCCCGCAGGCAGGCAGCGGCCGTCCTCGTCCCTAATCTCGATCTCGACCGTCGGCAGCGGCCGGCCGACCGACGCCAGCCGGGCGCGGGCGGCGGGATCGGTTGCGGCATGGGCGGCGCGATGCTCGTCCGGCCCCAGCAGGGCGACGGTCGAGCTGGTCTCGGTCAGGCCATAGGCGTTGGTGAAGCCGGTGTCGGGAAACAGGTCGAGCGCGCGCTGGATCAGCTCCAGCGGCATCTTGCCGCCACCATAGGCGACCGCGCGCAGGTTGCTCAGGTCGGGTTGGACACCCTTGTCTACCGTCTCGATGATGCGCGAGAGCATGGTCGGCACGACGAAGGCATTGCTCGCCCGCTCGCCTGCCGCCAGATCGAGCCAGGCGGCCGGATCGAAGGCCGGCAGCAGCAATATGCGGCGCAGCGCATAGATGGAGCTGAGCAGGGCGGCGATGCCGGCGATATGATAGGGCGGCACGCTGACCAGCGCGGCATCCTCTTCGGGCGCGGCGCCGAATTCGACCGTGCCCAATATATAGGACACCAGATTGGCGTGGCGCAGGATCGCCGCCTTGGGCGCGGCGGTGGTGCCGCTGGTGAAGAGCTGGATCGCGACGCCATCGCCTTCGTCCGCCTCGATCGGTGCATCGGCCGCAGCGTCCAGCGCGGCGGTAACGAAATCGCCCCGCGCCAGCACCTTGTTGTCGGCCGAGGGGCAGAGCCGTTCGACCCGCGCGACATCGCCGATGATCAGCGCCGGGGTGATCCGCTGCAACAGCGCGGCCAGGTCCGCGTCGGCCAGCCGATAGTTGAGCGGCACATAGGGCACGCCGGCGATCGCCGCGCCGAACAGCGCCATCGCTGCTGCCTCGCTGCTTTCGTCCAGCAGCGCGACATGGCTGCAGCCGCTGTCCCGGATCAGCGCGGCGGCGCCGCGCGCGCCGGCCAGCAGCCGGGCGTAGCTCCAGCGCTGGCCGTCACAGACCAGGCCGATGCGGTCGGGCGCGGCATCAGCCGCCATTTCAAGGAACAGGGCGATGTTCATGGGGTGCGCGTCAGTCCGAAGCGGGCAGGGGCTTGGCGTCCTTGGGGCTCAGGGCGACGCCGTCGACTGACAGCGAACCCTTGCCCGGCTTGACGCACAGCAATTCGAAACTGCCGGCCGCATCGACATAGCGCTTGCCCATCAGCGTTCCGGCGCTGAAATCGGCGGCGGGCGTGCCGACCGCGTCCGGCTTGGCTTCGCCCATGGCGCTGCCGCCGCATTCGATCGCGCCGGTTCCGCTGCGGATCACCATCACTTCGGTGTCGCACACCGCGCTCTTCAGTTTCGTACCCGGTTTCATATCATTCCTGCCTTCCAGCCCCCGACATCCGCCCCTTCAGGCGATAGCGCCGCTGGCCTTCCATTGTTCAATCTGGTCCCACTCGACGCCCAGTTCCATCAGCACCAGTTCGGTATGTTCGGATGCCTGGGGCGATCGCGTGGTCTGCACCGGCTGGCCGTCAAACTGCACCGGGCCGCGTACCAGCCGCAGCGGCGCGCCGCCATCGGCGCCCTCCACCTCGATGATCATGTCGTTGGCGACGGCCTGCTCGTCGGTCAGCAGATCCTTGAAGCTCTGGATCGGTGCCCATTGCCCCTTCATCGTTTTCAGATGCTCGCGCCAATAGGCGAAGGGCTTCTGACCGAAAGCCTTGACCAATATGTCGCTCGCCGCGCCGGCATTCTCGATCAGCGCCAGCACATCCTTGAAGCGCGGATCGTCCGCCGCCTCGGGCACGCCTACATGGGCGAAGGTATCGGCGATCAGGCCGGTGGGGCTGACCATGCACAGGTTGATCGTGCCGCCGTCCGACGTATGGAAATTGCCCATGAAGGGGTTGCGCAGCGATCCGCCGGAAGACGGCATGCCGTTGCGGGTCAGGATGTCGGTTTCCATCACCTGCGCGATCAGCGCGCCCGATGCCCACCAGGCGCTCGACAGCAGCGAGACGTCCAGCTCGACCGCCTCGCCGGTCTGGGCGCGGTGGAACAGCGCGCCGGAAATGCCGCCGGCAATGAACATGCCGCCGATCGAGTCGCCAAAGGCAGGAATGCCCTGGGTCAGCGGGCCGGGCAGTTCTTCGGGCGTCATCGCATGGGCGACGCCGCTGCGCGACCAGAAGCAAGTGCCGTCGAAGCCGCCGACCTCGCGCTCCGGCCCCTTGTTGCCCAGCGCGCTGCCGCGGGCATAGATGATGTTGGGATTGGCCGCGCGGATATGCTCGATGTCGAACTTGTTCTTCTGCCGCACCTGGGGAAGATAGTTGGTCAGGAACACGTCGGCACTCTTCGCCAGCTCATAGAGCACGGCCTGGCCTTCTTCCGTCGACAGGTCGATGCCGACGCTGCGCTTGCCGCGATTGGGATGCTCGAACAAGGTGTGGCGCAGCGGGTCGAGCTGCACCCCGCCCATATTGAGGAATCCGCGCTGCGTGTCGCCGCGCACCGGATGCTCGATCTTGATGACGTCCGCGCCCCAGTCGGCCAGGATCGCGCCGGCAGCCGGCACATAGGTGAACTGCGCCACTTCCAGAACGCGCACCCCCTTCATCACCTGGGTCATAAAATCAGCCATCCCCTCATTCGCCGCATGATGCGACCTGTTGGGGAAAGGGTAGAAGCTGCGCCGGTCGCCGCAAGTCCGGCGGGCCTGCTATCGCTATCGCGATGCGCCCCGGTCGCCTAGCGCCGCGGCGATATTGCCGGCGTCGGCCGGGCCATGGGTTGAGCCGCCTCGCCGCTATGCCATAGCCGGTCCGAAAACAGATGTGGGAGACATGCCATGAAACTCGACTCTTCCCTGTCCGCGGTGGTGACCGGCGGTGCGTCGGGCCTGGGGCTGGCGACGGTGCGGGCACTGCGCGACGCCGGCGTGAAGGTCGCGATCTTCGATATCAACGAGGATAGCGGTCAGGCGATCGCGGGGGAGGTCGGGGCTACCTTCTGCAAGGTCGACATCATGTCGGAAGACAGCGTGCTGGCCGGTTTCGACGCGGCGCGGGCGGCGCAGGGGCAGGAACGCATCCTGGTCCATTGCGCGGTCGTGTCGAAGGGCGGCAAGACCGTGTCGAAGGACAAGGAGACCGGCGGTTTCAAGCGCATGTCGACGCAGGATTATGCGATTTCGGCTGAAGGCGTGTTGGTCGCCAGCTATCGCATGGCCTCGATCGCGGCGCTCGGCATGGCCGCGCTCGACCCACTGGAGGATGGCGAGCGGGGCAGTATCCTCCTGACCTCCAGTGCTGCGGCGCAGGATGGGCAGGTCGGCCAGGTCGCCTATGGCTCGCTCAAGGCCGGGGTCAACGGCATGGTGCTGCCGATGGCGCGTGACCTGATGGAACTGGGGATTCGCGTCAATGCGATCATGCCGGGCATCTTTGCGACGCCGCCGATGCTGCGCTTTAAGGACATGAATCCGGCCATGTATGAAAGCCTGAACAACAGCGTTCCTTTCCCCAAGCGCCTTGGAAAGCCGGAAGAATTTGCCGGACTGGCGCTGGAGATCACGCGCAACAGCTACATCAATGCCCAGCTGTTCCGCATCGACGGCGCGATTCGCTTTCCGCCGCGCTGAATCTCCGACGCTGCGTTCCTTGGGCGAAAAGGCCGCGTTCCGGGTGGACGCGGCCTTTTGTCTGCCTGTCCAAGCCGCTGTTCGCACATGCAAAAATAAATACTAAGCTAGGTTGACATTATCGCCGGCAATAGCTAACCTAGCTTAGTGTTAAGGGGATATCGTTCCTCGACCCGTTTTTAGTTGAAGAGGTTGTGCCATGACTCGTTTCGCCAAGATCGCCCTGTCGCTCTCCCTCGCCGCTGCTGCCCTGCCGCAGGTTGCTGCCGCTGGTGAAGCCGTCCAGATCAGCGCGGCCACCGCCGCTGCCGACTACAAGGGCAAGATGCTCTACACTGCGGGTGGTGATCGCCTGGCCGCCATCTATCGCGTCGCGGCCGACGGCAACGCCCAGATCATCCTCAACGGCAAGATGGTGAATGTTCCGGCGTCCAGCCTGACCGCCGCCGACGGCAAGCTGACCACCAGCCTGTCGAAGAAGGATCTGCTGACCGCGCACTAAGAGATCGCCGGGCGCGGCCTCCCCTGCGCCGGCCGATAGCGAATGGGCCGCTCCTTGCCGGAGCGGCCCTTTTTTATGTCCGGGAAGGGAGGGGCGCCGGGATAGCGGCAGCCTTCAGGGCTTGACGATATTTTCCGAAATGGTGTCGAGCAGGCTGTTCAGGCGCTTGAGATCTTCGGCCGAGAAACCGGCAAAGGCGACTTCCTCATTCTCCTGGGCGATGCCCGACAACTGCATGGTGATGGCCTGGCCGCGCTCGGTCAGGAATACGGCATGGGCGCGCCGGTCGTCATCCTTCTGCCGCCGCTCCAGCAGGCCGTCGGCGCAGAGCCGATCGATCAGCCGCCCGGCCGATGCCTCGGCCATTTCCAGCAGGTTGGCGATATGGCGCTGGGTCGTGCCGGGGTAACGCGCGACCGCCGCGATCACCGTCCATTGCGAACGGGTAACGCCCAGCCGCACCACGCTCTGGTCGAAATGCGCGCGCAGCTGACGCGCGATGATCGTCAGCTTCATCGTCGCGTTGCGCATCAGCGCCGGCGGGTTGTCGGCGAGTGTCTTGTCCTGCAGGCTTTCCATTGTGCGCGCAGCATAGCGCCATCGCGGCGAAACGAAAGCAGCCTCCTCCTGTTCGGCGCAGCGCGGCGGCCGGACGATCCGATCAGACACGTTCGATGATGATCGCGGGCGCCATGCCCCCGGCCGCGCACATGGTGATCAGGGCATAGCGACCGCCGCTGCGCTCCAGCTCGTCGAGCGCGGTGCCGATCAGCACCGCCCCGGTCGCGCCGATCGGGTGGCCGAGCGCGATCGCGCCGCCATTGGGATTGAGCTTGGCCCGGTCGACGCCCAGATCGCGGATGAACTTCTCCGTCACCACGGCGAAGGCTTCATTGACCTCGAACACGTTGATGTCGGCCACGGTCAGGCCGGCCTTGGCCAGCACCTTGCGCGCAGCCGGGACCGGGGCGTTCAGCATCAGCGTCGGATCGTCGCCGACATTGGCGGTCGCGACGATGCGGGCGCGGGGCTTCAGCCCATGGGCATCGGCATAGGCTTTCGATGCGAGCAGGATCGCCGCCGCGCCATCGACCACGCCTGACGAGGTGCCGGCATGATGCAGCGGTTCGATCGCAAGGTCGGGATATTTCTGGTTGATGAGCTGACGGAAGGTCGGTCCGTCCTGGCGCGAGGGCATGTCCATGAACGCGGCGAAGGCGGGTTTCAGGCCGGCCAGCTGCTCGGCGGTGGTGTCGGGGCGGGGATATTCCTCATGGTCCAGCACGACGCTGCCATCCTCGTCATGCACCGGCACGGTCGACTTGGCGAAGCGACCTTCCTTGAGCGCGATGCCGGCGCGGCGCTGGCTCTCGGCGCCAAAGGCATCCAGCTCTTCGCGGGTGATCCCCTCCATCGCGGCGATCGCGTCGGCGGCGACGCCCTGGTTCGACTGGGGATGCTTGTCCTGCAACCGCATATTGCCAGTGCCAAGCCCGCCAGCGGCCTTCACGCCCGCTTCGCGCAGCGACTGGCCATACCAGGTGACATAGGACATCATCTCGGTCCCGCCGGCGATCACCAGATCCTCCATGCCCGACATGATCTGCGCCGCGGCCAGATTGGTGGCGGTCAGGCCGCTGCCGCAGAAGCGATCCAGCGTCACGCCCGAAGCCTTGACGTCATAGCCCGCGTCGAGCGCCGCCATCCGGCCAAGATCGCCGCCCTGCAGCCCCATCTGTGCGCTGGTGCCCCAGATGATGTCGTCGACGTCGGCGGTGTTCAGATTGTTGCGGTCCTTGAGCGCCTTCAGCACCGCCACGGCAATATGCTGCGGGTGCATGTGCGACAGCGCGCCCTTGCCCATCTTGCCGATGCTGCGCGGGGTGCGGACGGCATCAATGATATAGGCGTCGGTCAAGCATCTTCTCCCGGTCTCTTTTCCCGCAGGCGCGGCTCTCGCATCCTATCGCATGGAAGCGGGATGGCCCCCAATCGCACAGGCGATTGATCGCGCGCCGATTGGCCTGCGTCGCCCGGCTGGTGCAGGCTGGACGGGCAGATGATGAGGAGGGAGAAGGATGGCGCAAGGCGATGTCGCGCAGGCGACGGGCGGCAGCTTCGCGCCGTTGCGCGAACCGGTGTTCCGCCGCATCTGGACCGCCAGCCTCCTTTCCAATTTCGGCCAGCTGATCCTGGGCGTCGGCGCGGCTTGGGAAATGACGCGGATGAGCGCATCGCCCAGCATGGTGGCGCTGGTCCAGACCGCGATGATGCTGCCGCTGATGCTGGTGACATTGCCCGCCGGGGCCTTTGCCGACATGTTCGATCGCCGGCGGATCGCGATGGCGGGCCTCGCCTTCTCGATGCTCAGTGCCGTGACGTTGACCCTACTGGCCTGGACCGGCCATACCGGCCCCTGGATGCTGCTTGCCTTCTGTTCGCTGATCGGCGCGGGCGTCGCGCTCTATTCGCCGGCCTGGCAGGCGTCGATCAGCGAACAGGTCGGGCCGCGCCTGCTGCCTGCGGCGGTCGCGCTCGGCACGATCAGCTATAATGTCGCGCGCAGCTTCGGTCCGGCGCTGGGCGGAATCATCGTGCTGGCCGCCGGCGCCCATGCCGCCTTTGCGATCAACGCCATCTGCTATCTGCCGCTGTTCCTCGCCTTCTTCGCCTGGCAGCGGCGTCATGTGCCCGCGCGCCTGCCGCCGGAACAATTCCACCGGGCGATGGTGTCGGGCATGCGCTATGCCCTGCATGCCGGGGCGATCCGCACGGTGCTGCTGCGCGCCTTCCTGTTCGGGCTGGCCGGGGCGTCGGCGTCCGCGCTGGCGCCATTGGTGGCGAAGGATCTGCTGGGCGGCGATGCCAGCGTCTATGGTCTGTTGCTGGGCGCCAGCGGGGTGGGTGCCGTGCTGGGGGCGTTGCTGGTCGGGCCATGCCGCGACCGGTTCGGAACGCAACGGACGACCGCCGTGCTGGCGCTGGTCAGCGGCATCGCGCTGGCGCTGGTCGGGGCCAGCCGCCATGTGCCGCTCACCTGCCTGGCGTTGCTGGTCGCGGGGGGCGCCAATATATTGACCATCGCCCTGTTCAACGTCTCGGTGCAGCTGTCGGCGCCACGCTGGGTGACGGCGCGGGCCTTGTCGCTCTTCTCCTCCGCACTGACCGGTGGCATCGCGATCGGCGCGCTGCTCTGGGGGCTGGTGGCGCAACGCTGGTCGGTCGATGTCGCCCTCTATGGATCGGGGCTGGCACTGGCCATTCTGCCGCTGCTGGGCTGGCTGCTGCCACTGCCGGAAACCAGCGAGGCGGATGTCGAGCCCTTTATCATCGCGGGCGAACCGGAAGTCGGCATGGCGCTCACCCGTCGTTCCGGCCCGGTCATCATCGAGATCGACTATGATGTCGACCCAGATCAGGCGCGCGATTTCTATGCGGCGATGGTGGAGGTGCAGCGCACCCGGATGCGCAATGGCGGCTTCAACTGGTCGATCGCGCGCGACATCGCCGATCCGGCGCTATGGACCGAACGCTATCAATGCCCGACATGGGGCGATTATCTCCACATGCGCGATCGCTTCACCCAGGCCGACAAGCTGGCGCAGCAGGTGGCGCGCGCTTTCGACCGCAAGGCGGGCGAGGTGCGGGTGCGGCGGCGGCTGGAGCGACCCTTCGGATCGGTCCGCTGGCGCGCCGATACGCCCGATCCGCGTCAGGATACGATCGGATATCTTGGCCCCTGAACGGCGCGCGGCAACGCCGAGGCGATGAGTACGGCGCTGGCCGCTTATCTGCGCGCGAGACCATCGTTCTCCGCACTATCATGTCTCCCATAGGGAAAGCCGGACCACCGGCGACCGATCATGGGAGGCAAGGATGATCCATCGGAAGACGCTTATTCGTTCGTCGGGCATTGGCGCGGCCATGCTGCTGGCCACGGTCTCGCACTTGGCCGTTGCACAGGAGGCTGCACCGCAGCCGGCCCAGAATGACCAGGATCTGATCATCGTTACCGCGCAGCGCCGCGCCGAATTGTCGCGCGACGTGCCGATCAGCATCACCACCGTCACCCAGGATCAACTGACCAGTGCCGGCGCCAGCCAGTTGACCGACATCGCCACGGTCACGCCGGCGCTGCGCTTCGACAGCGCCGCCGCCTTTGTCCAGCCGACCATTCGCGGCGTCGGCACGGCGGTCGCCAGTTCGGGCGGTGGCGCCAATGTCGGCATCTATGTCGACGGCTTCTACTCGCCCAACCCGCTGGCCGCCGATTTCCAGCTGATGAGCCTGAAAAGCGTGCAGGTGCTCAAGGGACCACAGGGCACGCTGTTCGGCCGCAACACCACCGGCGGCGCGATCCTGCTGACCACCGCCGATCCCAGCAGCGACGGCGCGGGCGAGTTCAAGGTCAGCTATGGCCGCTTCAACAGCCTGGCGGTGCAGGGCTATGCCACCTTCGGCGTGGTTCAGGATGTGGCGATGGATGTCGAAGGGCTGTTCCGGCGCGGCAACGGCTTCGTCCACAATGTCACCACCGGCAGTGACCGGGACGGACGCTACAGCAACTGGTCGGTGCGGACGGGGATCAAGGCGGACATCAGCGATTCCGTGTCGCTGCTGCTGCGCTACACCCATGGCGACACTGATGATCCGACCCTGCTCAACACCAATATCTATGTCGGCGACGATATTGGCGGCGCGGGCACCAACCTGCCGTCCAGCCTCTACGCGACCAAGCATAATGACGTGGCGACCGGCGGCCCGACCGAATTCCTGTCGAACAATGACGTGATCCAGGGCACGCTGAAGGCGGACCTGGGCTTTGCCGACCTCACCTCCTACACCCAGTATCGCGACGAAAATTCGCTGATCGTCGAGGATCTGGACAGCACGGCGGCGAACATCTTCCTGCTGCACATTCCGGTGCGCAGCCAGACCGTCTCGCAGGAATTGCTGCTGACCTCGAAGCCGGGCGGACCGCTGCAATGGACCGCCGGCCTCTTCTACTTCAACAACAAGGACCGATGGGGCACGCGGGTCGGCACGCCGACCGCCGGCGATCCGCTTGCCAGCATTGCGCTGGGCGGTTCGGGCACCAACAGCAAATCCTATGCCGCCTTTGCCGACCTCACCTATGCTTTCACGCCCGACCTGTTCCTGACGGTGGGGGGGCGCTACAGCCACGACAGGATCGGCGACGCTTACTATATCATCCCCTTCTCAGGCGTGCGCACCTATGTGCCGGACCTCAAGGGCAACAAGTTCACGCCGCGCGCGGTGCTGCGCTACAAGCCCAGCGAGGAATCGAGCGTCTACGCCTCCTATAGCAAGGGCTATAAGTCGGGCATTCTCGACGTCGGCGGCAATACGGGCAACAAGGTCGCGCCGGAGGATATCGACGCCTTTGAAGCCGGCTTTAAATATGATGATCGCCGCCTGTCGGTCGATCTGTCGGCCTATTATTATGATTACAAGAATCTGCAGGTGTCGCTTTATCGCGGCAACCCGCCTTCAGCCCAGATCATCAACGCCGCCTCGTCGGAAATCTATGGTCTGGAAGGCCAGCTCTCCTATCGGCTGACCGACCGGTTCCAGTTCAATGTCGGCGCCGCCTACACCCATGCACGCTACACCAATTTCGAGGATGCGCCGATCTATACCCGCTGCACCCTCGCCAGTTGCGCGGCGCAGGGGATCAGCTTCGTCGTCGTGCCGACCCAGCTCAACGACGTGCATATGCAGCGCACGCCCGACTTCACCGGCAATGTCGGCGCGCGCTACACGCTGGATCTGGCGGGCGGTTCGCTCGCCCTGTCGGGCAATCTCTATTACACCTCGAAATTCTATTTCGGCCCGTCCGGCACCCAGTTCGCGCAGAAGGGCTATGAGGTGCTGGCGCTGCGCGCGGAATGGACCGACGCTAGCGACCGTTTCTCGCTGGCCGTCTTCGGCGACAATGTCACCGACCGCCGCTACCGCACCCAGGTGCTCAGCAATAATTTCGGCATCGGCAATGTCTGGAGCGCGCCCGCGACCTGGGGCGTCCAGGCCGGCGTCAAATTCTGATCGGGCAGCAAGGGAGAGGATGGCGATGGGCAAGCACTATCGGGTGATCCAGTGGGCCACCGGCAATATCGGCGGCCGCGCCCTGCGCGCGGTGATCGAGCATCCGGGGCTGGACCTTGCCGGCCTGTGGGTCAGTTCGGCGGCCAAGGCGGGGCAGGACGCCGGCACGCTCGCCGGCACTCCGCCGCAGGGCATCGTCGGCACCAGCGATGTCGACGCGCTGGTCGCGACCCCGGCCGACTGTGTCCTCTATATGCGGCAAGGGACCGACATCGACGAACTGTGCCGGCTGCTGGCATCGGGCAAGAATGTCGTCACCACGCGCGGCGATTTCCACCACCCCGCCTCCATGGACCCGGATGTCCGCGCCCGGATCGAGGTGGCCTGCCAGGCCGGCAACAGCTCGATCTACAGCACCGGCTCCAGCCCCGGTTTCGTGACCGAGGCGCTGACCATTCCCTTGCTCTCGCTCTCGCGCCGGCATGACTGCCTGACGATCGACGAGTTTGCCGACATGGAAAGCCGGGATTCGCCCGACCTCCTGTTCAACATCATGGGCTATGGCGTTGCGCCGACCGCCTTCGACCAGCGCAAGGTCGATTATGTGAAGCATGATTTCGCCGGCTCGCTCGCCCAACTGGCCGACGCCGCCGGCATCGCGGTCGACCGGTGGGAAGCGTTCGGCGAAATGGCGGCGGCGACCCGCGATGTGGCGATCGCGGCCGGCACGATCGCCGCTGGCACGGTCGGCGCCCAGCGCATCACCATATCGGGGATGCAGGGCGACAAGGCCGTGCTGCGCTTCCGCGCCAACTGGTATTGCACCCGTGATATCGACCGGCCTGACTGGGAATTGCGCGAATCCGGCTGGCGTATCCGGGTGGAGGGCGACACCCCGCTCGACGTCCACATCAGCTTCCCGGTCGCGCCGGAAGATTATGCCGCCTTCACGCCGGGCCTGACCGCTCATCGCGCGGTGAATGCGATTCCGGCGGTCTGCGATGCGCCGCCGGGCATCCGCACCACCGCCGATCTGCCGCAGATCATCGCGCAACTGGGATGAGCATGGACAGGATCGATTTCACCGGCCGCACCATCCTCATCACCGGGGCGGGCGGGGGCCTGGGCCGCGCCTATGCGCTCGACATTGCCGCGCGCGGCGGCGCGGTCATCGTCAATGATCTGGGCGGATCGGTAACGGGGGAGGGGGCATCCTCGACCATGGCCGATGCCGTCGTGGCGGAAATCGTCGCGGCGGGCGGCATCGCGATCGCCAATGGCGATGATGTGTCGTCGCCTGCTGGCGCGCAGGCGATGATCGACCTCGCCATCGCCCGCTTCGGCCGGATCGACGCGGTGATCGCCAATGCCGGCAATATGCGCTTTGCGCCGGTCGAGGATCTGACGGCGGCCGATCTCGATGCGCTGCTCGCCGTCCATGTGCGCGGTTCCTTCAATGTCGCGCGCGCCGCCTGGCCACATATGCGCACGCAGGGCGGCGGCCGGCTGGTGCTGACCACATCGGGCGGGATGCTGGGGATGGGGCAATTGTCCGCCTATGGCGCGGCCAAGGGGGGCGTCATGGGGCTGATGCACAATCTGGCGGAGGAGGGGCGCCCTTATGGCATTCTCTGCAACGCTGTGATGCCCAATGCCGCCAGCCGCATGTCGGCGGGGATGAGCGAGGGGACGCTCGGCCATAATCCCTGGGGCCGGGTGCTCGGCCCCAGCTTCGATCCACGCTTCACCACCGGCCTCGTCGCCTGGCTGGCCCATGAGCGCTGCACCTCGACCCACAGCATCTATTCCGCGCTGGGCGGCCGGATCGCGCGGGTGTTCGTCGGCGCGACCAGGGGATGGGACCATGGGCTGGACGCGCCGCCGACTGCCGAGGATGTCGCCGCCCATATCGACATGATCCGCGACGATGGCGCCGGCTATGCCATCCCGACCGATATCTTCGACGAGTTCCGCATCGTGGCCGAGGGGCGGGGCTAGAGCATTCTGAAGTCGGCTGGAACAGCCGACGACTCGCAGAATGCGGCAAACAAAAGGAAATTAGAGCATCCTCCGATTCAACCTAATCGGAGGATGCTCTAGAAACCCGCCACCATCGCTTCGCTGAGCTGCCACAGCTTCAGCGCCTGCGCATCATCCTGTGCTGCGGCGGATGGCGTCAGTTCCGCGCGCTGATGGAAATAGCCGCCACTGCTTCGCCCCGGTTCCTCTGCGCTGGCGAGCCAGACCAGCGTGTCGGCGGCCTGCGCCGGCGTGACCGACCGGTCGAGGATCGATTCCATATAGGCTTGCATCGGCGCGTCGCAGTGGCTGGCGAAATTGCTGGCGACCACGCCGGGATGCATGGCGTGAGCGACGATGCCGTCACCGGCGACACGGCGGGCCAGTTCGCGGGTGAACAGGATATTGGCCAGCTTGGCATGGCAATAGGCCGCGCCGCCGACGAAATGGCTGGCGAAGCTCAGGTCGTCCCACTGGATGCCTGGACTCTGCTCATGCCCGGTCGAGGACACGGCGATCACGCGCACCGCGCCTGGCCCCCGCTTACGGGCAGCAGCCCGCAGATTGGGCAGCAGCTTTTGCGTCAACAGGAAGGGCGCGAGATGGTTGGAGGCAAAGGTCGCCTCGAACCCTTCGGGCGTGATCGTCCGCTCCGCCACCACGCCGCCGGCATTGTTGAGCAGGGCGTCGATCTCCGGCGTAAGCGTCGCAATCTCCCGCGCGGCTCGTGCGGTATCGGCCATGGACGACAGGTCGGCGCGCAGCATCGTGAAATCGCCGCCGGCATCGGCTTTGAGGTCGGCCTCCGCCGCGGCGCAACGGGCGGCGTCGCGGCCGATGCCGATCACCCGCCAGCCCTGTTGCAGCAGGGCGCGGGCGGCTTCCTTGCCGACGCCGGCGCTGGCGCCGGTGACGATCGCGGTGCGTTGGGTGTCGCTCATGCGTAGACGGGCTCCATATTGGGGGGGCGACGCCCCAGGGTCAGGAACAGGGCGGCGCCGGCCAGGGTGACGCAGGCGCTCAGCGCCAGGAACGGGGCATAGCTGCCCCAGATGCTCAAGGTGAGGCTGAGCGTCAGCGATCCCAGCGCCGCGCCGCCCGCGATCGCTGCGCCGACAAAGCCCATGACCAGGCTGAACACGCCCAGGCCAAAACGGCGCGAGACCAGATAGGCAGCGATGTCGCCCTCCGCCCCCTGCGCCAGCCCCATCATCGCGACGGAGAGGGCAAGGACGATGGTCGCATCGAGCGGCGAGGCCATCAGCGCCATGCCGATCGCCGGCATCGCCAGCGCCAGCGCAGCGACATGGTGCGGCGGCATCCGGTCGAGCGACAGGCCGCAGGCGAAGCGGCCGAGCAGCACGCCGATCGCATAGATGGAAATCAGCCAGGTCGCGGTCTGCGACGCGGCGCCGCTGTCCATCAGCACCAGCTTCATCTGGGCGGAGGCGAGTCCCTGCGGGAAATTGACCAGCACCATGCCGACGATCAGCACCCAGAAGGCGGGATTGCGAAAGATGACGCGGCTGCCGACCGGTGCCGACGCATCGGATTCCTCCGCCTCGTCATGCGGATGGATGCCGACATGCGCCGGCGTCAGCAGCACCGCGATCAGGCCGAAGACCAGGGTGACGCCGCCCATCAGCAGATAGCCGTTGCGCCAGCCCTGGCTCTCGATGAAGCCGCCGAGCAGCGGGGCGATCACCGCGCCGACCAGCGGCGGGCCGGTCATCACGATCGAGAAGGCAAGGCCGCGTGCCCGCTCGAACCGTTCGGCGACGATACGGGTATAGACCGGCGAAGTGGTGAGCGTGCCAAGGATGATCTGCAGCACGGCGACGGCGAAGAAGGCGCGAATGCTGCCGGGCTGGAAGGCGAAGCCCAGATAGGCGATCGGCCCGGCCAGCACGCCGACGGCGGAGACGGCGCGCACCCCGAACCGGTCGGTCAGCCGCCCGGTGATCGGCTGCATGATCAGCATCAGCATGCCGAAACTGCCGAGCAGCGCGAATTGCGATTTCTCCCAGCCGAACTCGCCGATCATCTTCGGCGCAAACAGGCTCATCGTATAGGCCGACAGGCCGATGCCGAAGCCCAGTCCCATCGTCGCGGCAAGCAGGGGGCGCCAATGCGTCCGCAACTCGCCCCAATAGGCCGATCCCATATCCCTCTCCTCATCTGGTACCGGCCCCCTCTTGCGGGTGGTCCGAGTTGCTAGTCCGATCTGGTCCTTATGCCGTTCAGGAACAGGCGCACGGCGGCCCGCACCCAGTCATCCACCTCGGCGGCGCTCATCGGTTGGGGGGAGCCCACCAGCCGGATCGGGCCGCCCAGCACCATCGTCATGAACAGGCTGGCTGCCATGTCCGGCCGGTCCACGCAAATCGCCCCGGCGCTATCATGCCGGCGCAGCAGGTCGGCCAGATGATCGTGCAGCGGCTGCGCGCCCTGGCTGTAGGACAGCATCAGCAGGTCGGGGAAACGATAGGATTCGGTGGTGATGATCCGCCGCAGCCGAACGCCCTCGGGCGTCGACAGGTCGGCGATGCGCAGCCGGGCGATCGCGACCAATATGGTTTCCAGATCGTCGCCGGCAATTTCCTCCAGCGCGGCGCGCGGCGTGGCGGTGCGGTCGATCGCCCGGCCGACCGCCGCCATGAACAGCGCCGCCTTGTCGGGATAGCGGGCATAAATGGTGCGCTTGGTCATGCCGACGGCGGCCGCCACCGCCTCCATCGTCGTCAGCTCGAACCCCTTGTCGAGGAACATGTCGAGCGCCGCGTCGAGCATTGCGGCCTGGCGCGCCTGGGCCTGCTCACGGGTCGGGCGCCCGGCGGCGGGTCGGGGGTCTGAAATCGGTGTGTCCATGACCAGCATCATTATGGCCCTTGCTGCCTTTTGCGAATCATGCATAATGATACGCGTCAGGTGCTATTAATGCACCGGAGCCACAAGGGCAAGGAGCAGGATATGGGCGCGCAGGCCGATCGCCTCACCGGACTGGTCAGTTCGGACTATCGATTCAACATTCCCCACGCCGAATTGCGCGACGCGCAGATCGCGGCGCTGAACGAGCGGTTCCAGGAAAAGAAGGACGGCATCCGCCTGCTCGGCCATCGCGCGCGGGAAGCAGGGATCAGCGAGGTGACCTCGCTCGACGACGCGGTGAGGTTGCTGTTCCCGCATACGGCCTACAAGAGCTATCCCGAAAACTGGCTGATACAGCAGCGCTGGGACAAGCTGACCCAGTGGCTCAACACCATTTCCGCTCATCCCGTGACCGACATCGATCTGGATGGCATCACCGATGTCGATGACTGGATCGCCCGGCTGCAGGCGGCCGGCCATTATGTCTCCTGCTCCAGCGGCACCACCGGCAAGTCGGCGATGCTGATCGCATCGCAAGCGGACATGGACTGGTCGAAGGTCGATACCGTCAATGTCTTCGCCTGGGGATCGGGCGTGCAGCCGGCGCAGGACCGCCGCATCATGGGGCTGGCCCCGGTTGCCAAGGTGCCCAAGAACGAGATTATCGGCGAGGCCCAGCGCGAGGCCTTTGGCGATCCCGCCAAGGGGATGTTCCAATACCCCGTGCCGCCGATCACCGTCGGGTCGCTGACCCGCATGGTGGTGCTGCGCAAGGCGATGGCGGACGGCAGCGCGCTGCCCGGCGACATTGCCGAGTTCGAGGAAACGTCCCGCTTCCGGCAGGAGGCGATGGACGCCGCCGTCCATATCGCCGCCGATGCGATGATCGAGCATCGCGCCGACAAACTCTATATCGCGGGCATGTGGAACGCGCTCTACCATGTCGCCAAGGCGGTGCGGGAGCGCGGCTATTCGGCCAAGGATTTCAACCCGGACAACTGCATCTATATCGGCGGCGGGCTCAAGCGCGCGCAACTGCCGGACGATTATCAGCAGTTCGTGCATGAAACCTTCAACATCCCCGAAGGCCGGCATTTCCAGAATTATTCGATGCAGGAACTCAATAGCGGCATGCCCAAATGCCGCGAGGGCGGGCGTTATCATGTGCCACCCTGGATCGTGCCGATGATCCTGGACAAGGACGGCGACGCGCTGATCGACCACGCCCATGACGGCGAGGTCGAGGGGCGGGCCGCCTTCTTCGACCTGTCGCTCGACGGCCGCTGGGGCGGGGTCATCACCGGCGACCGGATATCGGTCGACTACAGTCCCTGTGCCTGCGGCAATAGCGGGCCATCCATTCGCGACAACATTGCCCGCTATGCCGATCTGGACGGCGACGACAAGATCGGCTGCGCGGGCACCGTCGATGCCTATGTGCGAGGTGTAGCATGAGCGTGCTTGAACAGATGGCGCCGGTTGAAACGGCAGCCGAACCGATCCGCGTCGATCATTTCGTGCGCGGCACACTGGTCGAGGGCGGGGCGGTGCGCCATCGCTCGCGCGACCTGGGCGTCGATTTCGCGACACCGCAGATCGACTTGAACGCGCTGGTCGCGCCGCGATCCGAACTGCCGCCGCTGCTTGACGTGCCGGTCAGCGAGATCATCGACTTCCTGGTCGAGGCCGGGCAGCGGATGGATTTCGAGACCAATCCCTATCTGCAGGCGGCACTGGAGCATACGGTCAAGGTCAATCCGCTGCCGCGCCGGGTGGTGGAAAATCTGTTCCGCCGGGCCAAGCATTTCCTGACGCCCGAGGGGCTGCGTTGCAGCATCGAATCGAGCTTCCTTAATCCCGCCGCGCTCGACCGCTGGGTCGAACGCACCGATATGCACGGCAATCGCGGCGCGCTGCGCGCCTTTCCGCCGCGCATGGTGCATATGCTGGCAGGAAATTCGCCCACCGGCTGTATCTCCTCGATCGCGCAGGGCGCGCTGGTGAAGGCGGTCAACGTCTTCAAGATGCCGTCGAGCGACCCGTTCACCTGCGTCGCGATGCTGCGCACCATGGCCGATGTCGATCCTAATCATCCGGTCGTCCGGTCGATGTCGGCGGTCTATTGGCGCGGCGGCGACGAGCGGATCGAAGGGACGCTCTATCGCCCGCAATATTTCGACAAGATCGTTGCCTGGGGCGGCGGCGACGCGATCAAGAATGTCATCAAATATCTCGGCCCCGGCATCCAGATGGTGTCGTTCGATCCCAAGACGTCGATCTCGATGATCGGGCCGGAAGGGTTCGACCCAGCCGTCATCGACGAGGTCGCCGATGCCGCCGCCACCGACGTCGCGACGATGAACCAGGAAGCCTGCCTCGCCAGCCGCTTCATCTTCGTCGAGGGCGACCGGGCCGGGGTAGAGGTCTTTTGCGCGAAGTTGCAGGAGAAGCTTGGCCTTGATCGCGAAACGACGTCGGCTCTGGCGCATCCGCTGCCCGTCGAGGTGCGCGACGAGATCGAGATGCTGACCCTGATGGGGGACGACACCAAGGTCTGGGGCAAGCCCGATGGCCGGGGCCTGGTGATCCTGACCGACGAGCCAGTGGATTTCCACCCGAGCAACAAGACCGCCAATGTCGTCCATGTCGCTTCGCTCGACGACGCGGTCCGCCATGTGAATGTCGCGACCCAGACGATCGGCATCTATCCGCCCGCCGCCAAGTTCGCGTTGCGCGACCGCCTCGCCAGCGCCGGCGCGCAGCGGGTGGTGCGGCTGGGCGGCGCGGCCAAGCATGTGATGGGCGGCGCCCATGACGGCATGCTGCCGCTCCAGCGCTTCGTCCACTGGATGAGCGACGAGGACGCCTGATCCTCCTTCGTGGGCGGGGAGGGACCATCGCGCAAGCGATCCTTTCCCGCCTGCATTGCCTCCCGCGCCGAACCGGTTTCAAATCCTGCCCGGACAAGACGGCCCCAGCCGCATGATCGTCGCGCGCCACGACCGCGCCGCAACAGGTGAGGACAAGCGCATGGCAGACAGCGACCCGCATTTCGACACGGCTTCCGCCGTCACGCCGCCCGAAGCGCTGCCCTCCATGGCCTATCGCGCCTATTTCCTTTTCCTGATGGTGCTGGTGTCGGCCTCGGTCCAGGGCGAACGCTATCTGATGGTGGTGATGGTCGAGCCGATCCGCCACGAACTGGGCCTGTCCGACGCGGCGATCGGCATGGCCAAGGACATGATCATCGCGATCGTCTATATCCTTGCCATCATCCCGCTGGCGCGGCTGGCCGATGGCTGGTCGAAGCGCAAGATCGTCGCCATCGCCGCCACCGTGTGGAGCGCCGCCGTCATCGTCTGCGGCCTGGCGAAGAGCTTCTGGATATTGCTGATCGGCCGGGCCGGCATCGGCCTTGGCGAAGGCGGCTTCACCCCGCCGTCCCAGGCCTGGATCGCCGATCTTTTCCCGATCCGTCAGCGCGCGACCGCTTTATCCATCTTCCTGCTCGGCGCTTCGCTCGGCACCTTTCTCGGCCCGGCGGTCGGCGGCTGGGCGGTGCAGGCCTATGGCTGGCGCGAGACGCTGATCTTCGCCTCCATTCCCGGTTTCATCTTGGCGCCGATCGTCTGGTTCACCTTGCGGGACAGTCGATCGGGCCTGGCTGACGGTGCCTCGGCCGAACAGGCGCGGCCCGTGCCCTTCCTGCAGACCGCGCGCGAATTGCTGGCGATCCGCACCCTGCCGCCGCTGATTGCCGCCGCCTCGCTCAATGCGTTGCTGACCATGGGCTTCATCAGCTGGGCGCCGGCCTTCATGGAGCGGACCCACGGCATGCCGGCCAGCCAGGCCGGGTTGCAGATGGGCGGCGCGCTCTTCTTCGGCTCGGCGATCGGCCATACGCTGGGCGGACCGCTGGCCGACTATCTCGGGCGGCGCGACCTGCGTTGGTATGTCTGGATATTGATGCTGTCGGGCGCCTGCGCCACCGCGATCGGTTGGATGATCCTGACCGGGCCGGGTGAGCGCGTCTTCCCGCTCTATGGCCTCAACATGCTGCTGGGCGGCCTCTCCGCCGCGCCACTGATGGCGGTGGTGGCGGGGCTGGTGCCCTCGCGCTCGCGCGCTACCGCGATCGCGGTGCTGATGGTGTCGATCCAGGTCATTGGCCTGGGTGGCGGGCCGGTGCTGGTGGGCGCGCTCAGCGATGCGCTGCGCCCGGTCTATGGCGAGGATTCGCTGGGCATGGCGATGCGCTGGGCGCTGCTGGTCGGCATTCCCAGCACCATCCTCGCCTGGCTCGCCAGCCGCAGCTGCCGCAAGGATTTTGCCGCCATCGGCGGCTGGGGTGGGGCTGCAATGCCAGCCGCCATTCACTGACGCGAGGAGCACAATTCATGCCCGCTTATATGATCGTCACCCGCGAAGGCCCGATCGCCGATCAGGCGGCGATGGATGCCTATAGCGCGATGAACCGCGCCAATGCGGCGACCTTCGTCGCCCATTACGGCATCCGCCCGCTTGCCGTTTATGGCGCGCAGCAATTGCTGGAGGGCGAAGGTGCGGACGGCGCGATCATCCTGGAATTTCCCGACGCCGCCAAGGCCCGCGCCTGGTATGACAGCCCCGAATATCAGGCGGCCTTGCCTTATCGGATGAAGGCAGCGCCCTATCGCGTGCTGCTGGTCGAGGGACTTTGAGATTCTCCACTGAGGACGCATCATGATCGACATCACCCCCCGTATCTCCCATCTGCCGCGCGACCAGTGGACCGACGACGCGCGTGAGGTGTTCGCCTTCTGGGGCGAGCCCAATGCCTGGGAGGAAGGGTCCAAGACCAATGTCATGATGGTGATGGCCAACCATCCGCCGCTGGGGAAGGTCTATAATATCTGGGGCAAGCATCTGCTGATGGCGAACAGCCTGTCGACGCGTGCGCTGGAACTGCTGATCCTGCGCGTCGCCTGGCGGGTGAACTCGGCCTATGAGTGGCATAATCATGTCGGCTATGCGCTCAACGCCGGCATCACTCTGGAAGAGATTGGCGCGATCCGTGACTTCCCCGAAGGCGGCGACTGGGCGGAGCAAGATGCGCTGGTGCTGCGCTCGGTCGACGAACTGATCGAGGATGGCAAGATCAGCGACGCCAGCTGGGAGGGGCTGGGCGCCCATTTCGACACGCGGCAGAAGATGGATCTGGTCTTTTCGATCGGCCATTATGTCATGACCAGCTGGGCGCTTTCCTCCTTCGGCGTCGGTATCGAGGGTGGTGCCGACCCGATCGGCTTTGACCTCAAAACCGGATCGGGCAAGACGCCGGGCAAGACCTACAAGCCGGGCGAAGCGGATAATTGGACCGACACGCGCGGCTATTGATGCCCGCCCTTCTATCGCGCCGGTGATATGGCGGCGGCGGGCCGCTTTTGCGCATTGTCCGCCGCCAAAGGCGCGATAGCAGGAGGAAAGATATTTCCGCTTAGAAGGGGACACAACATGGCCACCGACATCCTGCTGCCCAAGATCGGCTTTTCCATGACCGAGGCGCAGATCGCCGAATGGCTGGTCGAGGATGGCGCCGCCGTTTCCGAAGGCCAGCCGCTCTATCTGCTGGAAGCCGACAAGTCGGCGAACGAGGTCGAGGCCCCGGCCAGCGGCACGCTGCGCATCATCGCCCAGCCCGGCGAAACCTATGAGGTCGGCACCGTTCTGGGCACGATCGAATAAGATGGCACTGCGCGTCGGCATCGTCAGCGCCGCCTGGGGCGCCTTCGCGCATCTGCCTGCCTGGCGCGCCATTCCCGGCGTCGAGGTGACGGCGATCTGCACCGCGCGCGAGGAGACGGCCCGCGCCGCGCAGCAGCGCCTCGGCCTGCCGCGCGCCTTCTGGAATGCGGAGGAAATGTGCGCCGATCCCGACATCGACATTGTCGACCTCGGCACCCGGCCCAGCGTCCGCCTGCCGATGGTGCTGGCCGCGCTCGCCCATGGCAAGCATGTCTATAATGCCAGCCCTCATGCGCCCGACTGGACCGGGGCGAAGGCGATCGACACGGCCTGGCGCGATAGCAGCAGCATCGGCGTAGTCGACGCCTTCTCGCAATATCTGCCCGCCCTGCGGCAGATGAAGGCGATGCTGGACGACGGCCATATCGGCGCGCCGCTCGGCGGCACCTGCCATTTCAACATCTCGCTGTTCAACCAGCCCAACAAGCTCTTCCCCTATAACTGGTTTGCGCAGGCCGGGCAGGGTGTGTCGGCGGTGCGCAACAATGGCAGCCATGCGCTCTATCTGCTGCGCCACCTGCTCGGCCCGATCGCCGAACTGGTCGCCGACGACCGCCAGATACTCCAGCGCTGGACCTTCCCGGACGGCGACACCATCACGCCGGAAACCACCGATCTCGCCAATGTCATCCTGCGCTTTGAAAGCGGGCTGGTGCTGCAGATGCAGATCAGCTGGAGCATGGCGCTGCACGATGGCTTCCTGCTCGACCTGTTCGGCGACAAGGGACGGATGGTCTCCACTTCACCGACTTTCCCGACCGCGCGCGACTGCACGCTGCGCGCCGGGCAATTGGGCGGCACGCTGGCGGACGTGGCGCTGCCCGATGCGTTCAAGGCGACGCCCGGCATCGCCCTCGACTGGCAGAGCGAGCCGCAGCCCAGCTATCCGATGGCGCTGTCGATGCAGGCCATGGTGGATGCGATCCATGAACGCGGCACCGCAGCCCCTGACTTCGCCCGCGCGCTGGAGGTCGAACGCATCCAGGAAGCGATCCGCATCTCCAGTGCCGAACGCCGCTGGGTGCGCGTGGCGGATATGATCTGACGCGCCACCACCGTTCGTCATGCCAGCGAAGGCTGGCATCTCTCTTCTTTTGGCGATGGGCTTGAAAGAAAAGAGAGATCCCAGCCTTCGCTGGGATGACGGTATGAAGAAGGCTGTCGCCTACGCATCTATCAGTGGCCTTCTATCGCCCTGTAAACTTCGCTGTCCGCTTCTCCTTGAGCGCGGCAATCCCCTCGCGGTGGTCGGCGGTGCGGACGCTGAGTGATTCATAGGCGATGCCCGCTTCCATCACCGCGCCGGCGATCCGCTTCAATTCCATGTTGGTCAAGATCTTGGTCCAGCGGATCGCATTGGGTGCCCCGGCCAGCAGCTTGGCGCAGAAGGTATCGACCGCCTCGTCCAGTTGATCGGCCGGCAGGCAATGGTTGATGAGGCCGATTTCGGCCGCCTTGGCCGCGCTCAGCAGTTCGCCGGTCAGCAGATATTCCTTCGCCTTGGCAAGGCCGATCCGCTGCGCCCATATGACCGCGCCACCATCGCCGGCGACAAGGCCGATGCCGACATGCGGGTCGCCGATCTTCGCGCCCTCCGCGGCAAAGATGATGTCGCACAGCAGGGCGATCGACGCGCCCAGGCCGACCGCATGGCCATTCATCCGGCACACCACCGGCTTTTCGATGTCGAGCAGGGCGGACACGATCCGCTTCGCCTGCCGCGCCTCATGATCGAACAGATGCGGATTGGCGGCATTATGCTCCATATGGGCGATGTCGCCGCCAGCCGAAAAGGCGCGGCCCGCGCCGGTCAGCAGCACAACGTCCGACCCATTGTCGCGCCCGGCAAAGGCCAGCGCCTCGGGTAGTTCGTCATGCAGGTCGAGATTGACCGCGTTCAGTGCTTCCGGCCGATTGAGCGTCATCACCAACAGCCGCCCCCGCCGCTCCAGCAGGATTGTGCGATAATCGGGCAGGTCGTGGTTCATGCGTCTCTCCTTGCGGCCTGCTCTAGCATGGCACCGCTCAGCACCAACGTCGCCGTGGCGATGAGCGTGGCGCCACCCTCCCCATCATGGCCCCGGCACGATAGCCCGGACGCATAGAAAAGGGAGAGCGGCGCATGGACGGGTTCGACGAGATATTCGACTGGGTGGTCGTGGGCAGCGGCGCCGGTTCGATGAGTTCGGCCCTGGTCATGCGCCAGGCCGGCAAGTCGGTTATGATCCTGGAAAAGACCGACAAGATCGGCGGCACCACCGCCAAGTCGGGCGGCGTCATGTGGATTCCCGCCAACCGCTTCATGCTGGCCGATGGCGAGACGGACAGTGCCGAGGCGGCGATGACCTATCTCGACGCGCTGCAGGCGCTGGACGGCCATCCGGCCCCCGGCACCTCGCGCGAGAAGCGCCTCGCCTATGTGACGCAGGCGCCGCGCGCGGTCGATTTCCTGGTGGATCAGGGCGTCGCGCTGCAACGCGGTTCGACCTTCTGGCCGGATTATTATGATGAGCAGCCTGGCGGCTGCAAGACGTCGCGCACCGTGGTGGCAAAGCCCTTCAACCGCAAGGAACTGGGCGACTGGGCCGACCGGCTGCGCCAGGGCTTTGCCGAATTCAACGTGACCCTGGTCGAGGGGATGGAGGCGCAGGGCCATCGCCGCACCAACAAGGCATCGGGCAAGCTGATGGCGAAGATCGCGCTGCGCACCATTCGCGACAAGCTGCTGGGCCGCAAATATACCACCGCCGGGGCCGCGCTGCAGGGGCGGATGCTGAAAGCCGTGCTGGCCGCCGGCGCCGATGTCCGCACCGACGCGCCGGTGGGTGAGATCATCGTGCAGGAGGGCGTCGCCACCGGCGTCGTCACGGTGAAGGACGGCAAGCCCTGGCGGATCGGCGCGCGGCTCGGCGTGCTGGTCAATGCCGGCGGCTTTGCCCGCAATCAGGCGATGCGTGACCGCTATATGCCCGGCACCCGCGCCGAATGGTCGCAGACGCCCGAAGGCGATACCGGCGAGATGCAGCAGGAACTGGAGCGGGTCGGCGGCCGGCTGGCACAGATGGACCAGATGGTCGGCTATCAGCTGACCCCGGCGCCGGGCTGGGACAAGGGCTATGTCGCGCCCGGCGCCCAGTCGATGACCGGCAAGCCGCACGCCATATTGGTCGATCAGGGCGGCACCCGCTTCATGAACGAAGGGGGCAGCTACGAGCTTTATTGCGAGACGATGGTCCGGCGGAACGCGGTCGTGCCCGCGGTGCCGAGCTGGGCGATCCTGGACCGTCAATATGTCGAGCTTTATGCCGTTGCCGGCCGCTTCATCGACAAGGCGATTCCCGAAGGCTGGGTGGAAAGCGGCTATCTGCACAGTGCCGACACGATCGAGGGGCTGGCGGCCAGCATCGGTGCGGCCCCCGCCACCCTGGCCGCTACCGTGGCGCGCTGGAACGGCTTCGTCGCCGCCGGCAAGGATGGCGACTTTGATCGCGGCGCGCGCGCCTATGACAATTGCGGCTTCGTCGGCGATCCCTTTTCCGCGGAACGCTCCATGGGATCAATCGAGCAGGGGCCGTTCTATGCCGTGCCGGTCGTGCCGGGCGATGTCAGCACCTATGGCGGCGTCGTCACCGATGAACGCGGGCGGGTGGTGGATGGCGCAGGTGCGCCTATCCCCGGCCTCTATGCCACCGGCGTCACCACCGCGTCGGTCATGGGCAATGTCTATGTCGCGGCGGGCGCCAGCATCGGGCCGTCGATGGTGTTCGGCTATATCGCCGCGCGCCATGCAGCCGGGCTGGAAAATCAGTAACGAGGGAAGGGATAGCCCCGGAAAACCATTGCCCCCGACGCGGGGGGAGTGCGCCGGGGGCCTGGTAAGATGTCTCGGCCTGAGGGGGCTGGCCGGGACCATTCAAAGATAGGAAGCCTTCTGCGGCTTTCAACCCGCGTCGGGTGGAGAATTTTCATCCTGCGCATCGAACCGGGCCGGACGCGAGAGCAGGAAGGGCAGGCTGGGCGAGGCGATCTTGGTCTGGCCGCCATCGGCGTGGATCAGCGTTACGCGGCCGACCCCCGGCGAGGCCACGACCGCGACCACCGTATCGACCCATTGGTGCAGCACCGCGCGCGAATGGGCGAGTTCGTCGCCGCCGGTCCGGGCATCGCCCTCCGCCTCCAGCTCGGCCTCCAGTTGCAGCACGCGCTCGGCCGCCTCGCGCGCCTTTTCATTCTTGTCCATGCGTCCGTTCCAGCATCTAGAGGAGGGTGATTCCGATCTTGCCGAAGAATTGGCCGCTTTCCAGATGGCGGCAGGCATCGGCCAGGCGGGTGAGATCATAGACGGCATCGACCACCGGCCGGATGCGATGTTGCGCGCAAAAGGCCAGCATCGCCTCATGCTCGGCGCGGTTGCCGACAGAGATGCGGGCGACGGGGTGGCCGCCGACATCGGCCAGGTGCCAGCTGAACTCGGACCCCAGCATGCCGATCGCGGCGATCACCCCGCCGGGGTTGAGCAGCGATGCGGCGGTTTCGACCTGGCTGGCACCGACCACGTCAACGACGATGTCGACGCCGCGCCCGCCCAGCGCCTGGCGGATCGCCGCTGGCCAGTCCGGATCGGTGCGATAATTGACGCTGATGTCGGCGCCCAGCGCGCGGGCGCGCGCCAGCTTCGCGTCGGAGGAGGAGGTGATGGCGACATGGGCGCCAGCCGCCTTGGCAAATTGCAGTGCCGCGATCGATACGCCGCCGGTGCCCTGGCACAATATCCATTCGCCCCGCTGGATCGGGCGGGGCAGGAACAGCGCGTTCCAGGCGGTGAGGCCGGCGCAGGTCAAAGTCGCGGCCTCCAGATCGCCGAGCGCGTCTGGCACGATGCACAGGCTCTCGGCCGGAAAGATCGCATATTGGCGCGCGACGCCGTCGGCGCTGCCGCCCAGCATCGCCATGCTCGGCTGTCGTCCCTCCAGCCAGCCCAGCGCGAAGATCGGGTTGACCCGGTCGCCCGGCTTCACATGCGATACGCCCTCGCCGACCGCGACCGCTTCGCCGGTCGCGCAGGACAGGGGGACATAGTCGGGTTCCTTGGCGAGTCCCGCCATCATGCCGCGGGCGATGATCAGATCGCGGAAATTGAGCGTCGCCGCCTTGAGCCGCACCAGCGCCTCGCCCGGCCCCGCAACCGGGATCGGCACGCTTCGGAGCGCGATCCCCTCAATCCCTTCGCCGCCCCTGGCAACGGCGGTCAGCATGTTCGTCATCGCGCGCTCTCCCTGCCGCCAGCTTGGGCCGATCGGACCGCATTGCAAGCATCGCCGGCCGCATATCGGTGGAGCGAAATCGCTCGGAAAACCGGCGCCTTTTCGCGCCTTTTCGGGCGCGGGGGCACATATCGCCGGGGCGAGTTGACCCCCGATGCCGGACGGCCAATGCAGGGGGCACATTCCATAGCCATCGAGGAACCCATGGCAGAGTTGAGCAACGCCCCGGCGCCGAGCCAGGAAGCGCTGGTGGATATCTACCGCCGCATGATCCGGATCGAGCGCAACGACGACGCGATCCGCAAGACCATCCGCCTGGGGCGGCTGGTCATGCCCTATTATTCGGCGCGCGGGCAGGAAGTGATCCCAGCGACCATCTCGTCGCTGCTGACCGATGACGACAAGATCTGCACCATCTATCGCGGCATCCACGACATGGTGGCCAAGGACATGCCGCTGCGCCCGCTCTGGGCAGAAATTGCCGGCCGGGTCGATGGCACCTGCAAGGGCAAGGGCGGGCCGATGCACCTTACCCATCCCGAAACCGGGGTGATGGTGACGACCGGCATCGTCGGTTCCTCCATGCCGATCGCCAACGGCCTCGCCTGGGCGGCGAAGCTCGACGGATCGAAGCGGGTGACGATCGCCTATTTCGGCGATGGCGCATCGAACATCGGCGCCTTCCACGAAGCGCTGAACCTCGCGTCGGTGTGGAAGCTGCCGGTGATCTTCGTGTGCCAGAATAACGGCTTTGCCGAACATACGCGCTACGAAAATGGCACCTCGGTCGACTTCATCGCCAAGCGCGCAATCGGCTACGGCATGCCCGGCCATACCGTTGACGGCAATGATCCGCTCGCCATGTATGCCGCCGCGCATGAAGCGATCACCCGCGCCCGCGAGGGCGAGGGGCCGACCCTGCTGGAGTGCAAGACCTTCCGTTTCCTCGGCCATGTGCTGGGTGACGACGACAAATACATGACCAAGGAGGAAAAGGCCGCGGCGATCGCCAAGGATCCGCTGCCCGCCTTCAAGGCATGGCTGGTGGCACAGGGCCACGCGACCGAGGATCAGCTGGCCGACATGCAGGCGAAGATCGAGGCCGAGGTCGAGGATGCCCAGGAATTCGGGCTGGCGAGCCCGCTGCCATCGGTCGACGAATTGCGCCGCGATGTGTTTGCCCAGGAGATGCCCGCATGACGGCCAAGAAGATGAACTCGCTCCAGGCCGTCAATTCGGCGCTCGCCCAGGCGATGGCGGAGGATAACAAGGTTCTGGTGCTGGGCGAGGATGTCGCCGACCGCGAGGGCGGCGGCGTCACCGGCGCGACCGCTGGCCTCTCGACCCGCTTCGGAGACGATCGCGTCAAATCGACGCCGATCTCCGAACAGGCGATCATCGGCGCGGCGATCGGCGCGGCGCTGTCCGGCTACAAGCCGGTGGCGGAGATCATGCTGATGAACTTCACCACCGTTGCCATGGACATGATCTTCAACCATGCCGCCAAGCTGCGCTTCATGTCGGGCGGGCAGAGCACAGTGCCGATCACCATCCGCACCCTGACCGGTGCGGGCTGGCAGACGGCCGGCCAGCATGCCGACCATCTGGAAGGCTGGTTCGCCCATACCGCCGGCATCAAGGTGGTCGCGCCCTCGACCCCGGCCGATTACAAGGGGCTGCTGCTGTCCTGCATCCAGGATCCCGATCCCTGCATCTTCATCGAATCCGCCGGCAGCCTGTTCATTCCGGGCGAGGTGGATGAGGTCGCGACGCCGATCCCGCTGGGCAAGGCGCGGATCGTGCAGGAAGGCACCGACATCACCATCGTTTCCTGGTCGTCGCAGGTGCTGCGCTGCCAGGCCGCGCTGCCGGCATTGGCGGAGGCGGGCATTTCGGTCGAGCTGGTCGATCTGCGCACCGTGTCGCCCTGGGATCGCGAAGCTGTGCTGGCTTCGGTCGCCAAGACCGGCCGCGCGCTGGTGGTGCATGAAGCAGTGCGCGACTTCGGTCCGGGTGGCGAAATCGCCTCGACCATCGCCGAGGAACTGTTCGGCCAGTTGAAGGCTCCGGTCCGGCGTCTGGGCGCGCCCAAGTCGCCGGTGCCCTTCGCCAAGGTGCTGGAGGACGCCTATATCGTCTCGCCCGAGCGCGTGGCCGAAGCCGTCAAGGCGCTGATGGCCTGATCGAGACTATTGGGGGGATGGCCGACGGGGCCGGGGCAGCCAATGTCCCGGCCCCGTTCTGTTGTCGGGTCGCCGGCGTCCGCGAGTATCGGGTGGCCGCAGCTAGTCCGACAGGCTGCGCAGATAGGCGATCAGGTCGGCGCGCGCGAGCGGGTCGGGGATGCCGCTGAACTGCATCTTGGTGCCGGGCACGAAGCGCTGCGGATTGGCGATCCAGGCGTCGAGCGCCTTGTCGTCCCAATTGCCGCCCT
This sequence comes from Sphingobium scionense, assembly GCF_014197035.1. Taxonomy (GTDB): domain Bacteria; phylum Pseudomonadota; class Alphaproteobacteria; order Sphingomonadales; family Sphingomonadaceae; genus Sphingobium; species Sphingobium scionense. The sequence continues at coordinate 54,895 of NZ_JACIEU010000010.1, read as the reverse complement.
TGGCGCGCAACGCGGCGGTATAGCCGAACCGGGCGCTGTGCTGGCCGATCGGCTGGCCGTAAATGCCGTGCAGATTGGGGCCGCCGGTGTCGGGGCCGCCAGCGCTGCTGGTGTGGCAGGCGGCGCAGGTGCCGAACAGCCGGGCGCCCGCCTTGGCATCGGCCACCGTCATGAGCTTTTCCAGCGTCGGATTGGGGCCGGCCGCCTTCAACCGCTCGGCGCGGCGATCGTCGGCACAGCCGATCAGGCTCAGGGTCAGCAACAGGGCGGCGGAGGCGGGACGCAACATGGCGCGCCCATGCCCGATCGGCGGGCGCGCGGCCAGCGGACCGATTGTCCTACGACGTCGCTGGTGCGGCCTCTTCCACCAGCCGGGCGCGGATCTGCTGCTTCAGCACCTTGCCGGCGTCATTCTTGGGCAGCGCGTCCCACAGCGCCACCGCCTCGGGATATTTGAAGCGGGCGACGCCATGGCCCGCCAGATGCGCGGCCAGCGCCGCGACGTCGGGCGTGGCGCCGGGGCGCGGCACGATCACCGCCACCGCCCGCTCGCCGGTGCGCGCGTCGGGGACGCCGACGATCGCGATCTCGGCAATGGCGTCATGGCCGACCAGCAGATCCTCGATCTCCTTGGGTGCGATATTCTCGCCATTGCGGATGATCAGATCCTTGATTCGGCCGGTGACCACCAGATGGTCGCCATCGATCCAGGCGCCCTGGTCGCCGCTGCGATAATAGCCGTCCGGATCGAAGCTCGCGGCTTCATCCTCCTTGTGGATATAGCCGACCATCATCTGCGGCCCGCGTGCACGAATCTCGCCATCCGGCGCGATGCGGACGGTGGCGATGCCGGGGCGGCCGTCGGTTTCGGCGGCATGGGTGATATCGGCCCGGTCGATCACGCCGACGGTCGTGACCGGCAATTCGGTCGATCCATAGACGCGGCTGACCACCGCTTGCTCGAAATAGCCGGCCGCTTCGCGGATCAGTGCCGGCGGCACCGACGCCCCGCCACAGATGAACAATTTGAGCGCGGGCAGTCGCGTATCCGCCGCGCGCGCCGCCGCCAGCAGATGCTGCAGGAAGGGCGTGGCGCCGGCCATATGGGTGCAATCGGCCTCGGCCATGATCCGCACCGCATCGTCCGGGTTCCACTGTTCCATCAGGATCGCCGTCGCGCCCAGCAGCAGCGGCGTCTCGAACGCATAGATCGACCCGCCGATATGGCTGATCGGCGACGGCACGAGGAAGCGGTCGCCCGGTTCGACCAGCCAGTGGCGGCCAATCTGGCGGATCAGCGCATTGATCGAATTATGGCTGTGCATCACCCCCTTGGGCCGGCCTGTGGTGCCGCTGGTGTACATGACCATCCGCACCTCGTCGGCGTCGAGCGCGGGCAGTGGATGGCCGGTCGGGGCCGAAGTCAACAGGGCGTCATAGGCGCAAACTTCGCCATCTTCCGCCCGGACGATGACGATCTCCGGCGGCCTCTCCATCTCCGCCGCCACCCGTTCCAGCATCGCGCCATAATCATGGCCACGGAAGCGTTCAGGCACGAAGATCATCCGGCTGTCCACATCCGCCAGGATGAAACGCAGGTCGTGATCGCGCAGCGACGGCAGGATCGGATTGGCGACCATCCCTGCCAGGGTCGCGCCCATATAGATGACCGCCGCCTCCTGCCAGTTGGGCAGCATGAAGGATATGACGCTGCCGACCGGGAAGCGCGCCAGCAGCGCCTGTGCCAGTCGCTGCGCCTGGTCGTGCAGATCGGCAGCGGTCAGGCAATGGTCGCCGTCGATCAGCAGGATGCGATCGGGCGTGTCGCGGGCGGCGCTCGCCAGCGCATCAGCGGCCGTGTCCGATCGCCACCAGCCATCCGCATAGGTCTGTGCCGCCTGATCGGCATCCCAGCGTATGTCCCATCCTGCGGCGGTGATCCGCCGTCCTGCTCCTGTCCCGGCCATGCTCGCTCCGCTGTCGATGGATGAGCCATGCGAAAGAAGCGCCGACCGGGCAAGCGCGGCGCCGATCCACCGTCCCCGCGATCAAATCGGCCAGCCGGTTCCGACCCTTCCGATCCTCCTTTATGGCCGGACCGATCCGTTTCGAGAGGGCAGCATGCGTATAGTCGACAATTTCATCGGGGGGCAGCATCGCGCATCGGCGTCGACGCGCCTGGGCGACATCTTCAATCCCGCCACCGGCCAGGTGCAGGCACAGGTCCGCCTGTCAGCGCCGAGCGAACTGGATGAAGCAGTTGCCAATGCCCAGGCCGCGCAGCCCGCCTGGGCGGCGATGAACCCGCAGCGCCGCGCCCGCGTGATGTTCAACCTCAAGGCGCTGATCGAACAGCATATGGACGAGCTGGCCGAACTTCTGTCGGTCGAGCATGGCAAGGTCCATTCCGATGCCAAGGGCGATATCCAGCGCGGCCTCGACGTGGTCGAATTTGCCTGCGGCATCCCGCATCTGCTGAAAGGCGAATATACCGAAGGTGCCGGCCCCGGCATCGACGTCTATTCGTTGCGCCAGCCGATCGGCATCGCGGCGGGCATCACCCCCTTCAACTTCCCGGCGATGATCCCGATGTGGATGTTCGCCCCGGCGATCGCCTGCGGCAATGCCTTCATCCTGAAGCCCAGCGAGCGCAATCCCTCGGTGCCGGTGCGCCTGGCCGAACTGGCGATGGAGGCGGGGCTGCCGGCCGGCATCCTGAATGTCGTCCATGGCGACAAGCAGGTGGTGGACGCGATCCTCGACCATCCCGCGATCAAGGCAGTGAGCTTCGTCGGTTCGTCCGACATTGCCCAATATGTCTATGGCCGGGGCGCATCGAACGGCAAGCGGATGCAGTGCATGGGCGGCGCCAAGAATCATGGCATCGTCATGCCCGACGCCGATCTGGATCAGGCGGTCGCAGACATTCTCGGCGCAGCCTATGGCTCGGCAGGCGAGCGCTGCATGGCGCTGCCGGTGGTGGTGCCGGTGGGCGAACAGACGGCGGTGGCATTGCGCGCCAAGCTGGAGGCGGGGATTGCTGGGCTGCGCGTTGGCGTGCCGAGCGACCCCGACGCCCATTATGGCCCGGTGGTCAGTGCCGCACACAAGGCGCGGATCGAGAATTATATCCAGATGGCGGTCGACGAGGGCTCCGAACTGGTGATCGACGGTCGCGGTTTCTCGCTACAGGGCTATGAGGATGGCTTCTTCCTTGCGCCGACCCTGCTCGACCATGTGAAGCCTGACATGAAGAGCTATAACGAGGAGATTTTCGGCCCCGTCCTGCAGATGGTGCGCGCCGAAACCTTCGAGGAAGCGTTGAGCTACCCGACGAAGCATCAATATGGCAATGGCGTCGCGCTCTTCACCCGCAATGGCGATTTCGCCCGTCGCTTCTGCGCCAATGTCGAGGTCGGCATGGTCGGCATCAACGTGCCGATCCCGGTGCCGGTCAGCTATCACAGCTTCGGCGGCTGGAAGCGTTCGGGCTTTGGCGACACGAACCAATATGGCATGGATGGCGTGCGCTTCTACACGCGGGTCAAGACCGTGACCCAGCGCTGGCCGAGTGGCGGCGCGGTGCTGGACCAGAGTTTCGTCATCCCGACCATGGGCTGACGCGTCTCCCGTGGATAAGGCAAGGGCGGGCCGGGTGACCGGCCCGCCCTTGGTCCGTTTGCCGCGTGGTGAAACGCGGGCCGGCCGCTATAGGGTAGGGATCGACCACAGGAGAGAGGCGATCCATGACCCAAAAGGGCGACCAGGCAATCTACGGGCAGAAGCGATGTCCGGCGCAAGAGGCGGCTTCGCTGATCCCGTCGGGCGCGAAAATTTGCATGGCATTGGGGACCGGCCAGCCGCCCGCCTTGCTCGCCGCACTTGCCGAACGCGCCCGGTCCGGTTCGGTCGCCGATCTGCGCATCTATTATATGCTCTGCACCGGGATCGCTGGCGCCAGCGTGTTCGACTTCGCACTGCGCGACCGGATCGCGCCGATGAGCCTGTTCCATAGTGGCGTCGAACGGATGCTGGATCGCCAGCATGGCGAGGCCCATCTGCCGATGGTCGATTTCCTGCCCTGCCATTTCAGCCAGGTGCCGCGGGCCATGGTCGAGCATGTCGGCGTCGATACGCTGATCGCGACGGTCGCGCCGATGGATGCCGACGGCAATTTCAGCCTGGGGACCGATGTCGACTATGCGCTGGCGGTGGCGCGCAAGCCGGGCACCCGGATCATCCTGGAGGTGAATGCGCATATGCCCTATGTTCAGGGCGATTGCATGATCCCCTTGTCGGCCGTGACCGCGCTGGTCGAGCATGATGTCGCGCTGCCGACGCTGCCGGCCATCACCCGCACGGCGGTCGACGACGCGATCGGGGCCACCGTCGCCGGCCTGATCCGCGATGGCGACTGCCTGCAGATGGGGATCGGCGCCCTGCCGGAGGCGGTGTGCGCCGGCCTTGCCAATCACCGGCATCTGGGCATCCATACCGAAATGATGACCACGGGGCTGGCCGGACTGATGCAGTCGGGCGTGGTCGACAATAGCCGCAAGCAGATTCATGCCGGCAGGGCGATCTACACTTTCGCGCTCGGCGATCAGGCGCTTTATGATTTCCTGCACGACAATCCGGCGGTCGAGGCGCATCCGGTCGATTATGTGAACAACCCGTTCCTGATCGCGCGCAACGACAATATGGTGTCGGTGAACGCGACACTCCAGGTCGATTTCCACGGTGCCTGCAATTCCGAATTCGTCAACGGGCGACAGTTCAGCGGCACCGGCGGACAGGTGGATTTCGTGCGCGGCGCCTATGCTTCGCGTGGTGGACGATCGATCATCGCCTGCCATTCGACGGCGGCCAAGGGCACGATTTCCCGGATCACCCCGCATCTCGACGGGCCGGTGACGACGCCGCGCATGGATACGCATCTGATCGTCACCGAATATGGCCTGGCCGACCTCAAGGGCAAGTCTGTAGGCGAGCGGGCCAGGGCGCTGATCGCCATCGCCCACCCCGATTTCCGCGAGCAGCTGGAACGCGCGGCATTCGATGCTGGGCTGTTCGCCGGTTGATCAGCGCGGACGGATCGTCAGCCATTGCGAGACGGTGCCGATCGCGCCGTCCCGGTCATGCAATATGCTGTGGGTGAGGCCGATGCCGTCGGCACCGAAAGAGACGGTGACGTCGCAGCCCAGCCATTCGCCGACCGGCACTCGGAAGATATGGGCGGTAAGGTCGAGATTGGGGAAGGCCGCGTCGGCGGTCGATACCAGTGGCGCGAGACCATTGGCGGTATCGACCAGCCCCATGGCACGGGCGAGCGATGATACCGCTTCATCCTCGATCAACGCATGGGGCGTGCGAATCCAGCCAATGGCGCGGCCCGGCGCGATAGGCTGGCGGCGGGCATCGATGCTGGCGATGAAGCCGCCGGGCCATTCGCCGGTGCCGTCCCACTGCGCCATGGTTTCGGGGGCGGGAATGGGATCAAAGCCGCCGCCGGCGATCGCGCCGGTATCATAGGCCTGCGCCAGCCAGGCACGCAGCAGGATCGCCGGTCGGCCGTCGTGACTGAGCCGTGCCTCGACCAGTTCGATGGTGCGGCCGGGGCGGATGACGGTGACGTCGATCTCGACCGTGTCGAGCGGGATTGTACCCAATATATCATAGGATAGGCGGCCCAGTTGCAGTGGATCGGGCCTGCGCGCCTTGGCATCCACCTCGATCGCATGGGCAAGCAGGCCGATGGCGGGCGCGACATGCTGTTCCGTCACGGTCCAGGCGCCGCCGACCAGTTCGGTCGGGGTGAAGTGCCGAGCGTCAACACGCCGGAAATAGGCCATAGGATCCTCTTCATTACCGTCTGGACGGGGGGACCTTTGCCCTATCAGCATGATCCTGTGGGCGGCAAGCCGACAGCGAAGATGACAGTCCCGCGTCGCTCCGATGACCATTACCGCCTTCGAAATTTAACCCGACTGCCGCGCGATCGACATCGGCGTGACTCATCTGCCCGTTATGACGGACGCAGGGGAATGAGGGATGGCGAAGCCTTTGCGTGCCATATTGGTTGCGAGCCTGGCGGTATTGGCCGCCACGGGATCGCAGGGCGAAAGCCGGCAGGGCGATGTCGCCGGGCCGGCGGCGACCATGCCGCAACCGGACATGCCCTTGTCGGTGATGACCTATAATGTGATGGGCCTGCCCTGGCCGGTGGCCCTTGGCCGGGAGCAAGCGTTGGGACGCATCGCCGATCGGCTGGCGGCGCTGCGCCGGGCCGGGCGGCAGCCCCATATCGTCCTGCTGCAGGAAGCCTTTTCGCCGCAGGCCGAGCAACTGGCGCGCCGCGCCGGCTATGCGCATGTGGCGATCGGGCCGGACCGCGGGTTGCGCACGGTGATCGCAGCGGGAGCGGACGACCGCACCTATCTGCAGGCGGCGCGATGGGACCGGGGCGAGACAGCGCCCAAGCAGTTGAACAGCGGTCTGCTCATCCTGTCCGATTATCCGATCACCGGCATCGATCGCATGGCCTATCCCGATTTCGCCTGTGCCGGTTTTGACTGCCTGGCGAACAAGGGCGTGCTGATTGCCCATCTGGCGGTGCCAAGTATCGACCGGCCGGTCAGCGTGGTCAACACCCATCTCAACGCGCGCAAGGCGGCAGGCGTGGCGATCGCCCGATCGCAACGGGCCTTCGACCGACAGGCTGGGATTCTGGCCGATTTCGTGCGGCGCCATGTGCCCGCCGGACAGTCCATGATCCTGGGCGGCGACCTCAATATCGGCGGTGATCGCCACCGCATCCGGGCCTTTTTCCGCCGCTGGGCGGAAACGGGCATGGACTTCGTTGCGGCGCATCTGGGCGGCGCGCGCAGGGCGCTTGTCGATCGCGTCCTGACCGATGTCGGCAATCATGCCGATCTGGAACAGGCAAGCGCGCGCGGCAAGGACTGGCTGTTCGCGCGCGACGATCGTGGTCGGCCGATGCGGGCCATCCACGCGGCCGTGCCCTTTGGTACGGAGGTGGAGGGCGCGCCGCTGTCCGACCATTTCGGTTACATGATCGCCTATGCGCCGGACGGTGGCAAAGTCCAACTAGTCAGTCGGGAGGCCGTGGCGTCATGGCGCTGATCCGCTGGATGTTAATGCCGCTGGCAGCACTTGCCATCCCGGTATCGGCCCAGACGATCACTCCCGACCATGGTGGTTTCGTACTGAAGCGGCCGCTTCGTTTTTCCCTGCTGCCTGCGCCGCTGGACGGCGCAGCGAAGCCGGCGCGCATCTATGCTCTCGAACTGGCGCCTTCTCCGGCCGAACCTGCGGCCATTAGCATCGCCGTCCAGCGCAAGCGCAACCGGATGGTGGCGCTGCCGGCTCGTCGGATCGGCGCGGTGCCCCTGCTTGCCGACCTGTCCGGCGATGCCCAGCCACGCAGCAGTCTGATGCTGGTCGACGCCCATGGCAGTTTGCCGCTGGCGGACGGCTTGCAGGCCGAGCTGGGCTGGCAAGGGGCCAAGCTCAACAATCGCGGCGCCAATGTCACGGCGCTCTATGGTAGCGACGCAATCAAGAGCCGCGACCTGTTTTTGCCGACGGGGCGGCTGGCCTATGACGCCGCGCCCGGCGTCACCCTGCGCGCGGACTATCGCGAGACGATAGAGGCCTATGCCGGGGTCGGTCTGTCGGGCGCGTTGGGGCTGACGCTCGAGGCGTTCCGCACATTGCAGGCCGGTTTGCGGCCGGAACGCGACAGCCGCATGCGGCTGGGCAGCGACTGGATGGTGGCCCCGGACCTGACATTCGCAGTCGATGCCTTTGACGGCGAGGTCGAGGACCGGCTGGCCTTTGTCGAGGACGGCTATCTGCCGGTCAATCGCGGGTCGGCGCATGTGCGGGGGCTGGCGATGCTGGCGGAGCATCGGCTGACGCCTGCGCTCAGCCTGTCGGCGCGCTACCATATGGCGCGACTGCGCCAGGACCGGGGTGGCCGCGTGCAGGAGCAGCAACTGATGCTTGAAGGACTGTGGGCGCAAGGCCCATGGCGCTGCCGGATCGCTGCCGCGCAGAGCAGCGCGCCGGCGCTGATGCAGGATGATGGTGGCCTGCGGCTGGAAGCTGGCATCGATTATGCGCTGGCCGGGCGCGGGTCGATGCGCATCGGCCTGCACCTCACCGACCCCGACCAATTGGCGAGCAGCCGGCTCATACGCGCCGAAACTTCCGGCGCGGCGCGACCGGAGGATCAGGCGCAGGCACTGATGCTGACCGCCGCCCTCGCCTGGTAAGGCAAAGGGCGGCGACAAAGCGCCTCAGTTCAGCGCATAGGCGATCAGTGCATCGCCTACCGGCGTCTGCATGAAATGATGGCCGCCGGCCATGATGACCAGATATTGCTTGCCATTCTGGCTGTAGGTCATCGGCGTCGCCTGACCACCTGCGGGCAGCACATCCTGCCACAAAGTCTTGCCGGTCTTGAGGTCGATCGCGCGGATCAGATTGTCGGTAGCCGCGGCGACGAAGATCAGGCCACCGGCCGTCACCACCGACCCGCCATTATTGGGCGTGCCGATCGTCAGCGGCAGCATAGAGGGGATGCCGAACGGGCCATTGGTCCGTGCCGTGCCGAAGGGGCGGTCCCAGATCGTCTTGCCGGTGGCGATGTTGATCGCGCGGATGCCGCCATAGGGAGGCTGCTTGCAGAGCAGGCCGGTGAAGGGCAGGCGCCAGCCGGCATTGACGTCGATCGCATAGGGTGTGTGTGCCTGCGGATCGCCCGCGCCCTCAGCCCCGCCGATCGCGCCCCGCGCCTGATCGCGCGGCGCCCAGCCTTTCTTGTTGGCTTCCTTGCGGGGCACCAGCCGGACATAGTTGGGCATGTCGTTATAATTGGCGACGATCACCCCGCGCGCCGGATCGACGGCGATGCCGCCCCAGTCGGTCCCACCATTATAGCCGGGATATTCGATCGAGCGCCTGTCGGCCTCGGGCGGGGTGAAGAATCCCATGTAGCTCGCCCGGCGGAACTGGATGCGACAGAACATCTGGTCGATCGGCGACATGCCCCACATGTCCTTTTCGGTAAGGTCGGGCTTGCGCAGTGTGTGGTAGAGCGAGATGCGCTGGGTGACGGCGCGCTGCTGCGGCTCGACGCCGATCTGCGGCGCCTTGATGTCACCGATCGGAGTCAGCGGCTGGCCGGTACGGCGGTCGAGCACATAGATGTCGCCCTGCTTGCTGGGCAGCAGCATCGCCGGCACCGGACCACGCGCCGTCGGGAAGTCGATCAGGGTCGCCTGGGCGCCGAAATCATAGTCCCATACATCCTTGCGCACCGCCTGGAAATTCCAGCGCGGCTTGCCGGTCATCACGTCGATCGCGACCAGCGAGGTGGCGTAGCGATTTTCCTCCGGGCGGCGCAGGCTGCTGTAATAGTCGGCGGCGCTGTTGCCCATCGGCAGATAGACGAGGCCGAGCTTTTCGTCGCCCGAGGCGATCGTCCACATGTTCGGCGTGCCGCGAGCATAGGTCTGGCCGGCCGGCGGCGGACCGCTGCGTTCCGGATGCATCATGTCCCAGGCCCAGCGCATCTTGCCGGTCACCGCGTCATAGGCCTGGATCACGCCGGACGGCGCCCAGCGGTCCTGGCCGTCCAGCACCTGGTGGCCGGTGACGATCACGCCGCGCACGATGGTCGGCGGCGAGGTGATGGAGACATAGCCGGGCGGCACGCTGCCCATGCCGTCGGTGATGCGGACCTGGCCATTGCTGCCGAAGTCGCGGCACTGCCGGCCGGTGCGGGCATCAAGGGCCATGATCCGCGCGTCGAGCGTGCCGAGGATGATACGCTGCGCGCAGGGCGCGCCGGCAGCGGCGCCGGGCACGGCATAATAGCTGACCCCGCGACAGGCGGCGGTATAGGGAATGGCCTCGTCCGACACTTTGGGATCGAAGCGCCATTTCTGCTTGCCGGTGGCGGGATCGAGCGCGATCACCATGCTCTTGGGCGTGCAGACATAGAGGGTGTCGCCGATCTTGAGCGGGGTGTTTTCCGCGCCATAGGTGTTGCGGATCTGGGCCGACGCGGGAAGGTCGCCGGTGTGGATCAGCCAGGCGCGCTTGAGGTTACCCACATTGGCCGGAGTGATCTGGGCGAGCGGCGAGTAGCGCCGGGCGCTGTTGGTGCCGCCATAGGCCGGCCAGTCGGCGCCGGTGGTGCCGATCGAGGGATCGGCCATCGCATAGCGGGCGTCGGGCAGGCCCTGAAGCACCGGCGGGATGAAGTTGCCGGCGATGCTCCAGAAAAAGCCGATCGCGACAGCGAAAGTGACAGCCACACCGCCCCATGCACGGCGCCAACGGCCGATGCTGCGATCGAGCGTCGGCCAGACCAGTTGCAGCGCGATCAGGAGGACCAGCGGGGCGACAACGCGCGGCACCAGCGCCCAGGGATCAAGGCCCACTTCCCAATAGGCCCAGAGCAAAGTGACAGCGAAGATGACAATGTAGAGCCAGCCGCCGGCCTTGCGCCCGCGCGCCAGCAGCACGCCCGAGACGATCAGGGCGATGCCGGTGATAAGATAATAGGGCGAGCCGCCGGAGATCAGCAGCCAGGCGCCGCCGCCAGTCAGCACCAGCCCGATGAGGCCGAAGACGATGCCCAATATCAGGGCGGCGATCGATCGGCGGGACGGTGCGTTTGTCATGTCGGATACTCCCTGGGCAGGAGGCACGGGCAGGTGCCGGTTTACAAAGGAGAAACCGACCAGCTTCGTTCCAGACATGAACAAAATTTCATCTTCGTGGCGTGATTGTAGCGCACATGCAATGCTAATGCGTTTGACTCGCATTCTGGACATGCCTAACGCGCGGCGCAGATAGAGAGCCATCGGGGAAATAAAAATGCGTCTGTCGTTGCGCCACCTCCTGTTGAGCAGCAGCTTTGCCCTTGTCGTGATGCCGCATGTCGCCCGCGCGGCAGAAGCGGACAACGCCGCAGAGGACGCGTCGCGCATCGTCGTGACCGCGGCCAACCAGCCGTCCAGCTCCGCCACCGCCCTGTCCCTGTCGGTGCGCGAGACGCCGCAGTCGGTGACGATCATCAATCGCGAACGGATCGAGGATTTCGCGATCACCAATGTCAACGACCTGCTCGACCAGACGATCGGCATCAATGTCGAGCGCGTCGAGACGGATCGCACCTATTTCAACTCGCGCGGTTTCGACGTGTCCAATTTTCAGGTCGACGGCGTCGGCCTGCCGCTGGCCTGGGGCATCCAGTTCGGCGACCTCGACACCGCCCTGTTCGAGAATGTCGAGGCGGTGCGCGGCGCCAATGCGATCATGACCGGCATCGGCAACCCATCGGCGACGATCAACTATGTCCGCAAGCGGCCGCTCGACGAGTTCCAGGCCAAGGGCACGGCCCAGGTCGGTTCGCGCGACCTGTGGCGCGTGGAAGGCGACGTCAATGTCCCGGTGACCGATACGGTGTCGGCGCGCTTCATCTATGCGCATGAGGATCGCGACACCCACCTGAACTACAACCATATCAACCGTGACGTTTATGGCGCGATTGTCGCCTGGCAGGTGACGCCCGACCTCAAGGCGACGGTCGGTTACACGCGTCAGGAAAATGACGCCGACGGCGTGATGTGGGGTGCGATGCCGCTGGTCTTCACCGACGGCACGCGGATCGACTATCCTCGTTCGGCGACCACCTCGGCCGACTGGACCTATTGGAACACCAAGGACCAGAATAGCTTTGGCGAACTGGTCTATACCATGGGCCAATGGACGCTGAGCGGCATGTTCACCTACAAGCGTTTCCAGGAGAATGCGAAGCTGCTCTATGCCTATGGCTATCCCGACAAGGAAACCGGCGAGGGCGTCTATGGCATGGCGGGCATCTACCCGTCCGACTATAAGCAATATCTGGGCGATTTCAGCGCCACCGGCCCGTTCAGCCTGCTGGGCCGCGAGCACAAGCTGGTGCTGGGCCTGTCCTACGCCAAGTCCAATGCCAAGGAATGGGAGAATTTCGCCGAAGACACGGCGCTGGTCTATCCGTCGGTCTATGACTGGGGCAACGCGCAGGTGACCGAGCCGGATTATCCGGGCGAATATCTGGCCGCCAAATATAGCGACGAGCTGACCCGCCTCTATGGCGCGGCGCATCTCAACTTCACCGACCAGCTGAAGGGCGTGATCGGCGCCAGCGCGATGTGGATCAAGTCGTCCGGCACTTCCTATGGCACCGACCAGGCGCGCGACGATCACAAGATCAGCCCCTATCTCGGCCTGCTCTATGACGTGACGCCCAATGTCACCCTCTATGCCAGCTATACCGACATCTATAATCCGCAGGCGGAGGTCGACGCCAACAATCGCAAGCTGGACCCGGCCAAGGGCACCAGCATCGAAGGCGGCATCAAGAGCAGTTGGTTCGGCGATCGCCTCTATGCCACGGCCACCGTCTTCCGCGCCAAGCAGAAGGGGCTGGCCGACTATGCCGGCACCTTTGGCGAGGATGGTCCGGGCAAGGCCGGCGGCAGCTATTATGCCGGCGTCGATACCACCTCGACCGGTTTCGAGCTGGAAGTGGCGGGCAAGATCACCGACCAGTGGACGCTGAGCGGCGGCTATACCCAATATGATATCGAGGATGACGAGGGCAACGACACCCGCACCTGGCTGCCGACCAAGTCATTGAAACTGGCCACCACCTACCAGGTGCCGCAGCTCAATGACCTGAAGCTGGGCGCGCAGATGCGCTGGCAGAACGCGATCAAGACGACGCTGACCGATGTCTATGACGGCGATGTTTACATGGGCGATGTGGTCGTTAAGCAGAAGAGCTATGCCGTGCTCGACCTGATGGCGGGTATCCGGGTGGTGGATCATCTGCGGGCGAGCGTGAACGTGAAGAATGTCACCAACACCAAATATCTCGGCAGTCTGATGTGGGGCCAGGCCTTCTATGCCGCGCCGCGCACGGCGGTGTTCACACTGAGCGTCGACTATTGAGCAAGGCAGCGGCTCTGCGCGCCCGTAGCGGCTGGCGTTATCGCGGCAATGTCGCGCTGCGCACGCTGGCGGGCACGGTCGGGGCCTATGCGGTTGCGGCGCTGGCGGCGATGCTGCTGGCCCGCGCCCTTCCGATGGGCCGGCTGGAGGCGGTGACAGTGGCGACGATGCTGTCCTATCTGTTCGCGCCGGCAGTGAGCGTCTGGGCCTTCCTGGCACGCGGCCCTTGGGTGGCACTGGGCGGCGTGGTGGCGCTGTCGGGGTTGTTGGCGGGGTTGGTCTGGATCAGCGGGGGTTTTGCATGAGCGGGGCATCGGCGATGGTGCGCGACGGTGTGCGGCAGGCGATGGCCTGGCTGCATGGCTGGACCGGGCTGCTGCTGGGCTATGTGCTGTTCGTCATGTGCCTCGCTGGCACGCTCAGCGTCTTCAAGCCGGAGATCGGCCGCTGGATGCGGCCCGAAGTGACGGCGCAGGCGGACAGCAAGAGCGCGATCGTCGCGGCGACCGGCTGGCTGTCGAAAAATGCGCCCGGTTCCACCGGCTGGTATCTGACCGCGCCCGACGGCCGGGCCAATACGGTCGAGGCATCCTACGACCAGGGGACGGACTATCTCTATCGCGCGCTCGATCCGGTGACCGGCGCACCGGTCGTGCGGGAGACACTGGGCGGGGAGTTTTTCTACCGCCTCCATTTCGAGCTGGAAATTCCCTATCCCTGGGGTCGCCTGCTCGCCTCGCTGGCGGCGATGGTCATGCTGGTGGCGCTGGTCACCGGCATCATCGCGCACAAGCGAATCTTCAAGGACTTCTTCACCTTCCGCCCGGCCAAGGGCCAGCGGTCCTGGCTCGACGGGCATAATGCGACGGGCGTGCTGGCCATGCCCTTCCACCTGATGATCACCTTCACCGGGCTGCTGACGCTGGCGTCGCTCAACATGCCCTGGCCGATCAGTGCCGGCTATGGTGACAAGGTAATGGAGATGTACGAGGCGCTGGCGCCGGGCGCGGTGACCCGGCCGGCGGCCGGCAAGCCCGCGTCTTTGGCGCCGATCGCACCGATGCTGACGGCGGCCGAGCACGAATTTGGCGGCGGCCATGTCGGCCGCGTCTATGTGTTCAATCCCGGCGATGCCGCATCGGTCGTCACCGTCTATCAGTCCGATGCCGACACGGTCGGCTATATGCGGGGCCAGGCGAGCTTCGACGGGGGGACGGGCCGGCTGCTCAAGAGCTGGGTCGAACGGCGGCCGGCGATGCGCACCTATCAGGTCATCTATGGCCTGCACATGGCGCGCTTCGCACCCATGGGCACGCGCTGGCTCTATGTGCTGGGCGGGGCGATGCTGACGCTGGCGATCTCGACCGGGATGGTGCTGTGGATCGCCAAGCGGCGCGAGCGCCAGCCGCTCTCGATCGGCAATCGCATCCTCGAACGGCTGAATGTCGGCGTGATCACCGGCGTGCCGCTGGGCGCGGTGGCCTATTTCATCGCCAATCGCCTGTTGCCGATCGGCATGGCGGGCCGACCGGAAGCGGAAGTGTCCGTGGCGCTGTGGACGGCGGCGGTGGCCGTGCTGGCCGGGCTGGTGCTGCGACCGGCCATCGGCTGGCCGTTGATGATGGGTCTACTGGCCGTTGCCTGCGTGCTGGCGGCGGTGCTGGGACCGGTCTGGTCGACCGAACCGGTCTTGCTGGTCGGCAATCTTCTGTTCCTGGCCATGGCCGGCGCGCTGGCGCTGATCGTGCGCCGGCAGATGCGGCGGCGCAACGCCCCGACACCGGCGCGTCGGCGGATGCGGGAGCAGCCGGCATGATCGTCGCGGGGCTGCTCTATATCGGCTTCTTCGCATTGGCGGCGGCGATGACGCGGCATGGGCCGGCGCTGCTTGGCCCCTGGCAGCGCCATGGCCTGGCCCGGCATCTGCCGCTGCTGGGCTGGAGCGCGATTGCCCTGTCGCTGCTCGGCGCGATCCTGGCCGGGGCGGACGGGATCGGCATCGTCACCTGGTGCGGGCTGCTGCCGCTGATGGCCGGGGCGGTGCTGCTGGCGCTGACCTATGGTCCCCGGCTAGCCCGCTGTGGCTTGCTGGTGGCGCTGGCGCTGATGGCGGTTGGCGCGATCTAGGACGCCTTCATCTCGATACTGGCGATCAGGCCGCCATCGGGCGCATTGCGCAGCGCGACGATCGCGCCGAAGCTGAGGCCCAGCGACCGGGCGATGGTAAGGCCGATGCCGGTGCCGTGACGACCGCCCGGCTGGCTGCTGGGGCCGCGGGTGAAGGGTTCGAACATCTGGTCCAGATCCTGCGGCGGGATGCCGGGGCCATGATCGCGTATCTCGATCGTGACATGGCCGGGCGTGCGCAGGCAGCTAATTTCCGCGCATCCGCCATATTTGACGGCATTGTCGACCAGATTGCTCATGCAGCGGGCCAGCGCATTGGGCTTGACCCGGACCGACACGCCACAGCCGGCGGCGAACTGGACCGGGGCGCCCAGTTCCTGCGCATCCTCGGCCATGCTGGCGAGCAGGGAATCAAGGTCGATCACCGACCAATCCTCGTGCGTTTCCGTGCTGGCGGCGAGATCGAGCCCCTCGCGCACCAGCCGCTGCATCGCCTCATGATCCTGCAACAGGCGGGCGCGCAGTTCCTCATTCTCGACCAGTTCCAGCCGCAGCCGCAGCCGGGTCAGCGGGGTCTGGAGATCATGGCTGATCGCCGCCAGCAACTGGGTCCGCTCGGTGAAACCAGCGCGGACGCGGCGCTGCATCAGGTTGAAGGTGGAGAGGGCGGCGCGCACCTCTTCCGGCCCGCGCTCGGGAATCTCCTCCGGGTCACGTGACACGGAAAAGGCCTCGGCTGCCTGGGACAGGCGGCGCAGTGGCTTGGCGGCGATTCGGCCGATCAGGATGGAGAGGCCGGCGGCCGAGAGCAGGATGACGACCAGATAGGCCGGGCTGAACAGGGAACTGGGGGGACGGGCGAGGCGCGGGAAAGTGAGCGCCATGCCCCGCCGCTGGCCGGTCGCATCGGTCATGCGCACGATCCAGCAATCGGGCCGGGGCGCGTCGATCAACCCGGCGGCGCGGCTGCGCCCGGCATCCTTGTCCGGAAAGCAGAGGCCGAAGGGCACCTGCCCCGCTTCCGGCTGGGCGCGGGGACCGAAGCGCCGGGCGAGCGCGGCTTCGAGATCGGGATCGGGCTCGTTGATGGCGATGCCGTCGGGCACGCTGGAGGCACCGACGATGCCATGATTTTCCAGCATCTGCTGGACGCGCACCGGATCGCGCCGCAGCCGGTCGGCCACGTCGAAGGCACTGGCCAGGACGCGCTGGCGCCGGACGCGCTCGAAGTCATGGCGGCGGCCCTGTTCCGACACGGCTAGCGCCAGGAGAGCCGAGAGCGAGATGCCGACGGTCAGCAGCACGAAGATATGCCCCGCCATCGAGCGGAAGAAATCGCGCACGCGCTGCACCGGCTGGCCGATCATTCGTAGCGCACCGGGCTGGCGAGGACATAGCCTTCGCCACGGACGGTCAGGATCAGTTCGCCGCCGCCTGCTGCACCGGCCAGCTTTTGCCGCAGGCGGCTGACCTGCAGGTCGATGGTGCGGTCGAAGGCGGCGGTGGCGCGCCGTTCGGGCAGCAAAGTCTCACGCGCGAGCACGACATTGGGCTCCTCGATGAAGCGCGAGAGCAGGCGGAATTCGGCGGACGAAAGCATCACCAGCCGATCGTCCGGGGTGATCAGCCGGCGTTGCAGCAGATCGAGCCGCCAGGGGCCGAAGACGGCGTAGCGCGCTTGAGCGGTCGGCGCGGGGGGCTCCATGCGTGGGCGACGCAGCAGGTTGCGGATGCGCACCAGCAACTCGCGCGGCTCGAACGGCTTGGTCAGATAATCGTCGGCGCCCAGTTCCAGCCCCAGCACCCGGTCGATCGCGCTGCCGCGCGCCGTCACCATGATGATCTGGATACCCGATCCTTCGGCGCGCAGTTCGCGGCACAGCGACAGGCCGTCGCCATCGGGCAGGTTGAGATCGAGGACGATCAGGTCGACCGGCTGGTCGCGCAGCGCCTGGCGCAATTCGGTGAGGTTCGATGCGGCAAGCAGGTCGTAATTTTCCTGCCGCAGTTGATCGACGATCAGGCCGCGAATATCGGCATCGTCATCGACGACGATGACGCTGTTGCGGCGGGTATCGGACAGGTCAGCCATGCTGCGCTTCTAGCGACGGATATTGCAAAAGTCTGTGCCTCTACCGGGGATGATACAGGGCGATACAAAGCGATACGCGGCCGGATGTCACGCGACATGTTGATGCGTCAGGATATCAACTTGGTCTAGCACGCTACTGCGCAAATCGCGATCAGGCGACCGTCGGCGCTGCCTGCCGGCGGTAACGATGTGAAGCCATGCCCATTTTCGCAGAGCTCCGGAGCCTCCGGGTCGCACCGATTGCATTATGCATCCTGATCACCGCTTGCGGACAGGAAAAGGCGCCAAAGAAAGGGCCTGTGGAAGTGGGCGTGGTGACGTTGACGGCACAGAATGTGACCGTCTCATCCGAACTGCCGGCGCGCACCGTGTCGACCATGCAGTCGGAAGTAAGGCCCCAGATCACCGGCGTGATCCAGAAGCGGCTGTTCACCGAAGGATCGATGGTGACCGCAGGCCAGCCGCTCTACCAGATTGACGAGCGGCTCTATCGCGCGTCACGCGACGAGGCGCAGGCGGCGCTGGTGAGTGCGCAGGCGACGGCGGTGGCCGCGCAGGCCAAGGCGCAGCGCTATCGCAGCCTTGGTGATACCGAGGCGGTGAGCGCTCAGGACCGCGACGATGTGATCGCGACCGCTCGCCAGGCGAGTGCAGCAGTGGGTCAGGCCCGCGCCTCGCTCGACACGGCCAATGTCAACCTGACCTTCACCCAGCTTCGTGCGCCGATCAGTGGGCGGATCGGCCGCACCCTCTTCACCCCCGGTGCGCTGGTGACCGCCAGCCAGACCGATCCGCTGACGACGATCCAGCAGCTCGATCCGATCTATGTCGACGTCACCCAGTCGAGCAGCCAGTTGCTGCAGCTGCGGCGATCGCTGGCGGCGGGCAAGACGCTGCCAGCCAGCGCGACGATCCGGCTGAAGCTGGACGATGGCAGCGAATATCCGCTGGAAGGGCGGATCGAATTTGCCGAGCCGATCGTCGATGTCGACAGCGGCACGGTGACACTGCGCGCGCGCTTCCCCAATCCCGACGGGATGTTGCTGCCCGGCATGTTCGTGCGTGTCGTGGCGCCCCAGTCGGTCGTGCCCGGCGCGATCCTGGCGCCGCAGCAGGGTATCGCCCGCGATGCCAAGGGCAATGCGACCGCGCTGGTCGTGACCAAGGACAACAAGGTCGAGCGCCGCACCGTCACCGCCGCGCAGGCGATCGGCGACAAGTGGCTGATCACCGCAGGCCTGAAGGCCGGCGACCGGCTGATCGTCGAGGGCACCGACAAGGTCCAGCCCGACGACAAGGTGAAGCCCGTCGCCGTCGCGGCGAAGAAGTAGGAGAGGCCCGGTGCTGAGCCGCTTTTTCATCGACCGGCCGATCTTTGCCTGGGTCATCGCCATCGGCATCATGCTGGCGGGCCTCGGCGGCATGCTGTCGCTGCCGGTCGCGCAATATCCCGATATCGCGCCGCCGGGCGTCGGCATCAGCGCCACCTATCCGGGCGCGTCGGCCGAAACGGTCGAGACCAGCGTCACCCAGGTCATCGAGCAGCAGCTGACCGGCATCGACGGCCTCATGTATTTCTCCTCCTCGTCGACATCGACGGGGCAGTCGCGCATCACCGTCACCTTCCAGAAGGGCACCGACCCCGACACCGCGCAAGTGCAGGTGCAGAACCGGGTGCAGCAGGCGCTGAGCCGCCTGCCCAGCGCCGTGCAGCAGCAGGGCCTGTCGGTCACCAAGCAGCAGACCGACTTCCTGATGCTGGTCGGTCTCTATGACGAGACCGACAATGCCACCCAGGCGGACATTGCCGACTATCTGGTCAATAATTTCCAGGATTCGATCGCCCGTATCGACGGCATCGGCGCGACCCAGATCTTCGGGTCGCAATATGCGATGCGCATCTGGCTGGACCCCTATAAGCTGGCCGCGGTCAAGCTGATGCCGTCGGACGTCGAAACCGCGATCAAGGCGCAGAATATCGAAGTGTCGGCCGGCCAGATCGGCGCCGATCCGGCACCGGCCAACCAGCAGATCAACGCCACCGTCACGGCGCGCGCGCGCCTGGAAACGCCGGACCAGTTCCGCAATATCGTGGTGAAGACGCAGAGCGACGGGTCGGTCGTCCACCTGTCCGACGTGGCCCGCGTCGAACTGGGCAATGAAAGCTATACCACCAGCGCGCGCCTCAACGGCCATCCGGCATCGGGCATGGCGTTGCAGCTGGCGCCGGGTGCCGACGCGCTCAAGACCGCCGAACTGGTGAAGGCGCGCGTCGCCGAACTGGGCGGCAACCTGCCGCACGGCTACAAGATCGTCTATCCGCGCGACACCACGCCCTTCATCAAGCTGTCGGTCGAGGAAGTCGTCCAGACGCTGATCGAGGCGGTCGTGCTGGTCGTCATCGTGATGTTCGTCTTCCTGCAGAGCTGGCGCGCGACGCTGGTGCCCGCGATCGCGGTGCCGGTCGTGCTGCTCGGCACGTTCGGCATCCTTGCCCTGTTCGGCTATTCGATCAACACGCTGACCCTGTTCGGCATGGTGCTGTCGATCGGCCTGCTGGTCGACGATGCGATCGTCGTGGTGGAGAATGTCGAACGCATCATGGAGGAGGAGGGGCTGTCGCCCCGCGACGCCACGATCAAGTCGATGATGGAAATCGGCAGTGCGCTGGTCGGCATCGCGCTGGTGTTGTCGGCGGTGCTGCTGCCCATGGCCTTCTTCGGCGGATCGACCGGCGTCATCTATCGCCAATTCTCGATCACGATCGTGTCGTCGATGCTGCTGTCGGTCGTGGTCGCGCTCATCCTGTCGCCGGCCCTGTGCGCCACCATCCTGAAGCCGATCGACAAGGCGCATCGGGAAAAGGGCTGGTTCGGCAAGTTCAACCGCTGGTTCGAGCGGCTGACCAACAGCTATGTCCGTCGCACCCAGGGGGTGATCGGCAAGCGGGGCATCTTCTGGGGCCTCTATGTGCTGGTACTGGGTATATTGGTGCTGCTGTTCATGCGCCTGCCCACCAGCTTCCTGCCGGTCGAGGACCAGGGACAGGTGATGGTGCAGGTCACGCTGCCGTCGGGCGCCAAGTCGAGCCGCACCAATGCGGCGATCGACCAGGTGCAGAGCTATTTCCTGAATGACGAGAAGGACAATGTCGCCTTCGCGTTCATCATGACCGGCTTCAGTTTCCAGGGGCAGGGCGAGAATGTCGGCCAGGGCTTCATCAACCTGGCGCCATGGGACGACCGCAAGGGCAAGGCGAACGAGGCCGGCACGATCGCCAATCGGGCGACCAAGCAGCTGGGCGCGATCCGCGATGCCAAGGTGCTGGCGATGACGCCGCCGGCGATCCGCGGTCTGGGCCAGTCCAACGGCTTCACCTTCGAACTGCTGAACAGCGGCGGACTCAGCCGGGAACGCTTCCTGGAGCTGCGCAACCAGTTGATCGCCGCTGCGCAGCAGGATCCGGTGTTGGCCGGCGTGCGTGCGGCATCTCTGGAGGATACGCCGCAGCTCAAGATCGACATCGATACCGAGAAGCTGACCGTGCTGGGCCTGACCCAGGCCAATGTCGACGATGTGCTCAGTTCCGCCTGGGGCAGCACCTATGTCAACGACTTCGTCGATCGTGGCCGGGTGAAGCGCGTTTTCATGCAGGCTGACGGTGCCTATCGTTCGCTCCCCAGCGACCTCGACAACTGGATGGTGCGCTCGAGCACGACTGGCGAGATGGTGCCCTTCTCCGCCTTTGCGACCAGCCATTGGGTGATGGGACCGAGCAGCGTGCAACGCTTCAACGGCCTGTCCGCCTACGAGCTTCAGGGCCAGTCGGCACCGGGCGCCAGTTCGGGCGATGCGATGGACCGGATGGTCGCGCTGCAGAAGCAGCTGCCGGCCGGCACCAGCTATGCCTGGAGCGGTCTCAGCTATCAGGAGCAATTGTCCGGCGGACAGGCGCCCCTTCTCTATGGCCTGTCGGTGCTGGTCGTCTTCCTGTGCCTGGCCGCCCTCTATGAAAGCTGGTCGATCCCGCTGTCGGTGCTGCTGGTCATTCCGCTTGGCCTGATCGGTGCGGTGCTGGCGGTGACGCTGCGCGGGCTGGAGAATAATATCTTCTTTCAGGTCGGCCTGCTCACCACCATGGGGCTGGCGGCGAAGAATGCGATCCTGATCGTCGAGTTTGCCGAACTGGCGCATCGCAATGGCCGCAATGCGCTGGACGCGGCGCTGGAGGCTGCGCGTTTGCGCTTCCGTCCGATCCTGATGACCAGCCTGGCCTTCATCGCGGGCGTCATTCCGCTTGCCATCGCCACCGGAGCGGGGGCGCAGAGCCGCGTCGCGATCGGCACGGCGGTGGTGGGCGGCATGGTGACGGCGACAGTGCTGGCGATCTTCTACGTGCCGCTCTTCTTCGTCTCGATCGCCCGCCTGTTCGGCATGGACAAGAAGAAGCCGGGTGGCGAGCCGCCGGTTCAGGACGCGCCCGTGGACGGAGTGCCCGCATGACCCGCGCTGCATGGATGATGATGCCGCTGTCGGCGCTGGTGCTGGCCGGGTGCGACATGGCGCCCAAATATGTGCGGCCGCAAACGCCGGTGGCGCCGGCTTTCCCGACGGGGGAAGCCTATGCCCCCGCCGGCGCCGAGCCTGCGGGCCTGCCCTGGACCGAGCTGATCGGCGATACGCGGCTCAAGACCGTGATCGAGCGGGCGCTGGCCAATAATCGCGACCTGCGCGTCGCGCTGGCCAATGTCCAGTCGGCGCGGGCGCAATATATGGTCGAGCGGGCGGCGCAGCTGCCGACGATCACCGGCGATGCGGCGGCGAGCTTTAGCCGCCAGAACGACAATCGGCAGAATAGCTATAGCGCCGATGTCGGCTTCAGCGCGTTCGAGATCGACCTGTTCGGCCGGGTCAAGAATCTGACCCGGTCGGCGCTGGAATCCTATCTGGCGACGCAGGAAGGGATGCGGTCGACCCGCATCACCCTGATTGCCGAGACGGCGAACGCCTATGCGACGATGGCGGCGGACCAGGAATTGCTCGCCTTGTCGCGCCAGACGCTGGCGAGCGCCGAGCGCAGCCTGAAACTGACGCAGACGCTCAACACATCGGGTCTGGCCGGCAAGCTGGACGTGCATCAGGCCGAAACCACGGTGGAGCAGGCGCGCGCCGACATCGAGGCGAATGTCACCCAGGTGGCGCAGGACCGCAACGCGCTGGAACTGCTGGTCGGTGCGCCGGTCGAGGATGCGCTGTTGCCGCAATCGCTCGACAGCCTGTTGCAGTCGACCGCGAAGGTGCCCGCTGGCCTCTCCTCCGACGTGCTGTTGCAACGGCCCGATGTGCTGCAGGCGGAACATCAGCTCAAGGCCGCCAATGCCGATATCGGCGCGGCGCGGGCGGCGATGTTCCCCAAGATCAGCCTGACCACGGCGATCGGTGTGGCCAGCTCTGCCCTGTCCTCGCTGTTCGGCGATGGCGGCTTTGCCTGGTCGGCGGCGCCGTCCGCCAGCATGCCGATCTTCGGCGGCGCGGCGCGCGGCAATCTGGACTATAGCAAGGCGCAGCGCGACCTGTATGTCGCGCAATATGAGAAGGCGATCCAGACCGCCTTCCAGGAAGTGTCGGACGGGCTGGCGCGGGCCGGGACGATCGACCGGCAGCAGGCGGCGCAGCAGGCGCTGGTGACGGCGAACCAGCGCTATTATGCGCTGGCCGACCAGCGTTATCGTGCAGGCATCGACACCTTCCTCACGTCGCTGACCAGCCAGCGGTCGCTCTACAGCGCGCAGCAGTCGGCGATCGCGACACAGCTGGCGGCGGTGCAGAATCGCATCCTGCTCTACCGGGTGATCGGCGCCGACCAGTAAGCGCCGATCCGCCCTCTTCTCCCGCTTTTCTAGGCCCGCGAATCCTGCTATTCTGCGCGCATAAAGAAGAAGGAGAGGGCCATGGCATTTCTGGCTCGGTGTCTGGACTGGCTGTGCGGCATTTGTGCTTCCGCCGCGCAGGACGAGTGTGTCATCAACCAGCTGATTTCCAGCGTGGCGCGATCCCGGCACACGCCCTGATCTCTTCGCACTCGCAACATAGTTCTTCACCTGCGCGCGCCGCCGTGTAGACTGGCGCTGCGGCACGATGCGCCGCAGGCTTGGGACATGGGGTGGCGCAGATGGCTCCCGACAGTCGTAATGCAGGCGATCGGCCCTGGTGGAAGGGCGCGGTCCTCTATCAAATCTATCCCCGCAGCTTTCAGGATTCGAACGGTGATGGCATTGGCGATTTGCCGGGCATCACCGCGCGGCTGGAGCATGTCGCCCGGTTGGGTGTGGACGCAATCTGGATTTCGCCCTTCTTCCCCTCGCCGATGCGCGATTTTGGTTATGACATCGCCGATTATTGCGGGGTGGACCCGATCTTCGGCACGCTCGCCGATTTCGACGCGCTGGTGGCGCGCGCGCATGAACTGGGGATCAAGGTCACGATCGACCAGGTCTATGCCCATAGTTCCGACCTGCACCCCTGGTTCGCGCAGAGCCGGCAGGACCGGGACAATGACAAGGCGGACTGGTTCGTCTGGGCCGATCCCAGGGCGGACGGCACGCCGCCCAATAACTGGCAGTCGGTGTTCGGCGGCCCGGCCTGGACCTGAGACGCGCGGCGGCGGCAATATTATATGCACCAGTTCCTGACCAGCCAGCCGCAGCTCAACGTCCATAATGGCGCAGTGCAGGATGCGCTGCTGGGCGCGATGCGATTCTGGCTGGATCGGGGCGTCGACGGTTTTCGCCTCGATGCGCTGAATCATGCGATGCACGACCCGGAACTGCGCGACAATCCGCCCGCGCCCGAAGGGGAAGGGCCGCGCACCCGGCCGTTCGACTATCAGATTCGTCGTTACAGCCAGTCGCACCCCGGCGTGGTCGATTTCGTCGCGCGCATCCGCGAACTCACCGACCGCTATGGCGCGATCTTCACCGTGGCGGAGGTGGGCGGAGACCTCGCCGAGCAGGAGATGAAGGCCTATACGGCGGGCGAGGATCATCTCAACAGCGCCTATGGCTTCAACTTTCTCTATGCCCCGGCGCTGACCCCCGGCCTGATCGCCGATACGCTGGCACGCTGGCCGGATGAGCCGGGCATGGGCTGGCCGAGCTGGGCGTTCGAGAATCATGATGCGCCGCGTGCCTTGTCGCGCTGGTGCGCGTCGGAGGATCAGGCGGCCTTCGCCCGGCTCAAGATGCTGTTGCTGATGGCGTTGCGCGGCAATGTCATCCTCTATCAGGGCGAGGAACTGGGCATCACCCAGGTGGATATCCCGTTCGAGAAGCTGCAAGACCCCGAGGCGATCGCCAACTGGCCGCTGACCCTGTCGCGCGACGGCGCGCGCACGCCACTGCCCTGGTCGGTCGATGCGGCGGAGGCGGGCTTCACCGACGGTGAGCCCTGGTTGCCGCTGGGCGCGGACAATGTCGCGCGGGCGGTGGCGGCGCAGGAGGGCGACCCGGCCTCGCTGCTGCACTTCACCCGCGCGATGATCGCGCTGCGCAAGGCCAATCCGGCGTTGCGCCATGGGCGCCTGGATATCATGCGTGCCGACGACCAGTGCCTGGCCTTCCGCCGGGTGACAGAGGATCAGGCGCTGACCTGCGTCTTCAACCTGTCGTCGGCGCCTGCGCCCTGGCCGATCGAGGTGGACGGGCGCGGCGCGATCGTCGCGGCGATCAGCGATGCGGCGCCGGGGATGGCATTGCCGCGCTATGCCGCACTGCTGCTGGCGCAGGATTAGGTCACACCTGCGTTCCACCGGGCAAAGTATATAGTGTCGTGCGGCAAAAAGGGCCGAATGCCCCCCAAATGCCCCTGCAGCGCCCCACCGACGCGACGATCGGGTCACATCCGGGTCAGGGTGACGCGCCCTTC
The DNA here is from genome assembly GCF_014197035.1 of Sphingobium scionense. GTDB lineage: Bacteria > Pseudomonadota > Alphaproteobacteria > Sphingomonadales > Sphingomonadaceae > Sphingobium > Sphingobium scionense. The sequence goes on along the minus strand of NZ_JACIEU010000010.1, from coordinate 29,718 downwards.
GGGTCATGACGACGTATCGGCCACGCGCCAGCCACGCACTGTCCACGCGTCGGTTGGGGCACGAATGCTCTTTGGGAATTAAGGGCGCGCAGACGGGATCCATCGCTGAGGATAGATCAGAGAAGCGGCGAGTAGGACAGGGCTATTGGAGATACGCCAATGAAGACACGCGTCTCCAATGCCTCCCCAAGTCAGGTTTGGGGAGGCATTGGGCAGATCAGCCTACCGGTGCCAGTTCCGGCGTGACCAAGCCGGCAAGGCGATTCTGGATGATGGCGGTGGCGTCGTCGACGATGCGGGTGATGAGATGCTGACAGGTCGGGATATCGTGGATCAGGCCCTGAATCTGGCCGGCCCAGATCAGGCCTGCGTCGAGATCGCCGGTTTCGAGCGCGACCCGGCCCTTGGCCCCGGACACCAGCGGCTGGATGTCGGGGAAGACCGATCCTTCGCGCAGCGAGATTTCGACCACCTCGTCCGACACGCTGTTCTTGGCGACGCGGCCGGTATTCTTGAACTTGCGGAAGATGAGGTTGGTGCCGCGTTCGTCATTGTCGACCAGGAACTGCTTTACATTCTGGTGGATCGGCGCTTCGACCGTGGCGCAGAAGCGGGTACCCATGTTGATGCCTTCCGCCCCCAGCGCCAGCGCGGCGGCGAGTCCGCGCCCGTCGCCGAAGCCGCCGCTGGCGATCATCGGGATGCTGAGCTTGTCGGCCGCGGCCGGGATCAGGATGAGGCCGGGAATATCATCCTCGCCCGGATGGCCGGCGCATTCGAAACCGTCGATCGAGATGGCATCGACGCCCATCCGCTCGGCCGAGAGGGCATGGCGGACGGCGGTGCATTTATGGACGACGATGATGCCATGCGCCTTGAAATCATCGACATGTTCCTGCGGCTTGTGGCCGGCGGTCTCGACGATCTTCACGCCGCTGTCGATGATCGCCTGGCGATATTCCGCATAGGGCGGTGGATTGACCGAGGGCAGGATGGTGAGGTTCACGCCGAACGGCTTGTCGGTCATCGCGCGGCAGCGATCGATCTCGCGGCGCAGATCGTCGGGCGTCGGTTGGGTGAGCGCGGTGAGGATGCCGAGGCCCCCGGCATTGGAGACGGCGGCGGCCAGTTCGGCGCGACCGACCCACATCATGCCGCCCTGCACGATCGGATGCTCGATGCCGCACAGTTCGGTGAAACGCGTCTTCAAAGCCATCACAGTGCCTCCACGATCGTCACATTGGCGATGCCGCCGCCTTCGCACATGGTTTGCAGGCCATAGCGCTTGCCCCGCGCCTTGAGCGCATGGACGAGCGTGCTCATCAGCTTGGTGCCCGAAGCGCCGAGCGGATGGCCGAGCGCGATCGCGCCGCCATGGACGTTGAGCCTGGCCGGATCGGCACCGATCGCCTTGAGCCAGGCCATGGGAATGGAGGCGAAAGCCTCGTTCACTTCGAACAGGTCGATATCGTCGAGTTTCAGGCCCGAGCGTTCGAACGCCTTGCGGGTGGCGGGGATCGGCTCCTCCAGCATGATGACCGGATCGCCCGCCGTGACGGTCAGATTGACGATGCGGGCGAGCGGGGTGAGGCCGAAGCGCTTGATCGCCGCTTCGCTCGCCACCAGCACGCCCGATGCGCCGTCGGTCATCTGGCTGGCATTGGCGGCGGTGATGGTGCCGCCTTCCTCCAGCGTCTTGACGCTGGCCATCGCCTCCATCGTGCCGCCACGGCGCACGCCGTCATCGGTGTCGAAAATTCCTTCGGGCGTCAGGACGGGGACGATCTCCGCCTTGAAGGCGCCGCTGTCGATCGCCGCCGCCGCCTTGGCATGGCTGGCGAGCGCATAGGCGTCCATATCCTCGCGGGTGAAGCCATATTTGTTGGCGATCGCCTGGGCACCATGGAACTGGCTGAATTCGGCGATGCCATAGCGCTTCTGGATGCTCTTGGGCCAGGGACCATCGCCCAGGCCGGCGGCGGCGTGGAGCTGGAAGTTGGACCCCATCGGCACGCGGGTCATGCTTTCGGCGCCCGCCGCGATCACCAGATCCTGGGTGCCGGACAGGATCGCCTGCGCCGCGAAATGCAGTGCCTGCTGCGAGGAGCCACATTGCCGGTCGATCGTCACGGCGGGCACGCTGTCGGGTAGTTTCGAGGCGAGGACGAGGTTGCGGCCAAAGGCGAAGCTCTGTTCGCCTGCCTGGCTGACGCAGCCTACGATGACATCCTCGATGGCGGCGGGATCGATGCCGGTGCGATCGACCAGCGCGTTGAGAATGGTGGCGCCCAGATCGGCGGGATGGACGTCGATCAGCCCGCCCTTGCGGGCGCGGCCACCGGCGGTGCGGACGGCATCGACAATATAGGCATCGGCCATGGGTCAGGCTCCTCTGAAATTCGGGGGACGCTTGGCGAGCAGGGCGGCAAGCCCTTCCTGCGCCTCACCGGCGCCGGCGACCGCCATCGATCGGAGTTCGCTGTCGAGCTGGGTTTCGAAGCCGGTGTCGAAACTGTCGTGCAGCAGGGTGCGGGCGGCGCCATAGGCCGCGGTCGGCGCATCGGCGAGGCGGGCGGCGAGCGCCAGCCCCTCGGCTTCCAGCGCGTCGTCATCGACCAGCCGGGTGACGAGGCCGATGGCTTCGGCTTCCTCGCTTTTGATGCGGCGATTGGTGAGGATGATTTCCTGCGCGCGGCGCAGACCGACGAGGCGCGGCAGCAGCCAGCTGAGCCCGCCATCGGCGGTCAGGCCGATCGCGCCATAGGCCGCCGTATAATGGGCCGAGCGGGCGGACAGCACGACATCGCCCAATATGGCGAGGCTGAAGCCGGCACCGGCAGCGGGGCCGTTCACCAGCGTTATGAGCGGCTTGGCCATGCGGGCAAGGCGGGTGACGGCGGCGTGGAAAGTGGCGATGAGTTCGGTGAGGACGGTGGGCAGCTGCGCGCCCGCGCCGCCCATCAGCGCGACATCGCCGCCGGCGCAGAACAGCTTGCCGTTGCCGGTCAGGACGACGCAGCGGACCGCCGCGTCGCCCTCGCACTGGATCGCGGCGTCGAGCAGCGCGTGGGCGAGCGGCAGGTCGATCGCATTGCCGACCGCCGGACGATCAAGCGTGATTCGGGCGATGCCGTTTGCGATCGCCAGGGCCACGCCGTCGCTGCTCGCCATGTCCGTCACCGGGGCGCCATGCGGATGGCGCCGTCGAGCCGGATCACTTCGCCATTCAGCATCGGGTTGCGGACGATCGATTCGACCAGCTGGGCATATTCGGCCGGCTTGCCGAGGCGGCTGGGGTGGGGCACCTGTGCGCCCAGCGCATCCTGCACATGCTGGGGGAAGGCCTCCAGCATCGGCGTCAGGAAGATGCCCGGCGCGATCGTCATGACGCGGATCTTGTGCTGGGCCAGATCGCGGGCGATCGGCAGGGTCATGCCGACCACGCCGCCCTTCGACGCTGAATAGGCCGCCTGGCCGATCTGGCCGTCATAGGCCGCGACCGATGCGGTGTTGACGATGACGCCGCGCTCGCCGCCCATCTCCTCGGCGGCGGCCGCGCGGGCGGCGAATTTGGAGATCATGTTGAAGGTGCCGATCAGGTTGACGGTCACCGTTTTGGCGAAGCTGTCGAGCGGATGAGGCACATTTTCCTTGCCCACCGTCTTCACGGCCGGGGCGATGCCGGCACAGTTGACCAGGATGCGGGCGACGCCGTGCGCGCCCTCCGCCGTGTCGAGTCCGGCGGTGACGCTGGCATCATCGGCAACATTGACGCCGACATAAAGGCCACCGATTTCAGCGGCGACCGCCTTGCCGGCTTCCTCATTGAGATCGAAGATCGCGACCTTGGCACCCTGCGCCGCGAGCATGGTGGCGGTGGCACGGCCAAGGCCGGAGGCGCCACCGGTGACGATGGCGGCCAGTCCCTTGATATCCATTATCTGTCCTCTCCCGGCAGAATTATACGAGTTCGACGGCCATGGCGGTGGCTTCGCCGCCGCCGATGCAGAGGCTGGCGACGCCGCGCTTGAGGCCGCGGGTTTCCAGCGCGCCGAGCAGGGTGGCGACGATGCGCGCACCCGATGCGCCGATCGGATGGCCGAGCGCGGTAGCGCCGCCATTGACGTTGAGCTTGTCGGCCGGGATGCCCAGCTCCTTGGCGGCGATCATCGCGACCACGGCAAAGGCTTCGTTGACCTCGAACAGGTCGACATCCTCGACCGACCAGCCGGCCTTGGCCAGCAGCTTGCGCATCGCGGGCACCGGCGCGGTGGTGAACTTGGCGGGTTCATGGGCATGGCCAGCGGTGGCGACGACCTTCGCCACAATCTTCATGCCCTGCTTTTCCGCGACGCTCTGGCGGGTCATCACCAGCGCGGCGGCGCCGTCCGAAATGGACGAGGCGTTGGCGGCGGTAATGGTGCCATCCTTGACGAAGGCGGGCTTGAGGCCGGGGATCTTTTCCGGCCGGGCCTTGCCGGGCTGTTCGTCGGTATCGATGACGGTGTCGCCGCCCCGGCCCGAAACGGTGACGGGCGTGATCTCACGGACGAAGGCGCCGCTGCCGATCGCCGCGTTGGCGCGGTCGAGCGAGCGGATGGCATAATCATCCTGGTCGGTACGGGTGAACTGATAGTCGCGCACCGCCTCTTCGGCGAAGACACCCATCGCCTTGCCGGGTTCATAGGCGTCTTCGAGGCCGTCCATCATCATCGTGTCGATGATGCGGTCATGGCCGATGCGCGCGCCGCTACGATGCTTGGGCAGGGCATAGGGGGCGTTGGTCATGCTTTCCATGCCGCCGGCGATGACGATATCGGCCGCGCCCGATGCCAGCGCCTCATGCGCCATGATCGCCGCCTGCATGCCCGAACCGCACATCTTGTTGACGGTCGTGGCCTCGGTATTGAGGCCGAGGCCCGCGCCGAGCGCCGCCTGGCGCGCGGGCGCCTGGCCAAGGCCGGCGGGTAGCACGCAGCCCATATAGATGCGATCGATGGCGTCAGTGGCGACGCCGGCGCGCTCGACTGCGGCCTTCACCGCCGTGGCGCCAAGATCGGTCGCCTTGACCGCCGAGAGCGCGCCCTGGAACCCGCCCATGGGGGTGCGGGCATAGCTCGCAATGACTACCGGATCGTCCTGCATCGAAATACTCCTTCAAAGGCTGCGCGCAATGACCATGCGCTGGATGTCCGACGTGCCCTCGTAAATCTGGCACACGCGGACATCGCGGTAGATTTTCGCGATTCCGAATTCTTCAAGATAGCCATAGCCACCCAGTGTCTGCATCGCGCCGGATACCACCGCCTCGGCCGCTTCGGAGGCGAACAGCTTGGCCATCGATGCCTGGGTCAGGGCGGGCTGGCCGCTGTCCTTCATCGCGGCCGCGGACAGGACGAGCTGGCGCGCCGCCTCCAGCCGGGTGGCGAGATCGGCAAGGCGGAAGCCAACCGCCTGATGCTCGATAATGGCTTTTCCGAAGCTCTTGCGGTCCCTGGCATAAGCGACGGCGATCTCCAGCGCCGCCTGCGCCATGCCGACGCACTGGGCGGCGATGCCGATGCGGCCAGTCTCCAGATTGGCGAGTGCGATGCGATAGCCCTGGCCTGGCTGGCCGATCAGAAGATCATCCTCGACGAACATGTCGTCGAACCGCAGTGCGCAGGTGTCCGAAGCGCCCTGGCCCATTTTGTGCTCGACCTTGTCGACCGCATAGCCGGGCCGGTCGGTCGGCACGATGAAGGCGGACAGGCCCTTCTTGCCCGCGTCGGGATCGGTCACGGCGACGATCATCACCAGCCCGCCGATCTTGCCCGAGGTGATGAACTGCTTGGCGCCGGTGATGCGCCAGCCGCCATCGACCTTGACCGCGCGGGTGCGGACGGCCGACGCGTCGGAGCCGGCATCGCTTTCGGTGAGGGCGAAGGCGCCGATGGTGCGGCCGCCGATCAGCTCGGGTAGGAAGCGCGCCTTCTGCTCTTCGCTGCCGTCCTTGAGCAGGCCGGAGACGAGGATCGAATTCTGGATCGAGACGATGGTGGAGAGGGCGCCGTCGGCGGCGGCCAGTTCCATCAGGGCGAGGGCATAGGAGACCGAGTCAGCCTCCGCGCCGCCATAGGCTTCGGGCGCGGTCATGCCCCAGAGGCCAAGGCCCGCCATCTCTTCGAACAGCGCGCGGGGGTAGCCGCCCTCCGCCTCGAACCGCGCCGAATGCGGGCGGATCGTCGCCTGGGCGAAATCCCGGACGGTGTCGCGAATCGCGCTCTGGATTTCGGTCAGCATAAACCCTTGCGTCTCTCCTATACTCATGAGTAGGTTGCGCCTGTTGCGATTTCTTGTCAACAGGCGGCATGGAGGAACAGCAGGTGTCGGCGAAAAGCGCAGTGGCGATCCCGTCTCCCTTCCGCACGCGGGAGGAAAAGGCGCGCGAGCGGGAGGAAAAGCGCGAGGCGGTGCTGCGCGCGGCGGTGCGCATGTTCAATGCGCGCGGCTTTCATGCGACCTCGCTGGATGATGTCGCCGCGAGCCTGGGGATCAGCAAGCCGACCATCTATCATTATCTGGGCAACAAGGAGCAGGTGCTGATCGAATGCGTCACCCGCGGCCTGGAGATGCTGCGCGCGGCGGCCGATGAGGCGCGCGCGGGCGAAGGCAATGGCTTGGCCCGGCTCGGCTATTTCCTGCGCCGCTATGGCGCGGTGATCATGGATGATTTCGGCGCCTGCGTGGTGCGGACGGGCGACGAATGCCTGTCGGCCGAAGGGGCGATCCTGTTCCGGTCGCGCAAGCGCGACATCGATCTGGCCATGCGCGGGCTGATCGCCGACGCGGTGGCGGACGGGTCGATCGCCCCGGTCGACGTGAAGCTGGCCGGTTTCACCCTGGCCGGCGCGCTCAACTGGGCGGCGCGCTGGCGCGATCCCGCCGGCGCGCTGAGCGCCGAGGCGATTGCGGCGGCGCAGGTCGATCTGCTGATTGCGGGCCTCGCCCCGCGCGGCTGAGGCCGCCCGGCTTCCTTCCTGTCTGAATTGGTCAAGCGATGCGCCATGGCGCGCGCCTATGACCGGCCCATGGACAGACAGCCCGCCGCGACGGGCGGGAAGGAGAGGGCCGGATGGAGAATGGTGCCACGCCATTGCAGGCGATGCTGGACCGGGAGGCGATCCGCGATTGTCTTGCCCGACTGGCGCGCGGTGAGGACCGGCGCGACGCCGACCTGATCCGGGCCAGTTGCTGGGCCGATGGCAGCACCGACTATGGCGTGTTCGCCGGCGATTTCGACGCCTATCTCGCCTGGGTGGTGCCCGGCGCCGACGCGATCCTGTGCACCCAGCATCTGCTGGGGCAGAGCTTCATCGTTCTGGAGGGCGACACGGCGCGGGTCGAGACGCAGGTACAATCCTACCATCGCATCGACATGGGCGATGCGCAGCGCGACGTCATGATCGGCGGCCGCTATCTCGACATTTTCGAACGGCGCGAGGGCCAGTGGCGGATCGCGCGGCGCACCATGCTCTATGACTGGGTGCAGGATATCGGCGCATCGGCCGATTGGGCTCAAGGCGTGATGGGCATGGCCTTCAGCGCGCCGCATTTCACCGGTCGCGCGAACGGCGATCATAGCGTGCGCTTCTTCGCGCGCGCAACCGACTGAGGGAGAGGATCATGAAACCGCTGGACGGCAAGGTTGCGATCGTCACCGGCGCGAGCCGGGGCATCGGCAAGGGGATGGCGCTGGCGCTCGCCGAACAGGGGGCGACGGTCTATGTCACCGGGCGCACGGTCAATGCGGGCGACCATGAATTGCCGGGCACGGTCGGCGAGACGGCGGCGCAATGCGATGCGCGCGGCGGCCGGGGCATTGCGGTGCAGGTCGACCATGGCGACGATGCGCAGGTTGCCGCGCTGTTCGACCAGGTCCGGCGCGAACAGGGGCGGCTCGACCTGCTGGTCAATAATGCCTTTGCGATCCCCGAGGATCTGACTGTGCCGGGCAGCTTCTGGGAAAAGCCGCTGTCCAACTGGGACATGGTCGATGTCGGCGTGCGCTCCAACTTCGTCGCCGCGCGCCATGCCGCGCAGATGATGGTGCCGCAGGGATCAGGCCTGATCGTTGCGATATCGGGCTATGTCGGCGTGACTTATACCTATGGCGTCGTGTTCGGCACTGCCAAGTCGGCGGTCGACCGGATGGCGCGGGATATGGGCGTAGAGTTGCAGCCCCATGGCGTCGCCTCGCTCTCGCTATGGCAGGGGCTGACCATGACCGAGCGGGCGCAGCGCAATATTGCCGCCAATCCGGCGATGACGGCGCTGACCGTGACCAATCCGCTGGTCGGCTGCTCGCCTGAATTTCCCGGCCGGGTAATCGCCGCGCTGCTCGCTGATCCGGCGATCATGGCGCGGTCCGGCGGCACCTTCATCACCGCGGAGGTGGCACAGGATTATGGCATCACCGATGTCGACGGAAAGACCATCCCGTCGCTGCGGGCCGAGCGCGGGGCGCCGATCTGGCAACCGATCGCGCCGCGGACGGAGGCATAGGATGGACGCGGATCGCCAGGCGCGGATGGACGCGCTGCTCGACCGACAGGACATCGTCGACTGCCTGACCCGGTTCAGCCGGGGCATGGACCGGTTCGACCGCAGCCTGTTCCTGTCGGCCTTTCATAATGACGCCACGGTCGCGGCGGGCAGCTTCGTCGGCGCCCCCGATGCGCTTTATGCCTGGGCCAGCGCCCTGCATGAGGGCGGGCAGGTGGCGACGCATCATAATCTGCTCAACATGACGATCGATATCGACGGCGACGCCGCCCATGCCGAAACCTATTATCTGTTCGTCGGCCGCAACCGGGACGAGAGCAACTGGATCGCCGGGGGCCGCTATCTCGACCGGCTGGAACGGCGCGATGGCCAGTGGAAGATCGCGCTGCGCACCAACATGATCGAATGGTCCGGGATTGTGCCGACGCTGCCGCTGCCGTTCGGCGACGTGCCGGACCTGCATGCCAATGGCGCGCCGGCACGGGGCGCGAGCGATCCCTCCTATCAGCGGCCGCTGGTCAATCGACGGGCGCCGCATATTCCCCAATAGCGCGCATCGCGGGGTCGATCCTTGAGCGGGGACATTCTGTCCACGTTGACGCCGCTTGCGCTGCATCCCACCTTCGCATCGAAATGGGGCCATGCTGCGTTTGACGCAGCGACGGGCGCGCCCTGCGCCTGTAGCCCCGCATCCTGCCGAAGAAGGTGATCCGATGACCATAGCCCTTGCCGACCCCAGCCTGCTGCGCGAACAATGCTATGTCGACGGCCAGTGGATCGGCACCGCCAGCATCGACGTGACCGATCCCGCGACGGACGAGCGGCTGGCCGGCATTCCCGCGATCGACGAGGCGGGCACGCGTGCGGCGATCGAGGCGGCCGAGGCGGCGCTGCCAGAGTGGAAGGCGAAGACGGCGGGCGAACGCTCGCGCATATTGCGCCGCTGGTTCGAACTGCTGATCGCGCATCAGGATGACCTGGCGATGATCCTGACCCGCGAGCAGGGCAAGGCGCTGGCCGAGGCCAAGGGCGAGATCGCCTATGCCGCGAGCTTCATCGAATGGTTCGGCGAAGAGGCCAAGCGCATCTATGGCGAGATCATTCCCAGCCATCGCGCCGACAGCCGCATCGTCGTCATCAAGCAGCCGGTCGGCGTGGTCGCGGCGATCACGCCGTGGAATTTCCCGGCGGCGATGATCACGCGCAAGGCGGCGCCGGCGCTGGCGGCGGGCTGCACCATGGTGCTGAAACCCGCGACCCAGACGCCTCTGACCGCGCTGGCGCTCGCCGTGCTGGCGGAGCGCGCGGGCGTGCCCAGGGGCGTGTTCAATGTCGTCACCGGATCGTCGCGGGTGATCGGCGCGGAACTGACCGGCAACCCGCTGGTGCGCAAGCTGAGCTTCACCGGATCGACCGAGGTGGGCAAGACGCTGATGGCGCAATGCGCGCCGACGATGAAGAAGCTGTCGATGGAACTGGGCGGCAACGCGCCCTTCATCGTCTTTGCCGACGCTGATCTGGATGCCGCCGTCGAAGGCGCGATCGCGTCCAAATATCGCAACAGCGGCCAGACCTGCGTGTGCGTCAACCGCATCCTGGTCCAGCGCGACGTCGCGCCGGCCTTTGCCGAGAAGCTGAAAGCCGCCGTCGCCAAGCTGAAGGTCGGGCCGGGCACCGAGGCGGGCGTGACCCAGGGGCCGTTGATCGACGAGAAGGCGGTCGAGAAGGTCGAGGAACATGTCGCCGACGCGCTGGCCAAGGGCGGCACGCTGGTGAGCGGCGGGCATCGTCACGCGCTGGGCCACAGCTTCTTCGAGCCGACCATCATCAGCGGCTGCACCCCGGAGATGAAGCTGGCTGACGAGGAGACGTTCGGGCCACTGGCCGCGCTCTTCCTGTTCGACACGGAAGAGGAAGCGGTCGCGCTGGCCAACGCCACCGAGGTCGGCCTGTCGGGCTATTTCTACACCCGCGACCTGTCGCGCGCCTGGCGCGTGGGCGAGGCGCTGGAGGTGGGCATGGTCGGCATCAATACCGGCCTCATTTCGACCGAGGTCGCGCCATTCGGCGGCATCAAGGAATCGGGCATGGGCCGCGAAGGATCGCGCCATGGCATCGAGGACTATGTCGAGATCAAATATCTGTGCATGGCCGGGATCTGACGCAAGACATCGAAAGGGGATGATGATGGCGGGAGTGGTGGCGGTAACCGGCGCGGCCGGTGCGCTGGGCCGGGCGACGGTGCAGGTGTTGCGCGCGGCGGGCTGGACGGTGGCGGGCATCGACCTGGGCGATGTGCCGACCGATGGCGTCGACCTGGCGCTGGGCGGCGTCGACCTGTCCGACGAGCAGGCGGTGGCCGGCGCGGCGGACAAGATCGGCGAAGCGCTGGGTGGGTTGGATGCGCTGGTCAATATCGCCGGCGGTTTCAGCTGGGAAACGGTCGAGGGCGGATCGGTCGCCACATGGGACCGGCTCTATGGCATGAATGTCCGTACCACGCTGATCGCGACTCGCGCGCTGTTGCCGCTGTTGCGCGATGGCGGCGGCGCGATCGTCAATATCGGGGCTGCGGCATCGGTGAAGGCGGCGGCCGGCATGGGCGCCTATGCGGCGTCCAAGGCGGGTGTCGCGCGCCTGACCGAGGCGCTGGCCGAAGAATATAAGGATGCAGGCGTGCGGGTGAATGCGGTGCTGCCGAGCATCATCGACACGCCGGCCAATCGTGCCGACATGCCCGACGCGGACGCCAGCCGCTGGGTCTCGCCGGAGGCGCTGGGCGGAGTGATCGCCTTCCTGCTGTCGCCCGCTGCTACGCCGATCACCGGCGTGCTAATCCCGGTCACCGGCCGGGTCTGATCGACATGGGCCGGTTGCCGTTGCAAGGCGCGCAACCGGTCCATGTCGTTTCGTGCAACTGGCCTTGGCGCCTTTGCATTTGCGAAAAAGCCCGGAAAGACGAGATAAGCCTCGATGCTGCGACGCAGCAAATGTCTATTCAGAGGTTCATCATGTTCTCGCTTATCGCGCTCTATTTTTCCTATCGCCGGGATGTCGTCACCGCCGAGCGCTACATCGCCGGCCTGACGCCCGCCGCTACCCCCGCATCGGCCGATGTCGTGACCTTCCCGGTCGCCCAGGAACAGAAGTTGGCTCGCGCCGCCTGATCGGGCCGCCGCTTACCACCTGACTACCTCTCTCGCTGCGGCCCGTTACCGGATCGCGCCGCGGCCTCGGAAGGCCGCCAAGGGATCGCCACGGCGCTAACAGCGCCCGCTCGACGCTCCGCCATTGCAAGTCAACAGATGTGTTGATTAACAAAATGGTGAGAACAGCGATCCCCAGGAGAGGTCATGACCTGCAAGCCGACGCAGACGCCTGCGGCTGACACATTCGATATCCCGACCCTGCGCGAGAAATATCGTGCCGAGCGTGACAAGCGGATGCGCGCCGACCGGGAAGGGCAATATCAGCCCACCACCGACGACACGACGCACAGCTATGACGTCGACCCGCATATGCCGGTCGTCGCGCGCGATCCGATCGTCGAGGAACTGGATGTCGTGGTGCTGGGCGCGGGCTTTGCCGGCCTGCTCGCCGGCTATCATCTGACCAAGCAGGGCGTCACCAATTTCCGCAATATCGACCATGGCGGCGATTTCGGAGGCGTCTGGTACTGGAACCGCTATCCCGGCATCCAGTGCGACAATGACGCCTATTGCTATCTGCCGCTGCTGGAAGAGACGGGCTTCATGCCGTCGAAGAAATTCGCCGACGGTGCGGAGATCCAGGCCTATTGCCGCCAGATCGCGGAAAAGTTCGACTTTGCCGACAAGGCGCTGTTCCATACCCTCATCACATCCTTGAAGTGGGACGAGGCGATCCAGCGCTGGCGCGTCGGCACCAGCCGGGGCGACGAATTGCTGGCGCGTTTCGTGGTGATGGGCTGCGGCGTGCTCAACATGCCCAAGCTGCCCGGCATCGCCGGCATCAACAGCTTCAAGGGCAAGATTTTCCACACCGCCCGTTGGGACTATGACTATAGCGGCGGCAGCTACGACAATCCGGTGCTCGACAGGCTGGCCGACAAGCGCGTCGCCATCATCGGCACCGGCGCGACCGCGATCCAGGCGGTGCCCTATCTTGGTCGTCACGCCAAGCAGCTCTATGTTATCCAGCGCACGCCATCGACCGTGGACGAACGGCCCAATCCGGCGACCGATGCCGACTGGAGCGCGTCGCTGCAACCCGGCTGGCAGGCGGAGCGCCAGGCCAATTTCCACCGCGCCGCGATGGAATCCTTCGCACCGGGCGAGCCTGACCTCATCTGCGACATCTGGACCGAGATCGCCCGCAACCTGTCGGCCGAACTGGAGGCTGAAGGCTGGCCGGAAATCTCGATCGAGCAGTTTATGGCGAAGCGCGAGGTGGTCGATTATCGCGTGATGGAGCGGCTGCGCGCCCGCGTCGACGAGATGGTGGAGGACAAGGCGACGGCCGAGGCATTGAAGCCCTGGTATCGCTTCCTGTGCAAGCGGCCGCTGTCGAGCAACGAATTCTACCCGACCTTCAACCGGCCCAACGTCACGCTGATCGACGTCGCTGACAGCAAGGGGCTGGAGAAGATCACGGAGAAGGGCTTCGTGTCGGGCGGCGTCGAATATGAGGTCGACTGCATCATCTTCGCCAGCGGCTTCGAGGTGACGAGCGAGCTGAAGCGCCGCTGGGGCATCGATGCGGTCGAGGGGCGCGACGGCCTGTCCATCTACGATCATTGGGCCAATGGTCCGCGCACCCTGCACGGCACCATGACCCATGGTTTCCCCAATCAGTTCTTCATCGGCTATATCCAGGGCGGCCTCAATGCCAGCGTGACCGAACAGTTCGGCCGCCAGGCGGAGCATATCGCCCATATCATCCATGCGGTGATGGATAAGGGCGCCAAGGTGGTCGAGACCACCCTGCAAGGGCAGGAGGATTATGTCCGCCATTTCGAGGAAATGGAAATCGACATGACCGCCTTCCAGCAGGAATGCACCCCCAGCTATTTCACCAATGAAGGCCAGGTGAAGGCGCCCTGGGCGCTGTTCCGCAGCTATGGGCCGGGCTGGGGCGCGTTCCAGAAGCTGGTGCAGGACTGGCGCGCCAAAGGCGATCTGGACGGCATGGAATTGCGGTCCTGAGCCATGGGCCGGATCGCCCCGGGGATGGTTCGTAGCGCTCGCCGCTCTTCCCTTGGGGCGCTCCCGCCAGTTGCGATAGGCAGGTTGAAAATATTGTCCTTGCGGACCCGGCGAGTGGACTCGCGGGCCGTACCCATCGGGCAACGCGGACGTTGCAGGAGGATGCCATGAGCAAGATCGACAATATCGATGTGGAGGCGCTGGCCAAGCCGCTGACCTATCCGACCGAGGCATTCCTGTCGAAGGACTATGCCCTGGCGGAGAAGGAGAGGCTGTGGCCCCATGTCTGGCAGATGGCGGCGCGGGTCGAGGAACTGCCCGATGTCGGCGACTGGATGACCTATGACATTTGCGACGAGTCGATCATCATCGTGCGGACCGCGCCCGACACGTTGCGCGCCTTCTTCAATGTCTGTCCGCATCGCGGTCGCCAGCTGGTCGACGTGCCCAAGGATGTGCATTCGGTGCGCGGCAAGAACCGGCGCAGCTTCGTCTGCGGCTTCCATGGTTGGACCTTCGATACCGAGGGCAACAACAGCTACATCCTCGACCCGCAGGACTGGCAGGGCGCGCTGACGCCCGAATGCACCCGCCTGTCGGACGTGAAGATCGACACATGGGGTGGCTGGATCTGGATCAATATGGATCCAGATGCCGCGCCGTTGGCCGATTTCCTGGGCGATGCCGGGCGTATCCTGTCCCACTTCGAGATGGACAAGATGCGCTACAAATGGCGCAAATGGGTGGTCTATCCGGCCAATTGGAAGACCGCGTTGGAAGCCTTCATGGAGCCCTATCATGTCGCGGGCACCCATACCCAGCTGCTCGATTATGGCGATTATTACGCATACAGCGCGGCCTATGGCCTGCATGGCGTCAGCGGTTTCGACCAGCGCGACCCGGCGTTCCAGATGAGCCAGAGCAGCAGCGTCACCCGCGCCGGCAAGGGCGATGATCCGCGCCGCTCCACCTATGAGCTGATCCGCGAAAATTACGAGACGTTGAACTATGCGGCCTCGACCGAGACGCTGGTCAATGCGGCGAGCCGGCTGGTCGACGAACTGCCCGAAGGCACGGCGGCCGGCGACGTCATCGCCCATTGGCTGAAATCCGCCAAGGCGGACGATGCCGCGCGCGGCGTCATCTGGCCGGAAATCCCGCCCGAGGTGATGGCCGAAGCGGGCCTCGCCTGGCACGTCTTTCCCAACATGTCGGTGCTGCAGGGGATCACCTTCGCCCTTTGCTACCGCACCCGTCCCTATGGCGACGATCCCGACATGTGCATCTTTGAATCCTACGCGATCGAGCGCTTCCCGGAAGGCGAAGTGCCGGCGACCGAGTGGGAGGAGACGGAGGCCACCGCCGAAGGCTGGGGCGCTGTCCTCGCCCAGGACTTTTCGAACATGGAATGGGTGCAGAAGGGCATGAAGTCGCGCGGGTTCCGCGGGCCGCTGCCCAATCCCCACCAGGAACGCAAGATCACCAATTTCCACCGCAACCTAGCCACGTACATGGGTACGGGCGCACCGAGGTTACTCAAATGAGCTATGACGATCCCAAGCCCGCCGTGAACGTGAATGCCACCGACAAGAAGGGCACGCCGGTCTACAAGCGGATGCTGGACCTGTTCGAGGCCGAAGGCATCAACACGCTGTTCGGCATTCCCGATCCCAATTTCGTCCACATGTTCCTGGAGGCGGAGCGTCGCGGCTGGACCGTGGTCGCCCCCCATCATGAGGCCGCCGCCGGCTTCATGGCCGAGGCCGCGTCGCGCATCACCGGCAAGCCCGCCGTCGCCATCGGCACGCTGGGGCCGGGCATCGCCAATATGGCGCCCGCCATCCAGTGTGCGCTGGTCGAAAATTCGCCGGTCATCTTCCTGTCGGGCCAGCGCGCCCGCGTCACCGAACAGCGCGTCCGTCGCGGCCGCATCCAGTTCGTGAAGCAGATGCCGCTGTTCGAGAATAGCGTCAAATATGCCGCGTCGATCGAATATGCCGACCAGACCGACGAAGTCGTGCGCGAGGGCATTCGCAAGGCGATGGGCGGCACCCCCGGCCCGGTCTATATCGAATATCCCAGCCACATCATCCTGGAAGAGCTGGACCTGCCCGCGCCGCTGGCGCCGGACCGCTATCGCCTGGTCAATCAGGGCGCGGACATCGACCGGGTCAAGGAAGCGGCCGACCTGATCCGCGCCGCCAAGAACCCGATCCTGCTGGTCGGCCATGCCGTCCACACCTCGCGCTCCGGCGCGGCGGTCAAGCAACTGGCGGACCTGATGAACTGCCCGGTGATCCAGACTTCGGGCGGCACCAGCTATATCAAGGGGCTGGAAGACCGCACCTTCCAATATGTCTTCTCCAAGGCGTCGATCGAGGCGGTCACGGAATCGGATCTGGTGCTGGCGCTGGGCACCGAACTGGGCGAGCCGGTCCATTTCGGCAAATGGCGCTACTGGATGAAGAATGAAGCGATCCGCAAGTGGATCTATGTCGAGCAGGACCCCGCCGCGATCGGCGTCAACCGCCCGATCGACGTGCCGCTGGTCGGCGATCTGCGCGGTGTCGTGCCGCAGCTGGTCGAGGCGCTGAAGGACACGCCGCGCGCACCCGCGCCCGGTCTGGAAGCCTTCATGCGGGACGGCCAGGCGGAACTGGACGAACTGGCGGCGGAATCGCGCACCAAGAGCGACGGCACCGGCGACCTGCCGATCCATCCCGCCCGTCTGGCGGTGGAAGCGACCGAGGCCTTCCCCAAGGACGGCATCCTGATCCGCGATGGCGGCGCCGGCGTGATCTTCCAGTGGACCTATTCGCAGTGCAAGCCGAACGACGTCATCTGGAACCAGAATTTCGGTCATATCGGCACCGGCATCCCCTATGCCACCGGCGCGATGCTGGCGGACAAGGCGGCCACCGGCGTTAGCCGTCCGGGCCTGTTGCTGACGTCGGACAGCAGCTTCATGTTCCATATCGCCGAACTGGAAGTGGCGGTGCGCACCAAGCTGCCTCTGGTCTGCGTCGTCGGCGTGGATAACCAGTGGGGCCTGGAAGTGGGCGTCTACAAGCGCACCTTCGGCCA
Source organism: Sphingobium scionense (assembly GCF_014197035.1). Taxonomy (GTDB): domain Bacteria; phylum Pseudomonadota; class Alphaproteobacteria; order Sphingomonadales; family Sphingomonadaceae; genus Sphingobium; species Sphingobium scionense. Next base: position 12,907 of record NZ_JACIEU010000010.1, on the reverse strand, counting down.
GGGCACGGAAGAAACCGGCACCCATTGGAGCAAGGAAGTCCGCTTCGACAAGATCGGCGAGGGCTTTGGCTGCCACGGCGAATATGTGACCAAGGCCGAGGACATCAAGCCCGCGATCGCGCGCGCCTATGCCAGCGGCAAGCCGGGCGTCGTCCACGTCGTGATCGATCCCAAGGCGAATTCGGAAGAAATGCCAAAATATGCCGAATTCCGTACCTGGTACGCCGAAGGCACCCAGTAAGAAATGATCTCCGGGCCGGCGTCATGTCGGCCCGGCCATTTATAAGATAATCCCTCTTTTGTACGGGTGAGGACATGCGCGACTATCGGAACTTCTATATCGACGGCCAGTGGGTTGCTCCGGTCGAACCGAAGACCGCGGATGTCATCAACCCCGCGACCGAGGCGGTGGCCGGCACCATTTCGCTCGGCGGCGTGGCCGATGTGAACAAGGCGGTGGCCGCCGCGCGCAAGGCCTTTGTCGGCTGGTCGCAGACCACGCGCGAAGAGCGGCTCGACCTGCTGCTCGCCATCCAGGCCGAATATGCGCGGCGCCAGGCGGAACTGGGCGACGCGATCATCGAAGAAATGGGCGCGCCGTCCTCGCTCGCCCATGGCTTCCATGTCGGGCTGGGCGCGGGGCATCTGCAGACCGCGATCGAGGTGCTGCGCGACTTCAAGTTCGACGAACCACATGGCGCGACGATGATCGCGCGCGAGCCGATCGGCGTCTGCGCGCTCATCACGCCGTGGAACTGGCCGATGAACCAGACCTGCGTGAAGATCTTCCCGGCGCTGGCGACCGGCTGCACCATGATCCTCAAGCCGCCACAGCTCGCCCCCTTCTCGGCCCAGATCCTGGCCGAAATCCTCGATACGGCGGGCGTGCCGGCGGGTGTGTTCAACATGGTCCAGGGCAGCGGCGGCGTGATCGGCACCGCGCTTTCCACCCACGAGGATGTCGACATGGTGTCCTTCACCGGGTCGGAGCCGGTGGGCGTCCAGATTCAGAAGGATGCCGCGACGACGATCAAGCGGGTCGGGCTGGAACTGGGCGGCAAGAGCGCGTTCATCGTGCTGGATGATGACGCGCTGGCCGCCAATGTCGCGGGCGCGACCGGCGGCATGATGGGCAATTCGGGCCAGACCTGCAGCGCGGGATCGCGTCTGCTGGTGCCGGCCGCACGCATGGATGAAGTGGTGGCCGCAGCCAAGACGGCGGCGGAAGCGGTCACGGTTGGCGATCCGACCGGCAATGTCGCCATGGGTCCGGTGGTGTCGAAGAGCCAGTATAATATCATCCAGGACTATATCCAGAAGGGCCTGGACGAGGGCGCGACCCTGATCGCCGGTGGCGCCGGTCGCCCGGATGGGATCGACAAGGGCTGGTTCGTCAAGCCGACCGTGTTCGTGGGCACCAACGACATGGTGATCGCGCGCGAGGAGATATTCGGTCCCGTTCTGGTCATCATCGGCTATGACGATATCGACCATGCGGTCGACATCGCCAATGACAGCAATTTCGGCCTGGCTGGCTATGTGAGCGGCACCGATGTCGACCAGTGCCGCGCGGTTGCCCGGCGGATGCGGACCGGCTGGATAAGCATCAATGGCGGGTTCGATTTCCATGCGCCCTTTGGCGGTTACAAGCGCAGTGGCAATGGCCGGGAATGGGGCGAGCATGGCTTCCTCGAATATCTCGAAGTGAAGTCGCTGCTGGGCTACGCCTGAGATGGCGGTCCAGTCCGGGCGCTATGGCGCCGCCAGTGCTGCGGTCGCTGCCGAGGGCTGGTCCCTCGCGCGGCTGACCCCGCCCAGCCGCCTGCACGGCGCCAATGGCCTGGCGACCGGGCCGGACGGCCGACTTTATGTGGCGCAGGTCGGCGGCAGCCAGGTCAGCGCGATCGATGTCGACAGCGGCGCGATCGAGACGATCAGCGCGATGGGCGGCGCCATCGTCGCCCCCGACGATCTGGTGTTCGACGACGCCGGCAACCTCTATCTGACCGAGATTACCGAGGGGCGGGTCGCGATGCGCACGCCGTCGGGGGATGTCCGCGTGATACGCGGCGACATTCCGGTCGCCAACCCGATCACCTGGCATCAAGGCCGGCTGATCGCGGGCGAATGCCGCATCGGCGCGCGGATCATGGAGCTGGACCTGGATGGCGGCGAACCGCGCATCATCCTCGACAATATTCCGATGGCCAACGCCTTTCAGGTCGGGCCGGACGGCAAGCTCTATTTCCCGGTGATGGGCGCCAACGAGATTTGGCGGGTAGACCTGAATGGCGGCGCACCCGAAGTGGTGGCCGGCGATCTGGGCGTGCCGGATTCGGTCAAGTTCGACAGCAAGGGGCGGATCGTCACGACCCAGGTAGCAAGCGGCCAGGTGTTGCGGCTCGACCTGGTGAGCGGCACGCGCGAGGTGCTGGCTGATCTCGGACCCGGTCTCGACAATGTCAGCTTCATTGGCGACCGCATATTCGTGTCGAGCATTCCGGGCGAGATTACCGAATTGCTGGGCGATGGCAAAGTCCGTTCCGTGGTGCCCCGCGCACTGCAATGGCCGCTGGGCCTCGCCATGGGCGCGGACGGCGCGCTGTTCGTCGCCGACGGCACTTTCGGTTACACGCTGCGGGCCGGCGAGGCGCTGACCCTGGCCGGCATGATCTTCTATCCCGGTTGTCCCGGCTATATGCGCGGCGTTGCCGCCGGCGCGCAGGCAGGGGAGTGGATCATCAGCACCGGTCTGGGCGCAGTGGCGCGCTATCGGCCGGGACAGGGGGAAAGCGATTTCCTCGCCACCGGCCTCGACCAGTTGATGGGCGTGGCGGTCGCGCCCGACGGCGCGGTGGTCGTTGCCGAATATGGCACCGGCCGGCTGCTCTCTATCGAAGCTGGCGCGGTCGGCGAACTGGCCACCGGCCTCGACCAGCCGATGGGCGTGGCGCTGGCGCCGGACGGGACAGTCTATGTCGCCGAGGCCGGGGCGGGGCGCGTGGTGCGCATCGCGGGCGGCCGCAGCGAGACGATCCTCGACGGGCTGGATCGGCCGGAAGGGCTTGCGATCCACGACGGACAATTGTTCGTCGTTGATACGCGGACCAAGACATTGGTCGCCACCGACCTGTCGGGCGGCGCGCGCGCGACGATCGCCAGCGCCCTGCCGGTGGGGGCGCCGGCTGGCGTGACGCCCAAGTTCCTGGGGCCGATCGGCGACATGGCCGGGCCGATGATCAATTTCGCCGATGTGACGGCGGGATCGGACGGCACGCTCTATGTGTCGGGCGACGCCGAGGGGAGCGTGCTGGCGCTACGCCGCCGGTAGGGGCCGCTCGCCGCTCAACTGGTGGCTGAGCGCGTCCGCCGCCTCGACCAGCGCCTGTTGCAATGCGCCCAGCCCCTCGCGTTGCAGCGCGGCGCCAATGCCGATCGCCACCAGCGCATGGACCGGGCGGCTCGCGCCTTTCCATACGGGCGCGGAGACGACGGTGACGCCGGCAATATATTGGCCCTCATCCACCGCGAAGCCCTGCGCGCGGGTCTGGCGCAGTTGCTCCATCCAGTCGGCGAAGGGCGGCGGATCGTCCCAGCGCAGCGTGTCGAACCGCGCCTTCAGCTCCTTCTCGCCATAATCGCCAAAGGCGGCGATGCAGCGGCCGGTGGCGCTGATGAGGGCGGGAAACCGGCTGCCGACCTGGGCGCTCAGCTGAAAGCCGCTGCCCGACTGCGCCATGGCGACGACGATCATATGGTCGAGGCCCACCGCCTGCACCCCCAGCATGGTAAGGCCAAAGCGCTGTGCCAGCCGATCCAGCGCCGGCTGGGCAAGGTCGTTGAAGGCGTCGCGGCGCAGCCAGTTGCGCGCCAGCGTCAGCACGCCGGCCTGCAGCGCATAGCGTTTGGTGTCGGGGTCGAAAGCGACCAGTTCCTCCTCCACCAATGCGCGCAGCACATAGAGGCAGGTGCTGGGCACCAGCCCCAGTTCCTTGGCGATCGCCTGCACGCCGAGCGGCCGGTCGCTCTTGCCCAGCAGGCGCAGGATCGCGGCGGCGCGGGCGATGGCGGGCGCCTTGCTCTCCTGCACGGCCTTGGCGACCTTGCGGACGGTGGAGGGCGGGCGGGGCGTGGTGCGGCTGTCGGTCATGGCCTCACCCTATCGCGACACCGATGGCCTGTCATTCGAAATATAAAACATCATTCACTATTTACAACAAATGAGTCGCTGTGACATCGCTTTTTGCAAGCAGCGACGGGATTTCGACCCGTTCGCCCGGTTGAATGCCGGACCGATGGGATGGGATGATGGCGAAGCTAACCGACTATCGCAGCTATGCCGATGCACAGGCGCATGCGACCTCCGCCGCGCTGTGGGATCTGTTCGATGGCGACCGCGACGAACTGAACATCGCCCATGAATGCATCACCCGTCATGCCGATGGATCGGGCCGCGCCGCCGTACGCATCGCCCATTCCGATGGTCGAGATGAAATCCTCAGTTTTGACCTGATCGCGGCGGGGGCTGCGCGCTTTGCCCATTGGCTCGATGCCGAGGGCGTTCAGCCGGGCGAGCGCATCGCCTTCATGCTGGAGCCTTCGCTGCCCTTCTATGTCTGCCTGTTCGGAGCGATGCAGACCGGCGCGATTTCGGTGCCGCTCTTCACCCTGTTCGGCCCGGATGCGCTGCGGCTGCGGGTGGATGATTGCAAGCCGGCCATCCTCATCACCAATGCTGAAAAGGCGGACCTCGCGCGCAGCATGGACGGGCCTCGCGTGATCGTCGCCGACGACGCATTGCTGGCCGATCTCGCCCGCTTCCCGGCAACCTACAGCCCGAAGACCAAGGCCAATGACCTGGCTGTCTTCCAATATACGTCGGGCACCACTCGCGAACTGCCCGAGGCGGTGAAGCACAGTCATCGCGCGCTGGTGACCTTGATGTTCGCCGCCCTCTACGGCACCGGCATCCGGCCGGGCGACGAGTTTTTCTGCCCCTCCTCGCCGGCCTGGGGCCATGGCCTGTGGCATGGCACGCTGGCGCCGCTGGGCCTCGGCGTGACCACCGGCACCTTTGCCGGCCGCTTCGATCCGGTACGGCTGATGCAGGCGCTGTCGGATCACAAGATCACCAACATGTCGGCCGCCGCGACCCATTATCGGATGATGAAGAATAGCGGCCGGGCCGCCGACTTCGCCTTCCATTTCGACAAGCTGTCCTACACCGGCGAGCCGATCGACCCGGCCACGCTGGAGTTTATCGACGCCCATTTCAAGGTGCCGGCCTGCTCCATGTACGGCACGACCGAGATCGGCGTGGTGCTGGTCAACTATCCCGGCGCGCAGGATTTCATGGTGAAGCCGGGTTCGCTGGGCAAGGCGGTGCCGGGCCAGAGGCTGGAAGTGCAGCGCCCCGAGGGCAGCGCCTGCGATCCCGGCGAGATTGGCGAGTTGATGCTGTGGCGCCGCGACCGGTGGGAAACCACCAAGGACCGGGCGAAGATCGATGCCGACGGCTATTTCTACCATTGCGGCCGTGCCGACGACGTCATCATCTCGGCCGGCTGGACGATGAGCGCAGTCGAGATCGAGAATACGCTGCTCAAGCATGAGGCGGTGCTGGAATGCGCGGTGATCGGCGTGCCCGACGACAAGCGCGGCCAGGTGGTGAAGGCCTTCATCATCCTCAATCGCGACGGCAGCGACGCGCTCGTCCGCGAGTTGCAGGACTTCACCCGCGAGAAGCTCGCCCAGCATGAATTCCCGCGCATCGTCGAATTCGTGACCGACCTGCCCAAGACGCCGGCCGGCAAGGTTCACCGCAAGATTTTGAGAGACCGTGAGGCCGCCAAGGCGGTCGAACTCGCCAACTGAATATCAGGAGAAGAGAGATGGCAACATTGGCCGACGCGCCCGTGAACAAATTCCCCAAGATCACCGAGGAGGGGCTGGACGACCTGCGCAAGCGCATCGGCGTCAAGATCGAGAATACCGTCGAACCCTGGAACTACGAAGCCACGCGCGACGCGATCCGCCATTATGCCCATGGCATCGGTGACGATAATCCGCTGTGGTGCGATCCGGCCTATGCCGAAAAGACCAAGCATGGTTCGCTGGTTGCGCTGCCGAGCTTCCTCTTCACCACCAGCCGTATCATTTCGGGCTATTGCGGTGGCCTGTCGGGCGTCCATGCCATGTGGGCGGGCGCCGACTGGACCTGGCACAAGCCCGTGCTGCGCAACGACACGATCCGCACCGAAGCCTATTTGAAGGATCTGGTCGAGCATCAGACCAAGTTTGCCGGCCGCAGCTTCCAGCAAATCTACCATGTCGATTTCTTCAACCAGTCGGGCGACAAGGTCGCCGAAGGCGACAGCTGGGTGTTCCGCACCGACCGCGATGAAGCGCGCGAACGCGGCACCAAATATACCGAAGCCCGTGGCCGCGTGGAGCCCTTCACCGACGAACAGCTGGCCGAGATGTACAAGCTGTACGAGAAGGAAGAAATTCGCGGCGCCACCCCTCGTTACTGGGAAGATGTGCAGGTCGGTGACGAACTGCCGCGCATGATGAAGGGGCCGATGACCGTCACCGGCTTCATCTGCTACGCGCAGGGCTGGGGCGGGCTCTATATCCGCGCCAACAAGCTGGCGTGGAAGATGCAGCAGAAGCATCCCGGCACCGGCATCAAGAACCGTTTCAACGTGCCCGACTGCCCGGAACGCGTCCATTGGGACGAGGCGTTCGCGCTCGAAGTCGGCGCGCCGGGCGCCTATGACTATGGTCCGGAACGCTGCAGCTGGCTGACCCATCAGGTTACCAACTGGATCGGCGACGATGGCTTCCTGCACAAGAGCAAGTGCCAGATCCGCCGTCATAATCCCGATGGCGACGTGATCTTCATCGACGGCAGCGTGATCCGCAAGTTCGAGGAGAACGGCAAGAAATATGTCGAGATCCAGCAGCGCGCGGAAACCCATCGCGGCGAAATCTCGGCCTTCGGCACCTCGATCGCCGAACTGCCCAGCCGCCCGGCCTGATCCGGGCGCGGCGGGCCGTTCCTTCCCCCTGGGGAGGATAGGAGGGAACGGCCTGTCGCCTGAGCGATGATTGGGGCGGGTGGCGTGGCGGCGATTGACCGCCCCGCCGCCCGCCCCAATCATTTCCGGACATGATAGGGAGAGGAACCGTGATGCGCGCTCGCTTTTGCCTGGCCAGCTTGTTGGCTCTGTCTGCCGCTGCCACCCACGCCGAGCAGGCCCAGCCGCGCTTCACGCCGGACGGCACGGTTCAGGTTCCCGCCTTCGACCTGCCGCCGTCGGAATTGGCCAGCGAGGAAGCGCGGGCGATGCAGCGCCAGCGCGGTGTGCGCCCGGCGGCGCCGCCACGGCAGCAAGAACCCGATATCGCCGCCCGTCGCGCCCAGCTCGACGCGATGATGGCTCCGCAGGTGCAGGCGATGCGCACCCGTTATCCGGTGGATATCGCCGAGGATGTGATCGCCGGTGTGCCGGTGCGGATCTTCACGCCCAAGGGGGCAAAGGCCGATCCCGCGCGCGTGCTGATCAATCTGCACGGTGGTGCCTTCACCATGTGTTGGGATAGTTGCTCGGTCCTTGAATCCGCGCCGATTGCGGCGCTCGGCGGCTACAAAGTGGTGTCGGTCAATTATCGCATGGCGCCCGAGCAGGCCCATCCCGCCGGTGTGGAGGACGCTGCCAGCGTCTATGCGGCGCTGTTGAAACATTATCGGCCGCAGCGGATCGGCGTCTTCGGCTGTTCCGCCGGCGGAGCGCTGACCGCGCAACTGGCTGCCTGGCTGCCGGCGCATCACCTGCCTCAGGCGGGGGCGATCGGCATTTTCGGCGCTGGTGCGGTGCGGATGGAAAGCGGTGATTCCGCCTGGATCGCGGCCGCCATCGATGGCAGCTTTCCGGCGCCTGCCCGTCCCGGCGAAGCGGCGATCGATATGACGCGCGGCTATTTCAAGGCGGCCGACATGGGCGACGCGATCATCTCGCCGGCGCTGCATCCGGACGTCCTCGCGCATTTTCCGCCGACCCTGCTGATTACCGGCACCCGGGCGATGGACATGAGCCCTGCAGTCTACACCAACAGCCAATTGCTCAAGGCCGGACGCCGATCGACCCTGATCGTCGGCGAAGCCATGGGCCATTGCTATTCCTACATGGCGGACCTGCCCGAAGCGCGCGATGCCCACGCGGCCAGCATTGCCTTCTTCAGGGAGCATCTGAAATAGGCATGGCGGACGATGTGCGCAGCGATTGGGCGGGGCCGCTGGCCGGGGTGCGGGTGCTGGATTTCACCCGCGTCCTGGCCGGTCCCTCGGCTGCACTGGCGCTTGCCGACCTCGGCGCAGAGGTCATCAAGGTGGAGCCGCCCGGCAGCGGCGATGATACTCGCAGCTTCCCGCCGCTGCGCCAGGGCGAGAGTCATTATTTCCTCAGCGTCAATCGCGGCAAGAAGAGCATCGTGCTCGACCTCAAGGCGCCCGAGGGGCTGGCGGTCGCGCGCGACCTGGCGACGAAGTCCGACATCGTCATCGAAAATTACCGGCCCGGCGTGATGGATCGGCTAGGCCTTGGCTATGACGCGCTGTCGGCGATCAACCCCGGCCTCATCTACTGCGCCATTTCCGGCTTCGGCATGACCGGGCCGCTCAAGGACCGGCCGTCCTTCGACATCGTGCTGCAGGCCATGTCCGGTGCGCTCAGCGTCAATGGCGAGCCGGGTGGGCTGCCGACCAAGCTCGGCATTCCGTTGGGCGATCTGGTCGGCGGCATCAACGGGCCGATCGCGATCCTTGCCGCCCTGCATGAGCGCCATGCCACCGGGCGCGGCCGGCTGATCGACATCAGCCTGATGGACGGGATGATCGGCCTGCTCGGCTATCTGGCGCAACTCAGCTTCTTTACCGGACAGGACCCGGTGCCACAGGGATCGCAGCATCCCAATCTGGTCCCCTATGGCGTCTTCCCGGCCAGCGACGGATCGATCGTCATCGCCTGCCTCACCAATCATTTCTGGGGCAAGATCTGCGTCGCGCTGGGGCTGGACGCGCTGGCCGACGATCCGCGCTACGACATGCTCGACAAGAGGCGGGAGCGGCGGGCGGAGGTGAATGCCTTGCTGTCGGCGGTGACACAGGCCCGCACCGTCGCCGACCTCGCCGACCTGTTCGCCGCGCATCAGGTGCCCCACGCACCGATCCTGACCATCAGCGAGGCACTGGCGCAGCCGCAGACGCTGGCCCGTAACATGGTGGTGGAAACCGAGCACAAGACGCTGGGCATAATTCCGATCGTCAACCGCCCCTTCCGCTTTCCCGGTGCGGAGCAGCCGGTGCCGAGCGCGCCGCCGGTGCTGGGCGAGCATAGCGATATGGTGCTGGCAGACCTTCTCGGGATGGATGCGCAGACCATCGCCCGACTGCGGGACGCCGGCATCGTCGCCTGAGCGATCATTTCCCCTCCCGCTTGGGGAGATGAGGCACGCACCGCTAAGCTCCCCGCCAATCACTATCCGGGAGAGAGACCATCATGCTGCGATTTGACGACCGCGTCGCCCTGATCACCGGGGCGGGGCGTGGCCTCGGCCGGGCCTATGCGCTGCTGCTGGCGGCGCGCGGGGCCAAGGTAGTGGTCAATGATCCCGGCGTCAGCGTGCAGGGCGAGGGGACCGATGCCGGCCCGGCCCAGTCGGTGGTCGACGAAATCCGCGCTGCCGGCGGCCAGGCGATTGCCTCGACCGACAGCGTCGCCACGCCCGAAGGCGGGCAGGCGATGATCGATCTGGCGCGCGATCATTTCGGCAGCATCGACATAGTTATCCACAATGCCGGCATCGTCCGGCGCGGCGGTCTGGCGGAGCTAAGCTATGCTGATTTCGAGACGGTGCTCGACGTTCATCTGCGCGGCGCCTTCCATGTCGTGCGCGCCGCCTTCCCGCATATGTGCGCAGCGAACTATGGCCGCATCGTCCTGACCGGATCGATCAACGGCCTTTATGGCAATGCCGGCGTGGTCAATTACAGCGTCGCCAAGGCGGGGATGATCGGCCTGTCCAACGTCGCCGCGATCGAAGGCGCAACCCATGGCGTGAAGAGCAACATCATCCTGCCGGGCGCCGTCACCCGCATGGCCGAGGGGCTCGACACCAGCGCCTACCCGCCGATGGACCCGGAACTGGTCGCGCCGGCCGTCGGCTATCTGGCGCATCAGGATTGCGCGGTCAGTGGTGAAATGCTGATCGCCATGGCCGGCCGGGTTGCGCGCGCCTACACGATGGAAACGGTCGGCGTCTTCCAGCCCGACTGGACGATCGAGCAGATCGCCGATCGGCTCGAGGGGATACGCGACGCGCAAGGCGCGCTGCTGTTCCCGCCTGTGCCGACGGGTCATCTCGACCATCTGCGCTACAGTTTCGCGATGGCCAGCGAAGGCGCGAAACAGGACTGATCGTTCAGCCCTGTTTCGCCGCCATCATCGCCTGGATCAGCGGCTTGATCTGGGCTTCCACCGGTGCCGGGTTGAAATGCTCGGCGACCGACGCGATCCGGTCGTCGCGGATGCGCAGCAGGAAGACATAGCGATTGGCGAAGGGCTCGCCATTCACAAGCATACCCGCCGACCGCACCTCGGCCGCCACCCGATCCTCTTGCGCCGTCAGTGAATCGACGGTGAAGGTCAGCCCGCCCTGGAAAAGCGACCCCAGCATCGCCACGCCGCGCTGATAGGCGGCGGCGGGCGCATCGACGCCCCCTGTCGTCGTCCAGGCGGTCATGTCCTCGGTCAGCAACTCGTCTGGCAGCGCCGCCGCCGACAGGGCGGCGAAGAAGCGGCGGGCGAGGTCGTGATGCGCCTGCGTCATGAGGTCAGGCCTTGGTCGGGATCGAGAAACGGTCGGTATAGTCCTTGAAATGGGCGTGGATTTGCGCGCGATCCAGGCCATAATCGGCCAGGTCATAGCTGTGCTTGCCATGTTTGCCCTGCGGATTGGCGGCCAGCATGGCGTTCATACCGGCCTCGGCCTCTGCAGTGAGGGGCGCGTCAAACCGGGCATAGAGCTTGCGCATTTCGCCGATCGGGTCGCGCAGCTGGTCGTCATACTGGATGTCGTGGATCGCATCCTGGCCATGCTTGGCGCGATAGGCCAGCATCCGCTCGATCATCAGGTCGAAAGTGCGCAGCTGCGATCGGCCGACCTCGACCGGATCGACATCGGCGCTGAACATCTTGCGCACCTGATACACGAGGCTGCAGGCCGAGCCGACGACATCGGCCGGATCGCGATGGGTCATCACCAGCTGGGCATCGGGATAGACGGTGGTCAGATCTTCCAGGAACAGCGGATGCCAGGGATTTTTCAGCGTCCAGCGACCGCCATTTTCCGCCTGCAGCAATTGCAGCAGCCGCTTGTGATAGCGGAAAGCAGGCAGGTAGCTCGTGGCGAACAGCCATTTCTGATAGCTCGGCACATGCAGCACCGAGTCATAATATTGGGCGCAGAAGGACGGCGCCATCGCGAACTGGCACTCGGTCGGGCTGTCGGCATCCTCATGATGGATGGCCGAGATATGCGGCGCATATTTGAGCGACATGTCCAGCCGCGCCTGTTCCGCGACATAGCGCGGATCGCTGCTGAGCGTGCCGGCGGCGGCGGGCGGCGCCGAATTGAACGCCTCCCAGCGCAGGAAGGACCGGCGGGCGGGATCGGCGTTCAGCAGGTTGATCGTCAAGGTCGTGCCGGTGCGCGGCAGGCCGAAGACGAACATCGGCTTCTCGACCGGGGCGTCGAGCAGGTCTGGATGGCGGGCGAGCCAGTCCTCGACCTGCAGGCGGTTGGCGAGCGTTGCGGTCAGCTGCTGCGCCCAGCGGCCCTGCGCCGCCTCGGTCAGCTTGGCCTCGCGGTTGATCGCGTCGACCAGCACGTCCAGCCCTTCCAATATGGCGTCGTCGCCCAGGTCGGTAAGGCCGGTCTGTTCGCGCGCGGCGGCGACCAGGGCGTCGGCGTCGAGGCCGATGGTGTCGGTGGTCATGATCCTCTTCCCTTCTGTTTTTCAGGCGGCCTGCGCCGCGATCTCGGCCAAGGCCCCCAGCACGATGTCGGCATGTTCGTGGCGACAGATGAGGAGGTCGGGCATGTATGTGTCTGGCTGGTTGTAGATGAGCGGCGATCCGTCGATGCGGGAGGCATGGAGGCCGTGAGCGATGGCGACGGCGGCGGGGGCACAGCTGTCCCATTCATATTGGCCGCCGGCATGGAGATAGATGTCGGCCTGTCCCAGGATCACGGCCATGGCCTTTGCACCGGCCGATCCCATGGGGACCAGTTCGGCGCCCAGCGCCTCGGCGACCGCGACCGCCTGTGGGGCGGGGCGGGTGCGGGATACGACCATGCGGAGCTTGTCGGGCGCGGGCGGGATTGCGCGCGGCTGGTCGGTGCGCAAGACGATGCCGTCTTCATGGCCCGGCAGCGCAACCGCGCCGATGGTCGGCACGCCGTCGATGGCAAGGCCGACATGGACAGCCCAGTCGGCGCGTTCCTCGCCATATTCGCGGGTGCCGTCGACCGGATCGACGATCCACACCCGGCTGTGCTGGAGCCGCGCGCCGTCACAGGCCATTTCCTCGGAGAGCAGGCCGTCCTCGGCCCGCTGTTCCTGGAGCGCATGGACCAGGAACTGGTTGGCGGTCTGGTCGCCGGCCTTGCCGAGCGCCTTGGCGCTGAACAGGCCCGAGGCACGGACCTCCAGCAGCAGGCGGCCGGCAGTCTGCGCAAGATGGGCGGCCAGGTCCGCGTCTGTCATGACGTTGCTCATTTGAGCGGCATGATCTTGCGGATGATATGCTCGGCGGCTTCCTCCGGGGTCATCTCGACGGTGTTG
>NZ_JACIEU010000009.1 GCF_014197035.1 Sphingobium scionense | reverse complement strand
TGTCGTTCGGTATCGAGGGTTCTTTCCGTCGTGACATACTGGGTCTCCTTGTTGCCCATTATGCCTCGCCGCACACGAAATTCCTGACAGTCCCGCGAAGGGCCGATGTCATCGGCATCTTTCCCAATGATGCCTCGGTCATACGCCTCGTCGGCGCGCTGATGCTGGAGCAGAATGATGAATGGGCGGTGTCACGCCGCTACATGACGCTGGAAACAATCGGCGCGGTGAGCCATAACCCCATTGTCAGCCTGCCAGCTCTGGCTGCCTGACCCGAACCCGATCCCGATCCTGCCGTGGATTGACGGTTCCTACACCACCTCCTGGGACACGACCCGAACTCACGCGCCTCGGCATGCTTGAATGCTGGGCAGGAACACGTGCTAAGACTGAAGCTTTCAATCGATTCCCACTTCCTCTTGCCACAACCGCATTACTTACCAGCCCAGCCACCTCAATGGCTGCACTGGACAACGCGATACGAACGAAACACAATCACCTCTCCTTCCAGCAGCCAGAGAAGATCGCAGACGCTATTCGCCTCTTTTCTTCTTCGAGCTTATGGGATGAAGTCGCCGCACACATAGGCTCTGCCCCAAAAACTTTAAAAGCTACGCTCGGAATCATCATCGATCGTAGGAATAAAATTGCGCACGAATCGGATGTAGACCCATCCTTTCCTAATCAAAGGTGGCCGATTGAACCTCTAATGGTCGAAAACATGGTCAACGATATCGAGAAAATTGGACACGCCATTCACGCCATCTGCGTATAATCTTGGCCCCGCCCCTGTCCTACTCCTCCACCCGCATGATAGCCTCGCCGGCACGACCGACATGCCCTTTCTCCACTTCACCTCCGTCCCGATGCTGCGCCGGCGCGCGTCGGGCTGGTCGTCGGCCGTGCAGCGCCCCTTCCTGCTCGCGCGCAGGACCGTGGCGGCGCCCCCACTTCGCAAAAATTCTCCTATTGCGAAGTCGTCGTTGCAATTCGCCAACCGCAGAAATGCGTCATGCAGAACGGTGTGTACTTTGCAGCCTTCGCATCGCGGACCGCACGCCCTTCGTCACACCCACCTCAATCCATCCCCACCGCAAATTCCCTGTCGAAATCCGCCGATAATATGCGACATGAAGGGCAAGACTGCCTGATGGAGACGATTTCCCCATGACGACCTCCCGCCGCGATTTCCTCGTCGCCGGCTCCTCCGCCCTTGCCCTTTCCGCCCTCCCCGCCCGCACCCTGGCGCAGGCAACGACAGCCGACGCCCGCGCCGAAGCCCTGCTCGCCGGCATGGCCGAGGCGATGCTGGCCGATGCGCCCGAAACGGCGAGCGGCCTTGGCCTCGACACCGGCGCCCGCGCCCCGCTCAAAGCGCGCCTGGGCGACAAGAGCCCGGCCGGCCAGTCCCGGATCGCCGCCCATGTGAAGGATCGCCTGACCCAGCTGCGCGCCGTCGATCTCGACGCCCTGTCGCCCGCCACCCGCACCGATGTGGAGGTGGTGCGCGCCGCCCATGAACTGGCCGATGCCGGCTTCGCCTTCCCCTTTGGCGACATGGCGATGATGAACAGCAACTGGTCCTATCGCAACGCGCCCTATGCCGTTGCCCAGAATACCGGCGCCTTCATCGAAACGCCCGATTTCCTCGACGCCAATCACGCCATCGCCACCCCGGCCGACGCCGACGCCTATCTCGCCCGCCTGACCCAATATGCCGCCAATCTCGACGGCGAGACCGAGCGTCTGAAGCATGACGCCGGCATCGGCGTCGTCGCCCCCGCCTTCCTGCTCGACAAGACGCTGGGCCAGATGAAGGCGGTGCAGGGCCAGCCGATCGACCAGTGGGTGCCGGTCGCCTCGATCGCGCGCCGCACCAAAGACATGCAGGGCGATTATGCCGCCAAGGCGCAGCAGATCACCCGCACCGCCATCGCCCCCGCCCTCGCCCGCCAGGCCGCCGAACTCTCCCGCCAGCGCGCTGGCGCCACCATGGATGCGGGCGTGTGGAAACTGCCGCAGGGCGATGCCTATTATGCCTGGGCGCTCCAGGCCGGCACCACCACCACCATGTCGCCCGACGAAGTCCACGCGCTGGGCCAGGAACAGCTCAAGGCCCTCCAGTCGGAAATGGACCGGCTCTTGAAATCCCTCGGCATGACCAAGGGGACCGTAGGCGAGCGGATGACGGCGATGGGCAAGGATCCGCGCTACCTCTTCCCCAATGACGACAAGGGTCGCCAGCAGATCCTCTCCTATATCGACGGGCGCCTCGCCGATATCCGCACCCGCCTGCCCCGTGCCTTCGCGACTTTGGTGCCGGCCAGGCTGGTGGTGAAGCGGGTGCCGGTGGAGATCGAGGCGGGGGCGCCGGGCGCCTATGCCGGCGCGGGTACGATCGACGGCAGCGTGCCGGGCAATTATTATATCAACCTGCGCGATACCAGCATCTGGCCGCGCTATGCGCTGCCGACCCTTTGCTATCATGAGGGGATTCCGGGCCATATCTGGCAGGGCGAATATACCTACAAGCTGCCGCTGATCCGTTCCATGCTCGCCTTCAACGCCTATTCGGAGGGCTGGGCGCTCTATGCCGAGCAGCTGGGCGACGAACTGGGCGCCTATGACGGCGATGTCGCCGGGCGGCTGGGCTATCTCCAGTCGATCGCCTATCGCTGCTGCCGCCTGGTGGTCGACACCGGCCTTCATGCCAAGCGCTGGACCCGCGAACAGGCGATCCACTGGTTCGCCACCACCAACGGTTCCACGGTCGAGGATGTCCAGGGCGAGGTCGACCGTTATTGCGCCTGGCCGGGCCAGGCCTGCGGCTACAAGGTCGGCCATGGCGAAATCGTCCGCCTGCGGGCACAGGCGCAACAGGCGCTGGGCGACAAGTTCGACTTCCGCCTGTTCAACGACGCCGTGGTCAAGGGTGGCGGCGTGCCGATGACCGTGCTGGCGAAGACTGTCGACGCCTATGTCGCGGGGCGAAAGGGCGCGTAAAACAACCGTTCGGGCTGAGCGAAGTCGAAGCCTTCTGCCGAACGCAGTGAGGCACCTCGCTCCGCTCGGCACGTCCTTCGACTTCGCTCAGGACGAACGGACCTGACGCAACAAAAAAAGCCGGAGGATCGCTCCCCCGGCCCTTTCCTATCTCTTTGCGTCCAGCCTTCAGCCTACAAACGCGCGCTCGATCACGAACTGCCCCGGCGCCGCATTGGAACCTTCGGTGAAGCCCTGTTCCTCGAAATAGGCGCCGAACTGCTTGATCATCTCCATGCTGCCGCACATCATGATCCGGTCGGTGTCGGGATCGAACTTGGCCGCGCCCGGAATCCCCTCGAACAGCGCGCCGCTCTCGACCAGCTTGTCGATGCGTGCGGTGTGGCCGTCGAACGGCTCGCGGGTCACGGTCGGCACATAATGGAACTGGTTGGGGGCCTGTTCCGACACCAGCGGGTCGTCGCCCCATTTGCCTTCCATCTCATCGCGGAAGGCCAGGTCGCTCACGCGGCGCACCGAATGCACCACCACGACCTGCTCGTAGAACTCATAGACATCCGGATCGCGCGGCAGGCTCAGGAACGGCGCCAGGCCGGTGCCGGTCGACAGCATGAACAGCCGCTTGCCCGGCAGCAGCGCGTCGGTCACCAGCGTGCCGGTCGGCTTGCGGCCGAGATAGATCTGGTCGCCCGGCTCGATCTTCTGCAGCTTGCTGGTCAGCGGACCGTCCTGAACCTTGATCGACAGGAATTCGATTTCCTCGTCCCAGGCGGGGCTGGCGATCGAGTAGGCGCGCAGCAGCGGCTTGCCGTTGTCGCCCTTCAGGCCGATCATGATGAACTCGCCCGAGCGGAAGCGGAAGCTGGCCGGGCGGCTGATGCGGAAGCTGAACAGATGCTCGTTCCAGTGCTTCACCGACAGCACGGTTTCCACGGAAAGCGCGCCGGTGGGTTCCAGAACCGGCTTTTCGATCGTCACGTCGGTCAAGACCTTATCCTTGCATTTCGTCGGCGCCGCCATGATCGGGCAGCGCCAGTTGCGGATCATTCGCAATAATGGTGTAGTCCGCAAATGGCCCCACCGCATCGCGAAGGCAAGGCCAAAAAAACTTGTCGGATGCCAAGGGCGGGCTTTGCCGGTCCGCCCCGTGCGCCATTGCCGGCCCGCCCCTCGCTGCCGTTCAGCCGAACAGACCCTTGGCCAGGCTGCTCAGTTCATTGAGTGGATTGCCGTCGCCGTCGCGATCCAGGAAGCCGCCCAACTGGCCCAATATCGCTTCCGGCCCGCCAAACTGGCCCAGCAACTGCTGCAGCGCATCGGCCGACACGCCATGCTCGGCCGCCGTCTCGGCCAGCGCCGACACGCTGGTTTCGCCGCTGCCGATCTTGGCGCCGATCTCGTTCAGCAGGCCCTGCATCTGTTCCGGCTCCAGCCCGACCTTCTGCGCGATCGCTTCCAGCCCGCCCAGATTGCCCATCAGATTGTCGAACATGCCCATGCTAATCTCCGCTGCCATGATAGGCGGACAGCATAGCACCGCCGCGCTCCCGCCAAAAGCAAAAGAGCCGGCGCGTTGCCGCCCCGGCCCCTTCATTGCGATGGTGCGCCCGGTCAGGCGGCGGTCAGCGCCGCGCTGCGCACGCCATCGTCGACATGTTCCTCGAACTGGGCGAAATTGTCGACGAAGGCCTTCACTAGCGTCGCCGCCGTCGCGTCATAGGCCTCCTTGTCGGCCCACATCGCGCGCGGATCGAGGATCTGGCTGTCGACGCCATTGACCGCCACCGGCACCTCGAACCCGAAATTGGGATCAGTGCGGAATTCGGCGCTGTTCAGGCTGCCGTCGAGCGCGGCGTTGAGCAGCGCGCGCGTCACCTTGATCGGCATCCGCTTGATCCCTGGCATCGTCGCCTTGCCGCCGGCCCAGCCGGTGTTGACCAGCCAGCAGGTGACGCCGCCCTTGTTGATCCGCTCTTTCAGCAGATTGCCATAGACGCTGGGGTGGCGCGGCATGAAGGGCGCGCCGAAGCAGGTGGAGAAGGTCGCGGTCGGCTCGGTCACGCCGATCTCGGTGCCCGCGACGCGCGCGGTATAGCCCGACAGGAAGTGATACATCGCCTGTTCCGGCGTCAGCCGCGCGATCGGCGGGAGAACGCCGTAAGCATCGGCCGTCAGGAAGATGATGTTCTTGGGCACCGGCCCCAGATTCTTCTCCGACGTGTTGGGGATGAAGTCGATCGGGTAGGAACCGCGGCTATTCTCGGCCAGGCTATTGTCGTCCAGGTCGATCTCGCGGCTTTCCTCGTCGATCACGACATTTTCCAGCACCGTGCCGAACCGCTTGGTGGTGGCGAAGATCTCCGGCTCGGCCTCGGCCGACAGGTTGATCATCTTGGCATAGCAGCCGCCCTCGAAATTGAAGACCGCCTGGTCCGACCAGCCATGCTCGTCATCGCCGATCAGGGTGCGGCTGGCGTCCGCCGACAGCGTCGTCTTGCCGGTGCCGCTGAGGCCGAAGAAGACGGCCGTGTCGCCGTTCGCGCCGATATTGGCCGAACAGTGCATCGGCATCACGCCCTTGGTCGGCAGCAGATAGTTCAGGATGCCAAACACCGACTTCTTCATTTCGCCGGCATAGCGGGTGCCGCCGATCAGGATCAGCTTCTCGGTGAAGTTGACCGCGATCACCGTCTCGCTGCGGCAGCCATGGCGCACCGGATCGGCGACGAAGGTCGGCAGGTCGATGATGGTATATTCGGGCGCGAAATCAGCCAGCGCCTGCGCCTCGGGCCGCACCAGCAGCGTGCGGATGAACAGATTATGCCAGGCGAACTCGTTGATGACGCGTACATTGACGCGATATTCGGGCTGCGACCCGCCATAGAGGTCGGCGACGTAGAGCTTGTCCTTGCTCCCCAGCGCCTTGAAGAAATCCTCCTTCAGTGCGGCGAAATGCGCCGGCGTCATCGGCACATTAGTCTTGCCCCACCAGACGGTGTCCTGGGTCTCGGCATCCTGGACGATGAACTTGTCGCTGGCGCTGCGGCCGGTATGCTTCCCGGTCTTGACGACCAGCGGGCCGTCCTTGGCCAATATGCCCTCGCCATTGGCAAGCGCGGCCTCGACCAGCGGCGCGGTGCCGAGGTTCCAAAACTGGGTGGCATGGGTGGAGATGCCCTGGTCGACCAGGGTGATTGAGGATTTGGCCTGCACGCCTTAGCTCCTGATGTAAAAAGTCCCTTAGTCGCTTGTCTTTTTATGCGACCGGCCCGTCGGGGAGCGCCGCGATCCTTGTCGCGCGGACATCCTCCCCTTCAAGCCATACCGGCATAGGACTTTGCGCTACGGTCGTCAAATAGGGGCGAACCACAGCCCGTCCCGAAAAACGACGCGCGGGTCGCAGCGACAATTACGCCGCCCCTTCCTTGCAGGCCCGGCGGCCATCGTCTAACGCTGGATGCCTTCACCCATTTTATCATGACGTTCCGGGACGCAGCATGACCGCAACCATCGCGCTGGTGGATGATGACAAGAATATCCTGACGTCGGTGTCGATCGCGCTGCAGACCGAAGGGTTCGTCACGCGCATCTATACCGACCCGGAAACCGCGCTGAAGGCTCTGACCGACAACGCGGCGGACCTTGGCGTGTTCGATATCAAGATGCCGCAGATGGACGGGCTGGAACTGCTGCGCCGCCTGCGCGAAAAGAGCCAGATGCCGGTCATCTTCCTCACCTCCAAGGCGGATGAGCTGGACGAGGCGCTGGGCCTGGCCATGGGCGCGGACGATTATATCTCCAAACCCTTCTCGCAGCGGCTGCTGATCGCGCGCATCCGCGCCATCCTGCGTCGTGCGGAGATCAGCCGCACGCCCGAAGCCGCCGACGAGCCACCGTCCGATCCGATCGTGCGCGGCCGGCTGGAAATGGACCCGCCCCGCCATCGGGTGAAATGGGACGGCAAGGATGTGACGCTGACCGTCACCGAATTCCTGATCCTGGAAACCCTTGCCGCGCGCCCCGGCGTGGTCAAGAACCGCAACCAGTTGATGGACGCCGCCTATCAGGACGACGTCTATGTCGACGACCGCACCATCGACAGCCACATCAAGCGGCTGCGCCGTAAATTTCGTGAGGTAGACCCTGACTTCAACGCAATCGACACGCTCTATGGCGCCGGATATCGCTTCTCCGAAGAATGAGGACGCGCCGCTCGCGGTGCGCTGGTCGGGGCGATTGAGCCTCACGCCGCGCATCCTGGCGGTCAACGTCTTCGCCCTCGCCCTGCTGGCGGGTGGCTTCTTCTATCTGGACAGTTATCGCACGCGGATCGTCGACGATCGGCTGGAACAGTCGGCGCGCGAGCTGAAGCTGCTGGCCATCGGTCTCGACAATGCGCCACCCGACCGGCAGAATGCGCTGATCGCCGCCTATGCGCGCCAGACCGGTGACCGGGTGCGCCGCTATGACGCGGCCGGCAATCTGGTGGCCGACAGTTTCGCGATGGATGCGCCGCGCTACCGGCTGCGCCTGCCCTCGGAAGAGGAATGGCAGCGCCATGTCGCCCGCTTCCTCGACAAGGCGGTCGACCGCATCGTATCCGCCGATCGCCCGCCCAATTTCGAGGAGCCGGCTGTCGATCGCGCCAGCGCCTGGCCCGAACTGGTGCTGGCCGCCAAGACGCGCCAGCCCCAGGCGATGAACCGCTATGCGCCCGACCGCACCTTCATGATCTCGGCCGCGGTAGCGGGGCGCGACGGCACCGGCCTGCTCGCGACGGAAAATGCGCGCGACATCACCCGCATCGTCCGCGCCGAACGGCTGCGCCTGGGCATCGTGCTGGCCGCCGCCGTCCTCGCCTCGGTACTACTGTCGCTGTTCCTGGCCCGCACCATCGTCCAGCCGCTCCAGCGCCTGGCCCGTGCCGCCGTGCGCGTTCGCCTCGGCCGCGCCCGCGAGGTCACCGTGCCCCGCCTGCCCGAGCGGCGCGACGAGATCGGCATGCTGGCCCGCGCCCTGTCGGACATGAGCCATGCGCTGCGCCAGCGGATCGACGCGACCGACGCCTTCGCCGCCGACGTCAGCCACGAACTCAAGAACCCGATCGCCTCGCTCCGCTCCGCGCTCGATTCGCTCGAACGGGTGGACCGGCCGGATCTGCGCGACCAGTTGATGGCGATCGCGCAGGATGATGTCCGCCGGCTCGACCGGCTCGTCACCGACATTGCCGAAGCGTCGCGCATCGACGCCCAATTGTCGCGCACCCGCTTCGAGCCGATAGACCTTGGCCTGCTGATCGAGCGCATGGTGCTCGCCCGCGAGGCGCGCGGCGTACCGCGCGGCATCCGCCTCGCCTTCGCCCGCCCGCGCAAGGAGGTCGCCGTCGTTCTGGGCGAGGAACAGCGGATCGTGCGCGTGCTCGACAATCTGATCGACAATGCCATCTCCTTCTCGCCCGACGACGGGCTGGTCCAGATCATCGCCACCGTCGCCGACAATGAGGTGCTGGTCAGCGTCGAGGATGAAGGCCCCGGCGTGCCCGAGGGCGAGCGCGAACATGTCTTCCGCCGCTTCCACAGCGTCCGCCCGGAGGGCGAGGCGTTCGGCAAGCATTCCGGCCTGGGCCTCGCCATCGCCCGCTCGATCGTCGAGGGACATCAGGGCAAGATCAGCATCGCCGACCGCGAGGATATGCAGAGCGGCGCGCGTTTCATCGTCCGCCTGCCCATGGCGGTGGAACGCGACCCCGGCATGATGTCCGAATGAAAGCAATAAGCTGTTCATTCCTCCGCACCACAATGCCAGCCCGCGATGCCGCGTGAATCGACGCAATTCGATTTCCAACGCGGCGAACTGGGGCTAGAAGCAGGAAGGCAGGGGAACATGGTGCGGGCACTTTCATCAGAGACGCTTCACGCAACGACCGTGGCGATCGACGGCCGATCGGTGCTGCTCTATGGCGCCAGCGGCATGGGCAAGTCCGACCTTGCGCTGCGCCTGATCGACCGCGGCGCGACGCTGGTTTCCGACGATTACACATTGCTCAAGCGGGTCGACGGCCGGCTGATCGCCACCGCCCCCGAAACCATCAGCGGCCAGATGGAAGTGCGCGGCATCGGCATCGTGCCCGTCCCCCATGTCGGCGATTCGCCGGTCGCCCTGATCGTCGATCTGACCGAAACGGTCGAACGCATGCCGATGCACGCCGCCACCCGCACCATCGCCGGTGTCGAAATTCCGCTGGTCGCCGTCGTCGCGCATGAGGCGTCAGCGCCGATCAAGGTCGAACTGGCACTCAAGGCATTGGGCAAGACATGACAACCACCACGCCCAAGACCATCCTGCTCGTCTCGGGCCTGTCGGGCGCCGGCAAGACCACGGCGCTCAAGACGCTGGAGGATATGGGCTGGGAAGTGGTGGACAATCTGCCGCTGGTGCTGCTCGATCGCCTGCTCGACACCCCCCTGCCCGCCGGCCATGGCGGGGAGGATGACCGGCCACTGGCGCTGGGTATCGACGCCCGCACCCGCGGCTTCGACGCCAATGCCATCGTCCAGCGGATCAAGGCGCTGCGCGAACGGCACGGCCATGATGTCGAAACCCTGTTTCTGGAATGTTCGGGCACGGAACTGGAGCGGCGCTATGCCGAAACCCGCCGTCGCCACCCGCTGGCGCAGGATCGCCCGGCCGCCGACGGCATCGCCCGCGAACGCGAACTGACCGAACCGCTCCGCCGCTGGGCCACACAGCTGATCGACACGACCAGCCTGACCAGCAATGCACTGCAGCAGGAAATGCGCGTGCGCTTTTCCCGCGAACGCCTGTCCGATCCGGTGCTGACCCTGCTGTCCTTCGGCTATTCGCGCGGCGTGCCGCGCAATGTCGACCTGATGTTCGACATGCGCTTCCTGCGTAACCCTTTCTGGGACGAGGATTTGCGTCCCAAGACCGGCCTCGACGCCGACGTCGCCGCCTATATCCAGGCCGATCCTGCCTATGAGGAGGCCCTGGGCAAGATCCAGGATCTGCTGACGACCTTGCTGCCGCGCTACGCTGAAGCGGGCAAAACCTATATTACCGTGGCTTTTGGCTGCACCGGCGGGCGCCATCGCTCGGTCCATGTCGCCGAACATGTCGCTAGATACTTGCAAGATGCGGGCTTTTCGCCCACCGTCTCGCACCGCAATATGGAATCAGCGCCCCAGGATAGTCTGGAGAAGCGCAGACCGGGAGGCCCGAAAGCAATATCATGACAAAGGTGGGCCGCGGAAGCAGATGATCGGACTCGTACTCGTCACCCATGGGTCGCTTGCGACGGAATTCGTCGTGGCCATGGAACATGTCGTGGGACCGCAACAGCAGATCGAAACGATCTGCATCGGGCCGGAGGATGACATGGAACTGCGCCGCGCGGACATCGCGGCGGCGGTCGCACGCGTCAACGACGGCGCCGGCGTCATCCTGCTGACCGACCTGTTTGGCGGCACCCCCTCCAACCTCGCCATCTCGCTGCTCAAGGCAGGCGAGATCGAGGTGATCGCGGGCATCAACCTGCCCATGCTCATCCGCCTGGAAAGCGCCCGCAAGGTGATGGACGTGCGCGCCGCCGTCGCCGCCGCCCGCGAAGCAGGCCAGAAATATATCAGCGTCGCATCGGAATTGCTGGGCAGCACCTCATGAATGATATCAGCCGGGAAGTCAGGATCAGCAACAAGCGCGGCCTCCACGCCCGTGCCAGCGCGAAATTCGTGACCCTGGCCAGCGGCCTGCCCGCCCAGATCACCGTCAGCAAGGATGGCAGCGAAGTCACCGGCACGTCGATCATGGGCCTGATGATGCTCGGCGCCGCCATGGGCGACAGCATCACCATCAGCGCCGCCGGTCCCGACGCGCATGACAGCCTGCACCAGCTCGTTACCCTGGTCGAAGACAAGTTCGGCGAGGAATAGACGCGCGACCAGGGGGCCGGTTGCCGCGACGGGCAACCATCCTAACATTGACGTCTCCGATCTGGCGTTCCATCTTGCAGCACTGGGCGAGCGCTGATCGGGAGGCAGCATTCGCCACTGGTTCAAGTGGATAGGCGCCATGCTCGACACAAAATTGAACGACGAAGCCGCCCGTCTGGCCGCACTTGGGCGCTATGAAATCCTCGATACACCGGCTGAGCCCGCCTTTGACCGCATCACCCAGCTTGTCCGGTCGATTCTGGGCGTGCCGATGTCGGTGGTGGCACTGATCGACAGCGATCGCCAATGGTTCAAGTCGCGTACCGGCATCGACACGACCGAAACCCCGCGAGATCTCGCCTTCTGCAACCACACCATCCGCGACCGTGTCCCGCTGGTCGTCCCCGATGCCTGCTCGGATGCCCGTTTCAGCAGCAATCCGCTGGTCACCGGCGATCCCAATATCCGCAGCTATGCCGGCGTCCCGCTGGCGACGCCCGACGGCTATAATGTCGGCACCCTCTGCGCGATCGACACCGTGCCGCGCGAATTTGATCCCGGCCAGATCGCCATCCTCGAAAATCTCGGCGCGCTGGTGGTCGAACAACTGGAACTGCGCCGCATCGCCGAGCGCGATCATCTGAGCGGTGCCCTCACCCGCCGTGCCTTCGTCGCGGAGATGGACAAGCATATCGGCCTGTTCCGGCGCTACCAGCGCCCGGCCAGCCTGCTGCTGTTCGACATCGACCATTTCAAGCGGGTCAACGACACCCACGGCCACCCCGCCGGCGATGTCGTGATCCGCGAAGTCGCGGCCTGTTGCGACCGGACCAAGCGCCCAAACGATATTCTCGGCCGTCTTGGCGGCGAGGAATTCGGCGTGTTGCTTCCCGAAAGCAACGCGTCGCAGGCCGGTGCCGCTGCCCAGCGTTTCTGCGATGCCATCGCCGCGCTGGAAATTGCTCATATGCCGCCGCTGCGCGTCACCGCCAGCTTCGGCATTGCCGAGATCGGCCCCGACCGGATCAGCAGTGACGCCTGGCTCGCAGCGGCCGATATCGCCCTCTATGCCGCCAAGCATGGCGGCCGCAATCGCGTCGCCATCGCGAAATCGGACGCCGCGCAGCCCGACTGACAGCGAAGGACTGTCCTTTTCCCGATTCCGTCGATAGAGAGGCCGCTTCGTCCGCACTGGTCGCGGACCAGCAGGCAGGACGCAGAACGTGGCACGCGAAATCACCGGTTTTTCCAATCCGCTGGTCAAGCGCGTGCGCTCGCTGCGGGAAAAGAAATATCGCAAGGCCGAAGGGCTGTTCCTTGCCGAAGGGCTGCGCATCCTGACCGAAGCACGCGAGGAAGGCGTGCTGCCCGAAATGCTCTTCCATGCCGGCTCCACCCACCCGCTCGCGCTCGACCTGATCGACGCGATCGAGGCGGACGGCGGCGACGTGATCGAAACCACGCCCGACATCCTCTCCAAGATCAGCGGCAAGGACAATGCTCAGGCCGTGGTCGGCGTCTATCGCGATCGGCTGACCCCGCTGGAGAAGCTCGATCGCGGCACGGCCGACATCTGGATCGTCGCCCAGTCGCTACGCGACCCCGGCAATCTCGGCACTATCCTGCGCACCGGCGACGCGGTGGGCGCCGGCGGCCTCATCCTGATCGATGATTGCGTCGACCCCTTCTCGGTGGAATCGGTGCGCGCCAGCATGGGCGCCCTGTTCACCCAGTCGATCACCCAGGCACGCTGGGGCGAATTCATGCACTGGCTGCGCCAGGGGCCGGGCGAGCTGATCGGCACCAGCCTGAAAGCGACCCAGGATTATCAGGAACCAAGTTATCAGAGCCCCAGCTTCCTGCTGGTCGGCAATGAGGCCCAGGGCCTGCCCGAAAGCTATGAGGCCGAATGCGACCAGCTGGTGAAGATGCCGATGCTGGGCAAGGCCGACAGCCTCAACGCCGCGGTCGCGACGGCGGTCATGGCCTATGAGCTGCTGAACCAGAAACGAAAGACATCATAATCGTCATCCCAGCGAAGGCTGGGATCTCATTTTTCTTCAGACATATGGAAGAAGAGCGATGCCAGCCTCCGCTGGCATGACGTCAAAAGGGGCGAGAAGACGTGACACAGACGAGCGGCATGGGCGCAATGTGGCTGCACAAGCGGGTGCTGGCGGCCAGCCTCATCGGCACGGCGGTCGAATTTTACGACTTCTACATTTACGCCACCGCCGCCAGCCTGATCTTCCCCTCGCTCTTCTTCCCCTCTTCCTCGCCCTCGGCGCAGTTGATGGCCTCCTATGGCAGCCTCGCCCTCGCCTTCCTCGCCCGTCCCCTGGGCGCCGCCGTCTTCGGCCATTATGGCGACCGGATCGGGCGCAAGGCGACATTGGTCACCTCGCTGATGCTGATGGGCGGCTGCACATTGCTGATCGGCTTCCTGCCGACCTATCTGATGATCGGCTTCTGGGCACCGCTGATCCTGTGCGTGTTGCGCTTCGGCCAGGGCTTTGGCCTGGGCGGCGAATGGGGCGGTGCGGCGCTGCTGGCGGTCGAGAATGCGCCCGAAGGCTGGCGCGCGCGCTTCGGCATGTTCCCGCAACTGGGCGCCCCGGTCGGCTTCATCGCCGCCAACGGCCTGTTCCTGCTGCTCGGCGCCTTTCTGACCGACGCGGAATTCTTTGCCTGGGGCTGGCGCCTGCCGTTCCTGGGCAGTTCGGTCCTCGTGATCCTCGGCCTCTGGGTGCGCCTCAAGCTCACCGAGACGCCCGAATTTGCCGCCGCACAACAGGAAGCACCGCCGCCCGCCGTGCCGCTTGCCACCCTGCTATCGACCCATCTGGGCGCGGCCATCGCCGGCACCTTCGCCTGCGCCGCCTGCTTCGCCGTCTATTATATCGCGACCGCCTTTGCGCTCGGCTATGGCACCACCGCGCTCAAGATCGACCGGGAAATCTTCCTCGCGATCCAGCTTGGCGCCATCATGTTCATGGCGCTCAGCATCGTGATCGCCGGCTGGTGGTCGGACAAGAGCAGCCCTACCCGCGTCCTCGCCTGGGGTTGTGCCGGCACGCTGGTCATGGGCATCGTCTTCGGTCCGCTGATCGGCACCGCCGCGCTGCTGCCAATCTTCGTCGCGCTCAGCCTCGCTCTGTTCGTGATGGGCTTCATCTACGGCCCGCTCGGCGCCTATCTGCCGGCCCTCTTCCCGATCCAGTTGCGCTATACCGGGGCGTCCTTCGCATTCAACCTGGGCGGCATCCTGGGCGGCGCGCTGGCGCCGATCGTCGCCACCTGGCTGATCGGCGCGCAGGGCGTGGCATGGGTCGGCCTCTACATGTCGGCAGCCGCGCTCATCAGCCTCGCCGGCCTGTGGTGGACCAGCCGCAGCTAGGTCAGATCGACTTGCGCATCAGGATCATCGGCACGCCGCTATCCTCGAACGGGCGGACATCGACGAAGCCGAAGCTGCGATAGAGCGGCACGCCGGCCATCGTCGCCGACAATTCCAGCGCGGCAAAGCCCTCCTGCCGGGCAGCGGCCTCGCACAGCGCCAGGATGGTCGTGCCGACCCCTTTGCGGACATGATCGGGATGGGTGTACATCGCCCGCACCTTCGCCGCCTCGTTCGCGGGATCAAGCATGCGGTCATCGCGGCCCGCCGTGTGATCACCACCATAGGCGGTCGCCCGGCGGCTCCATCCGCCGCATCCGGCGATCGCGCCGTCCGCCTCCACCACGAAATAGGTCCGGTCACCGATCAGCCGCCGGTCCAGCCCCATGAAGCCATGGCTGGCCCGTACCTGCGCCGCGGTCAGATAGGCCGATTGCAGTTGTTCGATGGCCAGCGTCATCAGGGCGGACAAAGCGGGTTCGTCGGCGGCGGTCGCCAGGCGGTTGGTCAAGGACATGATCCCTCCTGCAACGAAATCGGCCGGCCCCGCAAGGGACCGGCCGATCGGATCATGATGATGCGGGATCAGAACTTGAATCCGACCTTCGCATACCAGAAGCCACCGTTGAAGCCGAAGGGCGATACGTCGGGATAGATGTCACCGGTGAAGCGACCACCCGTCGACGCATAGACCGGCCCCAGCCCGCCGGCGCGATTGTCATATTTGTCGGGATAGTTGCTGAACAGGTTCTGCGCGCCGGCACTCAGCGTGAAATTGTCGTTGAGCTGATAGCTGACTTCCAGATCGAACACGAACTCGCTGCCAAAGCTCTGATTGACATAGCTTTCGCCGTTCGCACCGGTGCCGTCGTCATAAACCTTGTACTTGCCATACCAGTTTGCCCGGCCGAGCACCGACAGCGCACCGCTGGTCCAGTTCTCGGTCAGGATCACGCGCGTCTTGGGCAGCGTATTCTGCAACTGCATGATGCGCGTATCGCTGATGATCGGCGATCCGGTATCGGGGTCCAGCCCGACGCGGATGACCTTCGTCTTGTTGTAGTTGAAGGCCAGCGTGGTGTTGAACGTCCCCATGCTGTCGGTCGAGAAACGATAGCTGCCGACCACGTCGACACCCTGGGTCCGGGTATCGAAGGCATTGGTCAGGAACTGCACCTCGTTGACGGTGGCATAGTTGGCCAGACCCAGCGCCTGCAATTCGGGACGCTGCGCATCGGTGATGACCCGCGAGCCGGTAGTACCGATACGGTCCTTCACCTTGATGTTGTAATAGTCGATCGTCAGCGACGCACCGGGGGCCGGCGTGAACACGGCGCCACCCGAAAAGCTGACGGATTCTTCCGGGCTGAGCGGCACCGCCCCCAGATATTGCGCGACCGGGCTTGCGACCGGCAACGTCATGAACTCGATCGCGTTGGGATTGCCCGGATTGAAGGTGGTCGCGATGCTGCTGGTGTTGGTCTGGCCCGGCGTCGGCGCACGGAAGCCGGTCGACAACGTGCCGCGAACCGCGAACACATCCGGCACGATGGCGTAGCGGGCAGACACCTTGCCGGTGGTCGAATTGCCGAAATCGGACAGATGCTCGTAGCGGCCGGCAAAACCCAGCGAGAAGGCTTCGGTGATGTCGCCTTCCACGTCGATATAGAGGCCCTTGGAATTGCGGCTGCTCTCGCCCGCGATCGCCGGACCATAGCCGGGAAAGCCATTGGCGCCGACCGGCAGTGCGACCGAAAGCTGGCTGCCGTCCGCATTCAGCACCGGCGTGCCATCCTGATGGAAGACCAGGTTCCCGGTATAGGGCCCGATCGCATAGGACGCGGCGTCGCCCAGACCCAGTTCATAGGATTCCCGGAAATACTGCCCGCCAAAGGCGATCGTGATCGGGCTCGCCAGCCCGACTTCCCAGGGATAGCTGAAGTCCGCATTGAACAGCGTTTCGCGCTGCTCCAGCTTGCCGAGGTAGAATTCGGTCGGCGAGGTGATGCCCAGCGACGGGTTCATCGTACCGTTCATCGTATATTTCAGCGTAGACTGGCCATAGCTGCCCGACAGGTCGTAGTTCAGGCCAAAGCCGAGCGTGCCCTTGTAGCCGACGGTGCCCGAAATATCGTCGATCTTGCCAAAGAAGATCGGCGTGAATCCGCCCGAATAGACGCAGCTCCAGTTCTGAACCAGCGGATCGGAACAGTTCGACACCTGCGTATAGTCGCGCGTCGTTGGATCATAGCCATTGGGGGCATAGACATTGCCGCCTGCCGCACCGGTC
Organism: Sphingobium scionense; assembly: GCF_014197035.1. Classification (GTDB taxonomy): domain Bacteria; phylum Pseudomonadota; class Alphaproteobacteria; order Sphingomonadales; family Sphingomonadaceae; genus Sphingobium; species Sphingobium scionense. Next base: position 221,237 of record NZ_JACIEU010000009.1, on the reverse strand, counting down.
TGGATGCCAGGCGTCGTATTGTCGAAGTCGGTGAAATAGTCGTTGAAGATGCCGTTCAGGCCGAAATTGGCCGAATTGACCGACTGGCGATAGTTGAAGCTTTCTTCCTGGAAACTGTGGCCGTAATTGCCAAAATAATAGATGCTGCTGCTATCGCCCAGGTCGAACCCGCCATTCACGAAGAAGCGATAGGATTCCATCTTCGGATTGCCATAGCGCTGTGCAAGCTCAGGCACGCCGATATCCGGTTGCTCCTGCGACAGTTCCAGTGCGCCGGGCCGGGTGACGCCACGGCTGGTCTTGCCGGCGTTCACATATTCGCCGCTGATGTTGATGAAGCCATTGTCGCCCAGCTTGAAACCGCCGTTCAGCGCGACCTGATAATCCTCGCCATCGCCCCGATAATATTGGCCATAGCGGGCATAGCCCGAAATGCCGTCGGTATCGTCACGCAGCGCCATGTTGATGACGCCCGCGATCGCGTCGGAACCATATTGGGCCGAAGCGCCGTCGCGCAACACTTCGACGCTGCGCACCGCAATCGCCGGAATCTGCGCAAGGTCGGCCGAATGGGCGCCAGCGGACTGGGCGTTCGCGCCGATCTGGACCAGCGCGGAACGGTGCATGCGCTTGCCGTTCACCATCACCAGCGTCTGGTCGGGTGCCAGCCCGCGCAGGTTCGGCGGCCGGACGAAGGAGGAGCCATCACCGATGGCATAGCGCGCTACCGAGAAGGACGGGACCAGATTCTGGATCACCTGATTCATGTCCGCGACGCCCTGCTTCTGCAGTTCCTCGCCGGAATAGACATCGATCGGCGTCGGCGATTCAGCGACGGTACGGTCGGTACGACGCGTGCCGGTGACGATGATGGTCTGGCCGGGCGTTTCCGCTGCGGCCGCCTGGGGCGCAACATCCTGCGCAAGAACAGGCATGGAATAGGACAGTGCAATGGCAATCGCACTGCATGAAAACAGACCCTGATACTTCATCAAAAAGCCCCCTATTTCTTTTTTTAGAGACCTTTCGACACCCCCCTCTTCTTGTTGCCGGATGAGATCAGAATGGGCGCGACTATCCGTTCCTGAAATCATCGATTTCAGTGCGTTTCACTCAGTAACATCTGGAAATATAAGGCTGGCATAATTGCATCGACTGCGAAATGGCCCTTTGGACGACCGCAAAGATTTGTTCGCAAGCGCAATAACTCGTGCCGTAAAACAATATGTCAAATCATTGTAACACAAAGAAAAAGGCGGCAACCCCGGGGGGCACCGCCTGTTTCATTTTTACAACTGTCAACAACAGTTTTTGAAGGATTAACCTTCGGTACGCGGATCGCGACGTTCGGCGATGCGCGCGCGCTTGCCGGTGCGGCCGCGCAGATAATAGAGCTTCGCACGACGCACGACGCCACGACGGACGACGGTGATCGAATCGAGGTTGGGCGAATAGAGCGGGAATACGCGCTCCACGCCTTCGCCGAACGAAATCTTGCGAACGGTGAAGTTGCTGCCCATGCCCTTGTTGGAACGGGCAATGCAAACGCCTTCATAGTTCTGAACGCGGCTGCGCTCGCCTTCGATGACCTTCACGCCGACGCGCAGGGTGTCACCGGGACGGAAATCGGGGATTTCCTTGGCCAGGGCGGCAATGTTCTCGGCCTCGATCTGCTGGATCAAGTTCATGTAACTTAGTCCTTATTTTCGCGTTGCGCACCAGAGGGCGACTGGTCCCGAACGCCGATATGACGTTCCCAAAGGTCCGGCCGCCTTAGCCGTGTATCTGTCTCCGCCTGTTGTTTCCGCCAGGCAGCGATCTTCGCATGATCCCCCGATCGCAACACTTCGGGAATCCTGCGCCCCTCCCATTCAACCGGTCGGGTATAATGCGGATATTCAAGAAGCCCCGTTTCAAAGGATTCCTCGATACCGCTGGAAGCGGCGCCCATTACACCGGGAAGCAGGCGGATGCAAGCATCCAGCAGCATCAGCGCGCCCATCTCCCCGCCGGACAGGATGATGTCCCCCATCGAAATCTGCTCGATCGGCCGGGCCTCGAAAATCCGCTCGTCAAAGCCTTCGAACCGCCCGCACAACAGCGTCACGCCGGGACCATTCGCCAGTGCCCTGATCCGCGCCTGGGTGATCGGCTTGCCCCGCGGCGTCATCGCCAGGATCGGCAGGTCGGGTCGCTGCTCCAGCGCATGGTCGACGCCGCGCGCCAAGATGTCGGGCTTCAGCACCATGCCCGCGCCGCCGCCGGCCGGCGTATCGTCGACGGTGCGATGCTTGTCGGTCGCAAAGCTGCGCATCTGGATCGGATCGCACGACCATTTCCCCTCGGCCAGCGCGCGCCCGGCGAGCGATACGCCCAGCGGCCCCGGAAACATCTCGGGATAGAGGGTCAGGATCTGGGCCGCAAAGCTCATCGCCGACGCGCCCGCAACCGGGCGGCGGACAGGCCGCCAATCAGGCAGAGCGCGCCGCAGCCCATCATCACGAAGCCGATCATCCGCAGCATGTCCGCTAAGGGACGTTCCGGATGCAGCATGCCCGGCAGCAGTACCAGCAGCGGCAGAGGGCAAACCAGCCCGATCGCCACCAGCGCCTTCACCCAGAGCGGCCAGCCAAGGCCGAACAGCCGCCAGCCTCCGGCCAGCATCATCAGCAGATAGATTGCGGTCAAAATTTGCGCCATGGCTGCGCGCCTAGAGCATTTTCGCCGCAGGGGGAACTGTCGATCGCGCGCGCCTCAGGGCGCCTTGACTTCCAGTTTCAGTTCCTGGATTTCCGCGTCTGCGGTCGGTGCTAGCAACAGGCTGCCCGCCACCCGCCCCTTCTCGCAGGCCCAGGTGAACTTGCCCGACAGATTGCCGGTCGCGCTCACCGGCGCATCGACCGCGCAGCTACCGACCTCTCCCTTCAACGCCGCCAGGCGCTTGCCCCAATGTGCAGCATCAACATCCATCAGGAAATTCATAGCCAGATTGTCGCGGGCGGCCAGCACATCGCCCGACGCATAGATGCGCCCTGCCGCGGCATAGCCCTGCGCCAGCAACGGACCGACCGGCACCTCCCGCGCGATCAGCGCGCCCGCCTTCTGCAACAGCATCGCCGCATCCCAGGCGGCACCCGCCCCGCCATTATAGGTGCGATTGGTGAAGACGAAAATGCCGACACCATAATCCGGCATCAGCATCACATGACTGCCATAGCCGGGATAGCCTCCGCCATGGGACAGTGTCAGCCCCAGGTCGCAATCCTGCGCGATCCGCATCGCAAAGCCATAGGCCGCCGCCTGCCGACAGGCGGTCGCCCCGCTCTTGCCGTTGCGCTGGGCGACGCTCATGAAATTGCTGCCTTCCGCCAGCATCCGCACAGACGCCCGACCGACCGGGCCGCTCTCCGCCGCGTCGCGCGGCGGCCAGGCCGACAGCAGGAAGGATAGCCAGCGGGCATAGTCATTGGCGCTGGTCTGCAATCCACCCATCGCGCCAAAGGCGCCATCGGCCATGTCGGGCTCGCGCTTCCAGCGCCCGTCCTCCCAGCGATAGCCGAGCGCCCGTCGCGCAGTCGGCCATTCGCTCACCTGATAGCCGCTCGATGCCATGCCCAGCGGCGTCAACAGGCTCTGCTCGACATAGCGGCGATAGGGCATGCCCGAGACATTGGCGATGATCCGCCCCAGCAGCGCATAGCCGAAGTTGGAATATTCATAATGGGTCGCCGGCGCGCTGCTCATCGGCACGCCCTGCTCCAGCATCCGGGTGAAGTCCGCGTCGAGCAGCGGCGTCTGCCGGTCGCCCCAGGGGTTATCATCGACAAAACCAGCACTGTGGGTCAGCAAATCGCGGATGCGGATGCGTGGACTATCCTTGGTCGCATAGCTCCAGCCGCGCATTTCCGGCACATAAGTCTCGGCCAGATCATCAAGCGACAGCTTGCCCTCTTCCCGCAGCTTCAGGATCGACAGCGCCGTGAACGCCTTCGTCATGGACGCGATGCGGAACAGGGTGTCCGCTGTCACCGACCGCTTCTGCACCAGATCCTGCGCGCCAAAGCCCTTCACATGGACCAGCCTGCCATCGGCGACGATACCATAGACCAGGCCCGGCGCATGGCTGTCGACCTGGAAATCGGCGAAGAGACGGTCAATCTCGGGGATGGCCGCGTCGATCTTCCTGGCATCGGCAGCCACAGCCGGCTCAGACAGGATGGACAGAAATCCCAACAGGGCCACCATGCGCACGGCCATGGTTATCATGCGGTCCAATCCTCCACTGCCAGGCCAGGAATATCGGCGAAATCCTTTTCGTTGCACGTCACCAGCACCATGGCCGACGCCATCGCTTGCGCCCCGATCAATCGATCGAAACCGCGACGGCGCACCCCCACCATGCGCACCATCTCGGCATAGGTGCGCGCGGCCGCATCATCGAACGGCAAGACATTCAGCAGGGCAAGAAATGTATCGACGCGCCGCAGGTCGCCGACCGGATCGCGCGAGCCGCGATTGCCGACCCACAATTCGGCAGCGGTGACGGCGGAAACCGACAGGCGATCGAACTCGGCCGCCATCCGTTCCGCCAGCCGGGCACTCCGTCCGAGCAGGAAATCAATGCAAACATTGGTGTCGAGCAGATAGGCAACCTGCGTCATGTTGCAGCCGGTGCTGACCCGATCCAATCGCGATCACCCTGGTCGATGTCCCCACGTCCCTCCGCCATGAAGCCGGCCGACATGCTGCCGAACAGGGACAAAAGGATGTCGCGCTGCTGATCCTGCTTCCAGAAGGAAAAACTGCCATTGGCATGCGGTATCATGACGACCTCTTCGCCGTCGTTCAGACCCAGGCTTTTAGGCAGCCGCAAGGCCAGGCTGTTTCCCGACTTGAAGACCTTGGCCCGATATTCTTCGCCCATGAAGAAGCTCCGTATATACGGGGCGTATATACTATTCGGCGAAAGCCGCGTCAATCACGGCGCCGTCCTCGCTCAGCACCACCACATGCATCGGCGCCATGAAGCGCTTGCCGGGCTTGCCCTCGATCGACGGGCGCTGCACCTCGATGATGTCGCCGGCGCCGAAATTCTCGACCGCGACGATCTCGCCCAGCGTCTCGCCGGTGCTGCTGGTGCAGGGAAGGCCGACCAGGTCGGCATGATAATATTCGCCCTCCGGCAAAAGCGGCAGGGCGGAACGCGGAACGGTCAGTGCCGTGCCCCGCATAGCTTCGGCCGCGCCGCGATCGCCGATCTCGGCAAAGCGGGCCACTGCGCCATTGGGTCCGGGGCGTACCGACTTCAACGTCAGTACGCGCCCGGCCGCATCGAAGCTCTTGTAGCTTTTCAGGGCCTCGGCCCCTTCGCCAAACAGCTTCAGACGGACTTCGCCCGCCACGCCATGGGCACCGATGATCGCGGCCAGGGTGACGGGCTTGTCGGTCAAGAGGATCAGCCCTCAGCCTGTTCGGCAGCAGCTTCCTCGGCGGGAGCGGCTTCTTCAGCAGGCGCTTCGACAGGAGCCTTGGCAGCTTCTTCGGCAGCGATGCGGGCTTCTTCAGCTTCGGCAGCCTTGGCGGCGCGATCTTCAGCGCGATCCTTGGCCTTCTGGCCCGGCTCTGCCTTCTTCGGGTTGTTGCGCACAGCGCGTTCCTTCACGCCAGCGGCGTCCAGGAAGCGGGCAACGCGGTCGGTCGCCTGGGCGCCGGCGGCAACCCAGTGCTTCGCACGCTCGACGTCGATGATGACGCGCTTTTCGTCGCCCTTGGGCAGGACGGGGTTGTAGCTGCCGATGCGCTCGATGAACTTGCCGTCACGCGGGGCGCGGCTGTCGGCCACGACGATGCGGTAATAGGGGCGCTTCTTGGAGCCGCCGCGCGACAGACGGATGGAGGTTGCCATGGAACTAGACCTTTCTATTCAAACCAAATTACGGAAATTGCTTATTTCTTCATGAAATTCTGAAAGCCGGGCGGAAGCTTGGGCATGTTGCCGCCCAGGCCACCAAGGCCACCCAGACCCGACAGGTCGGGCGGACCGCCCTGCCCATCCGCGCCGCCCGGACCACCCAGGCCGCCCAATCCACCCATGCCACCGCCGGTGAACATCTTGGCCAGCCCCTTGAGGCCTCCCATCTTGCGGATCTTCTTCATCGCCGATTCCATTTCCTGATGCATTTTCAGGAGACGGTTGACGTCCTGCACGGTGCGGCCGGCGCCCTTGGCGATACGGATCTTGCGCTTGGCGTTGATCAGCGCGGGCTTCTCGCGCTCCTTGGGGGTCATCGACCCGATCATCGCGTCCAGATGCAGCAGCGTCTTGTCGTTGGCGCCGCTATTGGCCATCGCCGCCTGCGCCTTCTTGAGGCCCGGCAGCATGCCCGCCAGCGCACCCAGACCGCCCATGCGGCGCATCTGGTTGAGCTGGCTGCGCAGGTCGTTCATGTCGAACTGACCCTTGGCCATCTTCTTGGCCAGCTTGTCGGCTTCCTCGGCGTCGATCGACTCGGCGGCCTTCTCGACCAGGCTGACGACGTCGCCCATGCCCAGGATGCGCTGGGCAACACGGGCCGGATGGAAAGGCTCAAGGGCATCCAGCTTTTCACCGGTGCCGGCAAACTTGATCGGACGGCCGGTGACGGCGCGCATCGACAGCGCGGCGCCGCCACGAGCATCGCCGTCCATGCGGGTCAGCACAACGCCGGTCAGCGGCACCTGTGCGGTAAAGCTGGTCGCAACGTTCACGGCGTCCTGGCCGGTCAGCGAGTCGACCACCAGCAGGATTTCCGCCGGATTGGCAACGTCGGCGACCGCCTTCATCTCGTCCATCAGCGCCTGATCGACATGCAGTCGACCGGCGGTGTCGAGCATGACCACGTCGAAGCCCTGCAGCTTGGCCGATTGCAGCGCGCGCTTGGCGATGTCGACCGGCTGCTGGCCGGCGACGATCGGCAGGGTCGCGACATCGATCTGAGTGCCGAGGACGGCAAGCTGCTCCTGCGCGGCCGGGCGCTGGACGTCGAGCGACGCCATCAGCACCTTCTTGCGCTCCTTGTCCTTCAGGCGCTTGGCGATCTTAGCGGTCGAGGTCGTCTTGCCCGAACCCTGCAGGCCGACCATCATGATGACGGCGGGCGGCGTGACGTCGATCATCAGGTCGCTTGTTTCTGCGCCCAGCGTCTCGGTCAGCGTGTCGGAAACGATCTTGACGACCATCTGGCCGGGCGTGATCGACCGCAGCACATCGCTGCCGACAGCCTTTTCGGTGGCCTGATCGACGAACTGGCGGACCACGGGCAGCGCCACGTCGGCTTCCAGCAGCGCGACTCGCACTTCGCGCATCGCGGCACGGACATCGTCCTCCGTAAGCGCACCGCGCCCACGCAGCTTGTCGAATACCCCACCGAGACGATCGCTTAGCGAATCGAACATCATCACCTCAATTCGGGCCAAGGCCCGGAAAATCCATGCGCCACCCCAAAACGACAAAATCGCCGGCGGGCGAAAACTCGCCGGCCAGCGTCCATTCGATATCCCTCTTGGATATCCTGGAGTCGTCAGGGTTCCAGGACCAGAGTCCCGGATGCAGGGCGCCTCTTAAGCCAAAGCGGCCGCAAGCGCAAGTCCGCTATCCCGCAGCCAGCGCGGCAGCCGCCCCAACGACGATCGTCGTGCGCCCCAGCAACTCGACCAGCAGCAATCGCCCGGCGATCACAGCCAGTCCCCAGCGATAGGCGGGATGAACCGCGCCGCGCAGACCGACGTCAACGCGCATCGCGATCCCGACATAGAGCAATTGCATCAGTGTCGCGCAGGCGCCCGCCCATGGCCCCAGCAACGGCATCGGCAATATCCGGCCGAATGCCGGCTCCATCATCGCGATGGTCCCGCACAGCATCAGCCGCTTGTGCCAGTCGCTCCGCCGCCGCAGCAGGATCGCCGCCAGCGTCAGCGAACCAAAGGCCAGCATGTCGAGCGGCCCCAGCACCAGGAATATGCCCGACGGAAAGAAGGGTGGCACCCGGCCCACCTGCACCGCCAGGATCGACGTCGCAATGCCCCAGGGGATCAGGAAGCAGGCAAGCCCGGCCGCAACCCAGCCCAACTGGCGATGGAGATCGGTCCGCCGCTGCGCCACCAGCAGCGCCTGCGCCAGGAACAGCAGCGTCCATGCCAGCAGCGACAGCGCATGGACATGCACCCACCAGGGCACGGTCGCCACGTCGACATAGCCACGCAGAGCAAAGCTGCCGAAGCCGCCAACCACGGTGACGGCGACCAGCGCCGCCATGCCGGTGAAGATGCGCCGTTCACGCGCCTGCCATTCAACGATATCGATTGCCGTCGCCATTGCTTCGACCTCCCGCTGTCTCGCAATATTAGCGCAGCGGCGGCACCCGATATTGTAAGAAGTCGCCACGTTCCGGCTCGGCGCTTGCGCCCGCCCGTCGTTTGCGCCAGCAAACCCGCCACAGACCGCATAACAGGGGGAGCTTTTCTATGAGTTGGACACGTCGCAAGCCGATGGAGGCGATGACGCCCCAGGGAGGCGGCCACAGCATGGCGCGCACCCTGTCCTGGCCGCATCTGCTGGCGCTGGGCGTCGGCGCGATCGTCGGCACCGGTATCCTCACCCTGATCGGCGTCGGCGCCGATCGCGCCGGCCCCGCCGTCCTCGTCTCCTTCGCCATTGCCGGCGCGATCTGCGCCTGCGCCGCGCTCGCCTATGCCGAATTGTCGACCATGATGCCGGCGGCGGGCAGCGCCTACAGCTACTCCTATGTCGTGCTGGGCGAAGGCATTGCCTGGATCGTGGGGTGGAGCCTGATCCTCGAATATTCGCTGGTCGTCTCGACCGTGGCGGTGGGCTGGTCGGGCTATGCCGCCCCGCTTCTCACCCCGCTCGGCTTTCCCGAAGCGCTGACCAAGGGACCGGAGCTTGGCGGCTTCATCAACATCCCCGCCATTTTCATCATCGCCGTCGTCGCCGCCCTGCTGATGTTCGGCACGCGCGAAAGCGCCCGGCTCAACACGCTGCTGGTGCTGATCAAGATCGCCACCCTCAGCCTGTTCGTCTGGGTCGCCCTGCCCGCCTTCGACGCCCAGCATCTCGAACCCTTCATGCCCTTCGGCTTTGCCAAGCATATGGGGCCTGACGGCATCGAGCGCGGCGTGATGGCCGCCGCCGCGATCATCTTCTTCGCCTTCTACGGCTTCGACGCGATCTCGACCGCAGCGGAGGAGGCCAAGAACCCGGACCGTGACCTGGCCATCGGCATCGTCGGCTCGCTGATCATCTGCACCCTCATCTATGTGTTGGTCGCTGCCGCAGCGGTTGGCGCCATGCCCTTCACCCGCTTTGCCGACAGCCCGGAGCCGCTCGCGCTCATCCTGCGCGAAATGGGCCAGGGGTCGATCGCCCGGATCGTCGCGATCGCCGCCGTCATTGCCCTGCCGACCGTGCTGCTGGGCTTCCTCTATGGCCAGAGCCGCATCTTCCTGGTGATGGCGCGCGACGGCTTCCTGCCGCAATCTCTCGCCCGCATCTCGAAGCGTGGCACGCCTGCGCGTATCACCGCCGTCACCGCCATACTGGTCGCGGTGATCGCCGGCGTGCTGCCAATCGATCAGATCGCCGCGCTCGCCAATGCCGGCACGCTGATCGCCTTCACCGCCGTCGGCGCCTGCCTGCTGATCCTGCGTCGCCGTGCGCCGGACCTCAAGCGCCCGTTCCGTACCCCGGCGGCAACTCTGGTCGGCCTGGGCGCGGTGCTGGGCTGCGCCTATCTCTTCCTTAGCCTGCCGATGAAGACCATCTATGCCTGCCTGATCTGGAACGCGATCGGCCTCGCCGTCTATTTCCTCTACGGCCAGAAGCGCGCTGCCGCCGCCCGTTGAGGCATCAACTCGCCAAAACGAAAAAGCCTCCCGCTGCACCGGCAACGGGAGGCTTTTTCTTTACCTTGAACCGGGCGTCGATCAGTGAGCCGCGGACGTGTCCACCGGCCCGCTCGGCTTGGGCGCCAGCCAGACGATCACCGCCGCCGCGAACAGCACCAGCGCGGAGATGAAGAAGACATAGTCGACCGAAATGGCAATCGCCTCCTGCTCCACCAGGTTGGAGATGGTCTGGCGGATCTGCTCGGTCGACATCCCCATACCCGACAGCGCGCGCTGCGCATCGTCGGGCTGCAAGGCGCCGGCCAGTTCGTTGCGCGACACGCGCTGGCTGTCGCTCCATCCGGTCAGCACCAGCGACGTCGCGATCGCGATCGCCATGGTCCGCAGGAAATTCTGCAGGCCGGCGGCCGACGCCGTCTCGCTCGGCGGCACCGACCCCAGGGTCAGCGTCGTCAGCGGAATCATGAAGAAGGGCATGGCAAAGCCCTGCACGAACTGCGGCAGCGCCAGCCCGAAAAAGTCGATACCGCTGGTCCAGTGCGCCCGCCACAGCGTCATGCAGCCCAGCCAGAAGACCGCGCCCGAGATCATGATGCGCGGATCGACCTTGCCGGTGAAACGCGCGGCAAAGGGCGCGCTCATCACTGCCGCCATCGCCGTGAAGGCAGTGACGATGCCGGACCAGGTCGCGGTATAGCCCATCGACATCTGCAGCCATTGCGGGATGACCACGATACTGGAGAAATAGGCACCAAAGGCCAGTGCCAGGGTAAAGACGCCCGATGAAAAGCCGATATGCCGGAACACCCGCAGATCGACGATCGGATGCTCCTCGGTCAGTTCCCAGATGATGAAGACGATGAAACCGATGCCGGCCAGGATGGCGAGCGTCAGGATCAGCGGATCGGAGAACCAGTCATGGTCACGGCCGATATCCAGCATGACCTGCAGGCAGCCGATCCAGAAAATCAGCAGGAACAGGCCCATCTTGTCGATCGGCTGGTGCGCGGTCTCAGTCTCCACCGGCCGCAACATCGCCATCGCCGCGAACACGCACAGCGCCGCGATCGGCAGGTTGATGAAGAAGATCCAGTGCCAGCTCCAATTGTCGCTGATATAGCCGCCGACGATCGGCCCCATGGCAGGGCCAAGCAGCGTCGTCATCGCCCACAGGCCCATGGCGCGCGGCCGCAATTCCGGGGGGAAGATGCGCAGCAACAGGGTCTGCGACATCGGCATGATCGGCCCGCCGCAAATGCCCTGTCCCAGGCGCGCGGCAACCAGCATGCCCAACGTGCTCGACAGGCCGCACATCATCGAGAAGAAGCCGAAGCCGATCATCGCCCAGATGAAGGTCCGCACCACGCCGAAACGCAGCGCCAGCCAGCCGGTCAGCGGCACGCAGATCGCCTCTGCCACCGCATAGGATGTAATGATCCAAGTGCCCTGGTCGCCCGATATGCCTAGGTTGCCGGCAATATGCGGCACCGAGACGTTGGCGATGGTCAGGTCGAGCACGACCATGAAGTTGCTCAGCGCCAGCACCAGCCCGGCAAGCGTGCGGGTGCGTGGCGAGAGCAGATTATAGGTTTCGGGGCCGCTCACGCCTCTGCTCCCTTGCTAGGCCGGCTCACTCGCCGGCCAGGTCTATCTCTACTTCGGTGGACAGGCCGACGCGCAGCGGATGCGCAGCCAGTTCCCTGGGGTCGAGTGCGATGCGGACCGGCAGGCGCTGGACCACCTTGATCCAGTTGCCGGTCGCGTTCTGCGCCGGGATCAGCGACAGCGACGAACCGGTGCCGCCGGAAAAGCCCACGACCTTGCCATGATAGACGACGTCGCCACCATAGATGTCGGCCACGACCGTGGCGGGCATGCCCACCTTCACATGGCGCAGCTGGCGCTCCTTGAAATTGGCGTCGACATAGACCTGCGAGAGCGGGACGATGCTCATGATCGGGCTGCCCTGCGCCACGCGCTGGCCGATCTGGACCGCACGCTTGGTCACCACGCCGTCAACGGGCGCGCGAATGATCGTGCGTTCCAGGTCCAGCTTGGCGTCTTCCAGCTTCGCCTTGGCGACCATCACCGCAGGATCACTTTCCTCGGTCGAACCGCGGATCAGCGCATCATTGGCGGCCAGCTGGCCGGTGGCGGCATTGCGGGTCGCCTGCGCAGTCTCGACACCGGCACGGGCCAGGTCCAGCGCTGCTTTGGCTCCGGCATAGGATTTGCGCGCAGAAGTCACTTCATCGCCCGAAACCGCACCACCCGAAACCAGTGCCTCGCGGCGCTGCAGGTCGATGCGGGCCTTGTCGAAATCGGCCTGCGCGGTCGCCAACTGGGCACGGGCCTGGACGATGTCGGCGCCACGCGCCTCGACCTGCGCCGACAGCGAACCGCTGGTCGCGCTCGTCTGGCGGAAGCGGCGACGGGCATCGGCCAGATCGGCCTCGGCCTGCTGCAGCGCGATCTGCGCATCGGTCGGGTCCAGCTTCACCAGAATGTCGCCGCGCTTCACCGTCTGGGTGTCGGTGACGTTGACCTCGATCGCCTGCGCCGACAGCAAAGGTGTCACCTGGGCGACCTCCGCATTCACATAGGCATTATCGGTGCTGACATGATTGCGCCCGATCAGGAAATACCAGGCCGCCCACAGGGCACCGACCACCAGCACGGCGATCGCCAGACGGGTCAGCCAGGTCTTGCGGGCATTGCCGCGCTGCTCGGCCAGTTCGGGGGAAGTTTCGGTGGCGGCATCAGCCATTGGGTCGATCCTTGGACTGAGCGTCGCTCGCGGCAAAGCCGCCGCCAAGCGCGCGAATGAGGGCAATATCGAGAGAGAAGGCGCTCGCTTCCAGCTGCGCGACGGACTGACGCGCCGCGAGCAGCTGGTCCTCGACGTTCAGCACGTCGAGATAGGTGGAAAGCCCGCCCTTGTAGCGCTGCTGGGCGACGCCATAGGCATCCTGCGACGCGGTCAGCGCCGCCTTGGCGTCGGTCAGCCGCTGGTCCAGCGTCCGGCGGCTGGTCACCGCGTCGGCGACGTCCTGATAGGCGCCCAGCACGGTCTTGTCATAGCTGGCGACCGCCTCGTCATAGGTCGCGCGCGCGCCGCGATACTGGCCGCGCAACTGCCCGCCATGGAAGATCGGCAGGCTGATCGCCGGGCCGGCGCTGCCGAACAGCGAATCCTTCTTGAACAGATTGTCCGCGAAGGACGTCGAACCGCCCGAAGCACCGGTGCCGGTGAACAGCGTCTCATAACCCAGCGACTGGACGCCGATCAGGGCGCTCAGACTCACGGCCGGATAGAAGGATGCCCGCGCCACCTTGATCCGGCTGGCGGCGGCCTGCGTCCGGGCCAGCGCGGCCGCGACGTCGGGGCGACGCGCCACCAGATTGGTGGTGACGTCCGCCGGCAGGCCCAGCGGCGCCAGCTGCCCGATCTGCGGCCGGGTCATCGCCAGGCCACGGTCCGGCCCGGCGCCGATCAGCGCGGCGATCTGATGCTGGCGCAGCTCGATTGCCACGCGGGCGGCCGCCAGTTGCGCCTTGGCCGAGGACACGGTGGCATCGGCCTGGCGCACGCTGCCGCGCGTTTCCAGGCCATTTTGCCGCCGGTCGGCGACCAGCTTCTGGCTGGCCGTGCGGATTGCCAGCGTGCGCTCCTGGATTTCCGCCTCGTCATAGAGGCGGGCCAGGTCGGCATAGGCATCGGCGATCGCGGTGGTCAGCGCCAGGCGCGCCTGCTGCGCGTCGATCTCGGCCGCGCGGGCCTCCGACGTGGCCGCCGCCAGCGACGCCCGGTTCTTGCCCCACAGGTCGATGTCCAGACCAAAGTCCAGCCCGACCTTGCCGGTGCCCAGCCAACCCTGCGGCACGAAATCCTTGGGCATGCCCATATTATAGCTTTGCTTGGTCACGCCGGCATTGGCCGTGGCGTCGACCGTGGGCAGCAGCGCCGCGCCCGATTGCTGGGCCATCGCCGTCGCTTGGCGGAAACGCGCCAGCGCCACCGCCATGTCGGGCGAATTGCGCAGCCCTTCCTCGATCAACGATGTCAGTTGCGGATCGCCATAGGCGCTCCACCAATTTTCGCTGGGCCAGGCAACCGTGTCGGCGCTCAGGCTGCGCCCGGCCTCCACGCTCTGCGGCGCGCGAATCTCGGGCTTGTCGCCCAGATCGGGTATTGAAGCACAGCCGGCCAGAAGCAGCGCTGTCGCTGCAATACCGCCGATGCGAATGGAAAAACTGATGCGACTCACGGACATATCCAAACCGTACCATCCAGTATGAAAATCGCCTTTGCCCCGCCGTACCACCCTTGTCAATATAAATAGCGTACTCTATGGTACGCTTATATGACATGCCCGGAAAAAGCTTTGGCCCCCAGTCGCCGGGAGGCCCGCCGCCTCGACCGGCGCCAGACGATATTGGAGGTGGCTGCCCGGCATTTTCTGGAAAATGGCTATGCCGCGACCAGCATGTCGGCCATCGCCGCCATATTGGGCGGGTCGAAGGGCACGCTGTGGAATCATTTCCCGTCAAAGGAGGAATTGTTTCGCGCGGTTCTCGAAAATGCGACCGGCACCTATCGCGCGCGCCTTTCGGAAATATTGGACCCTGGCGGCGACCTCGCCTCGACGCTGCACCGCACCGCGCTCAGCCTGCTCGAAAAGGTGACATCGCCCGAAGCGATCGCCCTGCACCGCCTGATCGCGTCGGAAGGCAGTCGTTTCCCGGAAATGAGCCGCATCTTCTATGAAATGGCGCCCAGCCATACCCGAATGCTGCTCGCCCGCTTCCTCGAAGGCGCGATGGATCGCGGCCGGTTGCGCCGCGACGATCCTGACAAGGCCGCCCGCGTGCTGATGCGCCTGACGACATCGGGTTGCCATGAATTGCTGCTGCTCAGCCAGATCGAACGGGTCACGCCGCAGCAGATGGAAAGCGACGCCGCCTTCGCCGTCGACATCTTCCTGCGCGCCTATGGCGCCGAGGGCATGGCGCGTTAACCATTTCTTTGCCGCCAGCGTCTATCCTGCCGATCGCAGGAGTTGCTATCCAATGCCGTTTTTCAAGCGCATGCCCCTTCATCAGATCGTCGCGCAGCAGCCGGAAAACGGGGCCACCGCCTCGCGTCGGCTGCGCGTGCTGCTGATCGACGAGAATGCGACCGCCCGCGCCGTCATCGCCCGCCGCCTGTCACGACTTAACTACGACGTGGTGCTGGCCGAAAATGGCTTTATCGCGCTCAACCTGCTGGTCACGCGTCCGGTCGACCTGATCCTGATCGACATGGACCTGCTGATGCTGCCCGCCGTGACGACCATGAAGCGCATACGCTCTGCCGCGCTCGCCCCCCATGCCTGCATCGTCATGCTGACCGGCCGCATCGACAGCCAGTCCGCCGTCGAAGTGCTGGAGGCGGGCGCCGACGACCATATCGTCAAACCGTTCGATTTCGACCTGCTCGATGCGCGGCTGCGCCATCTGTGCGCCCGCGCCGAACGGCTCGGCATGCTCAGCCAGCACAATGCCGAACTCGATGCCCGCATCGCCCGCCGCGCCGTGGAACTGGGCGAGACCCGCGACGCCCTGCATGAAATGCAGCAGGATCGCGCCCGCCTCGTCTCCTCGATCCAGGCCTTGCAGGACGAAGTCGCCCGCCTCAGCGCGCGACAGAACTGACCCACAGACTGAGGCCGGTTTCAAGCCGTTCGGGCGGACCATCCGCCGCGATCCGTTCGGCATCCGCCCGCGCCCGGTCCAATATCGCCGACGCCACCGACGCATCATGATAGACCCGGTCCGCCAGCGCCAGCATCCGCGCATCGCGCACGGTCAGGTCGTCGGGATCGGCGGAGGACAGCCGGACGAGATATAGCTCGGCCTTGTCCGCCTCCGGATTTTTCGCCAGCCAGACATCGACATCGGGGCCAAGGCCCAGCGGATCGATCGCCCCGCCGGGCGCCAGCGCCTTGCCGATCGCCTGCCGCCGCGCGCCGGCATCGGGCCATAGGTCGCGCAAGCGCCCCCGCGCCGCGAACAGCGCCTGCGCCAGATCGCCCAGCCCGCTCGGCAACAGTCCCTCGATCCGCTGCCGCAGCGCCGCCGCCAGTCCCGCCGACGCCCCGCCCGTGCCGATCGCGATCAGCACCGGGTCGCGATCAACGATCGCCGGCAGGGTGAAATCGCACAGGTCGGGCTTGTCGGTCGCATTCACCAGCACACCGCGCGCGTGCAGTCGTGCCACGACCGCCGCGTTGCCATCCGACACGATCGCGATCCGCGCTTCCGCATCATCCTCGCCGACGACGCGCGCGCCGGCGCGCTCCAGCAGCCGGCGCTTGGCATCGGCCGCCTCGCCGTTTCCGGTCAGGATGACCGCCCGCCCCTCCAGCCGCAGGAAGACGGGTAGGCTATGCATCAGCCCGCGACCCAGTCGGGAATGATATCGCCGTCGATCAGCGACTGCACCGGCGGCCGCTCGCGCACGACCGCCCATTTGTCGCCCGATACCAGCACTTCCGGCGTCAGCGGCCGGCTATTATAGGTGCCCGCCATCGTCGCACCATAGGCGCCGGCCGTCATGAAAGCGACCAGATCGCCGGCGGCCACCACATCCATGTCGCGATGCATGGCGAAGGTATCGCCCGTTTCGCACACCGGGCCGACGACGTTGGCCATCTCCCGACTTCCGGCGGGCGCCACCGCACGAATATCATGCCAGGCATCATAGAGGCTGGGGCGCATCAGGTCGTTCATCGCCGCATCGACGATCACGAACGGCGCCTGCGCGCCTTGCTTGACGCGGATCACCTTCGACAGCAGCACGCCGGCATTGCCCACGATCACCCGGCCCGGCTCGAACATCAGCCGCGCATCCCAGCCCTGCGTCACCCGCGTCACCATCGCGCCATAATCGGCCGGGCTCGGCGGCAGCGGCTGCGAGGGATCATAGGGCACGCCCAGGCCACCGCCCAGATCGGCGGTGCGGATGTCATGGCCGGCCGCGCGCAACTGCGCGATCAGCGCGCCGACCTTGACGAAGGCCGCCTCCAGCGGCGCCAGGTCGGTCAACTGGCTGCCGATATGCACGGCCACGCCCTGGACATCGAGGCCCGGCAGGTCGCGCGCGGCGGCATAGCTTTCCAGCGCGCGGGCATAGGGGATGCCGAACTTGTTTTCCGACTTGCCGGTCGAAATCTTGGCATGGGTGCCGGCATCGACATCGGGGTTGATGCGATAGGCGACCGGTGCCTTCTTCCCCATCGACAGCGCAACCGCGGACAGCATTTCGGCTTCCGGTTCGCTTTCCAGGTTGAACTGGTAGATGCCGTGCTCCAGCGCGATCCGCATTTCATCGGCGGTCTTGCCGACGCCGGAAAAGACGATGCGGTCGGCCGGTATGCCCGCTGCTACCGCACGCAGCAGTTCGCCACCCGATACCACGTCCGCGCCCAGCCCCAGCTTCGCCAGCGTCGCCAGCACGGCGGCATTGGGATTGGCCTTCACGGCAAAGGCGATCAGCGGATTGTCGAGCTGGGACAGCCCTTCGCGAAACACGCCGACATGGCGTTCCAGCGTTGCGGTCGAATAGACATAGACGGGGGTGCCGACCTGCTGCGCAATCTCCGCCATCGGCACCTGCTCCACATGCATGGTGCCGTCTACATAATCGAAATGATCCAAGGTCTGATCCTTGCGGGAATAGGGACTATTATTGCGGCCGGCTTTCCGGCGGCAGATCGAATTCGTCATTGCCGCGCTGGCGCGACTGGGTCAGCAACTCCACGTTGCGCTCCGGGCGGGCCTGGGTGCCGGCGTCGGTCAGGTCGGCAGCCGTCGGCGCGGTCGCCGCCCCTACCGGCACGGCGGGCAGTTTCTGGCCCGCCACGGGTTTGAGCGATTCACGACCACCGCAGGAGGCCAGCGCCAGCGCCATTGCCCCGATCATCAGCCCGTTGCGGACATGCCGTGCCATCTGCCTTACTCCTGTGTCGCACGCGCCGCGGCGATCCGCGCGCGCACCTGATCGGGCGCCGTGCCGCCATGGCTCTTGCGGCTGGCGACCGACGCATCGACCGTCAATACCGCATAGATACGATCGTCGATACGCGCATCAATGGCCTTGAGCGTGTCGAGCGGCAGGTCGGCCAGTTGCACGCCGGCTTCCTCTGCTGCAGCCACGGCACGACCGGTGATATGATGCGCCTCGCGGAAGGGAATGTCGCCCTCGCGCACCAGCCAGTCGGCCAGGTCTGTCGCTGTCGCGAAACCGCTCTCCGCCAAACCGCGCATCCGGTCGGTGCGGAACGTCACCGTCTCGATCATGCCGGTCATCGCCGCGATCGACAGGCCCAGCAGGTCGTGCGCCTCGAACACCGGCGGCTTGTCGTCCTGCATATCCTTGGAATAGGCGAGCGGCAGACCCTTCATCGTCACGCACAGCGCATTCATGCAACCCATGATCCGCCCGGCATGGCCGCGCACCAGTTCCGCCGCGTCGGGATTGCGCTTCTGCGGCATGATCGAGCTGCCGGTCGAATAGGCGTCGGGCAGCTTGACGAAGCCGAAGGGCTGGCTCGCCCAGATGATGAACTCCTCGGCCAGGCGGGACAGATGCAGCGACGCCTGGGTCGCGGCCATCAGATAGTCGAGCGCGAAGTCGCGGTCGGACACGCTGTCCAGGCTGTTGTCGGTCGGCTTGGCAAAGCCCAGCGCCGCCGCCGTGGCATGGCGATCGATCGGGAAGCCGGTGCCGGCCAGCGCGGCGGCGCCCAGCGGGCATTCGTCCAGCCGCACGCGCGCATCGGCAAAACGGCTGCGGTCGCGGCGCACCATTTCATAATAGGCCATCAGATGATGGCCCAGCGTCACCGGCTGCGCCGACTGGAGATGGGTGAAGCCCGGCATCACCGCATCGACATGTTCCTCGGCACGGGCGAGCAGTGCCTGCTGCAACCCGGCCAGGCCCGCCATCACCTCATCCATGGCGTCGCGGACCCACAGGCGGAAATCGGTCGCCACCTGGTCGTTGCGGCTGCGCGCGGTGTGCAGGCGCCCGGCGGCCGGGCCGATCAGTTCGGCCAGCCGCGACTCCGTGACCATGTGGATATCTTCCAGGTCCAGATTGACCGGCACGCCATTGGCTTCATATTCGGCAGCGATCCGATTCAGCCCCTCGGTGATCGCCTGCGCATCCTCGCCATCGACGATGCCCTGCTTGGCCAGCATCGCGACATGCGCCTTGGACCCGGCGATATCCTGTTTCCACAAGCGCTTGTCGAAGGGGATGGAGGCATTTATCTCACGCATGATCGATGCCGGGCCGGCCGCGAACCGGCCACCCCACATGCTGTTGGAGCCTGCTTCCATGATATCGTCCTTGCGCTCGGTAATGACACTGCTCCTGCTGGCTGGGCTGGCGGCATGCGATAGGCAATCCCCGCCTGCGGGGCAAGCCAATGCGAGCGCCAGCGGCGAGGTGACGAGCGACGAAGCCCAGCCCCCTGTAGGGGCGAGCGCCAAGGGCGCGTTCAACTACACGATCGACCGCAGCAAGGCGGGCACGTCTGCGCCGACCTTCGCGTTCGAAAATCCGCAGGGCGGCACGGCGACCCTGCAGGACTTTGCCGGCCGCCCGCTGCTGGTCAATCTCTGGGCGACCTGGTGCGCGCCCTGCGTCGCGGAGATGCCGACGCTCGATGCCCTCGCCGCGCAAAGTGACAGCGAAGGTGACAGGAGCTTGGCGGTATTGACGATCTCGCAGGACGTGCAGGGCCAGGCCGCGATCAAGCCCTTCTTCGCCAAACACAAGCTGCCCCACCTCAAGGGCTGGACCGATCCGGAGAACAAGCTCGGCCTGGGCTATGCCACCGGCGTCCTGCCGACCACCGTCCTTTATGATGCCAAGGGCAAGGAAGTCGCCCGCGTCGTCGGCGCGATGGACTGGACCGGCGCGGAAGCCCGCAAGCTCATCGCCACTGCAAAAGGCGGATGAGGCACAAGTAAATCAATAACGAACCAGGATCAAAAACCCGCCATTCCAGTTGATTGCAAAATGCATCACAGCACATCCCGCCTTGTCATTTGAAGACCATTGCAAATCTAGAATAAGCTGACGAATCCGACACTAGATACGAAGCAGAAATATTTCATATCGAGTCATAATTTTTGCACTGCAATAGCGGTTATTTCACCAAGCCTCGTTCTCCCCTGTGTCAAGATAATGCATAACAGGGGGCATAAAATGACAAGATTATCCGCTCTTAAACTATCACTGATTGCCGCTTCGTCCTGGTCTGCTGCTGCAATTGCACAGGAAGCACCGCAGGAACCGCAGGCTGACGACGGCACAGCCATCATCGTTACCGGCACCCGCGCCATCGGCATGTCGGCCGCGGAATCCGCAGCGCCGATCCAGGTGCTGAGCGAGGACGCGATCAGCCGCGTCGGCCAGCCCAACATGAATCAGGTGCTGACCCAGATCGTGCCAAGCTTCACGGCGCAGACGCAGGGCACCGACATGTCCAGCTTCTCGCTGTCGGCCCGTCTGCGCGGCCTGTCGCCGAACCACACGCTGGTTCTGGTCAATGGCAAGCGCCGCCACGGTAACGGTATCCTTCAGGTGCTCGGCGCCTTCTCCGGCTCGGCCGCGCCCAGCATCGACCTCATTCCGCCAGACGCGATCAAGCAGGTCGAAGTGTTCCAGGAAGGCGCCGCTGCCGTCTATGGCACCGACGCGATCGCCGGCGTCATCAACTTCATCCTCAAGGACCAGACCGAAGGCGGCACCTTCAAGGTGACCGGTGGTCAATATTATAACAGCCAGGGCGAACTCTTCTCCGCCTCGGGCAATGTCGGCTTCAAGCTGGGCGAGGACGGCTATTTCGACCTGACCCTGTTCCATCGCCGCCAGGACTATACCACGCTCGGCAAGGGCCAGGTTCAGGTCACCCAGCTCGACGGCACGCTCCAGCCCAACGCCCCGGCCCAATGGTCGAACCTCGCCGGCGACGCATTGGCCAACATCAATGGTGGCCAGCCCAAGTCGGAACTGAACGTCGCCTTCTTCAACGCCGGCTATGATTTCGGCGGCGTCGAACTCTACGCTTTTGGTGACGTGTCGCGTCGCGAAGGCTGGGCGAAGCAGGGCTATCGCCATCCCAAGCGCATCTGCTACGAAACCGGCAATCTGGGCGGCAATGTCACCTCAGCCGCTTATGATCCCAACATCTGCTATGGCGATACCGGCACCTACGGCATGGTCCCGCTGCAGCATGTGATCGAAGACGAATATAGCTTCACCGTCGGCGCCAAGGGCGATTTCGGCAGCGACTGGACCTATGACGTCAGCGGCACCTATGGCTATCAGAAGAACGAGATCTGGACCGAGAAGTCGGCCCATCGCGAACGCTGGCAGGAAAGCTATGCCGCAGCGCTCGCAGGCATCGGCACGGCCAATACGCCTGACAAGGCCTATGACGGCGGCTTCCGCCTGAGCCAGACCACGGTCAACGCCGACATTCGCAAGGAATTCGACGTCGGCATGGCTGGTCCGCTGACCTTTGCGTTCGGTGGCGAATATCGCAAGGACATGTATGAAATCGTCCAGGGCGACGAGAATTCGACCTACAAGACCGGCGTTCAATCCTTCCCGGGCTACAAGGCGACCGACGCGGGCCGCTTCACCCGCAATTCCAAGGCCGGCTATGTCAACTTCATCGCCGAACCGGTCGATGGCTGGAGCGTCGACCTTGCCGGCCGCTATGAAGATTATAGCGATTTCGGTGACACGCTGATCGGCAAGATCACCACCCGCTACGACTTCAGCGATGCCTTCGCGATCCGCGGCACGGCCAGCACCGGCTTCCGCGCGCCGACCCTGGCCGAACAGAAATATTCGACCATCAACGTCGGCCCGACCAGCGCCGTCGCCCAGCTGCCTGCCGGCACCCCGGCGGCCCAGTTGCTCGGTTTCGGTCCGCTCGGCGCGGAAAAGTCGAAGAATTTCTCGGCCGGTTTCGTCGTGCGTCCGGTGCCCAAGCTGGCAGTCACGGTCGATGCCTATATGATCAAGATCAAGGACCGCATCACCGCCACCGCATCGCGTAACGCGGTCCAGGGCGGCGTCGTCCAGCCGGGCGCGGCCGCGATCTTCGACGCGCTGGCGGCGGCGGGCATCGTCCTCGACACCGCGCTCCAGACCGTCGGCGTCCAGAGCTTCACCAACGGCATCGACACCCGGACGATGGGTATCGACTTCTCGGCCTCCTATCCGGTGGCCCTGGACTTCGGCTCGCTCAACCTGTCGCTGAACGCCAACTACAACAAGACCAAGATCACCAACAACAAGGTCGGCTATCCGCTGTTCAACGCGGCATCGGAAAGCAACATCGAAGACTCGACGCCCGACTATAAGGTCGTGTTCGGCGCCCTGTTCAAGAGCGGCCCGTTCAGCCTGAACCTGCGTGAAACCTATTATGGCAAGACCAGCATGCTGATCCGGCCGGGCTTCACCGCACGCGACAGCAGCGGTGCGATCATCGTCCCCGAAGGCGGCTTCCTGATCCAGGACGGTGCCGGCGGCGCAGACCAGCTCTACTTCAAGGGCGTGGTCAAGGCCGCTCCGATCACCGATCTGGAAGTGAGCTACGACTTCACCGATGCCGTCACCTTCTCGCTGGGTGCGAACAATCTGTTCAACCAGAAGCCCGAAGTGCCCAAGCTGCTCAAGGGCGTGACTGTACCGGTCGGCCAGTCGCCCTACATCAACGGCGCGGGCGCCTATGACACGCCCTATGGCCATGGCCCCTACAGCACGGCCGGCGGCTATTATTACGCGCGTATCGACTTCAAGTTCTAAGCGCGTAAAAATGAAGGGCCGGTCCGCCAAGGACCGGCCCTTTTTTTGTGATCTTCGGGGGGAGAAATACAGCATGACCGACCGTCCGGACACTCTCAGCCGCCGCATGCTGATGCGCGGTGCCATGGGCGCGGCGGCAATAGCCGGCGCAGCACCCGCCCTGGCCCAGCGCGACCGCAAGGTGGCGATGAGCGATGATCCCAAGGCGATGGTCGCCACGCTGACCGACGGCATCTTCATCAACAGCAACGAAAACCCGCTCGGCCCCGCCCCCGCCGCGCTGCAGGCGCTGTCCGGGCTCGATCCGCTCGCCGGCCGCTATGGCATGGCCTTCGCGTCGAAGCTGGAAAGCCTGTTCGCCCGCCAGAACGGCCTGTCGCCCGACCAGGTTCAGGTCCATCCCGGCTCCTTCATGCCGTTGCGTTCGGTCGCACTGACCTACTCGTCCAAGTCCCGCCCGATCGCCTATTTCGAGCCGACCTTCGACCAGGGGTTCCTGGGCAAGGGCAACCAGCCGGTCACCCGAGCCGTCGCCCTGCCGCTGGCCGGCGACTTCACCGCCGATGTCCGCAAGCTGCTCGCCGCCGCGCCGGACGCCGGCGTCTATTATCTCTGCAATCCCAACAATCCGACCGGCCTGCCGATCCCGCGCGCCGACATCGAATGGCTGCTCGCCAACAAGCCGGCCGGCTCCGTGCTGCTCGTAGACGAGGCCTATATCCACTATAGCGACGCGCAGAGCTGCCTCGACCTGGTGGCGAAGGGCGCGGACATCCTTGTGACCCGCACCTTCTCGAAGATCTACGGCCTTGCCGGCCTGCGCTGCGGCCTGATCGCCGGGCGCAAGGATCTGCTCGACGGCATGGCCGATTATGGCGTCAACATCACGCCGATGCCCGCCGTAGTCGCGGCCGAGGCCAGCCTGCTCGATCCGACCCTGCTGCCCCAGCGCAAGGCCTATAACAAGGCGGTGCGCGACGATCTCTTCGCCTGGCTCGATGCGCGCGGGCTTAAATATCTTCCCTCGCAGACCAGCTTCGCGATGATCCATGTCGGCCGCCCCGGCGCCGATGTCACCGCCGCGCTGGCGAAGGAGAAGATCTTCATTGGCGGCCCGCGCAAGCATATGGACGACTGGGTCCGCGTCTCCTTCGGCACGCCGGCGGAAATGCAGGCGTTCAAGACCGCGCTCGCCCGGATCATGGCATGAGCCTTAGCCGGCGCCAGGCGTTGGGCGCGGCGCTCGCGATACCAGTCGCGGCGCAGACCGCGCGCGCCGTCGCCGCGCCGCCATCGCTGCCCGACAAGGCCAGCTTCGCCGCCACCCCGCTCGCCTATTTCGACAGCGCCTCCACCCATCCGGTGAGCCTGGGCGCCAAAGCCGCCGCCGACGCCTATCTCGCAGGCCGCACGCTCGATCCCGTCGCTGCCGCGCGCAAGCCGGTCGATCGCGCCGCGCTGATCGCGAAATTCGCTGCATTGATGGGCGCCGACGTGGACGAGATCACCTGGGTCCAGTCCACCACCATGGGCGAACAGGCGGTGCTGCGCGCACTCGGCTTGCCAAAGGATGGCGGCCGCGTCGTCACCGACACGCTCCATTTCTACGCCGCCTTCCCCATGTATCAGGAAATGGCCAAACAGGGCGTCGATGTCGCCTGGGTGCAGGCGCGCGAGGGCCGCATCGCGCCCGAGGACATGGCCCGCGCCATCACGCCGGGAACGAAGCTGGTCAGCCTCTCGGCCATCTCCACCTATAACGGCTTCCAGCATGACCTGAAGGCGATCAGCGCGATGGCCCACAAGGTCGGCGCGCTCGTCTATGCCGACATTATCCATGCCGCCGGCGCGGTGCCGATCGACCTGCACGACAGCGGCGTCGATTTCGCCGCCTGCGCCACCTATAAATGGCTGATGGGCGATTTTGGCCTGGGCTTCCTCTATGTCCGGCGCGGCGTCGCGGACCGGCTGCCCCGCACCGAATATGGCTATTATGGCTTTGCCGCGCCCGGTGCGCCGCCCGGCATCGGCCTGTCCCCGCCGCAGACCCATGTCTTCCCGCTCGATCCGCCCGGCGACGCGCCGACCAGCTATATCGCCCGCCCCGGCGCGCTCGGCCATTTCGGCACCGGCACCTATGCCCAGGCGATCAGCGCCATGCTCGATCATTCGATCAGTTACATCTCGGCCCTCACCGTCCCCGCGATCCAGGCCCATGCCCAGCAATTGATCGGCCAGCTGCGCGACGAGCTGCCGCGCAAGGGCTATCGCCTCATCACCCCGCCGGGCGCGACCAGCCCGCTGCTGAGCTGCGTCCTGCCCAATGCGAAGGGCCTGCTCACCGATCCGCTGGCGCGGGCGCAGGTGCGCCTATCCGTCCACGACAATTATTTCCGCATCTCGCCATCGGTGTTCAACGATGACAGGGATGTCGAACGGCTGATCGCCGCCCTGCCCCGCGTCTGATCCTTTTCGGAGCCCCATGATGAAAAAGCTGCTCGCCCCCGCCCTGCCAATCGCCCTTCTGGCCGGCCTCATGATCGCCGCGCCCGCCGCCGCGCAGAAGCCGCTACCGGCCAAGCTGCCCTTCTCGCCCGCGATCCGGGTCGGCGACATGCTCTACATGTCGGGTCAGATCGGCCAGGTGCCCGACGGCATGGACCCGCACAAGGAAGGGTTCGATGCGGCGGTCAAGAATGCGATGGATTCGATCGGCAAGATATTGAAGGATAATGGCCTCGACTTCGGCAACGTCGTCAAATGCACGGTGATGCTGGACGACATGGCCGACTGGCCGCGCTTCAACACCACCTATGTCAGCTATTTCGAGGGCAAGCGCCTGCCCACCCGCAGCGCCTTCGGCGCCGACGGCCTGGCACTCGGCGCCCCGCTCGAAGTGGAATGCCTGGCCTCGTTCAAATAGGCAACCAACCGAAGGGGTAGACGCCTGCCCTATCGCTCCGGCAGCAACAGGCTGGAGTCGCCATAGCTGTAGAAGCGATAGCCGGTGGCGATCGCATGGGCGTAGACCTGCTGCATCCGATCGCGGCCCATCAAGGCACTGACCAGCATGAACAGGGTCGATTTGGGCAGGTGGAAATTGGTCATCAGCCCGTCGATCGCGCGGAAGCGGTAGCCGGGCGTAATGAAGATGCGGGTTTCGTCGGCGAAGGGGCGGATCACGCCATCCTGCCCGGTCGCGCTTTCGAGCAGGCGCAGCGAGGTGGTGCCGACCGCGATGATCCGGCCGCCGGCCGCCCGCGCGGCGTTCAGGCGATCGGCCGTGTCCTGATCGATCCGCCCCCATTCGGCATGCATGCGATGGTCGTCGGTATCGTCCGCCTTGACCGGCAGGAAGGTGCCGGCGCCGACATGCAGGGTCAGCGTTTCGGTCAGCACACCGGCCTGCGCCAGTGCGGCGGTGAGGTCGGGCGTGAAATGCAGCGCGGCGGTGGGCGCGGCGACCGCACCATCCTCGCGCGCGAACATGGTCTGGTAATCGCTGCGGTCGCGCTCGTCGGTGGCGCGCTTGCTGGCGATATAGGGCGGCAGCGGCATGCGCCCGGCCCGTTCCAGCAGGATCTCGACCGGTTCCTCGCCCTCGAAATCCAGGGTGACGCCGCCATCGTCGTCGCGCGGGCCGGCGATCGCGGTGACACCGGCGCCGAAATCGATCCGGTCGCCATCACGCACCCGCTTGGCATTGCGCAGGAAGGCCTGCCACTGGCGCAGGCCCAGCCGCTTGTGCAGGGTCGCGCCGATCCGCGCCTCGCCCCGCATCCCTTCCAGCTGGGCGGGAATTACGCGGGTGTCATTGAAGACCAGCACATCGCCTGCGCGCAACAAGGACGGCAGGTCGCGCACGATGCGATCCTCCATCGCGCCGTCGCCGGGCACGAGCAGAAGGCGCGCCGAATCGCGCGGGCTGGCCGGACGGAGGGCGATATTCTCCGCCGGCAGATCGAAATCGAACAGGTCTACACGCATGACGATGGCCCTTCCGGGCGCAAGCTCACTTCTTCTTGGGGGCCGGCTTCTTGGCCGGGGCAGCCGACTTCTTCGACGGCAAGGCCGCAGGTTCGGGCGCCGGCGGCGGGGGCGGGGGTGCCAGCACCGGCGGCTTGCCGTCGCTCTCGATCGAGGCCTGCAGGATCACGGTCGGGTCGGCCGGCGGCTCGCCCTCATGGACCGCATCGACATATTGCATGCCTTCGATCACGCGGCCGAACACGGTATATTTCTTGTCGAGCTGCATGCGCGGCAGCAGCACGATGAAGAACTGGCTGTTG
Source organism: Sphingobium scionense (assembly GCF_014197035.1). Classification (GTDB taxonomy): domain Bacteria; phylum Pseudomonadota; class Alphaproteobacteria; order Sphingomonadales; family Sphingomonadaceae; genus Sphingobium; species Sphingobium scionense. The sequence goes on along the minus strand of NZ_JACIEU010000009.1, from coordinate 194,171 downwards.
GCGCTGTCCTCGCTCTGGGCGCGGGCCATCGACAGGGTGCCGCGCAGATGCGGCATCGGGTTGAACTCGGCCTTGAGGTCGGGCAGCGTCGAACCGCCGGTGCCGTCGCCCTTGGGATCGCCGCCCTGGGCCATGAAGCCGGGGATGACGCGGTGGAACTTCAGACCATTGTAGAAGCCCTGGCGGGTCAGTTCCTTGATTCGCTCGACATGGTTGGGGGCGATGTCCGGACGCAGCTGAATGCGCACGCGGCCACCGCTCGACAGATCAAGATCCCAGATGTTCTGCGGGTCGGCCGGAATGGTCGCCGGCGGCAGTTGCGGCGTCAGTTGCGCGCCGAGCGACTTGGCATTCTGCTCCGCCTTCGCAGCGGTTTCCGCCTTCTTCATTTCCTCGGCACCGCCGCCGCCACCGCCGCCACCCTGGGCGAAGGCCACGCTGGACGCGGTGAGGGCGAAACCGATCGCCACGGTCTTGAGCGCGGAAGTGAAACGCATGCGAATAAGCTTTCCTTAGATCTTGCCCGGGAAGGTCAAGCCGTCCTGATAGCGCCCTGATCGGGATTGGCAACTGAACGCGGGCTGAAACGAGACGGCAACATTGGCGACAACCCGTTCCTAGCCCTGCCCCTTGCGGCCAAGTGCGGCCACCCGCGCCTCCACCTCCTCGCGCACGGCGGGGCTGACGAACTTGTGGATCGGCCCGCCATAGAGGGCGATTTCCTTGACCAGACGCGACGCGATCGGCTGCAGCGACACGTCGGCCATCAGGAAGACGGTTTCGACCCGGCTGTTGATCTGCTGGTTCATGCCCGCCATCTGATATTCATATTCGAAGTCGGCGACAGCGCGCAGCCCCCGGATGATGACGTTGGCGCCCTGCGATTCGGCAAAGTCCATCAGCAGCGAGTTGAAGCCGGTGACGACGATTTCGGTGTCGATGTCCGCGCATTCGCGGCGGACCATGTCGAGCCGCTCCTCATCGGCAAACATAGGCGACTTGCTGATGTTCGTGGTGACGCCAATCACCAGCTTGTCGACCAGCTTCGCGCCGCGGCGGATGATGTCCATATGGCCAAGGGTGATGGGATCGAAGGTGCCGGGATAGACACCGATACGCGGCTTGCTCATGATCTAGCGGTCCCTCTCCACAATATAGTCGGCAATGGCGCGCAGCAGATCCGCCTCCGCGCCATGGCCGTGCAGGTGCGCCTTGGCCTGTTCAACGAGCAAGCGCCCCTGTTCCCGCGCCCGGTCTACCCCCAGGAGCGAGACGAAGGTTTCCTTGCCAGCGGCAGCATCCTTGCCCAGCGCCTTGCCGGCCAGGGCCGCGTCGCCCTCTACATCCAGCAGGTCGTCGGCAATCTGGAAGGCAAGGCCGATATCGCGGGCATAGCCGTGCAGGCCGGTGCGCGCCTCCACCGGGATGCGCGCCATGATGGCGGCGGCATCGACGCAGAAGCCGATCAGCGCGCCGGTCTTGAGATTTTGCAGCCGGGTAACGGTGGCGAGATCGAAACGCGCCTTTTCCGCCTCCAGGTCCATCATCTGCCCGCCCGCCATGCCGACCGGGCCGCTGGCGACGGCGAGCGCCTTTACGAGGTCGATCCGCACGAAGGCATCGGGATGGGTCTGTTCGTCGGCCAATATCTCGAAGGCGAGATCATGCAGGCAATCGCCGGCCAGGATTGCGCTCGCTTCGTCGAACGCCTTGTGAACCGTCGGCTTACCGCGCCGCATATCGTCATCGTCCATCGCCGGCAGATCGTCATGCACCAGCGAATAGACATGGATGCATTCGATCGCGAGGCCGACGCGCAGCGCGGATTCGCGGGAAATGTTGAACAGATCGCAGGTCGCCTGCACCAGCAGCGGCCGCAGCCGCTTGCCACCGCCGATCGCGGCATGGCGCATCGCTTCATAAAGGCGATGACGCGGATCGTCGGGGACAGCCAGCAGCGCGTCGAACGCCCGGTCGATATCGGCCGCGACCGTTGCCGCTCGGGCGGCGACCAGCGCTCCTGCCGCGCTCCGTTCCATGCAGTGGGTCAATCCGCGCCGAAGGGCTGGGCGCCGGTCACGGTGCCGCCGGCATCGACCGTCAACTTGCTGATCCGCGCTTCGGCCGCCTGCAGCCGTTCGGTGCAACGCTTGCGCAATTCCTCGCCCTGGGCATAGAGCGAGATCGACTCATCGAGCGGGACATCGCCGCTTTCCAGCCGGCGGACGATCGATTCGAGCGCGCGCAGCGCATCCTCGAACGACAGTTGGGACAGATCCGTTTGCGGGGTATTTTCCTCAGCCATGCGCCTGCATTGACCGCGCCTGTCCGCGCGGTCAAGCGCGGATGACGCACACCTGGCCCAATCGGGCAATTGTCACGCAAACGTCATGACGCCATTGCACAGGCGTGGCGGAATTCGGGCAGTTTTGCGTTGACGCATGATGTTGCAAGTGCACATAGAAGGACCGCTATGAAATATTATCTCCCCCTCATCGCCGTTGCCGGCCTGACCATGCTGTCTGCCTGCAACAAGAATGACGAACCCGAAGTCGTCGGCGGCCCCGCCGATCCGATGGCTGCCCAGTTGGCCAATGCCGCCCCGGTCGAGCTGCCGCCGTCGGTCAAGGCCAACAAGCAGTTCCGCTGCAAGGACAACAGCCTGATCTTCGTCGACTATATGAGCGACGACAAGAGCGCGATCCTGCGCACCGAGAAGACGGGTTCGCCCACCATGCTGAAGGCCGCTGAAGCCGGCCAGCCCTTCACCGCCGAGGGCGGCTATGAAGTCAAGGGTTCGGGCAACGATGTGACCATCACCATCCCCGGCAAGTCGGCGCAGGCCTGCCACGTCTGATCGCAGGATCGCTTCAGTCTTTTTTTCTACAGGGGCCGGTTCTTCCCTAGGAACCGGCCCTTTTTTCATGCCGCGCGCCTTTCCTGAACGACAGATAACGTGATGGTTCAGGATGTTGCCAGCCAACCGGTGGCAGAACAGCCTCGTACCAGAGATAAACAGGTCGAGGAGATGACCCATGAACTTCAAGAAGAGCCTGATCGCCATGGCCCTGGCGACCGCAACCGTCGCCACCGCCGTTCCGGCGACCTCCTTCGCTCGCGGCCATGACCGTGGCTGGCACCGTGGCGACCGCCATCATGACCATGGTCGCTATTCCGACCGTCGCGGCTATCGCGGTGATTATCGCTGCCGCAAGTCGGGCGGCACCACCGGCCTGCTGCTGGGCGGCGTCGCCGGTGCCCTGCTGGGCCGCGCGGTCGACACGCGGGGCGATCGCGCCACCGGCACCGTGGTCGGCGCTGGCGCCGGTGCCTTGGCTGGCCGCGCCATCGACCGCAACAGCAGCTGCTAAATGGATAATGGGCGGCGGTCATCATATGGCCGCCGCCTCCCCATTGTGAATCCTGCGCCACGCGGCTAAAGGCGCGCTCATGTCCAGCAGCGCCCCCCAGATCACCCCGCAGATCGTTGCCGAGCACGGTCTGTCCCCCGAAGAATATGATCGCGTCCTCAAGGCGATCGGCCGCGAACCGAACCTGACGGAACTCGGCATCTTCTCGGTCATGTGGTCGGAGCATTGCTCCTATAAATCCTCCAAGATCCACCTGATGAAGCTGCCCACCAAGGGCCCGCAGGTCATCTGTGGCCCCGGCGAAAATGCCGGTGTGGTCGACATCGGCGATGGCCAGGCCGCCATCTTCAAGATGGAAAGCCACAATCACCCCAGCTACATCGAACCCTATCAGGGCGCCGCGACCGGCGTCGGCGGTATCCTGCGCGACGTGTTCACCATGGGCGCCCGCCCGGTCGCCAATATGAACGCGCTGCGCTTCGGCCGTCCCGACCATCCCAAGATGAAGCATCTCATCAGCGGCGTGGTCCATGGCATCGGCGGCTATGGCAATTGCGTCGGCGTGCCGACCGTGGGCGGTGAGGTGAATTTCCATCCCGCCTATGACGGCAATATCCTGGTCAATGCGATGACCGTGGGTGTCGCCGATACCGACAAGATCTTCTATTCGGCCGCCAGCGGCGTCGGCAATCCGATCGTCTATGTCGGGTCCAAGACCGGCCGCGACGGCATCCATGGCGCGACCATGGCGTCGGCCGATTTCGGCGAGGATTCGGAAGAAAAGCGCCCCACCGTCCAGGTCGGCGATCCCTTCACCGAAAAGCTGCTGATCGAGGCGTGCCTGGAATTGATGGCATCGGACGCGATCGTCGCCATCCAGGACATGGGCGCCGCCGGCCTCACCTCCTCCAGCGTCGAAATGGCGTCGAAGGGCGGCGTCGGCCTGCACCTCAAGATGGATGACGTGCCGCAGCGCGAAACCGGCATGACCACCTATGAGATGATGCTGTCGGAAAGCCAGGAGCGCATGCTCATGGTCTTGAAGCCCGGCCGCGAAGCCTTTGCCGAGGCGATCTTCCGGAAGTGGGAACTGGACTTCGCCGTCATCGGCCATGTCACCGACACCGGCCGCATGGTGCTGGAGCATAAGGGCGAGATCGTCTGCAATATTCCGCTTGCCCCCCTGGCCGACGATGCGCCGCTCTATGACCGTCCCTCGATGCCGAAGGACGAGTATAAGATCTGGTCGAAGGTCGAGCCGCTGGGCGAGATCGCCGAGAGCGCAGACATTGGCGCCGACCTAGTCACGCTGATGGGCAGCCCCGACATCGCCAGCCGTCGCTGGATCTGGGAGCAGTACGACCACATGGTTGGCGGCGACACGGTACAGCGCCCCGGCGGCGACGCTGCTGTGGTGCGCGTCCATGGCAGCAGCAAGGGCATTGCCATCAGCACCGACTGCACCCCGCGCTATTGCTATGCCGACCCCTATGAAGGCGGCAAGCAGGCAATCGCGGAATGCTATCGCAACCTGAGCGCGGTCGGATCGACCCCGCTGGCGGTCACCAACTGCCTCAACTTCGCCAATCCGCAGCGCCCCGAGATCATGGCGCAGCTGACCGGCTGCCTGGAGGGCATGGGCGACGCCTGCCGCGCGTTCGATTTCCCGATCGTATCGGGCAATGTCAGCCTCTACAATGAATCCAAGGCGACCGGCGGTGGCTCGGCGATCCTGCCGACCCCGGCGATCGGCGGCATCGGCCTGCTGGCCGACATCGACGTGATGGCGACCGTGGCGTTCAAGAATGAGGGCGACGCGATCTGGCTGGTCGGCGGAGAAGGCACGCATCTGGGCCAGTCGATCTGGCTGCGCGAGATTGCCGGCCGTGAAGCGGGTGATGCGCCCAAGGTCGACCTGGCGGTCGAGCGCGCCAATGGCGACGCCGTCCGCGCGCTGGTGGTGGCGGGCACGGTCAATGCCGTGCATGACATTTCCGATGGCGGCCTGATCGTCACGATCGCGGAAATGGCGCTGGCGGGCAAGATCGGCGCGACGCTGGACGCGGCGCTCACCACCGCCTCGGCCTTCGGCGAAGACCAGAGCCGCTATGTCGTCACGGCGCCGGCCGGCGTCGAGATCGCAGGCGCGGTCAAGATCGGCACCGTCGGCGGCGACAGCGTGGCGGGCGTATCGATCGACGCGCTGCGCACCGCGCATGAGGGCTTCTTCCCGGCGCTGATGGACAGCGAACTCTAAATCTTTCCGTCCCGCCGGGTGCAGCGCATCCGGCGGGACAAATTCATGACAATCTGTCATGATCCGCCCCGAGAAAATGGGGAGCGCACCATGCGCGAGAGGATCATCCGGGCGACTTTGGTCGCCGGCACACTCGACATATTTTCCACCTTCGTCTTTGCCGGCATGGCAGGCACGGCGCCGCATGCGGTGCTGCAATTTGTCGCCAGCGGCCCGTTGGGCGATCGCGCGCGGGGCGATCCCGCCTGGCTATGGGCGATTGCCGGCCTGGCCGTCCATTTCGCGATCATGGCCTGCATGGCGGGCGCCTATATGCTGGTCGCGCGGCGGCGCCCTGCCCTGCGCCGCCATCCGGTCGTCGCCGGCCTGCTCTATGGCCTGCCGCTCTGGGCGATCATGTACTGGATCGTGCGGCCGTGGCGCTGGCCCGCCATGTGGTTGCCCGCCGCCTATGCCGCGCTGCCGATCGGCCGGATCGCCTGGAATATCGGCAACCAGCTCTTCTCCCACTGCATCCTGGTCGGCCTGCCAATCGCCTTCATCGCTGCCGGACGCCGACGATAGATAGTGACAGCGAAGTTGACATATCCAGGCCCATTTGCGCGCGCAGGGCCGGATTTTTGATAGCGCTATCAAAAACTCCCTTCTATGCTCGGCGAAAAATGGGAGGAGAGGATATGCGCAAGACCCGTCGTGCCGCCTTGCTGTTGCTGGCCGCCATAGCCGGCCCGGCCCTGGCAGGCCCCGCCCGCTTCAGCGATTTCCGCTATGATGGGCGCGCCCAGGAGCAGGTGACGCCCGGCCCGGACGACTATCGCAACCCGATCCTGTCGGGCTATTATCCCGATCCGTCGATCACGCGGGTCGGCGAGACTTATTATCTCGTCAACTCCTCCTTCGCCCATTATCCCGGCTTGCCGGTCTTCCGGTCGACCGACATGGTCCATTGGCGCCAGATCGGCAACGCGATCGACCGGCCCGACCAGTTCGATTTCAACGGCCTGCGCAGTTCGCGCGGCATGTTCGCGCCAGATATCTCCTTCCATGACGGGCTCTTCTACCTGGTCGGCACCTGTGTCGATTGCGGCGGCAATTTCGTATTGACGGCAAAGGATGCGGCCGGGCCGTGGTCGAAACCGCACTGGCTGCCGTTCGAGGGGATTGATCCGTCGATCTACTGGGAAGGCGACCGCGCCTTCATCGTCAATAACCGCGCGCCGGCCGAACCGCCCCGCTATGAGGGGCATCGGGCGATCTGGGTGCAGGAATTTGACTGGCACACGCTCAAGATGAGCGGCGAGTCGAGGCAGATCGTCAATGGCGGCGTCGACATCAGCCAGAAGCCGTCCTGGATCGAGGGACCGCATCTGCTGAAGCGCGAAGGGTTTTATTATCTGATCGCGGCCGAGGGTGGCACCGGCGACCAGCATAGCGAAGTGGTGTTCCGCGCCCGCGACCTGCGCGGCCCGTTCACCCCCTATGCCGGCAATCCGATCCTGAGCCAGCGCAACCTGGACCCGGCCCGCCCCCATCCGGTGACATCGGCCGGCCATGCCAAGCTGGTACAGACGCAGGCGGGCGACTGGTGGGCGACCTTCCTGGCCACCCGCCCCTATGGCCCGGACCTCTACAATATCGGGCGCGAAACCTTCCTGCTGCCGGTCGCATGGCGCGATGGCTGGCCGCACATATTGGATGCCGGCAAGGCCATTCCCTATGCGGCGAAGCGCCCGGCCCTGTCCATGCGCGATGCCGACGCGCCGCCGACCAGCGGTGATTTCGCCTATCGCGACCGGTTCGACGGACCGAGCCTTAGCATGGACTGGATCGGACTAAGGACGCCCAAGGCGCCGCTTTATCGACTGGAGCCGGGCGGACTGGTGCTGGACGGCGCAGCGGCGCTGGGCGATCTCAGCGGCGCCCCGGCCTTTATCGGGCGGCGTCAGCAGCATCATGTCGCCACCATCAGCACCGACCTCAGCTACCGGCCGGCGGCGGAGGACGATCGAGCGGGACTGGCGGCGGTGCAGTCCGACCGATCCTTCCTGTTCTTCGGCGTGACGCAGAAGGACGGCAAACCGCAGATCGCCATGATGGTGCGCGAGGACAGCGATCGTGACAGGCTGGTCGCTGCCGCGCCGATCGACCCGACAAAGCCCATCCGCCTGACCATCGCCCTGGATGGCGGCACGGCGCGCTTCGCCTATGGCGTCGATGGGCGGGAGGCGGTGCTGGCGAGTGACGTCGATATCCGCTTCCTCAGCACCCATCAGGCCGGCGGCTTCGTCGGTACGGTGATCGGCCCCTATGCCTGGGCGGCGCGTGTCACCCGGCCGATCAGCAACTGATAGACGTCGCGGCCACCCGCTTCGTCATAGGCGACCATGACCCGGCGCAGCGCAGCGGGGGAGAGCGGCCGGCGCCCCTCCTCCGGCACCACAGCGCCGATGCCCTTGAGATGGCCGATCAGCGCGCGGGCGCTCTGCCCGTCCAGCAGGACCGTCTCGTCAAAGGCGAAGGCATCGCCATAGGTCGCCAGCATGGCGCGCAGCGCGTCGAGCGAGGGATAGGCGGGGACGCCCGGCGTCAGATCACAGGCCGCATGGGCCGCCCGCCAATGGGCGAAGCTGCCCTGCCCCATGGTCGAGAAGATGAGGCTGCCGCCGGGCCGCAGCAGCGCCACCAGCCGCGCGATCGCGGCAGGCAGGTCGTCAAACCATTGGAAGGCGAGGCTGGAGAGGATGAGGTCGAACCATTCGCCCTCGAACGACGGCGCCTCCCCGTCCATCGCGAGGAAGGTGCCGGCGACCAGCCCGGCCGATGCCGCGCGGTCCAGCATCTGCGGAGAGATGTCGGTCGCGACCAGCTCCGCGCCGGGCCAGCGGGTCTGAATGTCGCGCGTGAGCAGGCCGGTGCCGCACCCGATTTCCAGGATGCGCGCGACGCCATCAGGACTTTGTCGCTGGGCGATGTCGGCCACCAGAGCAGCGGCCGTCCGCTGCGGCCCGGCATGTTCGTCATACCGGTCGGCCGCCGCACCGAAGGACTCGCTTATCCGTTGCTTGCGGACATCATTCATGGCTAGGCGCATGGCAGAGCCATGGCCGCTTGGCCAGCATCTTCAAGGATCGTCCAGCATGACCGCCGCATCGCCCCGTATCCCAGCCATGGACGTGCTGCGCGGCTGCGCGGTGATGGGCATATTGTGGATGAACATCACCGCCTTCGCCCTGCCGCAGAACGCCTATTTCAACCCGGTCGCGGCCGGGCCGATGTCGGCCGGCGACATCGCCTTCTGGGCGAGCAGCCTGATCCTGGTCGACGGCAAGATGCGCGGGCTGTTCTCGCTGCTGTTCGGCGCGTCGATGCTGCTGCTGATCGACCGGGAGGAAATGGCCGGGCGCGACGGCACGCGAGCGCAACTGGTGCGCGGCGGCTGGTTGCTGGCGATCGGCCTGCTGCATCACATATTGCTGTGGTGGGGCGACATATTGGTGACCTATGCGGTGGTCGGCACGATCGCCCTGGCCTTCACGCAGAAGGAACCGCTGGCGCTGGTCAAATGGGCGTTCCTCGCCTTCCTGATCCACTTCCTGATCTGCGGCGCCTTCATCGCCAGCCTCTATGGCTGGGCCGATGCCGCAGCTGCGCCCGGTGCGGCGGCCGCGACGCGCGAGGGTCTGGACAGCTTCCTCGCCGGCCTGTCCGACCCCAACAGCCCAATCATCCGGCAGGATATCGCTATCTATACCGGCAGCTTCGGCGGGATCGTGCGCCATCACCTGACCGGCTTCCTCGGCGACTGGCTGTGGACCTTCCTCTTCACCGGGCTCGACACGCTGGGCTTCATGCTGCTGGGCATGGCGATGCTGAAAGGTGGCTTCCTGATCGGCCGCTGGCCCGCCGATCAATATCGGCAGACCGCCCGCCACTGTTTCCTGATCGGGCTGGTGCCGATGATCGGCCTGACCATCTGGGTGGTCGCGAGCGGCTTTGCGCCGCTGACCGCCTTTTCGACCGCGCTGCTCTGGTCCTTCCCCTTCCGCATCCCGCTGGCGGTCGGCTGGGCGGCGCTGATCCTGTGGCTGCTGGCGCGGCATCGCGATCATTGGCTTGTCGCCCGCATCGCCGCGACCGGGCGCATGGCGCTCAGCAATTATCTGGGCACCAGCCTCATCATGACGGCGATCTTCTATGGCTGGGGCCTGGGACTGTTCGGACAGGTGCGCCCGGCGTTGTTCCCGCTGTTCATCCTGGTCGCCTGGGCGGTGATGCTGCTCTGGTCGCAAGCCTGGCTCAGCCGATTCGTGATGGGGCCGGCCGAATGGGTGTGGCGCAGCCTGCAACGGGGAAAAGTGCAAAAGATTCGCAGGAGCGCATGATCTTCTATTGCGATCCATTAGCATCTGGCCTATTTCACGGGTCAGGAGAATCCAATGGTCGTCTGTGTTTGCAATGCCATTCGCGAAAAGGATCTGCGCGAAGCCGCGCGTGATGGTGCCGATACCCCCTGTAGCGCCTATGCTCGTTTCGGCCGCCGCCCCAAGTGCGGCCAGTGCGTCGGCTATGCCCGCACGATCATCGCAGCGGAGCGCGAGACGGCCTGATATCATTGCGAAGCAGGCGCAGTAAAAGGCCCCTGACAATCGCGAACCCGACGCAATAGCCGCCTGAAAAATGGCGGTTTTCTGCGGCTTTCCGGCTTAACAACCGGATGCGAAACCTTTATATGTCCGGCATTCCCAATAACAGCCGGAGCATAACGCCATGAAGGGCGACCAGAAGGTTATCGATTATCTGAACGAGGTCCTCAAGAATGAGCTGACCGCGATCAACCAATATTTCCTCCACTATCGCATCCTCAATCACTGGGGCATCGAGAAGCTCGCCAAGTTCGAATATGAGGAATCGATCGACGAGATGAAGCACGCCGACAAGGTGGCGGAGCGCATCCTGTTCCTTGACGGCCTGCCCAATTTCCAGCTGCTCGGCCGGCTGAAGATCGGCGAGACCGTCGAGGAAATCCTGAAGGCGGATCTGGAGCTGGAATATGAAGCGCTGCCGGTGCTGCGCGACGCCATCGCCTATTGCGAGTCGATCAAGGACTTCGTCAGCCGCGACCTGTTCCAGTACATCCTCGAAAGCGAGGAAGAGCATGTCGACACGCTGGAAACCCAGTTCGAGATGATCGAGCGCATGGGCATCCAGAATTATGTCCAGCTGCAGAGCAAGGCCAAGGAAGACTGACATGAACGCGCGGGGGCGGCTGTCCGGCGGTCGCCCCCGCCTTTACAGGCTGCGGGGGAAGGTGTGCATCGCCCTTCCCCTGCCCTTTATGGCCTAACCTTGCGCTATCGGTGCGGAGCCGGATTTCCCGTCAGATCAGCGCGTCGAGAATGCCGATCAGCGGCAGGTCGGCCGGCGGCATGTCGAGCGCATACATTTGCGCAGGGCGCGCCCATTGCAGCGCGGTGGCATGGCGCGCTTCGGGCACCCCTTCCCATTTACGGCAGACATAGAGCAACAGCAGCAGATGCTTGTTCTCCAGCGGTGCGCTGGCGAAGGTTGCAGGGGCCAGGCAACTTTCGTGGGTGCGGATGCCCAACTCCTCCTCCAATTCGCGCACCAGCGCCGCCTCGGGCGTTTCGCCCGGCTCCACCTTGCCGCCGGGGAATTCCCACAGGTCCGCCATCGGCTTTCCAGGCGGCCGCTGCTGCAGCAACACGCGCCCATCGGCGTCGATCAGGGCGACGGCGACGACCAGAAACGGGGTAAAACTTTGCATAAGGCTCCATTGCGAGGGCTTTGTTAACCGTGGCCGTTTTACACAGGCATTGAGGAGTGTCTTCAGCCGACTGAGGGGTCTTATGCGCGCGATCATCGAATTCGTCACGAAATCCGCACTAGCGCGATGCGACCGGGGCGCGACGGCTGTCGAATATGGCCTTATCATCGCGATGATCGTGCTGGCCATGATTGCGGCGCTGAACAATGTCGCCACCCGCACTACCGGCATGTGGAACAATGTGGCCGAAGAAGTTACCAAGCATTAACCAACAAATTCTGACAGTCACCATTCCGCATTAAACTTTTCTCAACCGAGCCAATCTAGACAGGTCTTCGCTGACCTAGAATTCAAAGCGGGGCGGCCGGGTAGTTTAACGTAACGTTTGTCAAGGAGACATCACATGCAGTTCATTCGCAAGATGCTGAAGAACGAAAAGGGCGCGACCGCCATCGAATACGGCCTGATCGCCGCTCTGATCGCCGTGGCCGCCATCGGCGCCATGACCAGCCTGGGTTCGAAGCTGGGCAGCACCTTCAACAACGTTTCGGGCAACCTGAAGTAAGCTCGAAACCGATGTTAGAAAAGGGCGGCGGAAGCAATTCCGCCGCCCTTTTTCTTTGCCTGGAATGTGCCGAATCTTACCAGGTGACGATCTTCACCCGATCGCCCGGCTTCAGCACGGAGCGTTCGTTGAGGGCGTTCAGCACCAGGAAGCGTTCCAGCGGATAATCGCTATAGGCCATGCGGCGGCCAAGCGACTGGACGGTGTCGCCCGCCTTGACGGTGACCAGATTGACCCGGCGCGGCTTGATCGCCGCCGCCTCCTGCGCCGACAGGCGCTGCACCGAGCGGACCATCGAGTCGAACGGGCCGATGCCCTTGCCCGCCGGGGTCAGCAGCAGGAAATGATAGGCTTTGCCGCCGCCGAAATCATAGGCGACGACGGTTGCGTCGACCTGACCCGACTTGGTGTTGGCGCGCACCGTGCGCCAGGCCGCCGGCAGGCCGTTGATCGTCGTGCGCTGCGCCTCACCCGCCGGCGGCGCGCCGGCATTGCCCGCGAGTCGCTTGAGCACCGAATCGATATAGGTCGGCAGATTGCCATTATAGGCCATGCCGCCGAACTGGGCCTGACCGCCCGAACCGGTGATACTCACCACGTCCGCCCCATTTTCCATGCCGAAGCCCGACGGCGCGGTGAAGGACAGGCGCAGGTCGGGATGGCGGAAACGGCTGCCGTCGATGACTCCCTGCTTGGGATCATCGCCATAGAGCGTGCCGTTGAGCGCCGCCAGAAAGGCATCGCGGTTGCGCAGCGTGCTGGTCGCGCCGGTGCGCGAGGCCATCTGCGCGGCCCGATCGACCCGCTCGCCCGGATCAGGGTGGGTGCTGGCCCATTCGGGCATGGAACGCGCATCGCCCGATACCCGCCCGTCCAGACTGGTCTGCGCCGCCAGCGAGGCCAACATGTCCGACAGCGCGCGCGGATCATAACCGGCCGACGCCAGATAACGGATGCCGAGATCATCGGCTTCATATTCCTGGTTGCGCGAGAATTTGAGCGTAAGTAACTGGCTGCCGGTGCCGATGCCCTGTTGCAGCACGCCTCCCAGCGCCGAATCACCCAACAGCGCGCCGGTCAGCACCTGAAGCAATGCCCCGCCGATCGCATTGCGCTGCGCTGCCTGCTGGCGCCGCTGGCCATGCTGGGCGGCGACATGGCCGACTTCATGTCCCAGCACGCCGGCCAACTGCGCCTCGTCATTCATCAGCGCCATCAACTGGCGCGTGACATAGACATAGCCGCCGGGGATCGCGAAGGCGTTGTTGACCGGGGAATTGAGCAGGGTGACGGTGAAATCGCCCTGCGCGTTGGAGAGGCCCGACTGGACCGCGATGCGGCGTCCGACCGTTTCCACATAGCGCGCCTGCGGCCCGATATAGGCGCCGCCAAATTCCTTGAGCAGTTCAGGATGCTGCTTGGCACCCGACGCCTTGTCCTGCGCGCTGATCGACGACACCGTGCGAATCGCCCGCTGCTGTCCCAATACCACCGGCGCCACGCCAGCGACGATCAGGCCGACGCCAAGGCCAGCCGACAACCATGTCCGATTCATTCCATTCCCATCCTTGACACCCTGCCCCCCCTGTTACCGTGCCGTAACGAGCGAGGACAGGATGCTGTTCCGGGAATTTGACGTCAGATGCCGATGGCCAGGAACTTGTCGGCGCGATCGGTGCGCAGTGCCTGCGGTTCGAGGCCAGACAGCGCGTCCAGTTCCTCACCGATGGCCGCGCCCAGATTGGCGATCGCCTGCACCGGATCGCGATGGGCGCCGCCCACCGGCTCGGCGACGATGCGGTCGATCACGCCCAGGCCCTTGAGATGCTGCGCCGTGACCTGCATCGCGGTCGCCGCGTCGCTCGCCTTGTCGGCGGTGCGCCACAGGATCGAGGCGCAACCTTCGGGCGAGATCACCGAATAGACGGCATGTTCGAACATCAGCACGCGATTGGCAGCCGCCAGCGCAACCGCGCCGCCCGAGCCGCCCTCACCCACCACGGCCGCGACCATGGGGACGCCCAGCGCCAGACAGGCTTCGGTCGAACGGGCAATGGCTTCGGCCTGGCCGCGTTCTTCGGCCTGAACGCCAGGGAAGGCGCCCGAGGTGTCGACCAGCGTGACGACCGGCAGACCGAAGCGGTCGGCCAGTTCCATCAGGCGGATCGCCTTGCGATAGCCCTCGGGCTTGGCCATGCCGAAATTGTGACGGACGCGGCTGGCGGTGTCGTCGCCCTTTTCATGGCCGATGACCATGACCTTGCGCTCGCCCAGCGTCGCGAAGCCGCCGATGATCGCCTGATCGTCGGCAAAGGCGCGGTCGCCGGCCAACGGCATGAAATTGTCAAACATGCCCGCGACATAATCCTTGAAGTGCGGGCGTTCCGGGTGGCGGGCCACCTGAGTCTTCTGCCAGGGCGTCAGCTTGGCGTAGATGTCCGACAGCATCTTGCCGGCACGCTGTTCGAGCGTGTCGATCTCGCCGCTGATGTCGATGTCGCCGACGGAGGCCGTCTGGCGCAGTTCGATGATACGGGCTTCCAGCTCTGCGACCGGCTTTTCAAATTCGAGAAAGCTTACCATGGCGGATGGCGTTAAGGCGCGGACGCGTCGCCGTCAACGCGAGGATGCGCGATCCTGGCTTGCATGCCGGCCAGCGGATGGCGGCTGTTGACCAGTTCGACCAGCCGGCGGCTGTCGACATGGGTATAGATTTGGGTCGTGCCGATATCGGCATGGCCCAGCATCGATTGCAGCGCGCGTAGGTCTGCCCCGCCTTCCAGCAAATGGGTGGCGAAGGCGTGGCGCAGCACATGGGGGCTGACCCGTTCGGGCGCGATACCCGCTGCCGCGGCCAGTTGCTTGACCAGTTGATAGAGGCGGATGCGGCTGACATGGCTTTTCCCCGAGGGAAAGAGCCAGGCGCTGTCGGCCGGCACATGGGCGAGCCAGGTGGCGACGGCGGCACGGGCGCGGTCAGAGATCGGCACCAGCCGCTCGCGCGCGCCCTTGCCCTTGATGATGAGGAAAGGCCGATCGACCGCCAGCGCCTTGCGCGGCAGCGACATGAGTTCTGTCGCACGCAGGCCCGAACCGTAGAGCAGTTCGATCAGGGCCGAGAGGCGCAGGTCGAGCGGCGCAGGATGCTCCACCTCCACCCGTTGCGCGATCAGGGCGAACAGCGAATCGACTTCCTGCGACGACAATATCTTGGGCAGCGGCCGCCGCGTGACCGGCCGGGGCAGCGCCGCGCCGGGATTGTCGGCGCGCAGCCCCTCCTCCTCCAGAAAGGCGTAGAAGGCGCGTAGCGCCGACGCCTTGCGCGCTACGGTAGAGGCCGCGAGCGGCGCCCATTCGCCGGCAAGGCGGCCGAGCGCATCCTGGCTGGCGGCGGCAAGACTGCCGACAATCTCTCCCGCCCCCTGAAGGTCGGTGCGATAGGCAAGCAGCGTGTTGCGCGACGCGCCCCGTTCCGCCGCCATCATTTCGAGAAAGCGGTCGATCAGGACGGCATCGTCATCCATGGGTCAGCGCCGGGTCAGGACAGGCGGGTCAGAGCCTCGGCCGCGATCATCCGCGCCTCGGGATCCAGTCCGACACGGTGCAGCGCCGCCACCACATGATAGAGATGGCCGGGCGGCAGGCGATGCCAGTCGCGCCCCTGCATGCCAACGGCCGCGAGCAGCGCCACGGTCGCCTTCTCGCCGCGCTGCGACGCGGCGTCGATCGCACGCGCCCAGCGGCTGTTGGCGGCCAGGGTGAAGCCATTATCCTGCGCCAACGACGCGGCATCATTGGCCGACAGGCGCGACAAGCCGGCCAGCGCGGCGATCAGCATCCGCCCCTTTTCAGCCCCGGCATCGTCGACATAGCTGGAGATGCGGCTGCTGCCGGTATCAACGACGGTGCTGGGGGCGCCGACCGCGAGCAAGGCCCAGAAATCCTGGGCGCCATCGCCATCGATCTGGCCGATCGCCTGCGCCCAGCGGGCCGCATTGCGATCATAGCCGGCGGTCAGCATCGCCGCGACCAGATTGACCGCATCGCGCCCATCGGCCTGCGACACCGGCAGGGCGGCGGCCGCGCGGGCGGTGGCGATCAGGCCGACATAATCGGGCGCGCCCTTGTCCCGCCACAGCGCCTGCATCGCCTGGATGCGGGCACCCGCAGTCGGGCCGGAATAGGCGTTGCGCAGCGCATCGACGCGATCGGCCAGATCGGACGCGAGATCGCCTTCGCCGCCCAGTTCGCCATAGAAATTGACCAGCGCCTCGCTGGAAAAGACACCCAGCCGTGCCGCGACTTCGCTGCCCGGCAGGCGACGCACCGCCGTCAGTGCAGGCGCGCGCGCTTCCCAGGCACGGACATGGGGACCGACGCTACCGAACATGTCGTCGGGGATCGGCACGTTGAGCGCCGTCGCCAGGCCGTAGCGCCAGGCGGTGAGACCATCGACGCCGTCCCATTCGATCTTGACCGAGCGGCGCGCGTTGAAGCCGGCGCCGACCATCTTTTCGGCCAGGCGATAATCGATACCGCGCACCACGCCCTTGCGCTGGGCCTGGTTGAGCGCAGCGCTGGCGGACCCCTGGTCGCCCGACAGCGCCGGGCAGATCGCCCGCGTCATGTCCCAGCCCGGTTCCTTGCTGGTGCGCAGCGCGCCCGCCGACAATGGGCACAGGCCCGCCGGGTCGGCGGTCGCCAGATAGGTCTGCATCGCGATCGCATAGAGGCGCGGCGAATATTTGTCGGGATCGACGCTCTGCACCAGCAGGCGGGCGCTGTCCGCCTCCCCCATGCGCAGCAGCAGCCAGGCGCGCTCGGCCGCCCAGTCGGCGCCGTTGATGCCGCGCGGCGTATCGGTGGCACTCAGCAGTGCGCGCCGCAGCAGGATGGAGGCCCAGCGCGACATGATCGGCGCATGGGTCTGCTTCATCAGGATCGCGAGATAGGGGCCATATTCGGCGCCGAAGGCGTCGGGCTCCATGCCACGCGTGGCCGGTGTCAGCGGACCGATGCGGTCGAGCGAGCGGCGGGCGCTCTGCGGCAGGTCATATTTGGCCTTTTCGGCGGCCAGTTCTTCCGCGCTCATCGCCTCGGCGGCATTGTCCACCGCATTGGCGATCGACAGGTCGAGCGGCTGGACGATCTCGCCCGAGGGCGAGGGCACGGCGGGCGTGGTCGAAACGACCGGCGCGGGCGATGCCGGGCGGGCGGGCTGCGCGGGCGTGGGGGTCGGCGCCGGGGTCGGATCACCAAAGCCGGGCGGCAGCAGCGATTCGGGCGCCTGCTGCGCGACGACCGGCAGCGCCAGCGCCAGCGCGAAGCTGCCCAACGCCCATTTCGCATTCCCCCGCAGGCGGCGCATGCGGCTTACTGGCCCAGTTTTTCGGCCGGAATGACCTTTTCGACGGGCTGCTGTGGCCGTTCGCCGCCACGTGACCAGAGGACGCCGATCAGCAGGATGACGACCAGCGCCGCCGCGATCGGCAGGATCGGCAGACGGGTGCGACGGCGCGAACCGCCTTCGAAACTGCTCAGGGAACGATTATTCTTCATGGTCTCTTCTGCGGCTGGCCCGGCATGTCTGCCGGACGACAGGGGAAAGTTGCGTTTGCCTCAGCGACGGCTGGCTGTATAGCCCCCCTCGCCATGCAGCGAAACAGCAAATTCCCGGAGAGCAAAACCAAGCGCGGCCCGATCGTCCTGATCGGCATGATGGGCGTGGGCAAATCCACCGTCGGCCGGCGCCTTGCGGCGCGCCTGGGACTTGTCTTCGTCGACGCTGACGAAGAGATTGAGCGCGCTGCCGGCATGAGCGTCAGCGAGATTTTCGCCCGCTATGGCGAGGCGCATTTCCGCGATGGCGAACGGCGGGTGATCGCCCGGCTGATGGACGGCGTGCCTAAGGTGATCGCTACCGGTGGCGGCGCCTTCATGCAGGACGACACGCGTGCGCTGATCCTGGATCATGCCACGGCGATCTGGCTGGACGCCGATATCGACATATTGGTCGACCGCGTATCGCGCCGCGAGGGCCGCCCGCTGCTCAAGGATCGCGATCCCCGCATCGTGCTGACCGAACTGGCCGCTGTCCGCAATCCCGTCTACGCGCTGGCGCCGATCCATGTGAAGAGCATCGCCGCGCCCCACGAAGTCGCCGTCGACCGCATTCTGGAGCAGCTATCCGCATGGCACTAGTCCCCGTCGCGCTGGGCGCGCGCAGCTATGACATCGTCATCGAACAGGGCGCACTCGACCGTGCGGCCGACCATCTGGCGCGCTATGCCCGTGGCGGGCGGCTGGTGGTCGTAACCGACACCCATGTCGCGGCGGCCCAACTGCCCCGACTGGACGCCGCCCTGCGTCGCGCCAGCATCGTCATCGAACCGATCATCCTGCCGGCGGGCGAACAGACCAAGAGCTGGCGCCATCTGGAGGAACTGCTCGACGCGCTGCTGGCGTTGGAGATCGAGCGCGGCGACCATGTGATCGCGCTGGGCGGCGGCGTGATCGGCGATCTGGTCGGCTTTGCCTCCTCGATCCTGAAGCGCGGCTGCCATTTCGTGCAGGTGCCCACCACTCTGCTGGCACAGGTCGACAGCTCGGTCGGCGGCAAGACCGCGATCAACGCGCGCGCGGGCAAGAATCTGATCGGCAGCTTCTACCAGCCCAGCCTGGTGCTGATCGATCCGTCGGTGCTCGACAGCCTGCCGCTGCGCGAAACCCGCGCGGGCTATGCCGAGGTGGTCAAATATGGCCTGATCGACGATCCGGACTTCTTCGCCTGGTGCGAGGCCAATGCCGACCGGCTGCTGGCCGGCGATGCCGAGGCGCGCACCTATGCGATCGAGCGCAGCGTCCGCGCCAAGGCGGCGATCGTCGCCGATGACGAGCGAGAGACCACGGGGCGCCGCGCGCTGCTGAACCTGGGCCACACCTTCGGCCATGCGCTGGAGGCCGATACCGGCTTTTCCGACACGCTGCTCCACGGCGAAGGCGTGGCCGCCGGCATGGCGCTTGCCTTCCGCTATTCGGCGCGCCTTGGCCTGTGCAGTGCGCAGGATGCGGAACGGGTGACCGCGCATCTGAAGGCGATCGGCCTGCCCCATGACCTGGCCAGCGCCCATGTGAAGGCCGACGGCGCAGCACTGGTGGCGCATATGCTGCACGACAAGAAGATGGCGGCAGGCAGCCTGCCCTTCCTGCTGGCGCGCGGCATTGGCCAGACCTTCCTGTCGAAGGATGTGGTGCTAGACGATGTGGCGGCGTTCCTCGACGCGGACCGCGTTGCCGCCTGACTGGGCGGCGCGCGGGCACCAATCGGCCTTTCATTTCGTCATCCCAGCGAAGGCTGGGATCTGTGGCCCTGTCACGCTTCATTGCCTGAGACCCCAGCTTTCGCTGGGGTGACGGCCTTGGCTTGTCCCGACATTTCAGCGCCGATCGGCCTCGGTAATAATCGGGACATTCGCCCGCAGCATTTGCGGGCTAGATCACTCCTTGTCAGCGGCATCCCCTTGCAGATCCCCCTCTGTCGCCGCTGGCACTCCCCTGAACCTCGGCCTCCAGCTTTTAGCTGGAGGCCCTTTTTTTGCCCTGCGCTTGTCTCGCGCGGGCACAAAAAAAGGGCGCCCGATGGGGCGCCCTTTCGATCTCGTGCCGGTAAGGCCGATTACTTCTTCAGCGTCAGGCCGCCAAAGCGCTTGTTGAAGCGCGCAACCTGGCCACCGGTGTCCAACTGGCGGTTGCCACCGGTCCAGGCCGGGTGCGACTTGGGATCGATGTCGAGCGCCATCGTGTCGCCTTCCTTGCCCCAGGTCGAGCGGGTCTGGAAGGTGCTGCCGTCGGTCATCTGGACAGTGATGAAGTGGTAATCGGGGTGGGTATCGGCCTTCATGGCGTCTTGCTCCGTGTATGTGCCGGTTCCGACCGGCTATGGATGCGATAAAATGCGAAGGCGCGCCGTTAGCGTTTTCGGCGCGCCAAAGCAAGGAAAAGGATGGGTCGCGTCAATCCTTGGGCGGATCGGCGATCATCGCGACGAAATTGGCCTCTGCCGCCAGCTTGCCGTCGATCAGCGCACGGCCGGCGAACTTGCAGACCGCGCCGCGCATCTGCGTCACTTCGACATGCAGGTCGAGCAGACAGCCGGGCTCCACCGGGGTGCGGAACTTCGCACCGTCGATGCTCATGAAATAGACGAGCTTGCCCGAATCCGCGAGCCCCAGCGAATCGACCACCAGCACGCCGGCCGCCTGGGCCATGGCCTCGACGATCAGCACGCCCGGCATGATCGGCCGGCCAGGGAAATGCCCCTGGAAGAACGGCTCGTTCATCGACACGGCCTTGATCGCGTGGATCGACTGGCTCGGCACCAGCGACGCCACGCGGTCAACCAGCAGCATCGGGTAGCGATGCGGCAGGGCAGCCATGACCCGACGGATATCCATCGGGCCACGGGCTTCCTTGTTATCAACCTCTCCGGTCATCGTCTCAGCGCGACTTGGGCGCCTGCGCCGGGTTGGCCGGGGCAGCAGCGGCCGGTGCGCCCTGACCCTGACGGCCCGGCTGCCAGCCGGCCGGCGGGGTGATGCCGACGCTGGGCACCAGCGTGTTGAGTTCGGTCACGACAGCAGCGGTGATGTCGACGGTCGGCTGATAGGAGACGGTCGCGTCAGGCGACAGGACCAGGTCGACCTTGGCCTTGGTCATGGCGGCCTTCAGCGCGTCCGACAGCTTGGCGGTGATCTGTTCCTCGACAAAGGCGTTGGCGAGCGCGATCGGCTGGCCCAGCGTCTGCAGTTCGGTCTGGGCCGACTGCTGCGACTGCTGGAACTGCTGATACTGGGTCTCGATCGCCGGGGTCGGCTTGCCGCCGGCCGCCTTCAGCGCGGCCTGCAGGGCGTCGCCCTTGGTCTTGAGATCGGTATCGATCGCGGTCTTGCGCGCAGTGAAGCCGTCGATCTGCGCCTTGTAGGTCGTCTGGATCTGGGTGCGGGCGGTGGAATAGGCGGTGCTGGTGGCAACCGCGCGCTGCAGATCGACGACGGCGATGCCCTGCTTGGACTGGGCAGCGGCCGGTGCGGCGGTCAGAGCGATGGCGGTAACAGGCGCAATACCGAGCGCCAGAGCCTTGATAAACGTCTTCATCAGAATTGAGTCCCTACGTTGAAGGTGATGAGTTTGTTGTCGTCCCCTGGTTCCTTGAGCAGGGCCTTGGCGATATCGATACGGAACGGACCGAAGGGCGAGTTCCAATTGACGCCGAAGCCCACGGACAGACGCGGTTTCAGCGTGTCGCCCAGATAATCTTCTTCGAACATACCGCTCTTGGTGTCATAGCCAACAGGGCAGACCGGGCTGCTCGCCGAGCCGGTCGCACGGACAGTGCTCAGCGACCCCGTGGAGTCGGAGCAATAGCCCGCAAAATTGATGGTGCCGGGATTCTTGAGACCTGCAACAGCGCCCGCATCGACAAAGATCGAAGGACGCAGGCCCATCTCACGGGCACCCGAACCCAGCGGGATCTCCATTTCAGCCCGCGCCATATAGTAAACACGTCCACCCAGCGCGTCGTCCGACACATTATTATTGCCGGTCTGGCGAACATAGCTGGTCGAACCATCATCATTGGTCTGCGAAACCAGATAATAGCGCTTCACACGCGGGCCAACGCCGCGAATGTCAAAGCCGCGCATCTGCGGCTCGCCCAGGAAGAAACGGTCGGTCAGGCGGATCGGATCGACTTCGGCGCCACTGGAATCGTAGCGCGTGCCCTGAAGGCTGTGAATATAACCGCCCTCTCCCGTCAGCGAGAAGATGAAGCCACCGCCAAGCCCCCAATATTTGGCCGCATTGGCACGGGTACGGATATATTTGACGCTACCGCCCAAGCCAGCAAAATCCTGGCTCAACGTCACCGTCTGGCCACGGGTCGGGCGGATGCGATTGTCGCGGGTATCATAGATCAGCGAGTAGCCGATCGACGAGGTGGTGCGCTTGCCGATCGCGTCGCAGAGATAGCGGCCAGCCAGCAGCGGGTCGCAGACGCCGTCGGTATAATAGGTGTCCCTGTCCAGCGTCACGTCGTCGAAGTTCAGCGTGTAGCGCAGCGCCAGCGACACATATTCGGTGATCGGCACGCCGGCACGCAGCTGGAAGCCGGTCGTGGTCTGCTCATAGGTCGTATCGCGGTCGTTATTGCTGAGATAACGGAAGCTGTTGAGGTCGCGGCGATAGATGTCGCCGCCCAGCGCGATGTTCTTGTCCATGAAATAAGGCTCGGTAAAGCCCACTTCAACCGACTTGGAATAGGCCGAATAATTGACCGAGGTGCGAAGTTCCTGGCCCTTGCCGCGGAAGTTGCGCTGGGTGATCGACGCCGAGATGATGAAGCGTTCGAGCGAGGAGTAGCCGGCCGAGAGCGACAGTTCGCCGGTCGACTTTTCCTGAACGTTGGTTTCCAGCACGATGCGGTCGGGCGCGGAGCCGGGCTTCTGCTCGATGTCCAGCTTCTCCTGGAAGAAGCCGAGCGAGTTGATGCGATCCTTCGAGCGCTTGACCAGGAAGCTGTTGAAGGCGTCGCCTTCGGCCAGGCGGAATTCGCGGCGGACGACCTTGTCCTGGGTCAGGGTGTTGCCGTTGATGTCGACGCGCTCGACATAGACGCGCGGGGCGTTGGCGATGCGGAAGTTGATCCCCATCGTCAGGTCGTCCTTCGACCGGTTGAAGTCGGGTTCGACCTGGGCGAAGGCATAGCCGAACAGGCCGGCGGTCTCGCTCAGCGTATCGACCGTGTCCTCGACCTGCTTGGCGTTGTACCAGTCGCCCTTCTTCATCGGCAGGCGGCGGGTCAGCGCGTCGCCTGACAGGTCGCGAATGTCGGATTCGACCTTCACATCGCCAAACTTGTAGCGATCGCCTTCCTCGACGACATAGGTGATGATGAAGTCCTGCTTGTCGGGCGTCAGTTCCGCGACGGCCGAGATCACGCGGAAATCGGCATAGCCTTCGGTCAGGTAGAATTGGCGCAGCTTCTGCTGGTCATAGGCCAGGCGATCCGGGTCATAGCTGGTGCCCGACGAGAAGATACGGAACCAACGCGACTGCTTGGTCACCATCTGGGTGCGCAGTTCGCCGTCCTTGAACTTCTCGTTGCCGATGATGTTGATCTGGCGGACCTTGGACTTGGGGCCTTCCGAGATTTCGAACACGATGTCGACGCGATTCTGGTCGAGCTGGACCATCTTGGGCTCGATCGTCGCGGCGAAGCGGCCTTGGCGACGATATAGTTCGACGATGCGGGCGACGTCGGCGCGGACCTTGGAGCGGGTATAGATCTGGCGCGGAGCCAGTTTTATTTCAGGACGAATCTTGTCTTCCTTGAGGCGCTTATTACCTTCAAGGACGATACGGTTGATGACGGGGTTTTCCTTCACCTCGACGGTCAGCGCGCCGCCATCGTTGCGGATCTGGACGTCGGCGAAGAGTTCGGTCTCATACAGGTCGCGCAGCGCCTGATCGAGCGATTCCTGGCTGAAGGCCTGGCCCACGCGCAGCTTGGTGTAGGACATGACCGTGTCCTGCTCCAGACGCTGGGTGCCGGTCACGGTGATGCTGCGGATCGTGCCTTCGGGCGTGTTGGCCGTGGACGCGACGACAGGCGCAGGCGCCGGGGCTGCCGGGGCCGCGCTCTGGGCCATCGCAGGCACGGCCGACAGGCCGGCAATCATCGTCGTGGCCAACAGGGCCGCGATGATCGGACGCTGGCCCTTGCTGCTGTTCATCGCTGTCACCCGCTCACCTCAAAAAAGTAAAAAACTGTTTCGCCAGAAATAGACGGCGCCGAACCGCGCCTTCCCTGCCCGATGCGGCTCAGCCGATCAAGCCGGACAGCCGCTCCCACAATCCGAAAGACGACAAATCGTTGAAGGTCACCAGCAACATGACCGTCATCAGCAGCGCCAGACCCGACCGATAGGCCCAATCCTGCACCTGCGGGCTCACCGGCCGCCGCTGCACTGCCTCTACCCCATAGAAAAGCAGATGACCGCCATCCAGCATGGGAATTGGCAAGAGGTTGATGAACCCCAAGTTAATCGAGATGAGGGCGATGAAGAAGATGAAGCTCTCCAGCCCCAGCGTCGCCGCCTGTCCCGAAACCTGCGCGATCTTGAGCGGGCCGCCCAGTTCCTTGACGGAACGGTCACCGCCGATCACTTGCCCCAGCGTTTCCACCATGGTGCGGATGATCTGGCCCGTCCGCTCGATCGCCACCACGGGCGCGCGCAGCAGGCTGACCGGCTCGATCACCGGTTCGCCGGGCGCGATGCCCAGCCGCCCGATACGGAATTTGTTGCCGAAGCCGTCATCTTCGCTGACCGCGCCGACATGGCCCTGCTTCTCGATCACCTGCCCCTTGCGGTCGAGCAGGATCGTCACCGGCTCGCCGGGACGGATCTGGGCATAGAGGCGGATATCGTCGAAGGTGGTCATCGCCCGGCCATTGAGCGAGACGATGCGATCGCCCGGTTGGATGCCCGCCGTCGCCGCCGCGCTGCCAGGCTGGACCATGCCTGCGACCGCCGGAGTCCGGCTTTCGCCATGCAGGAAGGCAAAGGCGGCGAGAATCAGGATGGCGAAGAGGAAATTGATCGCCGGGCCTGCGGCGACGATCGCCGCGCGCTGCCACAAAGGCTTGGCGGGGAAGCTCTCGCTGCGGTCCTGGGCCGACATTTCCAGCCATTTGGGATCGGTCTGGCTGGCGGCGTTCATATCGCCCTTGAAGCGGACATAGCCGCCCAGCGGCAACGCCGCGAGCCGCCAGCGCGTGCCGCGTTTGTCCACCCAGGCCGCGATTTCCGGGCCGAAGCCGATCGAGAAGGCCTCCGCCTTCACCCCGCACCAGCGTCCGACCAGATAATGACCCAGTTCATGCACGAAGACGAGCGGCCCGATGACCGCCACGAAAGCCAAGATGGTCAACAGGAAACCGGGATTGTGGATCAAACCGTCAATCTTTCCATCACGTCACCCGCCATAACCCGCGCCGTCGCATCGGCGTGCAGGACATCATCCATGCAGGCAGGCATCGGCGCGCTATAGCGGTTGAGAACATCCTCCACAATCATGGCGATATCAAGGAAGCCGATGCGGCCGGCCAGAAAGGCGGCCACGGCGACCTCGTTGGCGGCGTTGAGGATGGCGGCCGATGCGTCGCCCGCCTGCGCCGCCGCGCGCGCCAGGCGCAGCGCGGGGAAACGCCGGTCGTCGGGCGCTTCGAAGTCGAGCCGGCCGATCCGCGCGAGATCAAGCGGCTGGCACGGCGTGGCGATCCGCGCCGGCCAGGCCAGTGCATGGGCGATCGGGATGCGCATGTCGGGCGAGCCGAGCTGTGCCAGAGTGGACCGGTCGCGATATTCGACCATCGAATGGATGACCGATTGCGGGTGGACCAATATCTCGATCCGGTCGAGCCCGACCGGGAAGAGATGGGCCGCCTCGATCAGTTCCAGCCCCTTGTTCATCATCGTCGCGCTGTCGACGCTGATCTTCGCGCCCATCGACCAGTTGGGATGAGCCACGGCCTGCGCCGGGGTGATGGCGCGCATATCCTCATAGCCTAGGGTCCGGAACGGTCCGCCGCTGGCGGTCAGGATGATGCGGGCGACATCGTCCAGGCTGCTGCCGGCAAGGCATTGAAAGATCGCATTATGCTCGCTGTCCACCGGCAGCAGCGTCGCCCCTGATGCGGTCGCCGCCTGCATCATCAGCGCGCCGGCGGACACCAGCGATTCCTTGTTGGCGAGCGCCACTGTGCCGCCGGTCTGCAGCGCGGCGATGGTGGGCTTGAGGCCCGCACAGCCGACGATCGCGGCCATGGTCCATTCCGCGCCGGCTTGCGCCGCGTCGACCAGAGCGCCCTCGCCCGCCGCCGCCTCGACACCCGATCCGGCGAGCGCGTCCTTGAGCGCGCCATATTGGGCTTCGTCCGCGACCACCGCGACCTTCGCACCGACCGCGCGCGCGGCGGTGGCCAAGCCCGCGACATCGCGATTGGCGGTCAGGGCAACGACGTCATAGGCATCGGGTTCGCGCTGAATGAGGTCCAGCGTGGACATGCCGACCGATCCGGTGGCGCCGAAGATGGAGATACGGCGCATCAAGCGCCCGCCAGGACCAGATAGAGCAAAGCCGCCAGCGGCGCCGTCGTAACGACGCCGTCCAGGCGGTCCATCACCCCGCCATGTCCGGGCAACAGATTGCTGCTGTCCTTGACGCCGGCCCGGCGCTTCATCGCGCTTTCGAGCAGATCGCCAAGCTGCGCCGCCACCGCGAGCAGGCCGCTGGCCGCCGCCAGCTGGATCGGCAGGTCAGCGAAACGATAGAGAAGGAAGCCGGTGAGCAGGGCCGCCAGCACGCCGCCGCCCAGCCCCGACCAGGTCTTGGACGGGCTGACCCGCGGCGCAAGCTTAGGCCCGCCGATCGAGCGGCCGGCAAAATAGGCGCCGATATCGGTCGCCCAGACCAGACCGAGCGCCCAGAAGGCGAGCAGCAGGCCATGGCTGTCGGGCGCCTGCCCGCGCAGGAACAGCAGCGCCATCACCGGCAGGCAGATATAGAGAATGCCGAGCGCGAGCTTGATGGCGCGGCTGGTGATCAGCACGAAGAAGAAGGAGGCCATCATCAGGCCGAAGCCGAGCCAGGACACGCCCGCCGCTACCGGACAGAGGATCGCCAGCGGCACCGAAACGGCATACATCGCCACCTTGCGCTGATCGGCCGAGGCGCCGGTCAGCATGCCCCATTCGCCCATCATCAGCACGCCGGCGATCGACAGCAGCATCCAGAAGACGAAGCCGCCAAAGACCAGCGCCCCCACGGCCATGGCGATCAGGCCAAGGCCGACGATCGTGCGGATCCGCAATTCACTCGACATGATACTCACAGTCCGCCGAAACGGCGGTCCCTCATCCGGAAGGCGTCGAGCGCCTGCGCCAATGCCCGGCCGTCGAAATCGGGCCAGAGCATATCGGTAAAATAGAGTTCGGCATAAGCCGCCTGCCACAGCATGAAATTGCTGAGGCGCTGCTCGCCCGAGGTACGGATCAGCAGGTCGAGCGGCGGCAGGTCGGCGGTGTAGAGTTCGGCGTCGATCGCCGCGATACCGATATTCTCGGCCGACAATTCGCCCCTGGCCACCCGCTCGGCCAGACGCTGCGCCGCGCGCACCATCTCGTCCTGCGCGCCATAGTTGAGCGCGATCGCGATCACCGGGCCAGTGTTGGCGGCGGTGCGCGCCATCGCGCTTTCGATCAGGTCGACTAGGCCAGGCTCGAGCGCCTTGTAGTTGCCGATCACCCGCAGCCGCACGCCATTGGCATGAAACTCGTCGATATCCGACTGGATGAAATGGCGCAGCAGCCCCATCAGGTCCGACACCTCTGTCGCCGGACGCTTCCAGTTCTCCGAAGAGAAGGCGTAGAGCGTCAGGCATTCGAGGCCCATGTCCTGCGCTGCGCGGGCGACGCGGCGCACCGCTTCCACCCCGGCGCGATGGCCGGCAATGCGCGGCAACAGCCGCTTCTTCGCCCAACGGCCATTGCCGTCCATGATGATGGCGACGTGACGCGCGCCATGGGCAGGCGCGGCGCTGCTAAGATCGGGCTTGGCTTGTGTGGCCATCAGATAGGAATGCGTGCTTTGGCCGCGAAAGGAAAGCCCCGGCTTACTGGCCGAGGATTTCCTTTTCCTTGGCCGAAGCCGCCGCATCGATATCCGCGATCGTGCTGTCGGTCAGCTTCTGGACTTCGGTTTCCAGGCGCTTGCGCTCGTCCTCGCTGATTTCGCCCTTCTTTTCGTCAGTTTTCAGGCTGTCCATGCCGTCGCGACGAACGTTGCGGACGGCAACGCGTGCGCCTTCGGCATATTTGCTGGCAAGCTTGGCCAGTTCCTTGCGGCGTTCCTCGGTCAGGTCCGGGATCGGCAGGCGCAGCGTCTGGCCGTCGACGATCGGGTTGAGGCCCAGCCCCGCCGAACGGATCGCCTTGTCGCAGGGACCGACATTGGTCTTGTCCCACACCTGGACCGACAGCATGCGCGGCTCGGGCGCCGACACGGTGGCGACCTGGTTCAGCGGCATGTTGGCGCCGTAGACGGTGACCATGACGGGATCGAGCAGCTGCACATTGGCACGACCGGTGCGCAGGCCGGTGAGATCGCCCTTCAGCGCTTCGATCGCGCCGGCCATGCGGCGTTCGAGGTCGGATTTGTTATACTGGGCCATTATTAGCGCTCCTGATTTTGCACGATCGTCGCGGTGCCTTCACCCGCCAGCACCTTGGCCAGGTTGGCTTCTTCGCGGATGTTGAAGACGACGATGGGAATATGATTTTCACGGCACAGCGCGATCGCGCTGGCATCCATGACCTTGAGATTGTCCGTCAGAACCTGGTCGAAACTGATCGATTCATAGCGGACCGCGTCCGGCACCTGCTTGGGATCGGCATTGTAGATGCCGTCGACACTGGTCCCCTTGAACAGCGCGTCGCAGTTCATTTCGGCTGCACGCAGGGCGGCCGTGGTGTCCGTGGTAAAGAAGGGATTGCCGGTGCCAGCCGCGAAGATGACGATCCGGCCCTTCTCCATGTGGCGCACGGCCTTGCGGCGGATATAGGGCTCACACACCGACGCCATCGGGATCGCCGACTGGACGCGGGTGTCGCAGCCGATCTTCTCCAGCGCATTCTGCACCGCCAGCGCGTTCATCACGGTCGCGAGCATGCCCATATAGTCGGCGCTGGTGCGGTCGAAGCCCTTGGCCGCGCCGGCAAGGCCGCGGAAGATATTGCCGCCACCAACGACCACGCACAGTTCGAAGCCGGCCTCCTTGGCCGCAGCGATCTCGCCGGCGACGCGATCGACGGTCTCGGGATCGATGCCGAACTGGCCGGACCCCATCAGCACCTCGCCCGACAATTTCAGCAGGATGCGTTTGAAGGCTGGCCGGGTCATGTGGGGCAAGAATCCTTGATCGTTGGCAGGGGAAGCGGCCGGGACATTAGAGGCGGTAAAGCGCGATGCCAAGGGGCGTTTGTCGTGCGCCCCAGCCTCTTCATGGGGAAAGCGACATCGATGGCGCCCAACCCCGGCAACCGAACACACCATGCGTTCACAGAAAAAGGGCGCCCCGCAGGACGCCCCTTCCCTGTGCTTGTCACTTGATCCGCGATCAGACGCCAGCGGCAGCAGCCACTTCGGCAGCGAAGTCGCTGACTTCCTTCTCGATGCCTTCGCCCAGCTGGAAGCGGACATAGTTCTTGAGGGTGATCGACTTGCCGGCATCCTTGGCCGCCTTGGCGACGACGTCGGCGATCGGGGTCTTGTTGTCCATCACGAACAGCTGCGAGAGCAGGGCCTGCTCCTTGGCGAACTTGGCGACCGCGCCGTCGACCATCTTGGCGACGATTTCGGCGGGCTTGCCCGATTCGGCAGCCTTTTCAGCGGCGATCGCGCGCTCGCGCTCCAGCAGGGCGGGATCGATGTCGGCGGCCGACAGGGCCAGCGGGAAGGCAGCGGCGATGTGCATGGCCAGCTGCTTGCCCAGCGGCTCCAGAACGTCGGCAGGCGCATCGCCTTCGAGCGCGACGAGCACGCCGATCTTGCCGAGGCCCGGGGCCGCAGCGTTGTGGACGTAGGGCACGACAACGCCTTCGGTCACTTCGACATGGGCGACGCGACGCAGATTTTGGTTCTCGCCGATGGTTGCGATGTTGGCGACCAGCTTTTCAGCGATGGTGCCGCCGGCGGGGTGCGCCTGGGCCGACAGGGCTTCAGCGTCAGCAGCGCCCGATTCCAGCGCAACGGTCGACACGGTGCGAACGAAGTCCTGGAACTGGTCGTTCTTGGCAACGAAGTCGGTTTCGCTGTTCACTTCGACGGCAACGCCCTTGGTGCCGGCGACGGCAACGCCGACCAGGCCTTCAGCGGCGGTGCGGCTCGACTTCTTCTGGGCAGCAGCCAGACCCTTGGCGCGCAGCCAGTCGGTTGCCGCTTCGATGTCGCCATTGGCTTCGGTGAGGGCCTTCTTGCAGTCCATCATGCCCGCGCCCGAACGGTCGCGCAGTTCCTTGACGGCAGCAGCGGTAATCTCGGCCATGTTAAGGCTCCTAAATTCAAAGGGGTTAAATAAGCAGGTCTTAGATAAGCACTAGGGCGCGTTCCTTCTGGAGCGCGCCCTAGCCTGTCAACTTTGCAGTCGTGCGACGCGCTTAGGCTTCGGCGACGACTTCTTCAGCCAGCGGCTCGTCCAGAGCGCCCAGGTCGATGCCCGAAGCCTGCTGCGCACCACGGTTGCCCTTGGTGGCGGCGGCGGCGACAGCGTCGCAGTAGAGGCGGATGGCGCGGCTTGCGTCATCGTTCGCCGGAACCGGGAAGGCGATGCCATCGGGCGAGACGTTCGAGTCGAGGATGGCGACAACCGGGATACCCAGGGTGTTGGCTTCCTTGATCGCCAGCTCTTCCTTGTTGGCGTCGATCACGAACATGACATCGGGGATGCCGTTCATGTCGCGGATGCCGCCCAGCGACAGTTCCAGCTTCTCGCGCTCGCGGGTCATCTGGAGGACTTCCTTCTTGGTGAAGCCGTGGGTGTCGCCCGACAGCTTTTCCTCAAGGGTCTTCAGGCGCTTGATCGAGCCCGAGATGGTCTTCCAGTTGGTGAGCATGCCGCCCAGCCAGCGGTGGTTGACGAAGTGCTGGCCCGACTTGCGGGCGGCTTCGGCGATCGGATCCTGGGCCTGGCGCTTGGTGCCGACGAACAGCACCTTGCCGCCGCCGGCGACGGTGGCCGACACGAAGTCGAGGGCGCGCGCGAAGAGCGGCACGGTCTGCGACAGGTCAAGGATGTGGATGCCGTTGCGGTCGCCGAAGATGTACGGCTTCATCCGCGGGTTCCAGCGGTGGGTCTGGTGGCCGAAGTGGGCGCCAGCCTCGATCAATTGCTGCATGGTGACGACGGGAGTCGCCATAATATTTCTCCTTCCGGTTGCTACCTCTGGGAATCAGGAACCTTGGAAGACCTTAAAGGCCCGTCCGGCACCGGATATGTCGATTCCCATGTGGAATGGGCGCGCCTTTAACGCCCAAAACCCCGTTGCGCAAGGGGTTGACTCGTTCTCGATATGAGAACATAAAGTGAACAAATGGAACAAACAGACTAAACGCCCGTTTGCACCGACATAGTGAGCCTAAGTGTGCAAATGGCAAGATAGAAAGTCAGCGGCCATGTTCACCATTGTTGCAGCGACCATTTTCTCCGCCGCCTTCCTGCTGGCGGTCGGCACCATCGCCTGGATGTTTGCGCTCTATCATCAGAAGATGGCGGCAGCCCTGTTGTTCGAACCGATCCCCCAGGAGCCGCCCGTCTACCACATCCGAATCCAGCGGAACCGTGTCCGCCAGCCCGCACCCGCCGCCGTCCTGTCCGGCAGCGCCCTCGCTGCCTGAACAGGGCGCCGGACTCAGACGGCAGGCTGCTTGCGCACCTTGGCGTAGGACAGAATGCCGAACGGGATCAGCAACACATAGACGGCGCAGATCAGCAGCAGCGTCAACCAGGGCTGGGTTGCCAGCGCCGCCGCCAGCAGGCCGACGAGCGCGATCAGTTCCAGCCGGATGCGCTTGCGCAGGCGCAGCGCCGACCAGCTATAGGTGGCGATGTTGGAGATCATCAGGAAGGCGATAAAGGCCGTCCAGGGCGCGACCACATACCAGGCGCGGAAAATCTCTTCGCCGGTTACCAGCCACAGATAGAGCGGCACGAAGGTGAGGCCAGCGCCGGCCGGGGCCGGCACGCCGGTCAGGAAGCCGGCCGATTTGTGCGGCTGCTCCTCGACATCGATATTGGCATTGAAGCGCGCGAGGCGCAGTGCGCAGGACAGCGCATGGGCCAACGCGAAGATCCAGCCGAATTTCGGCATGGCGTGCAGCGACCAGAGATAGAGGATCAGCGCAGGCGCGACACCAAAGGCGATCGAATCGGACAGCGAATCCAGCTCGGCCCCAAAGCGGCTCTCGCCGCGCAGCAGCCGGGCGATCCGGCCATCGAGTCCATCGAGCACGCCGGCGAACAGGATGGACAATACCGCCCGCTCCCAATCGCCCGAAATGCCGTAGCGCACGCCGGTGAGACCAAAGCAGAGCGCCATCGCCGTCACCGCGTTGGGCGCCAGCATGCGCAGCGTGATGCCGCGCCGCAGCCCGCGCGGAACGGCGCGACGCTGCCTCACTGCTGGATACCCGCGATCACGCGGCGGTCGCCGATCTGACCCAGGATCGTCTCACCCGCGACGGTGCGCTGGCCCAGGATCACGCGCGGCGCGACGCCGGCGGGCAGATAGACGTCGACGCGGCTGCCGAAGCGAATGAGGCCGATGCGCTGGCCGGCGGCGACCATGTCACCCGGCTTCACGAAAGGCACGATGCGGCGCGCGACCAGGCCCGCAATCTGGGTGAAGCCGACGCGCAGGCCGTCATGACGCTCGACCAGGATATGCTGGCGCTCATTATCCTCGCTCGCCTTGTCGAGATCGGCATTGAGGAACTTGCCCGAAATATAGGTGACGGCCTTCACCGTCCCGCCGATCGGGGTGCGGTTGATATGGACGTCGAACACGCTCATGAAGATCGACACGCGGATCAGCGGCTGGTCGCCCAGGCCATCCGGCCCCGCCATCTCGCGCGGCGGGGGTACGCGCTGGATCAAGGTCACCAGGCCATCCGCCGGGGCGATGATCGCGCCTTCATCCTGCGGCACGGCGCGGATCGGATCGCGGAAGAAGGCCAGCACCCAGATGGTGACCATCAGCATCAACCAGCCGATGATTTCCCAACCCATCACAAAGAACAGGCCGGTGATCGCCGCCGCGATCGCGCCGAACTTCACCCCTTCGGGATGGACCGAGGGGAAGCGCCATTTGACATTGCCGCCGGCGGCAATCGTGATCTCGTCATTTTCCATGGGCACCGTCTTTAGGGGGAGACATTGATCCTGACAACGACGATCCCGGCCCTTGGCTCCCTGCATGAACGCGCGCCGCACAACAGTCTTGCGCATGCATCGCATGATCGGCCGGAAAACCGGCGGTCGAAGGTTGAACATTGGCGCCGCTTTGCCTAGGGCGTCCCCATAATTCCACCCAAGAGAAGAAGGCGAATAGGCGCTATGGCGAAGATCAAGGTGAAAAACCCCGTCGTGGAAATCGACGGCGACGAAATGACCCGCATCATCTGGGAATGGATCCGCGAGCGTCTGATCAAGCCCTATCTCGACATCGACCTGAAATATTATGACCTTTCGGTCGAGAAGCGCGACGAGACCAGCGACCAGATCACCGTCGATGCGGCCAACGCGATCAAGGAATATGGCGTTGGCGTGAAGTGCGCGACCATCACCCCGGACGAAGCGCGCGTCGAGGAATTCAACCTCAAGTCGATGTGGCGCTCGCCCAACGGCACGATCCGCAACATCCTGGGCGGCGTCGTGTTCCGCGAGCCGATCGTCATCAAGAATGTGCCCCGCCTGGTTCCGGGCTGGACCGACCCGATCGTCATCGGCCGCCATGCGTTCGGCGACCAGTATAAGGCGACCGACTTCGTCGTCCCCAGCGCCGGCAAGCTGCGCATGATCTGGGACGGCGAAAATGGCGAGAAGATCGAGAAGGAAGTGTTCGACTTCCCGTCGTCCGGCGTTGCCATGGGCATGTACAATCTGGACGATTCGATCCGCGACTTCGCCCGCGCCAGCATGAACTATGCGCTCGATCGCGGATGGCCGCTGTACCTCTCGACCAAGAACACCATCCTCAAGGCCTATGACGGCCGCTTCAAGGATCTGTTCCAGGAAGTGTTCGACGCCGAATTCGCCGAGGCGTTCAAGGCCAAGGGCATCATCTACGAACACCGCCTGATCGACGACATGGTCGCGTCGGCGCTGAAGTGGAGCGGCAAGTTCGTCTGGGCGTGCAAGAATTATGACGGCGACGTCCAGTCCGACACGGTGGCCCAGGGCTTCGGCTCGCTCGGCCTGATGACCTCGGTGCTGCTGTCGCCCGACGGCAAGACCGTGGAAGCCGAAGCCGCGCACGGCACCGTGACCCGCCACTATCGCCAGCACCAGCAGGGCAAGGCGACCTCGACCAACCCGATCGCGTCGATCTTCGCCTGGACCCAGGGTCTGGCCTTCCGCGGCAAGTTCGACGGCACCCCCGAGGTCACCAAGTTCGCCGAGACGCTGGAGCAGGTCTGCATCAAGACCGTCGAGAGCGGCGCGATGACCAAGGATCTGGCGCTGCTGATCGGCCCGGATCAGGCATGGATGACCACGGAGCAGTTCTTCGAGGCGATCCGCGTCAATCTGGAAGCCGAAATGGCGAACTGGGGCTGATAAAGGCTTTCTGCCGGAACTGATCGCTTCCTGAAGCTTTCAATACGGAAACGGAACGAGGCGGCGCCGCATCCCGGCGCCGCCTTTTCCTTTTCGGATTGATGCGACGGGAGCAGAGAATGACGACGACGGCCAAGAAACGCCTGGAAGTCCGGGCGGCGGTGCCGGCCGATGTGCGCGGCATCCAGCGGCTGATCGCCCGGGCCTATCCCGGCATGCCCAATTATTCGCTGGCCACCATCCGCGGCCAGATCAACAATTTCCCCAATGGCTGCTTTGTCGCCCTCTATGACAGCAAGGTCGTGGGCTATTGCGCCACGATGCGCGTCAGCAAGACGATGGCCTTTTCCCACCATGACTGGGAAGAGATCACCGCCAACGGTTTCGGCACCCGCCACAGCGCGGCGGGCGAATGGCTATATGGCTATGAAATGGCGGTCGATCCCAAGCTGCGCGGCCTGCGCATCGGCCAGCGCCTCTATGACGAGCGCAAGGAACTGGCCGAGGAACTGGACCTGCACGGCATCGTCATTGCCGGCCGCATGCCCGGCTATGCCCGCGCCAAGCGCCGCACCGGCAGCCCGGCCGACTATCTGGAAAAGGTGGTCAGCGGCAAGATGCGCGACCAGGTCATCAGCTTCCAGTTGAAGAACCAGTTCGAGCCGCTGGGCGTGCTCGAAAACTACCTGCCCGAAGACAAGCAGTCCGACGGACATGCCGCCCATCTGGTCTGGCGCAACCCCTATGTCGACCCGGACGAAGCGCCGGAAATGCGGGTGCCGCGCGGCGTGGAGAGCGTCCGCCTCGCCACCTGCCAGCTCCAGGCGCGCGCGGTGAAGGATTTCGACGAGTTCATCCGCAACATCGAATATTTCGTCGATGTGGCCGCCGATTACCGGTCGGACTTCATCGTCTTCCCCGAATTGTTCACCCTGCCCCTGCTGTCCTTCGAGACCAAGAAGCTGAACCCGATCGAGGCGATCGACAAGCTGACCGGCTATACCCCGCGCCTGACCAAGGAACTGACGCGGATGGCGCTGGAATATAATATCAACATCATCGGCGGATCGCACCCGACCCGCGCCGATGATGGCGACATCCAGAATATCGCCTATGTCGCGCTGCGCGACGGATCGGTCCACACCCAGGAAAAGATCCACCCGACCCCCAACGAGGCCTTCTGGTGGAACATCAAGGGTGGCGACGCGCTCGACGTGATCCAGACCGACTGCGGGCCGATCGGCGTGCTGATCTGTTATGACAGCGAATTTCCCGAACTGGCCCGGCGCCTGGTCGACCAGGGCGCGCGCATCATCTTCGTTCCCTTCTGCACCGACTCGCGCCTAGGATATATGCGCGTGCGCTATTGCGCACAGGCCCGCGCGATCGAGAATCAATGCTATGTCGTGATGTCGGGCAATGTCGGCAACCTGCCGAACGTCGACAATATGGACATTCAATATGCCCAGAGCGCGATCCTGACGCCGTGCGACCTGCCCTTTGCCCGTGACGGCATCGCGGCCGAGGCGAGCGAGAATGTCGAGACGCTGACCATGGCGGACGTGAATCTGGCCGATCTCAGCTGGGCGCGCGCCGAAGGCACGGTCCGCAACCTGCGCGACCGCCGCTTCGACCTTTATCATATCGATTGGGACAGCAATCCCGACCATGCTCATGCGCCGAGCGGCGGGCCGGTGCCGGCCGGTGGCCATAATTCGCCGGGTGGCGGCTGATTAAGGGGGGAGCTAGTCCCCCCGCTCACTCCACCGTGACGCTTTTTGCCAGATTGCGCGGCTGATCCACATCCGTGCCCTTGAGCACGGCGACATGATAGGCGAGCAGTTGCACCGGCACGGCATAGACCATCGGCGCGATCAGAGGATGGACCTTGGGCATGGTGATGGTGGCCAGACACCCCTCGCCCGCCGCCTGCACCCCGTCATAGTCGGAAATCAGCACCACCTTGCCGCCCCGCGCCTGCACTTCCTGCATGTTGCTGACGGTCTTTTCAAACAAGGGGCCGGACGGCGCGATGCAGATCACCGGCACCAGTTCGTCGATCAGCGCGATCGGACCATGCTTCATCTCGCCGGCCGCATAGCCTTCGGCATGGATATAGCTGATTTCCTTGAGCTTGAGCGCCCCTTCCAGCGCCAGCGGATAATCGGTGCCGCGGCCGAGATAGAGGACGTCGCGGGCCGGGACGATATGGTGGGCCATCGCCTCGATCGCCTCGTCATAGGCGAGCGCGCCGTTGATCGCGGCGGGTGCTTCGGCCAGGTGCCGGACGATTTCCTTTTCCTCCGCAGGGGTCAGCCGCCCCTTCGCCCGCGCCAGATTGGCGGCGAAGGCGGCCAGCACGGCGAGCTGGCAGGTGAAGGCCTTGGTCGAGGCGACGCCGATTTCCGGCCCGGCATGGGTCGGCAGCAGCAGGTCGGCCTCGCGCGCCATCGAACTGGTCGGCACATTGACGACGACGGCGATCTTCTGCCCTTGCGCGCGGGCATAGCGCAGCGCGGCGAGCGTGTCGGCGGTTTCGCCCGACTGGCTGATGAAGAGGGCGAGGCCCCCCTCCTCCATCACCGGTTCGCGATAGCGGAACTCGGAGGCGAAATCCAAATCGACCGGAACGCGGGCGAATTGTTCGAACCAGTAGCGCGCGACCATGCCGGCATAGAAGCTGGTGCCGCAGGCGACGATGGTGACGCGGCGGATGGTCGACAGGTCGAAATCGGGGATCGGCAGCGACACGCGATCGTCCATCCGCTGCAGATAGGCCTTGAGCGTCTGGGCCACGACGACCGGCTGCTCATAAATTTCCTTCTGCATGAAGTGGCGATGATTGCCCTTGTCGATCATCGCCCCGGACACGCCGGAAATGGTGACGGGGCGTTCGACCGGGTTGTTGTCCTTGTCGAAAATTTCGGCGCCGTCCTTGGTGATGACGACCCAGTCGCCCTCATCCAGATAGGCGATGCGCTGGGTCAATGGGGCGAGCGCCAGCGCATCGGACCCCAGATAGGTCTCACCATCGCCATAGCCCACGACCAGCGGCGAGCCGAGGCGCGCGCCGATCAGCATGTCGGGATGGCTCTTGAACAGGATGGCGAGTGCGAAGGCGCCGTGCAGGCGCGGCAGTATCCGGGCCACGGCATCCTTCGGCGCCACGCCCTGCTCCACCAGTTCGCTCACCAGATGGGCGACCACTTCGGTATCGGTCTGGCTGTCGAAGGTGCGACCCCGCCCGATCAGTTCATCGCGCAGCGGCTTGAAATTCTCGATGATGCCATTGTGGACCAGCGCCACTTCGCCGGTCGCGTGCGGGTGCGCGTTGCTGGTGGTCGGTGCGCCATGGGTGGCCCAGCGGGTGTGGGCGATGCCCGTGGTGCCGGCCAGCGGCGAGGCAGCCAATTCCTTGACCAGATTGTTGAGCTTGCCCTCGGCCCGGCGGCGATTGATCCGGCCGTCATGCACGGTGGCGACGCCGGCACTGTCATAGCCGCGATATTCCAGCCGCTTGAGGCCGTCGACCAGTCGTTCCGCGACCTGGTCGTTACCGATAATTCCGATGATACCGCACATGGTGGAAAGCCCCGCCGAACCAGATTAGTCAGATATCGTCCATATAGGACAGCTTTGTCGCCATGCCATTAATGCCGGTCAGGCGACAGCGCCATGGCTGAGGCATGAAAAGAATGTCATCGGGGCCGGATGGTGATCAGCCAGATGTCGGGCGACGCCAGCATGCGGAAGGGCAGGCCGCTGGTGCCGACGCCCCCGGACACGATCATCGCCTTCTGCCCATCCTGATAGCGGCCACACGCATAGCGGGTGCCATAACGGGAGGGGACATAGACGATGCCGGCAAAGGGCAGTGCCACCTGCCCGCAATGGGTATGGCCGACCAAGGTCAGCGATGGCGCATCGGGCAACAGCGGAAAGACATCGGGTCCGTGCGACAGGATCACCGGCGCGCCACCGATGTCCTGCATCGCTTTCAACGTATCGGGTATGTCGGGCTTGCGGGTATAGATATCCTTGAGGCCGCCGATCGCCAGCGGCCCGCGCCGCACCGCGCCATCCTGCACCAGGGTGATGCCCAGATCGGCAAAGGCGCGCTGCCAGTCGTCGGCGCTGAGCGCCACCCGGTTCTTCCTGCTGCGGCTGTCATGATTGCCCAGCACCGCGACCACGCCCATCGGCGCGCGCAACCCGGCAAAGGGCGCGATCGCGTGGCGCGCATCATAGGTCGCGCCCCATTTATTGTCGCCGATATAGTCGCCGCCCAGCAGGATGAGGTCGGGGTTGAGGCCGTTGATCTGGGCCACGATCCGCGCCATTCGCGCCGGGCTGTTGTCCGGCCCGGACAGATGGGTGTCCGTCAGCAGCGCAACCCGGATCGGCTGCTGCGACACGCCCGCCGGGAAAGGCAGCACGACATCGGCGCATCGCACAACCGGCATGGCGCGGGCATTCATCAGAAGCCAGAGCGGCCCTGCCACCGCGATCAGCAGCAGGAGCAGCAGGGCGGACAGAAAAGGCCGGCGTCGGATGAAATTCAAGCCTTCGCCTTCCGTTCACGCATGCGGGTGCGGAAGGCCGCCGCCCAACCCGGCTTGCTTTCCTGTTGCGGGCGGACGAGGCACAGCGCGTCGGCCGGGACCGGCTTGGTCACGACGCTGCCCGCCGCGACGATCGCGCCGTCGCCGATCGTCACGGGGGCGACCAGCGCGCTGTTGGAGCCGATGAAGGCGCCCGCGCCGATCTGCGTCTTATACTTGAAGAAGCCGTCATAATTGCAGGTGATGGTGCCTGCGCCGATATTGGCCGCCGCGCCGACGCTGGCGTCGCCGATATAGGAGAGGTGATTGACCTTCGCCCCTTCGTCGAGGCGCGCCTTCTTGATCTCGACGAAATTGCCGATCTTCGCCCTGGGGCCGATGTCGGCGCCCGGACGCAGCCGGGCATAGGGGCCGATGTCGGCGCCGCTGGCCACCGTCGCCCCCTCCAGATGGGAGAAGGCGTGGATGACGACATTGTCGGCGATGGTGACACCCGGACCGAAGACGACATTGGGTTCGACCGTCACGTCGCGGCCCAGCACCGTATCGTGCGCGAAGAAGACGGTCTGCGGCGCGACCAGGGTCACGCCCTCGCGCATTGCTTCGGCGCGGCGGCGGTCCTGCCACACGGCTTCGACGCCGGCCAGTTCGGCGCGGCTGTTCACGCCGGCCACTTCCCACGCCTCCGTCTCGATCACCGCGCTGTTCGCGCCGGGCAGCATGATGATGTCGGGCAGATAATATTCGCCGGCCGCATTGTTGTTGCCGATCTGGTCGAGCAGCACGAACAGGTCGCTCGCCCGCACCGCCATCAGGCCGCTGTTGCACAGGGTGACGGCGCGCTCGGCCTCGCCCGCATCCTTAAACTCGACCATCTTCTCGATGATGCCCTGGCCATCGGCGATGATCCGGCCATAGGCGGCGGCATCATCAGGGCGGAAGCCCAGCACCACCGCGCGCGGCTCGTCGCCCCGGCTCAGTCGATCGAGCATCGCCTTCATGGTAGCGCCGCTGACCAATGGCACGTCGCCATAGAGGATCAGCACATCGCCGGCGAACCCCGCCAGCGCATCATGCGCCTGCGCGACGGCATGACCGGTGCCAAGCTGCTGTTCCTGCACGGCGATCGCGACGCCGCTGCCCTCGACCGCCTTTTCCACCTGTTCGCGGCCCGCGCCGACCACAACCACCTGCCGCTCGGGCAGCAGGTCCGCGACGCTGGCAAGCAGGTGCAGCAGCATCGGCCGCCCCGCAATCGGGTGCAGCACCTTGTGCGTGCCGGACTTCATCCGGGTGCCCTGCCCGGCGGCAAGGATGACGACTGCCAGGGGCCGGGCATTGGAGCTGGGTGCGGTCACGGCAAGCGCGTCCTTTTCGTTCAAGTGGTCTGGAATATCACGGCTCTCTGCCATGTTTGCCTTGCCATTGCCACCGCCGACGCGGCATGGCGATGCCATGGCACGCTTATCCTTCGACATTGTCGGCTTCGACCTCGACGGCACCCTGCTCGACACCAGCGGCGATCTGGCCGCGGCGGTCAATTATGCGATCGGCACGATCGGCCGCCCGCCCTTCCCGGTCGATTCCATCCGGCCTTTCGTGGGCAAGGGCGCCAAGGTGATGCTGCAGCGCGCGCTCGAGGCGTCGGGCGGCTATGACGAGGCCATCCTCGACCAGACGCTGCCGATCCTGCTTGATTATTATCAGCAGAATCTGGCGCTCCACTCCCTGCCCTATCCCGGCATGATGGCGATGCTGGATGCGCTGGCGGAGCGTGGCGTGAAGCTCGCCATCTGCACCAACAAGGCGGAACGCTTCACGATTCCCCTGCTGCACCAACTGGGCCTGTTCGACCGTTTCGCCTCGGTCGTGGCCGGTGACACGGTCGGCATCGCCAAGCCCGATCCGGCGCCGATCCATGCGATGATCGAGCGGGCGGGCGGCGGCCGCACCATCTTCCTGGGCGACACGATCAACGACATTGCCGGCGCCCGCAATGCCGGCATTCCCAGCATCGCCGTCAGCTTCGGCTTCCTCGACGGCCCGGTCGACAATCTGGAGGCCGACGCGGTGATCCACCATTTCGACGAGTTGGTGCCGATGCTGGAAGCCTGGCCGGCATGACCTTGCGCTTGGAGCGGGACGGCGCGGTCGCCCGGCTGCTGATCGACCGGGCCGATCGCCGCAACGCCATGACCCAGGCGATGTGGGAAGCGCTGCCGCATCTGGTCGCCGATGCCATGGCCGATGCGGACATCCGCGTGCTGATCCTCGCTTCGGCGACGCCCGGCCTGTTCTGCGCGGGTGCCGACATCAACGAATTTGCCGCCTGTTCGGGCGATGCCGACTGGCGCGCCGCCAACCAGGCCGCGATCCGCTCCACCCAATATGCGCTGGCCCATGCCGAAAAGCCGGTGATCGCGGCAATCGATGGCGATTGCGTCGGCGGCGGATGCGGGCTGGCGATCGCCTGCGACCTGCGCATCGCCGCCCCCGCCGCGCGGCTGGGGATCACGCCGGCGAAGCTTGGCATCGTCTATTCGCTGTTCGACACCCGCCTGCTGGTCGATCTGGTCGGGCCGGCACGGGCCAAGCGCATCCTGTTCACCGGCACGCTGCACGATGCCGAGGCGGCCCTTGCCATCGGCCTGGTCGACGAGATCGCCGCCGATCCGCTGGCCGCCGCCGAAGCGCTGGCCCGCGAGATTGCCGCCAATGCCCAGCATAGCGTGCGCGCGTCCAAGGCGATGGTCCGCCGCATCCTCGACGGACAGGCGGATGACGACATGGTGACGCTGGAGATGTTCCGCGATGCCTTCACCTACCCTGACTTTGCCGAAGGCGTCGCGGCATTCCGCGAGAAGCGCAAGCCGCGCTTCTGATCCAGGTTAGGCACTTTCCCCGCTCGGCCCGTCGCAACCGTTACGCTCTCTTAACCATCGACATTTACCGGAAAATGCAGGATGGCGCTCCTGCATGACGTGACGTCATGCCGTCATGCTGCACAAAGGATCGGTCGCGCTGCGTGGGTGAAAATTTCGCCTTCTTCCTGCCCATCATGATGGCCAGCTTCGGCGTCGCCTTCCTCATCGTCTGGGGATGGGGCGCGCGGGAAGCGGGCTGGTGGAGCGGCGCCTTCTTCAGCGTTGCCACAGGCTTTGCCGTGCCGGTTGCCTTCGACTTCCTGCCGACTGACCTGTGGGGCATCGTCGCCGACACCGCCTTTGCCACCGGCTTCCTGCTGTTCAGCCAGGCGCTGC
This sequence comes from Sphingobium scionense, assembly GCF_014197035.1. Classification (GTDB taxonomy): domain Bacteria; phylum Pseudomonadota; class Alphaproteobacteria; order Sphingomonadales; family Sphingomonadaceae; genus Sphingobium; species Sphingobium scionense. Next base: position 151,924 of record NZ_JACIEU010000009.1, on the reverse strand, counting down.
TGACGCGCTGGCGCCCCAACTGGGTGCTGGGGCTGCGCATCGCCATCTGGGCCATCTCGATCCTGATCTGCAGCGTCGCCCTGATGCATGACATCGTCCCGCTGGAACTGGTGTCGTCCGATTTCGGCTGCTTCCTGCTGATTTCCGTTCCACTGATCGCAGGCCGTGGCCAACTCCGCGGCTGGCCCGATCGCGCCCTCTATGCCGCCGTCACCCTGGTGGCGCTCGACAATCTGCTGCGCGGCAGCAGCGTGTCCTTCACCCTGCCCGGCGGCGTAGCGTTCCGCGACAGCCAATATGCCTTTCTGATGCAGGCGCTGGCCTGCATGTTCGGGTTGTTCCTAGCGCTCGCCGCGCTGGCGGCGGCGATGCAGGACGTGCTCACCCGCTATCGCCACGATGCCCATGTCGATCCGCTGTCGGGCCTGCTCAACCGGCGCGGGTTCGAGGACGCGGTAGCGCGCCTCGACGCCAGCGGCAGCCTGATCGCCTGCGACATCGATCATTTCAAGCGGGTCAACGACGCCCATGGCCATGGGCTGGGCGACCGGGTGATCGTCGCGCTGGCCGATACGCTGCGGGCGCTGGCCCCCGCCGAGGCCGTCATTGCCCGCTTCGGCGGCGAGGAGTTCATCCTCTTCCTGCCCGGTGCCGATCCCGCCATGGCGACCGGCATTGCCGACGCGATCCGGCTGCGTTTCGCCGAACAGGCGGCAAGCCGGCTTGGCCTGCCCGGCCCGCTCACCGCCAGCTTCGGCCTCACCAGCCTGCACCGCGCCGACAGGTCGATCCATGACGCCATCGCACGGGCCGACAGCGCGCTCTATGAGGCGAAGGACAAGGGCCGCAACCGCGTCGCCATTCGGCCCGCGCTGGCGCCGGCTGGCGATGCTCAGTCGAGCCGCGCCATCGCCTGAAGAAAGGCATTGCGCGCCGCCTGCTTTTTCAGCCGTCGGCGTCGCAGCAGGATGGCGACCGCGCCGAAGGGCAGGCACACTGCCAGCCCCAAGGCCGTCTGCGGCAATATCTGCAGCGTCATTTCGGGATGGCGGACGATCGCGATGATGTCGGCCAGCGCGGTCAGCACCGAAAAGATGATCCATAGCGCGAAGAACAGCCGTTCCGGGTTGGTCGAGGGCACCGACTGGCTGGAGGGGAATTGGTTCATCGCCGCGAGATAACGGAACGCACGATTATCCCCAAAAGAAAAAGGCCCCCGCTTGGCGGAGGCCCCTTCCCTTAAACAGCGATAGCGCGGTCGATCACATGTGGATCGGCTTGCCCCGCACGGCCATGGCCGCTTCCTTGATCGCTTCGCTATGCGTCGGATGCGCATGGCAGGTGTAAGCGATGTCTTCGCTCGACGCGCCGAATTCCATCGCCTGCGCCGCCTGAGCGATCATCGTGCCGGCGACGGTGGCGATGATCCACACGCCCAGCACCTTGTCGGTTTCGGCGTCGGCGATGATCTTCACGAAGCCGTCAGGCTCGTGATTGGTCTTGGCGCGGCTGTTGGCCAGCATCGGGAACTTGCCGACCTTGATCGCGCCCTTTTCCTTGGCGGCTTCCTCGGTCAGGCCCACGCCCGCGATCTCCGGCTTGGTGTAGACCACGCTCGGGATCACGTCATGGTTCACGATGCCGGTCAGGCCCGCGATATTCTCGGCGACGGCAATGCCTTCGTCCTCGGCCTTGTGCGCCAGCATCGGGCCGGGGATGACGTCGCCGATCGCCCAGACGCCCGGAACCTTGGTGCCGAACTCATGATCGGTCTCGATCTGGCCGCGCGCGTTCAGCTCCAGGCCGATCTTGTCGAGGCCCAGGCCCTCGGTGTTGGGACGACGGCCGATCGACACGAGGACGACATCCGCCTCGATCTTCTCGGCTTCTCCACCAGCGGCAGGTTCGACGGTCAGGGTCACGCCCTTCTTGCCGACTTCGGCGCCGGTCACCTTGGTGCCGAGCTTATATTCGAAGCCCTGCTTCTTGAAGATCTTGTTGGCTTCCTTGCGGACTTCGCCATCCATGCCGGGCAGGATCTGGTCGAGATATTCGACCACGGTGACCTTCGCGCCCAGGCGCTTCCAGACCGAACCCAGTTCCAGACCGATCACGCCGCCACCGACGACGACCAGGTGACCCGGAACCTTGTCCAGTTCCAGCGCGCCGGTCGAATCGACGATCTTGCCGCCTGCATTGTCCACGGCCACGCCGGGCAGCGGGGCGACCGAAGAGCCGGTGGCGATGACGATGTTCTTCGCCGTCACCTTCTCGCCATTCACTTCGACGGTATTGGCGCCGGTGAAGCTGGCCAGGCCCTTGAGCCAGGTCACCTTGTTCTTCTTGAACAGGAATTCGACGCCGCCGGTCAGGCCCTTGACGGCATCGACGCGCTGGCCCTGCAGCGTGGGCAGGTCCAGGCTCATCTTGTCGATCTTGACGCCCAGCTTGGCGAGCGCGCCATTGGCGGCCTCGTCATAGAGTTCCGAAGCGTGCAGCAGCGCCTTCGAGGGAATGCAGCCGACATTGAGGCAGGTGCCGCCCAGCGTCTCGCGGCTTTCGGCGCAGGCGGTCTTCAGGCCCAGCTGAGCCGCGCGGATCGCGGCGACATAGCCGCCCGGGCCAGCACCGATAACCAGGACGTCATAATCGAAATCGGACATGGGGTTTTCCCTTCTCCAGTCATGCCAGCCAAACTGGCATCCCTCCGCCCGAAATCAAGGGCAAGAGGCGCCCCGGCCGAAGCCGGGGCAATATTGAACGGTGAGTATTACAGGTCGATCAGCAGACGGGTCGGATCCTCGATCGCGTTCTTGACCGCGACAAGGAAGGTCACCGCTTCACGACCGTCGATCAGACGATGGTCGTAGCTGAGCGCCAGATACATCATCGGGCGGATCACGATCTGGCCGTTACGGACGACCGGGCGGTCCTCGATGCGGTGCAGGCCCAGAACCGCCGACTGGGGCGGGTTGATGATCGGGCTGGACAGCAGCGAGCCGAACACGCCGCCGTTGGAGATGGTGAAGGTGCCGCCCTTCATATCTTCCATCGTCAGCTTGCCCTCCTTGGCCTTCTTGCCGAAGCCGCCGATGGTCTTTTCGATGGCAGCGACGCTCAGGCTTTCCGCGTTGCGGATGACCGGAACGACCAGGCCGGTCGGGGCCGAAACGGCGACCGAGATGTCGGCGAAGTCGTTATAGACGATCTCGTCGCCTTCGATCTGCGCATTGACGCCCGGAATGTCCTTCAGCGCCATGCAGACGGCCTTGGTGAAGAAGCCCATGAAGCCCAGACGGACGCCATGCTTCTTCTCGAACAGATCCTTGTACTTGGCGCGCGCCTCGATGACGTTGGTCATGTCGACGTCATTGTACGTGGTCAGCAGGGCCGCGTTGTTCTGCGCTTCCTTCAGGCGCTTGGCGACCGTCTGACGCAGACGGGTCATCTTGACGCGTTCCTGCTTGCGGCTGGGGCCAGCGGCCGGAGCGTCGGCGGCAGGCGCCGAAGCCGGGGTCGCGGCCGCCGCCTTGGCGGTGCCGGCGGCGACAGCGGCCGTGACGTCGTCCTTGGTCAGGCGACCGTCCTTGCCGGTGCCCTTGATCTTGCTCGGGTCAAGACCATGCTCCAGCACCAGGCGCCGAACCGCCGGCGACAGGGTCAGGTTGCCACCATCGTCCTCGTCCGATGCGGCCGGGGCCGAAGCGGCCGGGGCCGGCGCAGCGGCTTCCGCCTTGGCAGCGGGGGCAGCGGCAGCAGCCGGGGCAGCAGCAGCGGCACCACCTTCGTTCACATAAGCCAGCAGCGCGCCGACCTCGACCGTGTCGCCTTCCTTGGCGACGAGGTCGCCCATGACACCGGCGACCGGCGAGGGCACGTCGACCGCGACCTTGTCGGTTTCCAGGCTGACGATGGGCTCGTCGGCCTTGACCGCTTCACCCGGCTTCTTGAGCCACTGACCGACGGTTGCTTCGGTAACGGATTCGCCCAGCGTGGGGACTTTGACTTCGGTTGCCATGTGCTTTCTCAGCCTTTCTTCTGGCGACGGATTTCTTCACGAACGCTGTGACCCAGCGCATCGGCGACGAGGGCGCCCTGTTCGGACACATGGCGCGAGGCCAGGCCCGTGGCAGGCGATGCCGATGCCTTGCGGCCGGCATAGCGGGCGCGCTTGGGCGCCTTGCCGGCCTTGGCCAGCGCTTCCTCGATATAGGGCTCAACGAAGGACCAGGCGCCGTTGTTGCGCGGTTCTTCCTGACACCAGACGACCTCGTCCAGATTGGTCATGCGCTCGATGCGCGTGGCCAGGGCGTCGGTCGCGAACGGATAAATCTGTTCGATACGGACGATCTGGGTGTTGGCGTCGCCGGCGGCGTCGCGGGCGTCCATCAGGTCGTAGAAGACCTTGCCCGAGCAGAGCACCAGGCGCTTGGTGTCCTTGTCGGCCGACCCGTTGGGGTCCGACAGGATGCGCTTGAAGTGCGTTTCGCCCAGGAAGTCCTCGGCCTTGCTGACGGCCCCCTTGTGACGCAGCAGCGACTTGGGCGCCATGATGATGAGCGGCTTGCGGAAAGGCCGCAGCATCTGGCGACGCAGCGCGTGGAAGTAGTTGGCCGGGGTCGTGATGTTCGCGACCTGGATATTGCCTTCGGCGCACAGCTGCAGATAGCGTTCCAGACGCGCCGAGCTATGCTCGGGGCCTTGGCCTTCATAGCCGTGCGGCAACAGGCAGACGAGGCCGTTGGACCGCAGCCACTTGGTTTCCGACGAAGCGATATACTGGTCGAAGATGATCTGCGCACCGTTGGCGAAATCGCCGAACTGCGCTTCCCAGATCACCAGGCTCTTCGGGTCCGCCAGGGCGAAACCATATTCGAAGCCCAGCACGCCATATTCGGACAAAGGCGAGTCCAGCACCTCGAAACGGCCGTGCGGCACGGTCGCAAGCGGGATATACTTCGCTTCGGTGTCCTGGTCGGTCCAGACCGCGTGACGCTGGCTGAAAGTGCCGCGCCCCGAGTCCTGACCCGACAGGCGAACGCCGTAGCCTTCCGACAGGAGCGAGCCAAAGGCCAGCGCCTCACCAGTCGCCCAGTCGAAATTGGCGCCCGACTTGAACATCTCGGCCTTGGCGTCCAGCACGCGCTTCAGCGTCTTGTGGACGTTATGACCTTCGGGAACCGTGGTCAGCGTGCGGCCCAGGCCGTCGAACAGCTTCTGGTTGATCGCCGACTCCACGCTCTGGCGCGCGGTTTCGGCATCGGCCGGCTTGTGCAGGCCCGACCAGCGCCCGGCAAACCAGTCGGCCTTGTTGGCCTTGTAGCTCTTGGCCGCTTCGAACTCGTCTTCCAGATGGGCAACGAACTCGTCGGTCGAACCGGTGACGAACGCATCGTCCACCACGCCTTCCGCCTTCAGGCGCGCGGCATAAATGTCGCTGACCGGCGGATGCTGGCGGATTTCCTTGTACATCAGCGGCTGGGTGAAGCCCGGCTCGTCGCCTTCGTTATGGCCGAAGCGGCGATAGCACCACATGTCGACCACGACATCGCGGTGGAAGGTCTGGCGATATTCCATCGCCAGCTTGGTCGCGAAGGTCACCGCTTCGGGATCGTCACCGTTGACGTGCAGGATCGGCGCCTGAACACCCTTCGCCACGTCCGACGGATAGGGCGAGCCGCGCGAGAATTGCGGGCTGGTGGTGAAGCCGATCTGGTTGTTGATGATGAAGTGGACGCAGCCGCCGGTGTTGTAGCCGCTGACGCCCGAGAAGCCCAGGCATTCCCATACGATGCCCTGGCCAGCAAAGGCCGCGTCGCCGTGGATCAGCACCGGCAGAACCTGCTCATGCTTGGTGAGGTCATCGCGGAAGGTCTGCTGCGCGCGAACCTTGCCCAGCACAACCGGATCGACGGTTTCCAGGTGCGACGGGTTGGGAACCAGCGACATGTGGACCTTGACGCCGTCGAACTCGCGGTCGGTCGAGGTGCCGAGGTGATATTTCACGTCGCCCGAGCCACCCACGTCTTCGGGGTTGGCGGTGCCGCCCGAGAATTCATGGAAGATGACGCGGAAGCCCTTGGCCATGACATTGGCGAGGACGTTCAGGCGGCCGCGGTGGGCCATGCCGAACACGATCTCGCGCACGCCCGAGGCGCCACCATATTTGATGACCGCTTCGAGCGCGGGGATCATGGACTCGCCACCGTCGAGGCCGAAGCGCTTGGTGCCGACATATTTGCGGCCCAGGAACTTCTCATACTGCTCGCCCTGAATGACCTTGGCCAGGATCGCCTTCTTGCCCTCGGGCGTGAAGTGGATTTCCTTGTCCTTGCCTTCCAGGCGCTCCTGCAGGAAGCGGCGCTCTTCGACGTCGGCGATGTGCATGTACTCAAGGCCGACATTGCCGCAATAATTGCGGCGCAGGATCGCGACGATCTCCGCGACGGTCGCATATTGCAGGCCCAGCGTACCGCCCAGGAAGACCTTCTTCGACGCATCGGTCAGGCCATGATATTCCGGGGTAAGGTCCGCCGGCAGGTCACGCTTGGCCAGGCCCAGCGGATCGAGGTTGGCGGCCAGATGACCGCGCACGCGATATGTGCGGATCAGCATCTGCGCGCGGATTGCATCCTCGGCGGCCGATGCGATATCGGCCTCGGAAACAGCGGCACCCTGCGCCTTGGCAGCGGCCTTCACGGCCACCTGCATCTGCGTCGGGTCCATCGCCCCGGTCAGGTCGTCGGTGTCCGCCAACGGCCAGTTGGGGCGCGCCCAGCTCGGCCCCTGTTCGATCTCGAAATCCTGGTTCTCGTAACCCATCGTCTTCCGTCCCATCACAGCCGCGTGCAGTCGCGGAGCGGGAAAGTGCGGCCGGGGTGCAGCCCGGCCGCGTTTCCTATTTATAGTGGCTTTTAGCCCTTGAGCACTTCCAGCAGGGTCTCGCCCAGCAGGCTCGGGCTGGCAGCGACCTTGATGCCGGCTGCTTCCATTGCCGCGATCTTGCTTTCCGCGTCGCCCTTGCCGCCCGACACGATCGCGCCGGCATGGCCCATGCGGCGGCCCGGAGGCGCCGTGCGACCAGCGATGAAGCCGGCCATCGGCTTCTTGCGGCCACGCTTGGCCTCGTCGATCAGGAACTGGGCAGCCTGCTCTTCCGCGTCGCCGCCGATTTCACCGATCATGATGATCGACTCGGTCGCGTCGTCGGCCAGGAACAGTTCCAGCACGTCGATGAAGTTGGTGCCGTTGACCGGGTCACCGCCGATGCCGACAGCCGTGGTCTGGCCCAGGCCCGCATTGGTGGTCTGGAACACGGCTTCATAGGTAAGGGTGCCCGAACGCGACACGACGCCGACCGAACCCTTCGAGAAGATGTTGCCAGGCATGATGCCGATCTTGCATTCGCCGGGGGTCAGCAGGCCGGGGCAGTTCGGGCCGATCAGGCGCGACTTCGAACCCGACAGGGCGCGCTTCACCTTGACCATGTCCAGAACCGGAATGCCTTCGGTGATCGCGACGATCAGCGGGATTTCGGCATCGATCGCTTCCAGGATCGAGTCGGCCGCGAACGGCGGCGGAACATAGATGACCGAAGCGTCGGCGCCGGTCTTCGACTTGGCTTCGGCAACGGTGTCGAACATCGGCAGACCGATGTGGGTCGTGCCGCCCTTGCCGGGGGTCACGCCGCCAACCATCTGCGTGCCATAGGCAAGAGCGGTTTCGGTGTGGAAGGTGCCGGTGGCACCGGTCATACCCTGGGTGATGACCTTGGTGTTCTTGTTCACCAGAATGGACATATGTGTCCCTTTATCCTCTGTGGACGTGGCACTTGGGTCTAAAGCGACCCGTCCCAGGCTGCGCACTTACCTGGAACGGGACGGTGCAAGCTGGCAGGCTCAGGCGAGCGAGGGATCGATACCCTTGCAGGCTTCCAGCAGTTCCTTGACGGCATCGACCGACACCTGGAGATTGGCCTTGGCTTCGTCATCCAGCGCGATCTCGATGATCTGCTCGACGCCATCCTTGCCGATGATGACCGGCACGCCGACATAGAGATTGTCGACGCCATACTGGCCGGTCAGGTTCGCGGCGCAGGGCAGCAGGCGCTTCTTGTCACCCAGATAGGCTTCAGCCATGGCGATCGCGCTGGTGGCGGGCGCATAGAAGGCCGAGCCGGTCTTGAGCAGCGCGACGATCTCGCCGCCGCCCGAACGGGTGCGCTTGACGATGGCGTCGATGCGCTCCTGGGTCGAACGGCCCTGCTTGATGAGGTCGGGGACCGGGATGCCGGCGACGGTCGAATATTCGATCACCGGAACCATCGTGTCGCCATGGCCGCCGAGCACGAAGCTGGTGACGTCCTTGGCCGAGACGTTGAATTCTTCGGCGAGGAAATGGTTGAAGCGCGACGAGTCGAGCACGCCGGCCATGCCGACGACCTTGTTCGCGGGCAGGCCCGAAAATTCGCGCAGCGCCCAGACCATCGCGTCGAGCGGGTTGGTGATGCAGATGACGAAGGCGTCGGGGGCGTTGGCAGCGATGCCCTCGCCCACGGCCTTCATGACCTTGAGGTTGATGCCCAGCAGATCGTCGCGGCTCATGCCCGGCTTGCGGGCGACGCCGGCGGTGACGATGATGACGTCTGCGCCCGCGATGTCGGCATAGTCGTTGGAACCGGTGATCTTCGCGTCAAAGCCCTCGACCGAAGCGCACTGCGACAGGTCGAGCGCCTTGCCCTGGGGCACGCCTTCGACGACGTCGAACAATACAATGTCACCAAGACCCTTCAGGGCCGCGAGATGCGCGAGCGTGCCGCCGATATTGCCAGCGCCGATGAGCGCGATCTTCTTACGGGCCATATGCAATCATCCTCCAAGATGTGAACTCTGGAATTGCCAGTGCGCCTACGCCCATATTGTGGGGGTTTCAACCAAACAAAGCCCCATGCGGCAAATTATCTTTGCAATTCATTCGCAGTTGCATTAGAGGCTTTTTCACACCCTGTCGCTCTGGTCTCCTACCCTGGACCTAGAGCCTTCCCTGCAGCGGTATCCTGCCGGATGCTTCCCATGTGGAAGCATCCGGCCTGTTTTTCCGAAAGAAAGTTGCGCCCTGATGAACGCCGACGCAAGCGGCGATGGGCCGAAAGGCGCGCGCGACGGGCTGCGCCGCGCTTATTTGGGGCCGTGGCCCAGCGCCAGATAATCGTCGGACTGCATTTCCATCAGCCGCGACACGGTCCGCTCGAATTCGAACGCGCCATCCCCTTCGGGATAGAGCCGCATCGGCTCGGCGTCGGCCGAAGCGAGCAATTTGACCTTATATTCGTAGAGCGAGTCGATCAGCGTGACGAAACGCGCCGCCTCGTTGCGCTTCTCCGGCCCCAGCACCGGAATGCCGACGATGATGACCGTATGATATTTGCGCGCGATCGCCAGATAGTCCGGGGCGCCCCGCGCCTCGGCGCAAAGCCGCTTGAAGGAGAAGACGGCGACACCCTTCAGGCTCTTGGGCACATGCATGGTGCGCCCGCCCTGAACGACGATCTCCTCCGAGGGCACCTTGGCCCGATCCTCGACCGAAAAGTCGGTCAGGCGGAAAAAGGCCTCCGACAGCGCCCTGGTTGCCTCCGGCCCATTGGGCACATGCCACAGCTTCGAGTCGCCCAGACGGTCGCGGCGATAATCGACCGGACCATTCAGCGTCATCACGTCCAGCTTCACCTTGATAAGGTCGATGAAGGGCAGGAAGAGCTGACGATTGAGGCCATTCTTGTAGAGTTCGTCCGGCGCGCGGTTGGAGGTGGTGACGATCGTCACCCGCTTTTCCAGCAGGCCGGTGAACAGCCGCGACATGATCGCCGCGTCGGCCATATTGTTGACGACCATCTCGTCGAAGCAGAGCAACCGCGCCTCTTCCGCCAGCGACTCGACCACGGGCGGGATCGGATCACCGGTTTCCGACTTGCGCGCCTCGGCCAGACGCGCATGCACGTCGAGCATGAATTCATGGAAATGGGCGCGCTTCTTGCGCTGGACTTGAACCGTGTCGAAGAACAGGTCCATCAGCATCGACTTGCCGCGCCCGACCCCGCCCCACATGTAGAGGCCCCGCGGCGGCTCGGGCTGCTTGCGCAGCAGCTTCCATAGCGTCGATCCGCGCGCCGGCGTCGCTTCCAGATCATGCTGAAGCTGATCGAGTCGCAAAGCGGCGGCGCGCTGGTCCGGGTCGGGCCGCAATTCACCAGCCGCGACCAGCGCGTCGTAACGGGCGATGACACTGGTCACGGGAGCTTGGGCGCCTTGCGCAGCGTGGCGGTGGACGCCGCGACCGGCTCACCCTCCTGGGTGATCAGCATGCGCAGGAACATCAGCCGTCCGGTTTCGCGCAGCAATTCCACCTCGGCCAGCAGGTCGGGACCGACCTTGCCCGCGCCCAGATATTGCATCGACAGGTCGATGGTCACGCCATTGACCTGCCCCTGATGACCCATTGCCCAGAGCGCGCCGAAATAGGCATGGTCGGCAAAGGCGGCGAGAAAACCGCCATGCAGCGTATCGAGCCGGTTACGGTGGCTGGTACGGGTTTCCAGCGCGACATGCGCCTTCTTCTCGCCCAGCCCGCGCATGTAACCGCGACCGATCGCCTGCAGGAAGGTGTCGGGATGCGGATCGTGCCAGGCGGTCCAGCCCGACCACTTCCCTTCGTCCAGCGGTCGCCCGCCTGCAACGCCGTCGCTCGTCAACTTACAGCTGCCGTTCGACCATCATCTTCTTGGTCTCGGCGATCGCCTTGGCCGGGCTCAGGCCCTTGGGGCAGACATTCGCGCAGTTCATGATGGTGTGGCAGCGATAGAGACGGAAGGGATCTTCCAGCTCGTCGAGGCGATCACCGGTGAACTCGTCGCGGCTGTCGGCCAGCCAGCGATAGGCCTGCAGCAGGATCGCCGGGCCAAGGAACTTGTCGCTGTTCCACCAATAGCTGGGGCAGCTGGTCGAGCAGCAGGCGCACAGGATACACTCATAGAGGCCGTCCAGCTTCTCGCGATCGGCGGGTGACTGCAGACGCTCCTTGCCCGACGGCGGCGGCGACACGGTCTTCAGCCAGGGCTGAATCGAATTATACTGCGCGTAGAAATGGGTGAAGTCCGGCACCAGATCCTTGATGACGTCCATGTGCGGCAGCGGCGTGATCTGGACATTCTTGCCGGCACACTCGTCGATCGCGGTGGTGCAGGCCAGGCCGTTCTTGCCATTCATGTTCATCGAACAGGAACCGCAAATGCCTTCGCGGCACGAACGGCGGAAGGTCAGGGTCGAGTCATACTCGTTCTTGATCTTCAGCAGCGCGTCGAGAACCATCGGGCCGCAATTGTCGAGATCGATCTCGAACGTGTCGTAGCGCGGATTCTCGCCGGAGTCGGGATCGTAGCGATAGACCTTGAAGCTGCGGACATTGGTCGCGCCTTCGGGCGCCTTGTGGGTCACGCCCTTGCCGCTGATCTTGCTGTTCTTGGGCAAAGCAAATTCGGCCATCGCTCGTCGCGCCTCTTCGTCGATGTCTATCAATGGGGGTCCGCATAGCGAAAAATCTGCAAAGGTCCAGCACTGAGACCATGTTTCTGCCCCGGCGTGCCCTTGTTGCAAATCGCTTGCAAATAGAAGCTCTTCCAGCGGGCTTGCGCTTGCTTCCTCCGCCACGCGCGCTAGAGCGGAGCGACTTGGCCTGATCGTCGCAACGATCGCGGCCAGACAGACACTGAACTTAGGTCATGCCCCTGCGGCGGCGATTATCTGTGGGGACCGCCTTCATTGCCGATCGACATCGCCTTTCTTGCCATCGCCGAAGCGCAGCAGGTCTTCCACTGGCTGCCGGCCGCGCTTGAGCTGGGAAAGCGGGCGGATGTGCGCGTCCATGTGCTTTCGCCCTCGCGCCTGATTCTCGATCTGGTTGCCAGCTATGATCCCGAGGGACGGCTCGACCTCATCAAGCTGCGCCGGCCCTCGACCAAGCCCGATTCCCTCTTCCGCCTGCCCTCGCGGCTGGCCACGCTGCTGCTCAACTATCGCGCCATCGCCCGCTTCCCGACACTGGTGACGACGGAGATCACCAGCGCCTGGCTGAAACGGATACCCGGCTTCGTCACCCGCCTGATCCTGATCAAGCATGGCGCAGGCGACCGGGCCGGCGGCTACAAACAGCGCCACGCCGATTTCGACCTGACACTCGTCGCGGGCGAGAAGGATCGCCGCCGCCTGATCGCCTATGGCTTGTGCAGCGAAGCGAACTGCCTGGTCGGCGGCTATGCCAAGTTCGAATTACGCGCCCCGCGCCGACAGCTGTTCGACGACGACAAGCCTGTGCTGCTCTACAATCCTCATTTCGACCCCGCACTTTCCTCCTGGGTCAATCATGGGCCAAAGATCATGGCCGCACTCGAAGCGCTACGGGGCTGGAACGTCATCATCGCGCCGCATGTGAAGCTCGCCCGCCGCATCCCGCCGATCCATAGCGCCAATCCGCATATCCGCATCGACATGGGCAGCCGCCACTCGATCGACATGAGCTACACGACCAGCGCCGACGCCTATCTGGGCGACGTGTCGAGTCAGGTTTACGAGTTTCTGCTCACTGCCCGCCCCTGCATCTTCCTGAACCTCGACCATCATGACTGGCGCGAGGATCAGGCCTTCGCCCATTGGCGGCTGGGCCAGGTGATCGACGGCGCCGACGCACTTCAGGGCGCGCTCGATCGGGCAGCAGACTTGCAACCGGGCTTCGTTGCTGCTCAGGAAGCGGCAATGCAGGATAGTATCGATCTTTCCCCGGTCCCCGCTTCGCAGCGGCAGGCCGCCCTCATCCTCGATTTTGCGCAGAAGGCACAGGCATGATGCAGACGATCAGCACCACCCTCGGCCCGGTTCGCCTGCTCGGCGAGAATGCGACCCCGATCTGGGGCATGTCCAATGCCGAACGCAATCGCCGCATGGCGCAAAGCGCAGCCAAAAATGGCAGCACACTGGCGCCGGGCCATGAACTGGTCTTCAACCTCGCCTATGCCTTCGATCCGCTGCTGCTGCGGCTGGTGCTGGAAACACCCGGCACGATGTTCGCCTGGGCCGGCCAGCCGATCGTCGGCCAGGTGCCGGCGGGCAGCGATCCGATGCAGGCCACCAACGTCGTCTATCTGTCGGATGGGCGCAAGCTCTACAATCGCCAGTTGCGCAAGCTGGAGCAGCCGATGGTGCGCGAACTGGTGCCCCAGACCCGCAAGGCGATCGAGCGGCAGAGCTATTTCGGTGCCTATAAGGGCGTCACCGACCTGTTGACCAAATATCTCTGGCCCGAACTGGCGCTGATCCTGACGCGCATCGCCGCGCAGTTGAAAATGACGCCGAACATGGTGTCGGTGATCGGCGTGACGCTGTGCCTCGTCGCCACCTTCCTGTTCGCCAAGGGGCTGTTCTGGACCGGCTTCCTGTGCGGTTTCATCTTCATGGTGCTCGACACGGTGGACGGCAAGCTGGCCCGCTGCACCATCACCTCGTCCAAATGGGGCAATGTGATCGACCATGGCGTCGACCTGGTCCACCCGCCCTTCTGGTGGTATTTCTGGGGCGTGGGCCTCACCTATTGGGGGCTTGGCCTGTCGGCCGGGACCTTCACCTTCATCATGACCGCCGTGATCGCGGGCTATATACTCCAACGCCTGATCGAAGGGATGTTCCTCAAGGACTTCAAGATGGACATCCATGTGTGGCGTCCGTTCGACAGCCAGTTCCGCCTGATCACCGCGCGCCGCAACCCGAACATGGTGATCCTGTTCGTGGCACTGCTGTCCGGTCGGCCCGACATCGGCCTGATCGCGCTCGCCTGGTGGACCATCATCTCGCTGGTCGTCCATGCCGTGCGCCTGGCCCAGGCCTATATCGTCCACCGCTCCGGCCAGCCGATCGTCAGCTGGATGGACGAGGCCGAGGCAGCGGCATGAATGCCACGATCGAGAAATTCGGCTGGCCCGCGACGCTGGTTGCCGAATTCGACCATTGGGTTGTGCTGCTGCGCCCGGCCCAGCCGACGCTGGGATCGCTGGTGCTGGCGGCAAAGAGCGAGGCGACCGCGTTCGGCGACCTGCCACGCGAGGCGCATGCCGAACTCAAGACCGTCACCGCCGCGATCGAGGCGGCGCTGACCCGCGCGGTCGGCTATGCGAAGATCAACTATCTGATGCTGATGATGGTCGACCCCCATGTCCATTTCCACGTCATTCCCCGTTATGAAGGGGAACGCAGCGCGGCGGGCCTGACCATCGTCGATGCCGGCTGGCCGGGCCAGCCCGACCTTGGCAGCGCGGTCAAGATTGACAGCGAAGCTGACACGGCGCTGCGGGATTGGCTGAAAGGCCATTTCGTGGCCTGATCGATCGAGTCAGGGCCGGAAGGTCAGGCTCAGCACGAAGCGGTTGGATTCCTGGCCGAGATTATATTCGGCCTGCATCGCCCAATGACTGGACAGTTCCAGATTGGCGCCCGCGATCCCGGCCCAGGGATGCCGGCTCGAAAGATCGACCTTGTAGCGCAAGCCGACACTATCGCCGTCCTCGAACAGCGCACCGCTGCGCACCAGTCCCGATACAGTGACATCCATGTCGAAATAATTGGCACCCACATAGGGTGTCAGGATCGTGTCGCCGCCCAGCGAGAAGCGCGGGCCTGCCCGTGCTGCGATGTTGGTCATCTGCATGTCGGACCGATCTTTCTTCGCCACGCTGATCGTCTTGGCCAATGACAGGGCTGCAAACCAGCTGTCGCTGCCATAACCCAATATACTGCCGAAGGTGAAAGAGCTGTTGTCGATATCCGCCTTGAAGGGCAGCTGGGTATGGCCGCAAGGCTTGGCCGGACGACAGAAGGGAAAAGGCACGAAGGCATCCAGGTCGATGTCGACGCCGACATTGACATGCCCCTTCACCTTGCCGATCCCGGCGAACAGGTTGAGGAAGGGGAACAGCCAGACATCCGCCTTGAACTCGCTGTTGCTGCTATGGCTTTCCATTTGGGTCGTGGTGACGAACGGCACCTCCAGCAGCGGCCCGCCTTCGGGCGGATCCTCGCCCTTGGCGATGGCGATGGCAAGATTCCGGCTGCTCATGTTCTGAACGTTGTGGATCAGCATGCCGCTGGCGCCCAGCGCCCGCTGGATATGATAGCCGCGCTCGATCGCCGCGCGGCCGCCGATCGGCAGCAGCGGATATTTCTCGCGCTTGGGCCGCACTTCGGAGGCCGGTTCCGCAACCGTCACGGGAACGGCCGGATCAGCGACGCCATCGACAGCGCGATCATCGGTTGCGACCTGCGTAATGATCGGAACGGGCGGTAATTCCTCGGCCTGCGCACGACCGACCGCGCCAAGCAGTGGTGCCAGCATCGTGACGGACAGCAGCGTCAGTCTTCGCATCGCCATCATCCCCTGTCCCCCCGGCCACAACGCCCCATTCTTCCAGGCCAAGCAGACTATATGCGGGAAAGCCCGTCTCCTGGCTTCTGGGTAATTTCCCCGCTGCGCCTGCCCATTTCCCCCGATGGTAAGGCCCCCGCCTTCCTCTAGGCTGGTCCGATATGACAGGGAGACATGGCGTGCGACACGCGCTGGCCGGGCCAAGCCTGATGATGTGCCTGGGCATGGCCCTCCCCGCCGTTGCGCAGAACACCCCTTCGCGCGAGATCATGGATCAGGCCCAAAGCGTGCAGGCCAGCGAAACGCAGAGCGATGGCGGCGCTGAAACACCCAGCCAGGATGCGGCCCTCCCCGCTGTGCCGCCAAGCACCAAGCCGGACCTGGTGATCGCCCCCATCCCGCTGTCCAATCCGGCAATGGGCACCGGCCTCGCCGGCGCAGCGATACTCTATTACAATCCCAACGGTTCTTCGCGTCCATGGGTCAGCGGCTTTGGCGGCGGCTATACCAGCACCGACAGCTGGGGTGTGGGCGTGTCACATAATATGACGCTGGCGGACGATCGGCTGCGCTTTCAGGGCTGGGCCGGCTATGGCGTCGCCAATCTGCGCTTCTACGGCATCGGCGCCCATGCCGGCACGTCCAACCTGTCGATCAAGCTGCGCGACAAGGCCTTTGCCGCGATGGCCGACACCCAATATCAGATTTTTCACAGGGGCTTTCTGCGCCACCTCTTCTTCGGTGCGCGCCTTTTCTACATGAACATGGACGCGCGCGCCTCGCTGCCGCTACCCAATCATCCCAACCTGACGCCGCCCGCGATCGAGCGCCACAGCCAGATTTCGATGATCGGCCCGTCCTTCACCTTCGACAGCCGCGACAATCCGGTCGATCCGCGCAAGGGCGTCTACACCACCGGCGCGCTCGGCTATGGCGCCGACTGGCTGGGCAGCGACTTCACCCATCACAAGCTGCAAATTGCTGGCAACGGCTATTTCCCGCTGGCGCGCGAGACCGTGCTGGTGGTGCGCAAGACGCTGTGCGAAGCGTCGGACGGCGCGCCCTATTACGACCTGTGCCTCTATGGCCAGAATGGCGACCTGCGCGGTTATGAAACCGGCCGCTATCGCGACCGCGCCAGTTGGGCGCTGCAGGGCGAGGTGCGCCAGCATCTGTTCGGCAAGATCGGCATGGTCGCCTTCGGCGGCGTCGGCGGCATCGCGCGCAGCGGCAAGGACATCTGGAAACATACCAAGCTTCTGCCGGCCGGCGGCTTTGGCCTGCGCTATCTCGCCTCGAAGGACGCCAATGTGAATCTACGGGCCGACATTGCCTGGGGCAAGGACGGCGCCGCCTTCTATTTCGGGATCGGCGAGGCTTTTTAGGCCGTCACGCCCCGTAGCGTCCCTGCGCCACCCATTTTACGGTCAGGGCGTTCGCGGCCTCGACATCCTGCGGGAAGTCGACTTCCTGCCATTCCAACCCTTCGATCGACACCGTGCCGACACGGTTGCCCTTGGCGATGATGTCGATCGCACGCAGATACCAGCGGGCGACGCCTTCGGGCGTGCGCATCATCTGGTCGACCTGGTTGCGGAAGATCGCCGGCCCTTCGCCGACAAACGCCAGCATGCCGATCGATTCGGCATTGGTGTCGGGCGGCAGCAGCCGCTTGCCGATATGGTGCAGGCGGCCGCTCTCGTCCCGGTTCACCTTCATGTCGTCATCGTCATAGTCGCCGTCGGGCTTCACATCGACGGTGACGGTGATCGCGTCCTTCGCGCCCGCGACCAGCTTCGCGACGATCTCGTCCGACACGATGGTGTCGCCGTTGAGGATGATGAAGTCCTGATCCATCTCCTCACGCGCGATCCAGCAACTGCCAAGGTTGTCGGCAACCTGGAAGAAGGGATTGAAGAGGGTGCGGATGCGCGCGCCGGTCTCGCGATAAAGTTGCAGCGCATGATCCTCGACCCGTTCGGTGCGGAAGCCGGTGACGACGACGATGTCGGTCACGCCATTGGCGACCAGCGCGGCGATCTGCCAACTGATGAGGGTACGGCCATTGAAGTCGATCATGCACTTGGGCACGTCGCGGGTCAGTGGCAGCAGGCGCGAACCCTGGCCGGCGGAGAGGATGATGGCTTTCTTGATCGTCATCCCCGCGCTTTAGAGCGATTTTACGTCGCAGGGAAGAGAAGGACGCATTTGCGCTAAGCGCCGCACCACCCTAGATAGACGCCCGCCAGCAACAAACGGCGTGTCACGCGAAAGGCTCCTGTTCCGGTGAAGTTGAAGCGCGCAAAGGGTAGCAGCGCACAGGACGGCTTTGCCCGGATCCTGGCCAATACCGGCTGGCTTCTGGGCGGCAAGGGCGTGGGTGCGGTGCTGAGCCTGGCCTATCTTGCCATCGTCACCCGCACGCTGGGCGTCGCCGATTTCGGCCGCTTCGCGCTGGTGCTGAGCGCCGCCAACGTCATCAAGGCACTGGTCTCCTTCGACAGCTGGCAGATTGTCGTGCGCTATGGCCAGCCGCACGTGGCAGAGGGCAAGAGCGACGCGCTCAACCGCGTGCTGCGTTTCTGCATCCTGATCGACCTTGCCTCCGCCCTGGTGGGCGGGCTTATTGCCGCCGCCATCATCCTGCTGTTCGGCAACGCGCTGGACCTGGGACCAGGCACGGGTCTTCAGACATGGCTCTTCTGCATGGTGATGCTCATCACCATCCGATCCTCCCCCACCGGCATATTGCGCCTGTTCGACCGGTTCGATTCGGCAGCCTTCGCCGAAACCATGATCCCGGTGGGGCGCATGATCGGTGCCGCAGTTGCGCTGGCCACGACCCCCAGCATCAGCGGCTTCCTGGCTGCCTGGGCCTTTGCCGAACTGGTCTGTGCCATCAGCTATTGGTGGCTGGCATTGCGCGTCGGCGGCGACCGGATCGGTAGCTGGCGTGCCGGCCGCACCCTCGACGCGCGCCGGGAAAATCCCGGCATCGTCGGCTTCCTGACCGCGACCAACTTGCAGACCAGCCTGTCCGCCATCGGCCAGCAGGTCGCGGTATTGATCGTCGGCGCCTTTGTCGGTCCGACCGGCGCGGGTCTCTATCGCCTCGCCAACCAGCTTGCCAATTCGCTGACCAAGATTTCCAGCCTGCTCTCGCGCAGCATCTTCGTCGAACTGTCGCGCACCCAGTCCAGCCATGGCGTCCATGCCTTGCGCGCGCTGTTCCGCCGCACCAACCGGCTGGCGCTGATCGCCGGCGCCATCATCATCGCGCTGATCCTGACCATCGGTCATCCGCTGCTGGGCCTGATCGCCGGCAAGGAATTCCTGCCCGCCTATCCGCTGCTGCTGCTGCTGGGCGTGTCGGCCTGCATCGACCTTGTCGGGGTCAGCTATCGCCCATTGCTGATGGCGACGGACCGCACCACCCAATCCTTGCGGATCACCTTCATCTCGACCCTGATGCTGTTGGGCACGCAGGCGCTGCTATTGCCGCTGCATGGTACGATCGGGGCCGCCATCGCCAATATCATCGCGTCCATCACCGGTTTCACGATGATGGGCTTGGCCACGCGCCATGCCCTGCGCCAGCGCGACCCGGTTATGACGGACATGCAGAACGAATGAGACGGCACCAGCCCGTCGTTCCTGGATCGAGGGGGGAGAGGAACGACGCGCTGGTGCCGCGCCCGGTTCAGCCTGATGAGACCGGGCTAGGGAAATTCAATAATATTTGAAAGCAGTGACGACGCCATTCTGGGTGCTGCACTTGAAGGTCTTCTTGACCGTCTTCTGCTTGCCGTCCTTTTCGATCACGACATTGACCAGTGCGCGCACGGCACCGCGACTATCGCTTTTCTTGTCGGTATCCTCCACCTCGCGCAGGGTGACGTCGATCACGCCCTTCTTCGCGCCCTGGGCCTTGGCCTCGTTCAGGCAGGCGGCAACCGAGACGTCGCGGGAATCGCCGCTGACCGGGGTGACCGGAGTCGGCGCCGGCGGCGCCGCTTCCGGGGTGGCCTGTGCCATCAGGACGAGGGTGGCGGGCAACAATGCCACCAGGGGCAGAATCTTGCGCATTGGGGTGCTCCCTTCATCAGGCCCATCTGCCGGGTCCGATTGTTTCTAGCACGGGGCCACAACGCGCGGCATCGGGAATAACCCGATAGGGAAACGCCCTGCCCTATCCTTTAGCGCGCAAGGATGGATTCAATCAGGACGATGTCGTCGGGCTTGTCGGCATCGATGCAGGCTTCCGCCTGGTCCATCGCCACCAATCGCGCCGTCAGGCCGAACCGCCGCCCCACCCGCGCGATCCCCCCCCGCAGAGTCAGGATACGCAGCAGCGCGCCGACCAGCGCCAGCGGGCCGAAGGCGGACAGGATCTTCCACCCCTTCTTGCGATCCTGCTCGACATCCTGCCACAGTGCGATCACCGGCCGCGCCCTTGTGCTGCCGAACCAGAAGATGTTCGCGCCGGACCACCAGCCATCGCGGAACTTGAGCCAGGTGCGGCGCGACTGCGGATAACGCGCCAGCAGCGTCGTCCGCTCGACCATGGCGACAGCAATGTCGGCCCCGGTCGCCTGCGCCACGAACTGATCCAGCATCCCCGCGTCGAGCAGCACATGATCCGCCGTCGTCATCAACAGGGGGAAAGGCAGATCTGCCTTCTCCATCACCCCCAGCAGCGAGGAAGCGATGCCCTTGCCACCGCGCTCGAACCGCACGCGCGGATCGCTTGCCAGCCAGGCGGTGGCCGGATCATCGGCGAAATATTCGGGA
The DNA here is from genome assembly GCF_014197035.1 of Sphingobium scionense. Classification (GTDB taxonomy): domain Bacteria; phylum Pseudomonadota; class Alphaproteobacteria; order Sphingomonadales; family Sphingomonadaceae; genus Sphingobium; species Sphingobium scionense. The sequence continues at coordinate 131,674 of NZ_JACIEU010000009.1, read as the reverse complement.
TTCTGCGTCAGGATGACAACCTGCGCGATCGCCGGATGGGCCAGCAACGCCCGCGCCGGGCGGTTGATCATCGGCTCCCCTGCGACCGGCACCAACGGTTTGACCGGCACCCCTGCGGCGGTGGCGAGCGGATCGGCGATCGGCCGCGCTCCTCCCAGCAGGATGGCGGTGACGGTGGCGGAAGATGGGGATGTCATGCCCGCTCGTTAGCCGAGCGCAGCATCGGCGCAAAGCGGCTTATTTCCCTGCGGCGACCGGGGCGGTTGCGGTCGGCGTGGCCGCCGCCACCTCATGCGTGCCGACCTTCAGCCCCTTGAGCTGGGCCAGTCGCGCCCGGAAGGCGGCCAGATCGCCGCCGGTCAGCTGCGCCGTGGTGGTGAACTTCACCGACAATGGATTGACCACCTGGCCATTACGATACAGCTCATAATGGAGGTGCGGGCCGGTCGACAGGCCGCTGGAGCCGACATAGCCGATCACCTGGCCGCGCCGTACCCGCTGGCCCGGCACCGCCGCGATCCGGCTCATATGGGCATAGCCGGTGGCCAGGCCCCCGCCATGGGAAACGCGGACATAATTGCCATGGCCGCCATGGCGGCCGGCAAAGGCGACCACGCCGTCGGTCACGGCATAGATGGGCGACCCATAGCGCGCGCCGAAATCGATGCCGGCATGCATGCGGGTATAGCCCAGGATCGGATGGCGGCGCATGCCGAAGCCCGATGTCATGCGGGCGCCGTCGACCGGCGCGCCCAGTACGCCGCGCTTTTCGCCCACGCCCGATGCCTCGAACCATTCGGTGCGGCCGTCGCTGGTCCATTTCAGCATGTCGACCGCCTTGCCGCTGGCCCGGCGGAAACCGGCATAGAGCAGCTCGCCCACCTCGACATCGCCGGTTTCAGCCCGATGATATTCGGTGATGATGTCATAGCGGTCGCCCGCACCGATGGATCCCAGATCGACCTGCTTGGTGATCACCCGCAGGAAGGCCTGTACCGCCTTGGGCGGTGCGCCGGCGGCACGGGCCGAGCGATAGATGCTGTCGCCGACCACGCCCTGGATGCGCAGCGGCGTATTGTCGACGCGAATGGGCACGCGCGTCACCTGCAGCACGCCGCCGACCCGGTTGAGTTCGACCGCCAGGTCGAGGCGCGCGCGGAAATTGAGCTTGTCCAGCGGCCGGGGCGAGGTGCGGCTGGCGCGCCGGCCCAGGATGATGTCGAGCCGGGTGCCCGACTTTACCCCCGCGCCGATATCGCCGCCGACCATGCTGGTCACGGTCGCGACATCGCCGCTGCTGACCCCGGCACGCGACAGGGCACGGGCCAGCGTGTCGCTGCTGCCGATCTGGGCGTTGAGTTCGATCTGCGGGCGCTCGGGCGTTTCCTTGAGCGGCTGCACCGCATCGGTCGGCCCCATCCGCCGGCCGCTGTCCGCGCCCAGCGCCAGCGGCGTGATCATCTGGCTGCGCACCTCGTCATATTGGGCGGGCGCCAGCAGGGGTTCGGGCGCGCCGGGCACCGGCTGGAAACCGGGCGAGAGATAAAGGGCGGTGGCGCACAGGCCAAAACAGGTGGCAAGGCCACGGAACCAGGTAAGGCTGCCGACATTCTGCCCCAGGTCGGGGACCAGATTGACGTCCTCCGCCCAGTCCCGCAGGCGGGTGCGCCAGTCGCGCGTCGGCGCCGGTCGCTGCAGGCTGTCCGCCAGCCATAGCGACATGGACGCGCCACCCTGCTGAAAACCCGACTGATTATCCTGGAACAAAAGTCGCAACCCCCGGGGTGCTTTTATCGCATCGCCAACGCCATGGTCCCCGCGCCATGCGTCGGACCGCACCCTTGTGAACGCGCAGGGTTAAAGTCAATTTAAGACGCCGGCGTGACGCACGCCGCTGCGACGAAACGTGCCCATCGCCGGGCAGAGGCCCGTTACCCGACGGAACATTCGATCGGTGATGCAAAGTCCTTGCCCTGCCCATCATCCTGCACGACATAGGCCCCATCATGGCCCAGTTCGCCCGTTCGCCCATCACCGCCGTGCTTGGCCCCACCAATACCGGCAAGACCCATCTCGCCGTCGAGCGCATGTGCGGCCATTCGAGCGGCATGATGGGCTTTCCGCTGCGCCTGCTGGCGCGCGAAGTCTATGACCGCGTCGTCGCGATCAAGGGCGCGCAGCAGGTCGCGCTCATCACCGGCGAGGAAAAGATCGTGCCGCCGGGCGCGCGCTATTTCCTCTGCACGGCCGAATCCATGCCGATCAGCGGCGGCAAGGAAGCCGCCGCGATGACCGGCGGTCTCAGCGATTTCGCCTTCGTCGCGCTGGACGAGGCGCAACTGGGCGCCGATCCCGAGCGTGGCCATATCTTCACCGACCGCATCCTGCGCGCCCGCGGCCGGGAAGAAACGATGATCCTGGGTTCCGCCAGCATCGCCCGCACGGTCAAGAGCCTGGTCCCCGATATCGAGATCATCGGCCGCCCCCGCTTTTCCACCCTGTCCTATGCCGGCGCCAAGAAGCTTTCGCGCCTGCCCCGCCGCTCGGCGATCGTCGCCTTCTCGGCCGAAGAAGTCTATGCCGTGGCGGAGATGCTGCGCCGTTTCCGTGGTGGCGCAGCGGTCGTCATGGGCGCCCTGTCGCCCCGCACCCGCAACGCCCAGGTGCAGATGTTCCTGAACGGCGAGGTCGACTATCTGGTCGCCACCGATGCGATCGGCATGGGCCTGAACCTCGACGTCGCCCATGTCGCCTTCGCATCGCTGCGCAAGTTCGATGGCCGCCGCTCGCGCCGGCTGACGGTCGCCGAAATGGCCCAGATCGCCGGCCGCGCCGGGCGCCATCACAAGGATGGCACCTTCGGCAGCCTGGGGTCGGAAGACGGCGACGCCGCCTTCACGCCGGAAGAGATCGAGGCGATCGAGGCGCATCGTTTTCCGTCCGTCGACCAGCTTTTCTGGCGCGACGGCGCGCCGCGCACCGACAGCATCGATCATCTCATCATCGATCTGGAGGCGCGGCCCGATCGCCCGGAACTGCGCGCCGCGCCGCAGGCGGTCGACCTGGCCGTGCTGCGCCGCATGGCCGAAGACCCCGAGGTCCAGGCTCGTGTCCGCACCAAGCGCGATGTCGAACGGCTCTGGGCCGCCTGTGGCCTGCCCGATTTCCAGAAGCTGGGCGCGGAGCATCATGCCCGCACCGTGGCGCGAATCTGGCGCTTCATCGCCGGCAATGGATCGGGCTTTGGCGGCCATATTTCGCGGGACTGGTTTGCCCAGCAGATCGCCCGCCTCGATTCGGTCCAGGGCGATATCGATACGCTGTCGGGCCGGATCGCTGCCGCCCGCACCTGGTCCTATATCGCCCATCGCCCCGACTGGCTTGCCAATCCGGTGGAGATGGCGGAGCGCACGCGCGCCCTTGAAGAAAAACTGTCCGATGCCCTTCATGCGGCCCTGACGCAGCGTTTCGTGGACCGACGCACATCAGTTCTGCTAAGGGACATCGGACAGAATGCGAGCAATCTGCCGGTCACGGTCGACCCGGATGGGACGGTCTGCGTCGATGGCGAGACGATCGGGCGACTTGACGGATTTCGTTTCTCAGTCGATCCCGCTACGCGACTCCAGGACAGAAAGCTGTTGCTGGCGGCGGCGGAAAGGCGCCTTGGAAAGGTATTACGAGTGAAGGCTGACGAATTGATGAGCGCTGCGGATACGGATTTCGCGCTCATGGACGATGCGGGACAGACGCCGGGCATCGCCTGGCAGAGCACCCCTGTCGCCACCCTGCTGGCCGGGCCGAGCTTGCTCGCGCCTGAAATCCGGCTCGACCGCGCACTCGCTGCGCTGGGCCAGGATGTGCAGAAGCAGGTCTCCACCCGCCTCACGGCCTGGGTCGAGGCGCAGAAGCAGAAGCATCTGCTGCCGCTGGTCAAGATGGGGGAAAGCGCCGCCGACCCGGCCGTGCCCGCCGTCGTGCGCGCGGTCTTTGCCCAGCTGGCCGATGCCGGCGGCGTTGCCGCGCGACTCGACCTCGATTCGGCGCTCGGCCATCTCGACAAGGATCAGCGCCATTTGCTGCGGCGTGCCGGCATCGATATCGGTGTGCTCGATCTCTATCATCCCGGTCTGCTGAAGCCGGGCGCGGCGCGCTGGCGCGCGGCGCTACAGGCCGCCCGCATCGGCAAGCCCTGCCTGCCGCTGCCCCAGCCGGGCCTGACCCTGATCCCGACCGGCGACAAGCCGCAGGAAATGGGTGCCCGCATCGCCGGCTTCCGCAGCTTCGGCCCGCAGATGCTGCGCATCGACATGGCCGAGCGCATGGCCCGCACCGCGCATGAGACGATCGCCAAGAATGAGCCGTTCAGCGCGCTCAGCCCCCCGATCGTGTCGCTCGGCCTCAGCGAGGAGGCGTTCCTGCAACTGATGCGCGCCGCCGGCTTCCGCCCGATCGATCCGGTGCCGACCCCGGCCCCCGTCGCCGAGGCACCGGCCGAGGCCACACCCATCGTGGAAGCGACCGACGCCCCGACCGAAGCAACGGCGGAAGTCGTTGCCGAAGCCCCCGTCGACGCGGACGCAGAGGCTCCTGCCGAAATCCCGGCGGAAGTCCCGGTCGTCGCCACCGGCGCCAACTGGGTGTTCAAGGGCCGACAGAAGGCGCGGCCCCAGAGTGATCGTGGCCCGCGCGGCCCCCGTCGCGACCAGCAGCAGCGCCCCGAAGGCAAGTTTGCCGGCAAGAGCGACAATCGCGGCGAAGGTCGTGGCGACAACCGTGGCGGCAAGGGCGGCGATCGCGGCCCGCGCAAGGGTGGCGACCGCGACGACAATCGCGCGCCGCGCACTGCCCCCGCCAGTCACAAGGCCGCGACCAGCAACCATGCCTTTGCCGGTCTGGCCGACCTGCTGGGACGCAATGGCTGACCCCAGGGGGGCCGTGACAATGCCGGGGAAGGGGCCGGGGAAGGGGCCGGGGACAGGCCTCGGCCCGTCCCTGCGCATCGACAAATATCTGTGGTTCGCGCGCCTGTCGAAAAGCCGATCGACCGCGCAGAAGCTGGCCGAGGACGGTCATATCCGGCTCAATGGCCGGCGCATCGACCGGTCCCATGCGCCGGTTCGCATTGGCGACCTGATCACCTTCCCCCATGGCGCGGGTGTCCGCGTGGTCCGCGTGGTCCAGTTGCCCACCCGGCGCGGGCCTGCGCCCGAAGCGCAGGCCTGCTTTGAAGAACTGACGGTCGGCAGCTGAGCCGAATCAGAACCGGTAGGCGAGCGCCACAAATCCGGTCGGCCGCGTCGCATGCTCGACCAGCGGGCTGTCCTTGACCCGGCCGAGCAGGCTGGTCGCCCCGACCGATCCGGTCACGCTCCACCGGCTGTCGAGCCGATAGACGATGTTGAGCAGTGCCGACACATCCTTGAACCCCGCCTTGCCGCGATATGTATCCAGCCCGGACGCCGCCGCTTCGCGTGCATTCACCCCGAAATAACCGTCCATATGCTTGCCGTCGGCAAAACTTGTGGCGATCGAGGGGGTGATGATGACCTTGGGATTGAGGATGATCGGATAGGACAGGCTGGCGTCAGCCACGAAGCCGCCGGTGCTGCCGGTGATTGTCTGGGTCGCGCCCAACGTCGCCACCACGCCGCCGCCGGTCAGATTAGCGAAGATGCGCCCGCCCACGCCCCAGGACAGCCGATCGACGCCCGTCGGCACGTCGCGCCGCCGATAGCCCGGCAGCGGGGTAACGCCCGCCCCGATGGTCAGCGCCCGGTCGTCGACCAGGTTGAGACCGACGCCATTGCGAAAATTCGCGAAGATGCGCCCCTGGACGATATCGATCGCCGGCAACGGCAGCACGCGATAATCGTCGGCGCCCTGATAGACCGGCGTCACCGCCGCGCCCAGGCCGACGACGATCCGGTCCTTGCTCGGCTGCCCCACCGACTGGCGCGAACTGCTGAGATCCTGCGCCTCGGCCGCTATCTGCGCGCTCACACCCATGGCGAGAAGCGCGACGCTCCATCTGGCTATCGTCCAAATCATTGTCTGTTTTCCTGTCAATGCTGAATGCCCAAAGAACAGGCATAAGGGCGCCGCTCATGGGACATACGCCATCTCCGCTTGGAGGATAGGTGGGACAAAACCTACTGTAAAGACGTGATAATATTTCCAATCCGTGACAAATTCGAGCAACACGCCATCTTCCAGCCGATGCGCGCAGATCCGGTAGCGTGCCTCGCCCGCACGGAGCGATCAACAGCGAGAGATGGGTCAGGCACGGTGCATCAGCTGGAAACGGCCCCTAAAGCCCGGCCAACATTATCCTCATTGACCTTCGGCCCACCTGAGCATAGCAGGGCCGCCGCTGTCGCAACCCAAAGAGTGCCCTGACAATGACCTATGTCGTGACCGACAACTGCATCCGCTGCAAATATATGGATTGCGTCGAGGTCTGCCCCGTGGACTGTTTCTACGAGGGCGAGAACATGCTGGTCATCAATCCCAATGAGTGCATCGACTGCGGCGTGTGCGAACCGGAATGCCCGGCCGAGGCGATCCTGCCCGACACCGAGAACGGCCTTGAAAAGTGGCTGGAACTCAACACCAAATATTCGGCCGAATGGCCCAACATCACCGTCAAGGGCGAGGCCCCGGCCGACGCCGACGCGATGAGCGGCGTAGAGAACAAGCTGGAGCAGTTCTTCTCGCCCGAACCCGGCGAGGGCAGCTGATCCTTCCGGTCGACCCGGACAAGCTACAGCGGCTCATTTTTCGCCACACCCCCAGACTTTGTGTCCGGGGGTGGCAATTTTGTTACGAATCTGCTAAATAGCGCCCAGCGGACGAACATGGTCGCGTTCGTCCTGGAGTATTCGCATCATGTCTTGACGGTGACGCCGCGGACTTTCCCCGACTCGTGCCCCTGCTGCACCTGCCCCGCGACGGCCCGTTCCCCGGTTGAATAGAAAGGTTTCAAATGGCTGCCAAGGCGCTGTCCTTTGACGTTGGTGATTATGTCGTTTACCCCAAGCACGGCGTGGGCCGTGTGATCGAACTCCAAAAGGAGCAGATCGCGGGCATGGAACTGGAGCTGTATGTGCTCCGTTTCGAGAAGGAGCGCATGACGCTGCGCGTTCCCACCAACAAGGCCGAAGGCGTCGGCATGCGCAAGCTGTCCTCCAACAAGACGCTGGAGGAGTCGATGGAAACCCTGAAGGGCAAGCCCAAGGTCAAGCGCACCATGTGGTCGCGCCGTGCCCAGGAATATGAAGCGAAGATCAATTCGGGCGACCTGGTGTCGATCGCCGAAGTGACCCGCGACCTGTTCCGCGCCGACGACCAGCCCGAACAGAGCTATTCCGAGCGCCAGATCTTCGAAGCGGCATCCAGCCGCCTCGCCCGCGAACTCGCCGCGATGGAAGAGACGGACGAGCCCACCGCGCTGCAGAAGATCCTGCGCATCCTCAATGAGGCCGCGCCGAAATATGCCAAGGTCGAAGGCTGATCCCTTCGCCTGCACAGGCTGAACAATGACGAAGGGCGCCCTGCCAAGGGGCGCCCTTCTTCGTTACGGCATAGGGCATTGCGGGAATCCCGCCCTCGTCCGTTGACTCCCCCGAACCGTTCTTCAGGACGCACAGGGGAATTTGCCATGATGGACCAGAGCGACGCCCAGCTGGATCTGATTCAGCGCGGCTATTCACGCCGCGATGCCGCCCGTATCCTCGGCGTATTGGGCGCGGGCGTGGCGGTCGCCACCGCCGGCACCCCGGTCTGGGCGCAGCGCAATGACGGCCCGGACGAAGGCAATTTCCCCAAGGTGCGGATCGGCTCCAACGAATGCTGGACCGGCCCCTTTCCCGTCGCGCAAGCCGCCGCAGCCAAGATCGTCTCCCAGTCCAATTTCTACCATCCCGGCACCGAAGTCACCGACTTCAAGAAGACGCTTGCGACGATCGAGGGCGTACCGGTCGATTATGTGTTGCCCTGGCCCGGCTCCAGCGATCCGCTCTCGCGCATCGTCGTCGCCTTCTGCTCGCCGCAAAAGGGGCTGGTGACCGCCGATGTCAGCTATGAACAGCCCTGGGGCACGGCCGAATGGGCCGGTGCCAAGGTGACGAAGGTGCCGCTGACGCCCGATTATCGCCATGACGTGAAGGCGATGCTGGCCGCCAATCCCGATGCCGGCCTCTATTATATCTGCTCGCCCAACAATCCCACCGGCACGCTGACGCCGATCGCCGACATCGAATGGCTGGTCGCCAACAAGCCGGCCGGTTCGATCGTTCTGGTGGACGAGGCCTATCTCCATTTCTCGCACGGCCAGTCGGCCGCGCCGCTGGTCGCGCAAGGCAAGGACGTGATCGTGCTGCGCACCTTCTCCAAGCTGTTCGGCATGGCCGGCATGCGGCTGGGCGCCACCATCGCGCGGCCGGACCTGCATGCCAGGATGATGCGCTATGACGGCAAGCGCATGTCTACCAACCTGCCCCTGCCCTCGGTCGTGTGCGGCACCGTGGCGCTGACGCAGAAGGGGCTGATCGAGCAGCGCCGGGCCGAGATGATCGCCGCGCGCGACTTCACCTTCGCCCACCTCACCAAGCGCGGGGTCAAGTTCATCCCGTCGGATGCCAACATGTTCATGGTCGACTGGGGCAAGCCGGCGGTTGGGGTCCAGGCCCAGTTTCTGGCGGCGGGGGTCGGCATCGGCCGCAACTGGGCGCCCTGGCCCACCATGTCGCGCGTCACCGTCGGCTCGATGGCCGACATGCAGGCCTTCTGCGCCGCGCTCGACAAGATCATGGTCTGAGAAAAGGGCCAGCTCCGCTGTGGAAGCCGGCCCTTTGGATCAATTGCCCTTCACCGTATCGGCGGCATCCTTGGCGGCGTCGCCGACATCGCTCGCGGCCTGACCGACCTGACTCGCCGCGCTCGACACGGCATCATCCTTGCGGGTCTGGCTGCTGATCAGGAAGAAGGCGGCGACCGCCACCACCACGACCAGCAACAGGATCGCGATGGTCGTGCCGCCGCCGCTGCGCTTTTCAATGATGGTCGTCGTCGGCGTCGGGCGCTCCTGATAATCTGCCATATAGTCTCTCCTCTTTGTCACCCCGTTGGGGACAACAATGCCGAAGAGCGGGCAAAAGTTTCCGGTTCAGACCAAGGCGATTACCAGGATGATAGCTCCCAGTGCCTCAATCATCGCCAGAGAAGCCTGCAGGAAGGCCGCCCCCCGCCCGATGCCCAGTTGCTTGCCAAACCAGATCATCTGCATGCCGCCATACCAGACCATGGTCGCCGATATTAAAAGCACGCCGCCAACCCCCATCAACAACGGCTTGTGCGGCGCCAGCAGCATGGTTCCGCCCAGCCCCAGGAACAGCGCCAGCGGCGCCGCCAGATAGCATTGGCCATAGAAGGGGCCACGCAACGTATCGCGGTCGATGCGCTGCTTCTTGCGCCGCAGCAGCCGGACCGACATCAAAAGCGGGAACAGGCTGTAGACGATCAGACGAAAGAGGATGAGATTGCTATCGCTGCTGATCAGCGCATCCAGCCCCACGCGGCTCTTTATCAGCGCGTTCTGACCGATCACGCCCAGTTCGAGGCCATGGCACAGCAGCAGCGATATCAGTAAAAACAGCGGCGGGCTCAACGTGTCGGTATATTGCTCCTCCGGCGCATCCCCCAATTCCCGGTCAGCATAGCACATCAGTTGCAACGGATGCCGCAGCGCGCGCCACAGGGTGATGGGATAGAAGACCAGCCAGGACATCAGCTCATAGAGCAGCTTGTCCAGCGACTTCAGAAAGTCGAACAGGAACATGGCCGGAAGATGCCCGCATCCCCGGCCATGTCAATCAGCGTCAAATCAGGGCGCGGCTTACTCGCCGGTCGGGACGAAGGCGCCCTTGGCGCGGTCCTTGACCACCTTGTCGGCGCGGAACACCGATCCGCTCATGGTGATATAGACGCCCGGCTCGGCAACCTGCGCGGTGGCGAACGCCATGCCGAGGTTGAAGCTCGCATCGCTTTCGCCAAAGCGGGCCGGCGCCAGCGCACCGACCAGTACGATCGTCTTGCCGGGCACGTCCTTCAGCAGCTTGGCCGTCTCGGTCATGGTGTCGGTGCCATGGGTGATGACGATATGCTTTTCGCGCGCAGCAACGACGCGGGCGGCGATCAGCGCGCGATCCGTGTCGTCCAGTTCCAGACTGTCCTTGCGCGTGATTTCCTCGATGCGGAAGGGCCGCTTGACCCGCGCCACCTGCAACAGCTTGGCCATCACCGTCTCGCCGACCTGATAGTCGGACAGGGCGTCGAAATAAACCTTGTCGATCGTGCCACCGGTGGTGAGCAGCAGGATGGGGGTTTCGGGGGACAGCATGAACGGACTCCGTATATCGATCGCGCCCCCCTTAACGGATAATGGCGCGAACCGGAACCGTCCCTATTCGCCCCGCGCCATCGCCGCACCCCGGTCGCGGGCGGCGACCAGCGTGTCGGTCAGAAGGTCGAGCAGGCGATTGTCGGCGTCCAACACATTGAGGCCCTGGCGCGTCATGCCGCCGGGGCTGGCGACCTGATCCGCAAGGGTCGCCGGACTGACGCTGGCGCGCGCCGCCATGTTCGCCGATCCCTGCACCGTCGCCAGCGCCATGCGCGCGGCCTGATCGGCGGGAATGCCCAGCGCCTCGCCGGCGCGGGACAGCGCATCGATGAAGCGGAACAGGAAGGCCGGGCCACAGCCCGACAGGGCCGTCACCTGATTGAACAGGGCTTCGTCACCCATCCATTCCGCCAGACCCAGCGGCGCGATCAGCGCGGCAATGTCGGCCTTGGCGGCCGCGTCGGTGGTCGCATCGGTATAGAGCGCGACCACGCCCTCGCCCAGCCCGACCGGCAGGTTGGGCATGGCGCAGACGACATCGCGCGGCGCCGGAAAATGCCGGCGCAGGTCGGCGATCGGCGTGCCGGCCAGGATCGACACCAGCCGCGTCTCCGCCGTCAGCAGCGGCGCGAGTCCCGCCGCGACATCGGCAATCTGATAGGGCTTCATGCCTAGCAGCACGGTGGTGCCGGCCGGCAGCGCGTCGGGATAGGCGGTGACAACCGTCACACCCTCGGCCACCGGCTTGCCACTGGGCCGCAGCACGGTGACGCGGGCGGGATCGAGGCCGCAGGCCAGCCAGCGGGTCAGCATCTGCCCGGCCATGTTGCCGCAGCCGACAAGGAAGAGGTGATCGGGGAAGATAAAGTCGGCCTGGGGGGCAATGGTCATGATCAGGCTTTCAGGCAGATATGTCAGGCTTCGCCGCGGGTTTCGATCAGGCTCGCGCTGATCGCCTCGCTCGGGCTCTTGCCGCCCCACAGGACGAACTGGAACACCGGATAGAAGCGCTCGCATTCGTCGATCGCGGTCTCGATCAGCACCTGCGCCTGATCCAGCGTCAAGGTGCCGCCCTGCCCCAGCAAGGCGCCATGGCGGAACAGGATGATGCCGCTCGACGACCATAGCTCGAAATGGCCGAGCCAGAGCTGCTCGTTGATCAGGCCCAGCGTCTCGTAGATAACGGCGCGCTTGTCGTCATTGACGCGGATGTCGGGCAGCGCCAGCAGTTGCAGCACCTGATCCTCGTCGCGCCAGATGCCGCGCAGCTCATATTGCGCCCACGACCCCTGGGTGCTCGCGACGATCTCGTCCTCGCCGACCTGCTCATAGCTCCAGCCATGGGCCTCGTAAAAGGCTGCCAGCATATCGATCGGCGCGGCCTCATGGCCGCCATTCTCAAATTCGTCGCTATCCATCATCGGCGCGCCTTTATCACCGCAAGCGGCGAAAGGACAGGGCGCTTACTCGGCGCCCGCATCCTTATCCACAGCTTTCGTCTTGGCGGCGCGCACGGCCTTGGTGACCGGCTCGGGCGCCTTGCCTTCCAGCGCGTCTAGGCGGGCCTTGAGCAGCTCGACTTCCTCGCGCGCGGCGGCCGCCATCGCCTTCACCGCATCAAACTCCTCGCGGCTGACGAAGTCGACGCCGCCGATCCATTCCTTGGCGCGTTCGCGCGCGTTGGATTCGAACTCGCGGGTCATGCCCGCGACCGTGCCGGCAGCGCCGTTCACCAGCTTGGCCAGGTCGTCGAAAAAGCGGTTCTCGCTCTGCATGATCGTCTATCCTCGTATCAGGCGCGTGGATGCGCCGAAATCATATCTGGGTCTGGAGCGCCGGCGCGACAAGCCTGTGCGCATCCGGATTCAGGCGGCCGACCTCATAGTTGAGGTAGGAGGCAAAGACCAGCCAGACCAGATAGGGCAACATCAACGCACCGGCAAAGGGACGGATCCGCCAGAACAAGGCGGTGGTGAGCGCCACCAGCATCGCGAGCACCAGGATCAGGCCCAGCGCCGCCCCGACCTGATGCGCGCGAAAGAAGAGCGGCGACCAGAGGAGGTTGAGCGCCAGTTGTACCAGGAACAGCGCGATCGCCGCTGCTCGCCCTTTCGCGCTGCGGGCATGCAACACGATCGCGAAGGCCAGTGCCATCAATATGTAGAGGATGGTCCAGGCGACGCCGAAAGCCCAGCCCGGCGGCATCAGCGCAGGCAGGTTGAGCGAGGCGAACCAGCGATTGCCAAAACCGCTATTGGCGAACTTGCCCGACAGGAAGCCGAGGAAGACGATCGCGGGCACCGTCACCAGTGCCCAGCGCAGATAGGCAAGACGCAACTGACCCTGGGACGCGATCTCGTTCATCGGCAACGCAGCTCCAAGCTATTCGGCGGCTTCGGGCGAATCCTTGAGCGCCGAATCCAGTTTGCGACCAACGGTTTGCGGAGAAACCGTGCGCTTGGCAACGCGCGAATAGAAAATGGGAATGAGGAACAGGGTGATGAGCGTCGCCAGGCTGACGCCGAACACGATCACCACGCCGATCGAATGGCGCGCCGCCGCGCCGGCCCCGCCACGCAGGACCAGCGGCACCGCGCCGATGACGGTCGCAATCGACGTCATCAGGATCGGACGCAGACGCCGCTTGGCCGCCTCGCGGATCGCCTCGGCAACCTCCATCCCTTCATCGCGCAACTGGTTGGCGAACTCGACGATCAAAATGCCGTTCTTGGCCGCCAGGCCGACCAGCATGACGATGCCGATCTGGCTGTAGAGGTTGATCGATCCGCCGGTGATGGCAAGCCCCAGCGCGCCGCCCGCAACGGCCAGCGGCACCGTCGCGATGATGATGCCGGGATGAATGAAGCTTTCGAACTGCGCGGCGAGCAATAGGAAGACGATCAGGATGGTCAGCCCGAAGACGACCCAGATCGACCCGCCCGTCTCGCGCAGCGACTGGCTCTCGCCACGATAGCCGATCGCCAGCACCTCGGGCGACTCGCGCGCCTGATCCTCCAGGAAGGCAAGCCCCTGCCCCAGCGACGTACCCGGCGCCAGCGCGGCGGTCAGGGTGATGGCGCGCAGCTTGTTATAGCGGTTGAGCTGACGCGGCCCAGCCACTTCACGCACGGTCACGACCGCCGACAGCGGCACCAGCACGCCGCTGCGGCTGCGCACCTGGATACGTTCCAGATCGGCCAGCGTCTGGCGCCCGTCCCGCTCCGCCTGCACCAGCACGCGATATTCCTCGCCCCGGTCGACATAGGTGGTGACACGGCGCGAACCGAGCAGGCTCTGCAGCGCCTGGCTGACATCGTTCACCGACACGCCCAGGTCGCCGGCACGCTGCAGATCGGTCTCGATCCGCATCTGCGGCTTGGTTTCCTTGTAATCGCTGTCGAGGTTGATGAGGCCCGGATAGCTCGCCGCCGCCAGCATGATGCGGTCGCGCGCCGCCACCAGGCCCTCATAGGTGGAGCCGGCCAGCACGATATTGACCGGCAGGCCCCGACCACGGCCAAGGCCCGATCTCGGCGCGGCATTGCCGCGCACGCCGGGCTGGTCGGCGATCACCTTGTTGATGATGGTCGCGACTTCCGCCGTGGTGATGGTGCGGTCTTCCCACGGCCGCAGGAAGGCGATGACATTGCCGTTGTTATAATCATCGGTGGTGCCGAAGCCGCCAGGGGTGCGGATCACCAGATTCTGCAGCGTGCCATCCTTGCGCAGGAAGGCGAGATCATTCTCGATCTTCTGCATATAGGCCATCATCCGGTCGAATCCGGTGCCTTCGGGCGCGTTGATATTGGCTTCCACTACGCCGGTATCCTCGGCCGGGGCCAGTTCGGCCGGCAGGCGGGTGAAGAGGAAGAAGGCAACGCCCAGAAAGATCGCAACGCCCAGCAGCGGCATCAGCGGCTTCTTCAGCGTCCAGTCGAGCCAACGGCCGTAGCCATGCTCGATCCGCTGGAAGCGATCGTCGATCCAGCGCGCCAGCCGGCCGCGTTCGGCATTCTTGAGCAGCTTGGAGCAGAGCATCGGCGCAAGGCTGAGCGATATGAAGCCCGAGAAGCCGATCGCCGCGATCATCGCGATGGCAAGTTCGCGGAACAGCAGGCCGGTCTGGCCGGCGAGGAACATCACGGGCACGAACACGGCGCAGACGACCAGGGTGGTCGAGATGATGGCAAAGCCGACCTGCCGCGTGCCGAGATAGGCGGCGACCAGCGGATCTTCGCCCTGTTCGACGCGGTGATAGACATTTTCCAGCACCACAATCGCATCGTCGACCACCAGGCCGATCGCCAGCACGAAGGCGAGCAGCGTCAGCAGGTTGATCGACAGGCCCAGCAGCCACATCACCGCGCAGGTGGCAAGCAGGCAGATCGGCACCGTAACGGCCGGCACGATCGTCGCGCGCACCGATCCCAGGAACAGGAAGATGACGAGGATGACGAGCAGAGCCGCCTCGACCAGCGTGTCATAGACATTGTCGATCGCACGTTCGATGAACAGGGATTCATCGGTGCCGATCGCCACCTTCATGCCCTTGGGCAGGGTCGGCTCCAACTCCTTGATCAGCGCCTTGGCCTTCTGCGCCACTTCCAGCGTATTGGCGCCCGACTGGCGAATGATGCCGATGCCGATCGCCGTGCCCTGGTTGGAACGGAAGCTGCTATAGGGGTTTTCCGCCCCTTCCTCGATCCGGGCGACATCGCCCAGCTTGACCTGATAGCCATCCTCGCCCCGGCCCACGACCAGTTGCGCGAACTGGTCCGGCGTGGCGAAGGGCCGCTCGACGCGCAGCGTCTGGTTCTGATCCTTCGATTCAAAGCGGCCGGCAGGCAGCTCGACATTCTGGGTGCGCAGCGCCGCCTCGACATCGGCCGGGGTCAGGCCGAAGGCGGCCAGCTTTTCCGCATTGAACCAGATCCGGGTCGACGGGCGCGCCTCGCCGCCAATGGTAACGCGGGCGACGCCGTCGATCGCGGCAAAGCGGTCGGCAATGTTGCGGTCGAGATAGTCGCTGATCTGGATCGGCGACCAGCCGGGGCGCGAGAAGGCGAGGAACAGGATCGACCGTGCGTCGGAATCGACCTTGCGGATCTCGGGCGCCAGCGCATCCTCGGGCAGATCCTGCGTCACCGACCCGACACGGTCGCGCACGTCATTGGCGGCGCTGTCGATGTCGCGCGAGGGATCGAACTCGATATTGATGTTGGACGTGCCGTCCTGCGAGGTCGAGGTGATCGTCTGGATGCCCTGCACGCCCGCGACCGCATCCTCGATCTGCTGGGTGATGCGGGTTTCCACCACCGACGCGGCGGCGCCGGTATAGGTGGTCTCGACCGACACGATCGGCGGATCGGTATCGGGATATTCACGCACCGACAGGCTGAAATAGCCGACCAGGCCGACGATGCACATCAGCACCGCGACCACCGCCGCGAAGACCGGCCGGCGGACCGAGAGATCGGAGAGTTGCATCGGCTTAGCCGGCGGCCTTGGCGGGTTTGCCGCCCTTGTCGTCTTCACCCTTCTTGTCGCCGGCCAGGCGCACCGGCGCGCCGTCGGTCAGCTTCACCACGCCTTCGGTCACGATCTGCTGCCCGGCCTTCACGCCGCCCAGTATCTCGACCAGGCCGTTTTGGCGGATGCCGGTTTCGACCTTGGTCCGCTTGGCGGTGCGACCGTCCAGCACGAAGACGAAGCGTTCGTCGCCATCGCCGATCACGGCCAATTCGGGCACGCCGAGCGACTGGCGCTCACGCGAGAAGACGCTGACGGTCAGCAACATGCCAGGCTTCAGCGCCTTGTCGGGATTGGGCATGATCGCGCGGACCCGCACGGCGCGAGTGGCAGGATCGATCACCGGGTCGATCGTCGCGATCGTGCCGTTGAACGGCCGGTCGGGCCAGGCGGCGGACAGGGCACGGATCGGCATGCCCTCGCGCAGCATCGACAGGCGCGTCTCGGGCACGGTGAAGTCCAGCTTGATCCGCGAAATGTCGCTGACCGTGGCGATCGGCGTGCCGGCGGTGATGACCGCCCCGGGCGATACCGTCCGCAGGGACACCCAGCCGCCGAAGGGCGCGCGGATGGTGCGGTCGCCGATGCCGGCCCGGGCCAAATCAGCATTGGCGCGCGCGCTGCTGGCCAGCGCGATCTGCTGCTCGACCGTGGCGCCGGTAGCAAAGCCGCGCGACTTGAGTTCCTGGATGCGCTTCAACTGCTGGTCGGCCTGCAGCGCGGTCGCTTCCGCCGCCGCCAGCTCGGCCCTTTCCTGGCCCACGGCCATGCGGGCGATCACCTGCCCCTTGGACACGAAGCCGCCATCGGTGAAGTTGAGCATGTCGATGCGCTCGGTCACCGGTGCGGACAATATCACCTGTTCATTGGCGAGCGCAGTGCCGACCGCCTCGACATTGTCCGTAAAGCGCGTGGGCGCGATCGCCACCGCCTCCACCAGGGCTGGCGGGCGAGCTTTCTTTTCCTTCTCTCCACCGCAGCCGGCAAGACACAGGGCAATCAGGATGACAGGTAGAGTTGAGCGCATGGCGAGGGGCTAACGGGCCTTTGTGACGGACACAACCGCATGGAATGTGTCAAAATGTATCGCAGGGCGGGTAACGAAGCTGGCGCGATTATCCGCCAAGCCGCGCATATATCAGAAATTCGACATTGCCCTGTGGCCCGGTGATCGGGCTGGTCGTGATTCCAAGCACTTCCCAGCCCTTCTCACGGACCCAGGCGGCCACTTCGTCGCAGACGCGCTGGTGGATGGCAGGATCGCGCACCACACCGCCCTTGCCCACTTCCTCGCGCCCCGCCTCGAACTGCGGCTTGATGAGGGCGACCAATTGCGCGCCGGACCGGGCGAAGGTGATCGGCTTTTCCAGCACCTTGGCCAAGCTGATGAAGCTGGCGTCGCACACGATGATGTCGACCGGCTCGGGGATATGGGCGTCGGTCAGGATGCGGGCGCTGGTCTGTTCATGGACGATGACGCGATCGTCGGAGCGCAGCTTCCAGGCGAGCTGGTTGGTGCCGCTGTCAACGGCATAGACCTTTGCCGCGCCTTTGCTTAGCAGCACGTCGGTAAAACCGCCGGTCGAACTGCCGACGTCGATCGCGACGAAACCGGTGACGTCGATGCCATATTCGTCGATCGCATGGGCGAGCTTGATGCCGCCGCGCGACACCCAGGGATGGTCGCGCCCGCGCACGTCCAGTTCGGCATCAGCCGCCACCTGCTGCCCCGCCTTCTCCACCTTCTTGTCGCCCAGATAGACCAGGCCCGCCAGGATCAGCGCCTGTGCCCGCGCCCGGCTTTCGGCGAGGCCATTGTCGACGAGCAACTGGTCGGCACGGATCTTGGCCATCAGCGCACCAGTCCGGTAAGGGTCGACGGGGTCAATAGCTGCGGCAATGTCTGGGCCTCCTTGCCCGGTGCGTACCAGAGGTAGAGCGGCACGCCCGAACGGCCCTGCGCTTCGAGGAAGCGGGTAATCGCCGGATCGGCATTGGTCCAGTCGCCCGCCATAACGGTGACGCCCGCCTTCTCGAACGCCATCCGCACCTCCGCCCGCTTGATCGCGGCGGCCTCATTGGCCTTGCAGGTCAGGCACCAGTCGGCGGTGAAATAGAGGAAGACCGGCTTGTTCGCCGCGCGCAGCGCGTCGAGCTTTTCCGCGTCGAAGGCGACGACAGCCCCCTCGTTCGCCGCCGCAACCGCCGGCGCGCGGGCAGGCAATGCCATCGCCGCACCAACCAGCAGGATCGCCGCGCCGACACCGACCTGCAACCAGCCGCCACGCCCGGCCCGCTGGCGCATGCCCAGCCACCAGAGCAGCAGCACCAACGCCAGCGCCGCGCCAAGGCCGATGGTCATGCCACCGACCCCGCGCTGCTGACCCAGCAGCCAGGCAAGGCCCAGCGCGGTGAGGAACATCGGGATCGACAGGATGCGCTGCAGTCGGCCCATCCATGCACCGGGACGCGGCAGGCGATTGCGCAGCGCAGGCAGATAGGCGAGCAGCAGGAAGGGCAGCGCCAGGCCAAGCCCAAGCCCGGCAAAAATCGCCAGCGCCGCGCCCAAGGGCAGCACCAGCGCCGTGCCCATCGCCGCGCCCATGAACGGCCCGGTGCAGGGCGTCGCGACGAAGGCCACCAGCGCCCCGGTCCAGAAGGCGCCGATCATGCCGCCCTTGCCCACCAATCGGCCACCCCCGCCAAAGGCCGGCAGGTCGAACAGGCCGGCAAGGTTGAAGGCGATCGCGCTGACCAGCAGCAGCAGCGTCAGGATGATGCGCGGATCCTGCAACTGGAACGCCCAGCCGACCGCGCTGCCCGCCGCACGCAGCCCCAGCAACAATCCGCCCAGCGCCAGACAGGCCAGGATCACGCCCGCGCCATAGGCCAGCGCCTCACGCCGCGCCGCCCGCTCGTCGCCGCCCGCCTTGGCCAGGCTCAGTGCCTTCAATCCCAGGATCGGGAAGACGCAGGGCATGACATTGAGCAGCAGCCCGCCCAATATCGCCCCGCCCAGCGCCAGCAGGATCGTGCCCGCCAGTCCCTTGGGCGCGATCGCCGCGACCTCGCCGGGCTTGGCGCTCAACAGGAAACCGACATGGTCGCCGGTGCGCAGCACCGCCTGTGCAGCACCGCCCTTGAAGCCCTCGCCCGCCTGCGTCTCGACCAGCAGCCGGTCGCCTTCGCGGCTGATCTTCTGCGCGGCGGCGAAGCGCGCCAGCCCGTCGCTCAACGGGAAGAGATGGACGTCGCGCGCCTGCGCATCGGCCGGGAACGGCACCGACAGGCGCAGCTTGCCGTCGACGATCTGATAGGTCGCTTGCGCACCCAGCGGCCGGGGCAGATGGCCGCGCCAGCCATCGAAGCGCGCCTGCATCGCCGGCACGACCCTGCCGTCGCCCGCGACCAGTTCCAGCGCCAGCTCGCCGCTTTCGGGCACGCAGATCTTGTCGGTGCAGGCCAGCCATTCGGCCTTCACCCGGATCGGCAGACGCGTGCCGGCCGCCACGTCCGGCGCCACGCTCAGATTGGCGAGCACCGCATAGGGGCCTTCATAGACATGGTTCATCAGGCCCGAAATCAGCAGCGTCTCGGGCACTGGATAGCGCAGCGCGCCGATCGTCACGCCCTTGGGCAGCGTCCAGGTCACGGTCATGCCCAGGCCCGCGTCGCCCGGATTTTCCCAATAGCCGTGCCAGCCCTTTTCCGGCTTCATGGCAAAGGCGATGGTCGTGCCCTTGCCCGGTGCGGGTGCTGTGCTTTCGGCCATCAACTGCGCGGCGATATGCGCCGGGCCGCCGCCAAAGGCTGCCTGGGCCTGCACCGCAGGCGATGCGATCGACAGCCCTGCCAGCATGGCAAGCGTCATGAATATGACTTGAAAAATCCGCATCGGGCCTCTGGTCGGGTGGATGCAAGGGGGCTAGGTCGCTCCCTATCCGCCGTCAAGGCATGAGAAGGTCTAGCATATGTTCAAAAGAGTCGCCGCCGCCCTGTTGCTTGCCACCGCCATGCCCGTCGTAGCGCAGAGCCCCGCGCCTGCCGTTGCTCCTGCACCGGCCGCCAGCAGCATGACCGCGACTCCGCCCAAGCTGATCGTCGCCATCTCGGTCGACCAGTTTTCGGCCGATCTGTTCAGCGAATATCGCCAATATTACACCGGCGGCCTCAAGCGGCTGACGAGCGAAGGCGCGGTCTTCCCGCGCGGCTATCAGAGCCATGCCGCGACGGAGACCTGCCCCGGCCACTCGACCATCCTGACCGGTAGCCGTCCGTCGCGCACCGGCATCATCGCCAATAACTGGTTCGACCTCGACGCCAAACGCGAGGACAAGAATCTCTATTGCGCCGAGGATGAAAGCCAGCCGGGTAGCAGCAGCGACAAATATGAAGCCTCGCCGCTGCACCTCAAGGTGCCGACGCTGGGCGGCCGGATGAAGGCGGCCAATCCCGCCACCCGCGTCGTGTCGGTCGCCGGCAAGGATCGCGCCGCGATCATGATGGGCGGCGCGACCGCCGACCAGGTCTGGTGGCTGGGCGGGCAGCAAGGCTATGTCAGCTACAAGGGCGTTGCCCCCACCCCGCTCGTCACCCAGGTCAACCAGGCCTTTGCCCAGCGCCTGGCCCAGTCCAACCCCGGCTTCGAGCTGCCCGCCCAGTGCGTGTCGAAGGATTTCCCGGTCCAGGCCGGCAACCGCACCGTCGGCACCGGGCGCTTCGCGCGCGACGCCGGCGACTATAAGGGCTTCCGCATCTCGCCTGAACAGGACGCGATGACCCTGGCCTTCGCCGCCGCCGCGATCGAAAGCATGGAGCTGGGCAAGCAGGCGCAGACCGACATCATCTCGATCGGCCTGTCGGCGACCGACTATGTCGGCCACACCTTCGGCACCGAAGGCACCGAAAGCTGCATCCAGGTCGACCGGCTCGACACCGAACTGGGCGCTTTCTTCGACCGGCTGGACAAGGACGGCATCGACTATGTCGTGGTACTGACCGCCGACCATGGCGGCCATGACCTGCCCGAACGCCACCGCCTGAACGCGATGCCGATGGAACAGCGTGTCGACATGGCGCTGACGCCCAAGGCACTCAACGCCACCATCGCCGAGAAGGCCGGCCTGCCCGGCAAGAAGGTGATCTGGAGCGACGGCCCGTCGGGCGACATCTATTATGACAAGGGCCTGACCGCCGCGCAGCGCGCGAAGGTCGAAGCCGAGGCGCTCAAATATCTGCGCGCCCATCCGCAGGTGCAGACCGTCTTCACCAAGGCGGAAATCGCCGCCACCCCCTCGCCCTCGGGTCCGCCCGAAAGCTGGAGCCTGATCCAGGAAGCGCGTGCCAGCTTCTATCCCAGCCGCTCGGGCGACCTGCTGCTGCTGCTCAAGCCGCGCGTCATGTCGATCCCCGAACAGGCAGTGATGGGATCGGTTGCCACCCATGGTTCGCCCTGGGATACCGATCGCCGCGTGCCGATCCTGTTCTGGCGCAAGGGCATGCAGCATTTCGAGCAGCCGCTGGGCGTCGAGACGGTGGACATCCTCCCCAGCCTCGCCGCGCTGATCAAGCTGCCCGTGCCCAAGGACCAGATTGACGGCCGCTGCCTCGACCTGGTCGCCGGCAATGGCGACAGCTGCGCCGGGCAATAAGCCGGCAGCCGGCGGGACAGCCTCGCGCGATCCTTCGTCGACGCCTCCCCCTTCGATGGCGGGAGGCGTCGTCATTTGTATTTGCCTTGACAGGTTCAGACGGCTGCGTCCTTCACCGCCTTTTCCTTGCGCACCAGCCGGTCGATCGAATCCGGCACCAGCCGCTCGGCAAAGCCTGCCAGGAACGCCAGCAACATCATCCGCAATATGTCGCCGGTGTAGAAGAAGCCCAGCCCTTTCGACAGTTTGGCGATGCCGGATGGGACATCGTCATTGGCACGCACGATATATTCGGCTTGCCGCACACCACGATCAGCAGACGGTTTTTTCGGATCGGCCTGCGCCGTCGTAGCTGGCGCACTGCCGGCCGTTACCGGCGGCGATCTATGCCCTTCCGGCGGGTCGATAATCATCCGTCGTTCGGTCAGACTGGGAAAGAAGCGCACATCCAGCCCCAATGCGTCCGTCGAGCCGGACACAACCATCAAATAGAGGACCAGCGCGAAGACACCCCCCGCCGCGATCGAACCAGCCACGCTCTCTCGGCTGAAGTTGAGCGACACCAGTTCATTGAAAGGGTCGGCCAGAAGGATATTCTGCCCCCCAATATCATGAAATTTCCGACTGATGCTGACCACAGCCCCGACCATGCCGGTCAGGAAGACCAGGGCCAGCGCCGCCGGCATCCATGGCAATTGCCACGGTCCGCCGGGAAACCAGCCCGGCGTCGGTGTCGTTGCCAGCCAGAAGATCAGCGCAATCGCCACGACCACGCCCAGTACCCGCGACAACAACCACCATTTGATCGAGGCAAGCGTCTGCTCGCGCCGGGCATTGAGGATGTAGAGTTGCTGCATATAGGCCGACAGGCTCAGCAGATCGGCGCGGATGGCTTCTGCGTCGCCATAGCTTTCCTGCTGCAGGGACGGCGGCCGTGACGCCTCATATTCGATCAGCGCCTTTTGAGGCGCCACCCGCCGCATGCGATCGAGCAAGACCCAGCGACGCGCCACCAGGAAATCGTCCGGGATGATGGCAATCAGTTGAGCGTCCAGTTCGACGAAACATTCGAACCGTCTGCGCTGGCCAGCCGTTTCCTCGTCCCATACCGCCAAGTCCTGGGCATCCGGCGCACCGCCGTCACCGGCGGCCAAAGCGCCCTCTGGCTCTGCCGGTGCGGCGCACAGGTGGAACCGGAACTTGCGTTCAAGCTTGGCAATTTTCCTGAGCGCGCTGGTAATTTCAATTTCCTGCGCCGCGAGATCGGTGATCGCGGCCTGCATCAGCCCAATCTTTTCGGCCAGTTCCGCCCGCCCTTGCTGCTCGGCGTCCTCATCCGAAGGCGAAACCTGTAACCGCATGCGCAGCGCCTCCAGGTCGCGCAGCTTCGCTTCCTTCTGCGCCGACACGCGCTCGCGCCGATGATCCAGATAGGTCCGGGTCGACGCGATCAGAACGGCGATGCATTGGCCATAGGCCTCTACCACCTCGTTCAGTTTCTCGCTTGGTGCGACGGACGGTGTATTGACGTCACCCAACAGCAGGCGTGCCAATATATTTCCGCTACTTGCCCATGATAATCGCATGCCCAGCCACCCCAAAAGAAAGGATTCAATGGCGACCGACCGATTATCTTATCTCGATTTTCTGATATGGCTCGATATCGGCAAAATCCCCATGATCCAGATCATAGGCAATCGCAAAAACCGGCTCAATTGCACCGATCCACTACGGATCATTTTCTTCCGATACAGGAGAGGATTGCATCGGAATTGGCCAAATCGGACATGCATAACTGGCTTGTCAGATATTCTCGCCGATCCCATCCGTGCTTTCCAGCAGCGCGTGGACGCGGTGCGGGGCGGACACTTCCACTCGGCTGGTGACTTCGTGCCGCGCCTTGGCCTGGCGCACATTGCTGTCGGCTGGCACGCTTTCGGTCAGCCAGACATTGCCGCCGATGACCGAGCGGCTGCCGATGATGATCCGGCCCAGCACTGTCGCGCCGGCATAGATGACGACATCATCCTCGATGATCGGATGGCGCGGCTGCGCCTTTTCCAGCGCGCCCTTCTCGTCCGAGGGGAAGCTGCGCGCACCCAGCGTCACGCCCTGATAGAGCCGCACCCGATCGCCGACGATCGCCGTCTCGCCGATCACAACGCCGGTGCCATGATCGATGAAGAAGCTGTGGCCGATGCGTGCGCCGGGATGGATGTCGATGCCGGTATGGGAATGGGCGATCTCGGAAATGATCCGCGCGACCAGCGGCGCACCGAGTTCATAAAGGCGATGCGCCAGCCGGTGATGGATAATCGCCAGCATCGATGGGTAGCAGATCAGCACCTCGTCCACGCTGCGCGCGGCCGGGTCGCCCAGGAAGGCCGCCTCGACATCGCTGTCGAGCAGGGTGCGCAGTGCCGGCAGGCTGTGCGCGAAGTCGCCGATGATCCGCGACGCCGCAGCATCCACGGTGGCGATCGGATCTTCCTTCATCGCATAGATGAGTTCGAGCCGGATCTGGCCATAGAGCCGGCTGAGCACGGTCTGTAGCGTCTCGGCCACATAGGCATCCTCATTGTGCAAGCGCACAAAGCTCGGCCCCAACCGTAACGGGAAGAGCGCGCCGCACAGCGCGGCGGTGATCTTCAACAGATTGGCGCGCGAGGGAAAGCCCTCTGCTCCATATTCGGCATGATGCTGCTGTTCCTGCCGCCAGCGACTGCGCGCGCCGGCCAGATCCGCGACCAGCCGGTCGAGATCCCAATAGCCTACGCCTTCACTCTGCACTTCGCCGTCCGCCATTCCCTGCGCCTCTTGTCCGATGGGCAACCGGAATAACCCGCGTTCCTGCATCAGGATAAACGAGTTTTGCTTGGGGGATGCGAGATTCTCTTTGCCGAACGCCGCAAAAGGCCGGTCAGACCTTGGCCGTCACCTTGTCGATGAACAGGCAGATTTCGACGCGCAGACCGCCTTCAGGCCGGTTCGCGAGCGTCAGGCGGCCGCCCTCCTGCTCCACCGCCTTGTCGACGATGGCCAGCCCCAGGCCCATACCGCGGGTATTGCGCTGGCGGGCCGTATCGAGCCGATGGAAGGGCCTGAGCACCTCCTCCAGCCGGTCGCGCGGAATGCCAGGCCCATCATCGTCCACGCGGATGAGTACCTCATTCTCGTGCCGCGCGACGCTCACCCGCGCGCGCTGGCCATAATGAAGCGCATTTTCGATAAGGTTACGCACCGCACGACGCAGCGACAGCGGACGGACCTCCATCTCCAGATGGTCCGGTCCTTCATAGATCACGTCATCACCATGATCCTGGAAGGCATCGACCACGGTCGCGATCGTCACCGCAACGTCGATCCGCACCGCCGGCTCGGGATTCTTCTCGCCGCCCAGAAACGCCAGCACGGATTCGATCATTTCGCCCATCTCGGCCAGATCCTCGCCCATTGCCTCGCGGATTTCGGGATCGTCCACCGCCTCCAGCCGCAATTGCAGCCGGGCGAGCGGTGTGCGCATGTCATGGCCGACCGCCGCCAGCGTCTCGGTCCGTTCGTTGATCAGGCGATGGATGCGGGTCTGCATCACGTTGAACGCGCGGATCAGGTTGCGCACATCGTTGGTGCCCGCTTCGGCCACCGCTATCTGCTGCGCCAGGCCGATCCGCTTGGTCGCATGGGTCAGGTCGCGCAACGGCGCCAATGTCCGCCGGATCAGCACCCCTCCCGCGATCAGCAGCGCCAGCACCGGGATCAACGCCAGGCCAAAGCGGCCGAAGGTGAAGGCCCATTTGCCCCCGCTGTGATGCATGCCGAAATAGAGCCAACTGCCATCCGCCAGTTGCAACCCGCCATTGATCTGGGAGGATCGCCCAGGCGAGTTCAGTCGCAGCCAAAGCCGCGATTCCTCCAGGCTCGGTTCCCAATCGACGATCTGCTGGCGCATCCGCGCCAATCCGGGTGACAGTGGCGGCGGCGGCGGCGCGGCTAACGTCCAGTGGATGTCATAGCGGTCGGTGGTCAGTTGCGCGCTAACCCCGCCACGCTGGCTGACCGGCGCCTTGGCCACCAGCTTGCGTGCGATCACCAGATGCTCGGCCAGGCGGCGCGCCTCGTCATCCTGCAGCGACAAATGGCTGGCGCGTTCATAGATCAGCGTGCCAACGACAAATTCCAGCAGGACGGTCAGCAGCAATATGCCGAAGATGCGGCCGACCAGCCCAAGCGACCGGCTGAACCGCTGTCGTCTCAAGCGCGCGCGACTTCCGCATTGAACATATAGCCGACGCCGCGCACCGTGGTGATCGGCGCTGGCCGATCCTGCGTCGACAGCTTGCGGCGCAAGCGACTGACCAGCACGTCGATGCTGCGATCACTGCTGTCGCCCATGCGCGTTCGCGACAGTTCGATCAGCCGTTCCCGCGCGATCACCCGCTGCGGATGGCTGAGAAAACTGCCGAGCAGGTCGAACTCGGCACCGGTCAGGTCGACGATCGCGCCGGTAGGCGAGCGCAATTCGCGGCGCGGGAAATTGACGATCCAGCCATCGAAGCGCGCTTCATTTTCGCGATGCTCGTCCGGTCCGCGCTCCACGCCGACCCGGCGCAGGATGGCGCGGATGCGGGCGATCAGTTCGCGCGTGCCGAACGGCTTGGGCAGATAATCGTCCGCGCCCAGTTCCAGCCCGACGATGCGGTCGGTCTCGCTGCCCTTGGCGCTGATGAAGATGATGGGAACGTCACTCTTGCGACGGATCTGCCGGCAGAGATCAATGCCGTTGGTGCCGGGCAGCATGACGTCCAGCACGACCAGGTCGACCGGGCCGGCATCGAAGGCCACCCACATTTCCGGACCGGACGAAGCCGGGCGGACCTGATAGCCATGTTCCTGCAATGCCCGCGCGGTCAACGTGCGGAGCGGCGGATCGTCTTCGACAAGGATGATCGAGGGGGCGGTCATGCGCGGAGCAACATCAGGCTGTTCATGATGTTGGGAGATAAGCAGCGACCGGTGGAGGGTCAACCGCAGCTTGCTGCCGAAACACTTCCCGCGAGGCGTAGCAACAATTTGTCACGCCGGGGACAGTTGCCCTCCCCCCGCCAGCAAGACAAGAGGGAGCCGGGCCTGCGGAAGCAGGCCCGGCTTCAACGATCAGAAAGCGGCCGAGATCGAGAAGACGACGGTGCTGCGCGCGATCGACTTGCCGAAATTGTCGCCGTCCGCGACCTGGAAGTTGGGACGCAGATAATTTTCCTCGACGCGGGCGATGTCAGTGTCGACATAGGCGATGCTCAGCGTCAGCGGCGTACCCGGCACGGCCAGGTCGGCACCGACCAGCCAGTCGAGATATTTGCCGGTCGGTGCGACCGACGTGCCATTCGGCCCCAGCCCGCTATTGCCGTTCGACCAGCCCAGATGCGCCTTCAGGCTGACCGGCGTGTTCGGGATCGCACCGCTGACATCACCCCAGATGTAGAAATTATCTTCCTTGTCACCCGGATTGTAGATGGTGCAATCGGCGTCGCTGCACCACTTGCCCAGTGCTTCCTGCTTGGGGGCATAGGCCACGCCCAGCAGGCCCTTGACCGGGCCGACCTGACTCGACAGCTTCACATAGGGTTCGGCGAAGTCGGTCTTGTCGGCGCCCGACGGGTACATGTACCAGGTCAGGCCGACGTCCAGCGTCGCGCCGCTGTCGCCCAGTGGAACGGCATAGCCCGCGAACAGGTCCAATTCCATGTTGGCGCCACCAAAGGTGCCCCAGCCCGACAGGTTGGACCCCCAGGTGCCGACATAGACGCCGCTTTCATGGGTTGCGGTAAGGCCACCCTGGATCGCCATGCCGCGATCGGACTGCGAAACACCACGGAAGCGATAGTCGGAAACCAGGCCAACGCTGCCGGTTACGGTGACCGGCCCTGCGGGTTCTTCCTGGGCGAAGGCCGGCACGCTCGACATCAGAGCCAGGGCGGCACAGGCGATTTGATACTTCATGAACATTCCCCTTAACGAAAGAATGTTCCGTCCTGCATCCGCGGCCCGAAGATCTGTTCGAAATCGTCTTCCGTACCGGCGGATGCCTATTGGCCTATTCTTGCCGCCCGCCGGCGCAAACCTCTATCTTCGCACCTGCACAAAGGAAGAAGGACGCTGTGATATCAGGATCACGTTTCTTTTCCAAAGAATAGCCAATATGTTTCTATTTGATTTCTAAATAGCATCAATTCGTGAAAAAGCCGCCGCATCACGAGGATGCGGCGGCTTTTCCGTAATGTCGTCTATGTTAGGCGACGAGCTGGCGCATCCGCCCGGTCGCGCCGAACAGCTCTACCCTGGCCCCCGCCCCGGTGCGGCGATCGGCCCATTCGCGTACCATTTCGGCGCAGGTGTGGTCGATATGGGTCAGGCGCTCGACATTCAGGATGACCAACTGGCCGGCGGGCACGGCCTCCAGCTTGGCCGACAGCTTTGGCAGACTCAGGAAGCTTGCGGTGCCGTGCAGTGCGACTTCATGCGCGTCGCCACGGCTGGCTTCCTCGACACCCAAGCGTAGGCGGCTGGCATGCGGGATCAGTTCGATCAGCGACAGGCCGATGCCCACCAGCACGCCGGTCAGCAGGTCGGTGGCGACGACGCAGATCAGGGTCGCTGCCCACACAATGGCCGGCAGCGGGCCATAGAGATGGAACAGATGCTTGACGTGCGACAGGCTGACCAGGCGGAAGCCGGTCACGACCAGGATGCCGGCCAGCGCCGCCATCGGTACTTCGCGCAGCAGCCAGGGCAGCAGCGCAACGAAGCCCAGGATCCAGGCGCCGTGCAGGATCGCCGACAGGCGGGTCTTGGCACCAGCCTGGACGTTGGCGGAGGAGCGGACGATGACGCCGGTCATCGGCAGCGCGCCGGCAAAGCCGCAGAGCAGGTTGCCCACGCCCTGCGCGCTCAGTTCACGGTTATAATTGGTGCGCACGCCGTCATGCATGCGGTCGACCGCAGCCGCCGACAGCAGGGTTTCAGCGCTGGCAATGAAGGCGATGGCGATGGCGGTGGTGATGACGGTCGGGTTCAGCAACTGCGCCAGCAGACCCTGTTCGGGCAGGCTGATCGCCGACAGGATCGATTCCGGCACGACCACGCGGGCAACCGGCAGGCCCAGGGCAAAGGCGACCAGCGTCGCGGCGACCACGCCGACCAGCGCGCCCGGCACCAGCTTCATCGAAGCGGGGCGGAACTTTTCCCAGCCCAGCATCGCACCGATGGTGACAAGGCCGACGGCAAAGGCGGTCGCCGCGTCCTGATTGGTCAGGCCCAGTATCTGGCCGGGCATCGCGATCAGATTGTGCAGACCGCTCGACAGCGGCTTGTCATCGAACAGCACATGGAACTGCCCGACGACGATCAGCACGCCGATGCCCGCAAGCATGCCATGCACGACCGCCGGCGAAATGGCGCGGAACCAGCCGCCGACCTTGAGCAGGCCGGCGACGACCTGGATCGCCCCCGCCAGGATCAGGATCGGACCAAGAGCCGAGAGCCCCTGTTCCCGCACGATTTCGAAGACGATGACCGCAAGGCCCGCCGCCGGACCGCTGACCTGCAGCGGCGACCCCGCCAGCAGACCAACGACCAGGCCACCGATCATGCCGGTTATCAGGCCTTTTTCCGGCGGCACGCCGGAGGCAATGGCGATGCCCATGCACAGCGGCATGGCCACCAGGAACACGACGATCGACGCCGTGAAGTCGCGGCTGAACGTGCCGCCGGAAAAGGCCTTCAACATGATTTACTCCGCAGCTTGTGCGATGGGCGATTCACCGGCCAGGCGGCGCCCATGGGGAAGAGCGACCGGCAGCGGCTGGCCTTCGCGCAGCACCGAGAAGCGACCGGTTTCGCCGTCCAGGCCCAGGACCTGACCGGCATGAATATCGACATACCAGCCGTGCAGGGCGATCTCGCCACGGGCGATGCCCGACGCGACCGACGGATGGGTGCGCAGGTGCGACAACTGCACGACGACATTTTCCAGCGCCATGTTGCGCAGCTTGTCGGCAGCATCCAGGTCGGCAGGATAGGATTCGCGGCACAGCTTCTGCGCGGCATGGCTGTGGCGCAGCCAGGCGGCGACGTTGGGCATGGTGCTCAGGTCCGCGTCGGTGGCCAGCGCCTTCATCGCGCCGCAGTCGCTGTGCCCGCACACGATGATGTCGCGCACGCCCAGCACCATGACGGCATATTCGACCGTGGCGGTCACACCGCCCAGTTGGCTGTCATGCGGCGGCACGATGTTGCCGGCGTTGCGGCAGACGAACAGGTCGCCCGGCTGGGCCTGCATGATGTGCTCGGGCACGATGCGCGAATCGGCGCAGGAGATCATCAGCGCCTTGGGGCTCTGCCCGTGGCTGGCCAGTTGATTGTAGAGTGTGCTTTCGTTCGGAAAGACCTTGGTCTCGAAACTGAATACACGGCCGAGAAGCTCGTTCATGGCTTTCATCCTCTTATTGCTATGGCGGCGCCGGTCAGGGGGCGGACCGGCCTAGCTTGCAGAATAGGCAGCCGGTTTTGCTGCGGCGCAGCGGAATTGTTAAAAACTATGTCTGGGTTGCAAAGCGCCCGATGCGCGCGCCGAACGACGGAAAACCGCCATTGGCGCGCCTTTCCGGGGGTTCAGCGCCGGTCGACGACCGCGCTGAACATGTATCCGACGCCACGAACAGTCACGATTGGGGCGGGCCGCCCCTCATGGGACAGCTTGCGGCGCAACCGGCTGACCAGCACGTCGACGCTGCGGTCGGACGAGGGAGCGTCGCGCACCCCCGCCAGTTCCATCAACCGCGCACGCGCAATCACCGCCTGGGCATGATCCAGCAACACGGCGAGCAGCGAAAATTCCGCCGCCGTCAGTTCCACCAGCGCGCCTGCCGGGTCCGTCACTTCGCGCCGGGCGAAATCGACCACCCAGTCGTCGAACCGCGCCTGGGTCTGGCGGCGCAGGCCCAGGACCCGTTCACTCCGCCCGCGCCGCAGCACGGCGCGCAGGCGCGCGGCCAATTCGCGGGTCGAATAGGGCTTGGCCATATAGTCGTCGGCGCCCAGTTCCAGGCCCACCACGCGGTCGACCTCACTGCTGTCGGCGCCGACCAGGATGATCGGTACGTCGCTGCGTTCGCGCACGTCACGGCACAGATCCATGCCATCCGGCCCGCGCAGCCCTGCATCCAGCACGACCGCGCCGACCGGCATCCGCTCCATGGCACTGAAAATATCGCTCGACGAGGCCGCAGGCAGAGCGCGAAACCCGCTCTGCTCCAGGAATTCGCGGACCTTGTGCCGCAAATCCTGCTGCGTCTCGGCGATCAGTATCAACGGTGGGCTCATCAGCCCTTCACGTTCAGCGCGCGCACGCTGTCCAGTTCATTCACCAGCACGGCCCGGTCCTGCTGCGCGACCGAGACCGCTTCGGCATTGCGGGCGCCCGCATAACGGGCGACCTCGGCATCCACCTGGCTGCGCGCAGCGGCGCAGGTGCCCGCATAGCTGCCCGACAGCGGCGCGAAGCGATGGACAGCCTTGCCGAATGCCGGCACGGACTGGCCCTGCGCCGCGACGGCGCGATCGACGCGCACATCGGCCTGCCAGCGGCACACCGGAATCGCGTTGCGATTGCCAAAGCGCGGCTCGACCTGGGTGAAGCGCACCGAGGATGCGGTGTGATAGCTGGCGGTATAGGCCTGGGCACCGTGGGTCAGTTCGGCGCTGTGGATCGGGGTGGAGGAAGCGGCGAGCGCCGCGACACTGGCAAGGATCGGCAACATGGGTGGCTTCCCTTCGAAACAGACATATCCAGCAATAAGCGGGATCCTTCCGACGGGTTTAGGCAGGGAGAATGTCTCCCCAATATGCCGAACGTTACAAATTATTGCTGCATGGCAGCAGCGCGTCAAGCGACCCTTGCGACCATCGCAGCGGCTGGAAGCGGACGCACCACCCCCGACAGGACATCGATCAACCCGGAAAGCCATTGCGCATCGGCCGCCGCACGATGCCGCGCCGAGTACAACGCATCGGCATGGGCCACCGCAGCGGTGATCCGCGGTTCGTCCGCGCCCCATTCATCCAGCAACAATGAGACATGATCGATCGCGAAGGGCGCCATCACCGCCTCCGTATCGGCCAGGGTCTGGAGCCAATATTGATCGATCACGCTATCCGCCACGACTCGGCATCCGGCCACCGCCGCCGTAAGCTCCGCCAGCACCACATCCGCCGGCTCGCCCTGCGTCTCTATTTGCGCGCGCGACAGGCCGTGCAACGCTTCGGCTTCGGCGGTCCAGTCCCAGCCCGCCCAGGCGGCATGGGGGCGAATGATCCAGCTTCGGGCGATGCCGCCACCCGCTATGCCCACTTCGATCGGGAAAGACCGTCCGTGCCGGGGCAGGCACGACGCCTCGAAATCGATCGCCATGATGGTCAAAGGCTCTCTCCGAATATCTCCACGTCCGCCCCATTTTTGGGTCTGGCCGTCCACATCTGATACGCCCCTGTCCTCTCCAACTATGTCAGGCCGATGTCATTGGCCATCAGGATTTTCGGAAAAGATGCGGACCGACGGTCCGGTGCGACGGTGCGACGGTGCGACCACCGACCTGATTTCAACCGCCTATGGCCAGCGGCCTGCATTGCCGCTAACCCGATGCGATGACGGACAAGAGCATGATCGACTGATGTGGGTGTTGCTGGGCATCGCCCTGATCGTCGCGGGCTTCCTGCTGCGTTTCAATCCGCTGCTGGTGATCCTGGCCTCGGCGATCGTCACCGGCCTGGCGGCCGGTCTCGATCCGCTCACCATCCTCTCCGCCTTCGGCAAGGCCTTCAACGATTCACGCTATGTCTCGGTCGTTTGGGTGGTGCTGCCGGTGATCGGCCTGCTCGAAACGCATGGGCTGCAGGAACGGGCACGCGGCCTCATCGACCGGATGCGCGGCGCCACCACCGGCCGTTTCCTGACCTTCTACCTCCTCGCCCGGCAGATTTCAGCCGCCATGGGCCTGATCTCGGTGGCCGGCCATGCCCAGACCGTGCGCCCGCTGGTCGCGCCGATCGCCGAAGCCGCCGCCGAGAAACAGGCCGGGGCGCTCGATGAAGAGCAGCGCGACGAGATCAAGGCCTGGGCCGCCGCGACCGACAATGTCGGCGTCTTCTTTGGCGAGGATATCTTCCTCGCCATCGGGTCGATCCTGCTGATCAAGGGGCTGCTGGAGCAATATGGCATCCTCCTCGAACCGCTCCAGTTGTCGGTCTGGGCGATCCCGACCGCGATCGCCGCGCTGCTGATCCACGGCTTTCGCCTGTGGCGGCTCGACCGCCGGCTGAACGCGCAGGGTGCCAAGGCCCATCTTCCCGAGACTGCGGAGGATGCCGCATGATCACCCTCCACTGGGTCTATGCGCTGATGGGTGCGGTGTTCGCCGGCTATGCCCTGCTCGGCACCGCCGACCGCAGCAACCCGCGCCGGTTCACCACTGCCGCCTTCTGGGCGTTGCTGGCGCTCAGCATGTGGGCGGGCGACCGGATCGGCGACATCGGCAATGGCGTCCTCGTCCTCGGCCTCGTCGCCATCGCCGGCTTCAGGGGGATGGGGCGCGGCAGCGGTGGCGTATCGCTGGCGCAGCGGCAGGCGCGGGCAGACCGCCATGGCAATGGCCTGTTCGCCATCGCCCTCGTCATTCCCGTCACCGCGCTGGCCGGCACCTTCCTGTTCAAGGCTTTCCCCGCCTGGATCGACCCCAAGCAGACCACCCTCATCTCGCTGGCGCTGGGCGTCCTCATCGCGCTCGCCATCGGCTGCACCTGGCTGCGTGCCCGGCCGATCGTCGCCCTGCAACAGGGGCGACAGTTGATGGACTCGGTCGGCTGGGTGGCGATCCTGCCGCAGATGCTGGCCAGCCTCGGCGCAGTGTTCGCGCTCGCCGGCGTCGGCGATGTGGTCGGCGGCATCGTCCGCCTCGCCATTCCCGACGGCAGCCTGCTCGGCGCGGTGATCGCCTATGGCGTGGGCATGGCGCTCTTCACCATCGTCATGGGCAATGCCTTCGCCGCCTTCCCGGTGATGACCGCCGCGATCGGCATCCCGCTGCTGATCCACCAATATCATGGCGATCCGGCGATCATCTGCGCGATCGGCATGCTGGCGGGCTTCTGCGGCACGCTGCTGACGCCGATGGCCGCCAATTTCAATCTCCTCCCCGCCGCTTTGCTGGAGTTGAAGGACGAATATGGCGTGATCCGCCGCCAGATCGGCACCGCCCTGCCCCTGCTCTGCGTCAACATCCTCCTGATATATTGGCTGGCCTTCCGATGACACGACTGACCCAGGATATTGCCGATCGCTTCGCCGCGCTCACCCTCTCCCATCTGGGGCGCCAGTTTCCCTACAAGATGGACCTGACCTATCAGGGGCCGGAAGATGCCCGCATCCCGGCGGAACATCACCCGGTCTTCCATGGCAGCTATGACTGGCACAGTTGCGTCCATGGCTGGTGGCAAGTCATGCGCCTGCGCCGACTCTATCCAGGCATGGCGCAGGCCGACGCCATCCGCGACCGCGCCGACATGATGCTGGTGCCCGACAAGGTGGCGGGCGAACGCGCCTTCCTCACCCGCCCGACCGCTGGCGGGTTCGAGCGGCCCTATGGCTGGGCCTGGCTGCTCGCGCTCCATGCCGAACTTGCCCGGCAGGACGGTCCCTGGGCCGCCGTGATCGAGCCGCTGGCGCTCGACTTCGCCGCGCGATTCCACGCCTTCCTGCCGAAAATGACCTATCCGCTGCGCGTCGGCACCCACTTCAACAGCAGCTTCGCGCTGATCCACGCATATGACTGGGCCAAGGACCGCGATCCCATACTCCAGGCGCTGATCCGCGAGCGCGCGCTCGCCTGGTTCGGCCAGGACCGCGCCTGCCAGGCCTGGGAACCGGGTGGCGACGAGTTTCTCTCCTCGGCGCTCACCGAAGCGTTGCTGATGAGCCGGCTGCTGTCGCGCGCCGATTTTGCCGACTGGTTCGGCACCTTCCTGCCCGACCTTCCGACCGGCCAGCCGGCCACCCTGTTCACCCCGGCTACCGTGTCCGACCGCAGCGACGGCAAGATCGCCCATCTCGACGGCCTCAACCTCAGCCGTGCCTGGTGCTGGCGCGGCATCGCCGCCGCGCTGGGCGCCGACGCGCCGATCGCGCCGATCGCCGAGCAGGCGGCGATCGCCCATCTCGACGCCGCGCTCCCCCATATAGCCGGCGACTATATGGGGGAGCATTGGCTGGCCAGCTTCGCCCTGCTGGCGCTGGAATAACCCCAGCCTCAGGGCATGTTGGCGAGCAACAGCTTCATATGCGCCGTCGGCGCGGTCGTGCGCGACTGGAGGCGGAACATGTAGTCATAGGCCCACCAGGCGCCGCCACCCCAGGCGGTCCAGCCCAACACCGCCGACGACGTCTTCAGCCGGCGCAGCATGTCGGGATATTCCTTTGCGCATTGCGACTGGCCCGACGCGGCAATCTCGCCGAAGAACAGCTTCACCTTGTATTTCTCGGCCCAGGTCAGCACGGCATTCACGCGCTGGCCTGCCTTGGCCTCGCACTTGTCGGTCGTGCCGGTCGACCAAGCGTCAAGATATTGATGCACTTCAAAGGCATAATTCTTACCGGGATCGACGAACTTCACCGCCTGCGCGGCATTGCCCGAACTCACCCAATTATGCGCGCCAGTCCAGGCGGTGCCGGGGATCAGCAGCTTGTTGCTGATCTTCTGGGCGCGGATATCCTTGGTCACCTGTCCGGCGATCGCCCACCATTGCGCGACATTCTGTCGGTTCGGCTCGTTCATCAGGCCGATCCAGACCTTGGGGTTGGATCGATAATCCTCCATGATCTTGACCCAGGCATTGGTCAGCGCCGTCGTCGCCAGCGTGCCGCTGCCGACCAGAGCCGCCGAACCCTTCACCTGGCGCGCGCCATAATTATGCATGTCCAGGATCACCGTGAGGCCCAGCGCATTGGCCTGGGTCACGACGGATTTGAGCGCCTTACGATCGACCTCCGACAAGGGGCCGTAGAGATTGGGCTGCAACCGCTCCCAGCGGAAGGGCACGCGCAGCAGCTTGAAGCCCTGCGCCGCATAGCTGCGCATTTCCGCCGTGCTGGGATAGATATAGTTGCTGCCCAGCTTGCCACCGGTGCCGCCAAATTCGCCACCGGAAATATTGATGCCCGGCAAAACCTTGGACGTGCTGCTCGCTGTCGCTGCGGGCGCGGCAGCCACCGCGGCGGTAAAGGCCTGCGCCGCCGTCGTCGTCGGCGCCGTCGCACTGCTGCCGGCAATCAGGGCAGCGTTGGCCGATGACGGGATGGTAATCACCCGTGCTTCGGGCGTATCCGCCTCTGCCCCTGATAGTGTCACGGCCGCAAGAACACCCGTCGCGGCAAGCGCAACCACTGCGGCTGCAACGCCGCCCCCCATCTTCTTCATGAAATTATCTATCCTGTCAGACCCAAAGGAGGCGGGCCCTTAGCCAGCATAGTCAGGCAATGTCTTCACCCCGGTTGCGGGATTTGGTTAAGCCTCCGGCAGGCTGTTCCAATAATGCGCCATATGGGTTTTTCCTTAGGTAAAACTCCCGATCCGCCAGGGAAAACGGGCGTGGACCATTGTTCCCGTGACAGTCGAATCAGGTCGTAAAAATTTGCCCCGGGCAAATATCGTTTGAAAATATATCCGGGTAATATTAGAAGCGCCCCATGACCGAAGAGGAAAGACGGACGGCGATCGCCGCCTATAGGGAGCAGAAAGTCGAAATCGGCATCTATGCCCTATATTGCGCGCCTTCGGGTCAGCGCTGGGCCGGCAGCGCCCCCAATCTCGCGACGATCCGCAACCGACTCTGGTTCACCCTGCGGCTCGGCAAAGATCGGCATCCAGGCCTGCAGGACGCCTGGAATGCCCATGGCGAAGACGCCTTCAGCTTCGAGATTCTCGAACGGCTCAAGGATGACGATCTTGGCCCCGGCCGGGACCGCCGGTTGAAGGACCGCCTCCTCCAATGGACGGAAGAACTGCAGGCGATCCGTATCTGACCGGACAGCGAGCCTCTTCAGCTCGCCACCGCCAGCAGCTTGGCACTCATTGCCGGCCATTCGCTCATGTCCCACCCCTCGGGCGTCTCACGCGTGATGATCTGATCGGCGCCGAAGCAATTGCCGAGGTCGATGTCCTCGCTCTTCTCGAACGCCCGGTCGGCCAGCGAATAGAAGGGACGGACTTTGGGCAGGGTCAGGTCGTCGGGATTCTGCTCGACCACGATCGCCAGCCGGTGCGAACGCAGGCGCACGAGCGACCCGATCGGATAGATGCCGACCGCGCGCTGGAACGCCTGAAAGATTTCCGCGTCGAACAGCGCGCCACCATCCTCATCGATCTTCAGCAACGCGCGCGACGGGTCTTCGCCACTACGGTGCAAACGATTTGACGTCATGGCGTCATAGCTGTCGCAGATCGCGGCCATCCGCGCGAACATGCCGATCTGCTCGCCGGCCAGGCCATTGGGATAACCGCTGCCGTCCAGCCGCTCATGATGGTGGAGACACACGTCCAGCACTTCCGCAGGCATTTCACCGCCCAGGGTCAGGAACTCGTGCGCCAACGTGGTGTGGCTCTTGACCACGTCCCACTCCTCCGGCGTCAGGGGTGCATCCTTGTCCCAGACTTCCTGCGGCACATGGGCCATGCCCATGTCCATCAGCAGGCCGGCCAGGCCCGCCTTGCGGATATCGTCGGGCGACAGGTGCATCTGCTGGGCCAGGCCTATCATCAGCGCGCAGACCGACAGCGCATGCTGATAGAGATATTCGCCGCTATTCTTCATCCGCGTGATCGCCATGAAGGCGTGCGGATTGCGCTGAACGGAGCTGGAAATCTCCTCGACCATGGTTTCCAGCTTGGCCGCCTTCACCGCCTTGCCCAGCCGCACATCCTCATAGAGCTTGCGCATGGTGCGGCCCGACTTGCGGGCCAGCCGCTGGGCATGGACCATCTCGGCGCGGATCGGCAGTTTGTCCTTGGACAGGGGATCGAACGGCCGGTCGACCGGCGGCGGCGGCGCGACGCGGCGCACGATCGTCGGCCCGGCGCGGCCGAACACCCGCTCGCGCGGCTCGCTGATCGGCACCACGCGGGATGGCGCCGGCGGAGCCAGTGTCACATCTGCGCCGCGCGACACGTCGATCGTTACCCATTCGACCTTGCTGGCATGCAAATCCGCCAGTTGCTCGGGATCGTCGAGCAGCATCTTGCGCTTCCAGAAAGGGTGGGAAAACCACGACCCTTCCAGCTTGTGCAAGAACATCCCCAGTTTCACGTCCTGGGTGCGGATTTTTTTCAGCATTTATACGGCCCCGTAGTCCCCGGAGTCATTTCGCAGGCCGTACCTTTCCAAAAGGTTAACAAGGGGATGACTGATCCAATCCGCTCGCCTTCACGTCGTCGCCGTGCCAGCCCCCTACCCCTGCCCGCCTCATTGCAGATGCTCGATGCCCTCTTTGCGGGTGCGGGCTTGGGGCAGCAGACCCAGCCTGCGATAGACCTTCATCAGCAATTCGCCGACCTTGCGACTGGCCGGCGCCGCGACAAAGGCAAAATGGGCACAGACCAGCGCCCGCTCCGGCTGATTGAGCTTCAGCGCATAATCGGCGGCAATCATCCACATGGTCCAGTTGACCGGCGCCGCCAGCGCGGCCTCCTCGGCCATGTCCGCCGCGTGCGCCTGCTCTCCAAGCTGCCAAAGGCTGGCACAGAGCAACGCAACCAGCTTCTCATGGGGGGCAATCGCCGCCCCCAGTTCGGCAATGCGGGCCGCCTCGCGCCACTGCCGCAGGTCGTAGTGCAATTGCGCCAGACGGAGATGGTGACCTGCATGACAGGGGTCCAGCCGCAGCGCTTCCTGGGCGATCGGCATGGCCGCCTGCGGATCGCTGGCGATCAGGCCGTCCGCCACCTCGCCCAACCGGGCCGCCGCACTCATCCGACCAACCCCCTGCTGCATTCCGCGCTGACGCGCCCGCGCGTTGATGGCCAGCAATCTGTGGACACGAAGATCATTGAGGAAATCCGACCCCAACACACTGCCCAACGCGTTGCGCGCGCGCCGCAGTGCCTTACCCCAGCCGGCTTCGATGTTGCGCCGCTTGGCGGCATCTGGATGCTTGCGCCATTCCGGCGCCCATTGCACCCGCCAATAGCCCCTCTTCCAGGCATCCCGTGCCATTTGCAGCGGCGTCACCGGATCGCGATGGGCCGTCACGACGCGAGTGGACAGGTCCACGCCGATCCGATCGCCGATGGCCCGGTTGAGATAGCTGTCCTCGCCACCGCCGACACCGACCGGGAAATAGCCCAGTTGATCGAACAGGGACCGGGCATAGGACATGCCATAGCCCGGCGCCTGCATCGGTGCATCACCGGGCCAGCGGGTCGAGCGCAAGGCCGCACTCGACACCCAGGATACGAGATTGTCGACATAGGCGGGCACGATGGCGCTGGGCACAGCAAGCGCCCCGCCATCATGCGCCTTCAACCGCTCCACCACCCACCCCGGCGCAGCCAGGCAGTCGCCGGCCAGGAAAGCGACGATCGGCGCGCGGCTGGCGTCGATGCCGATATTGCGCGCCGCGCCCACATAATGGGGCTCTTCCAGTTCGATCAGATGCAACTGGTCCAGCCACGGCGCCAGCATGGGAGCAACCTCGCCACCGCCCGAATTGACGACGATAATTTCGGTCAGCGGCGCCTGCTCCACGATCGATGCGACCGCCTCGGCCAGGTCCGGTTGCGCGCGAAAGCCCATCACCACCACGGTCATCGCGGCGTCAGACGGGACCAGAGCCCCCTTCCGCACATGCGCCCCGCCCTTCACCCAGCGGCGCCACAGCGCATCCTGGTCGCCGATATCGGCCTCGACGTAACGCCGCGCATCGGCGGCGAGCTTGCGCACCGCGCGACTGCTCGGGGCCAGAGCGACGGCATGGTCGGCGGCGGCCTTCGCGCCCTCAATGTCGCCTTGGGCCAGCCGCGCCCGACCCAAGAGGATTGCGCCAGCAGCCATGGCTGGCATGCGCTCCATAAGCGCCGTCAGCCCCTGCTCAGCGGCCTCCGTCTGCCCAGCTTCCAGAGCCAGCGCGCCCGACAGAAGCGCCACGTCCCCATCCGCAGCAAAGGCAGTGGCGGCGCGTGCCGCGATATCGGCCGCACTGGCTGGCGCCTTGCGCCCACGGCTGCGCTGGATCAGGCGCAGACGGCAATGCAGCGGATCCTCGACCGTCGCACTGGCCGCCGGCAAGGGCGGCGCCCATAGCCCGCCATCCTCAACATAGGCGGGGGAATATTGCCGCTCGGCCGCGATCGACGCGAACTGCGCGCCCGCCTCGATCGCCAGATAGTCATAACCGATATCCTGCATCTTCCGCTCAGGGTCGAGCAGCGCATATTGATCGCGCCGCAATTGCCGCCGCTCAGGCGCAATCATGCGCAGATGATAGCAGGCAATGTTCGAAGAACGGGCGCGTCGGGGGCGCCGATAGGCGAAGGGATCGGCATGGAGTTGCTGGTCGGGCACATGGATATCATCGGTGACCGGGAACAACCGGCTGCGTGAACGGCCGCCCCATATGCCATCGACGCGATACTCGTCAGGCGCGAACATCTCGAACAGGTCGACCCGCCAGACCGGCATGTCGCTGGCCCCCGTCAGAAACGGCATCCGCGTTGCCAGACCATCCTCGAACCGCTCGTCCGGGTCGACCACCAATATCCATTCCGCGCCATGTTGCCTGGCGGCGTTGAGCAGGGCGCGGCGGCGCTGGGGTTCGGAACTATACCAGGCACCGGCGCTTCGATCGTCGAAGGAAACCCAGCCATGGACCATCGGTCGGATATTATCGAGCAGCCCCGGAACGAGGTGATGATCGTAACGGAAAGAAAAACAGGCCATCACCATGGCATGATCTTTTTCGGGAACCGCATGGATAGTTGTTTCGAGTGACATGCAGTCCTTCTCTCTTCTCTGACCGGCCCGCCTCCTGTCATTTGTCGGGCGCATGATGTCAATCTGACGACGCATGACAAAGCCATAAGACAGGCCACCTCATCTTTTCGACAGGTTTCGCGACATGGCAGTCCATCGTCGCCCGACTACCGCGACGTCCTCTTTTCGCCTAATCTCGCCTTGCCCCCGCAAGGAGATGAACGATGCGCGTGATGGTGCTGGTCAAGGCGACCCCGGACAGCGAAGCGGGCGGTCCGCCTGATCCCGAAATGATGGCGGCGATGGGCCGCTTCAACGACGAACTGGCGGCGGCCGGTATCCTGCGCATGGCCGAGGGCCTCCTGCCCTCATCCCACGCCAAGCGCATCGCCTTCGACGGCAGCGACCGCCACGTCATCGATGGCCCCTTCCCCCAGGTCGGCGAACTGGTCGCCGGCTTCTGGATCTGGGACGTGGCCGATCTGGACGAAGCGGTTGCCTGGGTAAAACGCTGCCCCAATCCCATGCCCGGCCCCAGCGAGATAGAAATACGCCCGTTTCATGCGTGGGAGGGCTGACATCCTCGCCCGCGAAAGCCGCATCATTCGATCTGAAAGCGGCGGCCTTCCCCTCATCGAGGCGCGTTCGCCACAAAGGAGAATGATAGGCCATCTCGACATGGCCCCGAAGATTATCCGTAAAATATGACCATTTGCGCAATATCCTTCGGTATAGCGTCGAATATATCAAATATTACGAAGCACCTTCGGCAGCGCCCCTGTTACCGTTTCCGGCAGAAAATAACTGCAGAGACGGTGAGGAAAACAAACAAAAACAGGGGGTTTTTATGTCGCACATTTTCAGGAAGCGCGTTCTCAATCCATGGAAGGCGGGCAGCGCCATGTCCTGCATGGCCGTTGCGATTATCTGCGGCACTCCGCAGGCGCAAGCCCAGGAACAGGATCAGGGCGAAATCGTCGTCACCGCACTGAAGCGCAACACGCGCGTGCAGGATACGCCGATCGCGATCACCGCGGTCACCGGCGCCAGCCTGGAAGCGGCCGGCACCACCAGCTTTACCGAACTGACCCGCGATACGCCCAGCCTGCGCATCGTCGATGGCGGCCCCGGCAATCGCCGTGTGATCCTGCGCGGCGTGACGGCGGCGGGCGAACCCACGGTCGGCGTCTATTATGACGAAGCCCCCGTATCGGGATCGGTCGGCACCACCAGCGACGCCGCCGGCGCCACACCCGACTTCCGCATCTTCGACGTGGAGCGCGCTGAAGTGCTGCGCGGCCCTCAGGGCACGCTCTATGGTTCCGGATCGATGGGCGGCACGCTACGCATCATCTTCAACAAGCCCAAGACCGACAAGATCGAGGCGGCCTTTGCCAGCACCATGTCTGCGGCCGAAGGCGGATCGATGGGCGCGTCCTTCGACGGGATGTTGAACCTCCCGCTGATCGAGGACAAGCTGGCCATCCGCATCGTCGGCAACGCTACCCAGGTCGCCGGCTATGTCGACAACAGCTATTATGGCTACAAGAATATCAACGATCCCTACACCTATGGCGGACGCATCATGCTGCGCTTCACGCCGACCGAACGACTGACGCTCGACCTCAGCGCCAATTATGAGAAGGCATCGGGCGGGTCGCCGCGCTGGTATGCCGAAACCGGCAAGCGCTGGACCACGGATGCGCGCGCGGAATCGGGCAATTACGACACCAACCGCATCTATAACGGGACGCTGAACTATGATTTCGGTCCGGTAGTGCTGACCGCGATCAGCACCTATACCGATCGCGATCGCATCGTCGTGGGCGATGTCAGCGACACGTTCAACGGCCGCGACACAGCGGCCCGCTGTCAGACCTATCGCGGCAATGGCGCGGCCTGTTCTGCCGATGTGCTGGCGGACTATCTGGCCGACACCCGCGCCTTGCTGTCGTCCAGCCTGTACCAGCCCCAGTCGGTCAAGAACTGGCTCAACGAAATCCGCCTGAGCTCGACGGGTGATGGCCCGCTCA
Organism: Sphingobium scionense; assembly: GCF_014197035.1. Classification (GTDB taxonomy): domain Bacteria; phylum Pseudomonadota; class Alphaproteobacteria; order Sphingomonadales; family Sphingomonadaceae; genus Sphingobium; species Sphingobium scionense. The sequence goes on along the minus strand of NZ_JACIEU010000009.1, from coordinate 88,991 downwards.
ACTGGACGGTCGGCCTGTTCAGCGAGGATCGCAAGACGGTGGTGCGTTCAACTCTGCTCAAAGCCAATCCCGAAACGGGCTTCCTCTACGATCCCGACGACATCGACAATCTCGCCTATGATCGCACCATCAACGACAAGCTGAAGCAGAAGGCGGCCTTCGCCGAAATCTCCTACAAACTGTTCGACAAGCTGACGCTGACCGCCGGCGCGCGCTATTATGATTACAAGAAGACCGTCGGCGGCCGGATCGACATGGGCCAGGAACATTATGCCTCGGTCGTGACGCCCTATACCGAGGCGGAATCGTCCGAGGACGGCGTCCTGACCAAGTTCAACATCTCCTATCAGGCGACGCCCGATGTCATGGTCTATGCCCAGGCGGCGCAAGGCTTCCGCCCGGGCGGCGTCAACCAGGTGATCGGCCTGTCGGCAGCGCTGGCCGCCTATACGTCGGACAGCCTGTGGAACTATGAACTGGGCTTCAAGAGCAAGATCCTGCCGCGCACCTATCTCAACATGGCGGCCTACCAGATCGACTGGAGCAACATGCAGGTGTCGGCCCGCACGGCGGGTACGGGCTCGGTCTTCGGCCTCATCTCCAACGTCGGCGCATCGCGCATCCGTGGCCTTGAAGCCGAATTCTCGACGGAGATCGCGGGCATCAGCTTCAGTGCCAACGGCTCCTATACCGACGCCAAGCTGACCGAGGATCAGGTCAGCACCATCGTCGTGGCGTCGGGCCGCAAGGGCGACCGGATCGCCAATGTGCCCAAATGGAATTTCGGCGGGTCGGCCGAATATAAGCATATGCTGACCAGCGCGCTGGATGCCGTCATCCGCACCGACGTCAGCTATAATGGCAGTTCCTACAGCACGATCAGCCCGACCGACACTTATCGGCGCCGGCTGGACGATTATACGCTGACCAACCTGCGCCTGGGCGTGCAGGCCAGCGACAACAACTGGGGGGCGCATCTTTTCCTGAACAATCTGTTTAACGAACTGGCGGTGGTCAGCTCCAGCTCCAGCAGCAACACCGGCGGCAAGACGGTGGTGTTTACCGCACCGCCACGCACCTACGGCATCAACCTCACCAAGAAGTTCTGATCGCCTGACACGGGGGCGGCCCTGTCGGTCGCCTCCCTTTTCGGGGGCCTTAGGCGGCCCCATGATCGATACAGGGGGATGATATGTTCAAGCGACACATGTGTTTCGCCGGCCTTTCGCTGCTCGCACTGGCTGCCGGCGGGGCGATCGCCCAGCCCGCCAAGGTGCCCGTGGAAGCGGTCAAGCCACGCGCCGGCGCCAATCCCGCACCGGCGCGCGCTGTCGGAGAAGGCGCCGGCCCGTTCCGCAAGATGGTGATACGCGGCGTCACCCTGATCGATGGCAGTGGCGCGCCGCCGCGCGGCCCGGTCGACATTGTGATCGAAAATGACGTCATCGCCGACATATTGCCGGCCGGAACGCCCGGCCTGCCGTTCAAGCAGGGACGCGCGCCGACCGACGCCGATTATGAACTGGACGCGACCGGCATGTTCGTTACGCCCGGCTTCATCGACATGCATGTCCATGGATCCACCGACGACAAGGCGCCGGACCTGTCCTATTCCTACAAGCTGTGGCTCGCCCATGGCGTCACCACCGTGCGCGGCGTCGACCTCGCGCCGATGGAAGTGTCGCTGAGCGAACGGGCACGCTCCGCCCGTAACGAGATCGTCGCGCCGCGCATCTTCGCCTATCAGCGGCCTGGGCAAGGCAAGGGCTGGACCGGCGGCCGCACCAACACCCCCGAAAAGGCCCGCGCCTGGGTGCAATGGGCGGCCAAGCAGGGGATCGACGGCATCAAGCTGCTGGACGATCCGGACCAGCCGCCCGAAGTGATGGCCGCCATCATGGACGAAGCGAAGAAGCTGAAGCTGGGCACCACGGCCCATCTGTCCCAGATCGGCGTGGGGCGTATGAATGCCGAGCAAGCGGGCGATGCGGGCCTTGGCACCGTCACCCATTTCTACGGCCATTTCGAATCCCTGCTGAAGAATGGCCCGGTCCAGAACTGGCCGGTCGACTATAATTATGCCGACGAGCAGGACCGGTTCGGCAATGTCGCCAATCTGGCGGAAGAAAGCGTCGAGCCGGGATCTGACCGCTGGTGGGCCTATCTGGAGCATCAGAAGGCCAATCATGTCACCTTCGATCCCACCATGACCATCTATGCTGCCGGCCGCGATCTGATGCTGGCGCGCAATGCCGACTGGCACGACAAATATACCATGCCGCAGCTGTGGAATTTCTACATGTCCTCGCGCGAGAACCACGGCTCCTATTTCTACGACTGGACCACCGCGATCGAGGTGAAATGGCGAAATTTCTACCACAAATATATGCGCCTGATTAACGACTACAAGAATATCGGCGGGCGCGTGACCACCGGATCGGACTCCGGCTTCATCTTCAAGCCCTATGGCTTTGGCTATGTCCAGGAACTGGAGCTGCTGCAGGAAGCGGGCTTCAATCCGTCGCAGGTGATCCAGTCGGCGACGCTGAACGGCGCGCTGACGCTATATGATCCCAGGGGTGAAGTGCCACCGATCGGCACGGTCCGGGTCGGCAAGCTGGCGGACCTCGTCATCCTCAAGGAAAATCCGCTGCAGAATTTCAAGACGCTCTACGGCACCGGCACGCTGCGCCTCAACGAACAGACCCAGCGGCTCGAACGGGTGGGCGGCGTCAGCTACACGGTCAAGGACGGCATCGTCTATGACGCGAAGAAATTGCTGGCGGATGTCGCGGACATGGTCGTTGCGGAAAAGCGGCGCATGGGCATGCCGGAACAGGGGCTGCCCCATCCCTGACGGGACGGGACATCATAATTCAACAGGGACGGGAAAAGAATGAAGAACAAGATGCTGATCCGGTCGGGCCTTGCTGCGCTCGCCCTCATGACGGTCGCCAGCGCTTCCCAGGCGCATGATCCGGACGAATGGTATGTCGGCGGCGCGGCTGGCATCGTCAACGGCAAGAAGCCGACCTTCGTGCCCGCGCCGGCGCGCGGCAGCGCTGACAATGTCGGCCCCTTCCGCAAGCTGGTGATCCGTGGCGCCACCCTGATCGACGGCACCGGCGCGCCGCCGCGTGGCCCCTATGACATCGTGGTGGAAGGCAACAAGATCACCGCCATCACTCAGGCCGGCTGGCCCGGCCTGCCGCAGGCGAAGGGGCGCACGCCCACCGACGCCGATTATGAAATCGACGCGACCGGCATGTATGTGATGCCCGGCTTCAACGACATGCATGTCCACACCCCGGCGAGCGACAAGGCGCCGGACATGAGCTATGCCTACAAGCTGTGGCTGGCCCATGGCGTGACCACCGTGCGTGGCGTGCCGCTGGCCGATCCGGTCGTCGCGAGTTCGGAAAAGAACCGCTCCGCCGCCAACGAGATCGCAGCGCCGCGCATCTTCAACTATCAGACATTGGGCGCCGGCTGGGACGGCGGGCCGATCGACAGTCCGGACATGGCGCGCGCCTGGGTCAAATGGGCCGCCGCGCACAATATCGACGGCATCAAATTCTTCAATCGGCCCGAGGAAACGCCGCAGATCATCGCCGCCGCCATTGACGAGGCGCACAAGAACAAGATGGGCACCACGGCCCATCTGTCACAGACCGGCGTCGCCAATTTCAACGCCTATGACGCGGCCGAAGCGGGGCTGGACACCGTCACCCATTATTATGGCCATTTCGAATCCCTGCTGAAGGACGGGACGATCCAGCGCTTTCCGTCCGACTATGACTATAATAATGAACAGCATCGCTTCGGCGAGGTGGCGGAAATCTGGAACCAGACGGTCGAGCCGGAATCCGAACGCTGGTGGGATTATCTGAAGCATCAGAAGGAGAAGCATGTCACCTTCGACCCGACGATGAACATCTATGCCGCGTCCCGCGACCTGATGCGGGCGCGCAATGCCGACTGGCAGAACCTCTACACCACGCCGCAGCTCTGGGCCTATTTCCAGTCGACCCGCGATAATCACGGCTCCTATTTCTACGACTGGGGCACCGAGAACGAGTTTGCGTGGAAGAAATTCTACAACAATTATTTCAAGCTGGTGAACGACTATAAGAATATCGGTGGCCGGGTGACGGTCGGCACCGATTCCGGCTTCATCTACAAGGTCTATGGCTTCGCCTATATCGAGGAACTGGAACTGTTGCGCGAAGCCGGCTTCTCGCCGCTCGAGATCATGCGCTCGGCCACCATGTGGGGTTCGCAGACCCTCTATGAGCCCAAGGGCATGGCGCCGCCGACCGGCGTGCTGCGCGTCGGCATGCTGGCCGACATGGTCCTCACCAGGGAAAACCCGCTGGCCAATCTCAAAACGCTCTATGGCACCGGTCATTCGCGCCTGAACCCGGAAACCAACAAGCAGGAAATGGTCGGCGGCGTCAGCTACACGATCAAGGACGGCATCGTTTATGATGCCAAGAAGCTGCTGGCCGAAGTGGCCGAGATGGTGAAGGCGGAAAAGGCGCGCACCGGCCAGGCCGGCGCCAGCCCGGCCAATCCCAACGCCATGTAATGGATCGAAAGCGGCGCTCTGGAAAAGGGCGCCGCTTTCATGTCATAGCGGCAGCGCCGTCGTCGACTTGACCTCTTCCAGCACCGCATAGGTCCGCGTCTCGCGCACCCCCGGCATGTCGACCAGTTCCTCGGCCAGGAATTTCCGATAGGCGGCCATGTCCTTCATCCGCACCTTGATCAGATAGTCGAACCCGCCGGCCACCATATGGCATTCCAATATGTCCCGCTGCCGCCGCGTCGCTTCGGCAAACTGGCGGAAAATGTCGCCGGTTGTCCGATTGAGCAGCACTTCGATGAAGATCAGCAAGGGCCGCTGGTTCAGATGCGGGTCGAGCAGCGCGACATAGGACGAGATATAACCATTGTCCCGCAGCTTGCGCGTGCGGTCGAAACAGGCCGATGGCGAAAGATTGCAGGCTTTCGCCAGGTCCTGATTGGTTATGCGACCATCCACCTGCAGCTTGCTGAGTATCTTTCGATCAATCTCGTCGATGGCCATCGGAAAGCCCCGCTATGCAGAAATTGCCCCGGATCGGTGAACATGCGCAGATAGCGACCTGCCCTTGAAAAAGCAGACGCCATCCCCTGATGACAAACGTATCGACGGGGAAAAACCGCAACGGCCGGGGGTCACGGGGGGACGCCCGGCCCACAGGAAATACAACAGCAAACCAAGGCGTTGCCAACAGACGTGGAAAGCCGGATTAGCGCGGCATCCCGGTCATCCCGCTGGCCTGGCGCAGGGCCGCGCCATCCAGGCGATAGCCGTTCAGGAAAACCATATTCACATGGCGCAGGGCACCCAGATCCTGCGAGGCATCGCCTTCCACCAGGATGATGTCGGCCGACTTGCCGACCGTGATCGATCCGGTCCGATCGTCCATGCCGGTCATCCGCGCGGGAATGATCGTGGCGGTCTGCAGCGCCTGCGCGTTGCTGAGGCCGGCGTCCCTGTAAAGCTCAAGCTCGCGGACCAGTTCCAGTCCCCAGCCGTCGGTGCCGGCCACGATCGGGACGCCGGCCTGGTGCAGCTTGCCGACCAGGCCGACCATCTTGGCAAAACTCTTGCGGAAATCGTCACGCGTCAGCCCGTCGAACAGCGGATAACCCGCGATCTTCCAGCTGCGCGCAACCGCCGGCGGCGCGATGTCGACAAAGGGCGAATATTCCGGCGCCACCGTGCTGCCGTCCGACGTCATCAGCGGCTCCCACACCGTCAATGTCGGATCGATGATCGTGCCCCGCTTGGCGAGTTCCGCGTAGAAGGCCGTCATCGCCGGGGAGTCGAGATCGACATCCTTGCCATATCTGGCCGGCCCTTCCAGCCGCGCGGCCGTGTTCGCCTTGTCGACCACTGCCTGCGGCATCGCCTGCATCATGATGAAGTTGATGTGGGTCACTTCATCATAGCCGGCGCGAACCGCATCGAGCGGACGCATGCCCGCCGGCACATGGCCATGGACATGCAGGCCCAGCCTGTGCGCCTCGGCCGCAGCCGGCGCGATCCAGGCCGGGTTCATCGAAGTGTAGAATTTGACGCCCCAAAGTCCTGCGGCCTTGATCTTGCGCACCGCCTCGATCGCCTCATCAGCGGATGACACGGTCAGCGCGCCCTGCGCCGCCAATGGGTCTTTCCGGTCGATGATCACCGACACCTTGCCCACGGGCGCCAGCAGGTCACCGGCTGCCTGTCGCTTCTCGATGCTCAGCGTCTCATCGATCATCGAACCGGGGCTGCGATAGTTGGTCATGCCGGTGGCCAGATTCTGGAGCAGGTTCCAGTCATCGCCACCGACATGGCGATGGGCGTCCCACAGGCCGGGCGTCAATGTCTTGCCACGGCCATCGACCTGCGTGGCGTTGGCCGGCGCCTTGATGCTGCCCCCCGCCCCCACAGCCGCGACCTTGCCATCGGCAATCAGCACGGCTTGGTCGGGCACATATTGGCCGGCGACGGAATCGAACAGCAGCACATGGTCGATCAGCGTCGGCGTGCGATTGGCAGGACTGAGGAAGCGATGGGCGACATCGCGGACCATCGCCGCCGTCGCCGCATCCTGAATATCCTTCAGCTTGGGACCAGCCGCCTCGAAACCCGCAGGCAGCAGCGAAATCACCCCGGCCTGCCCAAAATAACGGTTCTGCGCGTCGAGCCAGACCGCAGCAGGCGAGAAGCCATAGCCCTCGATAAAAGCCAGCTTGACCGTCACCGGCCCCGTGGGGCCATCGATCTGCACCGACTTGCCGATCGTCAGCGTCGCATGGCCGCGCGGCAGCATGTCGAAGCCCTTCGCGCCGGCAGCCACCAGCGCATCCACATCCTTCTCGATGGCGAGCCAAGGGCCGCCATAGCTGTTGTAGCGCTTGTTCACGGAGGGCGCGCTGCCCTCATCCACGGCGGTCTTCCAATGCGCCGTGCCGGCGGCATCGATGCTGAAATTCTCGGTCGCGTCGCCCGTATCGGTATAGCCCCTGATGGCGATCTTGCTGGGCTGCTTGTCGGCGCCGAGCGCGATGACCTCGTCCGTCTCCGTCACCCAGCCGCGCAGCGACATCGACATGCGATAGGCGGTACTGCCGTCGGGCATCGGCCATGACCAGACATCGCCATGCTTCCCGGCGGTCGAACTGATCGTGTAATGCCGCGCGTCCGACGGCGGCGTCATCAACTGGTCCTTGGTCGCCGGTCCGGATGCGGTCGTGGCCGTATTTTGCGGCCCATCATGCGCCAGCGCCGGCGACATGATTGATGACGCTCCGGCAAACAACATCGCAACATATAGCTGACGCATGACTGGCCTCCCCCACGATTTCAGAGGGAAGCTGCCACTGATGACGATCCCAGGCAATGGCCGTTATGACGTCCCGGCGCGGCTCTTCATCAGCGGCTGGATGCGCGTGCCGAACGCCTCCACCCCTTCCAGGAAATCGTCGAAGGTGAGCAGCACGCCGCCGGTGTTGGGCACCTGTGCCATCTCGTCCAGCATCCGTGCCACGCTGGCATAGCTGCCGACCAAAGTGCCCATGTTTATGTTCACCGCCCCTTCGGGCGCAGCAAGCTGGCGCACGTTGGTGTCGGTGTTGACTTTATCCTTCGCGCCCTGGTCGGCCAGCCAGGCGATCGCCTCGATATCGACCCCGTCATTATAGCTTTGCCATTTCGCCATGGCTTCCTCGTCCGTCTCCGCCGCGATCACCATGACCAGCACGAACACCGACACGGCGCGGCCCGTCTGCGCCGTGAACTTGGCAAGACGATCATTGTTGAAGGCGAAGGCGGTCGGCGTGTTGACGCCCTTGCCCAGGCAAAAGGCATAGTCCGCCCATTTGGCCGAGAAGGCCAGCCCCGCGTCGGACGATCCGGCGCAGATGATCTTCATGTCGGCCTGCGGCTGGGGGCGGACCAGGCAGTCGTCCATCTGGTAATATTGGCCCTTGAAGTCCGACCGACCGTTCTCCCACAATTCCCGCAGCACGCGGGCATATTCGTCGAGCACATCATAGCGATTGCGGAAATGCTCGTCCCCCGGCCAAAGCCCCATTTGGGTATATTCGGGCGGCTGCCAGCCGGTGATGAGGTTCAGCCCGAACCGTCCATGGCTGATGCTGTCGATGGTGTTGCACATGCGCGCGGCAAAGGCGGGCGGGATGATGAGCGTGGGACAGGTGGCGAAGATCTTGATCTTCTCCGTCACCGCCGCAAGGCCGGCCATCAGCGTGAAGCTTTCCAGCCCATATTCCCAGAATTGCGTCTTGCCGCCAAAGCCGCGCAGCTTGATCATCGACAGCAGGAAATCGAGGCCGTATTTCTCGGCCCGCTGGGCGATTTCCTTGTTGAGATCGAAGCTCGGCAGATATTGCGGGGCGTTCTCGCTGATCAGCCAGCCATTATTGTTGATGGGAACGAAAACGCCGACCTGCATGGCTTCAACTCCTGAGGAAGGGGAGGACGAGGCGGTGAAAAGCATCGGGGTCGGTCGCGTTGCAGGCGTGACCACCCCAGTCCAGCGTGGCGACCCTGGCGCCGCTGACCGGCGCGGCCAGGTCCAGCGCCGTGACGAAGGGCACCAGGAAATCGTCGCGCGTGGCGATGACCAGCATATTTTCGAGCGCAGCCAGTCCGCCCGGATCGGGCGCATAGGCCTGCACGGCGGCAATCCGCCCGGCGGTGGTTTCCACACCAGGAAAGCCGGCCAAATGATGATCGAGGTCCGCCGTCAGATCGGCATCATGCGCCGCGATCCAGTCGGGCGGATAGAGGAACAGCGGCTGGGCTTCGAGGAAGGCGCGCGCGCCCGCACCATGCAGCAGCGCGAGCCGGGCGGCAAAGCAGCGGCGGCTATGTGGTGACAAGGTCCGCCAGCCGTTGATGACGACCAGCCGGTCGATCCGTCCGGTGCGGATCGCGGTTTCGACGCCGATCGCGCCGCCCAGCGCATGGCCGATGAAATGCGCGCGTTCGATGCCCAGGGCATCCATCAGGGCGATGACGTCGCCCGCCATATCCTCGACCGAGGTGGTTTCCGGCAATCTCCGGTCGCTGCGGCCGGTGCCGCGATGGTCATAGGCGATGACATGGAAATGCTCCGCCAGCGCCGGGATGTTCGGCGCCCAATAGCTGGCCGATCCGCCAAGCCCGCTCGACAGGATCAGCGGCGGGGCGTCCGCGCGCCCGTGGGTTTCATAATAGAGGCCGGCGGCCTCAGCCAAGATGCGCGACCGAGGCGATCTCGACCAGGCAATCGGGCTTCACCAACTCGCACTTGATGCAGTAGCGCGCCGGCTTGTCGCCGGGAAAATATTCGGCATAGACGGCGTTGAAGGCCGCGTAGTCGTCCAGATCCTTGAGGAAGATATGGTTCATGGCAATGTCCGCCATGGTGCCGCCGGCCGCCTCGACCGTGATCCTGATGACCTCCAGCACATGGCGGGTCTGCGCGGCGGCATTGCCGACATGCAGCACCGTGCCGCCTTCGCCCAGCGCCAGAACGCCCGAGACATAGACCGTATTCCCGGCCTTCGCGCCCGCCGAATAGGGGGCGATCGGCGTCGGGAACTGGGGCGGATTGATCGGTTCGAAGGGCATCAGATCTCCTTGGGCGGAAGCTGGCCGATGGCGGTGCGGAAATCGGCGACAGTGCTCACCCAGCCGAAGAATTTCTCGACATTGTAGAGGCTGGCCTCGCGGATGAAGTCCGGCCCCAGATGATGCACCGCATCTTCCAGCAGCACGCCGAAATATTCGAGATGGAAGCCGTCGCGCAGGGTCGATTCCACGCAGACATTGGTGGCGATGCCGGTAAAGACCAGGGTGCGGATGCCACGCGCGCGCAGCACACTATCCAGTTGCGAATTGAAGAAGGCGGAATAGCGCGGCTTGTGGACGCGCAGGTCGTTCTCGCGGGGCGCCAGCGCCTCCACCAGTTCATAATCCCATCCGCCGCGCGCCAGGAATTTGCCCGCCAGGTCCGGCCGCGCCCGCATGGTCTTGAGCGCATTGGACTTGTGCCAGTTGGGCGACAGCGGCGTGCCCGCCTCGACATAGCCACTATCCCAGCCATTCTGCAGGAAGATCACCGGCATGCCCGCAGCCCGCGCCACATCGACGACCTCCGCGATCCGGGGAATGACGCCCGCCGCCGGGCCGACGTCGAAGCCAGCCTCGTCGACATAGCCGCCCTTGCTGGCATAGGCGTTCTGCATGTCGACGACGATCAGCGCCGTCGTCGCGGCATCGAGCCGGATCGCTTCGGGGCGCGCCGGCAGCACCACGGAGGGGCCGGAACGGGACGGGGCGGGATCGACGATTGCTTCGCTCACCGGTGCAGGATTGAGCAGATGCACCCAATGGTCAAGCACGGTCGATCAGGACGATACCCAGCCCGGCGACATGGCGGGATGCAGCGCCACGCCGAAATTATGCCGATTTGTGAAAATGGTGCCCCGTGCAGGACAAACATAACGAATATGTATCGCCGCTCATACTATCTTAGAACCGCCCGAAGCCGCCGCTCTCCGCTCTTCACCGCCAACTCTGGCCGCGAGCGCTACTGCTTACGCCCGTACGCGGAGCGTTGGGTCACGAGCGAAGGAGGCGCATAAGCGGACGTGCGAGCTTCATGCGGTGCTCCACCCGCCACCTCAGGAAGAAGAACGCAGGATTTGGTCAACGTCCGGATTTGTGGCGCTTTTGCCCTCGATCTGCCTTGAGCGGCTCATCTGATTCAAACGTACGCGGCTCTCATAAGCGCCGCTATCGCCTGCCTTCAGGCACGCACAAGTCCGTCGATGACGCGGGCGCGGCTGCTCTCGGGGAACAATGCCGCCATCGCCCGCGGTCCCTCGATCCCAAAATGCCCGGCGACGGCGCTGCCGATCAACGCATTGAGTTCGAGCGTTGGCCTGAGATCGCGCCCCTCGTAGAGCGCCGCATCGGAGAGCCCCGGCCAGTCGGCGACGACGCGCCCTCCCTGCACCGCGCCACCGAGCAGCATCGCCATCGAGCCGGTGCCATGATCGGTTCCCTGGGTGCCGTTGATCTTCACTGTGCGCCCAAATTCGGTTGCAACGAGCACGGCTGTATTCCCCCAGAGCGGCCCCAAGCCCTGCTTGAGCGCCGCTACCATGCCGTCCAGTCCGCGCAGCTGCGCCGCAAGCCGCCCGCGCTGCTGGGCATGAGTGTCCCAGCCGCCGGATTCGATCATCGCAATCCGCGCCCCGCCAGGGGCGCTCAACAGCCGGGCGGCGAGCGCGCCGGTCGCGGCCGCGTTGCGCCCGGCGCCGCCCGCCATGTCGCTGGTCAGCATCCGTGTCGCCGTGGCCTGTTCCCACACCGCATGGAGCTGCGGATCATTGGCGTAGAGCAACGCTACGCGCGTGAGCAGATCGTCCGAAGCATCGGGTAGCGTCGACGGCGCATAGCTCGCCACCTCGACCGGCCCGCGCAGCGCCATCGGCACGGTTGCGGCGATGGCGATGCCCTTGGCCTCGTCGCGCGGCAGCAGCGCCAGCATCCGGTTGAGCCAGCCGTTTTTGACGCTGTAGGCGGCGCTGCCGCCGGTCTCGAGCACATTCTGCCCGTCGAAGTGTGAACGGTCGCGATAGGGCGATGCCACGGCATGCGCGAAAAGCGCCTCGTTGCTGGCATAGAGCGCGCTGATATTGCTGAGCGCCGGGTGCAGCGCGAACATCGAGTCGAGCTTGGTCGCCTGCGCGAAATCTTCCGCCAGCACGCCGCGCTGGCTGGCAAAGGCGGGGTCGCCCACCGGCGCCAGCGTTGCCAGGCCGTCGGCGGCACCCCGCTGGATGACAAAGACGAAGCGCCGGTCGGTCGCCGCCTTGGCGAAGACCATGCTCCCGCCCAGGCCAGGCAAGAGGATGGCTGTCGAGCCGAGCGCGGTAACGAAGCTGCGCCGATTGAGCATGGTCTTATCTCCGCATCGATTCGGGCGCGACGAGCAGCAGCGCCAAGCCCTGGCTGGGGCTTTCGGCGCGCGCGATCGCCTGCGCGGTGGTGTCGCTGAGCGCGGCGGGGAAGAGCTGGCTAGCCCGGGCACGCGCATCAAGCGTGTCGCTGATCCGGCCAGCCATGCGCTCGGCCGCCTCGACGCGGCGCATGACCGCATCGGGGCCGGCCCAGCTAGCGGCAACGTCGTCCCAGCCGGCCGGCGAACCCGGGCGCCACACCGGCTGCCCGAGCTGCGTGAGCAATCCGGTCACTGCCTGCGGCTGGACCTCGCGGAGCCCAAGCGCACGCATCGCGCCGATGCTCCATTCCCAGGGATTCTTGAACTTGACCGGCGGCGCGATCCAGCATTCGGGCGCGTCGACGAGCACGCGGTAGAGGCTCGGCAGATCGCCGCCGGTCTTGAGGAACGCGGTTTCGAGCCGCGCGACGAGTGCGACGGGCGGATCGTCGCCGGCGAAATGCCGCGCCAGCTTGGTGGTGATATGTCGGGCGGTCGCCGGATGGGTGCCAAGGAAGTCCAGCACGGCTGCCGCCTGATCTTCACCCGCTTGAGCGAAGGGCCGGCCGAGCACCGTGCGCGAACCCGGCTCGTGCAGCCGCGCGGCAAACACAAAGCTGCCGGGTTCTCCATCGATGCCGACGAACCGCGCGCCGGCGCCGCGCCCCAGCCCCGCGACCGTCCAGCCGGTGAGCGCGCGGGCAAGCTCGGTCACGTCGCCCTGGCCATAGCCGGTACGAACACCGAGCGTGTGCAGCTCGAGAATCTCGCGCGCGAGATTCTCATTCAGCCCGGCATTCTGGCGGCGCGCTGCGATCTGGCCGCCGGTCGAATTGGGCCCGATCGACGCTGCCTGATCGAGGTAAAGCAGCATGGCGGGATGACGCTCGACTGCCTGCAGCATGTCGCCGAACTTGCCCATCACATGCGGGCGGATCGCCTCGAACTCGAGCTGACCGGCCAAGCCGATAACGACGAGCTTGTCGACCGAAACCGCGAAATGGTTCGCCCAGAAATGCACGAGCCGCTCGGCGAAGGGCGAAGGACTGGTCAGCGCCGTCTGCGCGCGCGCCGCGACCGCGCCCATATAATAGCTGCGTGCCTGATCGCGCGCGAAGCGGCGTGCCTGCGCGACCGGATCGCGCGGCGCGGCCGTGCCCCGCTCGGCCATTGCCCCGATTCCACCCTTGTCCTGCAGGCCGGCCTCACCGGCCATCGGCTCGCCGCTCATCGGCGGCGGCGCATAGCCGGCCGCGCGGCGACGCTGCGGCGTTTGCGGCCGGTCCGCCATCGTCCCCGGATTTTCGTCCCTTTTTTGGCACCGGTTCTGGCGTTGCATTTCCAGATAGTCGCTGAGGTTTCCGGCGATCGTGGACGTCGGCGGAAGCGCCGCGATCGCAGCCGGCCGCGGCTCGTAGCGGTCGAGCTGGGCGAGCAGCCAGGCTTGGGGGCGGTCGAGCGCCGCCTGATCGGGACGCGCGCCCAGGCCGAAGCGGTTGAGGGCAATGGCAGCTGCGGTCACTCCGGTCTCCTTCCCGCCTTCAACGTTGGCAACGCGTAAATCCGTCGCGGCGAAAGCGATTTTCCTCAGGGCCGGTTCGGCTGGGGTCGCGCCTCCCTCGAGCGGCGCAGCGTGCCCGACCGGTCGAGACCTTCGGCAAGGGCGATTCGCTCGTCGGCCGGAAGTCGCGACGCGACGTCGACAACCGCGGTTTCCAGGCGCGTGCGAATGGCGATATCGGCGGCGCGCGCGCGGCCCAGCGTGGCATCGAGCGCGGCGCGGTCGAGCTCGGGCTGGACGAGCAGCCGTCCGGCTTCGCGCCGCGCCCCCCGTGCGCGCTCCACTTCGGGCTTGAGCGACTGGGCGGCGGCGCGAACCGCCTGGCGCAGCGCCCGCCGGTTCTCGGGCGCGAGCGCCTCGGCCGCCTGGCGCAGCCGCGCGGGGCGGCCGATCCCCGCGAGCGGGCGCTGCGCATCGACCCGCTTCCACATGATGGCCGCGCCAACCACGCCGCCGATCACGAAGACGTTGAGGATCAGCGAGACGATCAGCACGATGCGCAACGTGCGGCTGCTCATGGGGCGGTCCCGTCAAGGTCGACTTCGCCGAAGATGGTCTGTTCCTCCGCCAGTCCGGTGCTGCGATGATCGAGCAGCGCCGGCGTCGCCAGCGACAAGGCGAGCGCGCCGGTCACGGCGCCGGCAAGCCCGATGCCCGCCAGACCAAGCCCGGACCACCACAGCTTCGCGCGCGACCAAAGCAGGCCGGGCTGTGGCGCGGATGACAGGATGCGGCCGATCAGCGCCGACGATGGCGCGGGGACCCGGTGCCGATCGAGCAGTCCGTCGAGTGTCGCGGCGCGCGCGAGAACATCGCGGGCATTTGCGGGATCGGTCGCAAGCATGGCCTGGGCCGCGTCCTGCTCGTGCGATGGCCAGCGGCGCAAATCCGCGCCATAGGCATCGGCCAATGCGGCGAAGCGCTCGGGCGTCATCGCTGCATCATTGGTCATCGGCGTCCTCCTTGAGCAGGGTACGCAACGCGCGCCGGGCGCGCGACAGCAGGCTTTCGAGCGCTTCCACGCTCACGCCCATCGCCGCGGCGGCCTCGCCATTGGACAGTTCCTGATAATATTGCAGCACGATCGCCTCGCGCTGGCGTTTTGGAAGAGCCTGCAACGCTGCCGCGACCGCCGCCGAAATACCCGCTTCCTCCAGACCGGCGTCGGGCGCCGGCCCCGGGTCGAGCCGGTCGAGCGCGTTGTCCGTCGCCACTTCGCGCCGCCGCCGCAGCCGGTCGTAGCACAGGTTGAGCGCGACGCGGTGCAGCCAGGTGTCGAAGCGTGCCGCGCCCGGCCGCCAGTGTGGCGCTTGCCGCCAGAGGCGCACGAAGCTCTCCTGCGCGACATCTTCCGCCTCCGCAGCGTCGCCCAGCATCCGCGTCGCCAGCGCGAGCAGGCGCGGCAGCTTGCGCGCGACCATCTCGCGCGCCGCACCGCCGTCGCCCTTCCCGACAAGCGTGAGCAGCGCCGCATCGGGATCCTCGCCGGGAGGAGCGGTCAAGGACCCGGACTCCGGGCGACCTCAATCGCCCACTCTCCCCCGGACCGCGCGGCGTTCGTCGGCAGTGAGGAGGCCGTCTTTGTCAGCGTCCATCCGCACAAAGCGGCGGGCCAGCAGAGCGTCGAGCTCGGCAGTATCGAGCGCGCCATCGCGGTTGGCGTCGATCCGGTCGAACATCTTCGCCGGATCGCCTTTGACTTCGGCCCCAGCGGCTTGCCGCCGCGCGGTCCATTCGGCCTTGGCAAGCCGTCCGTCGCCGTTGGTGTCGGCCTGGAGCAGCCGCGTGCGCGCCGCCGCCTGGAATGTCGCCAGGTCGACGCCTTGCGGCGCGGCGGCGGCGGGGGTGGCGAGCGCCATCACGCTCGAGAATATCAGAGGTATCTTCATACGCATCAGCGGCACCTTCCATAGCGATCGGGCGAGGCTCCGGGTCCGCCGCGCCAGCCGGGCGGATTCTCCCAGTTCGTCCCGGGTCCGCCACGGGGGCCAGGCGGGT
This sequence comes from Sphingobium scionense, assembly GCF_014197035.1. Classification (GTDB taxonomy): domain Bacteria; phylum Pseudomonadota; class Alphaproteobacteria; order Sphingomonadales; family Sphingomonadaceae; genus Sphingobium; species Sphingobium scionense. The sequence goes on along the minus strand of NZ_JACIEU010000009.1, from coordinate 73,376 downwards.
TGCCGTCGCGGTCGAGCCAGCAGCGGCGCGCCTGGTTCCACCAGCCCCAACGGGGGATGCCAGTAGCCATGACCGGCGTGATAATAATAGCCGCCCGGGCGAAGCACAAACACCACCGGCCGGCCGCGGATCACGAACCGCCGCCGGTCGGGCGACGCGCCAAGACCCCCGCTCGGACCCCGCGGATTTTCCCAGTTGGTGCCCGGTCCGCCGCGTGGCCCCGGAGGATTATTGTCGCGATCTTGTGCCTCGGCCGGCGTCGCGGCGATCATGCCCGCAGCCATCAGGACACTCGGCGATACTCTGAGCCCGATCATGTCAACGGTCCCGGCGATTGTGCTTCTTGGCGTAGATGCTGGCGCTTGCCCGATCCTGACGGGCGTGCAGCCGTGCGCGCTCGCGTGGGCCAAGCCCGCCGCCATCAGCCCGCATCCGTGCCTCGGTGCGACCGATCCGATATTGTTGGCGGCCGAGCCGCGTCGCCTCGCGGCCAGTGAGTTCGCCCGATTTCCAGCCCTGCGCGATCCGGTCGCGCTGGTGGTGCTGGCGTCCATTGACCTGCGCCGACGCCGGCACCGCCGCGACGATGCCAAGCCCGGCCAGGGCCGCGATGACCATCTTCATGTCCAAGTCTCCCATGACGCAATTACCCGCCGGCACTTGCGCGACCGACAGGGCTTGAACGGATCAGCGCCGGCCATCCGTCGCGCCGATCGAAAAAAATCGACCCGCGCGCTGCTCGATTGCCCGGGAAGGCCGGCCTGCCCGACCTGTGGGCCCGATGCCTGCCACGCCATCGGCTCAGCTCTCCGTTCGGCGGTGAGCAAGGCGACCTCGACGTGTAGTCGGCTGCCGGGTCGGACCGGAGGCGACGGTGCCGCCCATCGCCTCGGCCAGCGCACGCACGATCGCGAGGCCGAGCTCGGCGCCGCCGCTCCCGCCGGCGCGCAAGGGATCGAGCCGTGCATAGGCGGCTCCGAGCCACGCCCGATCAGCGGGAGCGACGCCGGTCCGTCGTCGATGAGCGACGGTAGGGTCTGCTGTCGGCTCGTTCGATCCAAACCGTGACCGTGGAAGCATTACCGCAGCGCGTTGTCGACCATAGCCGAAGGCGACGCTAGAATAGGCGATGGCGGTCTTCCGCGGTTTTCGCGCCCAGCGCCGGACAGGCCCTCTTACTGCTCCAATGCCGCCAAGGCGCCGTCTGCCTCAGTTCACCGCCGCAAGCTGGTCGCAAACACGACTGCTTGCAGCGCAGTCTCCTGCCCACGCCAACCGACAGCAATAGATCACCGCCGCCGCCTTCTCGCTTTAATGATCTGGAGAGCCTCTTCGGCGACAAAGCCACCGTCCTGATCCTGATCGAGATATTGGAACCGCTGCTGGGCAGCTTTCAGAAATTCAGCTTCGGTGATGCCGCGATTGAAGTTGGTGTCAGCCGATGCGACGGGTTGCGGAATGGGCAACAGTCCGTAGAGTTCTAGCCCCTGAGGCCTATTGGCTGCCATCTTCTGCGCCTTCGCTATCTTATCCGCAATATCGCCTCGAGCACCCATACCACGCATCGAGCCCATGCCGCCCGCGCCACCGCCGCCCATCGAGCCCATGCCGCCCAGGCCACCGCCGCCCATCTTACCCTTACCGGCAGGCATGCCCGGCCTTGGGATAGAGCGACCGCGCAACGGATCGCGGATCTCCGGAACGATCTCCTCTTCATAGCGCGTGATTTCCGCGGGTCCGATCTCTTCATCGCCATCCACGTTGAGGACCTTGTAGAAGCGGAGAGCGTCAGCCCCGAATTCCGCCGAGTCGAGTCTGCCATTGTGGTCGAGGTCGGCGGCCGTGAACCACATCATGAACGGTCGCTCGGTGCTGTCGGGTGACGGGCGAAATGGCTCTCCCATCGGGCTGACAAACATTGCCTGGGCCTGAGAGGCATTTTTGGCGCTCGCCGCCTGGGGATTGCCCAAGCTTGAGAGTCCGCCAAGAAGCGCAATCACTATGATCCTTTGTCGCATATGACATCTCCGAACTCGAAGACGCACATTTGAATCCTTCTATTTCGCCCGAATGAGGTTGTGTAACAAAGGGTATTCAGCATGCTTTGAGATTGTCCTTAGGACAGATTCGTGCTGTGAGATCGAACCCGGCCGTCGGCATCTGGCTGGCCTCGGCACCGTAGCAGCCCGCTCTCATACACTTTGTTACCTGCTGTTACCGTGCGGTATTATTGGGATTACCGCGCCACTCCATAGACGAGGCTGACAGGGATCAGTTTTCGCAAGGAGTCAGCATCATGTTCAGATGGTTGGTGCCCGTTGTGGCCGTGAGCGCGTTGGCGCTGTCCAGTTCGCCCAGCTTGGCGCAGTCGAGGGAGAGATCGGTGAGCGTACAGGGGCCGCACGGGCGCGGCGGAACCGTTCAGCGCTCGGTCGAGCGTCGTCCGGGTGGCGCGTCGGTCGAGCGTAGCCTCGACACCAATGATGGCCGTCATTTTGAAGCGTCGCGGAGCGCAGCCTGGGGCGGCGGCTACTATTCCGGAAGCCGAACCGTGACCGGCCCGAACGGCGGCACGGTGACACGCAGGGCGACCGTCGACGCGTGGCACAGACCGCTGCCACCAGCCGGCTATTGGGGACCTCGGCGCGGATACTATTTCGCGCCCGGCTATGGCTATTTTCCGGTGACCGCGCCTTACTATGCGCGCCCATGGACGATTGGCGCGATCGTACCAGTTTCCTTACGCCGCTACTATGTGCCGGTGCCGGCGGTCTACGGGCTCCCGGTCGCACCGGTCGGCCATAGCTGGATTTTCGTCGGAAACCGCACTGCCCTGGTGGCGGGACGCACCGGCGTGATCGTCCGCCTGGGCCCGGTGTTCTGGTGAGCGTGCAAGCTGAAGGGCTCGACGATCACGGAGCGCCGCGGCCTGCCGTCATCGATCCTGAATCGCCCTTGCCGTTCGCGGCGCTCTACTTCTGGGATGTCGAGGAAACGCGGAAGGGCGAGTTCAAGATGGCGTGGAACATTGCCATGCTGGCAATGCGGAAACAGAGCGGCGCCGCCGCATCGCTGCTCGCGACCGCATCCGATGGGACATTGATCGCGACGATCCTGTGGCCGGAGGGACAAGCCAGGGCGGCCGCTCTAGTGGACGGCGGAACGCTCTCCGATCTGCCTTGCAGATCCATGAGAGAGGAATGCTTCCTGCTCCCACCATCGGTGAAACAGCTGTCGCGCTGACAGAAGGGGTTCAAAGGGCCGGACCCGTGGGCGCGATCGATTTCGTGCGGAGTCAGCTATGTTCAAGATGCCGTTTGCATATCGTACGGGCCGGTGCGTCGATACGGGCTCCGTGCCAGGGAGGGCGCGTATCGGCGCTGCGTCGGCAACCCTCTTGCTGCTGGCGGCCTGTGCCGGCGCGAAGATTACCGATATGTCTGCGCGCTCGCCGATGCCGCCGCGTTCCGTAGAGATCGTCGTCCATGCCGCGCTCGCGCAGCAGATCGCTCCGTCGCTTCAACGTATCGCTTCGGCGCTCGAGCGCCAGGTCGTCGAAGACCTGGGCAAGCGCGGCGTACAGGCGAGGAGCGCGTCTACTTTCCCAGACGCCGCCTATGGTGACGTGCGGCTCGACTTGAGCATTGTGGAACAAAATCGTGGCGCGGGAGCGAAGCGCGTGATCGTCGGCCTGGGCGCGGGCGAGTCGACGCTTGTTGTCGTTGCTCGCTTGTGATCGCGGGACGGCGCCATCCTTGACCTCGCCGCGCGTGCGACAAGCGGAAGCAAACCAGGCTTGATCCTGCCGGCCGGCGCCACTGCCGCGACCGGAAAGCTGCTCCATCTGGTCATCGGCTCGGTCATCGGCATTGCCGCTGATGCACGCGGAGGAACAGCTGGCGACGTTCGGAACCTCTCGCGCGTCATCGCGCGCCAAGTTTTGATTGTCATCGATCCCGCGACTGCGCCTGAATCATCGGAAATGGAGACAGGCGCGAAAATATACCCCCTTGAATCCCCGACATCGCCAAATAGCGCGCAGGTTGATGATACCATGTCGGGGGGCACCGCTTCTGCAGTGTGGACCTGCCGACGAGCCGCAGAACCCGGGAGGACCGCGGCGTCCCTGCTCGGCGGCTGACATTGCGGCATCGAGCGATCATGATCACACGGGCGGGTGCCCTCTGGCCTGCTACCGCGAACTTGCCTCACCGCGGATCGGACTGCGGTTCTATCTGATAATCCCTCGGCGTCGCGGACTCGAACGGCTGAGGGGCCGGCGCGTCGGCCCCGGTCGGCCGGAAAGCGAACGGATAGTCGGCACCGTTCCAGCGGACCGTGAGCCGGATATCCGGCGCAAGAGGCTGCCGCCGTTCGATCGGAATGATCGCCATCCCGCCGAAGCTGGCGCCTGGATCGACTGTGTTGGTCTGGAGAATTTCGCTTTCGAACTGGTCGAGCGTATGGCCGAGGCGGCGGTCGATGGCGTGGATGGCAAGCGCTCCTCCGCCGACGGCGGCCGCTGCGCCGAGCACGCCGACACTATGGTCCTCCCAACGGATCGCGGTCGGAACCGGCCCGCGTGGTGTACGAGCCCAACCATAGTAAGTGCCGTGGCTGGAGGCGGTGGACGCCACCCCCGCCAGCGTGCCCGCGATGATCACCGTCGCGATTTTGGCGCCCCTCGCCCGGCGGCGCACACCGTCTTTCAGCTGCTCCTTGGTGAGCACGGGACCGATCGAGCTCCAGACATTCTCCGGCCCGAAGTTCGCGGGCGCGTCGCCCTTGTTGTAGACGGCAACGGCGAAGGAGAGCTGCCCATCGCGGACAGGCAGCGGTCGCACCTCTACCGCACCGGTCGGCGTCTCGAGATGCAGGGTCGGCACACCCTGATGATAGCGGGCGGTCTCGGCTCCAAGCTGAACGGGAACGAGCATCGCCGGACCGCGCGCCTGAACCGCCGATGGCGGCACAGCGATCAGGCACAGCGATGCGGCTGCCATTGCGCTCATTCGACCGCGGGCATGTGGACCTCCAGGCATTGACCGCTGGAGCGAGAGGAGAGGAAGCATTGATCAAGATCCTTTCTGCTGAGGATCCTGATCGCCTAGATTCGCAACGCCGGCATGTTCGCTCGGTAAGGGATCGTATCGAAAGGTAACGGGAGCGTGCTGTGATTTGCTTGATCCGGTCGTTCAGCCCGCCTCGGGGCTATCGGGCAATCCGAATGTGAGCGTGACCCGGAAGCCTGTCGGCACCTTGTTCTCGAAGCGCACGCCGATGTGGCTGCGCTCGGCCAGCGCGTGAACGATCGCCAATCCCAGCCCAGCACCACCCGTCGAGCGATCTCGCGATGGATCGATGCGATTGAACGGCTCACCCAGCGTGGCGATCGCTTCTGGCGGGACGCCCGGGCCATCATCCTCGACGATCAGCACGATTCCAACCGTCGTTTGCTCAGCCCGCAGTTGGACGTTGTGCGCATAGCGCAGGCCATTGTCGATCAGATTGGCCAGGATCCGGCGCAGGCCCAGCGGCGCGGCGCGAACGACCAAGTCCTGCTCGTTCGGATCGAGGCGCACATTCTCGCCCATCTCCACTCTGGTCTCGACGATGCGCGCCAGCTCCTCGCCCAGATCGATGATCGAGAGTTTGGTTTCCGTCGACGAGGCCTGTTGCGCGAACAGCAGCGTGTCCTCCAGAAGATCGTGCATCTCGGCAAGATCGCTTGCTGCCCGGGCACGATGGCTCTCATCATCGATGAATTCCGTACGAAGGCGCAGTCGCGTGAGATAGGTGCGCATGTCGTGGGCAATGGCGGCGAGAAGCCTCGTCCGTTCCTCCATGAGCCCACGAATTCGTGCCTTCATGTCGTTGAAGGCGGCGCTAAGCTCGCGCAGTTCCTGCGCGCCTGTTACCGGCAGATCGGGCGCGTCGAGCTCCGCCGCGAACGTCCTGATGCGACGCGAAAGCCGCACGAGCGGGCGCGTCGTCTGCCGGACTGCAAGCCAGAGCGCAAACAGAACGACCGCTCCGAACGCGACCGAGAGGAAAGCGCGCCGCCGTAGGAATGCCTGAAGGAGCAAGGAGGGACGGCTGTCGATCAGCAGCCATCGCCCGTCGCTGAGTCCGACCGCCAATTGCGTCGGATCGATATAGTTTAGTGGACCAGGTTGGTCGCGCAGCGGCCGATGAATGACGGCCTCGTCGCGCCAGAGCAGCACCGGCCGATCCGACAAGGCGGCCAGATAGGCGCGCCGCTGTTCCGACAGCCTGCCGGACTGCTCCCGCTCGACGCTCGGAAGTTCCGCAACCACCCGCACCTGGAACAGCGAATCGTCGAAGGCTGCGAGCGCGGCGGGCCGCAGCTCGGGCTGGATGTTCTCCAGCGTGGCTGCCATCGCCCGCACCTGGTCGGGCGGCGGCAGGTTCGAGGCTCGCCGTTCGTAGACCTCGCTCGGCAGCAGCATCACGGTTCCCACCACCAGCTGCAACAGCACGAAGCCGCCGATGAGGACCGCGGCGATCCGGAAGGAAAGGTTGGCCGAGACGCTCACCCGCTCAGGCCTTCTCGACGCGTGCGGCGAAGATGTAGCCGCCGCCGCGCACGGTCTTGACGAGGAGGTCGCCCGATGGGTGCTGTCCCAGCTTGCGGCGTAACCGGCTGAGCTGGACGTCGATCGACCGGTCATAGGGGATGGCGTTGCGTCCGCGGGTCCAGTCGAGCAGCTGATCGCGGTTGAGCACGCGCTGGGGATGGGTGACGAAGCTCAGCAGCAGCTCGAACTCGCCGCCGGTGAGATCGACGGGCTCCCCGTCCGGATCGACGAGCGACCGGCAGCCTGCGTCGAACAGCCATTCGCCAAAGCGGTATCGTTCGACCGAAAGCGGTGCACTAACGCGGTTGACGTCGCGGGTTCGGCGCAGAATCGCGCGAACGCGCGCAACCAGCTCGCGCGGGTTGAACGGTTTGGTCAGATAGTCGTCGGCGCCGATTTCGAGGCCGACGATCCGATCAACGTCCTCGCTCTTCGCCGTGACCATCAGGACCGGTACGTCGCCGCGCGCGTGCAAGCGGCGACAGAGCGAAAGGCCGTCCTCGCCCGGCATCATCACGTCGAGGATGGCGAGGTCGACCCGCTGCCGCTCGAGCAGCCTATCGAATTCTTCCGCCGACTTGCATCCGGCGGGCGTGAAGCCCTCACGGGCCAGCAGCTCGACGATCATCGTGCGTATTTCCCGATCGTCCTCGACGACCGCAATGAGACTATTCTCCATGGGCACCTTTTTGCCTTGCGTGAGCCGCCAGGGAAATAGGCGAGGCGCTCCGTTACTCTTCGATACATTTCGCAACGGATATGTAGCCGGCCGCTTACACGGTCGCGTCATTGCCCATTTCCGGAAAAATGCCTCGGACCGAATGGACGCGGCCCTTCGTATCATGGACCGCGCGACCCGAATGACCGACGACCCGTCCGCCAATCGCTTGACACTCCAGCGACCACCCCCCCGGACGCGGCGCATCAGTCCCGTGCTTTTCTGGTGCGCCGCAGGGATGATCCTGCTCGCCCTAGTCGCGCTCGCCTGGCGCTATGCCTGGCCCCAGCAGGTGAGCAGCTATCGTGTGAAACGGGAGGCGCTAGAGGTCTCCGTCTCGGGCCCTGCGACGCTCGATGCGATCAACAAGGCCAATGTGAGCTCGCGCGTGGCCGGGCGGCTGACGCAGATACTGATCGATCGCAACGATAGGGTCGTGCCCGGCCAGCTGATTGCCACCATCGAACAGGAAGATCTGCGAAACATCCTGTCCGCCTCGCGCGCCAATCTCCAGGGGGCGCAGGGTGCGCAGCAGGAGGCGGACGCCAATGTCGAGAGCGCGCAGGCCACGCTCACCAACGCCCGCTCCGCGTTCGGTCGTCAAGCCGAGCTGAAGGAAAAGGGCTGGGTGTCGCGGGCGAGCTACGAGCAGGCCGAGGCGACGTTGCGCGAAAGCGAGGCGCGCGTCGCCGGGCTGCGGCAGGCGGCGCAGCGCGCGCGGGCGCAGACCGACGCAGCTGCGGCCAGCGTTCGCGTCGATGAAGCGCAACTCGGGCTGGCGAGCGTCAGGGCTCCGTTCGGCGGGATCGTATCGGTACGAAACAGAAATGTCGGCGACGTGCTGAGCGCCGGCGCATCCATTCTTGAGATCGTCGATCCTGAAAGCATCGTCCTCACAGCCCGCTTCGATGAAAGCGCGATCGGCGCGGTGCGTCCGGGACAGCCTGCCCGCATTCGTTTCGCCTTCGATGCCCGCCGCGCGGTTACGGGCAAGGTGCTGCGTCTCGGCAGGTCGGTGGATCCCGAGACACGCGAATTCACCGCCGACATTGTCGCCGATCGGCTCCCATCCAACTGGGCGATCAACCAGCGCGCCAATGTGGAGATCGTCCTTTCGGCCAAACCGCGCGCCCTCGTCGTGCCCGCCGCCTTCGTGGAGTGGAACGGGATTCAGCCGAACGTCTGGGTCCTGGAGGGAGGTCGGGCGCGCCGCAGGAGCATCGAACTCACGGGCACGCGGGGAAGCAGGCTGGAGGTGCGCCGTGGTCTCGCGCCGGGCGACATCCTTCTTTCGCCCGAGGATAGCTATCCTTTCATGCCCGTGGCCCGTCAGGGTGACGACGACCGATGAACCTCGCAATCAAGGACATCCGGTTCAATCTGGCGCGCTTCGCGCTTACGGCGCTCGGCATCGGCTTCCTGCTGATGGGCGCGATCGGCGCGATCGGCCTTTATCGCGGAATCGTCGCCGACGCACTGCTGGTGATCGACCATATCGGCGCCGATCTCTGGGTTGTTCAAGGCGAACGGGTCGGCCCTTTTGCTGAGGGGTCATCGATCTCCTCCACGATGGACCGCCGGGTCGAGGGGGTTGAGGGCATCGCCTCGGTGAGGCGCTTCGTTCAGTTCAGCCAGCAATTCTCCTTTGCCGGGAAGGTTCGCCGCGCCACCATCACGGGGCTCGATTATCCCAGGGACGATGGCGCGTGGTTCGAACTCAAAGCGGGCCGCCATCTTGAGGCGAGTCATTTCGAGGCTATCGCCGATGACAGCGTCGGCCTTCCGCTCGGCGCCACGATCCGCCTCGCCAAGGACGATTACCGGATCGTCGGCCTCACTCATGGCCTTGTCGATTCGGCGGGCGACGGGCTCCTGTTCGTATCGATCAACGATGCCACCGCAATCGCGTCGCGCCGACCGAGCGAGCAGGTACTGCTCGCCCGCGAGACATCGGGCAACGCCGCACCCCAAGGGGACGGCGCCAGCCCGAGTTCAGTGCCGCAGGACAGCAAGATCGCGGCGGTCCTGGTCGGCCTCGCTCCCGGCGCCGATGTGGCCCGCATCAAGGCGGCGATCCTCGCTTGGGGCGACACAAATGTCCTGAGCAGCGCCGAGCAGCGTGATCTCCTTCTCAATCAGCGCTTGTGGCGGCTTCGCCTGCAAATCCTCGCCTTCGCCTCGGTGCTCCTGCTGGTTACCGCGATCGTCATCTCGCTGATCATCTACACGCTGACGATGGAGAAGCTGCACCAGATCGCCTTGCTCAAGCTGCTGGGGGCGCGGAACTCGGCGATCGTCGCGATGATCCTCCAGCAGGCGGGGTTGATCGGCCTGTTCGGGTTCGGGCTCGCGATGCTCCTTTCGCATCTCACTTTCCCGAACTTCCCGCGGCGTATCGTCATGCTGCCCCAGGATCTCGGTATATTTTTCGCGATCCTGTGCGTGATCTGCCTGGTCGCCAGCTGGTTCGGCATCGCCCAGGCCTTGAAGGTCCGGGCGCAAGAGGTGCTCTCGTGACTGGAGCGCCGTTGCTCAGCGTCCGCAACGCCGCGCGCCATTACCAGAGCGGCGAAACGGTTGTGCGCGCGCTGGACGGCGCATCTTTGGAGGCCCATGCCGGCGAGCTGATCGGCATCATGGGACCAAGCGGATCGGGCAAGAGCACGCTTCTCCTCATCTGCGGGTTGCTCGAGCCGCCGAGCGCCGGCGAGATATACATTCGTGATCGCCTCGTCTCTTATCCGGGCGCCGATCTCGACAAGCTGCGGGGTTTTCGGCGCGATCATATTGGCTTCGTCTTTCAGAAGGCGAATCTCATCCCGTTCCTGACGGCCACGGAGAATGTGTCGATCGCGCTCGAGATCGCGGATGTCGAGGCCAGGGCTGCGCGGGGCTATGCAACCCAGCTGCTGGGGGCGCTCGATCTTGGCCATCGCATAGACAATCGTCCCTCGCGCCTGTCGGGGGGCGAACAGCAGCGCGTCGCGGTCGCGCGTGCGCTCGCCAATGATCCGCCCCTCATTCTGGCCGACGAGCCCACTGCGGCGCTCGACAGCGTGCGGGGGCGGCAGGTGATGGAATTATTCAGGCGCATCGCCGTCGAGCGCAGCGCCTGCGTCATGGTCGTCACCCACGATCCGCGCTCGCTGGATCTGTTCGACCGGGTCATCGAGCTTTCCGACGGTCGCATCCTCTCCGAGCCCTCCCAACCGGTTCAGGCGCATCCATAGTGGCCGGTTACGCTTCGTTACTCTTTGCCTTCCCGATGAAGCACGCCGCTTACGCAGCCCAGCTACTTCGAGGTCCGGCGCAGGATGATCGCCGTTTCAAAGGAGTGTGATATGAGAAAGCAGATTTTGATCGCAAGCAGCTTCGCATTGCTAACCTCGGGGCTGGCGGTTGCAGCCGAGGCACAGCCCCGGTCCCGGTCGGTGAACGTCCAGGGCGCGAACGGCGGTGGCTTCGTGAAGCAGCGTTCGATTAGCCGCGGGGACGGCAATGTGGCCGCGTCGCGCAGCGTCCGGACCAATGGCGGCCATGGCTATGATGCCAACAGGTCTGCTTCGCGCCAGGCCGGCAACACCTCGACCAGCGGGCAGATCACCACCATTGATGGCCGCAGCGCATCGACCAGCGCCGGGCGGACCTGGGGTGACGGCAGCTATTCCGGCGGTCGCACGACGACGCTCGGCGACGGCACCAGCTTCGGCCACTCGACGACGGCGACGCGCAATGCCGACGGGAGCGTGAGCTACTCGTCCTCCCGGACCGGCGTTGGCGGCGACACCGCCACCGTCGAGGGTACCACCGTCCCGCGCTAATTTCCCCAGACGCGGCAGCCCCCCTCCCTGGGCCGCGTGAGGCCGCGCCGCTCAGCCCCCGCGCGGCGCGGCCTCCTTTTCGAAAAAGGACATTTGATGAAAGCCCGTCTTCTGATTATTCCCGCAATCCTAGTCTGCTCGACGCCCGCCATGGCCCAGATGGGCCAACTCGACGTCTTCGAAAGCGCCGATACTAACGGTGACGGGCAGGTGTCCCAAGCCGAATTCAGGGCGGCGCGCGCGCAGCAGTTCAGCCGGCTCGACCGCAACGGTGACGGCACCGTCGCCCAGTCCGACTTCGGGCGCATCGCGCAGATGCGTCCGCAGCTCGGCGCGCGCCTCAACGCCTTCATCGCGAGCGCGGATACGAACCGCGACGGGCGCGTCACGCGGGCGGAATTTGGCTCGGCTCCGGCCCCGCTGTTCGACCGGGCTGACGTCAACCGCAATGGGCTGGTCGACAAGGCGGAGCTTGAGCGACTCCGCGAAGCCATCGGCCGGGAGAGCTGACATGGATCCGCTCGGGCGATCGCCGCTCTGGCTCGGCTTCGTCGTGACGATCGTTGCGGCCGAGGCATTGTCGCGCCTTGGCGCCGGGCATGGCTATGACCGCCGCACGGCGCTCACCTCGCTGGGGCTAGTAATGGGCGGCCTTCCGTTCGCGGCGCTCAACGCCTTCGTGATCGGCGGGGTCTTCGCCTGGCTATGGTCGCTGGCGCCGGTCCGCCATTCGCTTGACGATTGGTGGAACTGGCTCGTCGCCTTCCTGCTAGTGGAATTCGCCTATTACTGGTTCCATCGCGCAAGCCATCGGGTGCGCTGGCTCTGGGCGACCCATTCGGTGCATCACTCGGCTGAGCAGCTCACGCTCCTCTCGTCGTTTCGGCTTGGATGGACCAACCTGTTCTCGGCAGGATGGGTCTTCTATGCGCCGCTTGTCTTGCTTGGCTTCGATCCACGGCTCGTCCTCGGTCTGCTCGCGCTCAATCTGCGCTATCAGCTGTTCCTCCACACCGAGCTGATCGGACGCCTCGGGCCCGTTGAATGGCTGTTCAATACGCCGGCGCACCACCGGCTGCACCATGGATGCAACGAGCCCTATCTCGACAAGAATTATGGCGGCGTGCTTATCATCTTCGACCGCATGTTCGGCACCTTCGTCGCCGAACGTCCGGGCGAGCCGATCCGCTATGGGCTTGCGCATCGCGAGGCCACGGCCAACCCGCTCAAGATCGCCTTTCGCGAATGGATCCTGATGGCGCACGACCTGCGAGCAACGCGGTTTCGCGACATTGGCCGAACGCTGTTCGGAGCGCCTTGACCAGTGAATGCTAGCGGAAGTTCATTTTGCGGGGAGCACCCTGGTCCTCGCAAACAGGTCGTTGATGACTCGATGCAATTGCCTCACGCGGCCGAAACCGTCGTTCTGGGGCGCGCTGTCGAGAACGCCGACGGCAGCTGCTTTCAGGCAGGACGACTCGTTCGGCGAAGGTCAGCGAAAGGTCGCGAAGGCGGAATTCTCCATCCTTAAGCGCAGTTTGCCTGTGCCGAGGATCGCGACGACCGGTGTTCCGTGTCGCACGGTCAGCTCAATCGTCGCACTCAAGCGTAAATTCAGGAAAACGGCTCGGTGACTTTCGATATGCGACAGCTTCGTTATGCGATAGCGGCAGCGGACCACGGGAGCTTTTATCGCGCCGCACGCGCACTTGATGTCGAGCAATCGACGTTAAGTCGCAATATTCTGCGATTGGAACGGATGATCGGCGCCAAGCTGTTCGACCGCTCTCGTGCGGGAGTGACGACGACGATCGCGGGCACGCGCTTCATCCGCAGCGCCCGGCCGATGGTCGCCAATGCGGATCGGATGGTGGCGGCGACCAGGGACGCAGGCCAGGGCCGTGCTGGCGCTTTGATGTTGGGACACAACAGCTCGGTCTCCGCGGGCAATCTGCGCGCCACGGTACTGGCTTGGCAGAGCGATAATCCGGATGTCGATTTCGGGAGCGTGGAAACCGATCGTGGTGCGCTACTCGCCGGATTGGACACCGGCGAGATCGACATCGCAATCCTGATGGGCGACGCCGGCCATGAAGGCTATCGGCGCGAGCCTTTCTGGAGCGAGCGCATCGTGGTCGCACTGCCGGCCCAGCATCCGTTAGCGGGCCACGAAATTGTGCATTGGACCGATCTGCGATCAGAGCGCTTTGTCCTGCCCGCAGCGGATCCCGGCTCCGATATCCGCGACATGCTGCTAGGACGACTGTCTATGTCCGGCGCGCACCCGGACATCAGAATCGACCAGACCACGCGAGAGACCGTGCTGAGCCTGCTCGGCGCCGGCCGGCGCATGTCGATCGTGTGCGAAGGTTCGACAGGCGTGCGCTACCCGGATGTCGTCTACCGGCCTATCCACGGCGAACAGGGGCCGGCGCTGACGGTCTATTCCGGTTGCTGGCGCGAAGACAACGGCAATCCGGCCCTGCGACGGTTTCTTGGATTCATCAAGGCGCGCTATGCGCTGTCTTTTGATTTCTCGCAGCGATCCGAGTAGATTAGAAGCCAAATTCTTGGAGTTGCCGCCATGTGGCATGGCAAGACAATCATCCTCCTGCTCGTTACCTTGGTCGTCGGCTTCGCCGGTGGATTCATCTTGCGACCGGTGATCGCACCAATGCAGCAGGCCGACACGATCGCTGCCGGCCCACCTGCGGCGTTGGTGACGAGCGAGGCGCGCGGCACGCAGTATTTCGTCGCGCATATCGACGAAGCACGCCAGGTCGTCGCGGGGTGCCGTGACGGTTCGGTTCGGGGCGGCGAATGCGCCAATGCCGATGAGGCGATAATCAAGGTCGACGCCCAGGAGCGCCGGAAGCGGTTTCTGGACAATTGATCGCACGGTGGCGCTCAGTTTTTCGCGCCACCTCGCCGGCGCGCGAATCCGCGATCGCTCGCCATGAATCGCTCCAGCATCGGCGCGACCAGCTTTTCCGGCGCGACGGGTTCGCCGCCGGTCTCGGCCGCAAGCGCAGCGGCGTAGGCGACAAGATCGCGGTGGACGGCGGCGGGGACCTCCGCCGCCAGCTTCACCGGCCGGTCATCGGCGAGCGGCCCCAGTTTCAACTTCGTCATCGCGTCCCTCCGATCGGTTCGAGCACAAGGTCGCGGGTGAGAACGACGCGCAGCGGATGGCCTGGCCGGATGGTGAGCGTCGGCTGCACGTTGAGCTGCCGTCTCACGATCTGCTGGCCGGTCTGATTGATGGTGTCCTGCGAGCCGCGCCGCAGGGCACGGGTCAGGTCGTCCTCGCTGTCCGCACCTAGCTCGGCGCCTACGCCGAGCAGTGTCGAGACGGCTGCCGCCTTGAGGAGATTGCCCCAATGCTGGTTCACGCGGTCCTGTAGCCCCGCGAATCCGGCTCCGTCCGCGCCGGGCGGGCGCTCGAGAACGATCGAGCGCCCGTCCGGCATGATGAGCCGATCCCAGGCGAGCAACACGCGCGTCTGCCCGGCGGCGATCTCGCTATCATACTCGCCGATCAGCCGCGCGCCCTGCGGAATAAGCAGGATGCGCCCGGTCGGGCTGTCATAGACGTTGGCCGTCACCTGGGCGGTGATCTGGCCGGGCAGGTCAGAGCGGACGCCGGTGATGAGCGCAGCCGGGATGATGCTGCCGGCCTGCACGATGTTGGGCGATGCCGGCGCCGTCAGCCGCTCAACGCTGATTGTGCGCTGGTTGGACGGCTGCGCCATGAAGGCGCGCTTGGCGGCCTGGTCGCCTTGCGCCGCCTGCTGCGCCGGTTCCTGCGCGGAAGGCGCCGGCAAACCCGGCGTTGAGGCCGGCTCCGCACCCGCACGCGCGCCGCCGCTGCCTAGAAAAACCGAGCTGGTGCGGGCCGCATCGCGCTCCTGAGCGGCGCGCTGCCGGGCTGCCTCCGCCGCCTGCGCGCGCGGATCGGGCGGGCCGGGCTGCACGCCGATCGGCGGCACGGTAACGTCCTCGCCGCGCTGCTGCGCCGACACGATTGGACGGCCGAGGTCGCCCGGAAGCGGCGGGCCGAGCCGTGGCGCCCGTGCGTAATCGCGCGGGCCGGACGTGATGGTTTCGGCCGTGGCGCGGCTGTCGGTGTTGTAGAGTTCCTGCGCAGCCTTCTCGCCCGGCGGCCGCAGCGCATAAATCAGCGAACCACCTATGCCGAGGCCGGCGGCGACGCCGACGACGGCAAGCGCTTTACGCGAGAGCCGCATGACGCGGGGTGGCTCGCCGCGAAGCTGGAACGCGGCGGGATCGGGGCGAGCGGCCTGCGGCTCCGGCCGCGCTTCGGCTGGCGCATCGTGGCTTTCGGTCACGGCCGCCCCCTCCGTCCATCGTCGCGCACGATGCGGACGCGCTGTTCGGTGCGGCGGTCGCCCAGGCGCAGCTCGGCGGCGGCGAACAGGCGATCGACCACCATGTAGCGGCCCTGCACGCGGTAGTTGACCAGTTCGGCGTCACCGCGCGCGCCGGTCACGAACAGCGGCGGCATCTCACCCTGCGAGATCCCGGCCGGAAACTCGATGAACACCTGCCGCCCGTCGTCGAACGCACGGGCCGGCGCCCACGACACGCGGTCGCCCTCGATCCGGTAGCGAAAGTTGAGCGCCGTCACGTCCACGCCGGTTGCGGCCGGTATGGCAGCGGCGGCAGCCGCGTTGCGGCCTTGCAAGGCGATGAGCTGGTCCTGCGGATAGGTCCAGGACACGGACGCCATGTAGGTCGCGGGCGTGGCGCGCAGCTCCAGATGGTAGGTGCGCCGGTCGGTGTTGATAACAAGGTTGGTGGCGAGGTCGGGCCGGGTGGGCTTGACGAGGATGTGGGCGCGCGCGGTCGCACCGCTGCCGCTCACCGTGTCCCCGATGATCCACCGCACCGTGTCTCCGGCTGCGACCGGCCCTGGCCCCACGAGCTGCTCGCCTTCCTGCAAGGCGATGTCCGTCACCTGACCCGGCGCGGTATAGACTTGATAGAGCGCGCCTTCGGTCCACGGATATTGCTGAATGGCGTTAAGGAATCCATCGCGCACCGGCTGAATACGGGCGGCGTTGTTGGCATCGCCGACACGGCGGCGCGGATCGGCGGACTCTGGCGATCGCGCGCTCTCCGTCACCGGCTTCAACTGGCCGGGCAGCGGCAACGGCTCGGGGATCGTGACGATCTCGACCGCGCGGGGCGGCTCGGCCGCGCGCGTCGCGACGATCGCCCGAGGCGGATCATCCAAAGCGATCACGGGCGGCCTGGCCGACGTAGTGGCGCAGCCCGCGAGCGCGGACGCGGAGACGAGCAACGCGGCCGTGGCCGCGCGGCGGATGGGTATGCCGGTCATTGCGACAGCTCCTTCGACCAGTTGAGGGCATTGACGAAGACGCCGAGCGGATTCTTGCGCAGAGCGTCGGGGGTGCGCGGCGGCTGGACGACTATGGTGAGGATCGCGGACCAGCGTTCGGTGGCGGCAAGGCTGCCGTCCTGATAGCGGCGCTCGGTCCAGGCGACGCGGAAGCTGTCGGGTGAGGCGCGGATGACGCTCGACACTTCCACCGCGACCTGCACCCGCCCGACATTGGCGAACGGGTCGTTGGCGCGCGCATAGTCGTTGAGGAACAGGGCGCCTTTGTCGGTCGTGAAGTCGTAGGCCCGGAGCCAATTCTGCCGCACGATGACCGGATCGGCCGGGATGCTGCGCACCTGTTCGATGAAGCGGGCGAGATGAAACGCTACTTGCGGATCAGTGGGACGGTAGCCGGCCTCGGCGGGCGCAACCGCCTGAGCTTCGCCCAGCCGATCGACCTGCACGACCCAGGGGACGATGTGGCCGCGTGTCGATTGCCAGACGAGGCCGCCGGCCAAGCCGCTCGAAAGCGCGAGCGTCCCGAAGAAGGCGAGCCGCCAGTTCTTCGCCTGCACGCGCGCGGAGCCGATGCGGTCGTCCCATGCCTGCGCCGCGCGCTGATAGGGTGTGGCTGGCTCGGGCGCCTGGCCGTAGCGGATGCTGGGGCGCTTGAACATGGATCAATCCTTCTGGCTGGTGTCGACGGACGCGCCGCCACCGCCGCCATCGCCGGAGCGCAGCGTGTGGGCGGCGATGGTCGCGCCGTGGGTCATGGTCTGGCGGTTCTTCATCGCGGACGCCCAAGCGGGCGCGCCGGCCGGCGCGTCCGGCGACGGCGTGGAACTACCGCCTGAAATGGTCCCGCCGGTGGCGGTGACGGCGGCGCGGCCGCCCGAGCGGTAGCTGTTCTTGAGCGAGGCGGCCGCCTTGCGAAGCGGCGACATGGCTGCGCCCACGGCGGCTTGACCGACGCCGCCAGCGCCGCCGGCGACTGCCGCCGCACCGCTCTTGCCGGCCGAGCCGAGCGCATAGGCGCTGTTGGCCGCGCCGGAGGTGAAGGCCGCCCCTCGGGCCGCACCGCTGACCGCGCCTGCCGCCGCGCCGACACCGAGCCGGGCGGCAGCAGCGCCGCCAGCCAGTGCGCCGCCGGCCGCAAGCACGGTTCCCGCCGCCGCACCCGCGCCCAGCGCCGGGCCGCCGGACACGATGCCGTTGGCGATCGATGGGCCGAAGATGCCGAGGCCCAGCAGGCAGAGCGAGGCGAGCGCTACTGCCAGCGCGTCCTCGATGCTTGGCTGCGCGCCGCCGAACCCGGCGCGGAACTCGTCGAACAATGTCGAGCCAATGCCGACGATGACGGCGAGCACCAGCACCTTGATGCCCGACGAGATCACCAGCCCCAGCACGCGCTCGGCCATGAAGGCGGTTTTGCCGAACAGGCCGAACGGGATGAGGACGAAGCCGCAGAGCGTCGCCAGCTTGAACTCGATCAGCGTGATGAAGAGCTGGATCGACAGGATGAAGAAGGCCAGCACGACCATCACCCAGGCGAACAGCAGCACCGCGATCTGGATGAAGTTCTCGAAGAAAGCGACCCAGCCCATCAGGTCGGAAATGGATTCTAGGATCGGCTGACCAGCCTCCAGCCCGACTTGGGCGACGCGGCCCGGCTGGAGCAGTTCGGCGGCCGTAAAGCCGGTGCCCGACGCTTTCAGGCCCAGGCCGGCGAAGCTCTCGAAGACGATCCGCGCCAGGGTGTTCCAGTTGCCGATGATGTAGGCGAAGACGCCGACGAATAGGGTCTTCTTGACGAGGCGCGCGATGATGTCGTCGCCTTCGCCCCAGGTCCAGAAGAGCGCGGCCAAGGTCACGTCGATGACGATCAGCGTCGTCGCGATGAACGCCACCTCGCCGCCGAGCAGGCCGAACCCGCTGTCGATGTAGCGGGTGAAGACGTCCAGAAAGCGATCGACGACGCCAGTGCCGCCCATATCAGTTCTCCTGTGCCGAAGCGTCTTCGGCGATGCGGGCGGCGGGCCGCGCGCCGGGCGCGAGGAACCGGCGGCGGTTCTCGGCCCAGGCGCGCAGGCAGTCGGAGTCGCTCGCCCCGGCCGCTCCGATCGACTGGCAGCGGCGCAGTTCGATCAGCAGCGGATCGACTGTCTCCGAGCTGTCAGCGACGGCCGCCGGCTCCTCGCGCGCAGGCTCAGGCGCGCGGCTCATCTCGATCGCCGTCATCGTGATGGCGATGGCGACGAAGATGATGGCGCCGATGCGCGCGAGGAGCTTGGTGTCCATCGGATCAGTCGTGGAACATGCTTGCGTTGCCCGGCTGGTAGCCGGTGGACCGCGTCAGGAAGCGGCGTCGCCGTTCGCGGCTTTCGGCCTCGACCGCCGCATCACGCGCCGAATCCAGCGCCTGCGCCCGGCCCTGCGCGGCGAGCAGCGCCGTCAGGTCCGCGAGCTGCTGCGATTGCAGCGCGAGAAGCTGGTTGCCCGCCTGTGCCGCCTGGAGCGCGCCCGTCGCCGACTGGCTGGACGTAACCAAGCCATCCATCGTCGTGCGCGCGCCGTCGATGTTGGCGACGACGCCGGCCTGAACGCGAAGCGCGTCCTCGAACGCGCCGACGCTATCCTCCCAGCGCGCGTTGGCGTTGGCGACCATCTGCGCGTGGGTGCCGGTCAGCGCCGCGCCCTTGTAGCGTCCGTTGAACACCTGCTGGACGTTCTGCACGTCGTAGGCGATCCGCTGCGCCTCACCGAGAAGCTGCTGGGTGCGCTGCACCTGCTGCTGCAACTGCTGGAGCGAGCTGAACGGCAGCGAAGCCAGGTTACGCGCCTCGTTGATGAGGCTGGTCGCCTGCTGCTGGATTTGCTGAATCTGATTGTTGACCTGCTGGAGCGACCGGGCGGCGGTCAGCACGTTCTGCGCATAGTTGGTCGGGTCATAGACGATCCCGCCGAACTGAGCCTGGGCCGGCGTGGCGACGGTGATGCCGATCATGCTCGACGTGGCGATGGCGCCGGCCAGCATGGCACGGCGCAGGATATTGGGTTTCATGGGGTCATGTCCTTCAAGGCAAGGGGGAGCTGGCCGGTATCTTCCCGGCCACCGGCCAGCGGATCGGATTGGGGTTCGGGAAGAAGATCGACCGCCCAGGCCAGGCCGCGATGGCGCAGCCATTCGGCGGCGAAGCGCTCGCGGCCATGGGTCTCGACCAGCTCGGCGATGCGGAGCTGATCGGTCTTGGAAGACGCGGCGGCGAAGGCCAGCGCGACCTCGCCCAGCCCCAACTCGAACAGCCGGTTGCCGCGCCGCGATTGGCAGTAGTAGTCACGCTTGGGCGTCGCCCGGCTGAGGATTTCGATCTGGCGGGCGTTGAGGCCGAACCGCTCGTAGATCGCCGCGATCTGCGGCTCGGCGGCGCGCTCGTTCGGCAGGAAGATGCGCGTCGGGCAGCTTTCGATGATGGCCGGCGCGATGTTCGAGGTTTCGATGTCGGCGAGGCTCTGCGTGGCGAAGACCACGCTGGCGTTCTTCTTGCGCAGTGTCTTCAGCCACTCGCGGAGTTGTGCGGCGAAGTCCGGGCTGTCGAGAACCAGCCAGCCCTCGTCGATGATGATGAGCGTGGGACTGCCGTTGAGCCGTCCCTCGATCCGATGGAACAGGTAGGACAGGACCGCGGCGGCCGAGCCGGCGCCGACCAAGCCCTCAGTCTCGAACGCTTGGACCGATGCCTCGCCGAGCCGTTCCGCCTCGGCGTCGAGCAACCGGCCCCATGGCCCGCCAAGGCAATAGGGGGCAATCGCCTGCTTGAGCTGCTGGCTCTGCAGCAGCACGGCCAGGCCGGTCAGCGTGCGTTCCGTGACGGGCGCACTGGCGAGCGAGCCGAGCGCGGACCAGATATGCTCCTTGGCCTGCGGATCGACCGCGACGCCTTCGGACGCGAGGATCGCCGCCAGCCATTCGGCCGCCCAGGCGCGCTCTGCGGACTCGTCGATGCGGGCGAGCGGCTGGAGCTGGACACCGTCACCGGCCTCGTCGGCAAGCATCCCGCCCAAGTCCTGCCAATCGCCGCCCATGCCGATCGCGGCGGCGCGGATGCTGCCGCCGAAGTCGAAGGCGAAGACCTGGCCGTTCTCGTAGCGCCGGAACTGCATCGCCATGAGGGCGAGCAGCACCGACTTGCCCGCGCCGGTCGGCCCGACGATCAGCGTGTGGCCAACGTCGCCGACATGAAGGGAAAACCGGAACGGGGTCGAGCCTTCGGTCTTGCCATAGAGCAAGGGGGGAGCGCCGAAATGCTCGTCCCGTTCCGGCCCCGCCCACACTGCTGACAGGGGGATCAGGTGGGCGAGATTGATGGTGGAGATGGGAGGTTGGCGGACATTGGCGTAGGTGTGGCCGGGCAGGCTCCCCAGCCATGCCTCGATCGCGTTCATGCCCTCGGGGATGACGGTGAAGTCGCGGCCTTGAATGACCTTCTCGACCAGCCGCAGCTTCTCGGCGGCAATGGCGGGGTCGCGGTCCCACACCGTCACCGTCGCGGTGACATAGGCCATGCCGGCATAGTCGGCGCCCAGCTCCTGCAGGGCGGTGTCGGCGTCGGCGGCCTTGTTGGAGGCGTCGCTGTCCACGAGGACCGACGCCTCGTTGGTCATCACCTCCTTCAAGATCGCGACCACGCTCTTGCGCTTGGCGAACCACTGGCGGCGGATGCGGCTCAGCAGCTTGGTCGCATCGGTCTTGTCGAGCATGATGGCGCGGGTCGACCAGCGATACTCGAAGGCGAGCCGGTTCAGCTCGTCGAGCAGACCGGGGAAGGTCACGCTCGGGAAGCCGACGATGGTGAGCGTGCGAAAATGTTGGTCGCCGAGCTTCGGTTCGAGCCCGCCGGTCAGCGGCTCGTCGGCTAGCAGCGCGTCGAGGTGCATGGGGGTCTCCGGCACACGGACACGCTGGCGGTGGGTCGAGATGGTGCTGTGCAGGAAGGTCAGCGTCTCGGCGTCGTCGAGCCAGCGGACCTCGGGCACGAAGCCCTCGACCAGGTTGAGCACGCGGTCGCTGCGATCGGTGAAGCCTTTGAGCAACTCCCACGGATCGACGCCGGTCGTGGCCCGGCCTTCGTAGAGCCAGCCTTCGGCCCTCGCGGCTTCTTCGGCCGGCGGCATCCACAGCAGCGTGAGAAAATAGCGGCTCTCGAAATGCGCGCCTTCCTCGCTGAATTGCTCGCGCCGCTCCCAATCGACCAGTTCAGATACGGCATCGGGGAAGCTGGACGTCGGATAGTCAAGCGCTGGCGTCCGCTGCGCCTCGACGAAAATCGCCCAGCCCGAGCCTAGGCGCCGGAGCGCCCCGTTCAGTCGCGCCGTCGTGGCGACCAGCTCGGCCGGGGTGGCGCTGTCGAGATCGGGACCGCGAAAGCGCGCCGTGCGCTGGAAGCTGCCGTCCTTGTTCAGAACGACTCCCTCGCCGACCAGCGCGGCCCAAGGCAGGAAGTCGGCCAGGTGCGCAGCTTTGCTGCGATACTCGCGCAAGCTCATCATGGCCGCATCCATGTCGGATAACGGAGATGGCGGCGCGCCACGTCCACGAATTGCGGATCGCGGCGCGCGGCCCAAACGGACAGCGCATGGCCTACGGCCCAGATGGCCAGGCCGGCGATCCAGAGCCGCAGGCCGAGACCGATCGCGCCCGCCAGCGTGCCATTGACGATGGCAAGAGAGCGCGGGGCGCCGCCGAGCAGAATCGGCTCGGTCAGCGCCCGGTGGACCGGCGCCAAATAGCCGGGGATGGGCTCGACCCCGTCCGACATCAGACCAGCGCCCCGCCGCCGAAGCTGAAGAAGCTGAGGAAGAACGAGCTGGCCGCAAACGCGATCGACAAGCCGAACACGATCTGGATCAGCTTGCGGGAGCCGCCGCTCGTATCACCGAACGCGAGCGTCAGGCCCGTAACGATGATGATGATGACCGCGACGATCTTCGCCACCGGTCCCTCGATGCTTTCGAGGATGCTTTGCAGAGGCGCTTCCCACGGCATCGACGAACCACCCGCATGGGCGGGGGCGGCGATTGTCAGCGCGACGACGCTGGCGGTGGCGGCAAGCATGGCGCGGCGTGCGCCACGCGACAGAACGTGGATCATTGTTCGTCTCCAAGGTTGGGGGCTGTGAGGGAGGTCAGGCGGTAGTCGCCGGTGGCTGAGTCGAGCCCTTCGACACGGGCCAGCTCGGCGAGGCGGCGGCCGTGTCCATCGCGGACCAGCACGGCGATCAGGTCGATCGTCTCGGCGAGCAGCGCGCGCGGGACCGTGACGACGGCTTCCTGAATGAGCTGCTCCATCCGCCGCAGCGCCCCGAGCGCCGAGCCGGCGTGGATCGTGCCGACGCCGCCCGGATGGCCGGTGCCCCAGGCTTTGAGAAGGTCGAGCGCCTCGGCGCCGCGAACCTCGCCGATCGGGATGCGGTCCGGCCGCAAGCGCAGCGACGAGCGGACCAGCTCCGACAGCGAGACGACCCCATCCTTGGTCCGCATGGCGACGAGATTGGGCGCCGCGCATTGCAGCTCGCGCGTGTCTTCGATCAGAACGATGCGGTCGGTCGTCTTCGCCACCTCGGCGAGCAGCGCGTTGACCAGCGTCGTCTTGCCACTGCCGGTCCCGCCGGCGACGAGGATATTGGCGCGGGTCTCGACACCATGCCGCAGCGCCTCGGCCTGAACCGCCGACATGATCCCGGCACGCGCATAGTCGTCGAGCGTGAAGACGGCGACGGCCGGCTTGCGGATCGCGAAGGCGGGCGCGGCGACGACGGGCGGCAGCAGCCCCTCGAACCGCTCGCCGCCCTCGGGCAGCTCCGCCGAAACTCGCGGCGCGCGGGCATGAACCTCGACGCCGACATGGTGCGCGACCAGACGGATGATCCGCTCACCATCGGCGGCCGACAGCAGCTCGCCGGTATCGCTGATGCCTTCGCCGAGCCGATCGACCCAAAGCCGGCCGTCCGGGTTGAGCATCACTTCGATGACGGCGGGATCGTCGAGCCAAGCCGCGATCGCCGCGCCCAGCGCCGTGCGCAGCATTCGCGCGCCGCGTGTCTTGGCTTCGGATCGGATCGGCTGGACGGTCAAGGATCGGCCCCTGGATCAGGCCGGGCGAACCGCCGCCCGGCGTCAGGAGCACATCAAGAGACGCAGAAATATTCGATCTGCAACAGCTACTTGGCGGGGTAGTAGAGGCGGCGGTAGATACGGCGCCGGCGGCGGATTACTCCTCGTCGATTTGGATCCGCCGCGTTGAATTGGCCCGTTGCCAACGAATCGGCGAACGGTGGAAAGTGGTGGATTGTTGCCAGACCGCCTTGCAGCTTCCATGATGCGGATAGCTGTCGTTCTATTCGCGAGAGATGATGAGCAACCAAGGCGTCGATCCGCTGATCCTAAATGCATGGCTCTCAGCTCGGTCGATCGTACGGGGGTTGCCGTCGCCAGTCCCCGAATACGGAGGCTTTCGCGTCGATACTAAGTCGGACGCCGAAGTCGCCCGCTGGGTTTTCCCCAGGATAGGGTCGGGTCTCGAACAGCTTGCTCGTTCCATCAGCGAGCCGCGCTTTCTCCTTAAGCTCTGCGGTGCCGCCGACGAACTGCGAGCGGTGCTACCAATGGGCTGGGAGCTTCACACCCCGAGCTATTTCATGCAGGCAACTGGCAAGCCTCCCGCAAGGCGCCTAGCCGACGGGTATAGGATCGAGGCTAAGCGGGTCGGTATGGTGTTTGAGGCGCGGATATTCTCTGAAATAGGCGCACTCGCGGCGAGCGGTTATGCGGCGGAGACGCGGGGCGTCGTAATATACGATCGGATCGTGACGGAGCCTGAGCATCGCCGAAAAGGCTTGGGGC
Source organism: Sphingobium scionense (assembly GCF_014197035.1). Classification (GTDB taxonomy): domain Bacteria; phylum Pseudomonadota; class Alphaproteobacteria; order Sphingomonadales; family Sphingomonadaceae; genus Sphingobium; species Sphingobium scionense. The sequence continues at coordinate 48,974 of NZ_JACIEU010000009.1, read as the reverse complement.
ATGCCCTAATGCTAACGCTGCATGACGCTCGCCAGCATCCCAGCAGCCCGGAATTGCTCGTGGCCACGGAAGACGGCCGAGCGCTCTATTCGGCGCTAGGATGGGAGACGATCTCGCCATATTCGACGGCCTCGATCGTCACGCCGTAAAGTCGGCTTTTGGCGGTCGCCGCATCATTGCCGAGAGGCTGCAACTTGGCGCTTCTGGCCATCTTGCTACGAGTTTGCACTCACTCCGTCTCGGCGGCGGACCTCGGCCAGACATCCTCGGGGATTTCGTCCATCAAGCTCTTGCCGCTGGCGTAGCGTCGGCCGAGCGTTTCCACGAACCCCTCGTAGCGCTTGCGGCCCTTCACCTGCGCCGCCGCCTGATCCTCGTCGGGCAGCGGCGGGGTCACGGACAGCCAGAACCGGACGAACAGGCTCAGCGCCTCGGTGGTAAGCCCGGTGTTGCGCTCAAGCCGCTGGACCTGACGCGACAGGCGGTCGAGCCGCCGCGCGAACGCGGCCTCCATCCGGTCGGCGCCGTCCGGCGACAGGTAGGACGCCACGGCAGCCTCCACGATCGCCGAGCGTGATATGCGCCGCCGGATCGCCAGCTCGTCCACTTGCTTGGCGAGCGCGGGCGGGAAATAGACGTTAAGCCTGGTTCGCATGGTGCCCTCCTAAAGCTCGATGCCGTCGCCGGGATCGAGCGACGCCTGTCGCGCGAGCCCCTGCATTCGTCGCCGCACGGCAGCCTGGCGGACCGCGTCGTCCTGCTCGTCGTCGACGATCGAAAACTCCTGCGCCGCAGGTACCGGGGTTTCCGGCACGATGGCGACATGCTCGGGCAGCTCGGGCTCCCGGCGCAGCCCGCCATTGCCGACGTCCTCGGCGTCGCGGATGATGCGCGCGACCTGCTTCGGATCGGCGACAGCCTGCCTCCCGGTCCAATCGTCAGGACGGATCGCAGCGGCCGCGGACGCTGGTGCCTGCATGATCCGCTCGGACAGGCGCCGGTCCTGAAAATAGCGCGCCTTCTTCGCGCGGATCGGATGGACGCCCGCCACCATCACGATCTCGTCATCGGGCGGAAGCTGCATCACCTCGCCCGGGGTGAGGAGCTGACGGGCTGTCTCGGAGCGCGACACCATCAGATGCCCGAGCCACGGCGAAAGGCGATGCCCGGCATAGTTCTTCATCGCGCGCATCTCGGTGGCGGTGCCGAGCGCATCCGACACGCGCTTGGCGGTGCGCTCGTCGTTGGTGGCGAAGCTCACGCGGACATGGCAGTTGTCGAGAATGGCGTTGTTCGGGCCATATGCCTTCTCGATCTGATTGAGCGACTGCGCGATCAGGAATGCCTTGAGGCCGTAGCCCGCCATGAACGCCAGGGCGGACTCGAAGAAGTCGAGCCGGCCGAGCGCCGGAAACTCGTCGAGCATCAACAACACGCGATGGCGGTTGCCCTTCGGGGTCAGCTCCTCGGTCAGCCGGCGCCCGATCTGGTTGAGGATGAGGCGGATGAGCGGCTTGGTGCGGGAGATGTCGCTGGGCGGCACGACCAGATACAATGTCGCCGGCCGATCGCCCTCGACCAGATCCGCTATGCGCCATTGGCAGGCTCGCGTAACCTCGGCCACGACGGGATCGCGGTAGAGGCCGAGAAACGACATGGCGGTGCTGAGCACGCCCGATCGCTCGTTGTCAGACTTGTTCAACAACTCGCGCGCGGCCGAAGCAACGACGGGATGCACGCCTGCTTCGCCGAGGTGCGGCGTCGCCATCATCGCGGCCAGCGTTTGCTCGATCGTGCGCGCCGGGTCCGAGAGGAATCCGGCGACACCGGCCAAGGTCTTGTCCGCCTCGGCATATAGGACGTGGAGGATCGCGCCGACCAGCAAGCTATGGCTCGTTTTCTCCCAATGGTTCCGACGCTCCAGCGATCCTTCGGGATCGACCAGCACGTCCGCGACATTCTGCACGTCGCGCACTTCCCACTGGCCACGCCGCACCTCCAGCAACGGATTGTAGGCCGCCGAGGCGGCATTAGTCGGATCGAACAGCAGCACGCGGCCGTAGCGCGCCCGGAAGCCGGCGGTTAGCGTCCAGTTCTCGCCCTTGATGTCGTGGACGACCGCCGACGCCGGCCAGGTCAGCAGCGAAGGCACGACCAGGCCGACGCCCTTGCCGCTGCGGGTTGGGGCGAAGCACAGCACATGCTCTGGGCCGTCGTGGCGCAGATAGTCGCGGGCGAGCCTGCCCAGCACGACGCCGTTCGGCCCGAGCAGCCCGGCGCCGCGAACCTCGCGCTCAGTCGCCCAGCGCGCAGACCCGTACGTCTCGGCGTTTTTTAGTTCACGTGCGCGCCACACCGACATGCCGATGGCGACGGCGATCGACGCGAACCCGCCGGACGCGGCGATATAGGCGCCTGTCAGGAATATGCGCGGTGCATAGGCGTCGAAGCTGAACCACCACCAGAAGAAGGCTGGCGGCGGATAGACCTGCCACTTGCCGACCATGAACCAAGGCGGCCCCAGCTCGGGCTGATAGGCGAGCGCGGCGGCTGTCCACTGCGTCGCGCCCCACACCCCGGCGAGCACGGTCAGGAACACGATGATGATCTGGCCCCAGAGTATCTTGGTCGCGGACATGGAGTTCTCCTGATTTAGATCCCGAGGCCGCGCTCGCGGCCCAGCGTCCAGTCGATGCCCCCGCCGGCGCGGACGACGCCCGACACCTGTCGGCCGAGTTGCTGTTCGAGGGTGCTGGCCCACGGCACGAGCCGGAAGCCGAGCCCGTCGTCGATCATGGCGAAGCGGCCTGACGCGAGCGCGAGGCGCTGGCGCACGGTGCCGGCGATCTTCTCGCCGGACGCGGCGGGGCGATAGGCAAGGCCGGTCTCCCCCGCGATCTTCGCCCCAACCGCGTCCAGCTCGCGCTTGCGGAGCGTGTCGAGCATCCCGCGCTCGAACACCGTCCGCTCGCCGAACCTGCGCGCCAGCCCTTCCTTGACGAGATGGTCGGTGCGCGCATCCATCGCACGGCGCACCTCCGCGCCGAACCCGCCGTCTGCGACGCGCGCGCCGCGCTCGATCAGCCTGTGGTCTAGCCAGGTCGCGCCGGGCGCTTTCACCTGCGCGGCAAGGTCTATGTCCGACCGCGTGGCTAGCACCAGCGTCGGCTTCTCCTCGCCGGGCCGGCCGACGCCGCGCAACTCGACGATGCCGCCGAGCTTGGGGCTATGCTCCAGCGCCTCGACGCCCGGCAGGCGAACATGGTGGGTGCGCCCGTCCGTGCCGTCGATCACGGCATAGGCGGTGCCGGTCAGCTCGTCGTGCAACCCCTTGTCGATCAGCCTGCCGGCGATCGGCTTCTCGGGCGCACTGGTGACGACGGCGTAGCTGTCGAGCGGCCGGGCCTGCCCCCGATCCTTGAGCGCCGCGCCGATCGTGCGGATGATGTCGCCGCGCGCGCCCAGCTCGCGCAGCTTCGCCGCCGCACCTTCCGCGACCGCCCACTGGCCGGTATCCCCTTCGGCTGCGAGCCCCATCGTCTCCAGGTGCTGCAAGCGCCCGACCATCAAACGGCGGAGCCGCTGATCGTCCGGGCCGGGGCGCTCGGGGCGTAGGTCGATCACGCCCAGCTCGTCGGCGGAACGCTGGATCTCGGTATCGAGCCGGGTCCAGCGTTCCGCCGTCAGCTCACGGTCGAGCGCGCGCTGCACCTCAAGTTCGGGCTTCGGCCCAAGCTCGGCGAAGGCCAAATCTTGCGCGCGCGAGCGGAGATTGTGGCTGATGTATTCGCGGGAGATGACGAGATCGGCGCCCTGATCGGTAACGCCGCGCACAAGCAGATGGACGTGCGGATTGTCGGTGTTCCAGTGGTCGACCGCGACCCAATCGAGCCGCGTGCCCAGGTCGGCCTCCATCTGCCGCATCAGGTCGCGGGTGTATTCGCGTAGGTCGGTCAGCTCGGCGGCGTCCTCGGGCGACACGATGACCCGGAAATGGTGCCGGTCATCCTTGCACCGCGCGGTGAAACCGCGATCGTCGGCGTTGTCGCCGGCCGCGTCGAACATGCGCGTCGGCGAGCCGTCGCGGGTGACGCCTTCGCGCTTCAAATAAGAGACGTGCGCGGACAGCGGCGCCGAGCGCCGGCCACCCCGGCTTCGGGTGGTCACGGGCAGCATCTTGACCATTACGCGGCGGCCCGAGCCGAACAGGCGGCTGCGGGCGAACGCCGTGCGTCCCCGACCGAAGGTGGATTGCGCGCCACGGCGCGCTCCGCTGGCGCCGCCTCGCCGGCCGCCGCTATGGATCGCGGCGACCCGCAACACCTCGGCGACCAGGCCGCGCGCATTGCGGCCCTGCGCCTTGCTGCGCTTGGCCTTGCCCGGCCGGACTCGGAACTCGCTGTCCTCGCTCACGGGCGGGCCGCTTTCGGCCGAAAATGGCCTGTGGTGCCATTCGAGGCATTGTTTTTGCTGTCTTTTCTCTTCCGCGCGGCACGCGCGCCGTCCGACGCCCCCGCGTGAAGCCACGGAAAAGCCACGGCTTTTCGGCTGAACGGGGCACTGCTTATATCTTGCAATCGTCTTCTCAGGCACTTTTCTCCCTGATCCGTCCTGATTTCCATCCGGACTACCCCTCTGATCGCTGCGGCTATCATTGCGGTCGACCCGCGCCAGCGCGAGGAACGAAGATGCTGTCGATCGGCGTTGCGGCAGGCGGATTGGGTGAAGACAATTGGCCGACTGCGGACTGAGCGGTGGGTCTATCGGCCGCGGCGATCTCGTCCTTGGGTCGCGCCAAGTCAGCTTCTGTTGTGGCCGCGGATGTGTGGACGAACAGCGCCGAACGACGCCAGGCGAAGCGATCAGGCGGTGCGACGACAGCCACTTCGACGACGCTATCGTTGCCGGTGATTGACCCAAGCCGCGCCAGATAGGCGACTGTTTCGGCGGGCAGCGGACGGCCACGCGAAAGGTAGTCGTCGTAGCGTCCCGGTCCGGCATTGTACGCCGCCAGCATTGCGCTCGCATTGCCGTATCGGTCGTGCATTTCGCGCAGATAGGCAGCGCCCGCCGTGATGTTGTCGCGCACATCGAAAGGATCGGCTCCGAGACCATGGCGCGCACGAAGCTGTGCCCAGGTTCTGGGCATAATCTGCATCAGGCCCATAGCCCCCGCGCGCGAAACTGCACGGGGATTGCCAGCACTTTCGACCCGCATCACAGCCCAGATCCAAGCCTCGGGAATGCCGAACCGCCGCGCCGCGTCAGCGACATGCGGCGCATATGGATGAGTAACGGCGGACGGCGCAGGCGGCTGGTTGGTTTCCTGCGCCAACGCCGGTGCCTGGCTGATCGGCAACGCGGCCAGCAGTGCGGCGGCGCCGAGCGATGCGGCACGCAAACGCAGGTTCAAAGGCCTATGGATTGCGGCAGGACGCATCGGCTCAGTCCTGCTCACGGGCGGTGCGCGGGCGGTTCCAGCTCAGCGACCACGACGCCGGATCGTTGGCATTCTGGAACAGTGCCGCGCGGATCGGCTGCGGAAAGCTGGGATCGTCGATGCGCAGCGAGACGTAATCACCGGCCCGCTCGCCGCTCTCGTTCCAGCCCGCACCCACTTCCGGCCCTTCGCCGTCATTGCCGCGATGGACACGCCAATCTGGTGATTTGTCGGCACCGCCGGGTTCAACCAGGATGAGCGAGATGCGGATATCGAGCGTCGCCGTTTCGATCACGCCTTCGAAGCCTTTGTCAGTGCGGATGAAGCTGCCGATCTGCATGAGAAAGTTCCTTTCGATTGAAGTGGGCGCGAGGTCAGCGCCAAGTCAGTGGCGCGTCGGGCCTGGCTCGAGTGAGGATCGGGATGGCGCGGCCGAGCACGGTTGCTGTCGGCAGAGGGCCGAAGTAGCGGCCGTCGAGGCTGTCGGGATGCGCGGGGTTGAGAAGCAACAGCTCGTCGGCTTCAAGCGTCCGGCAGCCGCGCCAGACGGGAAGCGGACGTGCAAGCCGGTCGTGTGTCAGTGCAAGCGTGACCGGCTGTCCGTCGACGGTCACCGTGCCGCCGATCCGGCAGACGCGCTGCCCTGCCTTGGCAGCGACATGCTTCAACAGCGGCACGTTTTCGCCGAGATATCCGCGCGCCGCCATCCAGCGGCCAATTCGCTGCGGCGGTGCGACGGCGACCAGCGCTCCGAGCGGCGGATCGGTGTCGGGCAGTATACTATAAAGCCCGATCGGCGCGCTCGCACTGGCGTTCCAGACGACGCGCGGCAGCGGATCGGTAACCGCAATTGCTGCGAATGACAGGGCGAACGAAGCAGCCGCAACCGCCGTCGCGCGGGCATAGAAACGGCGGGTCATCCTTCGATCTCCCGACGCTTGAGCCACGCACGATGGCGCTCCATCGTGTACGCACGCGGCTGATGTCCGGCGGCAATGCGGTTGTGGACGTGCCGCCAATGGTCGGGCGCGGCGTCGCAGGGATCGACGCCTGCGGTGTCCACAACCTCGATATGGCCGAGCACCTGGGAGACCTTTGGCCAGCCCTCTATGGTGAGCAGGATTTCGCCGCCGGGCTGCACGGATGGTAGCGTCGTGAATGGTTCACCGGCACCGACCGCGCGCACGATGTCGATACGCGAGCTGACTGTGCCATAGTCGTTGGCGGTCCAGCGCACGAATGCGAAGACGGCGCCGGGACGGAAGCTGACGATGCGGCGACGACGATCGACGATCTCGTCCTTGGCGATCCGACCGAAGCGTATCCAATGCTCAACCCGCTTCTCGATCCACGTCAGTTGAACGTGGGTCATGCTGTCAGGACGCGGCGCGCCGTGTCCATTATGTGTGGGCGAGACGGTCATTGCCGACTCCGCGCGAAGGGCGAGTTGGCGCGCGGAAGCAGGTCGTTCTGGCCCGGCTCGCTGGTTGAATTCTTGGTGCCGAGATCGGCCCAGGCCTGAAGGTCGTCGACCGAATAGACCACCCTCCCGCCGATGCGGCGATAGGTTGGCCCGGTCCCGAAATAGCGGTGCTTTTCCAGGGTCCGTCCGGATAGCCCCAAGAAGCGGGCAGCTTCCGGTGTCCGCAGATAGCGGGGCGGCAGATTATGCGTCGTATCAGGCAAGGTCGGACTCCTGCGGTCGGGGGTGGCAGGAGGCGAAAATGACGAAGCGCGCCCGGAGAGGTGGAGTATGAAGATTTGTGATCGCGGGGATGTGACCACCCCTGCCCGAGACCCGCGAAAGCCGGTTCAGCGGATACGCAGCAGCTTGCGATAGTCGCCGTTCATCAGCGCTGTGGCGTCGCGGACGAGCCGGATTGCGAACGACCGCCCAGCCGATGTCTTCCATTCGGTCGCTGGCAGTTCGGCGTCATCTTCGCGGCCCATAGCGGCGGCAATCTGGCGATAGCTCGCCCCTGACATGCGCAAATCGAGCGCCTGAAGCATCATGGCCAGGCGTGCTTGCCGGTAGCGGGTAAGCGGCCATCCGCGTGCTGGCGGCCCCGATTGCTTGCCGAACAATCGGCGATGGAAGCGCAGCAGGCTCGTCACCCGCGTCGTGAAATCCTTGTCGAGTGGGATGATCGCCGCCAGCGGCTGACCAGGCGTCGGATCGCGCAGCCAGAGCGAATGTGCGCCGTCCCGGTCAGCCACCACGACGTGCCGGCCCTCGACCCCGGCCTGATCGGCTAGCAGCGCGCCCAGCTTCAGCGGATCAACAGCTTTGGCATTGCCAAATCCGTCCGGCGCAGCATCAAGAATGACGGTGACGGCGGTCAGCTCGGGCCGCCAGATCACTGTGTCGGCAAGCTCGGCCGGCGCATAGGCGAAAGGACAACCCCCAGCGCCGCGCGAATGCGGCTTCAGCGGCTTGGCGTGAAATTCCACTTCGCGCGATCCGCTGCTCCATCTGCGCATGTTCGGCGCGGTAGCTGCGGTTGCGCTTCAGAAATTCGGCGGCGAGTTCGGCGCGACCGAGCGTCTCGGCCGCCTTCTCACTGCCATTGGTACGCTTGTTCGACGACCCAGGCATGACAGTCTCCTGGCCGCGACCATCGCGGCCCGCGGACCAGAGCGTGGCAATGCGTTTGCGTATCGAAAAGCGTCAAAGCTGCATGCTGCCATGCACGCGATGCGCTGACGTTTCGCCAAAATGGATTGTAACGTTAATGCTTTAGCTCGCCCTCACGTGCCAGTAGATGGGCGTATCCGACCTCGGTCATCCACCGCGCGCGGGCCAGGTGACTGGCGTGCATCCGCTCGGCGCGCTCGGGTTCGAGGCCTGGATCGATGTCGAAAATGACTGCGGCCGCCTCTCGCCAATCGGCTCCGTCGGCGTCAGCGTCGAGCAATCGCAGATAGTCTGTGAGGTGCGCCTCGTCATAGGGCGTGATCGCCGGAAGCTCAGGCGCAACGTCGTCGAAGCGGCAGCTCATGGCAACGAATTCCCCCTCTTGCCCGCGACTGCAATAACAGAACTACCGCCGGAAAATACTTGCAAGTCATGCATAGCTGAACGCACCTTTTGCAGCGTCAAGATCAAAATCCGGACGGCGCTCCTTTGGTGCGAAGCCGAACGCGGTGTCAATTTGCCAGTGCATTTCACCGACATGACCTCCTTAGATTCTCTTTGTAGAGAATACTCCGTGGTTGAATCCTCTGCAATGATTGCCTTTCGTATCCATGGAAATACGAGAGGTTTTGGCCGCAAACTTGCGCCGCGCTCGCCGAGTCGCTGGCCTGTCGCAGGAAGAGTTGGCGCATCGGGCGGAAATCGACCGAACCTACATCAGCGCGCTCGAACGGTGCGTTTATTCGGCGGGGATCGACGTGGTCGACCGACTGGCACGCGAACTGGGGCTTGAAGCTGCCGACTTGCTTCGCCGGCCCGATCGTGACGGGGAATAACGCCCGTCGCGGTTTGATCCGATGTGCGCCCTTCAGAAAGCGAAGAGCCCCGCCCGGTGGACCGGGCGGGGCGTATGGCCGGATCAACCGTCGCTGCGGCGACCGTTTGGGCGCGACCAGATGAGGCTGAAGGTCTCGCCGCCCTCATCATCGAAGAGGTTGGCGTAGATCGGGGCGTTGAAGCTGGGATCGTCGAGCTTGACTGCGAGATAGTCGCGGCCTTCGTTCGAGGTCTTGCTCCAGGCGGCACCGATCTCGGCGCGGTTGACCAGAACCCGGTGCGATGGCGCGTTGTCGTTGGTGCGGGTGTCCTGCGGGATGATGCGGACGCCCTTGGCCTGAACCGAGAGGGTGACGATTTCGCCGGTGTATTCGCCGGAAGCCGTCTTCTTGAAGGTGCCGATGGTTGCCATGATGAAGTTCCTTTCCTTGGATCGAACCGCCCGATTGCGGTCTCGATGGGTGATCCAAAGGCCGGGACGGACGCCGCCGCACCGCTTGCGGCCGCAGCATCAGCGGAGGGCGGTGGGTGGCGAGTTTCTTGTCTCGCGAGGAATGACCGAAGGTCAGGGGAAGAAAGTTGCAAGCCCGCCGTTGCGGCTAGGTGGACGAGGCGAAGCCGGTCCTGGCCAGATCAAACCCGTGAAGAGATCGCTTTTAGGTGGGACGCCAAAAGAGAGATTAATGCTGGAAAACACTGCGCAAAAGCAGCGGCTCGGATATCCACCATTCGATCACATTGATCGCCAAGCCGACGCGTAATGGTGAACTTCGCGGGCAACCGAGATGACGTCATCAGATCGGCCAATCTGTCATTTAGACAAGTAACAAGACACCGATCCGAGCTGAGGTTGGAAACACCAATGTCTATTAAGAGCATGCGAAGGTCGTCGTCGCCCCGTCTACGGGCGGCACACCACATATCCCCGGACGCCCATCTCAACACAGGCCGAGAAGTAGCTCATCAATAGCCAATAAAGTTGGACGAAGTGTGGTGTAGGCGCTGTGCCCTGCGCGACTGCGGCCAGGACGCCTTCGACCTGCGCGCGGCTGAGCGAGGACGTCACGATGAACACCCGCTGGAGCACATCCGGAGCGGCGCGCACCGCGTCGAGCTTCCCAGAAATCTCATTCGGGGTACCACCGCGGATTATTCGGGCAATGTCGGTTTGGACGCCGTTGTTGCGATACCGGTCGTCCCAGCCAGCCAACTTGTTGGGGAGCATATCGGCGGGCAGGCTCATCCGGCCAAGGTTCTTAATCGCTTGGCCGACCGATTCGTGAAAGGCCGACGCGCTGAGCGACTGGTTGCCGTGCTTCGCATGGTAGAAGCTGATCATGGTTGGGTTGCTTTGCGTACTGACCCCAATAAAGTCTGCCCATTCGTCACCGAGATCATCGCAGAGCAGCACGTCGTCCCCGTCCGCGATCGTATCGACCACCGAGCGGAACACGCAGCCTTGCGCAAACTCGACTTGACCAACCTCGAACGCGCCCTTTTCGCTGGTGGTTTGGGCAAGCGATGCGTCGACCCGGAGATGCGCGAGCAGCGAGGTCGCGCCGCCAGCCAGCGCCTCGTCTCGGAAAAGTGCTCCGTCGATATAAGCAAGGGCAAGGTCGCTGAAGAGGACCGTGAACAGATTTTCCCGGTCAAGGTATCGCGATAGCGGCACTGCATCAGCGTCCTCGCCAAGGGGCTGGCTACGCCTCTCTACTGAGATGTCGGCGATCAATGGGAGATCGAGGCCCCGTAACGCGATCCGCGTTGCGCCAATACGCAGCGAGGCAATCGGAGTGTGTCCATCGTCGTCGCGGACCTCGTAAATGCTGCGACGGCGGACCACCGGAAAAGCTGGTTCAAGCGTCGCTAGTACGGCTCCGGCTTCGGGCTGTGGCAATTCCTCAACCCCATTCGCGCTTTCACGGATCAGGCGGATCCCGTTCTCGGCGGTGTATAGTGCGTCGGCCAGGCCTATCGTGTCGATACCTACAAATGTCGGTCGGACATCGGTCGGCAGCGCGGTCAGTTCAATAGGGCGCGCAAAATTGCGGATAAAACCAGCAACTACTCCGGCGTCGGCTTGGAGCAGCTCCGAAATCTGGACGGCCCAGGCGACGGTCTCTTCAACTCCGGCGCGATCGGCGCGCAGTGAAATCCGGCCGGTGGTCGGTGTGGCAGAATACACGCCGTCGTCACGCCGGACGCTATAGGCCTGGGGAATGAAGCGGCTAGCACTGCTGGTCGCTACTGCGTTCTCGAGGTCGCGCGCCTCTAGCGATTTTGACCGCAAGGCAAGCGGCGAAATCGACATGTTGCGCAGACGAAGCTTTTCGAACACCGCGTCCTGCCTGGCGATTGCGCGCTCGATCCGCTCATTGGCGATCTTGCCGAGATAGGCGGTCTTGAACGCCGAGGGCAGGTCGAGACCGGATTTGAACACGGCAATGTACGGGCCATGCTCGACGATTAGCGCAAAGCCATATACCCGCTCGACAACATTGGCTTCCGGGGCAAGGAACGACACATCGCGTTCGTGCGAGAAGCAGATTGCCGAATAACGGGCGTCGCCGAGCGCGACCCGATCGGCTCGGAAAAGATTGCGCGAGGGTTGGCGCGCCTGTGCGCGCATTGTTGTGAAGAGCCGGTTGATTGCATCGTTCGATAACCGGCGCCTGCGCTGGTGGAAAAATCCCGATTGCGCAATTTCAAGATGGTCGATCATGTGCCACTTCCAGTCGGAGCGGGTGAGGTTGGAGCTGGTGGCGCAGTCGTGAAATCGGCGGGCAGGTTGACCGGCTTGTAGCCCATGGCCATCCGCTCGATCACTGAATAATGAACCAAAGCGCCGTCAGGAATTCTGCGTGGCTCCGCGCGAGGAAGGTAATAGCCGCCAGTTACTGCCCTTTCGGGGAAGCGTTTCCATCTGCGATTCTTAGGAAGATATTCAAGCGGCCACCAAGCGGCGGTCATGGAGTTATGGATCGGGCCGTTCGCATCCGGCGCGACATACATCCTCTTGCCGCCAGGCAGGGGGGCGCCTTCGGCAAGGTGATCGAACATGGACTCATCGAGTTCAAGGCCGTGCCTTTGGGCTTCCCGGGCCATCCAGATGAGGGGAAACTTGGCGATCTGGCTTTCGGTCTCGGCCCAGCCGCCGCCGACATCACAGTGATCCCCGGCGAACCAGACGGTTTGCTGGTCCTGCACGCCCTCGGCGGCAGCGAACGGATCGGGTTTGAAGTTCTGGCTCGGCGTCCAATTGTAGAGCCGGAACATCCTGCGACGTTCATCGATCGCCGCTGCCTGCCGGAAGACGCGGACACTTGGATTAGACTTGGTGTAAGGCAGGAAGGATTGGCTAGGAAGGCGCAGCAATCCTGGGCGCACGAACACCGAGGCGACCGTGTCCCAGACCCCCAGGAAATGGATCGGCACTCGGCGTCCGCCAATTACGCGGCGAAACTGCCAAGCAATGTCGAGCCGGTCTTCCCGATCAGAACGTTTATAGGCTTTGAGCGCGTATTCAGCGAGATTGCGCTGATCGGGATCGACCAAACCGACCAAATGGATCAGCCCGGCGACCGCACGGGCGGTATAGGCGCCGCGGCTGAAGCCAAAGAGGAAGATCCGATCGCCTTCCTGATATGTGTCGATCAAATAGCAATAGGCAGCGAGGATATTGGCGTCGAGGCCCCAACCGGTCGCGAGGCCAAAGGCCGCGATCGCGCTTTGCGTGGCAGGGCTCCAATCGGTGGTCAGCGGCACAGTGCCGATTCCGGGATGATAAAAAACGCGCTGATTGTCGCTGCGTTCTGCGCAGCGATACAGCTTCACGACATTGGTCAGGTTGTCCTTGACCTCGTTACTGGTGCCATCGAGCAGCAGGATGAGATTACGCGGCATGGGCGCTGCTAATCGGCCAGCCAGCGGGCATAGGCTTCGATATCGATCATCGGCACCGTACCACTGAATTGCAGCATAGCGATGAGCTTGAACAGAAAGGCAGTGGCAGGCTTCCCCGCTTCGACCAATTCGAAATGGTCATCGCGACGGAACATGTGGCCATGGGCAGCGACGCAGCCAATATCGAGCACACCTTCGTCAAGATTGGCGGTCAGGGCTTTGCGTAACGGTTCGCCGAGCGGCGGTGACCACTCGCTCTCAAAGCTCAATATGCCGCCAAGAACGCGTATTGGCGGCTTGGGAGCGTAGGTGCCACCCGCGTGCGGGATCGGCAGACTTGTGCGATCTAGCCTACGCACGCTAGCGACCTTTTCCTGCGCATAGGAAATCATGCCCGCATCAAGGGTCTGCTTTGCCTCGAAGACCGCATAAATACTCTCGGCGGGTACTACTGTCTGTCCCTCGATCTTGAAGATGAACGGCGTGTACTGGCGATCGAACACCACAAGGTCGATCTGTTGGCTGAAATTTCCATGGCTATCCACAACGAAGGCCTTGGCGACCTGATAGCGTTGCGGGAGGTAGGTCCCGAGCAGATCCAGCCAAACATTCTCGCTACCATCTCCCTTGGTGCCGGGATGGGCAAGTGTTGCCCGTACCGAACGCAGCCGGTGCTGGATGTCCTCGTGCAGCGTGGCGAGGATGGTCGAGAGGGACCAATCGCTCATGACAGCGGAAACTTCGGGCCGAACAAAGCGCGCCACGCCTTGAGCGCCTCGCCATTCCGCCCGCGCCGGGCATGGTCAATCGCCGCACTCGCTTCCTTGCTCGCCGCCTGAAGCAGCGTGCGTGCGCGCGCCTTGCGCGCCGCGTCCATCCCGTTGCTGACCGGCGGACCCAACCCTGCGGGATCGGGCCATTGGTCAAGGATCCTGTCGGCCAACGTGGCGAAGAAGGACTGAATCTCGTAATCGAAGCGGCCATGCCAGCCCCCGTAAAGGCATTCGAGTGCCATCACCTCGATGAGGAAGGACGGCTTGACCGGCTTCTCGCCATGCCGGCGATTGTTGTTCCAATATTTGACCATGCGGACCAACCCCTTCCACTCGCTGGAAAAGGCCTGGTGCGCCGCTGTTGCCTTGTCGGCATGGATTTCGGGATTGGTCTTAATCCATTCACCCAAGTCGCGATCAGGAATTTCGTAGTTGTCGCCATCGGCAAAGGCCGGGACGACGTCGATGCTCAGCACCTGATAGTCGGTGTTGTCATCCTGGTCGGGCACGACCCCGAACGAGACGCAAACTGATCGCCCCTGCTTGCGGACCGCGGTCTCGCCATATTTATCGATAAGTGCAGCGTGAAAATCGTCGATGACGGTGTCGGGACTCTTGTCGCGGTAGTCTCGCTCTGCCTCGCCAAGCACGAAGAAGATATCGATATCCTTGAGTGGCTTGGTCTTGGTCCAGCGCTTGTATGATCCCGTGAGGAAATCGCGGTCGATTGTGAAGCGCGTACGTAGGAACTCGCGCACTTCGGTGTGCCGCTTGCTCGCGTCGGCCTGCTCCTTTGTATTAAGCTCGAGCCGGCTCTTGAACTTGCGAAATGCCTCGTCGACGGTGAGCGTCATGCACGCCTCCAATATGCGGCGCTGGCTCCCAACCCGCTATGTTCGATAGTGGTGCCAAGCGCATGGCGGGCAAAGCCGTCGGTCGAGCGACCGGTGCCATCGCTCCACCCCATCACCGATGGATGCCCCGGCTTCACCCTGAGGAGCATGTCGTATTTGGCTTCGGACGGCGCGATTCCGGCCTTGTGGATCGCGTAGCGGAGCTGGTCGGTGTCGGTGTAGAAATTGCCGTCGCCGCTAGACCATTCATACGCAATGTCGATGTCCCAACGAATGATCAGGGCGTTGGTTCGCGGGTGGAATATCTCGAGGACGACGCAGGTCAGATGGCCCGACTCGAGCCATTCCTTGATGCCGCGGCGATGCAGCTCCCAATTATCGACGAACTTCGTTGGATCGAGTCCGGACAGCCGGATGATATCCTTGAAGCTCTTCAGGATGTTGTCTGCCACATAGGTAGTGGAGTGCGTGTAGGAATAGGCTGAAACCGTCGTCATGATCCTAGGAACCCCGCTGGATCGAAGGTGAGGCCAGCCGCCGCGTCACTTTTGGTTCCCGCATCAGCGGAGAGACCGTCGGAGACGTCGCGGGCGGTGATGCGCTTGCTGTGGCGCGCCAGCGCGGACTGAACCCAGCCAAGATCGTCGGTGAGGCAAGGCAACGAGATCGCCCAGTCACCCTTCAGGGGGTCATAACCCAGAACATCTTCGTTGCTGTCAGACCCCTCGACGGCATCTTCGTCGTAGAGGCAATAGATCCGCGTGCGCGGGCCGTCGCAGCTCACGACGATCGGCACATCCCGGGGAGCCTGATCAGAAATCGTGCTTGCGGCGGTTCCCGCCACCGCGATCAGTTCCTCGCGGTCTGCGACAGGGCATGCCCTGGTCAGGAGATCGACGATCGCCGTCCATGTCTCGTGCGCGTCGCGCGCGGGACTACTGGCGAAAGTACGGCGGAATACGGTGCTCATCTTGCAGCACTCCACTCAGTCGTACCGCGCCCCTTGCTGGCCGCCTTTGCGGCGGCGAGCAGTTGCGTCACGTTCAGGCGTTCAGGGTGCATGGCGATCTCGGGGGACGCGGCAAAGGCGTTGGCAACCATCTTGCGAATTGCGCGGCCGTCGAGACCTACGCTCGCAGCAGCGCATGCCGAAAAGTCGCGATGTAAGGCGAGTTCACCGATCGCGGGGTAAATCTTTGCCAGTCCGTTGAGACAGTCGCGCAGGATGAGTTCGCACGCATGTTTATCGGGCAACGGAATTTCGAGCACCAGGTCGCAGCGCGAGGTGAAGGCGCTGTCGATTGCTTGCGGGAAATTGCTCGTCGCTATGAAAAGTAGATTGTTGTGGCGCTCGGCGAGCGCGTCTAATTGGACGAGAACAGCGTCGGTCGCGCGATGCACATCGACCGGATTGGCATCCATGCTAAGTTTGGACCGGTCAACAGCGAGGGTTTCGACTTCGTCCAGCAGAACGATTGTTGGGCCTTGCATCGCTGCTTCCGAAATCGACTGGGCGAACAATTCGGAAACAGCGCGTTGCGTCTTGCCCATGGCCGAGCTTGTCAGCGTGTGGGGCTCGATTTCGAGCAGCCGGAAGGGCGCGCCCTTGAACGACTCCGCGGTACGATGGGCAAGGCCGCGGGCGAGCGAGGTTTTCCCAGTACCGGGCGGCCCAACCATCAGGATCACCCCATGCAGCGGCAGAACCGTACGCGGCACCTTTGGGCGCATCGTAAAATTCAGCATTGCCTGGGAGAGGAGCTGTTGTTTAATTTCCCGGTCGAGGACGATCGAGTCCCATAGTGCGCCAAGTACGGGGTCAGGTAGCTCGCGACTCGCACTAATCCCCTTAGCGAGATCGGCGTCGTTAGCTGGGGCAGTGCGCATCATCTGGTCCTTCGAGATATTGTGTGATTAAACTGATCGCTGGCAAACGATTTGCATTGGTCGCAATCGACTGAATGTTCGCATCGGTGACCAGCTCGTTTGACGATCCAGCTTTGCGAGTGCGCTGTGCTGCGGATTGCAAATCATACGTCTTCCCTGTCGGATTCGTCCTTACGAGATCGTAAGATATATCGAACATCGCTTGCGGTCAACTGGTCGGACGAAAATGTTCGTTTGACCGAACGAGTCTTGATTCATAAAGGGACAGCGGGATAAAATATTGAGTGGTAGGAGATCAAAACATGTCGTTAGCGACGAAGCTTCAGAAACTTCGCACGGCAAAGCGACAGTCACTTCAGGATGTCGCTGACGCCATCGGGGCATCAAAGGCGCATGTTTGGGAACTGGAAAAGGGCACGGCCAAGAATCCGTCAATTGAGCTCGTCCGGAAGCTAGCTGATCATTTCGGCGTTTCGATTGCCAGCCTGGTCGGAGAAGGTCCAGATGAGGGCAACGACGATGAACAATTGCTCGTAATGTATCGCGACCTGAAAACGCTTGATGCAAAAGAACGCGAGTTGATCGAGGACATCATCAAAGGGATGCAAAAGCGGCGCGACGGGGGGTAGGATGGATATAGACCGAGTCGAACTTGCGGACTGCGGTTCGCCGGAGAAGATCATTGCCGAGATCATGCGGCAAGTGCCTGAAATGCAGATTCCTGTTCCGATTGAGGAACTCGCCGTGGCAGTCGGCATCACCGATATTCATCGCTTGGAAACGGCAAGCTTCGAGGGCGGGCTAGTGACACAGCCTGAACGCGCGAGCGGTGTCATTCTGGTGAACAGCAGAGCTACCGCGCAGCGTCAGCGCTTTACGATCGGGCACGAGCTTGGCCATTATCTGATCATCGCGCACCAGCCCGCATCCACTGGCCAGTTTACGTGCTCGAAAGCAGATATGGCGATCCGTGAGGCGGATCGCGACAATCGTGCGCGGCGGATGGAAATGGAGGCTAATCGGTTCAGCGCGGGCATCCTGATGCCGCTTGCGCGTTTCAAGCCCGACATGCGCAATCTGGGGACACCAGCGCTAGAGCATGTGTTCACGCTGGCTATGCGATACAATATGAGCAAGGAAGCGACCGCTCTCCAATATGTTCTTCATCAAGATGCGGTTTGCGCGGTAATCATCTCAAAGGATGGCGTCGTCCGGCGGATATACAAGCCCAACCGTTTTCCTTTCATCGATGTCCGGGTTGGGACAAGTCTGCCCACGCCTTCGCTCAGCGCGCGCTTGGCCGGTGATCAGCAATCTGATTGGGATGACGTTCACGCCGGGGTGTGGCTGGCGATCGCGAGAGAAGTCCGTCACCATAGCTTGCAGGAACAAGCCTATCGTTTGCACGACGGATGGATAATGACGCTGCTCATTTATGCCGATCAGGACGAAGAAGAGGACAGCGACGGTCAAATTTCAGATGCATATGACGTGTGGGAGAACCCACGTTTTCCATCACGAAGCCGTCGCCGTTAATTGGAGCGGCTACGAGTTCGTTATAACTGGGCCAAACGAAAATGCTTCTATTGCCGACACCGTTTCAAAAACGTTCTAGGCCAAAGGAATGCTTCACGTCGGCTTTTGCTGGGCACGTGAGCATTCCTCTGCGGCTGAAGTCCTGTAAGCAGTTGCCCGCCTAGTACGGATCGTACACCTGAACGATCAGCATCGGATCGCCATCATAATCGGCATCGGTCATGACGGCGTAACCATCGCTGGTCTGGATCAGCACCACGCAGGTCATCAGCGTCTTGGCGAGGCTCCAGGCGAACTTTTGGGCGGTGGGAAGCGACATGATCTTTGCTCCTGTCTCAGGAGCGGGGACCGCCCCCGCTCGACAGGCGCACAGGCGACCGACGCGCGGCCGCGATCACCGGAGGCGGAGCTGAAGGCCGCAAGCTGTGCTTAGCGGACCCCTTGCGGGTTGATCGTCACAAGGCAGCGCATTGGTCAGAGGTAAGCCAGAGAGAGCGGGGCGTTCCCGCTTCGGAAGGGGATGCAGTGTCGGTTTTCCGGCCGGAGTTTTGCTGTCGTGCCACTCACGCTGTTGACCATCGGAGCAGTGCTCCTGCCAGCGATCAGGCAATGCCCATTGATCAGGTCGGCGGCTAACCCTTGCGGAAGTCGAACACGGGGATGCCGAGCTTGCGGGCTTTGTCGGCAAGGTTGTCCTGAATGCCAGTGCCGGGGAACACCACGACCCCAATCGGCAGCACATCGAGCATCGCATCGTTGCGCTTGAACGGTGCCGCCTTGGCGTGCCGAGACCAGTCAGGCTTGAAAGCCACCTGCGTGACTTTGCGATTGTCGGCCCAGCAGGCGGCAATACGCTCAGCACCTGATGGCGCGCCGCCGTGCAGCAGAACCATATTCGGGTGTTTTGCGCGGACCCGGTCCAGTGCCGCCCAGATGGCGTCGGTGTCATTGCAGTCCTTGCCGCCGGTAAATGCGACCTTGGGGCCAGCAGGCAGCATGACCTGGGTTTCGGCTCGGCGGCGGGCGGCAATGAAGTCGCGGCTGTCGACCATGGCTGCGGTCAGCGCGCGGCGGTTGACGAGGCTGCCATGGCGCGGATGCCAAGCCGAACCGGTATGGGTGCGATAGAGATCGCAGGCAGCATCGCGCATCAGTTCATGGGCATTGCGCCGTTCGATCAATGTCAGACCCTGGGCCAACAATCGCTCCAATTCGACCGATGCCACCTCCGAGCCGTCCTGGTCGCGCTGCGATCGGCGCTGTGCCTGCTCATTGTCGTCAAGTTCGCGTTCGACGCGTTCGGCGGCGCGGTGGAACAGATTGACCGTTGACCACAGCAAGTCGTCGAGATCGGGTTCGAGCCGGGTATCGGCTAGCGTACCGATCAGAGCGTCGAAAATGTCGGCAACGGCACCTGCGACACGGTCGCCTTCGGGTAATGGTCGCGGATCGGGTTCGTCGTGGAATGGGCGGAAGCCGTAGAGTTGCAGTTCGTCGAGTAAATGGGCGGTCGGGGATTGCTCCTGGGGTTCGTCGTGCTCGGTCATGACGGGCGCTCCGTTGTCGGACCGCGCCTCTCGCGGCCTTCATGGGCGAGCAAAGAGCGGGGGCGGACCGGGTCGGCACCGATGTGGCCGAAGCGCAGCGGAGGATGGCGAGCACGACTTTCTTGGCGCGCGAGGAGCCGCAGATCCGGGGTCCCCGCGCGGCTTGACGCGTGGGGTGGTCGCGGCGGGGAAGAAAGTCGCGCACAGCCATTGCCGGCCCAGTCGGCTTCCGCTTCTCTCGCCCCTCTCGAAGGCAGAGGCGCGGCTCTGTCCGGAGTGATGGATCATGACGAACATAGCTCGGGCGCAGAGACCTCACCGCCTATGCTCAGCCGATGAACTGTTCGGCATCCTCCGGGGCAAGCTGCACTCGCACCGCTGCCCGCATCTCGTCCCGGCCAAGCCGCTGCAAATCGTCATTGAAGTCACCAAGGGTGGCAGTCAGCATCAACGGCTCGATACCAGCCACGATCGCGCGCTCGGCCAACGTGTCAGCCGCATGTTGTCCAGCGGGATCGTTATCGCGCGCAATGTAGAGGCGGCGCAGCGATGGCGCGATTCGCAACGCGGACAGGTGACCCGCTGAAAGACCGGCGATCATGGGTATGGTCGGCATGATCTGACGGAGCGACAGTGTCGTTTCGATGCCCTCTCCGACGACCAGGACTGATCCGGCCCGACCGAACCGCAAGCCGTTGCCGAGGAGATGACCCATGGCGCGACGCGGAGTAGCAACGGATGCCTTTCCGCTGCCGTTCGGATCGAGCCAGGTGCGGTGGATGCCGGTCAAAGATCCGTCATCACAGCGGATTGCTGCAATCAATGCCGGGAACGCGCTCGGCGTGCCGGGCGGATCGTCTTCGTCGGCGCGATACCAGCAGTTGGGATGGAACCGTAGCGAGCCGCACGCGCGCAGGTCGATGATGCCTCGCTGGCGCAGATACGTCTCGGCAAGCGTGTCATGGATCGGCTGCGATATCGCCCACAGCCGTCGTGCAGCTTCCGGCGATCCGGTCGGTACGGGCGGCAGCGGTTCAAATGCCTTTAGTTCTGGCGGCGGCAGAGCCAGAAAGCGCCGCGCTTCCTCGAGCGTGTCGGCAAGAGATGCAAATCGCTGGTTGGCGGCGATAAGGTCGAGCAGATCGCCATGCTCGCCGGTGGCCGCGTCGGTCCATTTGCCGGCAGCACCCTTGCCGGCGTCGGGTCCGGTCAGTCGCACGAACAGGCTGCGCCCCGGTGTGCCTTCGACATCGCCGATGAGCCAGTAGCGGCCCTGTCGGCGGCCTTGGGGTAGATAGTAGCGGCAGACGCTCTCGGCATTGCGAGCAAGCTGCCGGGCAAGGTCGGATGCATCTGGCATCTGATCCTCCTGAGACAAGAAGAGGGTCCGCCGCGCCCAAGCAATCCCCACGAAGCAGGCTTCGCGGGGACCCCGATGCACGGCGGACCCTCAGTTGCGAGCGGGTCTGGGGAGCGCGACCTACTCGGCGGCGACGGCGAAGGGGGTGTCGCCCTCGGCCTCGGCATTGTCGTCGATCAGCGCTTCGTCCGCCACGGACCGTGCGCCGTCGTCTACCGCCGGCTGCGCTTCGCCAATGGCATCGGCATCGACCATGGCCTCATCAATGGGCGACTCGACCTCGCTTTCGGTCGGCGCTGGCAGTGCGCGACCGGGTGTACGCAGCGGTTCGGGCAACCAGCCGCTGCCTTCGAGCAGCACAGCTGCCCGTGCCGCCATGTCCGGCTTCTTGAGATGCGCGATGCTCTCAGCCACCTGTTCGCCCTTTGCTTCGCCCACTGCCTGAACGATCCGCGCCTTGGTCACGCGGCCAAGGAATGTGTCCGCGGTTGGGGCCCAACCCGCTGCCGCCATGTCTAGATCGACCGCTTGCGCGAGGCTGTCGGCGTGGGCGAGCGCACGCGGCCTGCGGTTGTAAGCCTCGAACGTGGCGTTGACCGTGCAGGCGACGCAGTGGGCGAACAGCGACTTCTGCTGTTCGCCGTCCATGTCGCCAAGGGCATCCCACAGTGCTTCGGGTTGCGCGGGCAGCAGATCGGCAAGCGCCCGGTGCCGCGCATCGATGGCCTGTGCGGACGCCGTGTCGCCAAGCCCAGGTGCCTGCTGGCCAAACCCGACATGCTTGGCGTCGAGTTCGAGGCAGCTGTCTAGCGCATAGCGGTAGAACAACCGCAGCACGATCGCATGGAGGCAGGCGTGGAATGCCACCTCCGGCGACCGGGCCACTGCATCGCGCAGGGCGATCGTGCGGTGCGCGGTCAGTTCGGACATCAGCCGGTCAGGAATCGGGCGGAGGCCTTCATCCTCCTCGGGCTCAGGCGCAACCTCAACATTGCTGTCGATGCCGGCCTGATCGCCGCCATCGTCGGTGCCGTTGTCGGCATGGCCTTGGTCCCCTTCCACAACAGCACCTTGCTCGGGCTCGACGGGCAGTTCGTCCTCGGGCCGAACGAACCCGCGCTCGATCCGCAGGCTACCGTCGGGTGCGATGCTGATGAATGCACCGGCCCGCGCAACCTCATCGGCATCATAGGCCAGCGGCCTCTGATCGAGCGCTTCGATCGCGGTTTCCAGCTCGCCCAGCCGTTCGTCGACCTCGTCGGGCAGCTCGGGCGAGTCCTCGTGCTCGGCAATCAGCCCATCGTATTCGGCCTGGAGCGCATCGCGCGTGGCCTGCTCTTCAGCGGTGATCGCCACCGGCGTGCCCCGGAGCTGGCGAAGGCCATAGGTATGGCCATAGGGAAAGTCGGGCGCTGCATCGATCCAGCGCCAGCCTTCGGCTTGCACCTTCATCGCCTCATCGCGCAGGCGTTCGGAGACCATCAAGTCGACCAGCCCGACATCCTGCAGCCAGCCGCCGTCGTCACCCTGGAACAAGTCGCGCATGACGCCGCCGCCCGCCTCGATATAGGCATCGATGTCGATGAAACGGGCGCGCTTGTCGCAGGCACGCACCGCGCCTTCGGTCAGCATCCGGCGGATCGCGTATGGCTGGCGGTCGTAGGAGCCGGCGAGCCGTTCGAAGACCTGCTCCTGACGCTCATGGTCGCCATTGACCGTGAACGCCATCAGCTGGTCGAGCGTGATCTCATCCTCGGCATAGGCGTCGAGGATCTTCGGCGACACGCTGGCGAGCTTCAGTCGCTGCTTGACCACCGCGACCGACACGAATTGATGCGCCGCAATCTCCTCCTCGGACTGGCCCTTTTCGCGGAGCGCCAGAAATGCACGGAACTGGTCGAGCGGATGCAGCGGTGCGCGCTGGATGTTCTCGGCCAGGCTGTCTTCCTCGGCATCGCCCTCGGTGCGGATAATGCACGGCACCGGCGCGTTGCGCGGCAGCTGCTTGCGCTTCACCAGCAGTTCGAGCGCCCGGTAGCGGCGACCGCCCGATGGCACCTCGAACATGCCGGTCTCGTTGCCATCGGCATCGACGACGGCGCGGACGGTGAGCGACTGCAACAGCGTGCGCCGGGCGATATCCTCGGAAAGGTCCTCGATGCCGACACCTGCCTTGATCCGGCGGACGTTGGACTGCGACAGCACCAGCTTGTCGAACGGGATGTCGCGTGAAACGCTGAGCGCGAGCTTGGGATTGGGATTGGACTTGGGCATGACACTTCTCCGGACGGCCCGGCCGGGAGCCACTCTCCCGACACCTCGAACCGTCACGAAGCGAAGCGCCGCCCTCTTCCTCTGAAGAGAGCGACGCCGCGAACCGGGATGACGTTGAAAAAGAGAGCTATGCCGCCACCCGGTCGAACAGCTTCTTGGCGCGACCTTCGAGATCAAGCCGGGCGTCCTGCTGCACCTTGCCCCGCGCGAAGGCGGTAATGCCTTGGACGAAGTCGAACACGGACTCCGGTGGGCGACCTTCCTCGGCCAGAACCGTGTCGATGATCTTGGTGGTCTCTGCCTTTCCGAACCCCCGCTTGCGCAGGAAATCGCTCCGATCTTCATCCGAGCGCGCGACGATGCGCTCGCGCGCTTGCCGGATGCCGTTGACGAACGGCAGCGGCGAGGAATCCGCGAACCGGGTCAGCGCCGGTGCCGCCTCATATGCAAAACGGTTAGCGGCGTATTTGCTGTGCCGGATGCTGATCTCTTCGAAGTCCTCGACGCCCCAGAGGTTGCGGTTCTGGCAGACGGCACGGAGGTAGAAGCTGGCGATGCCGAGTGTTTTGGCGCCGACCTCGCTGTTCCAGCAATAAAAGCCTCGGAAGTAGATGTCGGGCGATCCGTCTGGCAGCTTGCCCGCCTCAATCGGGTTGAGGTCGTCGACCAGGAAAAGGAACACGTCGCGGTCGGACGCATACAGCGTGGTCGTATCGGCGCTGATATCGACCATGGGATTGTAGATGCCGGTCGACCAGTCGAGCACGCCCGGCACCTTCCAACGCGTGTCGCCCGTGCCGTTGCCAGCGATACGCTGCACGGCAGCGACCAGCTCATGGTCGTAGATTCGGCCGTAATCTGGACCGGTGACCGCGCGCAGTTCCATGCGGCCGTCATCGGTCTCCAGCGTCTTGACCTGCTCTGCGCGGCGGTTGGTAAGCCCATATTGCAGGTTGATGCCTGCCAGCGGCGCCGGAAGCTGGCGCAGATACGCCGCCGGCGCGCCGACCAATGCTGCCAGCTGTCCGAAGCTCCAATGCGTTGGCGAGATCGGTTGCTCGGCACCAGGCAGGATCAGGTCGAGCCGTTCAGCATCGTCGCGGCTGGCTTCGACCCGCACTGCGGCACTTTCCACCGTGCGCGTGCGGCTGCGCTCGGCCCGGCCCTTCACCGAGGCCATCAGCGCATTGAGCGACAGATAGCGCTCGTCGGCGGGACGACTGAACCATTCCGACGAAACCCGACCTACCCGCTGGCCGCGACCGACATCGACCTTGTAGCCACCGCTCAGGTCAGGGCTCGCGTCGAGAACTTGAACTTGTGTCATGACATGTCTCCGCGACGGCCCGGCCGAGAGCCTCTCTCCCGACACTCGAACCGTCACGGCGACAGCCGCCGCCCTCTTCCTCTCTTCTTGACTTTGTAATGCGATCTCCTTACGAGCAGCAGGCGTATAGGAGACCGCCATGTCCGCAATGCTTGAAGAGATCAGCACCATCACCGCCAAGGGCCAGACCACGGTTCCGAAGTCGGTCCGGACCGCACTTGGCGTCGATTATGGCGGCAAGATCGCGTTCCGAGTCGACGAGCGCGGCGTGTCGGTCCACCGCGCGGAGGTCGATAACGAAGACCCCGCCATTGACCGGTTCCTGGCGTTCCTTGCCGACGACATTGCCCGGCGACCCGAGGCGGTCACTGCGCTGACGCCGGCACTAGCCGAGCGTCTTGCGGCGCTGACCGAAGGTGTGAAGGTTGACCTCGAAGCGCCGATCGATGGCGACGTCGATCTGTAATGCTGGAGGTGAACGGGTGGCAGCTATTCGCCCATCCGCTGTTCCTCGATCAGATCGAGAGGTTGGCAGCGGCGGCCGAGAAGGCGCAAGCAAAAGACCCGCGCGGCTGGCGCAAGTCGGCCAACGCGAAGCTGCTCGCTGCCCTGCGCCAGTTGGTGTTCGAGAAGATCCCGCAGGATCCCACCCGTCCTGAATACCGCCAAGGCGGCACACTCGGCGATGCGCGGAAACACTGGTTCCGGGCCAAGTTCGGCGGCGGGCGGTTTCGATTGTTCTTCCGCTACAGCAGCAGCGCCAAGGTGATCGTGTTCGCCTGGGTGAATGACGAGAACAACCTGCGGACCTATGGCTCGAAGTCTGATGCCTATGCTGTGTTCCGCAAGATGCTCGACAGCGGCAACCCGCCCGATGATTGGGTGGCGCTGATGGCAGCGGCAAGTGACGATGAAGCGCTCCAACGATTCGAGGCGGCTACGCCGGAAGCGCCGTGAGCACGTATCTGCACTACGCTGGTAATCAGGGTTTGCGCGACGCGATATGCAGCGACAGCATCGGCCCATGCCGCTGCCACGCAAACGCCGGATCCGCGCGCCACGCAAATGGTCGCAAGACATTGGTGACCTGCATGATTATGTTAAGGCACCGCCGCAACGCGCATATGTCGGCAAGACAGACACAGAGATCGCTGTCTCAGATGACTGGCCCGATCAGGTTCCGATCAGCGACGCTGAACTGCGCGTCATCGAAGGCCATTTGCGCAGCGAACTCGACAAGCTGTTTGGTCCGCTGCCGTGATCTGAGGAGTAGTAAGCCATGACCAGCACGGCCCGCCGACCGGATCAGGAGGTGGTGCCGGTTGCCACCACCGCGCGCGCTGCGCTTTATCTGCGCGTCTCGACCAGCAAACAGGCCGAAAGCGACCTGTCGATCCCTGACCAGCGTCGTCAGATCGAAAGCTATTGTCTGTCACGCGGCTGGGAGGTTGCTGACACATTCGTCGAACCGGGTAACACTGCCACCGATGATCGCCGACCTGCATTCCAGGCGATGATCGAAGCGGCGATGAGCAAGCCGCCTGCGTTTACCGTGATCGTCGTTCACAGTTTCTCGCGCTTCTTCCGCGATCAGTTCCAATTCGAGTTCTATGTCCGCAAGCTGGCCAAGAACGGGGTTAGGCTTGTCTCGATCACCCAGGACCTTGGCGATGATCCGATGAGTGTCATGATGCGGCAGATCATGACCCTGTTCGACGAGTATCAGTCGAAGGAGAACGGCAAGCACACCCTGCGCGCCATGAACGAGAACGCCCGGCAGGGCTTCTGGAATGGCGCACGGGCACCGATCGGCTACCGGATCGTGGCAGCCGGGCAGCGCGGGGCAAAGATCAAAAAGGCGCTGGAAGTCGATCCGATTCAGGCTGAAACGGTGCGGCGCATTTACCGAATGGCGTTGAACGGGGTTGAAGATCGCGGGCCGATGGGACTCAAGGCGATTGCGAGCTGGCTCAACGAGAACAACATCCGCACCCGTGATGGTGGGCGATGGGGTGTGGGAGCTGTTCACCAAATACTGACCCGCACGACCTATATCGGCCAACACCGGTTCAATACGCGCGATCACAAGACCCGGCGGCCCAAGCCGGAGAGCGAGCATGCGATCATGGAAGTGCCGGCTATCATCTCAGAGGTTGAGTTCGAAACCGTGCAGCGGTCGCTGAAGGCGCGAAGCCCGAAGATGATGCCGCCGATGGCAGTGGGTGGTCCTACACTGCTTACAGGCATCTGCTTCTGCGCTTGCTGCGGCGGCGCGATGACGCTGCGGACCGGGACCAGCAACACCGGCAAGGAATATCGGTACTACACCTGCGCGACCAAGGCCCGACAGGGCGTGAAGGGTTGCCCCGGCATCACCGTGCCCATGGACCGGCTGAACGACGCCGTCATCGCGCATATCGAGAAGCGGCTGCTTGAACCGGTGCGGCTGGAAGCGCTTATGGACCAGATCCTCGAACGCAGGGACGACTGGGTCGCCCAGCGCCGACTGCACGTTGCCGATCTTGAGCGCCGGGCGACGGAAGCCGAAGCCAAGCTCAAGCGGCTCTACGAGGCCATCGAGAATGGCGTGCTCGATATGAGCGACCCGTCGCTCAAGGACCGCATTGCCGAACTGGCCGCAACCCGGGATCAGGCGCGCGGCGACGCTGACCGTGCGGTATCGCACATCGAAAAGATTGGTCCGGCAATCACACCGGAAAGTCTTCGGGCCTTCGCGAAGGCGGCCCGCAAGAAGCTGCGCAACAACGATGGGTCGTTCGCTCGCGACCATATCCGTGCCGTTGCGCAACGAGTCGAAGTGATCAGTAAGACCGAGGTCCGCATCCGCGGTCAGCGCAGCGAACTGCTTAGAACCTTGACCGCCGCCTCTGGCGTAGAGGCGGCGGTGCTAGGCGTTCGTGGTTTTGAACCGAAATGGTGCACCCGACGGGATTCGAACCCATGGCCCTCAGATTAGGAATCTGATGCTCTATCCTGCTGAGCTACGGGTGCACGCAGCGCCGGCTCTATTATGCGCGGCCCGCGCGGTCAATTCTTCGCTTCGGGCGGAATCACCGGAAAGGGCAGTTGCGCGACATTAATGCCTTCCTCGGCCAGTGCCTTGGCTTCGGCCGGGGCGACCTCGCCATGGATGCTGTCCTTGTCCTGCTCGCCATAATGCATGGCGCGGGCCTGCTCGGCAAAGCCGCGTCCGACCCAGGTCGAGCCTTCCAGCACCTTCTTCTGTGCGTCCGCCAGCGCCTTGACCAGCGCGCGCATCTTTGCCTCGTCCGGCCCGGCCGCGACCGGCGCCGTCTCCGCTTCAGCCGCCGACTGTTGTTGCGGAATGATCTCGCGCCGTTGATTGCCCTTGGCCGCCACCGCCGGCGCCATCAGCGCCTTGCCGATGCGCGTGTCACCACACAGCGGACAGGCGAGCAGGCCGCGCGCCTTCTGGTCGGCATAATCTGCACTGGAACCAAACCAGGCCTCGAACACATGGCCCTGGCCTTCGCACTTAAGGTCGAAAACGATCACCTGATCTCAACATCCTGTGGTATCACGCGCCGATTGGCGATGGCGGGCACCCGCCCGCGTACCGCCTCTACGCGGCTGAGGTCGAGATCGGCAAGGGCCAGCCCCGCGCCCTCGCCCATGTCCAGCAGCACATCGCCCCATGGATCGACCACCAGGCTATGGCCATAGGTGGTGCGCCCGTCCTGATGCTCGCCCGCCTGCGCGGCGGCGATCAGGAAACAGCCCGCCTCGATCGCGCGGGCGCGCAGCAGCACATGCCAGTGCGCCTGCCCCGTGGGCACGGTGAAGGCCGCCGGCGCCAGCAGCACGGTCGCCCCCGCATTGGTCAGCGCGCGGTAGAGATCGGGAAAGCGCATGTCGTAGCAGATGGAAAAGCCCATCCGCGCCCAGGGCGTATCGACCGCCACCACGCTTGTCCCCGGCCCATAGACCGAGGATTCGCGCCAGCTTTCGCCCGATGCCAGGTTGACGTCGAACAGATGGATCTTGTCGTAGCGCGCCCGTATTTCGCCCTGATCGTCGATCATGAAGCTGCGATTGGCCCAGCGCCCGTCGCTGCGCGCATCCTTGAGCGGCAGCGACCCGATATGGACCCAAAGCCCCTCGCGCGCCGCCGCCTCGCGCACCGCGGCCAGCACGATATCGTCCGCCTCGCCGCGCAAAGTTTCTGCCGCGCGCTTACGATCGCGGTCCAGATAACCCGCCATTTCCGGGGTGAAGAGCATGTCCGCCCCCTCCCCCTTGGCGCGCGCCGCCGCCTCCTGAATCGCGGCGGCATTGGCGACCGGGTCGATCCCGGTCGTCATCTGGAAGATCGCGGCGCGCATCGGGCTTACAGGCCCAGCAGCGGGTCGAGCTTGCCCTCGCGGTTCAGCGCGGCGAGGTCGTCGCTGCCGCCGATATGCTGGCCGTCGATGAAGATCTGCGGCACGGTGCTGCGCCCGGGCGCCCGCTCCAGCATTTCCTCGCGCTTTGGACCGCCCAGCGAGATGTCATATTCCTCGAAGGCAACACCCTTGCCCTCCAGCAGTGCCTTGGCCCGCGCGCAATAGCCGCACCAGTCCTTGGTATAGATTTCGACCTTTGCCATTATCTTGTTAAAACTCCTTTACCCCGAAATTGGGGGGAATGCGCGCTTTGTCAATCGTCGGCGGTTCTGGGCAGGGCGCGCGCCCAGCACAGCAAATGCACCTCGCGCGCACCGCCGGCCTTGAGCAACCTGGCACAGGCTGCCGCCGTCGCCCCGCTGGTATGAACATCGTCGACCAGCACTATCACCTGCCCGGCCAGCCCATGCCCCTGCGCCAGCGCAAAGGCGCCACGCACCGCCTGCGCCCGCTGTTTCGGATTCATTCCCCGCAAGGGCTGCGTCCGCTTCACCCGGCGCAGGCCATGCTTGTCCACCGCCAGCCCCGTCAGCCGCCCCAGATGATCGGCGATCAGCGCCGACTGGTTGAAGCCGCGCCCCCACAGCCGCCAGCGATGCAGCGGCACCGGCACGATCAGCGCGCCCTCCCTATCCGCCGGCACATGGCGCAGCATCTGTCCCGCCACCAGTCGGGCAAGGCCGATCCGCCGCCCATATTTCAACCGCAGCGCCACCGTCCGCGCGACATCGCCATAGGCCAGCACCGCCCGCGCACTGTCGAACGGTGGCGGCTCCGCCAGGCAGGCGCCACAAGCCGCCCCCTCCCCCATCTCATGCGCGAACGGCAGGCCACAGCGCGCGCAGCAGGGCGGCCCCAGAAACCGCATCCCGCTCCAGCAATCGAGGCAGAAACCATGATCCGCGCCGACGATCGCGCCGCATCCGGGGCAGCGGGGCGGAAGGGCATAATCCATGACCGGACGCATCACGGTCTTGAGAAGCGGGACCAGCGACATCATCTGCCTTGTCCGCGCTTCGTCTCCGATGCACAAGGCCCGCCATGACTGCCCCCGAAACCCGTCCCGACATTTTCGACCGCGCCCTGCGCGCCCGCCACCGCGACCGGATGCTCGGCGCCTTTGCTGATCATGACTTCCTCCACCGCGCTATGCTGGACGAACTGCTCGAACGGCTCGCCGATGTGCAGCGCGACCTGCCCGAAGTGTTGCTGGTCGGCTGCCCGGACGGCAGCGCGAAGGCCGCGCTCGAAGCCATGGGCAAGCGGGTCGCCTGCGCCGATCCCGGCTTCCTCGCCGCGCAGCGGGTCGGTGGCGTGCAGGCGGACGAGGATGCCCTGCCCTTTGCCGACAATAGTTTCGATCTGGTCATCGCCTGCGGCACGCTCGACAGCGTCAATGACCTGCCCGGCGCGCTGATCCTGATGCGCCGCGTGCTGCGGCCCGACGGGCTGATGCTCGCCGCCTTTGCCGGCGCCGGCAGCCTGGCCCGCCTCAAGTCCGCCCTGCTCGCGGCCGAGGGCGACCGGCCCGGACAGCATGTCCATCCCCAGGTCGATGTCCGCTCGGCCGGCGATCTCCTCAGCCGCGCCGGCTTCGCCATGCCGGTCGCCGACGGCGAGACGCTTAATATCCGCTATGGCGACATCGTCCGGCTGATGCATGATCTGCGTGGAATGGGCGCGGGCAATGCGCTCGCCACCCGCCCGCCTGCCCTGTCGCGCGACGTGCTGATGCGCGCCGCCGCCCATTTCGCCAACGCTGCCGATCCCGACGGCCGCACTGCCGAACAGATGGCGCTCATCTATCTGTCCGGCTGGAAACCCGACGCCAGCCAGGCCGCCCCCGCCCGCCGCGGCAGCGCCACCGTCTCGCTAGCCGCTGCGCTCAAGGGCAAGGACTGAGACGATTCAGGCTGAAAGCGCTTCCGCGCGCGCGTCCAGCACCACCCGGTTCCGTCCCTCGCGCTTGGCGCGATAGAGGGCTGCGTCGGCGGACTTGATCAGGGTGGAGCCGTCGCGCTCCATGCTCTCTTCCCAGGTGGCGACGCCGAACGACATACTGGTCGCCCCCAGCGTGCGGCCACCCTGGCTCACCATCAGTTCGCTGATCGCCTGGCGGACGATCTCCACCCGGCCGGCCAGCACCGCCGCCGACGTCCCCGGTGCGATGATCGTGAACTCCTCGCCGCCAAAGCGGCAGACGACGTCGCCGTCACGGAAGCGGCTGCGCATTTCCGATGCGACCGCCTGCAATACGGCGTCGCCCGCCTCATGGCCGAACTCGTCGTTGAAGCGTTTGAAATGGTCAATGTCGCACATCACCAGGCTCAGCGGACTGCCGGTGCGCGTGGCCCGGGCGATCTCCAGCGCCAGCGTCTCTTCCATATAACGACGGTTGAACAGGCTGGTCAGCGGATCGCGGATCGTCTGTTCGCGCAGACCGCGCTGCAGGCGATGGTTGACCAGGGCAGACGCGATATTCTCGGTCAGCACGGTCAGGCGGAAGCGGTTCTCCGCCCCCACCACGCCGCGCAGATAGAGCACGCCGATCACCTCGCCGCCGGCCAGCAGCGGCTCGCAATGATAATGGTCCGCCTCGGCCCCGACATGGGCACAGACGATGTCCGATCCCTCTTCGGTCACATAATGGCTCTGCCCGCGGCGCAAGGCCCAGCACTGGTCGGGCGCAAAGCCCGCCTGCTCGACCTCCAGCCCGCCCCAGGCCGCAATCGGCACCAGCAGGTTGCGGGAATTATTATGGGCATAGAGCGCGCCGGGAATATCGGGCAGCACGCGCGGCACGAACACCCGGATGATCGCCGCCAGTTCCTCGTCGGTGCGGGCCGCCTGCATCCGATGGGCCATGCCGCCCAGCAGTTCGATCACCTCGCCGCGCTCGCGCAGCACCTGGGCATTGCTGCTCAATTCCTGGTTCGCGACCTTCAGCCGTTCCTCGCTGTCTACCTGGTCGGCGACCGCCGCCTCCAGTTCGCCGGCCATCGCGTTATAGCCACCGGCCAGCCGTTCGAACTCGCTCGACCGCATTGCGACATCGATACGCGCGCTACGGTCACCCGCACCCAGCTTGCCCATCACCGTCATCATCGCATCCACCGGACGGCGGATGCCGCGGATCAGCGCAACGCCCATGATGACGATGATCGCCACCGTCAGCGGCGTGCCCAGCAGCACCAGCCAGCGAATATAGTTGAGCCGCCGCTCCACCGCGCCCATGCGATCGACCGACAGCGAACGCTCCTCGGCCAGCAGATCGCCGACCCGCGCCTCGACCATCAGCATAAGATAGCGGCCCCGCCCGGTCGCGGTCGACGCCTGAGCCCCGGCAAAATCGCCGGCGCGGGTCATTGCCGCAGCCTTTTCCAGACTGGCGGCCCGTTCCGTCACCAGCGCGCGCACCTGCCGCGCCCGCTCATTCTGGGCGGAATTGTCGGCGGTCAGGTTAACCAGCGCGGCCGCATCATGCTTGGCGGCAGCAATCTCGGCCGCAACCGTCTCGCCAAATTCGGGATTGCGGGTCAGCGTATAGCCGCGCTGGCCCGACTCCGCCTGCTGCAAATGGCCCAGCGTCCGGTTCGCGGTCTTGAGCACCTGCGACGAATGCGTCACCCAGCCCAGGCTGCTGCGCATCTGCATAGACCCGTCGAGCAGCAGCCCGGCGAGCAGCACCATCACCAGGCACAATATGCCGCACAGCACCACAATCCGATGGGACAATGATCCGACCAACTGACACTCCCCGGGTCTGCAAGCCCATCGCCTTTGGTCAATCGCTACGCGGATGCAACATGAATCATTGTTTTTTATGGGAATTGCGACCGATCGAAGGCTTCTGCCTCAGCGCACGCCTTGTAGCATAGCCACGCTGCCGACCGTCGGCGGGTCGATCACATCCCGTCCCGTCCATGCCTCGCCTTCCCGCACATAGTCGACATGGCTCGCCCGGCGAAAGGCATTGCCGTCCCACACGATCACCTGCAGTTCGATCGCATTGTTGCGCCGGACATGCAGCCAGTTGAAGCTTTGCGGCTCGGCATTGCGCAGCCGGGTCGATGTCGCCGTCCCCGCCTGGATCACCAGCGCCCCGCCGCTATGCGCCACCATCTTCTGCGCGGCTTGAGCATAGGTACGATGAAAATGCCCGGCCAGCGCGACATGCACCCCGGCCTCGCACGCCGCCTGCACCGCATCCTCATGCCGCCCCACCGCCTCGCTCAACTCCCCGCCCCGGCCGATCGGCATGGCGAACAGCGGATGATGGGTCACCAGGATACGGGTCTTGGCCGCCGCGATCCGCGCGAAACTCTCGCGCAGCCGGTCCATCTGGCCATGGTTGATCCGCCCGTCCTTGATCGTCAGCGACCGGGCGGTGTTGAGCCCCAGCATCGCGACCTCATCATCCTCGTAGAAGGGACAGAGATCGCGGCTGATATAGCGTTTGTAGCGCGCCAGCGGCCGGGCGAAGCGCCGCACCAGGTCGAACAGCGGCACGTCATGATTGCCGGGGATCACCAATATCTTCAGCCCCGCCGCGCGCAGGCGATTGAGCCAGGCCGCCGCCGCCCTGAACTGCTCCACCCGCGCACGCTGGGTCAGGTCGCCGCTGATGACGACCAGGTCGGGCCGACGCGCCTCCAGCCATGCGGTGGCGGCGTCGACGATGCGTGGATCATGCGCGCCGAAATGAATGTCGGACAGATGGGCGATACGGGCCATTCGCCACTAACGAATCCATGGCCGTTCGTTTCCGATGGACCCGAAATCGTTGCGCGGTGTTATTGCGGCATGGAAACGAAAGCGCTCCCCCGGCAGGCGATCCTCGTCGTCAACGCCCATAGCCGACGCGGCCAGGACAATTTCGATCAGGCAAAGGCAAAACTGGAAGCGGCCGGCATCGAGTTGATCGCCGCCCATGCGGTCGACGACCCCGAGCAGATGGCCGCCACCGTCCGCCAGGCGGTGGAGAGCGGCGCGCCGATGGTCATCGTCGGCGGTGGCGACGGATCAATGTCGGGCACCGTCGACGAACTGGTCGGCAAGGATTGCGTGTTCGGCGTGCTGCCGCTCGGCACCGCCAACAGCTTCGCCCGCACATTGGGCCTGCCGCTCGACCTCGACGGCGCGGTCCAAGCCATCGCCACCGGCCAGCGCCGCCGCGTGGACCTCGGCATGATCGACCGCGACTATTTCGTGAATGCCGCCTCATTGGGCCTGTCGCCGATGATCGGCCAGACCGTGCCCCACAAGCTCAAGCGCTACCTCGGCCGCATCGGCTACCTGCTCTGGGCGGTGAAATGCTCGGTCGGCTTCCGCGCCTTTCGCCTGACCATCGACGACGGGGTCAAGGAAAGACGGATGTGGTCGACCGAGGTGCGCATTCTCAACGGCCCCTATCATGGCGGAGTCGAGCTATCGGATCATGCCGCCGTCGATACCGGCGAGATCGTGATCCAGGCCGTCGTCGGCCGCTCCAAGCCGCGCCTCGCCTGGGACTGGTACGCCAAATTCGTGAAGCTGCGCGACCGCAACGCTCATACGGAGGAATTTCACGGCCGCCAGTTCAAGCTGGCCTGCCACCCGCCCCAGAAGATATCGATCGACGGCGAAGTGCTGGCAAAAACCCCCGTCACGGTAAAGATCGCCGCCGGCGCCGTCGATGTAGCGGTCCCGCGCGACTAGGCGGCGAGGGCCAGTCCGGATGGTCGGGAAGCGACCAGTTGCAGACTGTTCCCCCCCTCCCGTAGACGGGAGGGGCATGGTAGGAAACCACCCATCCCGTCCATTCAGCAGGCGCCGAATGTGCCCCGCCGCTCAGCCGATCTCAGGCGGCCAGGCGCAGGAAGGGCACCGGCTCGGTCGAGCGCAGCAGGATCGGCTTGCCTTCCGACGCGCGGAAGATTTCGCCGTCCAGGATCACGCTGCTCTGCGCGCCTTCGATACGGATCGTGTCGCCCTGTTCCAGATGGATGCCCTGCATCTGCTGCTTGCCCATGCGCCCGAAGACGCTGGCCCACACCAGGCGCAGCAGCGCCGACACGCTCTGGTCGACCGCCATCAACTTCATGTTGCCGCGGCGGCTGTCACCCGGATCGACGCCCAGCAGCAATCGCTCCAGCGTGGTCACGATCAGGACCGAGAAGCGCCCCGCCAACTGCCCCTCGCGCATCAGCGAAATGCTGACCGGGTGGCTGGATTGTGGCAGGAATCGGGCACGAATACCGAAAACCAGCGACGCCAGCACGGCGAGCGCGGTCAGGAAATGGCTGAACCCGTTGGACAGGCCCAGCGGATAGATCTTGTCCCGGCAATAGAGGATATAGTCGGCCAGGCCCGCTCCCCCTAAGAACATGCCCAGCACCGGACGGGTCGTCTGCCCGTCGGTCAGCGCGATCAGCTCGCGCTGCACGACATGGTCGCCCAGCCCCGACTTGGCGATCTCGACGATGCGCTCCAGCGCCTTGATCGGGTCGCCATGGATGCCGAGGTCCAGTGCAATCAGGTTGGTCTTGCCATTGGGCAGCACCGCGATCGGCGGCACCCGACCGCAAAAATGCTCGCCCTGATAGAGTTCGGTCAGCGCCGCCTGAACCGTCCCGTCGCCGCCATTGATGACGATGACCGCCGGATCGACCCGCGCGATCGTCTGCAGAGCGCGGCCGATCTGGTCGGCATGCTCGACCTCATAATGGAAGATGTCCGGGTTGTTGGCACAAAAGCTGCGCACGCGCGGCAAAGTTTGCCGGTTGCCCGTGGACTTGGGATTGGACAGGAGCGCGACGCGGACCATGACGACCTTACATATATTTGAGGTTGATGGTGATCCGGGTCACACCCGGTCCAGCATAGAAGGCGGCCTTGTCGACCGATGGCTTGCCCAGATTGAAGATGCTGATCGACGGGTTGTTGGAAAAGCCGCCGCCGTCCCGCGAAATGTCGGTCTTGCCGTTGCCGTCCCGATCATGGCGCACCGCAATGCCATATTTGCCCGCTTCGGGCACCGGCATGCAGAACCGCATGGCGCCGTCGGACGGACGGACGACATTGTCGATCCGATAGAGCCACTCACCCTTGGTCAGCCAGCTCGCCCTGGTGGCGTGATAGGATTGCAGGCGCACGCGGCCGGTCGCCTCGGCAAAGCCGCGCACATCGACCAGCACCGCCGGCCCCTTGGCCGATGCGGCACAACGGGACAGATCGTTCGTGATTTCCTGACCATGGGCCATGGCAGGCGTTGCGGCCAACAGGACCGCCACCGGCATCAGACCCACTGCAACTTTCAACATGACCATCAGACTCCTGGAAGCTATAGCCGCCCGATATGTTCGAGCGGCGAGCCCCTGTTCGCCCCGCGACTCTTTTATTAGCTGACTCGCATATGGGCGGGGTTTGCGGCCAAAACATGGTGATGGGACGACGACATAGAGAAATGCTGACCGCCATCGACCGATATCTCGCCCGCCTGATCGCCCTGCCGCTTCTCGGCACGCTGGTGATCGCCGCGATGCTGCTGGTGCTCGACAAGATGTTGAGCCTGTTCGATTTTGTCGCGGCCGAAGGCGGCCCCGTCAGCGTCGTGTGGCGCATGCTCGCCAATATGCTGCCCGAATATCTCTCGCTCGGCATTCCGATCGGGCTGATGCTCGGCATCCTGCTCGCCTTCCGCAAGCTTGCCACCTCCTCCGAACTCGACGTGATGCGTGCCGTCGGCCTGTCCTATGGCCGGCTGCTGCGCGTCCCCTACATGTTCGCCTTCGCCCTTGCCCTGCTCAACCTCGGCATCGTCGGCTGGGTCCAGCCGCTTTCCCGGCATGCCTATGAAGCGCTGCGCTTCGAACTGCGTTCGGGCGCGCTCGGCGCATCGATCAAGGTCGGCGAGTTCACCAACCTGGGCAAGCGCATGACGCTGCGCATCGAACGCAGCCTGGACGAAGGACGCAACCTGCGCGGCATCTTCGTGCGCGCCGTCGGCAAGGATGGCCAGTCGGTCGCGGTCACCGCCGCACAGGGCGCCTTCCTTGCCACCGACGATCCCGACACCATCATCTTCCGCCTGCGCGACGGCGTTCTGGTGAACGACGCACCCAAGTACAAGACGCCGCGCATCCTCTCCTTCTCCAGCCACGACCTGCCGATAGACCTGCCGCAGATCGAGAATTTCCGTGGCCGCGACGTCGATCGGGAAAAGACCCTGCCCGAACTCTTCTCGATGGGGCGCGATCCCGCCACGCCCACCAAGCTGCGCAACGAGGTCCGCTCCAACTTCCATTTCCGCATGGTCGAAGTGGTCATGATGATGCTGCTGCCGATGGCGGCGCTCGCCTTCGCGATCCCGCCCAAGCGCTCGACCTCGGCGCTCGGCGTGTTCCTCTCGATCGTCTTCATCGTGACCTATCACAAGATCAACCAATATGGCGAAAGCATCGGCTCGCTGGGCAAGGTCGACCCGATCATCGCGCTGTGGGCGCCGTTCGTGCTGGCCTCCGGCCTGATCTTCTGGATGTATCATGTCATCGCCCATCGCCCCGGCGGCCAGCCGATCGCCGCGCTGGAATATGCCTTCGCCAAGCTCGGCAAGCAGATCGGCCGCCTGTTGCGCTTCGTGACGCGACGCGGCGAGCCCGCCAAGGGAGCAGCCTGACCCCATGCAGTTCGATTTCTTCCCCTCGCGCCAGGTCGGCTGGTACATGGTCCGCCTGTTCCTGACCCGCACCCTAGCGGTGCTTGCGATGTTGGTGGTCGTGCTCCAGATGCTCGACCTGCTCGGCAATTCGGGCGACATCCTGGCCTATCCGGGCAATGGCGACGCCCAGCTCTGGCATTATGTCGGCCTGCGCGCCCCCCAGATCGTCGCCCGCTTCCTGCCCTTTTCGGTGCTGCTCGGCACGCTCATCATGCTGGCGACGCTGAACCAGAATAGCGAGATCATCGCGATGAAGGCGGCGGGCCTTTCCGCCCAGCAGATCCTCGCCCCGCTGGTCGCCGCGGCCTTCGGCGTCGCGCTGCTCAGCTACGCCTTCAACGAACGGATCGTCGCGCGCTCGACGGCGATGCTCAGCGCATGGCAGGCGGTCGATTTCGGCCCGGTCCCGGCCGACAGCGGCATCAAGACCAATCCCTGGGTGCGCGACGGCAACAATCTCGTCACCGCGGCGATCGTCGCGGGCCATGGCACCAACGTGCAGTTGCGCAAGGTCGAGATCTTCAACCGCATCAACAACAGCCTCACCACCATCATCACCGCGCCCAAAGGCCATTATGACGCCGCCAGCAAAAGCTGGGTGCTGGAAGGCGCACGCCAGTTCGACGTCGCCCGCGGCACGCTCCAGAATGTCGGCACCGTCCGCTTCGGCAGCGATATCCGTCCCGACCAGTTCACTCTGGCCAAGGTCGATCCCGACGCGCTGACCTTCAGCGAGTTGCAGGCGGCGATCGGCGACCTGCACGATGCCGGGCGGCCGACCGCCGAACTGGAAGGCAGCCTGTGGCACAAGCTGTCCGGGCCGCTCTCGGCCGTATTGATGCCGATCCTAGGGTCGGTCGCCGCCTTCGGCCTCGCACGCTCGGGCCAGCTCTTCCTGCGCGCGGTGATGGGCATGGCGCTGGGCTTTGCCTATTTCGTCGCCGACAATTTCTCGCTCGCCATGGGCAATCTGGGCGCCTACCCGCCCATCCTCGCCGCCTGGGCGCCCTTCCTCCTCTTCCTGCTGCTCGGCGAGACAGTGCTGTTCAGAACCGAGGAATAGCGCGTCCTCGGCGGAGCGATGAATAGGGGTGGTCAGCGGCTGGCAAATCTCGTCATGCCAGCGAAGGCTGGCATCTCAGGCAGATGCACGCCACGTCAACGGATAGCGAGACGGTCCGCCCTCCTTCTACCACCGCCTGAGCCCCCAGCCTTCGCTGGGGTGACGGAGTTGGGTGGTTAGGGGACTGTCCGAAATCCTCCCCAAGCTCGCTTGGGGAGGGGGACCGCCGAAGGCGGTGGAGGGGCAATAGCGTTGCGCTTGCGCCATTTCCCCTCCGTCAGCGCTCCGCGCTGCCACCTCCCCAAGCAAGCTTGGGGAGGAACTGGGAACATGTCCGCTTCTTGTCATTTTCAATCACAAGCGGCGCAGATGGCAGCATCCTCGCCAATCTGCCCATCGCTACCAACAGGTGCGCCGCAATTTACGCAGACTGCGCCGACGCCTTCAAATTCGTCCCCGTCATTATATGTTCTGCCAGCATCGCGCCGACGGTTCTCAGCAAACTGCACCCACTCTTCTTTCGAGTATCCCATCGAGAACTCCTAACTGTCGGGCTGCCACTATAAGCAGGTCAGGTAAATCGTCTGTGAATGGTCGTTAGCCGTGGTGGGTTCAACGGGTGGCGGCAACGCAGGCTTGGAAACGCTCTGCGGGTGTTTGGTATTCGAGCGTTTTCCTTGGCCGTTCGTTGAGTTGCCGGGCAACGGCACTCAGCTGGGCCTGGCTGTATAACGACAGATCTGTTCCTCTGGGGAAATATTGCCGCAGCAGGCGATTGGTGTTTTCGTTGGAGCCGCGCTGCCAGGGCGATTGCGGATCGCAGAAATAGACTTCGACATCGGTAGCCAGTGTGAGGCGGGAATGGTCGGCCAGTTCCTTGCCGCGATCCCAGGTGAGCGACTTGTACAGTTCGCGCGGCAGGCGCTGCGTCTGCCTGATCAGCGCCGACACGACGCTCCTTGTATCCTTGTTGGCGACCTTGACCAGCATCACATAGCGCGAATGCCGTTCGACCAGCGTTGCGATGTAGCTGTTCTTCGTGCCGCCGATCAGATCGCCTTCCCAGTGGCCGGGAATGGCGCGGTCCTCGACACAGGCGGGGCGTTCGCTGATCGACACAGCATCCTTGATCTGGCCCAGCCCATGGCGCTTGAGGCTGGCGTGCCGGGACCGGCGGATGGTGCGCCGGGCGCGCAGATGCTCCAGCAGTTCCTTCTTCAGAACCCCGCGCGCCTGTATGTACAGGCTTTTGTAGATAGTCTCGTGTGACACCTACCTGTGCGGCTCCTCGGGAAAGCTGCGCCTGAGCCACCCCGCAATCTGTTCCGGTGACCATTTGCGGCGCAGCTTGGCCGATACTGCCCGGGCCAGTGGCGGCGAACAAGCCAGCTTGCAGGACTTGGGTCGCAAGGCACGGTCCCATGCTGCCTGATCGGACGCGGTCGCCCGATACCGTGCAAGGCCGCCGTTACGCCTGACTTCACGACTGATCGTCGAAGGCGCGCGGCCCAGTCGCCGTGCTATCGCACGCAAGGGTTCGCTCACGCTCAGGCCCCGCGATATCTCCTCCCGCTCGGCAAGGCTCAGCGCAAGGCGGCCACGCTTGCGATCGGCCGGCCTAATACCGCCGGTCGGCGAAATCACCGAAAATACCGACGATGCCCCTCGATCAAACCGTCGCCCGATCGAACTCATCGATTCCCCGCGCTGCCAGCGGTCCCATATCTCCGCTCGCTGGCTGGCCGTGTAATAGATCCGACGACGCTGCTTCATCGCGACACTCCATCTTCCTCAAAAGATTAAAGTGTTGTCGCCACCCGTTGAACCCACCGTCAAAGCCCAACATCGTCATTGCGAGCGTAGCGAAGCAATCCACCGGCGCGAGATGGTCGCTTTCCACCGTCCCCGGTGCGCAGCTTTCCTGCTCGGACATTCCCTGATCTGGAAGCCAGGTCCGATCCCCGCTTTGCCGGCCAGATCATGACCAACCGATCACAGCAAAAGCGTCACGCAACCTTCGCCTCGCAACCCCGCCCTCTCCCGTCCACCAAACAAAAAAAGGCCGGCGTTTCCACCGGCCTTCTTTCCTGTCCCGTTCCACCGCGATCAGCGCGCGTGCATCGTGCTCCGGGCGATCTTGGCGACCAGCGGGAACATGCCGGTATAATTGCCCTGGCGATAGGGCGAGTCGATATCGAGCGTCGCCATCAGCTGCCGATGCGCGGCCGCCAGATTATGATAGGGCACGCTCGGCAGCAGGTGATGCAACGCATGATAGCGCAGGCCGACCGGCGCCCATAGTTCGGGCAGCGTGCCAGGCGGCGGCACATTGACCGAATCCAGATATTGCGCCGTCACGGTCATCGCCTCGCCCTCATTCTCCCACAGATGGGCGACCAGCGTGCGCAGCTGGTTGATGACGGTCATCGCCGAATGGATCGCCATATAGACGAGCAAAGGCTTCCAGCCGAAGGCGAACACGCTGCCGACCAGCGCCAGCGCGAACAGGCAGGCGCCCGCTTCCTGCCAGTGCCACATGCGGGCGAAATCGCCCTCGGGCGCGCGGCGGCGATAGGCGGGATTGATCGACAGCGCCGAAAACTCCGCCACCACCTTGCGCCGCAGCGGCGGGATGATGAGGCTCAGCGGCGTCAGCACGCCGAAACGCAGGATCAGGCCGACCGGCGCCAGCGCGGCAACCACGATGAACAGGGGCAGCGACCAGGGCTTCATCAGTGCCAGCGGCAGATATTCCGGGTCTTCCGCCGTGCCATAACGGGTGCGGGCATGGTGCTGGGTATGCACGCCTTCATACAGGAAGGACGGGATCATCAGCGGAATGCCGACCAGCAGGTTCCAGCCGAAGCGGAAGCCGGGCAGCGCGCCCTTGCGAATATGGGTCAGCTCATGGATGAAGCTTGCCGCGCGATAGAGCGCCATCATCGACAGCAGGGCGCAGCCGATCGCGATCGCCACATTCTGGGCCAGAATAGCGCCGGCCAGCGCACCATAACCGACCAGCGCCGACAGCAGCAGATCGGGCCAGTAGATGGCCGAGTTCGCGGTCGACAGGGTGCGCGTCAACTCGGCAGCGGCGCGCAGCATCTTCGTATCATCGGGAATCGCCGAATGCGTGCGCGACGCGGCGGCCAAAATGGGATCATGCACAGTCATGCGGTCTTCCCTACACTCCAAATGCGCTGCAATCGTGGCAGCAACGTGACATATTCACCCTCTTAGCGCCCCTGCCCCGGCCCGAGATTGACATTCCGCAAACAAGCGCCGAACTGCTCGACACATTTCTTCAAGGGCCTGCGCCGTGGCATCAACCGATC
Source organism: Sphingobium scionense (assembly GCF_014197035.1). GTDB lineage: Bacteria > Pseudomonadota > Alphaproteobacteria > Sphingomonadales > Sphingomonadaceae > Sphingobium > Sphingobium scionense. The sequence continues at coordinate 7,081 of NZ_JACIEU010000009.1, read as the reverse complement.
TCCTCATCACCCCCGTTTCCTCCAAGGCCGATCTCAAGGCCTTTGTCGACCTGCCCTGGCGGCTCTACGCCAATGATCCCAATTGGGTGCCGCCGCTCAAGTCCGAAGTCTACGGCCTGCTGACGCCGGGCAAGAATCCCTTCTTCGACCATGCCGAGGCCCAATATTTCCTCGCCCGGCGCGGAAACAAGGTGGTCGGCCGCATTTCCGCGCATTTCGACAAGCTCGCGCTGGCGCAGCCGGTCGAACAGGGCATGGGTCCGGGCACCGGCAATTTCGGCCTGTTCGAGGCGGAGGATGCCGAAACCGGCGCCGCCCTGATCGCCGGGGCCGAAGGCTGGCTCAAGGCCAAGGGCATGACCCGCGTGCTCGGCCCGATCTCGCTGTCGATCTGGGAAGAACCGGGCCTGCTGATCCAGGGCCATGATCATCCGCCCACGGTGATGATGGGCCATAACAGCGCCGCCTATCAGCCGATGGTCGAAGGTGCCGGCTATCAGCCGGTCAAGCAGCTCAAGACCTATGAACTGGACATCACCAGGAATTTCCCGCCGCTGATCGAGCGCATCGTCGCCTCGGGCGAAAAGAGCCCGCGCATCACCATCCGCAAGGTCGACAAGGCGAAATTCGATCGGGAAGCCGCGATCATCCTGGGCATCCTCAACGACGCCTGGGGCAAGAATTGGGGCTTCGTGCCCATCACCGACGCCGAAGTCGCCTTCACCGGCAAGAAGCTCAAGCCGCTGGTGTTCGAGGATCTGATCATGATCGCGGAGCTGGAGGGCGAACCGGTCGCCTTCATGATGACCCTGCCCGATCTCAACGAGGCGTTGAAGCCGCTCAATGGCTCGCTCTTCCCGTTCGGCTGGATCAAGCTGCTGCGCTGGCTGCGCAAGCCTCAGGTCCGCACCATGCGCGTGCCGCTGATGGGCGTGGTCCAGCGGCTGCAATCGACCCGCATGGCCAGCCAGCTCGCCTTCATGATGATCGAATATATCCGCCGCGAGGCGCTGGCCCATTATGGCGCGACGCGGGGCGAGATCGGCTGGGTGCTGGACGACAATCAGGGCATGAACGCAATCGCCGACGCCATCGAATCCAGGGTCAACAAGATCTATCAGGTCTACGAAAAGACGCTATAAGGCGGCGGGCGCGCTTCAGCGCCCGCACCCATCCGCCTGCAAGGCCATCATCGCCCGCGCCATCGCCATGCCCAGCCGGCGCTGGGCATCGGTCACCAGGTGCAGTTCGTCCGCCTGCCGCACAAGGCCGCCGGTTGGCACCATATAAGCGCAGCGCAGCCTGATGTCGCCCTGCGCCGCCTGCACCACCGCCCATCCCGGATAGCGCGCGACATGCTCCGCCGCCGCTGGCCGATCGGCGATCTGCGCAAAGAGGAACGGCAGGTCTGCGCGTCCCAGATCCCGCCGCAAATGCCCGACCAGATCGACCAGCGCAGCGCCATAGCCCGTTGCCGCCGTCTCATTCTCCGTGTCGCTCTCGCCCTGATACCAGAGGATGCCGGCCAGCCGCCCCCGGACCGATCGCACCCGCGCCAGGCACGATCCATAGAGCGTCGTCCGATCCCCGCCGGGCCGCCAGCGCCCGATCGCGCTGCCACCCTTGGCGCAGGGGATCAGGAGGATCGGCCGCCGCTGCCGCGCGATCAGCGCGCGGGCAAAGAACAGGCCCGGTCCGACCGCCGCCAGCCGGTCCTCCGACACCATGTCCTGCTGCCCCTGCGCACTGTCGATCGGCTCCATCGCCGGTCGCACGATGCCGTCATTGCCCAGCAGCATCACGCCCGGCACCGGCGCCCTTTCCGGCTCGGTCAGGTCCGCCAGGGCGCCCCGTCCCGACATGTTGGACTGGCCGGCCAGCACATAGATGTCCGGCAAGGGCGCTGCGCCGCCGGCCGAGCCAGCCGCACCGATCAGCGCAGTCAGGCCCAGCCCGGCAACCCGCCAGTTCAATAGCTGTAGCTCAGGCGAACGCCGCCATAACGATGGAAATCACGCGGCACATAGCCCTGGATTGCCGTCGTCCCATAACGGTTCGACACATCGTTGATCAGATAGCGATAATGCTGGTCGAACAGATTGTTGATGAAGCCCATCACCTGCCAGGACTTGTCGGCGCTGCGCAGGCCCAGCGCGATGTTCACCATCGCATATTCCGGCTGGATGGTCCGCGGATTCTGGTCCAGCGGCACGACCTTGCTCTGCCAGGTGACGGCGCCCTGCGCGACCAGTTCCAGCGGCCCCTGCCCCAGCGGCCGGGCATAATCGACATTGCCCGCCAGCTTCCATTTGGGCGAGATCAGCATCGCTTTGCCGCTCAGATCCTGGCGCGGCGGCGTGCCGACGCATCCCAGCGCCGCGGTCTGGTTCACATAACAGGCCGCGCCGGCAAAATCCTTGAACTTGGCGTCCAGATAGGTCAGCGACCCATTGATGGTCAGCCCGGCCACCGGGCGGATGCTGGTTTCCATTTCCAAGCCCCGGATGCGCACCTTGCCGACATTGGTCAGGCGGAAATTCTGCGTCCCGTCGGCCAGATTTTCCACCGCCTGGGTCTGGAAATCGCGGAAATTGGAATTGAAGACCGTGACGTTCAGCGTCACCTTGCGATCCAGCAATTGCGATCGGAAGCCCAGTTCCAGGCTGTCGGACTTTTCCGGGTTCACCGGGCCGGCGTCGGCGCGCGCCTGGTTGAAGCCCGACGAGATGTCATAGGCCTGCCCCTTATGCCCGGTCGCATAGGTGAGATAGAGGTTCATGTCGCGCGCGACATCCTGCTTGATGCCCAGCTTGTAGGTGCCGAAACTGTCGCTGCTGCGCCCCGCATAGACCCGGCTGGCCGCCAGATCGGTGAACACATAATCGATCTTTTCCCGGCTGTAGCGGCCACCGGCGATCAGCGTCGTGCCGGGCAGCGGATCATATTCCAGCTGGCCAAAGCCCGCGATCAGGTCGCTGCCATTGGTCGCGTCCCAATTGGCGTTGGAAAAAAGCGGCCCGCGATAGAAGTCGCGGCCAATGTCGACATTGCTGTAATAGGCGCCAAGCGTATAGCGGAACCGGTCCTTGCCGGGCGAAATCAGCCGCAGTTCCTGGCTGAACTGCTCGCTGTCGAAATGGCCATATTGAAAATTCTGGAAGCTGGTGATCGCGGAATCGTCGCTGTCGAACCAGTCGTGCGACTTGTAGCGGTCATGCGCGGTGATCGACATGATCGTCGGGCCACCCGTATCATAGCTCAGGCGCAGCGACTGGGCGAAATCATTATAGGTGTTGCCGGTCGGGAAATCGATCGACACGTCCGTATTGTCCTTGCCGACCGTGATACCCGGCGCGAACACATCCTGGGTGAAGGCGGGATTGCCGCGCAGGATCGCATTGTCGCCCAGTTCGATGAAGGGTCGCGTCGCTGTCGTCCGTCCGTCGGCATAATCGATCGCCAGATCGGCCTGCAACTCAGCCGTCGGGTTCCAGCGCAGCTTGTTGCGGGCGGAGAAATAACGGCGTCCGTTCAGCGTCTTGCCATCGGCCAGGTTGCGCGAATTGCCCTTGAAATCATCATAGTTGACGCTGGTGCGGAAACCCAGCGTGTCGGTCAGCGGCCCGGAAAGAACCGCACCGATCTGCTGCTCGTCATCGGTGGTGATCATGCCGCGCACTGACGCGGTCAGCGTCTTGGTCGGCGCCTTCGACACGATATTGATCAGGCCGGCCGAGGCCGATTTGCCATAAAGCGTCGTCTGCGGCCCGCGCAGCACCTCGATCCGCTCGATATCCGAAAGATCGGTGAAGGCGCGCGACTGGAAGGCCAGCGCTACGTCGTCCAGGATCACCGCAACGCTCGGCTCTACGCCGGGACTGAAGGCCAGGGTGCCGACACCACGGATGGCGACATTGGCGCTCGCCGGATTCTCCGCAGGCCGGATGCTAAGCGACGGCGACACCCGGCTCAGGTCGTTGAAATCTTGCACCGCGTTTGCTTGCAACTGGGCTTCCCCCAGCACCTGCACCGACAAGGGTACATCCTGCACATTCTGTTCGCGCTTCTGCGCCGTCACGATGATGTCGCCGGACGAGGTATCGACCGCCTGCGCATGAGCCTCACCCGCCAGCGTCCCCGATGCCACGCCAACCAGCAGGCTCGCCATCACGACTGCCATCCTCGAATGCCGCTTCATCAACCTCTCCCGATCCTATGTTCAAAACCTGTCATCGGGAGCCACCGGCCGATGCGCCGGTTTGTCCGACTGCACCAATCGCAAAGCCCACATTTCGGGACTCGGCTCCAGATTTAGAAAAGTCTGTAACCGACAGATCAGGCCAGCGCAACATATTGGTCTAACCAATAATGAGAGGCACATCACTTGTCAGGTAAATTGGCCTGACAGATCAGTTTCCCATGATGACGGACGCTCTCCTGCCGGGAAGGGCGGCCATGAATCACGATCGGCGCGATCAACGGTCCGCAGACAGTCGATCGCGCCGATCGCGCATAGTCAAAATCGGATCAGGCGGCGGCTGGCGTCGCTTCGGCCGGTTTCAGATGGCGCGCCAGGAAGTCGAGGCAACTGCGCACCTTGGCGCTGTCGCCCTGCGCCGGCAGATAGAGGGCAACGATCGGCGATGCCGGCAGCGGCACGGCGGGCAACACCGTCTGCAACCGCCCCTCCTCCAGATCGTCCGACACCGCCCATAGCGACTTGATGACGATACCGGCACCATTGAGCGCCCATAGCCGTGCCAGTTCGCCGTCATTGGTGCTCAGCACCCGGCTCGCTCGGCTGTTGTCCCGCCCCATATCCACATCGATCGCACGCCACATGTCCTGCCCGCCGCCGATGACGATCCGGTCATGGCTGGCCAGATCCTCGATCGTGCGCGGTACGCCGCGTCGGCTCAGATATTCAGGCGAGGCGCACAGCATGCGCGGATTGTCGGCCAGCCGTTTCATGATCAGGCCGCTGTCGGGCGGCGGATCGAAACAGATGGCGATATCATGGCCGGTCTCTACGATATTGGCGGCCTGCCCCGCCGCCTCCAGATGCACCGCGACCTCCGGGTGCAGCGTGGCATAATGCTGGAACAGCGGCGCCAGCCGGCTGCGCCCGGAATGCAGCGTCGTCACCACGCGCAGCGGCCCGACCGCCTCGGTCGCATTGCGCATCACCACATTTTCGGCCTGGTCGATGTCGGACAGCGCCTGCCCGGCCTTCTCGTAGAATATCTGCCCTTCCTGGGTCAGCGTCATGTGCCGGCTGTTGCGGCGCACCAGCATCACTCCCAGCCGCGACTCCAGTTGCGACAGCCGGCGACTGGTCGCGGCGAGCGACAGGTCCAGTCGTCTGGCCGCTTCGGACAGGCTGCCCGATTCGGCAATTTTCACGAAGGACAGGATTTCAGCATAACGGTCGGCCATGCGCAAAAAGCTATGCGCGTTACGCTGCATTGCAATAGGCGCAAGGTTGCAGCTCCGTATGAAAACATTGCCACATCTCCCGAACGACACGGAAATGCGACGGAATTTTGCTGAAGTTACCGCTATCGCAAGGCTGGCTTGCAGGGCGCGGAGCGCGTTGACCGTCGCTTGTGCATCGCATCATTTTTCGAACAAAGGCGGCCCGTCGGCCCCATTTTCGGAAAGGACCGTCATGATCCGCACGCTCGCAGCAACGCGCGCCGCTCCCACGCCCAAGGCCAACCAGCGCCTTGCCTGGAACGATATCGAGGCGCTGCCCGTCTATGCCGCCATGGCGCTCTGCTTCGCCTGCGCCTGGCTGGCGATCAGCGACAGCACCCCCACCATCTATGCGACGATCCTGAAGGCGGTCGGCATCATCGGCGGCATGGCATTGCGCCACGCCTGGCTGAAGCTGGACGAGGCCGACGGCACGGACGCCGCCTGACCTTTTAGAGAACCGCCCCCATATGATCGTCGGACGTGCCCCGCGCATTCGCCAGAGTTTCCAGACCGCATGGCGCGCGCTTATCGCGCTGTTCTTCTGGGATCTGGCGGTCACCATCTTCTACTTCATCTCGCCCTTCAAGGCGCCCGCGCTGCCGCTGACCATCTTCGGCACCGCGCTCGCCCTGGTCCTCGGCTTCCGCGTCAACTCCGCCTATCAGCGCTGGTGGGAAGGCCGCATCCTGTGGGGTGCGATGGTCAATGTCTCGCGCAGCTGGGCGCGCGCGGTGATGAACTTCATCCCCGACCGGACCGAAACGGCGGAATTGCGCCAGACCCTGGTCGAGCGCCACATCGCCTATGTCCATGCGCTGCGCTGCCAGCTCCGCCGGATCGATCCCGCGCCCGATGTGCGCCGCGTGCTCGCCGGCCCGGAGATTCCCGAACTCAGCCGCCGCAACCCCGCCAACGGCCTGCTCGACGGATCAGGCCGCCGGGTCGAACAGGCGCGCGCGGATGGTTGGATCGACAGCATCCAGCAGACCCAGATCGAACGGCTGCTGGTCGACATGTCAAACGCGCAGGGCGGCATGGAGCGGATCAAGAACACGCCGCTGCCCGCCCAATATCGCAGCTTCCCCAAATTCTTCACCCGCCTCTTCTGTATCCTTCTGCCGATCGGTCTGGTCGAGACGCTGGGCATCGCCACCCCAGTCGGATCGGCGGTCGCGGGCTTCATGTACCTTGCCGTGCTGCAGATCGGCGACGACCTGGTCGATCCGTTCGGCAACGACGTCCACGACCTCCCGCTCGACAGCATCACCACCACGATCGAGGCGGACATGTGCGACACGCTCGGCCGCGAAGGGCCACCCCCGGTCCAGCCGGTCGACGGCGTGCTCTGGTAAAGCCAAAGATCGCCCGCCAAACCGGCCATCACCCCGGCTCCTTCCACAGGCTCAGGACAGGCTTGACCCGGCATCCATTCAGCGCGCCCTCGCCCTCGTAGCGCACGATGGATCCTGACTTTCGTCAGGATGACGCCTGTGGAGATTGGCAGACTTCGACCGAGGCTGTGTAAAAACGCCTTTGTATGATAGGGTTTTCTGGCGTCTCGGGAGACTTGGTCATGGGCCGTTTCGTCGAAGGGGAAGATCGC